>NZ_CATKPQ010000057.1:0-371276 GCF_949768005.1 Pseudomonas sp. IT-347P
TAAACGCCCTCGTAGAAGGCGCTCGCTAAAAGCCCCGACAGAGTCATCTGCCGGGGCTTTTTTCACGCCTACCGCCTGCACAGAAAATTAATTGTGGCCGCAGATTCTTGAAGGATTCGCTTCAGAGAACGCCACTTCTGGCCGATAACCCATTCGGTGACTTCAAAGTCGCGCTATATCGCTTGATAGCATCTGGCCGCCAGCTATCATCTGCGCGCCTGAAACTGCCCTCACTTCAATTGCCTGGAAATCTTCGATGCTGTCGTATCACCAAAAAAGTTTTCTGATCGTCGATGATTTTTCGGATTTCCGCAGTTCCGTACGTTCAATGCTGCGCGAGCTTGGGGTCAAAGACGTCGACACCGCTGACACCGGTGAGCAGGCGCTGAAGATGTGCGCGCAGAAGTCCTATGATTTCATCCTGCAGGATTTCCATCTCGGCGATGGCAAGAAGAACGGCCAACAAGTGCTCGAAGACCTGATGTCGGAAAAGCTCATCAGCCATGAAGCGGTGTTTGTCATGGTGACGGCCGAGACTAGTCAGGCGATGGTGCTCAGTGCATTGGAGCACGAGCCGGATGCGTACCTCACCAAGCCGTTCAACCGCTCCGGTCTGGCCCAGCGCCTGGAACGCCTCGAGCAACGCAAGACCTTGCTCAAACCGATTCTGCAAGCCCTCGACCGCGGTAAACCGGTTGAGGTGCTCAACGCTTGCATCGCCCTGTGCAAACAGGACATTCGCTATGCACCGCTGTGCCTGCGTTATCGCGCCGATGCGCTGCGCGATATGAATCAGAACGAAGCGCTGGAACGCCTCTACGACAGCATCATTGCCGACCGACCGTTGCCTTGGGCGTTTGCCGGGTTGGGTAAATTGCTGTTCAAGCGTGGCCAGGTCGCACAAGCCAAGGGCGTTTATGAAAAGGCGCTGAAAGTGTTCCCGATGATGCCGGCGCTGTACGACGGCATGGCCGATGTACTGGTCGCTGAAGGCGATAGCAAAGGTGCGCAGCGTGTGCTGGAAGAAGCTATTCGCCTGTCTCCGTTGGCGGTGCGCCGGCAGGCATTGCTGGGCAAACTGGCAATGGCCAACGAAGACTTCGACACTGCCTCGCGCGCCTATCGTCAGGCTGTGGCGCAGGGTGCGCAATCGCGCTTCAAGGATCCGGAAAGTAATCTCGGCCTGGCTCACGCGCTGATCAGCAAAGGCAGTGAGCGTGGTCTCGACACCCGCACACGGCTGGAGATCAACACCACGCTCAGTGCAGTGGCAAAAGAGAACCCGACCGACCCCGGCCTGCAGATTCGCGCGCGTCTGATGAAGGCCACCAGTCTGTTGCTCAATGACGCGGAAACCGCTGACAAGCTCACCGAACAAGCGCTGATGCGCCTCGACGGCATGGAGCAGTTCATGAGTCCCGAGGCGGCGCTGCTGGTCGCCAAGCAATTGCAGATGCTCGGGCAGGCCGAGGCGGGCACCTCGATGCTCAAGAGCTGTGCAGAGATCTACGGTGACGATCCGGCAGTGATGAAAGACATCGCCAAGCTCACCGATGACCCGACTATCCTCAGTTCCAGCAACGCCGCTGCCGATCTCAACCGTCAAGGCGTGCGTGTGTACAAGACCGGCAACCTGGTGGAGGCTCGCGAGGTCTTCCGCAAGGCGCTGAAGATGCAACCGAAGAACATCAGTATCGCGCTGAACATGGCCCAGTCGCTGCTCCACGGTACTGACACCAGTCTGCCGTCGGCGGAGCTGGAAGAATGTCGGGCCTGCCTGAAAATGGTCGGCCTGATGCCCGACACCGACGCGCGTTATGCGCGTTATCAGAAGCTGAAAAGCAAGGCGTTTGGCGAATGAACCTAGACGAGCAGGCACTGGATTTTTCCACGGTGATTGCCTCCACCGTCCACGACATGAAGAACTCACTGGCCATGCTGATGCAGGCCCACAGCCAATGGCTGGGACGTTTGCCCCAGGACCTGCGCGAGGGCTCGGAGCAGGGCGTCATTGACTTCGAGTTTGCCCACCTCAACGGCATGCTCGTGCAGTTGCTCGGGCTGTACAAGCTCGGCGTCAATCAGCTGCCGCTGCAACCGGCGTATCACGAACTCGATGACTTCATCGAGGCGCAACTGGCGGCGCATCAAGAAGTGTTCGCCAGCCGCGGCATCATCGCCACCTATGAAGTCGATCCGCTGAGCCCTTTGGGTTTCTTCGACCGAGAGCTGATTGCTTCGGTGCTGGGCAACTGCATCAACAACGCCATTCGTTATGCGCGCGAATCGCTGTTGATCACCGTCAGTGACGAAGCCGGGCAATTGGTGCTGAGCATCAATGATGACGGCGACGGTTACCCTGCCGAGATGCTCGAGCGCCAGGCCGATTATGTGCAGGGCATCAATCACAGCAGTGGCAGCACCGGGCTCGGTTTGTATTTCGCCAATCGCATCGCGGCGCTGCATCAGCGCAATGGTGTCGAAGGGCGCACCGAAATCCGCAATGGCGGACCGCTTGGCGGCGGGGTGTTCAACCTTTATCTGCCGTGACACAGGTTTTTGTTTGACGTTGCTTGATATTCCGAACAGCCGGTGCCTATTTTGTTCGGGTCGCCGTTCGCGGCTCGCACAATAACAAGGATTGCGTCATGACAACCGATGGCCAGCGTTCACTCGCGCAGCGATTGACCGGCATTGATGAGATTGAATGTGTTACGCCTGATTTGAATGGCGTACCGCGAGGCAAGGTGATGACCGCCGAGGGTTTCCTTGAAGGACGGCGTTTGCAACTGGCGCGTGGCGTGCTGTTGCAATGCATCATGGGCGGTTACCCGGCAGCACGGTTTTACGGCAGCGACGACGGCGATCTCGCCCTGATTGCCGAGCCGACCCAGATCCATCGTTTGCCATGGAGTGATGACTCCCGTGCCCTGGCCATTTGCGACGCCGACGAGCTGACCGGCGAAAGCTCCAACCTGTCGACCCGCGGTCAGCTCAAGAAAGTCATCGCCCGCTACGCCGCGCGCGGCCTGGCACCGGTGGTGGCGACCGAGCTGGAATTCTTTGTCTTCGCGCCGAACACCGATCCGACCCAGCCGTTCCGTCCACCTGTTGGGCTCGACGGACGTCGCGAAGATGGCCAATCGGCATTCAGCGTCAGTTCCAATAACGGTCTGCGACCGTTCTTCAACGAAGTCTATAAATGCATGGCAGCCCTTGGCTTGCCGCGCGATACCTTCATGCACGAGATGGGCGTCAGCCAGTTCGAGATCAATCTGCTGCACGGTGATCCACTGTTGCTGGCCGACCAGACATTCCTGTTCAAGCATCTGCTCAAGGAAGTCGCGCTCAAGCACGGCCTGACCGTGGTGTGCATGGCCAAGCCGCTGGCACACACGCCGGGCAGTTCGATGCATATTCATCAGAGCCTCGTCGAGATCGACAGCGGCAAGAATGTCTTCAGTGACGAACACGGTGAGCCGACGGCGATGTTCCGCCACTTCATCGGTGGTCAGCAGGCGGGCATGGCCGATTTCACCGCGCTGTTTGCACCCAATGTGAATTCTTATCAGCGCCTGTGCCATCCGTACGCATCGCCGAACAACGCCTGCTGGTCCCATGACAACCGGGCGGCCGGGCTGCGAATTCCGGCCAGTTCGCCGGTTGCCCGTCGGGTGGAAAATCGTTTGCCGGGCGCCGACGCGAATCCGTATCTGGCGATCGCCGCGAGTCTTGCCGCTGGTTTGCATGGCATCGAGCATGAGCTGGAACCGAGCGAGGCGATTCAGGGCGAGTTCGCAGTGCCGGACAATCTTGCGCTGCCGTGTACCTTGCATGCCGCGCTCGAACGTCTGAAACGTAGCCAATTGGCGAGGGAACTGTTCGGACCGGAGTTCATCGAAGGCTACATCGCTTCGAAGACCATGGAGTTGACTAGCTTCTTTGATGAAATCACTCCCTGGGAACGGCGTGTTCTAGCAGCCCAGGCCTGACGTACCGCCGCCATCGGGCTATCGTTCTGGTAGTCCGATATTTACTGCAAGGAGCCGCTCGGAACGCCGATGCGCCAAATCTGGAAATCCTTTCGAGCCCTGTATTTCGCCTCGCTGATGATGTTGATCGGCTCCGGCCTTTTATCCACTTATCTGGCATTGCGTCTGGCTGCTGACAATGTCGACGGCCTGTGGGTCGGTGCGCTGATGGCGGCCAACTATTTCGGCCTGGTGCTGGGTGGCAAGATCGGCCACCGCCTGATCGCCCGGGTCGGGCATATCCGAGCATATTCAGCCTGCGCCGGGATCGTCGGGGCGGCGGTGCTTGGTCATGGTCTGGTCGATTGGCTGCCGGCGTGGCTGGTGCTGCGGACCATCGTCGGTCTGGGCATGATGTGCCAGTACATGGTGATCGAGAGTTGGCTCAACGAGCAGGCGGACGCCAATCAGCGTGGCCTGGTGTTCAGCGGTTACATGATCGCTTCGTATCTGGGGCTGGTGCTCGGCCAACTGATTCTGGTCATGCATCCGGGCCTGGGCCTGGAACTGCTGATGCTGGTCGCCCTGTGCTTTGCGCTGTGTCTGGTGCCAGTGGCATTGACACGACGGATTCACCCGGCGCCTTTGCATCCGGCGCCGATGGAGCCGCGCTTCTTTATCAAGCGGGTGCCGCAGTCGTTGAGCACGGTACTGGGTGCCGGTTTGATCATCGGCTCTTTCTACGGTCTGGCGCCGCTGTATGCCTCGCAACAAGGGCTGTCGACCGAGCAGGTCGGTCTGTTCATGGGTAGCTGCATTTTTGCCGGGCTGCTGGTGCAGTGGCCGTTGGGCTGGTTGTCCGATCGTTACGACCGGGCGCTGCTGATTCGCTGCTTTGCCGGATTTCTCGCGGTGGCGGCGTTGCCATTGGCGGTGTTGCCGCAGGTCCCGCTGGAAGTGCTGTTCGGGGTTGGCTTCCTCTGTTCGCTGGTGCAATTCTGCTTGTATCCGCTGGCGGTGGCGTTCTCCAACGACCACGTCGAAGGCGATCGTCGTGTGTCGCTGACGGCGATGCTGCTGGTGACCTACGGGGTGGGTGCGAGCATCGGACCGTTGCTCGCGGGTGTGCTGATGAAGCTGTTTGGCAGCCAGAGCCTGTATGCGTTCTTCAGCTTCTTCGCGTTGGTGCTGGTGTGGCGAATCCGGCCGAAAGCCGTGACCAATCTGCATCAGGTCGACGACGCGCCGTTGCATCACGTGGCCATGCCCGACAGCATGTCCAGCTCGCCGCTGGTGGCGGCTCTCGATCCTCGGGTAGACGAGCAAGTGGTGCAGGAGCAGATGGTGCAGGACCCTGTGCAGACACCGGCAAATCCAGAGCCTGAATCTGAGGCTCAGCCAGAGCCAGCGGCAGTGGTCGAACCGGATCGCGACACTGACACCGACACGCCTGCGCCCGATCTCAGCGGCGGCAGACCCTGAACTGAACAAAAAACACCGCGCATAAAAAAGGGCAGTCCCGCCAAGGACTGCCCTTCTTATTGATCGCGACGAATCAAAGATCGTCTTTGTCGAAGCGGCGTGCTTCCCGCTGTAACTGATACACGAAACGCTCAACGTTGCGCGCTGCCTGACCACTGATGTTGTGGAAGCGCAGGCCGGCAAAAGTGATGTTGAGTTTTTCTTCAAAGTGCAGATAGCGCAGTTCGACGGAAATCGGCTGATTACCGAACAGCGGCGGGGCGATCAATCGGTCATAGACCTGGCCCAGTTGCAGACGGTCAGTGATATCGCCGTCGAAACGGAACTTGCAACCGGTCGCAGAGATATCCAGCAGCTTGCCCTGCAGAGGCGATTTGAGCTTTTCCCCGCCCAGCTCAACGCTGACCAGATCGGTCAGTTTCAACGCAGCCCGGAAGGCATTGCGGCGCTGGTGATAAACCACTTCGGTCGGCAGCTCGCCGGTGTAGAAGCGATCACCGTCGGATTCCTCGATATTCAGCTTGCCGGTGCATTCCCAGGCAATACGCACGCCATCATGAAAGCCTTCAACCTTGAACGGCTCTCCGGCCTGCAGAAAACGTTCGCCATCACGCGGGATCATCTCGTCCAGGGCGATCGAAGCGCTGTCGCGGTCGACTTTGATCAGATAGCTCTGGAAGCGCTGACTGCGCTCATGAAAGGTAATGATCAGCGGATCGTGGCTGTCTTGCAGCTGGCGCAGGTTGCTGGAGATTTCCAGTGGCGTGGTGAGCACCTTAGGGGGCTGCGGAGCATCATCCGCGCTGAGGGCGTTGGACACGGTTTATCAATCTCCAGACAAAATATGACGACTAGCCAGCATTTTGCCAGCATGTTTCGCAGGTAGATAGTGCTGGCGCATCAACGGCTCATGCCTGGCTGAGCGGACGCGGTGTGGCGGGTTTGGCAAATGTACCGCTGGCGTTATACAGGGCCGGCGCCTCACCACCGGTGAGGATCTTCAGCTGATTGGCCGTGGCGGCCTGCTGGATCTGGATCGACTGGCCATTCTTGAGGTTGGCCGCCTGGCACTGGGCAATCAGGTCGGTCAATGCGTCGCCTTGCGTCAGCAACTGGTCGCCAATGCTCGATTGGCTGGCCAACTGCGCCAGACCTGTACGGTCGGTCGGCAAATTGAGGCTGGCGAGGATTTCACTGCGCTTGCGGCCATGCTGTTCAAGCAGAATGATCAGTGCCTGTTTGTGCGCCAGAATTTCTTCCAGCAACGGCATGTCGCGACCGTGCAACGCGAGGGATTCGGTTTGCAGTAACTCCAGCAATTGTTGAGCTGGAGCAAAGTCGTCGTTGATCAATTGCAATAAGTTAGTGTCGTGCATGGCTGGCCTTGGGTTTTAAGCGTCCAAAAGCCTGGCGCCGGCAAAAGCCTAGCGCTGGGCTTCGAAGTTGAGCAGTTTGCTGGCTACACGGTTGCTGTCGACTTTATAGCTGCCATCGGCAATCGCGGCTTTCAACTCGGCCACACGGGCTTTGTCGACAGCAGGTTGATCGCGCAGCTTGTCAGTGACCTTCTGCAACTGTTGAGCCTCATTGCTGAGGTGTACCGATTCCCCGCTTTTTGCGGTACTGGCCGGTTCGGCCTGGGTATTCAGCGGCGCAGAGGTGCCGGTTTCGGCGGTTTCCTTGGCGTTGCTGGTACGTGTACTGCCTGTAACTGACGAGGAGCTGTTCAAACGGCTGAAATCGATGACCATGATAAAAACCTCTGGGAATTTGGACGCTTGCCATGTTTTCGGCCATCCCCTGGAAAACTTTAGGCACATTTGCAATGAGCCTTGCATGCGCCGGCGCGTGTCCTGCTGCGGCACAGTTTAGGGAACAGCCGGGGCCAGCGCCAGTTTTCTACATCGCCACTTCCACTTGGCCCGGCGCGGTGACTTGCGCCTTGATGACCCGTTGCGAGTTGAGGTTTTTCACCCGGATCTGTTCTTTCAAACCGCCATTGGCCAGCGCTTCGCCGGGCATGCGCACGGCGAGTGTGCCGCTGCGCGCGGTGATCACGACTTGATCGCCCTTGCGAATGACTTCCGCCTGTTCCAGATGAACCAGGGTAATGACCTGATCGGCTACCGTTGGTCGGGTCAATTTTTGCCCGATCGCTTCGTCAACGGAGGTCAGAAAGCCCTGGTTGATCTGACTGATGTCGCGCTCCCGCAAGGTCACGTCCTGCGGCTCTATAATCCCGGCCCGTTTGAGCGGGCGCGTAGTGGTTACGATCTCGCGAAACAGGCGGACTTGAGCGGGCACGAACACGGTCCAGGGCGAGGCGCCCTCACAGCGAACCTTCACGGTAACCCGGCCCAGCGGACGTGCTGGGCTCTCCAAAGTGGCTGTCAATTCCTTGTCGCACATAGGCATGCGCATACGGGGATCGAGCTGGTTTACTTCGATTTCGTAACGGCCTTCCGTTTGACTGGTAGCCAGATAGTCTTCTACGGTGAATTCAAGAAAGCCCTGAGTGACGCCGATAAGCATGTCAGGCAAGGTAACCGCATCAGCAATGGCAGGGCTGCCAGCGAAAAAGCAGCAAATGGCAGACGCAGCACAAAACCCTCTGCGGAGAGGTGATGTCAGGCGTCGAAAAAATGTCGTTTGAGCGTTCATGCAAGTTAAAAAGCAAGCGCCGTGCCGTTTAGCAATGAATGTGCGTCGCAACAACACTTGGCGTTGGTGTAGGAGTCTGGGGCATGGCTGGTGTAATGGATTCGGTGAACCAGCGCACGCAACTGGTGGGGCAGAATCGCCTGGAGCTGTTGTTGTTCCGTCTTGACGGTCAGCAGCTCTACGGAATCAACGTGTTCAAGGTACGGGAAGTGTTGCAGTGCCCGTCGCTGACGTTGATGCCCAAGTCCAGTCCTGTCGTGTGCGGGGTGGCAAATATCCGGGGGGCGACCATTCCGATCCTTGATCTGGCGATGGCCACCGGTTCCGGAGCGTTGAAAGACAAGAACAACCCGTTCGTGATCATCACGGAGTACAACACCAAGACGCAGGGTTTCCTGGTCCGCTCGGTGGAGCGCATCGTCAACATGAACTGGGAAGAGATTCATCCACCACCCAAGGGCACGGGTCGCGATCATTACCTGACCGCTGTGACTCGGGTGGACAATCAGTTAGTCGAAATCATCGACGTCGAGAAAGTGCTGGCCGAAGTTGCGCCGACACCGGAAGCGATTTCGGTGGGCGTGGTCGATGTCGAGACCCAGACCAAGGCACTGTCGTTGCGTGTCTTGACGGTCGATGACTCGTCGGTGGCGCGCAAGCAGGTCACGCGTTGTCTGCAGACCATCGGTGTCGAAGTGGTGGCGCTGAACGACGGCAAGCAGGCGCTGGATTACCTGCGCAAGCTGGTCGATGAGGGCAAGAAGCCGGAAGAAGAGTTCCTGATGATGATTTCCGACATCGAGATGCCGGAGATGGACGGGTACACCCTGACGGCGGAAATCCGCGGCGACGCACGCATGCAAAAGCTTCATATCATCCTGCATACTTCGTTGTCGGGGGTATTCAATCAGGCGATGGTCAAGAAAGTCGGTGCTGATGACTTTTTGGCCAAATTCCGTCCTGATGACCTCGCATCCCGGGTAGTCGACCGGATCAAAGCAGCAGATATCAGCTAGGCGCGTTTTGCTCCTGGCGGTCAACACGATTTAAGAGGCGGCATCATTGTCTACGGGTAATTTGGATTTCGAACAGTTCCGGGTCTTCCTGGAAAAAGCCTGTGGCATTCTGCTCGGTGAAAACAAGCAGTATCTGGTCTCGAGCCGTCTCAACAAACTGATGGAGCAGCAAGGCATCAAGTCCCTGGGTGAGCTGGTTCAGCGCATCCAGACCCAGCCGCGCAGCGGTTTGCGCGAGCAGGTGGTCGATGCCATGACGACCAACGAAACCCTGTGGTTTCGTGACACCTATCCGTTTGAAGTCTTGAAGAACAAGGTACTGCCGGAAGCGATCAAGGCGAGCCCCAACCAGCGCCTGCGGATCTGGTCGGCAGCCTGCTCGTCGGGTCAGGAACCGTATTCGCTGTCGATGTCGATCGACGAGTTCGAGCGCAGCAATCTTGGCCAGTTGAAGATGGGCGTGCAGATCGTTGCCACCGACCTGTCGGGCAGCATGCTCAACAACTGCAAGACCGGCGAGTACGACAGCCTGGCCATCGGCCGTGGCCTGTCGCCGGAACGCCTGCAACGCTATTTCGACCCGAAAGGGCCGGGACGCTGGGTGATCAAGGCGCCGATCAAGAACCGTGTGGAATTTCGCTCGTTCAACCTGCTCGACAGCTATGCCGCGCTGGGCAAGTTCGACATCGTGTTCTGCCGCAACGTGTTGATCTACTTCTCTGCCGAAGTGAAGAAAGACATCCTGTTGCGCATTCACAGCACGTTGAAGCCGGGCGGTTATCTGTTCCTTGGCGCCTCCGAAGCGTTGAACGGTTTGCCGGATCACTACCAGATGGTTCAGTGCAGCCCGGGGATCATTTACCAGGCGAAATGATTGCAGTAGCAATAAAAACGGGAGACCCCAAAAGGTCTTCCGTTTTTTTGTGCCTGAATTATCTCCCAAACCACCAAAAATCCCCTTGTGGGAGCGGGCTTGCTCGCGAAGGCGGTGTGTCAGTCAATATTTGGTTTTCTGATACGCCGCCTTCGCGAGCAAGCCCGCTCCCACAGTTGTCCGGCGGTGGTAGTGAGGGAGGAGGCAAGCGGCAGAAAAGCGGCATCCAGCGGAAACCGGTTGCCGCTTTTCTGGCATTGCCGCTTTGCCGACTCCCGGCAAAGCCCCGGTTTATGGGGCTTTTATGGTTTGGCACGGCGCTTGCTAAAGCTCAGTTACGAAAAACCGGTCACCTGAAGGTTCCCGACATGAGCATCAGCTTCGATAAAGCGCTCGGCATTCACGAAAAGGCATTGGGCTTCCGCGCCCAGCGTGCCGAAGTACTGGCCAACAACATCGCCAACGCCGATACCCCGAACTACAAGGCGCGGGATCTGGACTTCTCCAAAGTGCTTGAAGCACAGACCCAGAAAAACGCCAACGGCACCATCGCCCTGAACATGACCAACAGCCGTCACATCGAAGCTGAAGGTCTGGGCAACGGCGACGAATCGCTGCTGTATCGCACGCCGATGCAACCTTCGATCGACCAGAACACCGTGGACGCCCAACTGGAACAGTCGAACTACGCGGAAAACGCCGTCGGCTTCCAGGCCAGCTTCACCCTGCTCAACAGCAAATTCAAAGGGCTGGTGTCAGCCCTGCGCGGAGAGTAATCCATGTCCCTGTCCAGCGTTTTCAACATTGCCGGCAGCGGCATGAGCGCACAAACCACGCGTCTGAACACCGTGGCCTCGAACATCGCCAACGCCGAAACCGTTTCATCGAGCATCGACCAGACCTACCGTGCCCGTCACCCGGTGTTCGCCACCATGTTCCAGGGCGGTCAGAACAGCGGCAGCAACTCGCTGTTCCAGAGCCAGGATGCGGCCGGTCAAGGCGTACAGGTACTTGGTGTGGTTGAAGACCAGAGCAACCTCGAAGCGCGCTATGAGCCGAACCATCCGGCGGCCGACGCCAAAGGCTACGTCTACTACCCGAACGTCAACGTGGTGGAAGAGATGGCTGACATGATTTCCGCGAGCCGGTCGTTCCAGACCAACGCCGAAATGATGAACACCGCCAAAACCATGATGCAGAAGGTACTGACCCTCGGTCAGTAATAAGGGGCGACTGCCATGAGTGTTTCCGATACCACCAGCAGCCTGAGCATGAATGACATCCTGGCGAACTCGTCGAAAAAGACCAGTTCGACCACCGGTGGCATTGCTTCGGCGACCAACAGCGCTACCGGCGGCCAGGCACTGGGCAAGGATGCGTTCCTGCAACTGCTGGTCACCCAGCTGAAAAACCAGAACCCGCTCGATCCGCAGGACAACAGCGCCTTCGTTGCGCAGTTGGCGCAGTTCAGCAGCCTTGAGGGGATTACCACCCTCAACAGCACCGTCAGTTCGCTGGCCGGCAACTACAACTCGTCGCAAGCCTTGCAGGCGTCGTCGCTGGTTGGCCGCAACGTGATCGTGCAGACCAACACAGTTCAGCTCGACGATCCGAGCAAAGGCATGACCGGCTCGGTCACCGTTCCGTCGTCGATCGCCGGCGGCACCGTCAGCATCACCGACAGCAGCGGCGCGGTGGTTCGCACCATCGATCTGGGCAGTCGCGCCGCAGGCAATGCAAGCTTCACTTGGGACGGCAAGGACAAGGACGGCAATCTGGTCAAGACCGGTACCTATACCGTCAAAGCCAACGCATCGATCAATGGTACTTCGACCGATATGGCGACCTATCTGCCGGCCACCGTCACCAGCGTGACGATCAGCCAGACCGGCGGCGAGCTGATGCTCAACCTGTCCGGCAAGGGCACGGTTGCCCTGTCCAAAGTACAAACCATTGGTATATAGAGCCGACTAACCGGCACAGGAGTGGAATATGTCTTTCAATATCGGCCTTAGCGGTCTCTATGCAGCCAACAAACAACTGGACGTGACCGGCAACAACATCGCCAACGTTGCGACTGCCGGTTTCAAATCGTCCCGTGCAGAATTCGAAGACGTCTACTCGGCCACTCGCCTGGGTAGTGGCAGCAAAGTGATCGGTAACGGCGTGCGCCTGGCCAACGTGTCCCAACAGTTCACCCAGGGTGACATCAACAACACCGGTAACGTGCTGGACATGGGTATCAACGGTTCGGGCTTCTTCACCATGAGCAACAACGGCTCGGTGTCCTACACCCGTGCCGGTACGTTCAAGGTCGACAACGCCGGTTACATCACCAACACCGACTACACCTCGCGCCTGCAGGGTTACGGTGTGGACGCCAACGGCAAGATCATCAACGGTGTATTGACCGACCTGAAGATTGATACCTCGAACCTGGCGCCGAAATCGACTTCGTTGGTGACTTCGAGCATCAACTTGAACTCGACTGCGCCGAAGATCGACGACACAGTGGCGGCCGGCAAGTTTGATCCGAGCAAGCTTGAGACGTACACCAAAAACTTCAGCACTCCGATCTATGACTCGCAGGGCAACTCGCATGTTATGGATCAGTATGTGGTGAAAACCGGTGACAACACCTGGAAGGTGTACACACTGGTAGACGGTCGCAACCCGGATGCTACCGGTAGCGATCCGAAAACCACTCCGCCGGTGGCCTCCACCATGACCTTTGACTCGGCGGGCAAACTGATCCAAGTCAGTACGCCAAGCACCTTGCCGGCTCCGGCGCCGAACCCAATTATCAGCAGCGACCTGACGCTCAAAGGTTGGGTGCCGGGGAATGTGGTCAATGGCACCTTTACGCCTAACGGTGCGGCTGCCAACCCGGCCGGTATTACCATTTCGATGGCCAAGACCACTCAGTACAACGCTGACACCGCGCGTTCGATTCCGACTCAGGACGGTTACGCCACTGGCCAGATCACCAACCTGACCATCGACGGCACCGGTACCTTGTTTGCCAACTTCAGCAACAACCAGAGCAAGGCCATCGGTCAGGTTGCACTGGCCAGCTTCACCAACGAACAAGGCCTGCAGGCAATCGGTGGTACCAGCTGGAAAGAGACGTTCGCTTCGGGTATCCCGGGCTACGACGCACCGGAAACCGGTACCTTGGGCTCGATCGCTTCCAACTCGCTGGAAGAGTCGAACGTTAACCTGACCAACGAACTGGTAGACCTGATCAAGGGCCAGAGCAACTATCAGGCGAACGCCAAGACCATTTCGACTCAGAGCACCATCATGCAGACCATCATTCAGATGACCTGATTCTGGTTTCTGGTTGTAAGGAAGCCCCTCTTTTGAGGGGCTTTTTTATGTGCGGTTGTTTTGTGGGCTTATCCGTTGCCCTTCTGTCAGTTGCACTCAACCTCTGTAAGAGTTGCCTAAGGCTGGGGCCGTGTTAGGCCGATCTTTCGGTCCTTGGTGGCAGCAATAAAGGTCAAAAGATCGCAGCCTCGTTTCACTCGACAGCGCCTACAGGTAAATGGTGGGCAAAAGAAAACCCCCGACACACCAAAGTCTGTCGAGGGTTTCTTTTGCCCGGAGAGTATCAGGCGTCTCGCAACGCCTGACTCGGCTCAGCTTATTGGCAAGCTTCGCAATCCGGCTCGTCAATGGCGCAAGCCTTTGGCACTGGAGCTGGACCGGCAGGTGCTGCCAGAACCGAATCGTCGCCGTGGTTGCCGCCGCTGGAAACAGCGTTCAGCTTGCCGGTGTTGATGGTCGACTTCTCGGTGCTGGTCGCGGCCAGGGCACGGAGGTAGTAAGTGGTTTTCAGGCCACGGTACCAGGCCATGCGGTAGGTCACGTCGAGCTTCTTGCCCGAGGCGCCAGCGATGTACAGGTTCAGCGATTGGGCCTGGTCGATCCACTTCTGACGACGGCTGGCCGCGTCAACGATCCACTTGGTGTCCACTTCGAACGCGGTCGCGTAGAGCTCTTTGAGTTCTTGCGGGATGCGCTCGATCTGCTGAACCGAACCGTCGTAGTACTTCAGGTCGTTGATCATGACCGAGTCCCACAGACCGCGAGCCTTGAGGTCGCGAACCAGGTACGGGTTGATCACGGTGAATTCGCCCGACAGGTTCGATTTCACATACAGGTTCTGGTAGGTCGGTTCGATCGATTGCGAGACGCCAGTGATGTTGGCGATGGTCGCGGTCGGTGCGATGGCCATGATGTTCGAGTTGCGAATGCCTTTCTGTACACGGGCGCGAACCGGTGCCCAGTCCAGGGTTTCGTTCAGGTCGACATCGATATATTTCTGGCCGCGCTGCTCGATCAGGATCTGTTGCGAATCCAGCGGCAGGATGCCTTTGGACCACAGCGAACCCTGGAACGTCTCGTACGAGCCGCGCTCGTCAGCCAGGTCGCAGGACGCCTGGATCGCGTAGTAGCTGACCGCTTCCATCGACTTGTCGGCGAACTCGACGGCAGCGTCGGAACCGTAAGGGATGTGCTGCAGGTACAGCGCGTCCTGGAAACCCATGATGCCCAGACCGACCGGACGGTGCTTGAAGTTGGAGTTCTTCGCTTGTGGCACCGAGTAGTAGTTGATGTCGATCACGTTATCGAGCATGCGTACAGCGGTGTTCACGGTGCGTTGCAGCTTGGCGGTGTCCAGCTTGCCGTCAACGATGTGGTTCGGCAGGTTGATCGAGCCCAGGTTGCAAACGGCGATTTCGTCCTTGTTGGTGTTCAAGGTGATCTCGGTGCACAGGTTCGAGCTGTGAACCACGCCCACGTGCTGCTGCGGGCTGCGCAGGTTGCACGGATCTTTGAAGGTCAGCCATGGGTGGCCGGTTTCAAACAGCATGGACAGCATTTTGCGCCACAGGTCTTTGGCCTGGATGGTCTTGAACAGTTTGACCTTGCCTGGGTATTCGGTCAGGGCTTCGTAGTACTCGTAGCGTTCTTCGAAGGCTTTACCGGTCAGGTCGTGCAGGTCCGGCACTTCGGATGGCGAGAACAGGGTCCACTTGCCGTCATCGAAGACGCGCTTCATGAACAGGTCAGGGATCCAGTTGGCAGTGTTCATGTCGTGGGTACGACGACGATCATCACCGGTGTTCTTGCGCAGCTCGATGAACTCTTCGATGTCCATGTGCCAGGTTTCCAGGTAGGCACACACAGCGCCTTTGCGCTTGCCACCCTGGTTAACGGCTACAGCGGTGTCGTTCACTACTTTGAGGAACGGAACCACGCCTTGCGACTTGCCGTTGGTGCCCTTGATGTACGAACCCAGTGCACGCACCGGCGTCCAGTCGTTGCCCAGGCCGCCAGCAAATTTCGACAACATGGCGTTGTCGTGGATCGCGTGGTAGATGCCCGACAGGTCATCCGGCACGGTGGTCAGGTAGCAGCTCGACAGCTGTGGACGCAGGGTGCCGGCGTTGAACAGGGTCGGGGTCGACGACATGTAGTCGAAGGACGACAGCAGGTTGTAGAACTCGATCGCACGGTCTTCTTTCTGCTTCTCTTCGATCGCCAGGCCCATGGCCACACGCATGAAGAAGACCTGCGGCAGTTCGAAACGCACGCCATCCTTGTGGATGAAGTAACGGTCGTACAGGGTTTGCAGGCCCAGGTAGGTGAATTGCTGATCACGCTCGTGGTTGATCGCCTTGCCCAGTTTTTCCAGGTCGAAGGAGGCCAGCACAGGGTTCAGCAGTTCGAACTCGATACCTTTGGCGATGTAAGCCGGCAGAGCCTTGGCGTACAGGTCGGCCATTTCGTGGTGAGTGGCGCTCTCGGCGACACCGAGGAAACCCAGACCTTCGGCACGCAGGGTGTCCATCAGCAGGCGGGCGGTCACGAACGAGTAGTTCGGCTCACGCTCGACCAGGGTGCGGGCGGTCATCACCAGCGCCGTGTTGACGTCAGTCAGGGCCACGCCGTCGTAGAGGTTTTTCAGGGTTTCGCGCTGAATCAGGTCGCCGTCGACTTCTTCCAGACCTTCGCAGGCCTCGGTGACGATGGTGTTCAGGCGGCCCATGTCCAGCGGCGCCAGGCTGCCGTCGGCACGGGTGATGCGGATCGACGGGTGCGCGTTGACCGCTTCTTCGGCCGGGGCGTGGGCAGCGCGTTCTTTCGAACGACCGTCACGGTAGATCACGTAGTCGCGCGCGACTTTCTGCTCACCGGCACGCATCAGGGCCAGTTCGACCTGGTCCTGGATTTCTTCGATGTGGATAGTGCCACCCGACGGCATGCGACGCTTGAAAGTCGCGGTGACCTGTTCGGTCAGACGGGCAACGGTGTCATGGATTCGCGACGAAGCGGCAGCGGTGCCGCCTTCAACTGCGAGGAACGCTTTGGTGATAGCGACGGTGATCTTGTCATCGGTGTAAGGAACGACAGTGCCATTACGCTTGATCACGCGCAGTTGACCAGGCGCGGTGGCTGCCAGATCCGAATTCGAATCAGCGGCCTGCGGCAAGGTGCCCTGCGGGTTCTCGCGAGTTGTGTCGGTTTGCATGGGGGGTGGTCTCCACATTCTCTATGTTTGTTTGGCACCGTCATGGTGCTCACCGTTCTGTACCGAAGCACTGCAACCGACAAGCGTCGGCGTAACAACTTCGGAACAGTAGGAAAAAGGCTTGTAACGCCGCATCCTTGCCGAAGTCTTTGGCGCCGAGCCAGGGCTCGAGCCAAACTCCTTTCAGGGTGACAGTAATGACTGCAACACCCGTACCGTTCCGGTCGTTTCCGGCCTAAAAAACGGTGCCATCCGCAAGTGCGGTTTGGGCTTTGAAAAACTTGCTTGGTTCAACCGGAAACTGGCAATAAAGCACTTGAGTTTCAGGCCCTAAATGTGGTTGGGCGTTTGAGCGGAAAACCCCATATGTAGGGTCTCTCCCCGCGCCGTGCTACAAGATAATGCGTTTCAAGGGTGCTTGCAACGTACTAGCTGTGGATAAACCTGTGCGTAAATTGTGTAAGAAATCCGGAATTCGCGTGTAGGCCGCGAACCTGCTGAGCTAGACCGTCTGTCACTGCTTTTCCACCGGGAAAAACGCTTCAGCGGATTTTTAAGGGCGCGAACCCTATCACAAAAAACCGCCTTGTCCGAACGCATTTACCGACTTGTGTTCTGGCTGAACGCCGTTTATACAATCGGCCCATGCGCAGGCATTCTTATCCTCCAGAAACATGACAAAAGCACGGGAGGATCTAAAACTGTGGGAGCGAGCTTGTTCGCGAATGCGGTAGGTCATCTGACTCGGATGTTGGCTGATACGACGCCTTCGCGAGCAGGCTCGCTCCCACAGGGAATTGTGTCGAGTCAGATGTTCCTCCTTTATTAATAACAATAGAAAGCAGAGGTCACCGGTGGAGCAACAAGCCTTTCAGGTCTTGATCGTCGAGGATGACCAGCGACTGGCCGAACTGACGCGCGATTACCTGCAAGCCAACGGACTGTGCGTGGACATCGAAGGCAACGGTGCACTGGCGGCGGCGCGGATCATCAAGGAGCAGCCGGATCTGGTGATCCTCGACCTGATGCTGCCCGGCGAAGATGGCCTGAGCATCTGTCGCAAGGTGCGCAATCAGTATGACGGGCCGATTCTGATGCTCACCGCCCGCACCGACGATGCCGATCAGATTCAGGGCCTCGACCTCGGTGCCGACGATTACGTGTGCAAACCGGTGCGCCCACGGCTGTTGCTGGCGCGAATCCAGGCGCTGCTGCGCCGTAGCGACACACCTGAACCGCTCGCCGAAAAATCCCGGCGCCTGCAATTCGGCCCGCTGGTGGTCGACAACGCCTTGCGCGAAGCGTGGCTGAGCGACAACGGCATCGAGCTGACCAGCGCCGAATTCGATCTGCTCTGGCTGTTGGTGTCCAACGCCGGGCGGATCCTGTCCCGGGAAGAAATTTTCACCGCCCTGCGCGGCATCGGCTATGACGGCCAGGACCGCTCGATTGATGTGCGCATCTCGCGCATCCGCCCGAAAATCGGCGACGACCCCGACCACCCACGGCTAATCAAGACTATTCGCAGCAAAGGCTACCTGTTCGTACCTGAAGCCTGTGTAGACCTGCCGCTGTGAACTCGATCTTCCTGCGCATCTACGGCGGCATGTGCGCAGCGCTGATTCTGGTGGCTGTGCTCGGCGTGCTGGCGCTGAATCTGCTCAATCAGGTACGCAGCGAACAGTATCGCGAGCGGCTGGCCCACGGCACGTTCTCGCTGATGGCCGACAACCTGCAACCGATGAACGAAACCGAACGCCATCGTGCGTTGCTGGTGTGGGAGCGGTTGCTGGGGATTCCGCTGGCGCTGAAGAAGTTTGCCGAGACCGATCTCGATCTGACCCAGCGCACCCGCGTGCAGCGGGGTCAGGCCCTGGTCGAGCAGACCGGACCCCACGCGGCGAAGGTCTACCGGCTGGTCAGTGACAAGGAACAACTCGTCCTCACCGGTGAAGTGCAGCAGATCAGCGAGCAACTGGCCCGCGCGACCATTTACCTGTTGGCCGATGAACTGGTGCGCGTGCCTGTTGGCGAACAACCCAAACGCCTCGCGCAGATAAAGGAAGAAAAGGGCTTCGGTTTCGATTTGCGCCTGGTCACGGTGAATGACGCCGACATGGATGAAGATCAGAGCCGCCGTGTGGCCGAAGGCGACACGGTGATGGCGCTGGGCAAGGGCGGTGATTCGATCCGTGTGTTCGCCGGCATGGTCGGCACGCCGTGGGTGCTGGAGATCGGGCCGCTGTATCAGATGAACCCGTACCCGCCGGAATGGCTGGTGTTGATCGCCGCACTCGGCCTGACCCTGATCGGCCTTATCGTGTATCTGCTGGTGCGCCAGCTCGAACGGCGTTTACGCGGCCTCGAAGCAGCGGCCACGCGCATCGCCAAGGGCAGCCTGGAAACCCGTGTGCCAGCGCGCGGTGCCGACTCGGTCGGGCGCCTGGCGTCGGCGTTCAACGGCATGGCCGAGCACTTGCAACAGTTGCTGGCGATCCAGCGCGAACTGGTGCGCGCGGTGTCCCATGAGTTGCGCACGCCGGTGGCGCGTCTGCGTTTCGGTCTGGAAATGATCGGTTCGGCGACCACTCCGCAAGCGCTGGAAAAGTACCGCGAGGGCATGGATCACGACATCGAAGACCTCGATAAGCTGGTCGATGAAATGCTCACCTATGCGCGGTTGGAGCAAGGCTCACCGGCGCTGACCTTCCAGCGCATTGATCTGGATGCGCTGGTCAATCAAGTGATTGAAGAGTTGGCGCCGTTGCGTGCCGAGGTCACGGTGCAGCGTGGTTTGTGCCTGTCTGCGGCGGATAACGATGATGCCTGGGTCGAAGCCGAGCCGCGTTATCTGCATCGGGCGTTGCAGAACCTGGTGAGCAACGCCATGCGCCATGCCCGTTCGAAGGTGACGGTAAGTTATCAGGTCGGGCAATTGCGCTGTCGGGTCGACGTCGAGGACGACGGGCCGGGCGTGCCGGAAGTGGCGTGGGAGCGGATTTTCACGCCGTTTCTGCGTCTGGATGACAGCCGTACGCGGGCGTCGGGCGGGCATGGTTTGGGCTTGTCGATTGTGCGGCGGATCATTCACTGGCACGACGGCCGGGCGATCATTGGCAAGAGCAAGAGTCTGGGTGGGGCTTGCTTTAGCCTGAGCTGGCCGAGGAATCAGGAACGCCGGTAATTCTTGTGGTGGCCGCGATGCCGCCTTCGCGAGCAAGCTCGCTCCCACATTTGAAATGCGGTTTCCTGTGGGAGCGAGCTTGCTCGCGAAGAGGCCCTTGCAGGCACCGAAAGATTTCAGGCCTTGATGCTGACCAGACTCAACAACTGCCCATCCCGCACCCCGAACTGCGCCTCCAGTTCAGTGCCGTTGCGCCATTCAGCCGACAAGTCCGTTAACAAGCGCAAACGCACCTGACCCGCCTCCGTCCATTCGAGCACTTCAGCATGCTCGAAATAAAAGCGCTTCTGCACAATCGGATACAGCGCCTTGAACAAGCTTTCTTTCACCGAAAACGTCAGCGTCACGCATAGCGCCAGTTGCTCCCGCGACCCGGCCGCCATGCGTTGCATCTCTGCTGGCGTGAGAATTTCTCCGGCCAGCCGCTCGGCACGTTCGCTACTCAGCAGATTTTCCAGGTCCATGCCCAAACCGCGCCAGTGCTGCTTGTTGGCGACTATCGCCGCGGCACGACCGGTGCTGTGAGTGATTGAGCCGCAGATGTGTGCTGGCCAGATCGGCGCGCGGTCTTCACCGATGGCCGGCACCACGCTGCTGCCTTCCAATTGCTGCAACGCCGCGCGGGCGCAGATCCGTCCGGCGAGGAATTCTGCCTGACGCTTGGCCACCGAGCGTTGAATGCTCGGCGGCGCAATAACGGCGCTGCGCTGGAAATCGTCGCCGAGCAGTTGTGCCGGGTCGAAATGAGTGCTGAGCAGCACGGTGTCGGGCAATACCGTCGGCAACGGCCAGTGGCTGTCGAGCGCGGTGCAGCAGGCGGGGAGAGCGGGGGCAAGATTCATGGCGGGCATTTTGCCGGTTAGTCGGGCCAAGGTCGAGATAGCGGTGAAGCTATCGCGAGCCGGCTCGCTCCTACAGGGGAACACATTCAATTGTAGGAGTGAGCCTGCTCGCGAAGGCCGCGCCACGGTGTCTCTGATCAGCTGAAGATTTTCTGCAAGAACGCTTTCATGTCCGCCCAGGATTTTTCATCCGCCGCTTTGTTGTACCCGATGTCCGGGCCGCCGTGTTCGCCATGACTCAGACGATCAGCATCCGGATTGGTGAAACCATGCTTGGCGCCCTCCAGGCTGACAAACTTGTAGTCAGCCCCGGCCTTGTCCATTTCTGACTTGAACGCCGTGACGTTATCGGCGGTGACCATGCTGTCCAACGCACCATGCTCGACCAGAATCTTCGCCTTCACACTGCCGGGCGTCGCCGGGGTTTTGGTTGCCAGCGCGCCATGGAAACTCACCACGCCCGCCAGCGGCTCACCTTGCCGCGCTGCGTTGAGCACCACGCCACCGCCGAAGCAGTAACCGATGGCGGCGATTTTATTCACGTCGGTCTGCGGCTGTTTCTTCAATAAATTCAGCCCCGCCTCGAAGCGCTTGCTGGACGCGGCTGCATCCTGGGTCGCCGCCTGCATGGACGCCAGCGCATCTTTCGGGTGCTCGGTGTTCTTGCCTTCACCGTACATATCGATCGCCAGGGCGCTGTAGCCGAGTGCGGCGAGATCCCGTGCGCGGCGCTTGGCGTAGTCGTTCAGGCCCCACCATTCGTGCACCACGACGACACCTGGGCGTTTGCCCTTGATGGCGTCGTCGTAGGCGTAGTAGCCGATCAGGTTGGTGCCATCGGCGCTTTTATAGGGAATTTCTTCAGTCTTGATCGCAGCCTGAGTGAGGCTGCTGACAGCCAGCAAAGTGAGGGCGAGGAACAGGCGCATGGTCGGGTCTCCTGACAATAAAGGGTCAAAACAGCCTAGTTCATTTGGTTCAGGTCAGGTTCAGAGACGGTTCAGGGGCGGTACAGGGGAGGGGCAGTAACCTTGCGCCATACCCAAACAGCAACTGTGAAAGAGGAAATACCCATGACTCGTTTTAACAAACTGCTGCTGGCATTTACCCTGTTAGGCTCCAGCATCGCGGCCAACGCCGACGACACCAGCAACTTTGCCGGCCTGACGTTCGGCCAGACCAGCGACAAGATCGACAAGTCCCACGCACTGAACAACAACCTCGACCACCCGAACGCCACCGGCGCCATCGACGGCAACAACACTTACGGCGTGCGCCTCGGTCAGCAAAACAGTCAGGGTCGCTACTACGCTACCTACGACAACGTGTCGGGCTCGCACAATGGCATTAAACTGCGTCAGGAAAATCTGCTCGGCAGCTACGATCTGTTCTACCCGGTGGGCGGCAGCACCAAACTGTTTGGCGGCGCCACGGCCGGTCTGACCAAGCTGACTCAGGATTCGCCAGGCTACAGCCGCGACAGTGACATCGGTTACGCCGTCGGCGGTCAGTTCGGTGTGTTGCAGCAAGTCTCGCAGAACACCTCGGTCGAACTCGGTTACCGTTATCTGATGAGCAACGCCAGCACTGAAATGAAAGAGAGCGGTGGCAGCAAGCAGGGCTCGCTGGATCTCAATAGCAGCGCGCAGACTTATCTGTCGGCCAACTACAATTTCTAAGGAGCGAATCGCCTTGGAGTCCTTTGGGAGCGAGCTTGCCTGCGAAAGCGATGTTTCATTCAACATCATCGTTGACTGAATAACCGCCTTCGCGAGCAAGCTCGCTCCCACAGGTGGTTGTGGAGATTTCAAGTGATTAGGAGAAGTCATGAAACTGTTGGTCGTCGAAGATGAAGCGCTGTTGCGCCATCACCTGCAAACCCGCCTGACGGAAAGTGGCCACGTCGTCGAATCCGTGGCCAATGCCGAAGAGGCGCTGTACCAGACCGGACAGTTCAACTTTGACCTGGCGGTGATCGATCTCGGCCTGCCGGGCATGGGCGGTCTGGACCTGATTCGCCAGTTGCGCGCGGGGGGCAAGACTTTCCCGATCCTGATCCTCACCGCGCGTGGCAATTGGCAGGACAAGGTCGAAGGCCTCGCCGCTGGCGCCGACGATTACGTGGTCAAACCGTTTCAGTTCGAGGAACTCGACGCGCGCCTGAATGCCTTGCTGCGTCGCTCCAGCGGGTTCACCCAGTCGACCATCGTTGCCGGGCCGTTGCTGCTCGACCTCAATCGCAAACAGGCGACCCTCGATGAGCAACCGCTGGCGCTGACCGCTTACGAATACCGCATCCTTGAATACCTCATGCGTCATCACCAGCAAGTGGTGCCCAAGGATCGCTTGATGGAACAGCTCTATCCGGACGACGACGAGCGCGATCCGAATGTCATCGAAGTACTGGTCGGCCGCCTGCGGCGCAAACTCGAAGGCCCGGCCGGGTTCAAGCCGATCGACACCGTGCGCGGCCTCGGCTACCTGTTCAATGAGCGTTGCACTTGATTCGTTCCCTTCGCGTTCGCTTGATGCTCGCCGCCACTACGTTGGCGGTGTTGTTCATGCTCGCCTTGTTGCCGGCAATGCAAGGCGCGTTCAGCCTGGCCTTGCAGGACTCGATCGAGCAGCGGCTGGCCTCGGACGTCACCACGCTGATCTCGGCTGCACGCATTGAAAACGGTCGACTGGTGATGCCGACGCAACTGCCGGATGAGCGCTTCAACCTCACCGACTTCCGTTTGCTCGGCTACATCTACGACCGCGAAGGGCATCTGGTCTGGCGCTCGAAAGCTACCCAGGAAGAGCAGATCAACTACAAGCCACGTTACGACGGCCTCGGCAACGAGTTCGCGCGGATCCGCGAAAGCAACGGCCAGGAATTCTTCGTCTACGACGTCGAAGTCAAACTGCTCGGCGGCAAAAGCGCGGCGTTCAGCATCGTCGCCCTGCAACCGGTGCGCGAGTACGAAACCACCCTCGAAGGCTTGCGGGAAAATCTCTATCTGGGCTTCGGCGCTGCCTTACTCGTGCTGCTGGCGCTGCTGTGGATCGGCCTGACCTGGGGTCTTAAAGCCTTGCGTCGGCTCAGTCAGGAACTCGACGAAATCGAAGGTGGCACTCGTGAGAGTCTGACCGAACAACATCCGCGCGAGTTGCTGCGTCTGACCGGCTCGCTCAACCGCTTGCTGCACAGTGAGCGTCAACAGCGCAGCCGCTATCGCGACTCTCTCGATGACCTGGCGCACAGCCTGAAAACGCCGTTGGCGGTGTTGCAAGGCGTCAGCGAAGACATGGCGCAACGTCCCGAAGAACGCGATCAGGCCTGGGTCCTGCAAAGCCAGATCGAACGCATGAGCCAGCAGATCAGCTACCAACTGCAACGGGCCAGCCTGCGCAAAAGCGGACTGGTGCGGCACCAGGTGCGGCTGCAACCGGTGCTCAAAAGTCTCTGCGACACGCTGGACAAGGTTTACCGCGATAAACATGTACGGGTGGCATTCGATCTGCCCGAGCATTGCTACGTGCCGATCGAGCAGGGCGCGTTGCTGGAAATGATGGGCAACCTGTTGGAAAACGCCTATCGCCTGTGTCTGGGCGAAGTGCGTATCAGCGTGCGCGAGACTTTGGCCGGGATTGAACTGTGCGTCGAAGATGACGGCCCGGGCGTACCACCGGATCAGCGTGCGCGGATCCTCGAGCGTGGCGAACGCCTGGATGCCCAGCATCCGGGGCAGGGGATCGGCTTGGCGGTGGTCAAGGACATTATCGAAAGCTACAACGCCAAACTGGCGCTGGGGGATTCACCGATGGGCGGGGCGGCGTTCAGGATTCATTTTCCGGCGGTGTGATTGGAAGTTGCCCTCACCCCAGCCCTCTCCCAGAGGGAGAGGGGGCCGACCGAGGTGTCTGGCGCTATACATCGACCTGAAATAGCCAGTCGATTATGGATTCAATGACGAAATTTCAGGTCGGCGGATTGACCGAGCATCCCCCGATCAGTCCCCTCTCCCTCCGGGAGAGGGTTAGGGTGAGGGGCTTTTGATTTTAGTGCCTCATTGCTCCTGCGCCCGGTAAGCCCCCGGCGTCAGCCCCGTCCATTTCTTGAACGCCCGGTGAAACGCCGACGGCTCGGAAAACCCCAATTGCTCGGCAATCTGCTGCAACGACAGCTCCGCGCGGCCCAAATGATAGATGGCGATATCCCGCCGCAGTTGATCCTTCAACGCCTGAAAGCTCGTGCCTTCCTCGCGCAAATGCCGACGCAGGGTCTGCGGGCTGATGTGCAAGTGCGCCGCCACCGCTTCCAGATCCGGCCAGTTTGCGCTGTCGCGACTGAGCAAACGGCGCAGGCGGCTGCTCAGACTGTCGCCGTTGTCGGGGCGTGAGAGCAGGTCGGCGGGAGAGCGTTCGAGAAAGTGTTTGAGGGTGCGTTCGTCCTGCAACAGCGGCATCGACAGGTAGCGGCTGTGGAACAGCAGGCTGCTCTGCTCGGTGCCGAAGGTCAGCAGGCAAGGGAACAACAAATCATATTCAGCGCCGTGTTCGGGCCGGGGATAGCTGAACGTCGCCTGTTCGAGGCGAATTCGCTGGCCGATCAGCCAACTGCCGAGGCGATGCCAGATCACCAGCAAACTCTCGGTGAGAAAGTGATCCGGGTCCCACAACCGGGAGTCGTCGAGGCTCAAACGCACCCATTCGTCTTCACGCGTCAGGCTCAGGCGCGGGGCTTCGGGGAATAGGCTATAAAACAATAAACCCCGTTGCAGCGCTTTCTCCAGATTGCGGCAATGAATCGAGGCGTGGCACATCATGGCGAAACTGCCGGGTTTGCTCGGTGCGTTGCCGAAACCCAGGTATTCGTCGTCCAGCGCCAGCCACAGGCCCTGAATAAGGCGGGTGAATTGTTCCGGTGCAATGCGCGCACGTGGCTCATCGAGCAGTTCCGGGCTGATGCCCAGTTGCAACAGTAGGCCCGAGTAATCGAACCCTTGGCGGCGCGCGCCACCGAGGGCGGCACGGGCGAAATGACTGGCGATGGTGCGTTCGCGCATAAGCGGCAGATCCTTCCTCAGGCGCCGGATGGTAGCTGGCGGCAGAATGCACCTACAAGGCGGATTTCCGCCAAATTGCAGGATGAGAAGCGGCGAGTTGGCGGAAATCCGCCACAGTTGAGTCACCGGACGGTGACATTCGTGCACCAGTAATCCCTGATATCAAAAGGCTTGCTGGCAATCGCACCAAAGTGGCACGAGGTTTGCGATACAAGCCACAGAAGCTTGCGTTTGGCCCTGATGGAAAATGCTGCTCCAACAACAAATCCCTCCAGTGCAGGAGGGTTCGCAATTAAGGTTTCGCGGCCAACAGATGGATGTTGCTACGCGGGACGCTTGAGGAAACCTGCAATGACGACTCGTCAGCCACTGTACAAATCCCTGTATTTCCAGGTGATCGTTGCCATCGCCATCGGCATCCTGCTTGGTCACTTCTATCCTCAGACCGGTGTGGCCCTCAAGCCACTGGGTGACGGGTTCATTAAACTGATCAAAATGGTCATCGCCCCGATCATCTTCTGTACCGTTGTCAGCGGCATCGCCGGCATGCAGAACATGAAATCCGTGGGCAAGACCGGCGGCTACGCGCTGCTGTACTTCGAAATCGTTTCGACCATTGCCCTGCTGATCGGTCTGGTCGTGGTCAACGTTGTGCAACCGGGCGCCGGCATGCACATCGACGTCACCACCCTCGACGCCTCGAAAATCGCCACCTATGTGACGGCCAGTAAAGACCAGAGCATTGTCGGCTTCCTCCTCAATGTGATCCCGAACACCATCGTCGGCGCATTCGCCACCGGTGACATCCTGCAAGTGCTGATGTTCTCGGTGATCTTCGGTTACGCCCTGCATCGCCTGGGTTCTTACGGTCGTCCGCTGCTGGACATGATCGATCGCTTCGCCCACGTCATGTTCAACATCATCAACATGATCATGAAACTGGCGCCACTGGGTGCGCTGGGCGCCATGGCGTTCACCATCGGTGCCTACGGTGTCGGCTCGCTGGTGCAACTGGGCCAGTTGATGATCTGCTTCTACATCACCTGCATCCTGTTCGTTGTGCTGGTGCTGGGTGCGATCTGCCGTGCTCACGGTTTCAGCGTGTTCAAACTGGTGCGTTACATCCGTGAAGAGCTGTTGATCGTACTGGGTACGTCCTCGTCGGAATCGGCACTGCCACGCATGCTGATCAAGATGGAGCGTCTGGGCGCGAAGAAATCGGTAGTCGGTCTGGTGATCCCGACCGGTTACTCGTTCAACCTCGACGGTAC
Organism: Pseudomonas sp. IT-347P; assembly: GCF_949768005.1. NCBI lineage: Bacteria > Pseudomonadati > Pseudomonadota > Gammaproteobacteria > Pseudomonadales > Pseudomonadaceae > Pseudomonas > Pseudomonas sp. IT-347P. The sequence goes on from NZ_CATKPQ010000057.1 coordinate 26,894, forward strand.
TTCGATCTACCTGACCATGGCGGCCGTGTTCATCGCTCAGGCGACCGACACCCACATGGACATCACCCACCAGATCACCCTGCTGCTGGTATTGCTGCTGTCCTCCAAAGGTGCGGCTGGCGTGACCGGTTCGGGCTTCATCGTGCTGGCGGCGACCCTGTCGGCGGTCGGTCACCTGCCGGTGGCCGGTCTGGCGCTGATCCTCGGTATCGACCGCTTCATGTCCGAAGCCCGCGCATTGACTAACCTGGTGGGTAACGCGGTAGCGACCATCGTGGTTGCCAAGTGGGTCAAGGAACTGGATACCGATCAACTGCAAACCGAGCTGGCCTCGGGCGGTCGCGGTATCTCGGATGAGCGTGAAGAAGATGACTTGGGTGTAGCCGAAGGCCCGACTCCAAGCAATGTAAAATAAGCACTGCTTACCTGGAAAAACCCGCTTCGGCGGGTTTTTTCTTGCCTGCGGTTTGAGCGTAACGGTCACACCCGCTGACATTTGCGGTGATTGCCGTTCGCGACATCGCTGCCTAGGCTGAGTAGATCGCTCAAGGAGTTCTCCCATGTCTGCACCGCTGGCCTCACTGAAGATCCTCGATTTCTCGACGTTGTTGCCGGGGCCGTTCGCCTCGCTGTTGCTGGCGGACATGGGCGCTGAAGTGCTGCGCATCGAGTCACCGACGCGCATGGATTTACTGCGCGTGTTGCCGCCGCACGATGGCGGGATGTCCGCCAGTCACGCTTATCTGAATCGCAACAAACGCAGCCTGGCGCTGGATCTCAAGCAGCCCGAGGCGCTGGAAGTGATCAAGCAATTGCTGGCCGATTACGACATCGTCCTCGAGCAGTTTCGCCCCGGTGTGATGGAGCGTCTGGGCCTGGGCTATGAAGCGCTGAAGGCGATCAATCCGAAGCTGATATATGTGTCGATCACCGGTTACGGCCAGACCGGGCCGTACAAGGATCGCGCCGGGCATGACATCAACTATCTGGCGCTGGCGGGGCTGGCCAGTTACACCGGCCGCGCCGACAGCGGCCCGTTGCCGCTGGGCATGCAAGTGGCGGATGTCGCCGGTGGCTCGTTGCACGGGGTGATCGGCTTGTTGGCGGCGGTGATTGCGCGACAGCAAACGGGGCAGGGTACACATCTGGATGTGAGCATGACCGACTGCGCGTTCAGCCTGAATGCCATGGCCGGTGCCGGCTATCTGGCGTGCGGCGAAGAGCCTGAATGGGAGGAGCAGATGCTCAATGGTGGCAGTTTCTACGACTACTACCGCTCCCGCGACGGACGCTGGATGTCGGTGGGCAGTCTGGAACCGGGCTTTATGCAGCAACTGTGTACGGCTTTGGGCCGGCCGGAGTTGGCAGCGCAGGGTTTGTCCCCCAAGCCTGAACAGCAGCGGGCATTGAAATACGCGCTGACGGTCGAGTTTGAAAAACATGACTTTGCCGAGTTGTGCGAGATGTTCGCCGGGATCGATGCATGTGTCGAGCCAGTGTTGAGGCTGGGGGAGGCGGTACGCCATCCCCAGTTGCAGGCGCGGGAGCTGGTGACGCAGGTGCCACGTGGCGATGGCACGACGCAGGCGCAGATGACGTGTCCGTTGAAGTTTTCCGAGGCGTTGCCGGCACCGCGGCATGTTGGCGCGGTGTTGGGGCAGCATACAAATCAGGTGTTGGCGGAGTTGGGGTTGAGTCCTTCGAAAATTGAAGAGCTGCGCCGTGCCAAAGTCATTCTTTAGTGCCTGTGCCGACCCTTTCGCGAGCAAGCTCGCTCCCACAGGAGAATGCATTCCAAGGTGGGAGCGAGCTTGCTCGCGAAGAGGCCAGAACAGGCAATAAAAAACTGACTATTCGACGCGCATCTCACCACTGAACACCAAGGTGCTCCGGCATCGCCGACACAAATACCGCCGCCCCTGCCGTACCAGGCTATGACGTTGCGCCGAAAACGGAAAATCACTGTCGGCGCACGGGCATTTGTAAATGTAGCGAGTCACGCTGCGCCGTTTGATTGCATAAGTGTGGCAGCGATCCGGCGGCAGTTCGTAAACGCCACGCATGATCAGTTGCCATTCCTCGCCGTGGGGTTGAATGCGCTCGCCAAACAGTTGGTGGGCGATCAGGTGCGCGACTTCGTGGGCCACGGTCTGCTTGAGGAAGTGTTCGGTGTTTTCCCGGTACAGCTGCGGATTGAAGCGCAGCAGGTTCTCGTGCAGATGCGCGACACCGGCTTTTTGCCCGCGCAGCTTGAGGCTGACGACGGGGCGTGGGAAGGAGCGTTTGAAAAAGGATTCAGCGAGTTGGTAACAGTCTTCGACGCGGGTATTGAGTTGCTCGGGCATGCTTGATGGATCTCCAGAGACGTCGAGTATGCCGCAACGCTGTGGACTTGCGAATCGTCGAGCTGCCGAATGGTCATCCTTGAAACGACAAGGCCGCCTTGCGGCGGCCTGTGATCAGCCTGTCGAGTCAGTTGGTATACACAGGCCCAACGCCCAGCCCCCAGACAATCACGGTGAACGCCATGATGGCGACCAGCACCACCAGACCCACCGCCAGCACCGAACTGGAAAACAGGAAACCTTCGTCCGACGGAATATTCATGAACGTCGGCAGACCCACATACAACAGATAAACCGTGTAACAGATGGCCGCCGTACCGACGATCATCCCCAGCCACATATGCGGATACAGCGCCGCCAGACCGCCGACGAACAACGGTGTCGCGGTATAAGTGGCAAATGCGACACAACGGGCCAGACTCGGGTTTGCGTCATACGTACGCGCCATCCAGTGCACGAAGGCGCCCATGACCGCGACCCCGCCCAGCATCGCCAGGTAGGACATGATCGTCATCCACAGCGCGCTTTCAAAGGTCAGCATGACCGGTGCGCGGTTGCCGATCACCCAGCCCACCTGAGTCGTACCGATAAAGGCCGAAACAGCGGGGATTGCCGCCAGAATCAGCGTGTGGGTGAGGTACATGTGGCTGATGCTTTCCTCTTGGTCGCCACGGATTTCCTTCCATTCCTGATCGGGGTGGGTAAAAAGTCCCACTACGTGATGGATCATGCCAGTCACTCCTCTTGTTATTGCCATCGCCCCCCAACGGAGCGCCTACGGGCCAAGGTGGCCGAGCAAATACAGGTCTTCAGATTGTGTGCGACCTTATGTCGCAGTATAGAAAGGACTTACCCGCACAGGTATTAGGGGCTTAGAGCAAATCGCGCTGTAAACACGGGGCTTAATCGCCTCGGGGTCTGTGCACATGCTATTGGCCGACGACGACAACCTGTGCCCACAACCCGGGGTTTTTGCGTAAAATGCCGGCCTTTCGTCACACCTCACGGATTTCGCGTCATGGGCACTCTTACGGTCAACCAGAACAAACTGCAAAAGCGCCTGCGCCGCCTGGCCGGCGAAGCGGTCGCCGATTTCAACATGATTGAGGACGGCGACAAGGTCATGGTCTGCCTGTCCGGGGGCAAGGACAGCTACACCATGCTCGATGTGCTGCTGCATCTGCAGAAGGTGGCCCCGATCAAGTTCGAGATCGTCGCGGTAAACATGGACCAGAAGCAGCCGGGCTTCCCCGAACATGTGCTGCCGGCCTATCTGAAAGAACTGGGTGTCGAGTACCACATCGTCGAGAAAGACACCTACTCGGTGGTCAAGGAACTGATTCCGGAAGGCAAGACCACTTGCTCGCTGTGCTCGCGCCTGCGTCGCGGCACGCTATACACCTTCGCCGATGAGATCGGTGCGACGAAAATGGCCCTCGGTCACCACCGTGATGACATCGTCGAGACGTTTTTCCTCAATATGTTCTTCAACGGCTCGCTCAAGGCCATGCCGCCGAAGTTGCGTGCCGATGACGGTCGCAACGTGGTGATCCGCCCGCTGGCGTACTGCAACGAGAAGGACATTCAGGCGTATTCGGACTTCAAGGAATTCCCGATCATCCCGTGCAACCTCTGCGGTTCCCAGGAAAACCTGCAGCGTCAGGTGGTCAAGGAAATGCTTCAGGACTGGGAGCGCAAGACCCCGGGCCGTACTGAAAGCATCTTCCGCAGTCTGCAGAACGTGATCCCGTCGCAGCTGGCCGACCGCAACCTGTTCGACTTCACCAGCCTGAAGATCGACGAGACGGCAGCTTCGCGCTTCGTCAACGTCGTCAACCTGTAAACCCGATCCATGTGGGAGCGAGCTTGCTCGCGAAGGCGTCGTGTCAGCCGACATCTGTGTTGAATGACAGACCGCTTTCGCGAGCAAGCTCGCTCCCACAGTGTTTTGTGTTCACAGGTAAAATTTCATTTTCAATTCCCAGGAGAGGGCATGCGCGATTACAAGTGGCTGCACGAATACTGTCTGAACCGCTTCGGTTCGGCGGCTGAACTGGAAGCCCATCTGCCCGTTCCCAAGACTCCCGCGCAACTGCGTAAGATCAGCGACGACCGCTACCTCTCGACCATGGCTCTGCGCGTGTTCCGCGCCGGCCTCAAGCACAGTCTGGTCGACGCCAAATGGCCGGCCTTCGAAGAAGTGTTCTTCAGGTTCGACCCGGAAAAAGTCGTGCTGATGAGCGCCGAGCACCTTGAGCGCCTGATGCAGGATGCGCGGATCATCCGCCACCTGGGCAAACTCAAGAGCGTGCCGCGCAATGCGCAGTTCATCCTCGACGTCGAGAAAGAAAAGGGCAGCTTCGGCGCACTGATCGCCGACTGGCCGGTGACCGATATCGTCGGCCTGTGGACGTACCTGAAAAAGCATGGCCATCAATTGGGCGGGCTCTCCGCGCCACGGTTTTTGCGCATGGTCGGCAAGGACACCTTTGTGCCGAGTTACGACGTGGTCGCGGCGCTGAATGCGCAGAAGATCGTCGACAAGGTGCCGACCAGTCTGCGCGATCTGGCGATCGTGCAGGAGGCGTTCAACCAGTGGCATGAGCAGAGTGGCGGGCGGGCGATGAGCCAGATTTCGATGATGCTCGCTTACACCGTCAACCATTGAGACCGAGTCGCGCCTATCGCGAGCAGGCTCACTCCTACAGGTGATTTGTGAACGCCACAGATCCCCTGTAGGAGTGAGCCTGCTCGCGATAGCTATTTGTCAGGCGACGGAGATTTCTCCTTCGCCAGCCAACTTGCGATTCAACTGATACCGCCACCGCACATACAACAGCGCCGAGCAGAACACCGCCAGGCTGACCATCATCTCCAGCACGCCAAACCACTGCCGGCTCGGGTCATACGCCGCCAGTGCGCCTTTGATGAAATACAGGTTCACCACAAAACACATCCACGAATGCCCACGGGCGCTGCCCATGATCATCGCGGGAGCGAGAACGATCCACGGGATCAACTCGACCAGCAGAATCACCCACGGCCGCGCACCGTGCAGGTCGGCGAACAGCAGATAGTAGGCCGCCAGCAAACCGGCGAGGGCGAAAAAGCTCAGCAGACTGAGCACCCGCATCGCCTTCACCCGAGGCTCAAGCCACTCGACACTGGGCAGGATCTTCGGCTTCTTCGCCACCCTCAGCCCTCCAGTTTTTGCGCAGTCTTGGCTAGACGCAGGCCGAGTGCGCGACACAGCGCCACTTCGTGCGGATCAAGGCCGTTTTTGCCGTCGGCCCCAGCGTGATGGCTGGCACCGTAAGGCGTACCGCCGCCCTGGGTTTCCAGCAGCGCCGACTCGCTGTACGGCAGACCGGTGATGAGCATGCCGTGGTGCAACAGCGGCAACATCATCGACAGCAGCGTGGTTTCCTGCCCACCGTGCAAACTGGCGGTGGAGGTGAACACGCCGGCCGGTTTGCCGACGAGGGCGCCGGTCAGCCAGAGGTTACTGGTGCCGTCGAGAAAGTACTTCAGCGGCGCGGCCATGTTGCCGAAACGGGTCGGGCTGCCGAGGGCGAGACCGGCGCAGTTCTTCAAATCATCGAGGGTCGCGTACAGCGCGCCTTCGTCCGGAATGTCCGGAGCCACGGCTTCGCACTCGGTGGAAATCGCCGGCACGGTGCGCAGGCGCGCTTCGAGTCCAGCCTGTTCGACCCCGCGGGCAATCTGCCGGGCCATTTCGTTGGTCGAACCGCTGCGGCTGTAATACAGCACCAGAATGTATGGCGCGCTCACGGCAGCAACTCCAGGATATTTTCCGGTGGACGGCCGATGACGGCTTTGTCGCCGACTTCAAGAATCGGCCGCTCCATCAGTTTCGGATGCTGGGCGATGGCGTCGATCAATTGCGCTTCGCTGAGGCTTTCGTCCGCTAGCTGAAGCATTTTGTATTCATCTTCCCCGCTGCGCAGCAACTGGCGGACGCTGATCCCCAGCTTGCCGAGCAGGGCCTTGATTTGCGCCGCATTCAGCGGGGTTTCCAGGTAACGCACGACGTTCGGGGTCAGGCCGCGGGCTTCAAGCAGCTCCAGCGCGCCGCGGGATTTCGAGCAGCGCGGATTGTGATAAAGCGTCAGATCGGTCATGGCGGGTCGCTTCTGGCGTAAAGTGGCGGCTATTCTAACTGTGCAGCGCGCAATCCAGAACCTTCAGAGGCGATGGGTCGCAGGCGCCTTCAAATTTTCACAAGGAACACGACATGACACGGCGATTGGCAGCGGCATTGACGATAATCGGGGCGTTGATGCTGGGGGGCTGCGGCAATGATTACGGGATCGATCAGAACGGTCAGAAAGTGGCGTCCGAGCGTTTGGATAAACAATGGGTAGTGCTGAACTACTGGGCCGAATGGTGCGGCCCGTGCCGGACCGAGATTCCGGAACTCAACCATTTGGCTGATGAGCTGAAGAGCAGGAATGTTGGCGTGTTCGGGGTCAACTTCGACAATGTCCAAGGCGAGGAGCTGAAGAGCGCCAGCGAGAAGCTGGGCATCAAGTTCACCGTGCTGGCGCAGGATCCGGCGGAGCTGTTTGACGTGCCGCGCAGTGAAGCGCTGCCGGTGACGTACATCATCGACGACAAGGGCAAGGTGCGGGAACAGTTGATGGGCGAGCAGACGGCGGCGGGGGTGATGGCGAAACTGGAGGCGTTGCAGGCGACCAAGTAACGTCAAAAGCCCCTCACCCCAGCCCTCTCCCAAAGGGAGAGGGGGCCGACCGAGGTGTCTGGCGAGTTACATCGACCTGAGAGATCGAGTTGATTGTGAATTCACCAAAACCAGATCCGCTCGATTAGGCAGTCGCCAGAGCGGGATTCGATCGATTATGGATTCGGCGATGGCCGTTCAGGTCGACGTAGCTCCCCAATATCCCCCAATCAGTCCCCTCTCCCTCTGGGAGAGGGCTAGGCGGGCGGCGTTCCGATGAGGGCATCGGCGGACTCATCGACCTAAAAGATCCAGTCGATTATGGATTCAATTGCACTCGTTCAGGTCGATGTACTTCTCCAATATCCCCCAATCAGTCCCCTCTCCCTCTGGGAGAGGGTTAGGGTGAGGGCATCGGCGGACTAGCCAATCACCCCTCTTCCAGCCACCAGCGCAGCGGCTTGCCCTCAGCCGGCCAGAAGCGCATCTGCTCGATCGGCGAGATGTCCCAGCGCTCGACATGCTCCAGCGCCTGCAAAAAGCGCTGTTCCTGCTCCATCAGTGCAGGGGCACAAAGCTTGCGGGTCTTGCCGATCTTGCCGAAGGTCAGCTTGTCACCGTCCAGCGTATACGGCGCAAACCAATGGTTACAGCCGCCGTTGCCATAGGCGCGACCATCATCGCCCAGGGTCACGGTCAGATGGCTGTAATCCATCAGCGGTCGCTCGCCAATCCACTCCAGAATGTAGCTGCGGTTCTGTTGCAGTTGCACGGGCTCTGCCGCGCAACCCACCAGACCCACAGCGACCATGGCGGTCAGGGCCAAGCGTTTCATCACGCAGGCTCCTGGCATTTCGGGCACAGGTGCTTGTCGCCAATGGTTTTCCAGCCCAGCTCGGCGATGCGCGCGGTGGCCGCCGGTTTCTCGGCGGTTTTGCCGAGTTTGGCATCCACGGCGAATTCGAAGCTCAGCTCTTTCGCGCAGCTGTCGCAGTTGACCTGCCAGGTGTGGATCGCCAGCTCACCGAATACCGGGCCCGTGGTCATCGCGGTCCATTGGCCCGGCGGGTTGATCAGGTGGCGGACGGTATCAACGGTCAGGCGCATGGACAGGTCCTTGCTGCCTTTGAGGGTGACCAACAGTGCGTCACCGATGCGAATCGAGCCACCATTGCCGGTGACCTGATAGCGGCCCGGAACGAGGGCGCGGCATTCGGTGAGGGTGTGTTGCGGGTTCATCAGGGTGTAGCGGAAATCGTGTTCGACCATGGGTCCTCCAAATATGCGCGACATGCTAGCACGGGCTTGATTGCAGAATGATGCGCGCGTGCGACCTTCGATCCGGTTCAAATGCCGCGCCACTCATGGCAAACTGCCGGCCTCGAATCTGAAGGAACGGAACATGGCGCTGATCGAATGTTATGAATGCAAAAAGAGCATCAGCTCCGTAGCCAGCGCGTGCATTCATTGTGGGGCTCCGATGCTGGAGCAAAGCGCTCAAACGCAGGCGGCACCGGCTCAGCCGTCGACGATTTCTTTCGGCAGTCTGCCGCGTAACAAAGCGGTGCCCGACGTCAGTGCTCCAGCACCTGAGCCGCAGCCTTTACCGAAAGTCATGCCAGCCGCTGCCCGACGTCGGCGCCAGCAGCCAGCTGAACAACCGGCCACTGAGCAGGCCAATGCCGACGGCAGCCGTCCGGTGGAAGGCTGGCTGAAGATCATGGTCTTCCTGATGCCTATGTTTTTCGTCTGGTTCCTGCTGCGCAACGGCCATTCGATGAAGCAGCGCTTTTTTGGTTTCGGCTGGCTGGCGCTGTTGATTCTGGCGTCGTCGCTTTCACCGAAATAAGCCGCTGGACTGTCAACCCTCGACCTGGTTCTGCGGCGCGCCTGCCGCCCAGGTCGCGATGTTGTGCAAGGTGGTTGCGGCAATCGCCCCCAGCGCTTCATGGGTCAGAAACGCCTGATGGGCGGTGATGATCACGTTGGGAAAAGTCAGCAATCGCGCCAGCACATCGTCCTGCAAGGGCAGGTCGGAGCGATCCTCGAAAAACAGCTGCGCCTCTTCTTCATAGACATCCAGACCCAGATAGCCCAGTTGGCCGTCCTTCAGTGCATCAATCAGCGCCGGCGTGTCGACCAGACCACCGCGGCCGGTATTGATGAGCATGGCGCCGGCCTGCATGTGCGCCAGTGAATCGCGGTTGATCAGGTGTTTGCTCTGCTCGTTGAGCGGGCAGTGCAGGCTGACGATCCGCGATTGCGCGAGTAACTGCGGCAGGCTCAGATAGCGTGCCCCCAACGCCAGCACATCCGGATTCGGGAAAGGGTCATAGGCCAGCAGCTCACAGCCGAAACCGTGCATGATTTTGGCGAAGGTCGCGCCGATCTGCCCGGTGCCGACAATCCCCACGGTTTTGCCGACCAGATCGAAACCGGTCAGGCCATGCAGGCTGAAATCGCCTTCACGGGTGCGGTTATAGGCACGGTGCAGGCGACGGTTGAGGGCCAGAATCAGCGCCACGGCGTGTTCGGCCACCGCATGCGGCGAATAGGCCGGCACGCGCACCACGGCCAGTCCCAGACGTTTCGCCGCGCCCAGGTCGACGTGGTTGTAACCCGCCGAGCGCAGGGCAATCAGGCGTGTGCCGCCCGCCGCCAGACGCTCCAGCACTGCAGCGCTGAGGTCATCATTGATGAACGCACAAACCACGTCGTGTTGGTCGGCCAGCGCGGCCGTATCGAGGCTGAGCCGGGCCGGTTGAAAGTGCAGCTCGATACCCGTCGGGCAATCGGCGGCGAGAAAACTGTCGCGGTCGTAGGTCTGGCTGCTGAACACGAGTGTGCGCATGAATTCCTCCTGGAGCATCGACACGGATTGAATCACCCGAACCCACTTTAGCGCTGTTGGCGTTGACCGGCATTGCTGTGGATCAGGCGCTGATCTTCGCTTGTGCAGCCAACCGGTTGATCGCCCGCTCTAGCTCATCCAGGGCCAGTGCCGCTTTCGGGTCGTCCTGTTTGAGCAGCGTTTCACTGCGCTGGCAGGTAGCACGCAACTGCGGCACACCGCAGTACCGCGTCGCGCCGTGCAGGCGATGCACGCGTTCAAGCAGCGCATTCTGATCGTGGCTGTCGCGTGCCGCGCGAATGGCTTCGCGGTCGGCTTCCAGAGACGCGAGCAGCATCGCCAGCATGTCCGCCGCCAGATCAGCCTTGCCGGCGGCCAGGCGCAAACCTTCCTCGTGATCGAGCACCGGCAATTCATTATTGCCGGCGGCGTTGTCGCTGAGCCGTTCCGGCCCTTGATTGCGTAAAGCCAGGCCGGTCCATTTCAGTACCACTTGCGCCAGTTGCCGCTCGCTGATCGGTTTGGTCAGGTAATCGTCCATGCCGCTTTGCAGCAGCGCGCGTTTTTCGTTGGCCATGGCATGGGCGGTGAGGGCGACGATCGGCAGTGGCGTAGAGTGCCGCTCGCTTTCCCACTGGCGAATGGTTTCGGTGCTCTGGCGGCCGTCCATGCCGGGCATCTGCACGTCCATCAGCACCAGATCGAAGGATTCGCTCTGCACCGCTTTGACCGCCGCGTAGCCGCTTTCCACTGCGAGTACCTTGGCGCCCATGTCTTCGAGCAGGGTTTGCACCAGCAGCAGGTTGGCCGGGTTGTCGTCGACACACAGGACTTTCGGTGCACGGCTCGACAACGGTTCGCCCGGCTCATTGCGCGGCTGGCGCGGGTTGACCAGATCGGCCAGGGCCCGGCGCAGTTTGCGCGTGCAGGCCGGTTTCGCTTGCAGCTGACTGTGCGGGTTCGGCACCGATAAATGGAACAGCGTCTGTTCGGTGGTCGGGCACAGCACCAGCACTTTGCAGCCGAGGTGTTCGAGGTCCCAGATGTGCTGATTCAAACGCTCGGGCAGCATGTCGTTGCTGGTGATGCCGATGACCGCCAGATCAATCGCCTGATCGGTCTGGTGCGCGCCAGTGACGCCGTTGGTCAAGGTTTCCAGGGTATTGAACGGCGTGACATCGAGGCCGCAATCTTCCAGTTGGTGCTGCAAGGCCTGACGCGCCAGTTCGTGACTTTCCAGCACCGCCACGCGGCGCCCGAGCAACGGCGCGGCCGGCAAGTCTTCGGCGTCGTCGCGGGTTTTCGGCAGGCTCAGGCTGATCCAGAATTCCGAGCCTTCGCCCGGCGTGCTGTCGACGCCGATTTCACCGCCCATCTGTTCGATCAGGCGCTTGGAAATCACCAGCCCCAGACCGGTGCCGCCCGGTTGCCGCGACAGCGAGTTGTCGGCCTGACTGAAGGCCTGGAACAACGCGCGCACGTCCTGATTCGACAGGCCGATGCCAGTATCCTGAATGCTGATGCGCAGTTGCACGCTGTCTTCGTGTTCATCTTCAAGCATCGCGCGGGCGACGATGGTGCCTTCGCGGGTGAACTTGATTGCGTTGCTGACCAGGTTGGTGAGGATCTGCTTCAGGCGCAGCGGATCACCGACCAGCGACAGCGGCGTGTCGCGATAGACCAGACTGACCAGTTCCAGCTGTTTGGCGTGCGCGGCGGGGGCGAGGATGGTCAGGGTGTCCTGCAACAGGTCGCGCAGGTTGAACGGAATGTGGTCGAGCACCAGTTTGCCGGCCTCGATTTTCGAGAAGTCGAGGATCTCGTTGATGATCCCCAGCAGGCTGTCGGCGGACTTCTCGATGGTGCCCAGATAATCGAGCTGGCGCGGGGTCAGTTCGCTTTTTTGCAGCAGGTGCGTGAAGCCGAGAATGCCGTTGAGCGGCGTGCGGATTTCGTGGCTCATGTTGGCGAGGAATTCGGATTTGATCCGGCTCGCCTCCAGCGCCTCTTTGCGCGCCAGGTCGAGTTCGATGTTCTGGATCTCGATGGTTTCCAGGTTCTGGCGCACGTCTTCGGTGGCCTGATCGACGCTGTGTTGCAGTTCTTCGCGGGCGTTCTGCAGGGTGCCGGCCATGCGGTTGATGCCGGAGGCCAGCTCATCCAGTTCCTGGCTACCGAGTGGCGGCAGGCGGGTTTCCAGATGGCCGTCCTTGAGTTGCGCGACGGCCTGTTTGATCTGGCTCAGCGGGCGGTTGATCGTGCGGCCCATGCGCAACGCCAGCAGGGCCGCGCCCACCAGGCCGGCGGCGATCAGCAACAGACTGGCAAACAGACTGCGATAACCGCGCAGCAACATGCCGTTGTGCGACAGCTCCAGTTCGACCCAGCCGAGCAGGCGTTCGGACTCTTGCGGGATCAGTTCGCCGGCGAGGTTGCGATGTTTGCCGAACACCGGCATCAGGTAACGCGTCGCGTCATTGCCGCTGCGCCGTTGCAATTGCGCGCTGTCGCCGCTCGGGGCTTGATTGAGCATGGTCGGGCCGGCATGCGCCAGCGGCGAGCGATCCGGGGCGAGGAAGGTCACTGCGCGCACGTCCGGCTGTTCAAGGGATTGCGTGGCGATGCGCTCCAGCAGTTCGCTGTTGCCGTGCCCCATGGCGGGGGCCACCAGTGGCGCCAGTTGCTCGGCGATCATTTCGCCGCGCTGCATCAATTGGCTCTGCAAGTCGGCCTGCTGCGTCCAGGTGAAATAACCACCCAGCACCAGCGCCATCAGGCTGGTCGGCAACAAGGTCAGCAGCAACACACGACCTTTGATTCCCAGTTTCTTGAGCACGCCTATCTCCTGCATCCCGCTGATCTGTTGACTCATGCATGCATCCAGCACGCGACATGGGCGCAGTGTAGCGATTTGCTCGCGGGCAATCTCCGGAAAAATGCGCTCGCCTCGGGGCAGGGCGGCGCTGCTCGTTGGTCAGCTCGGTCAACCTTGAGTTGCCCGCTGTCCGACAATCTTGAATAATCGCGCTCAACTGAGAATTACTTGCAGATACTCATGACTCCTGTTTCCGCTGGCCAGCCACGCATTCTTTCCATTGAAGACGACCCCGTTCTCGGCGCCTATGTTCACGAACATCTGGGCCGCAGCGGCTTTCAGGTGACCTGGTGCCAGAACGGCCAGGAAGGCCTGAACATCGCCACCGCCCAGCCGTTCGACGTGGTGCTGATGGATATCCTCTTGCCGGGCCTGGACGGTTTGCAGGTGTTGACGCAATTGCGCCAGAGCCATTCCACGCCGGTGCTGCTGATGTCGGCCCTCGGCGCCGAGGCCGATCGCATCAGCGGTTTCCGTCTCGGTGCCGACGATTATTTGCCCAAGCCGTTCAGCATGGCCGAGTTGCATGTGCGCATCGAAGCGATCCTGCGTCGGGTGGCGCTGGATCGGCGACCGGCATTGCTGGCGGCGCCAGTGGCGCCCGGTACGCTGCGCTTCGACGATGAACAGAGCGATGTGTTTTTCCGTGAACGACCCGCCGGGCTGACCCGTAGCGAATACCGTTTGCTGGAAACCCTCAATCGCAACGACGAGGAAGTGCTGAGCAAAGCCTTCCTTTATCAGCACGTTCTGCAGCGTGGATACGCGGCCCATGACCGCAGTCTCGACATGCACATCAGCCAGATCCGCCGCAAACTGAAAGCCATCGGTTACACCGAACGCGAAGTGCGCACCGTCTGGGGCAAGGGTTACGTGTTGAGCGCCGCTGATGAAACGCTCTGAACTGCCGGGGCGGCATTCACTGTTCTGGAAACTGGCGTTTCTGCTGGTGGCATTCTGTCTGCTGATGATCTGGCTGAGCTGGTCGTGGGGCCGCTATATGGAGGAGCGCAACCAGTTCCTCTCCGACGAGGCGCGCGGCACCCTGACGCGTTACGCCGCGCAAGCGGAACAGGCGTGGCAGCATGGCGGCCGCAACGGCGTCGATGACTGGCTGCAGAGCATGGAATTGCGCGAGGCCAGTTGGGTCGGCGTCATCGGCAGCAATTTGCATTCGCTGGGCAGTGATGCGCTGAATGATCAGGAACTCCAGCACCTGACTTTTTTGCGCGGCCTCGACTGGCCGATCCACAAGAAGGGACGGCCGTGGTTGCGCATTCCTTTTCCCAAAGAACCGTCTGCCGGCAGCCTGGTGATCGAATTGCCCGAGCGATTTGTTCCGGGCAAGTATCGGCTGTTCTGGCGCGTCATCACCAACGGCGTGATTCCCGGTCTGTTCACGTTATTACTGTGTGTCGGTCTGTACCGCTTGCTGGTCGTGCCCCTGAACAACCTGCGCGAACAGGCCAACGCCTGGCGGGCGGACCAACTGAATGTACGGCTGTCGAGCGGCATCACCCAGCGGCCGGATGAACTTGGCGAACTGGCGCGGGCATTCGACTCGATGTCCGAGCGCCTGCAATCCACTGTGGCTCTGCAACAGCAACTGCTGCGTGATCTGTCCCACGAGCTGCGCACACCGCTGAGCCGACTGCGAGTGGCCAGCGAAAGCGAGCAAGACCTGCTGCAACTGCGCGAGCGCATCAGTCGGGAAGTCGACGGCATGCAACGACTGGTCGAAGACACGTTGCAATTGGCCTGGCTCGACACTGATCGCAGCCCGTTGCCGGACGAAGCCATCCAGATTCAGGCCCTGTGGGAAATGCTCACGGACAATGCCTGTTATGAAAGCGGCTGGCCGAGTGTGCAATTGCAATGTTCGGTCGAGGCGTCGTGCTGGGTGCGAGGCAACCTGAATACACTGGCGCAGGCGCTGGAGAATATTTTGCGTAACGCCATTCGGCATTCGCCGCCGGGCGCGATTGTGCGTCTTGATGGTCGGCGCGATGGCGATTACTGGCATCTGTGGCTGGAAGACCAGGGCGGCGGCGTAGCGGAAGGAGATCTCGAAAGGATCTTCTCCGCGTTCACTCGACTCGACGGCTCGCGGCCCGGAAATGGTGGATTTGGTTTGGGGCTGAGCATTGCGCGCAATGCCGTGCAGCGTCAGGGCGGGAGTATTTGGGCGGAGAACAGTAAGGCCGGATTGCGCTTGAATTTGCGCTTGGTCGCTGCGGGTGATGTTGCGTCGACGGACGCCTTCGCGAGCAAGCCCGCTCCCACAGTGGATCTCGGTTCGCCGCAGATTGTGTGAACAACGCTGATCCCCTGTGGGAGCGGGCTTGCTCGCGAAGATGCCATACACATCACCGCCCATTAAGATGACCCACCGCAAAAGTCGCACCACTGACGCGACTTTTAATCCCTTATTCCCATAAACCATAAGCACCGCACTTTGCGTGATATGGCCTTCGCAGGTTTGCCGGTATGATAGGCGCCCCCGCACGTCTGGATTGCGAATACGCCATGACCCTGCAGTACCCAACCATCGCCGATTGCGTCGGCAACACGCCGCTGGTGCGTTTGCAGCGCCTGCCCGGTGCTACCAGCAACACCCTATTGCTCAAGCTCGAAGGGAATAACCCGGCGGGTTCGGTCAAGGACCGTCCGGCGTTGTCGATGATCACCCGCGCCGAGTTGCGCGGGCAGATCAATCCCGGCGACACGTTGATCGAAGCGACCTCGGGCAACACCGGCATCGCGTTGGCCATGGCTGCCGCGATCAAGGGTTACAAGATGATCCTGATCATGCCGGACAACTCCAGCGCCGAGCGCAAAGCGGCGATGACCGCTTACGGTGCCGAGCTGATTCTGGTCAGCCAGGAAGAAGGCATGGAAGGCGCCCGCGACCTCGCCCAGCGCATGGAAGCTGAAGGCCGTGGCAAGGTGCTCGATCAGTTCGCCAACGGCGACAATCCTGAAGCGCACTACACCACCACCGGTCCGGAAATCTGGCGTCAGACCCAGGGCACCATCACCCATTTCGTCAGTTCGATGGGCACCACCGGCACCATCATGGGCGTATCGCGCTACTTGAAAGAGCAGAGCGACAGCGTGCAGATCGTCGGTCTGCAACCGATGGAAGGCTCGGCCATTCCCGGTATCCGCCGCTGGCCGCAGGAATACCTGCCGAAGATCTACCAGGCCGATCGCGTCGACCGCATCGTCGACATGGCGCAAAGCGAAGCCGAGGACGTGACCCGGCGTCTGGCCCGCGAAGAAGGCATCTTCTGCGGCGTGTCCTCGGGTGGTGCGGTGGCAGCGATGCTGCGCCTGTCCAGAGAAGTTGAAAACGCGGTGATCGTCGCGATCATCTGCGACCGTGGCGACCGTTACCTGTCGACCGGCATTTTCGACGCGCTCAACTGATGGCCAAGCATGAGAGAGGCCTGCGCTTCCAGCCCACGGGCGGGAGCAAGGCCGCGCAAATCCCGACTGGCAAAAAACAGCGCTTGAGCATCGAGCGCCTGGCCAATGACGGTCGCGGTATCGCGTTTTTCGAAGGCAAAACCTGGTTCGTCCTCGGCGCCCTCGCCGGTGAAGAGGTTGAAGCACGGGTGCTCGGCGCTCACGGCAAAGTGGTCGAGGCGCGCACCGAACGCGTGTTCAAGGCCAGCGAGTTGCGTCGCCCGGCACCGTGTCAGCACGCCGGCCGTTGCGGCGGTTGCAGCGTTCAGCATTTGCCCCACGGCGAACAACTTGCCCTGAAACAGCGCATGCTCGCCGAGCAGTTGTCGCGTGTCGCCGGTGTCGAACCGCAAGAGTGGGCAGCGCCACTGACCGGCCCGGAATTCGGCTATCGCCGCCGTGCCCGGATCGCGGTGCGCTGGGACATGAAAGCGAAGAAACTCGAAGTCGGTTTCCGTGCCGCCGGCAGTCAGGACATCGTCGCCATCAACGAATGCCCGGTGCTGGTACAGCCCTTGCAGCCGATCATGAGCCGTTTGCCGGAGATGCTTCGCCGATTGAGCAAACCGCAAGCGCTGGGCCATGTCGAGTTGTTCAGTGGCTCGTCACTGGCGGTGCTGCTGCGGCACATGGCGCCGTTGTCCGAAGCGGATCTGACGATCCTCAAGGACTTCTGCCAGTTCCATGAAGCGCAATTGTGGCTGCATGGCGAAGGCGAGCCACAACCGGTCGATGCGACCCAGTCTCTGGGCTATCGCCTGGAACAGTGGGATCTCGATCTGGCGTACCGCCCGGGTGACTTCATTCAGGTCAACGCCGGCGTCAACGAAGCCATGGTTGCGCAGGCGCTGGACTGGTTGAAACCGCAGGCTGACGAGCGTGTGCTGGATCTGTTCTGCGGCCTCGGCAACTTCGCTTTGCCGCTGGCCAGAAGCGTGCGTGAAGTGGTCGCGGTCGAAGGCGTGCAGACGATGGTTGAACGGGCCGAAGCCAACGCCGCTAGTAACAATTTGCATAACACAAAGTTTTTTCAAGCCGATTTATCCCAGCCTTTGACCGATGCCCAGTGGATCGGAAAAGGCTTTTCTGCGGTACTCTTGGACCCACCGCGTGACGGTGCTTTCGAGGTGGTTCGCAAGCTGGCGACCCTGGGTGCCAAACGGTTGGTGTATGTGTCGTGCAACCCTGCAACTCTGGCGCGCGATACGGTCGAATTGATCAAGCAGGGCTACCGGTTAAAACGTGCCGGGATTCTCGATATGTTTCCTCAGACGGCACATGTCGAGGCCATGGCGTTATTTGAAGCGAGCCAGGATGGCTCGTCTGAATCCGCCTGATCTGTCCGCACAGCGCTCGCTTTAGCCCCGCGAGTGCAAACGGGCAACAAGGATCAGCGATTTGACGCATTGAATCTGCGTCGTAGGGAAGGTAAAGCAAGATGGTACAGGTGAGAGCACACCAGCCGATCAACACTGACGGCAGTATCAATCTCGAGGCTTGGCTCGATCACGCGGTCAGTGTCGATCTGGCACTGGATCGCGAAGCCTTGAAAGAAGCCTGCGAGTTCGCTCGCGAGGCCGAACAACAGTCCAATGCCAAGAAGAATCTGTGGGCCGAAGGCTCCGGCAGTTTCAGTACCGGCCTGGAAATCGCCGAGATTCTCGCCGATCTCAAACTCGATCAGGATTCGCTGGTCGCCGCGGTCCTGTATCGCGGTGTGCGCGAAGGCCAGATCGAACTCGCGGCGGTCGGCCAGCGCTTCGGCCCGGTGGTGGCCAAACTGATCGACGGCGTGCAGCGCATGGCGGCCATCAGCGCCAGCCTCAGCCCGCGTCAGTCGATGGTCATGGGCACGCAAGGGCAAGTGGAAAACCTGCGCAAGATGCTCGTGGCGATGGTTGACGACGTTCGCGTTGCGCTGATCAAACTCGCCGAACGCACCTGCGCCATTCGCGCGGTGAAAACCGCCGACGACGAAAAACGCAACCGTGTCGCCCGCGAAGTCTTCGACATCTATGCGCCGCTCGCGCACCGCCTCGGCATCGGTCATATCAAGTGGGAACTGGAGGACTTGTCCTTCCGTTACCTGGAGCCGGATCAATACAAGCAGATCGCCAAGTTGCTCCACGAGCGACGGCTGGATCGCGAGCGTTTCATCGCCGATGTGATGACCCAGCTCAAGGACGAACTGCAGGCCACCGGCGTCGATGCCGATATCAGCGGCCGGGCCAAACACATCTATTCGATCTGGCGCAAAATGCAGCGCAAGGGGCTGGAGTTCAGCCAGATCTACGACGTGCGTGCGGTGCGTGTGCTGGTGCCGGAAATGCGCGACTGCTACACCGCGCTGGGCATCGTCCACACCTTGTGGCGGCACATCCCGAAAGAATTCGACGATTACATCGCCAACCCGAAAGAGAACGGCTACCGCTCGTTGCACACGGCGGTGATCGGTCCGGAAGGCAAAGTCCTCGAAGTGCAGATCCGTACGCACTCGATGCACGAAGAAGCCGAGCTTGGCGTCTGCGCGCACTGGCGCTACAAGGGCACCGACGTCAAATCCGGTTCGAACCACTACGAAGAGAAAATCTCCTGGCTGCGGCAGGTCCTCGAGTGGCACGAAGAACTGGGCGATATCGGTGGTCTGGCCGAACAGCTGCGCGTCGATATCGAGCCGGATCGGGTCTACATCTTCACTCCCGACGGTCACGCCATCGACTTGCCGAAAGGCGCGACGCCGCTCGACTTCGCCTATCGCGTACACACCGAAATCGGCCACAACTGCCGTGGCGCGAAGATCAACGGGCGCATTGTGCCGCTCAACTACAGCCTGCAGACCGGTGAGCAGGTCGAGATCATCACCAGCAAGCACGGCACGCCGAGCCGCGACTGGCTGAACTCCAACCTCGGTTACGTCACCACCTCGCGGGCGCGGGCGAAGATCGTTCACTGGTTCAAATTGCAGGCGCGCGATCAGAACGTTGCGGCCGGTAAAACCCTGATCGAGCGCGAACTGACGCGTCTCGGTCTGCCAGCGGTGGACTTCGACAAGCTGGCCGACAAGGCCAACATGAAAACCGCCGAAGACATGTTCGCCGCCCTCGGTGCCGGCGACTTGCGTCTGGCGCAACTGGTCAATCTGGCGCAGCAACTGGTCGAGCCGGAACGCGGCAACGAACAATTGGAGCTGATTCCGCGCAAGGCCACCGGGTACAAACCGGGCAAGCGCGGCGACATTCAGATCCAGGGCGTGGGCAACCTGATGACGCAGATGGCGGGTTGCTGCCAGCCGCTGCCGGGCGATGCAATCGTCGGTTACATCACCCAGGGCCGTGGCGTGAGCATTCACCGTCAGGACTGCGCCTCGGTGCTGCAACTGGGCGGACGCGAGCCGGAGCGGATCATTCAGGTCAGCTGGGGGCCGGTGCCGGTGCTCACCTATCCGGTGGACATCATCATCCGCGCCTACGACCGTTCCGGGCTGCTGCGTGACGTCTCGCAGGTGCTGCTCAACGAGCGCATCAACGTGCTGGCGGTCAACACCCGCTCGAACAAGGAGGACAACACTGCGCTGATGTCCCTGACCATCGAGATCCCGGGACTGGATGCGCTGGGGCGCTTGCTGGGGCGCATTTCGCAGTTGCCGAACATCATCGAAACGCGGCGTAACCGTACTCCGTGAGGATTGGCGCTCTCGAATGTTAACCGCCGATCCAATGTGGGAGCGAGCTTGCTCGCGAAGACGGTATCGCATCCAGCAGTGATGTGATTGAAAGTCCGCCTTCGCGAGCAAGCTCGCTCCCACAGGGATCTATGTAGTGAGTGAAATGATGTACAGCCTTGAAGACCTGCTCCACCTCATGAACCGTCTGCGCGATCCACAGTACGGTTGCCCGTGGGACATCAAGCAAACCTACGCGACCATCGTCCCGCACACCCTCGAAGAAGCTTACGAAGTGGCCGACGCCATCGAGCGCGGCGACTTCGATCACCTGCAGGGCGAGTTGGGCGATCTGCTGTTCCAGGTGGTGTATTACAGCCAGTTGGCCAAGGAAGAAGGGCGCTTCGAATTTGCCGGGGTGATCGACAGCATTACCCGCAAGCTGATCCGTCGCCACCCGCACGTGTTTCCCACCGGCGATCTGTACGCGCCGCTGGATGTGCCGCGCTTGAGCGAAGAACAGGTCAAGCAGCGCTGGGAAGAGATCAAGGCCGAAGAGCGTGCGGAGAAATCCGCCGCGCCCGAGCAACTGTCGCTGCTCGATGACGTGCCGGCCACGTTGCCGGCACTGTCGCGTTCGGCCAAATTGCAGAAGCGCGCCGGGCAGGTCGGTTTCGACTGGCCGGACGCCTTGCCGGTGCTCGACAAGGTGCGCGAAGAACTCGATGAAGTCCTCGAAGCGATGTCCGAAAATGATGCCGTCGCCGTGGCTGACGAGATCGGCGACTTGCTGTTCTCCGTGGTCAATCTGGCCCGGCATCTGAAGGTCGACCCGGAAACGGCACTGCGTGGCGCCAACGGCAAGTTTGAAAGACGTTTCCGTTTTATCGAACAGGCATTGCGCGACACCCACCGTCCCATGGAAGATTGCACCCTCGAAGAGTTGGACGCCCTGTGGGGTGAAGCCAAACGTCAGGAAAAGAATGTGCCCGGCTGCGGCTGAGCCACTGCCCAAGTGAGTAAGCACCATGAGTATTTCCCTTCGCGATCAGTTGCTCAAAGCAGGCCTGGTCAACCAAAAGCAGGCCAAGCAGGTCAGCAAGGACAAGCAAAAGCAGCAGCGTCTGGCGCACAAAGGCCAGATCGAGCTGGATGACTCGCAACAGCGTGCCGCCCAGGAAGCCATGGCCGAGAAGGTCAAGCGTGACCAGGAGCTGAACCGTCAGCAGAAAGAGAAAGCCGAGGCCAAGGCGCGTGCAGCGCAGGTCAAGCAACTGATCGAAGTCTCGCGTCTGCCGAAGCTGACCACCGAGGACTACTACAACTTCGTCGACGACAAGAAGGTCAAGCGCATCTCGGTCAACACGCTGATGCGCAACAAGCTCAGCAGCGGTTCGCTGGCGATCGTGCACCATGCCGGCGGCTACGAAGTCATTCCGCGTGAAGCGGCCCTGAAGATTCAGGAGCGTGATCCACAGCGCATCGTCCAGCTCAACGTGCAGACTGAAGAGGTCAGCAGCGAGGACGATCCGTACGCGGCCTATCAGATCCCTGATGATCTGATGTGGTAAACCGATACAGCTGTAACAACGACAAACCCCGCTCATGGCGGGGTTTGTCGTTTTCAATGCTGTGGTGACTCAGGAGGAACGGGCTTCGCGTTGTTGCTCTTGCACTTCGAGTTCGGCCTTGTAGTTGTGGGCGTCGATCTCGTTGTGGAACATGCCGACCAGCAAGTCTTGTTGATGCACATCCCAGATGCGGATACCGGCGGCTACGCCTTCGTGGGACATGTGTGAATCGTCGCGTTCAGTTACTTTTACAGTCATCTGCTAGCTCCAAATCTCAAGTTATCTGCAGCAAGGCGTGTGCAGGACTCTTTTATAGAATTTGTTAGCCTGCTAAGTAAACGGCTGATTTGCGCAAGGTGTTGTTGCGTTTTTTGCAACAGTGCTGCAGCCCGCGTAATCCGCGACATTCGGTCGCAGGGCGGTAGGTTTCATGACAGAAGTTTCATTTTCAGACCATCGCAAACCCTTGTAGGAGTGAGCCTGCTCGCGATAGCGCAGTGTCAGTCACCAACGATGTTGGCTGATCCACAGCCATCGCGAGCAGGCTCACTCCTACAGTGGATTTGTGTCGGCCATGAGTTTTCTTCAGGCAAAAAAAACGCCCCGAACCAGTCGGGGCGTTTTCAGGTGTGGCTCAGCAGCGGGAAATTATTTGCCTTCCCAACGCTTCAGTACCAACGTGGCGTTGGTGCCGCCGAAGCCGAAGCTGTTGCTCATCACGGTATTGATGGTGGCGTTCTCGCGGGTCTTGGTCAGCACCGGCAGATCGGCCACTTCAGGGTCCAGCTCGTCGATGTTGGCGGAGCCGGCAATGAAGTTGCCTTCCATCATCAGCATGCAGTAGATCGCTTCGTGAACGCCGGCGGCGCCCAGGGAGTGACCGGACAGGCTCTTGGTCGAGCTGATTGCAGGTGCCTTGTCGCCGAACACTTCGCGCACACCTTTCATTTCCGCAACGTCGCCGACCGGAGTCGAAGTGCCGTGGGTGTTCAGGTAGTCGATTGGCGTATCAACGGTGGACAAGGCCTGCTGCATGCAACGGATGGCGCCTTCGCCACTCGGTGCAACCATGTCGTAGCCGTCGGAGGTCGCGCCGTAGCCAACGATTTCCGCGTAGATTTTCGCGCCGCGGGCCAGAGCGTGTTCCAGCTCTTCAACCACGACCATGCCGCCACCGCCAGCGATGACGAAACCGTCACGGTCGGCATCGTAGGCACGGGAAGCTTGTTCCGGGGTGTCGTTACGCTTGCTGGACAGAGCGCCCATCGCGTCGAACAGGAACGACTGGCTCCAGTGCTCTTCTTCACCGCCGCCGGCGAAGACGATGTCCTGCTTGCCCATCTGGATCTGTTCCATGGCGGTACCGATGCAGTGAGCACTGGTGGCGCAGGCAGAAGCGATGGAGTAGTTCAGGCCCTTGATCTTGAATGGCGTGGCCAGGCAAGCGGAAACGGTGCTGCTCATGGTCCGCGTTACGCGGTATGGGCCAACGCGCTTCACGCCTTTCTCGCGCAGGATGTCCAGCGCTTCCATCTGGTTCAGCGTGGAGGCACCCCCGGAGCCGGCGATCAGGCCGGTACGCGGATTGGACACTTGCTCTTCGGTCAGACCGGAGTCGGCAATCGCGTCTTTCATGGCCAGGTAGGCGTAAGCCGCTGCGTGGCCGACGAAACGATAGATCTTGCGATCGATCAGTTCTTCAAGGTTGAGGTCGATGGAGCCGGAAACCTGGCTACGCAGACCCATTTCAGCATATTCCGGGTTGAACCGGATGCCAGGGCGGCTTGCACGCAGGTTAGCGGAGACGGTCTCTTTGTCATTGCCCAGGCACGAAACAATGCCCAGACCAGTGATAACGACGCGGCGCATGCGAATAACCCTTAGAAGTTGTCAGTGGAGGTGAACACGCCGACGCGAAGGCCTTCGGCGGTGTAGATTTCGCGACCGTCGACAGTCACCGAACCATCGGCGATGGCCAGGTTCAGCTTGCCCTTGAGGACGCGTTTGATATGAATGTTGTAGGTGACTTTCTTGGCGGTCGGCAGGACCTGACCGAAGAATTTCACTTCGCCCGAACCCAGCGCACGGCCGCGGCCCGGCAGGCCTTGCCAGCCCAGGAAGAAGCCGACCAGTTGCCACATGGCATCCAGACCCAGGCAGCCCGGCATCACCGGATCGCCTTCGAAGTGGCACGCGAAGAACCACAGGTCAGGGTTGATATCCAGCTCGGCGACCAATTCACCTTTGCCGTACTTGCCGCCTTCTTCGCTGATCAGGGTGATGCGATCCACCATCAGCATGTTCGGGGCGGGCAGTTGCGCGTTACCTGGGCCGAACAGCTCACCGCGACTGCAGCGCAGCAGATCTTCCCGAGTAAAGGCGTTTTGTTTGGTCATGCGAGCTCCTCAATAATCCCATGCGGCAGGTGGGGCAAATCTTCCCGACCGTTCGAAGCGTTCATGCCTCGAACCGGCAGCCTACTCATAGACTATTGCGTTGTGGTGAAAGTCACAGCACCAAGGACATGAATGTACACTTGTGCACTGAAATTTTTATTCAAGCCTCTTTTGAGGCTTGTTCGGGTGCCTAAGACTGCCGCACTTTCGCATTTCACGCCAGTCGCAGATGGTCGAAAGGCCCACACTACGACACCCAGCGCTGCAGAATCTGCTGCAGATCATTACGTTTGAACGGCTTTGCCAGATAATCGTTCATGCCCGCCGACAGACAGGTTTCACGGTCGCCCTGCAAGGCGTTGGCGGTCAGCGCGATGATCGGCACTTCGCTGCGGCCAGGCAGGAGACGAATCTGCCGGGTGGCCTCGTAGCCATCGATGATCGGCAACCGGCAATCCATCAGAATCACTTCAAAGTCATGGCCCTCGGCACTGCGCACGGCCTGCGCGCCATCGGTGGCAACACTGACAGTAAAGCCCAGACTGCGCAGCATCGCTTCGATAACCGTCTGGTTCACCGGATTGTCTTCGACCAGCAAGACATTGCGGCCCTCGCCATGCCCTTTGCCGTTCAGCGCACGGGGCACGGCCAGTGGCGGCAGCGCCTGCTTGTAGAGTGCCAGCGGAATCTCCAGGGTGAACACTGAGCCGCGACCTTCCTCGCTCTGCGCGCGCAAGGTGCCGCCCATGCGTTCGGCCAGCGTACGGGCGATCGGCAAACCGAGGCCGGTGCCGCCATAGCGCCGTGAGATCGAACTGTCGGCCTGCTGGAAAGCGTTGAACATCAACTCCAGACTCTCAGAAGAAATACCGATGCCGCTGTCGCGCACCGAGCAGGTGAACCACAACAATTCGTGATCCAGTGACTGCCACTGCGCCTCGATGCTGACCCGGCCCTGTTCGGTGAACTTCAGCGCATTGCCGACCAGGTTGACCAGAATCTGCCGGATCCGCGTCGGATCGCCCTGCACCTGCAAACCGCGCATGTCGTCCGGGATCCGCAGATTCAGCGCCAGACCGCGTTGCACCGCGCTGTGCTGGAACGACTGGGCGCAGGCGCCAATCAGTTCGGCGAGGTTGAACGGGATGTGCTCCAGTTCCAGCTCCGAGCGTTCGATACGCGAGAAGTCGAGAATATCGTTGATGACTTTCAACAGGTGTTCGGTGGACTCCGAGGCGAGCGCGGCGTATTCGACCTGCTCCTCGGTCATCTCGGTGGTTTCCAGCAATTGCAGCATGCCCAGCACACCGTTCATGGGTGTACGCAGTTCGTGGCTCATCATCGCCAGAAAATCGGACTTGGCGTTGTTGGCCTTTTCCGCTTCCTCGCGGGTCTGGATCAGTTGCGCCATAGCCTGGTGCTGCTCACGGCTGGCCTGTTCCAGCGCCTGGGCGAGGTTGTTGATGTGTTGTGACAGCGCGCCCAGTTCGGTGTCATCGACAATCGGCAGCGGGGTTTTGTAATCGCCGTCCTGAATCGCCTTGACCGCATCGCCGATATCGCGAATCGGCTGCGACAGGCTACCGGCCAGGCGCCGCGCCAACACAAAAGTGAAGAGCAGGGCGAACAGCGCGAGAATTCCGGCCTTGAGCAGGATCTCTTGCTGGCGCTGGCTGAAGGCATCGTTGGACAGGCCAACAATCACCCGCCCCAGATAGTCCTCGCTGGCCCCGCCATTGCTGACCTTACCGTCCTGAAAGAAATCATTATGCAGGGCGATGCGCTGCAGCCGTACCGGTGCCTGAAACACTTCGACCTGATGCGGCCGGCTGTGCGCAGCGGCGGGTTGTTCGACGTACACCAGAATCCGGTTGGCGCTGTCCTGTATTTCCAGAAAACGTACGTTAGGCGTGGCCAGTGTCGCTTTGAGCAGGCTTTCCAGGACTTCGTTGTTGCCGGAAATCACCCCGTATTCGGTAGCCGGCGCCAGTTGGTTGGCGATCAACTGGCCGGTGTGGTTCAGCTCCTGGCGCAAATCCTGAATGCGCACGAAAGTGAAGAAGCTGATCAGCAACAAGGTCAGCAACAACGCCGGACCCAGGCTGATCAGCTGAGTGCGGGTGTTGATATCCCAACGGCGACGGAAACTCATGGGCGGCGTTCTCCTTCAGCCAGCGCGCTGGCAACAGACGCTTCATTCAGCGGTTCGATACCCAGTGAACGAGCGACCTGTGCATTACTTGAGACTTTAAAACGTGCGGGATAGAGCGAGCGCGGCCAGTTGGATGGTGGCTGGTCAAGCAATTGATCGAGGATGGCCAGCCAGTCGTTCTGATCGCTGTAACTGCTGGCCAGGCTGCCGGCGCGAACGAATGCCACGTTGGGGCCGACCAGCGCGACTTGCCGTGAGTAACTGCTGAGCAGCAGGTTTTTCGCGGTTTTCGGGTTGTACAGGTCGGGGTCGTCGAACCCCAGCATTACATCGCTGTTCTTCAGCACGGCTTGCAGAGGGCGGCTGTCGTGAATGTTGTCCCAGCGCTGGCTGACGATTTCCAGTTTCAGTGGTTGCGCGACCTGATGCAGTTCGTTGAGCAGGAATTCACTGTGTTGGTCAAACAGCACACCGATGCGCCGCGCCTGCGGCAGAATCCGCCGGATCAACTGCAACTGCCGGCTCAGCGGCGGATCGCTCCACAACAGGCTCAAGTGGGGCGGTTGTGCGTTGCCGAGCCGTTGTCTGGCCTGCAAGCGGCTGATGCGCAGAACCAGGGTCATCGGCCCCTGAGAATCCTGCAGGCGCCAGTCGAGGCTCGGCAGATCGAGCAGAATCAAGCGCAGGTTGGAGGGCAACTTGCCCGGTGCCGGCAGACTGGCCAGTGGCTGGAAACGCACGTTGTCGGTCGGTCGCAACTCGCTCAGCGCCTGCACGAACGCCTGCACGCCGGGGCTTTCCTCGGCGCCGGTCAGCAGAATGTCGGCGGCCTGCACCGCCACGCCATGCAGCCACGCGGTCAAAAACAGACAAAAACCCGCCAGCCAGTGGCCAAGGGTAGGCGTCTTGCGTGACAGGTTGCGGCGCATCTAGAACTCCAGCTCGGCGCTGAAATACATCACGTGGCGTTCGTCATAATTGTTGTCGACGAAAGTGTTCGGCTCGTGGTCGAGACGCTGTTGCAGCACGCCGGCCAATTGCAGCTGGGCTTTGCCCAGCGGAATGCGTTTGGCGATGCGCGTGTCGACCCGTTCGAAACGGTAGCCATTAAGCGCGTTGTCGCCGTAATAGAAGAGGGCGCTGTTCCAGCCATGTCCCCAATCGCGTAACCAGCCGGCCGATCCGCTGTTGCGCGAGGTGAATTGCTGGTCCAGCGGATTGCTCGCTTCGGCATCGACGAAGGCGTAAGTGAAGCGCAAACGGTCGGCCAGGCTAACGCGCCAGTCGAGCTGGGTTTCAACGCCGCGAAACCGTGAACTGTTGGCGTTGCTCGCGATGTATTGGTTGTTGCGCAGCGGCTCACTGATCATTCCGGTGATCTCGTCGTAGAACAGCTTCACGTCGAGGGCCAGCCCCAATTCGGCGAAATAGCCGTTATAGCCGAGCTCTCGTGAACGCATGTGTTCCTGATCGAGATCGCCCGGGCCGCGGGTCTTGACGAAGTAACGTGCCGATGACTGGCCGTAAGCCGAGGGCTGCAGTTTGCTGACCTGGTAGCTCCAGTTGACGTTGTTCTCGAACATGTCCGGCGAGCGGATGGCCTCCGAGTACACCGCGCGCAGGCCATGGCGCGGGTTGATCAGGTAATTGACAGCGAAGCGCGGGGTCAGCGAACTGCCGATCAGTTGCGTGTCTTCAAACATCGCACCGCCCTGCAACAGCCAGTGTTCCGTGGCGCGCCATTCCAGTTGGCCGAACGCGCGCCAGGTGGTGTCGTCCAGCGTGCCATTGAAGTAGGTCTCGGAGTCGGCGCGGTCGTAACGATAGTTCATGCCGCTGACCAGACGCAGGCTGTCGGACAGGCTGAGGGTGTCCTGCAGTTCGAGGTCGTAACGCGATTCCCGCGCGCTCTGATCGATGTCGCCGCACAGGGTTCGGCTGGCGCCGTTGCGCCACTGGTCGAGCACCTGATTGGCCAGGGCCATTTCCTGCGGGGTGCCGGGCGCAGCGCCCGGGCCGGTGAACTGCGTGATGTTGCGCGCCAGACGTTCGGTGTAATTCGGGTTGAGTTGCCACAGTTGCGTCAGCTCGGGGCTGAACGACACTTCGGCATCGCAGGCACGCCAGGTTTGCTGTCGATCCCAGTGTTGCGCCGAACCTTGTATATAAAGGCTGTGCTCGGGGTTGATGTCGAGGTTCCAGCGCACCGAACCGGCGTAATCCTTGGCCACTACGTCGGAATTGTTCCCGGCGGCGGTAATCCCGGAGAAGACGGGGCGGTACGTGTACGGCCGCTGGTTTGTTCCGTCCTTCGCGTTGACCTGCCAGTCGAGACTCTGGTTGTCGCTAAGGGTATGGCTGACTGCAAGACTGAAACGGTTCAAACGCCGACTGTCACGGTAATCGGCACCGCTGCGATCGCTGTCGAAGCCGTCATCTTCCTGGCCGGACAGGGACAGACGCAGATCGCCGCCATTCCAGCCGGTGCCCTGGCTGGCGTAGAAGTCATTGATGCCACGCTGGCCACGGGTGTACTTCAGCCGCGTGCCGTGGCTGTCCGCCGGGTGACGGGTAATGATGTTGACCACCGCCATCAGCGCGTTGGCCCCATAGCTGACGGTGTTCGGGCCGCGAAAGACTTCGATGCGCTCGATGTCTTCCATGGCCACCGGAATATCGCTCCAGTCCACCGTGGACAATCCGGCGCGATACACCGAACGGCCATCGATCAGCACTTGCATGCGCCGCGCTTCGCTGGCGTTGGTGCCGTGGTAATTGACCGCCGCCTGATTGCCGCTGATGTTGCCGACCATCATCCCCGGCACCAGCCGCAGCAGTTCGCTGATGTCGCGGGCACCGCTGGCGTGGATCAGTTCGCTGTCGAGTACGGTCATGCTCCCTGGCACTTCCGCCGGTGTCTGTTTCAGGCGCGTGGCGGTCAGCACCTGGGGCAGTGCTGCGTTGTCCAGGAACAGGTCGTCCGCCATCAATACCGGGCTGAACAGCAGCGCCAGTAGCACGGACGAACGCGGGGACGCAGAGCCAAAAGACACGACACAACCTTGATAGCGAAGAATTGGCGCGCATGTTAACCGAGGGCAGCGACTTTTCCAGTCACGTTGCAGGCATTTTCCTAGGTTTTATTGGTCTTCTTCCTACAAGTGTCGGTAATTGACGCAGGGGCTGGCCGCGACCGGGTCGCCCCGTATAATGCCGGCATCGCCACTGGTATGGATTAACGGATTGCATATGACTGAACAGCGCCCGATTGCGGTCCTGGGAGGCGGAAGTTTTGGTACCGCCGTGGCCAATCTATTGGCCGAAAACGGCCATCAAGTCCGGCAGTGGATGCGTGACCCCGAGCAGGCCGAGGCCATCCGGGTCAATCGCGAGAACCCGCGTTACCTCAAAGGCATCAAGATTCTGCCCGGTGTGACTGCGGTCACCGACTTGCAAGCAACCCTCGATGCCTGCGATTTGTGCTTTGTCGCGCTGCCGTCCAGCGCGTTGCGCACGGTGCTCGCCGCCCACGCCGAGCGGTTGAGCGGCAAGATGCTGGTCAGCCTGACCAAAGGCATCGAAGCCCAGACCTTCAAACTGATGAGCCAGATCCTCGAAGAGATCGCCCCGCAGGCGCGCATCGGCGTGTTGTCCGGGCCGAACCTGGCGCGCGAGATCGCCGAACACGCGCTGACCGCCACCGTGGTCGCCAGCGAGGACGAAGAGCTGTGCAAAGCCGTGCAGGCTGCGCTGCATGGCCGCACCTTCCGCGTTTATGCCAGTGCCGACCGTTTCGGCGTCGAACTGGGCGGGGCGTTGAAAAACGTTTACGCGATCATCGCCGGCATGGCGGTGGCACTGGAGATGGGCGAGAACACCAAGAGCATGCTGATCACCCGCGCGCTGGCCGAGATGACCCGCTTCGCGGTGAATCAGGGGGCGAATCCGATGACCTTCCTCGGTCTGGCCGGTGTCGGTGATTTGATCGTGACCTGCTCGTCGCCGAAGAGTCGCAACTATCAGGTCGGTTTCGCGCTGGGTCAGGGCTTGAGTCTCGACGAAGCGGTGTCGCGCCTCGGTGAGGTCGCCGAAGGGGTCAACACCTTGAAGGTGCTCAAGGCCAAGTCCCAGGAAGTCGGCGTCTATATGCCGCTGGTCGCCGGGCTCCACGCAATCCTGTTCGAAGGACGCACGCTGGAGCAGGTGATCGGTCTACTGATGCGAGCCGAGCCGAAAACCGACGTCGATTTTATTTCCACCAGCGGTTTCAACTGAGTGAGCCGGGAGTAGCAAGCCATGAACGATCCGAAAACCGAAGCCAAGTACGAATCCATCCTCCTGCGCGTGCTGTGGATGATCGTCTACGTGCTGGTCTGGCAAGTGGCGCAGTTCATCCTCGGCGCGGTGGTGCTGGTGCAACTGATCTATCGTCTGATCTATGGCGCCCCGAGCGCCAGCCTGATGAACTTCGGCGACAGCCTGAGCCAGTTTCTGGCACAGATCGGCCGCTTCGGCAGCTTCCACAGCGACCAGAAACCCTGGCCTTTCGCCGACTGGCCTGCGCCGCGTACCCCGGAAGGCGAAGCGCCGCACGCCGTCGCACCGGCACCGCATCCGGTCCGAGATGAGGAACCCAAGCTATGAAACTCTGGGTATTGCGTCACGGTGAGGCGGTGCCTCACGGCTCGAAGATCGATTCCGAGCGGGAATTGACCGAACACGGGCGTAAGGAAGTGTTGAGCAGCGCCGCTCACTTGATGGGACAGCCGCTGACCGCGATCTACGCCAGCCCTTATCTGCGTGCGCAACAAACTGCGCAGATTGTTCGTGAGGCGCTGGGTTTCGAGCCGGAGATTCGCACGGTGGAGTGGCTGACGCCGGAGACCGATCCGGACAGGGTCGCCGAGCAACTGGTGGCAGTCAGCAACGTGTTGCTGGTCAGCCACAACCCGTTGGTGGGCAATTTGCTCAGCTATCTGCAGCACGGCACCGGATATCCGCCGGAGCGCGTGAGTACAGCGGGGCTGGCGGAGCTTGAGCACAGTGAGCTGCTGATTGGCTCGATGACCCTCAATAGCCTCAAACACCCGTAACGCTGATTCCTGTGGGAGCGGGCTTGCTCGCGAATGCGGTGTATCAGACACATCGATTGTGAATGACACACTGCATTCGCGAGCAAGCCCGCTCCCACATTTGAATTGCGCAAACCGTATGAAATTATTTGTTTGAATTTTCCAACCAAGCACTTGCTTGGTTGACTACGCTTGCTCCAGACCCAAAAACAGGAGCGAGTCGCATGTCTGCCGCCTTCCGTTTGCCGCTGGACGTGTTCTACGAACGTGAAGCGCGGCACCCGCGCCAGCGCTTTCTCGTGCAGCCCATCGGTGGCGGGCAAGTCGAGACCCTGAGCTGGGCCGACGTCGGTCATCAGGCCCGCTGCGCTGCGCATTGGCTGCGTGCGCGGGAGTTGCCGCAGGGCAGCCACATCGCCCTGATCTCGAAAAACTGCGCGCACTGGATCATCGCTGACCTGGCGATCTGGATGGCCGGACACGTCTCCGTTCCCTTGTATCCCAACCTCACCGCCGACTCTGTCGCACAAGTGCTCAATCACTCGGAAAGCGCTCTGGCTTTCATCGGCAAGCTCGACGACTGGCCGGGCATGTCCAAAGGCGTGCCGGCGGATCTGCCGACCATCAGCCTGCCACTGCATCCGCCTGGGGATTTCGATTTCAGTTGGGCCGACTTGCAGCGCTGCTCACCGATTCAGGACGATCCGCGTCCTGCCGCCGAGCAACTGGCGACAATCATCTACACCTCCGGCACCACCGGTCTGCCCAAAGGCGTGATGCACAGCTTTGCCAATCTCGGTTTTGCCACCACGCGCGGTACGCAACTGTTCGGGCTGAACGAGAACGATCGATTGCTCTCGTACTTGCCACTGTGTCACGTCGCCGAGCGGATGTTCGTGGAACTGGCGTCGATCTATACCGGGCAGACGGTGTTCTTCGCCGAGAGCCTCGAGACCTTTATCACTGACTTGCAGCGCGCGCGGCCGACCGCGATGTTCGGCGTGCCACGCATCTGGACCAAATTCCAGATGGGCGTGTACGGCAAGATCCCGGCAAAGCGTCTGGATTTGCTTCTCGGTCTGCCATTCATTGGCAAACGGGTCGGGCACAAAGTGCTGGCAGGGCTGGGGCTGGATGCCTTGCGCGTGGCGTTGTCCGGCGCGGCGCCGGTGCCGCAGACCTTGCTCGCCTGGTATCAGAAACTCGGCCTCGAGGTGCTGGAGGTCTATGGCATGACCGAGAGCTGCGGTTACTCGCACATCTGTCTGCCGGGGCAATACAGGCAGGGCTGGATCGGCAAGCCATGCCCGGATGTCGAAGTGCGCATCGATGAGTCGGGCGAGGTACAGGTGCGCAGTCAGGCGAACATGCTCGGCTACTTTAAGGAACCGCAGAAAACTGCCGAAACGTTGACCGAGGACGGTTTTCTGCGCACCGGCGACAAGGGCGAGCAGGATGCCGAGGGGCGCCTGCGCCTGACCGGCCGGCTCAAGGAAATCTTCAAGACCAGCAAGGGCAAATACGTCGCCCCGGCGCCGATCGAAAACCGCCTGGCGGTGCATTCGCGGATCGAACAGGTGTGCGTGGTCGGCGATGGCCTGAGTGCGCCGCTGGGCTTGTGCGTGCTGTCGACGGTCAATCAGGACGAGGGGCGGGCGAGTCTGCATTCGAGCCTTGAGAAACTGCTGGAAGAGGTCAACGCCGTACTCGACAAGCATGAACGCCTGCGCCGCCTGGTGGTGGTCAAGGACAGTTGGGCGGTGGAAAACGGCTTCCTCACGCCGACGCTGAAGATCAAGCGCAACGTCATCGAAGACACCTATGGCGCGCGTTTCGAAGAATGGAGCGAGCGCAGCGAGGCGGTGCTGTGGCAGGATTGAGCGACCACTAAAACAACAAAGGAAGTCTGCGATGAGCTTGTGGCGTACCGCTCCCAATATCGAGCAATTGAATGCAATCCAGAAGAACACCATTGGCGAAGTGCTGGACATCCGCTTCGAAGCGTTCGATGAAGAATCGCTGACCGCGAGCATGGTCATCGACCATCGCACCCATCAGCCCTACGGCTTGCTGCATGGTGGCGCGTCGGTGGTGCTGGCGGAAACCGTTGGGTCGATGGCCAGTTATCTGTGCATCGATGCCAGCCAGTTTTATTGCGTCGGTCTTGAGATCAACGCCAACCATTTGCGCGGCTTGCGCAGTGGCCGAGTGACGGCGGTGGCCAAGCCGATTCATATCGGCCGTACCACGCATGTGTGGGATATCCGTTTGAGCAGCGATGAAGGCAAAGCCAGTTGTGTGTCGCGTTTGACCATGGCGGTGGTGCCGTTGGGTGAGCAGCCGCCGGCACGTTGAGTGGGTTTCTTCAGTGATCAGCCCCTCACCCCAGCCCTCTCCCAGAGGGAGAGGGGGCCGACCTTGTTGTTTTCACGTGCTTCATCGACCTGAGATACCGAGTCGAATACAGATTCGTAAAAGCATGCAGATCGGCTCCCTTTCCCCCCTCGCCCCCAAGGGGGAGAGGGCTGGGGTGAGGGGGGAAGCGATCTTCCTGACACACCATCACGCTGACCGGACTGTCATCATTCCTGGCAGTTACGGTCATTGCCGCGGGACGCGGTCTTACGGACAATCAACGCCACGTTTTCCGCTCATGGATTTACCAGCATGTCGCAACCGATTTTTTTCGCCCACGCCAACGGTTTCCCTTCGGGCACCTATGGCAAGTTGTTCGCGGCGCTGGCGCCCGAGTACCGGGTCGCGCATCTGGAGCAGCATGCCCATGACCCGCGTTTTCCGGCGGACGACAACTGGTACAACCTTGTCGATGAGCTGATTCATCATTTGCAGCAGCAGGATCAGCCGGTGTGGGGCGTCGGCCATTCTTTCGGTGGTGTTTTGCACTTGCACGCGGCGTTGCGTTGTCCGGAGCTGTATCGCGGCGTGGTAATGCTGGATTCGCCGGTGCTGACCCGCACCGATCAGTGGGTGATCCGCGCGGCCAAGCGTTTTGGTTTTATCGACAAATTGACTCCGGCAGGGCGCACCCTTGGTCGCCGTGAAGAGTTCGCCGATCTCGACAGTGCGCGCAGTTATTTTGCCGGCAAGACGCTGTTTCGTGGTTTCGACCCGGAATGCTTCGACGCCTACCTGCAACATGGTCTGCACCAGGTCGGCGGCAAATTGCGGCTGCGCTTCGACCCGGCCACCGAGATCAGCATCTATCGCGGCGTGCCGCATACCAGCCCTGGCCGTACCCGGCAATTGCAGGTGCCGCTGGCAGTGGTGCGCGGGCACAAGAGTCGCGTGGTCATGCGCCATCACACCCGCTTCGTTTCGCGTCTGGCACAAGGGGAGGCACTGAGCATGCCCGGCGGCCACATGTTTCCGCTTGAGCGTCCACAGGACACCGCGCGGTTGTTGAAAGATCTGTTTACCCGTTGGGAAAACCGTCAGGACAAGGATTGCGCATGAGCCCGACCTTCGAAGAAGTGCGCCTGAGCCTGCCGCATATTGAACTGGCCGCGCATTTGTTCGGGCCCGAGGACGGAGTGCCGGTGATCGCGCTGCATGGCTGGCTCGACAACGCCAACAGTTTCGCCCGATTGGCGCCGAAGCTCAAAGGCTTGCGCATTATTGCTCTGGACATGGCCGGCCACGGGCATTCCGGGCACCGGCCGAATGGCGCCGGCTATGCGCTGTGGGATTACGCCCATGATGTGCTGCAAGTCGCCGAGCAACTGGGCTGGAAGCGTTTCGGCCTGCTCGGGCATTCCATGGGCGCCATTGTCTCGATGGTGTTGGCGGGTTCGTTACCGGAGCGCATCAGTCATCTGGCGCTGATCGACGGTGTGATTCCGCCTACAGACAAAGGCGAAAATGCTGCCGAGCGCATGGGCATGGCCCTGCAGGCGCAACTGGATCTGCGGGAAAAACGCAAACCGGTCTATAACACCCTCGACCGCGCCATCGAAGCCCGAATGAAGGGGCTGGTGGCGGTCAGTCGAGAAGCCGCCGAATTGTTGGCTCAACGCGGTCTGATGCCGGTACCGGGCGGTTACACCTGGCGCACCGACAATCGCCTGACCCTGCCATCGCCGCTGCGCCTGACCCAGGAGCAGGCAATGGCGTTCGCGCTTCGAGTCAGTTGCCCGGCGCATCTGGTGGTCGCGGCTGACGGCATGCTGGCCAAACATCCCGAGCTACTGGAGCGTCTACCCTTTAGCCGGGAACAGTTGGCGGGCGGGCACCATTTGCACCTTAACGACGAGGCCGGGGCGGACCTTGTCGCAGACTGTTTCAATCGGTTCTTCGCCATTCCTTGACTTGCTGCGGGCAACTGTCGAGGCTGGGCGGGTTGAAATGGGAGACAACCACGATGGATTTCTACACCGCTGCGACCTCGAATCACCCAGTCATGCCGATCCGATGAGGCTGACTATGCGGTCACTCAGTCTGTTGGCACTGTGCTGTTTCAGTACCGTTTCGTTCGCCGCCGATGTGCCGGGCAGTCAGGATCTGCAGATCGTGCCGCGACTGGCCGATGCACAGATCGTCGACTACCGTCCGCCGGTGGAGCTTGAGCGGATCTATCCACTGGGCTCGATCCGCAAGATCAGCGGGCAGCTGCGTTTCGATGGCCAGGTCACCGCCCGTGGCCAGACCACTTCAGTAACCTACGAGTTGCCGCCCGAACACTCCGCCACCGAAGCCTTTACCGCCGCGCGCGAGGCTCTGCAAAAGCAGGACGCCGAATTGCTGTTCTGGTGTCAGGCACGCGATTGCGGCGAAAGCAGCCTGTGGGCCAACGAAGTGTTCGGTAACTCCAAGTTGTACGGCGCTGACGAGCAACAGGCGTACCTGTTGTTGAGGCTGGCCACGCCGCGCGACAACACGCTGGTGGCGCTTTACAGCATCACCCGCGGCAATCGCAAAGCCTATCTGCATGTCGAACAGTTCGAGGCGATTGCACCGTTGGGGGAGCTGCTGCCGACCTCGGCGACCCTGTTGCGTCAACTGAAAAGTACCGGCGAACTGGATTTCCCTGATCGCGTGGATGACCCGGATGACACATGGCTACGCCTGATTTCCCGTGGACTTAACCTCGATACAACGTTGCGCGTAACGGTGTCCGGGCCGAAAGCCGAGGCCTGGCGACAGGCGCTGATCAATCAGGGCGTGCGCGCGGCACGCATGGAAACCGGCAGTGTCGAAGGCTCTGGCCTGCGTATCGACCTGTTACGCTAAGCTGCCTCGGGCGAGCACGAACCCTGTGTTCGCCTACTCTTTGCCTGACTGATTTTTTCGAGACCTTACATGCTCAATAACGATCGCCTGCTGGTGCAGATCCTGCTGCTGGTGTTGTTTGGTGCCAGCCTGTGGGTGATGGCGCCCTTCTGGTCGGCGCTGTTCTGGGGCGCGGTGCTGGCGTTTGCCAGTTGGCCGCTGATGCGCCTGTTGACCCGCTGGCTGAACGGCCGCGAATCCTTGGCTGCGGCGATTCTGACAATGGGCTGGATGCTGCTGGTGGCGGCACCGCTGGTGTGGCTGGGGTTCAACCTGGCGGATCATGTGCGCGATGCCACGGCGTTCATCAAGGATGTGCAGGTCGACGGTCTGCCGGAAGCGCCGGTGTGGCTGGGGACTTTGCCGTTTGTGGGAGAGCGTCTGGTCGGGCTGTGGAACAGCGTCGATCAGCAGGGCGCCGCACTGATGGTATCGATCAAACCGTATCTGGGGCAGGTCGGTAACTGGCTGCTGGCGCGCAGTGCGCAGATTGGCGGCGGGATTCTCGAGCTGACCCTGAGCATTGTCTTTGTGTTCTTTTTCTATCGCGACGGGCCGCGACTGGCGGCGTTTGTGCATAGTCTGCTGCAGCGGCTGATCGGTGATCGCGCGGGGTATTACATCGATTTGGTGGCCGGCACGGTGCAGCGGGTGGTCAACGGGGTGATCGGCACAGCGGCGGCGCAGGCGGTTCTGGCGTTGATCGGGTTTTTGATTGCCGGTGTGCCCGGGGCGCTGGTGCTTGGGATTGTCACTTTCCTGTTGAGTCTGATTCCGATGGGGCCGCCGTTGGTGTGGGTGCCGGCCACGGCCTGGCTGGCGTGGAAGGGCGAGTACGGGATGGCGATATTTCTCGGGATCTGGGGGACGTTCATCATCAGTGGCGTGGACAACGTGCTCAAGCCGTATCTGATCAGCCGCGGGGGGAATTTGCCGCTGGTGATTGTGTTGCTTGGGGTGTTTGGCGGGTTGATCGCGTTTGGGTTTATCGGGTTGTTTATCGGGCCTACGCTGTTGGCGGTGGCTTATAGTTTGTTGACGGATTGGAGCAAGAGTCAGGGGCGGGTTGAGGAGCGGCGCTAGCGGTTTGGGTTTGGGTTTGGGTTTGGGTTTGGGTGAATATCCGTTGCTGCGGTAACGGCTGCTTAGGGTTCCGCCCTTACGGCGGGTCACTTTTGGCAAACGCCCCAAAAGTAACCAAAAGGGCTTGCTCCTGCGTGCGGCCCGCTCGCTGGGGCTCGGGGTTCCTTCGCTGCGGGATCGATCCGGGCGCAGCGTCTCCGGTTTGCTTCGCTGCACCTCCTCTCGCTGTGTTTGGCTTCGCCAAACGGTCGCTGCGCTCCCACCCCCGGATCAATCCCTCCACTCAGCCTTCCGACGTCGCCCGTGGATCAAGATCAAAAGCAGGCGAGCTGACACTCGGCCTATTGAGTGGTGAAGAGCGCGGGTGTTCGGCTTTGGTTTTGTGGTGGATTTACCCCTCACCCCAGCCCTCTCCCGAGGGAGAGGGGGCCGATTTGTGGGCTTTTCGGGACCTGAGTTCGACTCGGTATTTCACGTCGGCGTATCTCTTCCAGTGCATGCGGTCAGTCCCCTCTCCCTCCGGGAGAGGGCTAGGGTGAGGGGCTTTTGATCTGTTTCAGAATCTGAGTTCAACTCGGTATTTCACGTCGGCGTAATTCGTCCAAACACCTCGATCAGTCCCCTCTCCCTCCGGGAGAGGGTTAGGGTGAGGGGCTTTTGATCTGTTTCAAAATCTGAGTTCAACTCGGTATTTCACGTCGGCGTAATTCGTCCAGACACCTTGATCAGTCCCCTCTCCCTCCGGGAGAGGGTTAGGGTGAGGGGCTTTTGATTGTCCGCAGCAAAAATGTCGTCGACTCAAGTCGCCACATTCAAATACTTGCCCACCGGCGCTGCGCTAACGAGCGAATACTGCTTGCTCAAATTGGCAATCATGCGATTCAGCGCTTCTGTCGTGCTCTGAGTCGAAGCGGTCTGCTCTTCCTCCGGTCGTTCTCTCCCAGCTTGTAACGCCGCTTTCAGCTCATCACTGCTCACGCCGCCACTGCTGTCGCTGTCGAGTATGTTGAGCAGTGCGGCGCTGGTGTCAGTGCTTGTCGATGAGGTGCTGTTGCTGGTCTGCAGAGCGCTGCTTAATTCGGTGGCAGTCACGCTGCCGTCGCCATCGGCATCGAGTTGGCTGAACAGCTCGTCGCTGTCGATTTTTGGTGGGGGAGGCGGCGGGGTCAGGCTGGCGGTGAGTTCGTCCTGGCTCACGGTGCCGTCCTTGTTCTTGTCGAGGGCGGAGTAGATTTCGTTGCTGTCGGCAGTGCTGCCGGCGCTGATCAGGCCGCTGCTCAGTTCGTCCTGATCCACCGCACCGTCGCCGTTGCTGTCGAGTTTGGCGAACAGTTCTTTTTGCAGCTGCGGGCTGCGGGTGTTTTGCGTGGTGGTGTTGCTGGCGCTGGTATAGCTCGCGTAGTTGCTGACGCTACCGATCATCGGACTCACTCCCTGGAATGGAAAACCGGTGGGTGTACCGGCTTACGCAGCGTCGGGGCGCAAATTGTCGGGGGTATGTGGGGTTTGTACCGGTGAGTACACATGATGGACTGAACACCGCTCCCACAGTGATCAGATGGTGTTCTCAGGGGCGCGGCAGGCGAATGATGGCAGTCAGGCCGCCACCGGGGGTTTCCTCAAGGTTGAGCTGTCCGCCCAGCCGCTGCGCCGCCTCGCGCGCAATGGTCATGCCCAGGCCGACGCCGCCGGAGTTGCGATTGCGCGAGCCTTCCAGGCGATAAAACGGTTCAAACACCGCTTCACGCTTGTCTTCGGCAATCCCCGGGCCGTGGTCGATCACGCGGATCAGCAGTTGCTCGCGCTGATCCTGCAACTCGATGCGTGCCTGCCCGGCATAACGCAGAGCATTGTCCATGAGGTTGTTGATGCATGAACGCAGCGCCATCGGCTGGACCGGCAGCGGTGCACAATGGCCGCTGACTTGCACATCAGCGCCCTGGTCCTGAGCGTTTTCGCACAGCGACTCGACAAGCGCCTGCACATCCATCAACTGCAACGCCTCGCTGGTGCGCTGTTCGTGCAGGTAGGTGAGGGTGGCGTCGAGCATGCCGATCATATCGTCCAGGTCCTGACGCATCTGCCCTTGCAGCTTTTCATCGCTGATGTTTTCCAGGCGCAGTTTCAGGCGTGACAACGGTGTGCGCAGGTCGTGGGACACCGCGCCGAGCATGCGCGCGCGTTGCTGCACTTGTTCGCGAATGCGCCGCTGCATCAGGTTGAAGGTGGAGGCGGCTTGTCGCGCTTCTCGCGGGCCGGACTCGTCAAGCGGTGGGCTGTCGAGATCTTCGCTGAGACGTTCGGCAGCGTCGCTCAGACGCTGAATCGGGCGGCTCAGCAGTTTGGCGCCGTACCACGCTGCGATCATCAGCGTGATGAACTGAAAGGTCAGCGGCACCACCGGGCCACCGAACCACGGACGCGGAGGCCGTGGCGGGTAGCGCGGATCATGCGCCATCGCTTGCCCCCCGGCGCCTTGGGAGAACTCCGGCGGCGGGGGGGGGCCGTAGTGGTGGAACCAGGCAAAAGCCAGCAGGTGCGCCAGGACAATCGCCACGAACAGCACGCCAAACAGGCGACCGAACAGCGTGTCGAAGCGCGCTCGCATCAGCCGATGTCCCGCGCGTCGAACAGGTAACCCTCACCGCGCACGGTTTTGATCAACTGCGGGGCCTTTGGATCGTCGCCGAGTTTCTGCCGCAGGCGCGACACCAGCAGGTCGATGCTGCGGTCGAAGGCTTCGATCGAGCGGCCACGGGCAGCGTCGAGCAGTTGCTCGCGGCTGAGCACCCGGCGCGGACGTTCGATAAACACCCACAGCAGGCGGAATTCGGCGTTGGACAGCGGCACCACCAGGCCATCGTCGGCGATCAACTGGCGCAGGACGCTGTTCAGGCGCCAGTTGTCGAAACGAATGTTGGCGCGTTGTTCGGTCCGATCATCGCGCACCCGGCGCAGAATGGTCTGGATGCGCGCAACCAGTTCACGCGGTTCGAACGGCTTGGCCATGTAGTCATCGGCACCCAGTTCCAGGCCGATGATGCGGTCGGTCGGTTCACAGCGGGCGGTGAGCATCAGGATCGGGATGTCCGATTCGGCGCGCAGCCAGCGGCACAGCGACAAGCCGTCTTCGCCGGGCAGCATCAGATCGAGCACGACGACGTCGAAATGTTCGGCCTGCATGGCCTGTCGCATCGCCGCACCGTCGGTGACGCCGCTGGCGTGGATATTGAAGCGGGCGAGGTAATCGATCATCAACTCGCGGATCGGCACGTCATCGTCGACGATCAGCGCACGAATGCTCCAGCGTTTGTCGTCTTTTTGCTCATCCGTCACGGTCGTTTGGGTGTTGTGCATGGGGCTGTTCATCTGCCGGTAGGCCGCCAACCACAAAAGATGGGCTGCGAGGTGGTGGTTTCAGCATAGGCGTCCGGCCGTGAGGCGGGAAGTGCTGATGTAAGGGCGTGTTGCGGCTGGCGAGGCTAGCGCGGGTGCTTGTTGCTGGCGTGTCGGTTGTGTATCGGCGTCGACACAATAGCAGCGAGCGCTATGCTGATCACGGTCGGCGCGACGATTTACCGATCATCGGGTGCCGCGCCGCCGCCGGTTCCGCTACAATGCGCGCCGATTTCGACCTGCCTGAGAGCCCATTCATGTCCGCCTGCCAGACTCCTATCATCGTCGCCCTGGATTTCCCCACCCGTGACGCCGCACTGAAGCTGGCCGACCAGTTGGACCCGAAACTGTGCCGGGTCAAAGTGGGCAAGGAACTGTTCACCAGTTGCGCAGCGGAAATTGTCGGCACCCTGCGTGACAAGGGTTTTGAAGTATTCCTCGACTTGAAATTCCACGACATTCCCAACACCACCGCGATGGCCGTCAAAGCCGCTGCCGAGATGGGCGTGTGGATGGTCAACGTGCACTGCTCCGGTGGCCTGCGCATGATGGCGGCCTGCCGTGAAGAGCTGGACAAGCGCAGCGGCCCGCAACCGTTGCTGATCGGTGTGACCGTGCTCACCTCGATGGAGCGTGAAGACCTGGCCGGTATCGGTCTGGATATCGAACCGCAGGAACAAGTGCTGCGTCTGGCCGCACTGGCCGAGAAGGCTGGCATGGACGGTCTGGTGTGTTCGGCACTGGAAGCCTCGGCGCTGAAAACCGCCCATCCGTCGCTGCAACTGGTGACCCCGGGCATTCGTCCGGCCGGCAGCGCGCAGGACGACCAGCGCCGCATCCTGACCCCGCGTCAGGCGTTGGATGCCGGTTCCGACTATCTGGTGATCGGCCGTCCGATCAGCCAGGCGGCTGATCCGGCCAAGGCATTGGCGGCAGTTGTAGCCGAAATCGCCTAAGCCACACTGAAGATCCAATTGTGGGAGCGAGTCTGCTCGCGAAGAGTGTGTATCAGTCGACGTCAGTATCGACTCAACCACCGCTTTCGCGAGCAGGCTCGCTCCCACATTGGTTTTTGTGCTGGCCTTAAACCTTCAGCACCAACTTGCCGAAGTTCTCGCCGCTGAACAATTTCATCAGCGTTTCCGGGAAGGTCTCCAGGCCTTCGACGATATCTTCCTTGCTCTTGAGCTGCCCCTTGGCCATCCAGCCGGCCATTTCCTGCGCGGCGCTGGCGTATTGCGCGGCATAGTCCATCACCACAAAACCTTCCATCCGCGCACGGTTGACCAACAGCGACAGGTAATTGGCCGGGCCTTTGACCGCTTCCTTGTTGTTGTATTGACTGATCGCGCCGCAGATCACCACCCGCGCCTTCATGTTCAACCGGCTCAACACCGCATCGAGGATGTCGCCGCCGACGTTATCGAAATACACGTCGACGCCTTTCGGGCATTCGCGTTTAAGCCCGGCCACGACATCTTCGGATTTGTAGTCGATGGCACCGTCAAAGCCCAACTCATCGATGAGGAATTTGCACTTGTCGGCGCCACCGGCGATGCCGACCACGCGGCAGCCTTTGAGCTTGGCAATTTGCCCGGCAATGCTGCCCACCGCGCCCGCCGCGCCGGATAACACAACGGTGTCGCCAGCCTTCGGTGCGCCGACATCCAGCAGGGCGAAGTAGGCGGTCATGCCGGTCATGCCCAGTGCCGACAGATAAACCGGCAGCGGTGCCAGTTTCGGATCGACCTTGTAGAAACCTCTTGGCTCGCCAAGGAAATAATCCTGCACGCCAATGGCGCCGTTGACGTAGTCCCCGACCGCGAAGCCCGGATTGTTCGACGCGATGACTTTACCTACACCCAGCGCACGCATGACTTCGCCGATACCGACCGGCGGGATGTAGGATTTGCCTTCATTCATCCAGCCGCGCATGGCCGGGTCGAGGGACAGGTATTCGTTCTTGACCAGAATCTGGCCCGCCGCCGGTTCGCCAACCGGCACTTCCTGATAGGTGAAGGTCTCGCGGTTGGCCGCGCCCACCGGGCGTTTGGCGAGCAGGAACTGGCGATTGGTCTGGTTGGTCATGGCAGGCACTCGAACGGAATGAAGCCTTGTTGATAGACCTTCGACAGGCTTGGCGCAAGGTTGGCTGATGCGGCGAATGCACGCCGATCCAGTGCAGTGATGATCACCTGGCTGGTTTTATCACTGCGACGCATGGGCGCATAAACAGCCATTGGATAGTGCTGACGCTCGGCAGACCCCAGTGGCTATGCTGGAGATCCCCAGCAGCTATCCCTTCGAGGGCATAACAATGAGCATGACGTTTTCCGGCGAGGTTGCCGTAGTCACCGGCGCAGCCAATGGCATTGGCCGTGCGACCGCGCAGGCGTTCGCCGCCGAAGGCCTGAAAGTGGTGGTCGCTGACCTGGACGCGGCAGGAGGGGAGGGCACGGTAGCGCTGATTCGTACCGCCGG
The DNA here is from genome assembly GCF_949768005.1 of Pseudomonas sp. IT-347P. Lineage (NCBI taxonomy): Bacteria > Pseudomonadati > Pseudomonadota > Gammaproteobacteria > Pseudomonadales > Pseudomonadaceae > Pseudomonas > Pseudomonas sp. IT-347P. The sequence goes on from NZ_CATKPQ010000057.1 coordinate 70,233, forward strand.
CGGCGAAGCGACCTTCGTGCGCTGTAACGTGACCGTCGAAAGCGAAGTGAAAAACCTGATGGACGAGGTCATCAATACCTACGGTCGTCTGGACTACGCCTTCAATAATGCCGGGATCGAAATCGAAAAAGGCAAGCTCGCCGACGGTTCCATGGATGAGTTCGACGCGATCATGGCGGTCAACGTTAAAGGCGTCTGGCTGTGCATGAAGTATCAGCTGCCGCTGTTGCTGGCCCAGGGCGGAGGGGCGATTGTCAATACCGCCTCGGTGGCAGGACTGGGCGCCGCGCCGAAGATGAGCATCTACGCGGCGTCGAAGCATGCGGTGATCGGTTTGACCAAATCGGCGGCCATCGAATACGCGAAGAAGAAAATCCGCGTCAACGCTGTGTGTCCGGCGGTAATCGATACCGACATGTTCCGCCGTGCCTATGAAGCCGATCCGAAGAAGGGCGAGTTTGCCAATGCCATGCACCCGGTCGGGCGTATCGGCAAAGTCGAGGAAATTGCCAGCGCGGTGTTGTACCTGTGCAGCGACGGTGCGGCATTCACCACCGGCCACTCTCTGGCAGTCGATGGCGGCGTCACCGCTTTCTGAATAACGCGTAAGAAAACTGGCCCGCATTCGTTGCGGGCTTTTTTATGGACCTCGTTCAGTTCCGTGAAGACCCTTAAACAATGTGTATCAAATAGTTAGAACGGTCGCTTTTGGCGGCGTTGTCGCACAGCCTGTGCGGCGCGGCTGTGATTTACTGCCGCCAGCAAAACGGACAGGAGTTTGCTTGCTCATGGAATTGAGAATTGATCGACAGGCAATGGTGCCGGTCGTGCAGCAGATTGTTGACGGACTGACCGAATGGATCACGCAAAGCGGTGTACCGCCTGCCACCCGGTTGCCCTCCGTGCGGCAGATCGCCCGGGGCAATCTGCTCAGCCAGTCGTGCGTGGTCGAGGCGTGCGAACGGCTGGTATCGCAGGGCGTTCTGAGCTCCTGCCAAGGCACTGGTTTCATCGTTGCCGCCTTGCCCTCGACATCAGTGGCGGAGGATGAGCTGACGCCATTCGAGGGGCGTTATGCCTGGTGCGATGCCGTGTGTGAAGCCGCAGGTGGCTTGAAACTGGGGGCAGGTGGCCTGCCGCAGAGCTGGCGCGAGCCCGACGACCTCAGCTATGCGTTGCGCGAGGTGGCGCGTACCGACATGGCCAGCCTGTTCAACTACAGCACGCCCTTGGGGCTGCCAGCGTTGCGCGAGCAGATCGTCAAACGTCTGAAGCTGTTCAATATCGAGGCTCGCTGTTCGCAATTGCTGAGCACGTGCGGCGCCAGCCATGCGCTGGATCTGATCGTGCGCACCTTGTTCAAGGCCGGAGACTGCGTGGTGGTCGAAACCCCCGGATACGCGCCACTGTTCGATCTTCTGCGCCTGCATGGCGTACGCATGCTCGAGGTGCGCCGTACCCCGAACGGGCCGGATATCGACGCGCTGGAAGCCTTGCTGCAACAATTTCGGCCTGGCGCATTGTTCATCAACAGCCATCATCACAACCCCACCGGCAGTTGCCTGTCGCCGAGTGTGGCGCAACGCCTCCTGCAGCTGAGCAAGACCTACGATTTGCGCGTGATCGAAGACGATGTCTACGCCGACTTGCACACCGGCAACGGCACACGACTGGCGGCTCTGGATGGTGAGGGGCGAGTCATTTACGTGGGCAGTTTTTCCAAGACGCTGAGCAGTTCGTTGCGCGTCGGCTTCGTCTTCGCCGACAGTGAAGTTGTCAGGCGGCTGGCGCAGGTCAAGATGATCAGCGGTCTGGGGGCATCGCGGTTTACTGAAGCGGTATTGGCCAGCCTGATGGGCAGCGGCGCTTATCGCAAACTGGTGCAGCGCCAGCGACAACGCCTGAATGCTGATCGCGCTGCCGCCCTGCAGGCGCTGGAAGACGCTGACTGGGAGGTTTTCGGCAAGCCTGCGGGTGGACTGTTCATCTGGGCGCGCTCGCGCATGAATGATCAGATGCGGGTGCGTCGGCAGGCCCAACGCTGCGGTGTGTCTTTGTCAGCGCCAGATGCGTTCAGCCCCAGTGGCGAGTCGGGCGACTGGCTGCGCATCAACGTCGCCTATGCATGCGATCCACGCGCCCGGCAGTTTTTCCGCCACACCGGTTCGGATCGACCTCAAGTGTTCTGAAAACGACGCAGGCGTAGCTTTTTGCCATTATTCCGACCTCAGAGACTTGTGCCGGTGGATGGCCGTTGCGACTCTTCGCTCTACTGACAATGGCAGGGGACTACGCGCAATGATTTCGGCCATGCAAGGACGTTTTGCCAACCTCGGTATGGCGAAAAAACTGGGTATCGGGTTTGTACTGGTCTTGCTCCTGACCGCGCTGGTGGCGGCTATTGGCGTCTGGTCCCTGCAAACCATCAGTCAGCGTTTCGACGGGCTGAAACAGATGTCCTCGCTCAACAGCGGCCTGCTCAACGTGCGTCTGCTCGAGCAGGAATATGCCTTGCGGGGCGATCCAAAGACGGCCGATGCCCTGCGTAAGGGCGTCGACGAACTGGTTGCTCTGGCTGATCAGCTCAAAGCGCAGTCGGCGGCCAATGTGCCAGTCATGAATGATGTGCAACAGTCGCTCGGCGCTTATCGCAAGGCGTTCGACGAGTTTGTGTCGTTGACTCAGGCCAAGGACCTCGCGCTGGAAATGGCCAGTTGGTCGGTGTCCAGTGTGGCCAACAACCTTGACGTATTGCAGTCCGGGCTTGCTGATGACGGCGCCTATACCTTGAAAGACAGCGAGGGCAAGGACGGCGCGCAGTTCATCGAGCAGGCCAGTCAGGTCAGCCAGGTTTCGCGGTTGATGCTGCAAGCGATGAACGAAGCGCGGATTCGTCTTGATCAAAGCCGCAAGGGCGATGCCGACAGTGCCGCCAAGGGCAATATCGAACAGGCCGCGCAGGCGCAGGCGCAGGCCGAAGAATTGAAAACCACGGTCAAGGACGAAGGCTACCTGACCGTACTCAATGAGGTGTCCGGGCACATCGCCGGTTTCAACGACAAACTGGCCGAGTACACCGGATTGCTCGCGCAGGAAAAAACCGTCTACGCGCAATTGCACCAGCGTGCCGACCAAGTGGTCGAGCGGGTGAATCAGGCTTATGTCGCTGAAGACGGCGCGATGCAGGCGGAACTGAAGAAAAACTCGCTACTGATCATTGGTTCATCGGCGCTGGCGTTGCTGGTCGGATTGCTCGCTGCGTGGCTGATCACTCGACTTATCGTCGCGCCGTTGCGCAGCGTGATTCAGGTCGCCCAGCAGATTGCCGCCGGCGACTTGAGTGCGACCGTGGAGGTGACCCGGCGGGACGAGATCGGCCAGTTGATGCTGGCGATGCAGCAGATGGGCGCGGGCCTGAGTACGATCGTCAGCGGTTTGCAGGCCGGGATCGAGCAACTGGCCAGTTCGGCACAATCGTTATCGGCGGTGACTGAGCAGACCAATCTTGAGGTCAGCAGCCAGAAGGAAGAAACCGAACAGGTTGCCACGGCGATGAACCAGATGACCGCCACCGTGCATGACGTTGCGCGCAACGCCGAAGAAGCGGCGCTGGCCGCGCAGACGGCGGATGACAAGGTCGAAAGCGGGCAGCAGGTGGTCCGTCAGAGCATGGCGCGAATCGAGCAATTGGCTGACTCGGCGACGTCGGCCAGTTCCAGCATCGAAAGTCTCAGTGCGCAAATCCAGAATATCGGCACGGTGCTGGAGGTGATCAAGAGCGTCGCCGAGCAGACCAATCTCTTGGCGTTGAACGCCGCGATCGAGGCCGCACGGGCCGGGGAGCAGGGCAGGGGCTTTGCGGTGGTGGCCGATGAGGTACGCGCACTGGCTCGGCGCACGCAACAATCGACCGAGGAAATTGAACGGCTGGTGAGTGCGTTGCGTGCGGCTGCACATTCGTCGGTGCAGCAGATTCAGAGCAGCGGCGAGTTGGTCAAGCTGGCGGTCAGTGATGCCTTGCAGACCGAGAGTGCGCTGGGGAGTATCGCGGTGGCGGTGTCGTTGATTCAGCAGATGAATCAGCAGATTGCGGCGGCGGCCGAAGAGCAGAGTTCGGTAGCGGAGGAGATCAATCGCAGTGTGACGAGTATTCGTGCGAGTGCGGATCAGTCGTCGATTGCGATGCGCGGGAATGCGGCTTCGAGTGTTGAGCTGGCGCAGTTGGGGAGTGAGTTGCGCGGGATGGTTGGGCATTTTCGGCTTTGATTGAGCCTTGGCAGCTTTTGGGCCGACCATGTTCTTGGGGGGTTGGGTGTATATCCGTTGTTGCGGGTGTTGCTGATTAGGGTTCCGCCCTTACGGCGGGTCACTTTTGACAAACGCCTCAAAAGTAACCAAAAAGGCTTGCTCCTACGTGCGGCCCGCTCGCTGGGGCTCGGGGTTCCTTCGCTCCGGGATCGATCCGGGCGCAGCGTCTCCGGTTTGCTTCGCTGCACCTACTCCCGCTGTGTTTGGCTGCGCCAAACGGTCGCTGCGCTCCCACGCCCGGATCAATCCCTCCACTCAGCCTTCCGACGTCGCCCATGGATCAAGATCAAGAGCTGCAGCCGAGCTAACGCTCATCCTGTTGAGTGGTGAGGAGCTGATGCGGTTGCGAGGTGGGCGTTGCTTTTGCTTTTCCGTGGGAGTGAGCTTGCTCCGGGCGGCGTTCCGACGAAGGCGGCCTGACAGCCGACCAATCCTCTATCGGATGTACTCAGTCCCAATGTAGGAGTGAGCCTGCTCGCGAAAGCGGCCTTACATTCACCGGTTTTCTATCAGGTTCACTCCCGCAAACCTACAAAAAAGCCACCTCTCGGTGGCTTCTCTTTCAACATCTGCAATCAGTCGTAGATCACTTTCTTCTTCCAGTCCGCATCGGCCTCGACATCTTTGAGGCCGGCAGTCAGTTGGTTCTCTTCACCCTCAACCGGTGCAATCTTGTCCATGACCTGGGCGTTGGCGCGGGCCAGCAGTTTTTCCAGGTATTGCAGTTGTTCGGCGTACATCTGCGGATCCTGCTGTTTGCGCAGGTATTGCACGCCGCGTTCGAAGGCGAGGCGGGCCTGGCCGGGCTGGTTTTGTTGCAGGGACTGTTGGCCGAGGTTGTTGAAGAATTCGATGTGCAGCAGCACCAGAATGTGGCGGACTTCGCGGATCCAGTGTTTGGCTTCGTTCGGTGGCAGGAAGCCGTCGTGGGCGGCGCGGGTGATCTGGCCGTGGAGGGCTTCGAGGAGGAAGCGTACGTCTTTGGCTTTGGCTTCGGTCAGGATCGGGGCCGGTGGGTTGTTCACCGGTATCGATTCGCCTTGCGCGACCAGGGCGCTCAGTTCGGTGATGCGTGCTTTGGTGGTGGCGCTGTTTTTTTCCAGATTCAGCAGGCGCTGGCAGACGTTCAGTTCCAGACGGGTCAGCAGCAGCTTGAGCGCCGGGGTCATGAACTGGCCGGGGAAGGTTTCGGTCAGTTCGCCACAGCGGCGCAGGCGGTCGTTGAGTTCGACCTTGGTACGGGCCTTCTCCAGTTTGTTGTTTTCCACCACATGGTTCATGTAGCCAATGGCGATCAGAATTGCGATCCCGGCTATGACTAGCAGGGTGATCATGAGTGGTGTCACCGGTAAGACCTCTTTATAGGGTTCGCATGCGAGTGTAGTGGCTGGGCATTTAGCCGCCTAGCGCCGCTCGACGAGTTGGATCGGCAGGTTCAATCTGTATCGGCCACACACTGCTTATATGAATGCTGGCGCTGCGGGTGCATATTGCCATCACTGTGCGGTGGACTATAGCGTCTTGGCGAGTGGCGGAATATAGGCGTCAATCGCCGGACGACGGAAAAGGCTGGTTGCCGCGGTAAAGCGGGTCGAAGTCATTGATTTAAATAAATTTATATCAGGGGGTTGACGACCTCTCAATCCATCCATAGAATGCGCGCCACTTGCAGCGTAAAGCACACAGCGAAGCGCGGCAGGGAGTGAATGTTGTAGTGTGTCCCCTTCGTCTAGTGGCCTAGGACACCGCCCTTTCACGGCGGTAACAGGGGTTCGAGTCCCCTAGGGGACGCCAATGCGGGAATAGCTCAGTTGGTAGAGCACGACCTTGCCAAGGTCGGGGTCGCGAGTTCGAGTCTCGTTTCCCGCTCCAATTTTAAACAGCAGTGCTTTCGGGCGGTGCTGAGTGAAACCAGAACCAAGTCTTCGGATGCGGATCTGGACACCGAAACACACACCATGTGTTCCGGGTAGCGTGTCCCCTTCGTCTAGTGGCCTAGGACACCGCCCTTTCACGGCGGTAACAGGGGTTCGAGTCCCCTAGGGGACGCCATTTGCGGGAATAGCTCAGTTGGTAGAGCACGACCTTGCCAAGGTCGGGGTCGCGAGTTCGAGTCTCGTTTCCCGCTCCAAATTCTAAAAACGCCGCTCAGTGAGCGGCGTTTTTATTAGTGAAAGTTGTAGCCTGTGTCCCCTTCGTCTAGTGGCCTAGGACACCGCCCTTTCACGGCGGTAACAGGGGTTCGAGTCCCCTAGGGGACGCCATTGCGGGAATAGCTCAGTTGGTAGAGCACGACCTTGCCAAGGTCGGGGTCGCGAGTTCGAGTCTCGTTTCCCGCTCCAATTTCACAAAAACGCCGCTCAACAGAGCGGCGTTTTTGTATGCGTGCGATTTGTGGCTGTGCCATCAACCCTAAAGAAAAAGGCCCGCCGAGGCGATTCGGCGGGCCTTTTTGCGTTTTGTGTCTGCTTACCAGGACAGCATTAGTCGGCCGGCAAACAGAATCAGTACCACGCCCATGGTGCGTTCAAACCAATGGCCCATGCGCATGAACAGCAGTCGCACTTTGCTGCTTGAGAAAAACAGCGCAACGATCACGAACCACAACGCGTTTACAAAACACATCCACAAACCGTAGAACGCCTGGATTTGCAGAGGTGTTTCGGCGCTGATGATCGTGGTGAAAATGGCCAGGAAAAACAGCGTCGCCTTGGGGTTGGTCGCATTGGTCAGAAAACCGGTGCTGAAGGCTTTGAACAGCGTTTGCTCAACGACCGGTTCATCGCTGGTTTTCTCTCCTTCGATGGCCGACTTGGGTTTGCTGCGCAGCAGACTGACGCCCAGATAGAGGATGTAAGCACCGCCAATCACTTTGGCGACGGTCAACAACCACGGAGTGGTGTGCATCAAAGCGCCCACGCCAAGCAGCGTGTACAGCACGTGCACGGAAATCCCCGCGCCGATACCCAGCGCCGTGCAGATTCCCACCAGTCGGCCGAAACGTACGCTTTGACGAATAGTCACCGCGAAGTCCGGGCCGGGAGCAACCACGGCCAGAAAGTGAATGGTTGCCAGTGCCAGAAACTCGCCCAGATAATTCGAATACATCTCAGCTCCAGTAGGTCAGGGGTGAAGCATTGCCGCGGTAGCCGACAAAAAAAGAAAGGCTCAAGCGCGGATCTGCCACGCCCGGGGTCACCGAGTGCATGCGTCGCGAATTGAACATGATGAAATCGCCGGGCTGCGGCCGGACTTCCAGCGCGGGTGGGCCGAGCAGCGCCGGTTCGATGCCGTAACTGTCGCCACGCATCGCGTCGAATTGATCCGGGCTGATGTCGTCATCCCACATCTGCAACGCGCCGCCCTCGGTCGGCATGTTCAGATAGACGTTGCAGGCGAACTGCGCCTCCAGACTGCGGGCCTGAAAACTGTCCGGAGCGTCCTTGGCGAAAATGTCGTGATGGGCGAGGAAGCACACCCCCGGTTTCACCACGCGCGAAAGGCCGACATACATTTTCCGGCCGTAGAGATTTTCAAGGTGCGCCCCGGCCGGCCAGGATTCGTCGAGCATGCAGCGCAATGTGTCGATCGGCGAGGAGTAGGGCGCGCAGCGATTGCGCAGCTCAGCGATGTTGCTGGTGGCGCGTTCGAAATAGTCCTCGATCAGCAGCGGCTGGTTTTCCGCCTCGTAAAATGCCATGCCGATGCGGCCGATACTCGGTGCGTTGATGTAACCCTCAAAGCCTGGAGCGAGAATCTTGTCGCCAATCTGAATGGCCAGCGGCTCCGGCAAAAAACCTTTGACGCGGATGGCGAGGACTTCTTCGTTGGCCAGTTTTTTTATGCACGTCTCATCGAGACGCTCGACGTCTAGCATCATTTTTTAGGTCCATCTATCGATAGTCAACGGAACCTGCGAATGCGGTTCCCCGGCGTCGAACGCTGCGTGAGGCAGCGCCCGAAATGCTCAATCCACGTTGTAGTGGACGGACAGCGTGCCCTTTTTCTGTGAAAGGGACGCGATCGTGACTGTGCCCAGTTCCTTCAGGCTGCGTACATGGGTGCCGCCGCAGCCATAGGCGGGCAGGTCACCAAATCCGATTTCCCGCGCACCTTCGCGTAGCGAGGTCAGGCGGGGCAGGTCGTGTTCGATCCACTGCTCGATGCCGTGTTGAACAGTCTCGGCATCGACTTCCTGCGCGGCATCGCCGGGTTTGAATTGCACTCGACCTTCATCCGGCCAATGGTGTGCCTTGATCGGCATCCAGCCCATGGCCTGAACGAAATGCCCGATCAGGTGCCCGGCCGAATGCATGCGCGTATTGAAGCGGCGGCGCTGTTCGTCAACGCGAATACAGGTCATGCCGAGCGCCACCGGCCGGTCGACAAAATGAATGATCCGCTCCGGTTCCTGCACCACCCGCAGTACCTGGCTTTCACCGATCCAGCCGGTATCACACGGCTGACCACCGCCTTGCGGGTGAAACAGCGTGGCGCGCAGGACCACGGCGAATTCGTTCTCTTGGGGCGTGCAGTCGAGGACTTCCACATTGGCCTTGAGGTCATCACTATGGAAAAAGAGGCGAAGCGTCATATTCCATGCCCTTATTAAAGTTTCTGTTTTTATTATATGAATCGTGCAATAACGTGATAATCCGTTCAAACATCAAAGGACTTGTGCGCTGTGAGCATCAATCTGCCGCTACCCCTGCTCGGTGAAATGGCAATTTTCGTCAAGGTCGTGGAGACCGGCAGCTTCTCTGAGGCGGCCCGACAGTTGGGTTCATCGCCATCAGCGGTCAGCCGCAGTATTTCACGGCTGGAAAAAGCCTTGGCCACGCGACTGCTGCAGCGCACCACGCGCAAATTGCGCTTGAGTGACGGCGGTGAAGAGGTATTCAAGCGTTGTCAGGAGATGGTCAGTGCGGCCAAGTCGGTGATGGAAATCAGCGGCCAGTTCACCCATGAAGCGGAAGGGCTGGTGCGGGTCAGCGTACCGAAAGCGGTGGGGCGCTTTGTGATTCATCCGCACATGCCCGAATTTCTACGGCGTTACCCCAAGGTCGATGTCGAGTTGTTGCTGGAGGATCGTCAGGTCGACTTGATCGACGACCATGTCGATCTGGCGATTCGCATCACCGATCGACCCCCGGCCGGGCTGGTCGGGCGGCAGTTACTGACCATCGACCATTTGCTCTGTGCCACGCCGCAATACCTGGCCGAACACGGCACGCCGACTCACCCGCATGATCTGCTCAATCACAGCTGTATTTATCTGGGCGAAACCCCGAGCGATGCGCGCTGGAAATTCAAAAAGGGTAGTAAAGCGGTGACGGTGGGTGTCCGCGGGCGTTATGCCGCCAATCACACCGGCGTGCGATTGGGCGCGGTGTTGCAGCACATCGGCATCGGCAGCCTGCCGTATTTCACCGCCCGTTACGCGCTTGAGCAAAAGTTGGTGGTGCAGGTGTTGCCGGACTGGACGTTCCTCGCTTCCTATCATGGCGGACTGTGGTTACTGCACTCGCCAACGCGCTATCTGCCACCTAAATTGCGGGTGTTTATCGACTATCTGGTGGAGTGTCTGCAGAAAGAACCGACCTTGAGCAAGCCGGGAAAATCGGTGGGGGAGAGTAACGCCGCGATGGCGTATGAATTACCCGAGAGCGAAGGACTGCTCTAACGCCAGCGCAAAAAAATGCCCGCATGAATCACTCTGCGGGCATTTCATGAGCGTCAAAAAATCAGTGCTTGCTGTCCTGAGCAGACATCGCCAGCAGTTGTTTTTCCTGATTCCAGTCGAACGGCTCATCGTTCTGTTCAGCTTCGTAGCGGCGTTCTTCCAGTGCCTGATACAGGTCGATTTCTTCATCGGACAGGTAGTGCAGGCAGTCACCGGCGAAGAACCACAGCAGATCGCGCGGAATCAGGTGGGCGATTTGCGGGTAACGGGTAATCACTTGAGTCAGGATGTCCTGGCCCAGGTACTGGCTTTCGATCGGGTCGATCGGCAGCGATGCCAGCAGTTCATCGAAGCGCTCCAGGAACAGGGCATGGCTTTCTTCGGGAACCTGTTCGGCCTCACCTACGGCGACCAGGATACTGCGCAGGTGGTCGAGCAAAACAAGATGATCGGCAACGACGTTGGACACGAGATAAGTCCTCAAGAGCAAAACGGGCGCGGGAGTATAAAGCGCCCGCGCCCTCTTGGACATGGTTGTCAGGATCAGCGGACTTTGCCCTCTGCCTGTTTCAGTTCCTCTTTGTCGAAATCATCGACATCGATCACTTTGCGTCGCGCCGCTTCGGCATCGCGCAGACTCTGCGCTTCTCCCGGTTGCAACACCCCGGCCTCCAGCGCCGCATCGATGGCGTGTTCGCCCGCGCCCGGTTTGACCTGACCGCTTTTCAGCGACGTGTGCAATTTTTTGTGCAGCGGCTGCGCAGCATTCAGCAGATCGCTGGCATGTTGCAGAGCACCGACCGCGTCGTCTGCCGATTGTGGGCGATAGCAGCCGGCAAGCAGCTCTTCCAGCGCCGGATCACCCTTGGCGCGACCAATCACGCCTGCCACTTCGGCGCCGAGTTTGTCCGACGGCCCTTTGTGACGACGACCGAACGGGAACACGATGGCACGCAACAGACAGCCGAAGACCTTGTTCGGGAAGTTGCGCAGCAATTCATCCAGCGCCCGCTCCGATTGGCCGAGGCTTTCTTCCATCGCCCATCTGAACAGCGGCTCCATGTAGGCCGGCGAATCCAGATCGTGATAACGCTTGAGCGCGGCGGACGCCAGATACAGATTGCTCAACACATCACCCAGACGTGCCGACAGACGCTCGCGGCGCTTCAGTTCGCCACCGAGCAGCATCATGCTGAAGTCGGCGAGCATCGCGAACGCCGCGGCCTGGCGATTGAGTGCGCGGAAGTAACCCTGGCTGATCTTGTCGCCCGGCGCATGTTCGAAGTGGCCGAAACCGAGGTTCAACACCAGCGTGCTGGCCGCATTGCTCACGGCGAAACCGATGTGCTTGAGCAGCAGGCCGTCGAACTCTTTCAGCGCCTGATCCTTGTCTTCGCGACCGGCCAGCGCCATTTCCTTGAGCACGAATGGATGGCAACGAATCGCGCCCTGACCAAAGATCATCAGGTTGCGCGACAGGATGTTCGCACCTTCCACAGTGATGAAAATCGGCGCACCGTTCCAGCTGCGCCCCAGGTAGTTGTTCGGACCCATGATGATCGCCTTGCCGCCATGCACGTCCATGGCATGGCTGATGCACTCGCGGCCGCGCTCGGTCAGGTGATACTTGAGAATTGCCGACAGCACCGACGGTTTCTCGCCCAGATCCACCGCGTTGGCGGTAAGCATCCGTGCCGCGTCCATCATCCACGCGTTGCCGCCGATGCGTGCCATGGCCTCCTGAATACCTTCGAAGGCCGATAGCGGTACATTGAATTGCTCGCGAATCTGCGCGTACTGGCCGGTCACCAGGCTGGTGAACTTGGCCGCGCCGGTGCCGACTGCCGGCAGCGAGATCGAACGGCCGACCGACAGGCAGTTCATCAGCATCATCCAGCCCTTGCCGAGCATCTCCTGACCGCCGATGAGGAAGTCCAGCGGGATGAACACATCCTTGCCCGAGTTCGGGCCGTTCATGAATGCCGCGCCCAGTGGCAGGTGTCGACGACCGATTTCCACGCCTGCGGTGTCGGTCGGAATCAGCGCGAGGCTGATGCCAAGGTCTTCCTTGTCGCTCAGCAGGTGCTCCGGGTCGTAGGCCTTGAACGCAAGGCCGAGGAGCGTCGCGACCGGGCCGAGGGTGATGTAGCGTTTTTCCCAGTTCAGACGCAGGCCAATGACTTCCTGACCTTCCCATTGGCCTTTGCAGATGATCCCGGTATCAGGCATCGCCCCGGCATCGGAACCGGCAAGCGGACCGGTGAGGGCGAAGCACGGGATGTCATCGCCCCGGGCCAGGCGTGGCAGGTAATGATTGCGTTGTTCGTCGGTGCCGTAATGCAGCAGCAGTTCGGCCGGGCCGAGGGAGTTGGGCACCATCACGGTGGAGGCGAGGTCACCGCTACGGGTGGCCAGCTTCATCGCCACTTGCGAGTGGGCATAAGCGGAGAAACCTTTACCGCCAAATTCTTTCGGGATGATCAGGGCAAAGAAACCGTGTTCCTTGATGTGCGCCCAGGCTTCGGGCGGCAGGTCCATCGACTGGCCGATCTGCCAGTCAGTGACCATCGCGCACAGCTCCTCGGTCGGGCCGTCGATGAACGCCTGTTCTTCTTCGCTCAACTGGGCCTTGGGATAGGCCAGCAGTTTGTCCCAGTCCGGACGGCCGCTGAACAGCTCGCCGTCCCACCACACGGTACCGGCGTCGATCGCGTCGCGTTCGGTCTGCGACATGGGTGGCAGGGTTTTCTGGAACCAGTTGAACAGCGGCGCAGTGAAATGTTTGCGGCGCAGGTCAGGCAGCAGCAACGGTGCGGCGACCACCGCCAGCAAGATCCACAACACCGCCAATAACCAGCCCGGCGCATGACTGAAAATGCCCATCGCCAGCAGGTAGACCGCAACGATGCCCAACGCAGGCAGAGGTGAAATACGCCGGTGGGCGAGATACGCCACGCCAACGATCAAAACCAGTATCCACAACAACAGCATATTCAGTCCTCCGTGAACCAAGGCAAAACGACCCTCCAGAGCTTAGACGGCATCTGTAAAACCGGGTGGTCAGACCAAGGTGATTAAAATCGTGGGAAACCCCGGATGGTTTTCGTAGGTTCGGTGGGCAACACGTGTGGGAAATCGTTCGCCGATCCCGCGTCTTTGCGTCCAAGTTTGGCCGAAACGTCGTTATCTCTGTGCTGACGGGGTCGCTAGACTCGGGGCTCACCCAGGAGATTGTCGTCATGCACGAGTATCTGAGCCCCGGCCGCTTCATCGATAGTGACCACCCGGCAGTGGTGGAGTTCGCCGAACAACATCGAGGGGCCAGCCGCGATCCGCTCGAGCAGGCGATCAGTCTTTATTACGCCGTGCGTGAGACGGTGCGTTACAACCCCTACACGTTCAGCCGTGACCCGCAGACCCTGTGTGGCAGCTATGCATTGGCGACGGGGGAGAGCTATTGCGTGCCCAAAGCCACATTGCTCGCCGGTTGTGCGCGGCATTGCGGGATTGCGGCGCGGATCGGCCTGGCCGACGTGAAAAATCATCTGTCGACCCCGCGCCTGCTCGAATTATTGAAAAGCGACATGTTCGCCATGCACGGCTACACCGAGTTTTTTCTGAATGATCGCTGGGTCAAGGCCACGCCGGCGTTCAATCAGAAGCTTTGCGAGTTGTTCAACCTCGCACCGCTGGAATTCGACGGCATCAACGACAGCGTTTTCCACCCGTTCAACCGCGACGGTGCGCAGTTGATGGAGTATCTGGTCGATCACGGTCAATTTGCCGATGTGCCGGAAGTGTTCTTCTTCGAACACCTGCAAAAGTGCTATCCGCATCTGTTCACCGATCAGCAGCCACCCTTGCTGGGTGATATGCAGAGTGATTTGAGCCGTACCTGAACCGGCGTATGCTGCCTGCCCACTCATTTGAAAAGAGGCGGTCATGCTGAAGATCTGGGGACGGAAAAACTCATCGAATGTCAGGAAGCCATTGTGGGCCGCCGAGGAGCTCGGCCTGGCCTACGAGGCGATTGATGCCGGCGGCGCATTCGGTGTCGTCGACACACCCGAGTACCGGGCGATGAATCCGAACGGCCGCGTGCCGGTAATCGAAGACGACGGTTTCGTGTTGTGGGAATCCAATGCCATCGTCCGCTATCTGCTGGCCAGACATGCGCCCGATAGCCACTGGTATCCGGCGGATCCGCAAGCGCGCGCCATCGCTGACAAATGGATGGACTGGACCACGTCGAGTTTTGCCGGCCCCTTCCGCACTGTGTTCTGGGGCGTGCTGCGCACTCCGGCGGACAAGCAGGACTGGGCCGCGATCAACGCCGCGATCAAGGAATGCAGTGAGCTGCTGAGCATGGCCGACCATGCCCTGGCCAGTCAGCCGTATTTGTCCGGACAGGATATCGGCATGGGGGATATTCCGCTTGGCAGTTTCATTTATGCCTGGTTCGAGATGCCCATCGAACGTGCGCCGCAACTTCATCTGCAGGCCTGGTACGAGCGCCTGAAAGAGCGTCCGGCTTACCGCAAAGCGGTCATGACCGCGTTGACTTAATACTTACTATCGACACACTTGACTGTACTTGTGCGGCGGCGGCACGCAACATTGCGCCCTGTGTCGCGGTTGTTTCCCTCGCCGCCCGCCCTTATCTATCCCTTTCTTCCCTTCTTGGTGCGTAAATCAGATATGAGTTCCGCTCTGTCCATCCGGCAGCTAACCAAAACCTACGGCAACGGGTTCCAGGCCTTGAGTGGTATCGATCTGGACGTTGCCGAAGGTGACTTTTTCGCCTTGCTCGGCCCTAATGGTGCCGGCAAATCCACGACCATCGGCATTCTCTCCACCCTGGTGAACAAGACCAGCGGCACGGTGAATATCTTCGGCCATGACCTGGACAAGAACCCGGCCGCACTCAAGCGCTCAATCGGCGTGGTGCCCCAGGAATTCAACTTCAACCAGTTCGAAAAGACCTTCGACATCGTCGTCACCCAGGCCGGTTATTACGGCATTCCGGCGAAAATCGCCAAGGAACGCGCCGAACAGTACCTGACCCAACTCGGCCTCTGGGACAAGCGCGATGTGCCGTCGCGTTCGTTGTCCGGCGGCATGAAGCGGCGTTTGATGATCGCCCGGGCGCTGGTGCACGAACCGCGCTTGCTGATCCTTGATGAGCCGACCGCGGGCGTCGATATCGAGCTGCGTCGTTCGATGTGGACGTTCCTCACTGAACTGAACCAGAAAGGCATCACCATCATCCTCACCACGCACTATCTGGAAGAGGCTGAGCAGTTGTGCCGCAACATCGGCATCATCGACCACGGCACCATCGTCGAGAACACCAGCATGAAGCAGTTGCTCGGCCAGTTGCACGTGGAAACCTTTTTGCTGGACCTGAAAAACGACTTGAACGCCGCGCCGCAATTGCTCGGCTACCCGTCCCGGTTGATCGACAGCCATACCCTGGAAGTCCAGGTCGACAAATCCATGGGCATCACGGCGTTGTTCACCCAGTTGGCGCAGCAGAACATCGAAGTGTTGAGCCTGCGTAACAAAACCAATCGCCTCGAGGAACTGTTCGTGTCCCTGGTGGAGAAAAATCTGTCGAAGGTGGCGGTATGAGTTCCGAATTCCGTCCCAACCTCGTCGCCCTGCAGACCATTGTCTACCGTGAGGTCAAACGTTTTACGCGGATCTGGCCGCAGACTCTGCTGCCGCCGGCGATCACCATGGTTCTGTACTTTGTGATCTTCGGCAATCTGATCGGTCGGCAGATCGGCGACATGGGTGGCTTCACTTACATGGAGTACATCGTGCCGGGGCTGATCATGATGTCGGTGATCACCAACTCCTACGGCAACGTGGTCTCGAGTTTCTTCGGCAGCAAGTTCCAGCGCTCCATCGAAGAGCTGATGGTGTCGCCGGTGTCGCCGCACACGATTCTGATCGGCTTCACCATTGGCGGCGTATTGCGGGGGCTGATGGTTGGCGTGATCGTGACGATTCTGTCGCTGTTCTTCACCCATTTGCAGGTGCATCACCTCGGCGTGACCATTTTGGTGGTGGTGCTGACGGCGACGATCTTCTCGCTGTTGGGCTTCATCAACGCGGTGTTTGCGCGCAACTTCGATGACATCTCGATCATCCCGACCTTTGTGCTGACGCCGCTGACGTACCTGGGTGGGGTGTTCTACTCGATCACGTTGTTGCCACCGTTCTGGCAGACCGTGTCGCTGGCCAACCCGGTGCTGCACATGGTCAACGCCTTCCGCTACGGCATTCTGGGGGTTTCGGATATCCGCATCGGCATCGCGATCACTTTCATGCTGGTGGCGACGGTGGTGTTGTATCTCGGTTGTGCACGGTTGCTGGTGAGCGGGCGCGGGATGCGTACCTGACTCCAGACCGAGTCGTGGCCATCGCGAGCAGGCTCACTCCTACAGAGGAACGCATTCCAATGTAGGAGTGAGCCTGCTCGCGATGGGGCAATACAGACGCCACAAATGAAACGGCCTCCCATTGCGGAGGCCGTTTTGCATTCAGCGCATGCGACTTTTCTTGCGTCGCGCCCATTGCCGTGCCACCCACCAGCGCCAGTACATCATCACAATGCAGTAGGCGAGTGCGCCGAGCACCAGTCCCACCACCACCGAACCCAGCAGAAAGGGCTGCCACAACGTCGACAACTCGCCACTGATCCACTCCCAGGTCAACTCGTCCGGCAGATGTCGGGCGGGCACGTCCAGCAAAAACGCCCCGGCCTGATAGGTGCAGAAGAACACCGCCGGCATGGTGATCGGATTGGTCAGCCACACCAGACTGACAGCAATCGGCATGTTCCCCCGCACCATGACGGCGAGGGCGGCGGCCACCAGCATCTGCGCCGGAATCGGCAGGAACGCGGCGAACAGACCGACCGCCATCGCCCGGGCGACCGAGTGACGATTGAGGTGCCAGAGGTTCGGGTCATGCAGCAACTTGCCGAGAAAGCGTAAGGATTTGTGTTCCCTGATGCTCGTCGGATCGGGCATGTAACGTTTGAATAAGCGCCGGGGCATAAGGCTTCTCGGTCGGTTAAGGCGGCAAGTATGTCTGGATTCTACGAAGCACCCATTCAGACTTTGTGACAATTGTTGACGACGCTGGTGCCCGATACCCGCTATGCCTAAGTGCGGGACTCTCAAGGACGGGCTTATGCGCACAGGGATGATGGCGCTCGCAGTCGGTCTGCTCGCCCCGATTTTTATGCCGGCATTACCGCCGGTCTGGTTGATGCTGTTGCTGCCGGTGATGGGTTTGATGCTGCTGCCGTTTCGCAGCTACCCGTTAGCGTTTTTGCTGTTTGGCTTCACGTGGGCCAGCGTCGGCGCGCAATGGGCACTGAACGATCGTTTGCCGTCTGATCTGGATGGCGAAACCCGTTGGCTTGAAGGGCGGGTCGTCGGTTTGCCACAGAACAGCGACGGCGTGGTGCGCTTCGAATTAGCCGATACGCGATCACGTCATGAAAAACTGCCATCGCTGATGCGGCTCGCCTGGTACGCCGGGCCGCCGGTCAACAGTGGCGAGCGCTGGCGCCTGGCGGTCAAGCTCAAGCGTCCCGGTGGTCTGCGCAATCCCGAGGCCTTCGACTATGAGGCCTGGCTGCTGGCACAACGCATCGGCGCGACCGGCACAATCAAGGACGGCCAGCGCCTGAGCGAAGCACGCTGGGCCTGGCGTGACAGTATTCGCCAGCATCTGCTGAGCGTGGATGCGCAGGGACGAAACGGTGCATTGGCCGCGCTGGTGTTGGGCGACGGTTCAGGGCTCAGTCGGGAGGACTGGCAGATTTTGCAGGACACCGGCACCGTGCACTTGCTGGTGATTTCCGGTCAGCACATCGGTTTGCTGGCGGCGGTGATGTACATGCTGGTTGCCGGCATGGCCCGTTTTGGCTTTTGGCCGCTGCGTTGGCCATGGCTGCCATGGGCGTGTGGTCTGGCATTCATGGCGGCGTTTGGTTATGGCCTGCTCGCCGGGTTCGATGTGCCGGTGCAGCGGGCCTGCGTGATGGTCGGACTGGTGCTGTTATGGCGTTTGCGCTTTCGCCATCTCGGCGTCTGGTGGCCGCTGCTGCTGGCGTTCAATGGCGTGCTGTTACTGGATCCGCTCGCCAGTTTGCGTCCGGGTCTGTGGCTCTCGTTTGCGGCGGTGGCGGTGCTGATTTTTACCTTTAGCGGCCGCTTGGGCGCGTGGCGCTGGTGGCAGACCTGGACGCGGGCGCAATGGTTGATCGCGATCGGTTTGTGCCCGGTGTTGCTGGCGCTGAACCTGCCGATCAGTCTCAGCGGGCCGCTGGCCAATTTGCTCGCGGTGCCCTGGGTCAGTCTTGCGGTGCTGCCGCCGGCACTGCTCGGGACGTTGTTGCTGCCTGTTCCCTATGTCGGCACCGGCCTGCTGTGGCTGGCCGGCGGACTGATCGATGGGCTGTTTCGTGCGCTGGCCATCATTGCCGGGCACTGGCCGGCGTGGATCGCCCCCTCGATACCCGCTTGGATCCTGGCGATTGGCTGCCTCGGCACTGTGTTGTTGCTGTTGCCGCGCGGCGTACCGCTGCGTCCACTGGGCTGGCCGTTGCTGTTGTTGCTGATCATGCCGCCACGGGAGCGGCTGGATGAAGGCCTGGCCGATATCTGGCAGCTCGATGTCGGCCAAGGCCTGGCCATCCTGATCCGTACCCGCCATCACGCGTTGCTCTACGATGCGGGGCCGCGCTTTGGCGAGTTCGATCTCGGCGAGCGGGTGGTGTTGCCCGCCTTGCGCAAACTCAGTGTGAAAAAACTTGATCTGATGTTGCTCAGTCATGCCGACGCCGATCACGCGGGTGGCGCTCTGGCGATCAGCCGTGGTTTGACCGTCGATCAAGTGATCAGCGGCGACCCGGCGGGACTGCCCGCACCATTGAACGCCGAAGCCTGCGCCAGTGGCCGGCGATGGCAGTGGGACGGTGTCAGTTTTCAACTCTGGCAGTGGGTGGACGCTCACGACAGCAATCAGCGTTCCTGCGTATTGCAGATCGAGGCCAATGGCGAGCGCTTGCTGCTGACCGGCGATATCGACACCGATGCCGAACGCGTCTTGCTCGACAGTCCACTGGCCGTGCCGACGCAATGGCTGCAATCGCCCCATCATGGCAGCCGCAGTTCATCGTCAATGGCGCTGCTCAAAGTCTTGAAGCCTGAGTCCGTGCTGATCTCCCGGGGCCATGGCAACGCTTTTGGTCATCCCCATCCGACTGTGCTGGCGCGGTATCGCAAACTCGGCCTGCACATTTACGACAGCGCCGAGCAGGGCGCCATTCACCTGCAGCTAGGCACCTTCACGGCGCCACGCACGATGCGTCATCAGCGGCGTTTCTGGCGTGATCCGCCCGCATTGGCCCGCTGATCGGGACGTGGAGCAATGGGCAGTCACGGTCGTCGGGGCGGCGGGTCTTAATCGTGAATCGGTATGGTAAAGTGGCGGACTTTTTCGAGGGGACTGTCACTGTGTGGGAATTGGTCAAATCCGGCGGCTGGATGATGTTGCCGATCATTCTGAGCTCCATCGCGGCCATGGCGATCGTCGCCGAACGCCTGTGGACCCTGCGCGCCAGTCGCGTCACCCCCGAGCATCTGCTGGGCCAGGTCTGGGTCTGGATCAAGGACAAGCAGCTCAATAAAGAAAAACTCAAGGAATTGCGCGCCAATTCGCCGCTGGGGGAAATCCTCGCAGCGGGTCTGGCCAACTCCAAACATGGTCGCGAGATCATGAAAGAGTGCATCGAAGAGGCCGCCGCACGGGTGATTCACGAACTCGAGCGCTACGTCAATGCGCTGGGCACCATCGCCGCCATGTCGCCGCTGCTCGGTCTGCTTGGCACCGTGTTGGGCATGATCGATATCTTCAGTGCATTCACCGGGTCCGGCATGACCACCAATGCTTCGGTATTGGCCGGTGGTATTTCCAAGGCACTGATCACCACGGCTGCAGGCCTGATGGTCGGTATCCCGGCGGTGTTCTTCCACCGGTTCCTGCAACGCCGCATCGATGAACTGGTGGTGGGCATGGAGCAGGAAGCAATCAAACTGGTTGAAGTGGTGCAGGGCGATCGTGACGTCGACCTGGCCGAGGGCCGCGCGTGAAATTCCGTCGCAAACCTCGGGAAACCATCGACATCAACCTCGCGTCGCTGATCGACGTGGTGTTCATTCTGCTGCTGTTTTTCGTCGTGACCACCACGTTCACTCGCGAAACCCAGTTGCGTGTTGATCTGCCGGAAGCGGTCAGCGGCTCTCCGGCCGAAGATCAACAGCTCAAGCAGATCGACGTGGCCATCAGCGCCGAAGGCGTGTTTTCGGTGAACAACAAGATTCTGCCGAAGAACGATCTGGCGACCCTGATGGAAGCCATGCAGAAAGAGTCCAACGGCGACACCAACATGCCGTTGTCGATCAGTGCCGATGGCAAGACTCAGCATCAATCCGTGATCACTGCCATGGATGCGGCCGGCAAGCTCGGTTTCAGCCATCTGCGCATGACCACGGTCGAGGCGGCGCCCAAATCCTGATGAGCCTGTCCGATCGCTTGCTCGCCGCGTGGTATCAGGGGCACCCGGCCCTGATGCTGCTACGGCCGCTGGAAATGCTCTATCGCCGCGTGGTGGTCGGTAAACGCCGGCGCTTTCTCGCCGGTCAGGGTGAAATCTATCAGCCATCGGTGCCGTTGATTGTGGTCGGCAACATCACCGTCGGTGGTACCGGCAAAACGCCGATGATTCTCTGGTTGATCGAACATTGCCGCCGCCGCGGTGTGCGCGTCGGCGTGGTCAGCCGTGGTTACGGTGCCAAGCCGCCGCGACTGCCGTGGCGGGTTGAGGCCGAGCAAACCGCTGACATCGCCGGCGACGAACCGTTGCTGATCGTCCAGCGTACCGGCGTGCCGTTGATGATCGACCCCGATCGCAGCGCTGCGGTCAAAGCCTTGCTCGCCAGCGAACCGCTGGACCTGATTCTGTCTGACGATGGTATGCAGCATTATCGTCTGGCGCGGGACCTGGAGCTGGTGCTGATCGACGCCGCGCGCGGTCTCGGTAACAAACGCTGCTTGCCGGCGGGGCCGTTGCGTGAACCGATCGAGCGCCTGCAAAGCGTCGACGGCGTGCTGTTCAATGGTGCCACCGAGGACCGCGACGGCGGTTTCGCTTTCCGTCTGCAACCGACCGCGCTGGTCAATCTGCGCAGCGGCGAGCGCAAGTCGCTCGATCATTTTCCCGCCGGCCAGGCCGTGCACGCGGTCGCCGGGATCGGCAATCCGCAACGTTTCTTCAACACCCTCGAAGCGCTAGACTGGCGAGCAGTCCCCCATGCGTTTGCCGACCACGCCGAATACAGCGTGCAGGCCTTGAATTTCACACCGTCATTGCCGTTGGTGATGACCGAAAAGGACGCGGTGAAGTGCCGTGCCTTCGCGGCTGTCGACTGGTGGTATCTGGCGGTCGATGCCGTGCCGTCGCCGGCCTTCGTGGCCTGGTTCGACACGCAGTTGATGCGCCTGTTGCCGGATCGTCTTTTGCCTTAACTCTTTATCCAGGGAATGTTCATGGACACCAAATTGCTCGACATCCTCGCGTGCCCGGTCTGCAAAGGCCCGCTCAAGCTCAGCGCCGACAAGACCGAACTGATCAGCAAGGGCGCCGGTCTGGCCTATCCGATTCGCGACGGCATCCCGGTGATGCTCGAAAGCGAAGCCCGCACCCTGACCACCGACGAGCGTCTGGATAAATGACCACCGCCTTCACCGTTGTCATCCCGTCGCGTTATGCCTCGACGCGTCTGCCCGGCAAACCGTTGCTGGACATCGCCGGCAAGCCGATGATCCAGCACGTCTGGGAACAGGCGAGCAAAAGCAGCGCCACCCGTGTGGTGGTCGCGACTGACGATGCGCGCATCGTCGAGGCCTGCAAGGCTTTTGGTGCCGAAGTGGTGCTGACCCGTGAAGACCACAATTCCGGCACCGATCGTCTGGCCGAAGTCGCGGCGAAACTGGGGCTTGAGCCCGACGCGATCGTGGTCAACGTGCAAGGTGATGAACCATTGATCCCGCCGAGCGTGATCGATCAGGTCGCTGCCAATCTGGCTGCCCACACCGAAGCGCGCATGGCCACGCTGGCCGAACCGATCGAGGACGTGGACACCCTGTTCAATCCGAACGTGGTCAAGGTCGTCAGCGATCTCAACGGTCTGGCGCTGACCTTCAGTCGGGCGACCCTGCCGTGGGCGCGCGATGCCTTTGCCAAGAGCCGCGAGCAACTGCCGGAAGGCGTGCCATACCGTCGCCACATCGGCATTTATGCCTATCGCGCCGGGTTCCTTCACGACTTCGTGAGCTGGGGCCCGTGCTGGCTGGAAAACACCGAATCCCTCGAGCAACTGCGTGCCCTGTGGCACGGTGTGCGGATCCATGTCGCCGACGCGCTGATTGCGCCGCCAACCGGCGTCGACACCGCTGAAGACCTCGAGCGCGTTCGTCGCCTGCTGGGGGCCTGATGCGCGTTCTGTTTGTGTGCCTGGGCAACATCTGCCGTTCGCCCACGGCTGAAGGCGTATTGCGCCACAAACTTCGTGAAGCCGGGCTGGCGGATCGGGTCGAGGTGGCCTCCGCCGGCACCGGTGACTGGCATGTTGGCAACCCGCCGGACAAACGCAGCCAGGCCGCCGCCAAAGTGCGCGGCTATGACTTGTCGGCGCAACGCGCGCAGCAGGTCAGCCGAGCCGATTTCGCCAGTTACGATCTGATCCTGGCGATGGACAACAGCAATCTGCGTAACCTCAAGGCGCTGCAGCCATCCACCGGCAAAGCCGAGCTGGATCTGTTCCTGCGCCGTTATGCCGGTGTGCTCGATGAAGTGCCGGACCCGTATTACGACGGCGATCAGGGTTTCGAGCAGGTGCTGGATCTGATCGAAGCCGCGTGTGACCAATTGTTGATCGAAGTGAAGGGGCGGTTATGAGTTTGCAGGTGCAACCGCAGGTTTCCCTGAAGCCGTTCAACAGTTTTGGCGTGGATGTGCGCGCGCAACTGTTCGCCGAAGCCCATAGCGATGCCGATGTCCGTGAAGCGCTGGCCTATGCCACGGCGCACGATGTGCCGTTGCTGGTGATTGGCGGTGGCAGCAACTTGCTGCTGACCGCCGACATTGCCGCGCTGGTGCTGCGCATGGCAACGCGCGGGATCCGGGTGATCAGCGATGATGGCAGCCGTGTGGTGATCGAGGCCGAGGCCGGCGAACCGTGGCACCCCTTTGTGCAATACACGCTGGCGCAGGGCTTTTCCGGACTGGAAAACCTCAGCCTGATTCCCGGCACCGTCGGCGCGGCGCCGATGCAGAACATTGGTGCCTATGGCGTCGAGATCAAGGATGTGTTTGCCGGACTGACCGCGCTGGATCGTCAGACCGGCGAGCTGCGCGATTTCAGCCTCGAAGACTGCAACTTCGGCTACCGCGACAGCGTGTTCAAGCAGCAACCGGGCCGCTGGCTGATTCTGCGCGTGCGCTTCAATCTTGATCGCGTCGCCCATCTGCATCTTGAATACGGCCCGGTGCGTCAGCGCCTGAGCGAGCAGGGTATCGAGCAGCCGACGCCGACTGACGTCAGTCGCGCAATATGCAGCATCCGCAGTGAAAAACTGCCGGACCCGGCCGTACTCGGCAACGCCGGCAGCTTCTTCAAGAATCCGCTGGTGTCGGCGGCCATCGTTGCGCAGATCAAAGCGCAGCACCCGGACGTAGTGGCGTACGCGCAACCGGACGGGCAGATGAAGCTGGCCGCTGGCTGGCTGATCGAGCGGGCCGGGTGGAAAGGTTTCCGCGAGGCCGATGCCGGCGTGCATAAGTTGCAGGCGCTGGTACTGGTCAACTACGGCGCGGCCACCGGGCTGCAACTGCTCGAACTGGCGCAACGCATCCAGAAAGACATCGCCGAACGTTTCAATGTCGAGCTGGAGATGGAGCCTAACCGCTATTGAAGCTACGCTTTGAAAGCGCTATCCAAAGCCCTGCACTGATAAAAAAGTGCAGGGCTTTTTGTTAACGCTGGGTTAACTTAGCGAGCTAACGATAACCGTCATTTGCTCCACCAAAGGCCCGGTGCAGACGTTTTCGTCGGCACAAGAGAGCCTGATTAGCCTGAGTCGATCTGCGTGAACCACCGCCGATGCAACGGCGGCAGATTGCTCGACCCGATAACCACCAAAAATATGCGGGCGTGCCCATGATTACCCTGAAACTCAACGGTCAAGACCATCCCCTCGATGCCACGGAAGACATGCCGCTGTTGTGGGCGATTCGTGATATCGCCGGTTACAACGGCACCAAGTTTGGCTGCGGCATGGGCCTGTGCGGCGCCTGCACCATTCATATCGACGGCTTGCCGGCACGCAGTTGCATCACGCCGATCGGCTCGGTGGTCGGCCAGAATGTCACCACCATCGACAATCTGCACGCCGACCCGGTTGGGCAGATCGTCCAGCAAGCCTGGCTCGACACGGCTGTAGCCCAGTGCGGTTTTTGCCAGGGCGGGCAGATCATGTCGGCCACCGCGTTGCTCAAGACCAACCCAAACCCGAGCGACGAGCAGATCGAAGAAGCCATGGTCGGCAACATTTGCCGCTGCGGCACCTACAACCGGATCAAGACCGCGATCCGTCAGGCGTCCACGCACTTGAAGGAGGCCAAGGCATGAGCCGCCTGCCGAATGATTTCGCCCTGAGCAATCTCAGCCGTCGCGGTTTCCTCAAAGGCGTCGGCGCCACAGGGGCGCTGGTGCTGGCGGCGAGCTGGGGCTGGCAGGATGCGTTGGCTGAAGACAAGCCAAAGCAATTCGGCGCCGATGGCATGCCCAACGGCTGGATTGATGATCCAAAGGTCTACGTCAGCATCGCTGCTGACGGCACCGTTACGGTGGTCTGCAACCGCTCCGAGATGGGCCAGGGCGTGCGCACCAGTCTGACCATGGTCGTCGCTGATGAGCTGGAAGCCGATTGGGCGCAGGTCAAAGTGCAGCAGGCGCCGGGCGATGAGGTGCGTTTCGGTAACCAGGACACCGACGGCTCGCGCAGCATGCGCCACTGGTATGAACCGATGCGGCGATGTGGCGCTGCGGCGCGCACGATGCTTGAGCAAGCGGCGGCCGCGCAGTGGAAAGTGCCGGTTGGCGAATGCCACGCGCAGTTGCATAAAATCATTCACAAACCGTCCGGCCGTGAACTGGGCTATGGCGAGCTCGCTGCGGCAGCCAGTGCATTGGCGGTACCGGCGCGTGACAGCCTGCGGCTCAAGCAGCCGTCGGAGTTTCGCTACATCGGCAAGGAAGGCACGAAAGCCATCGACGGCGCAGACATCGTCAACGGTCGTGCAGTGTACGGCGCCGACGTGCATTTCGATGGCATGTTGTACGCGACCATCGCCCGCCCGGCGGTGTACGGCGGCAAGGTCAAATCGCTGGATGACAGCGCCGCGCTGAAAGTCCCCGGCGTGCTCAAAGTGCTGCAGATCGAAAGCCGCCCGTTGCCTTCGGAGTTTCAGCCGTTGGGAGGCGTGGCTGTGGTGGCCAGCAACACCTGGGCCGCGATCAAGGGGCGCGAAGCGTTGAAAATCGAGTGGGACGATGGCCCCAACGCCAGTTACGACTCGATCGCCTATCGCAAGGAACTGGAAGCCGCGTCGCTGAAACCCGGCAAAGTGGTGCGCAACACCGGTGATATCGACAAGGCCCTGAGCGGCGCTGCCAGCACGCTCGAAGCTTCTTACTATTTGCCGCATCTAGCGCAGGCGCCAATGGAGCCGATGGTTGCCATTGCCCGTTACCAGGATGGCGTCTGCGAAGCCTGGGCACCGAGTCAGGCGCCGCAAGTCACCCGCGAGCGGATTGCCGAGCGTCTTGGGCTGCCGTTCGACAATGTCACCTTTAATGTCACCTTGCTTGGCGGTGGTTTCGGTCGCAAGTCGAAACCGGACTTCGTCGTTGAAGCAGCGATTCTCGCCAAAGAGTTTCCCGGCAAAGCCGTTAGAGTGCAGTGGACGCGTGAAGATGACATCCACAACTCGTATTTCCACACCGTGTCCGCCGAGTATCTGAAGGCGGGCGTGGGCAAGGACGGTATGCCGGCCGGCTGGCTGCATCGCACCGTCGCGCCGAGCATCACCGCGTTGTTCGCGCCGGGCATGAACCATGAAGCAGCCTTCGAGCTGGGCATGGGTTTCACCAACATGGCTTACGCGATTCCCAATGTGCGTCTGGAAAACCCCGAAGCGAGCGTGCACACGCGAGTTGGCTGGTATCGCTCGGTATCGAACATTCCCCATGGCTTCGCCATCCAGAGTTTCGTCGATGAGTTGGCGCACAAGGCCGGCGAGGATCCGCTCAAGTACCAGATCAAACTGCTCGGCCCGGATCGGCAGATCGACCCGCGTACCTTAAGCGAAGAGTGGAACTACGGTGAATCTCCCGAGCATTATCCGATCGATACCGGGCGTATGCGCACCGTGCTGGAAACCGCAGCGAAGGGGGCCGGCTGGGGGCGTAAGTTGCCCAAGGGGCGTGGTCTTGGTCTCGCAGTGCATTACAGCTTCGTCACTTATGTGGCGGCGGTGATCGAAGTTGAGGTCAAGGATGACGGCACGTTGATCGTGCACAAGGCTGACATCGCCGTCGATTGCGGGCCGCAGATCAATCCCGAGCGCATTCGTTCGCAGTTCGAGGGTGCTTGCGTGATGGGCCTTGGTAATGCGGTGCTGGGCGAAATCAGCTTCAAGGACGGCAAGGTGCAGCAGGACAACTTCCACATGTATGAAGTGGCGCGCATGTCGCTGGCGCCGAAGGAAGTGGCCGTGCATCTGGTGACGCCGCCGGGCGACGTGCCCTTGGGCGGTGTCGGCGAACCGGGCGTGCCGCCGATTGCCCCGGCCTTGTGCAATGCGATCTTCGCCGCCACCGGCAAACGCATCCGCAATTTGCCGGTGCGTTATCAGTTGCAGGGCTGGCAAAAGGCAGAAGCGTAATGGACAGCGTCGACCTGAATGTCTTGCGCAGCGTCCTCGAATGGCGCCGCGCCGGGCAGCGGGTGGTGCTGTTCAGCGTGGTGCAGACCTGGGGCACAGCGCCCCGGGCGCCCGGGGCCATGCTCGCCTTGCGTGAGGATGGCGTGGTGATCGGTTCGGTGTCGGGTGGCTGCGTCGAGGATGACTTGATCGCCCGCCTGCACGACGGCCGTATCGCCACGGATGGGCCGCCGGTGCAGTTGATCACCTATGGGGTCACGCGCGAGGAGGCGGCGCGCTTCGGTTTGCCTTGTGGCGGCACGTTGCGCCTGATCGAAGAGCGTGTCGGCGATCCTGCATGGGTCGCCGAACTGTTGGCCCGTTGCGAGGCTCACGAGATCCTCGCTCGCGAGTTGAACATCGAAACCGGTGAAGTGCTGTTGTCGCCGGCGAGCAAGAGTGATGCGCTGGAGTTCGATGGCAAAACCCTGCGCGCAATCTACGGCCCGCGCTGGCGCCTGCTATTGATCGGCGCCGGGCAGTTGTCACGCTACGTTGCAGATATGGCGCGGCTGCTGGATTTCGAAGTGTTGATCTGCGATCCGCGCACCGAGTTTGTCTACGGTTGGGAGGAGCACCACGGTCGCTTCGTCCCGGGGATGCCGGATGACGCGGTGCTGAGCATCCAGACCGATGAGCGCACGGCGATTGTCGCGCTGACTCATGATCCGCGTCTGGATGACATGGCGCTGCTCACGGCGCTGGATTCGCCGGCGTTCTACGTCGGCGCACTCGGCTCGCGGGTCAATAGTCAGAAGCGACGGGAAAATCTGGCTCAGCTAGGCTTGTCGGTACAGGCGATCGCTCGACTGCACGGTCCGATCGGTTTGCACATCGGCAGTCATTCGCCGGCGGAAATTGCTTTGTCTTTGCTGGCGGAAATCGTCGCGATCAAAAACGGCGTCGAGTTGAAGCAGAAGAAAACCCTGGAGGGCGCATGAGTCGTTCCATTGCAGTAGTAGTGCTGGCGGCGGGCGAGGGCAGGCGCTTTCGTCAGGTAGCGGGTGATGATAAAGACAAGTTGCTGGCGGACTGCACCGGGCGGGATGGCGCAGTGCGTTCGGTGATCGAGCAAGTGCTGGTGAATCTGCCGGCCAGTCTCGACAAGCGCGTGCTGGTGACGACCGAGACGCGCCCGCAGGCTATGCGTATGGCGCAGGCATATGGCTTTGACGTGGTCTCGATCGAATCGACGGGGATGGGTGACAGTATTGCCGCCGGCGTTGCCACTTGCCCGGATGCCGATGGCTGGTTGATTGTGCTCGGCGATATGCCGTTTATCTTGCCGTCGAGTATTGAGCGCGTGGTCGCGGCGATTGCTGATGATGCAGTGAGCGTGCCGGTGCAGGGTGGCGAGTTTGGCCATCCGGTGGGGTTTGGGCGCTCTTTTGGTTCAGCGTTGCAGGCGTTGAACGGTGATCGTGGGGCCAGGCCGTTGTTCACGCAGGGCAGGGTGGTGGAGATTGCTGTCGATGATCCAGGTGTGCTGTGGGATATCGATGTGCCTGAGGCTTTGGTTTTTGCCTCGTCTTGAGGTCTGCGTAATTCCTGAAAGCCCCTCACCCTAGCCCTCTCCCGGAGGGAGAGGGGACTGACCGAGGTGTTCTTTCAAGGTACACCGACCTGAGCTATCCAGTCGAACTCAGGATTTGAAAAGCACAGAGATCGGCTCCCTTTCCCCTCGCCCCGTGGGGAGAGGGCTGGGGTGAGGGGGTTGGATCTAGAGTCCACCACAAAAAATCGAGGCATAAAAAAGCCCCGCTTGAATAATCAGGCGGGGCTTTTTAACGGCTTCGGGAATTACACGAGTGGTTTAGGCTCGTGCTCTTTTTCCTCGGCCTCTTGGTGTTGCTCGACCGCGTCCTGAACGGAGCGTGGTGCTTCAGCGATCACCGCTTCGACAACCGCTTCTTCAGCGACCGGGGCAGGCGCTGCCTCGACCACTTCAGCAGCCGGAGCAGCAGCGGCAGCCAGTTCGGCTTCCTTCTGCAGACGCTCTTCTTCACGCTTGCGACGACGCACTTCACGTGGATCGTTTGGCGCGCGGCCGCTTGGCGTCAGCGCGCTGACTGGCGCTGGCGCTTCAACCACTGGAGCTGGCACTTCGGCAACCACGGGTGCTTCTACAACCGGTGCTTCAGCAACAGGCGCTGGAGCCGGTTCGGCGGCAGCCACCACTGGCTCGGAAACCATGGCTTGTGGCACTTCAGCTTCAGCGACAGGTGCTGGTGCTTCAGTCGCAACCGGCTCGGCAACCCAGTTGAAAGCGGTCTGCTCTTCGCGAACTTCACGCACGGTTTCGGTCACGGTTTCGGCGACGGCTTCAACCACCGGCTCGGCAGCGACAACCGGCGCTGGCTCTACTTGAGGCAGAGTTTCTTGAACCGGTGCCACTTCGACTTCTGGAGCCGCAACCACTTCTACCGGGGTGGTTGCTTCAACAACCGGCGCTTCCACTGGAGCGGATTCCTGAACAGCTGCGGTAGCGCGTTCGGCTTGCTCGTGGGCTTGTGCTTCGGCCGGAGCGCTGATCACGCTGCTGGCAACAGCGGCGGTCACAGCGAGGCCTGCAGCCAGATCGGCAGCGCTTGGCGCTTCAGCGTTTTCGCCGGCTTCGGATTCTTCCGAACCTTCGATCACGTTGCCGTTGGCATCACGCTGACGCTCACGACGGTTGCTGCGACGACGCTGACCGCGCGAGCGACGACGTGGACGATCGCCTTCGGCGTTCTCCGAACCGTCTTCCGGCAGTTGCTCTTCGTTGGTGTTCACTTCTTCTTCAGCAACGGCAGCAGCGGCCTGTTCGGCGCGCGGTTGACGCTCTTCACGTGGCGGACGCGGTGCGCGCTCTTCACGTGGCTGACGGGCCGGGCGTTCTTCAGCGGTCACGGCTGCGGCGGCTGCAGCAACCGGCGCGGCGTCCAGTGGCTCGCGCAGTTCACGTACGCGTTCTTCACGCTCGCCACGTGGCTTGCGGTCTTCACGCGGCGCACGTGGCGCACGTTCTTCACGCGGAGCGCGTGGTGCGCGTTCTTCGCGGGCGACTGGCGCTTCGGTACGGGCTTCACGAGGCTCGCGGACTTCACGGGCTTCACGTGGCGCGCGCTCTTCACGCGGCTCGCGTGGAGCACGTTCTTCACGTGGAGCACGTTCTTCGCGCGGCTTGCGCTCTTCATCGCGGCGACCGTTACGGTTGCGGCTCTGCTGACGACCGTTGCGACGCTCTTCGTTACGGGCCGGACGCTCGGCAGCCGGTTTTTCAACCACGGCCGGGGCAACAGGCTCTTCTTTGGTGGCGAACAGGCTGACCAGCGATTTCACCAGACCTTTGAACAGGCTTGGCTCTGGTGCGGCAACTGGCGCCGGGGCCGGAGCGGCAGGGGCGGCGGCTTCGGTTGGAACCGGAGCGTTGGCACGGGCCGGTGCAGTCTTGACGGCTGCTTCCTGGCGAACCAGGGTGCGCGTCGCAGCGGCTGGCTGGACTTCTTCGACTTCGGCAGCGGCCGCAGCGATTTCGTAGCTGGACTGGTTGGTCGCGGCTTCCGGGCTGTCGTCACGCAGGCGCTGAACTTCGAAGTGCGGCGTTTCGAGGTGATCGTTCGGCAGAATGACGATACGGGCACGGGTGCGCAGTTCGATCTTGGTGATCGAGTTGCGTTTTTCGTTGAGCAGGAACGCAGCGACCGGGATCGGCACCTGGGCGCGCACTTCGGCAGTGCGGTCTTTGAGGGCTTCTTCTTCGATCAGGCGCAGGATCGCCAGCGACAGCGATTCAACATCACGGATGATGCCGGTACCGTTGCAACGCGGGCAGACGATGCCGCTGCTTTCGCCCAGGGATGGACGCAGGCGCTGACGGGACATTTCCAGCAGGCCGAAGCGCGAGATACGGCCGATTTGCACGCGAGCGCGGTCGGCTTCCAGGCATTCGCGGACTTTCTCTTCCACGGCGCGCTGGTTCTTGGCCGGGGTCATGTCGATGAAGTCGATGACGATCAGGCCGCCGATGTCGCGCAGGCGCAACTGACGGGCGATTTCTTCAGCGGCTTCAAGGTTGGTCTGCAGCGCGGTTTCTTCGATGTCGCTGCCTTTGGTGGCGCGCGCCGAGTTGATGTCGATGGACACCAGAGCTTCGGTCGGATCGATGACGATGGAGCCGCCGGAAGGCAGTTCAACGACGCGCTGGAAAGCGGTCTCGATCTGGCTTTCGATCTGGAAACGGTTGAACAGCGGCACGCTGTCTTCGTACAGCTTGATCTTGCTGGCGTACTGCGGCATTACCTGGCGGATGAAGGTCAGGGCTTCGTC
This sequence comes from Pseudomonas sp. IT-347P, assembly GCF_949768005.1. Classification (NCBI taxonomy): domain Bacteria; kingdom Pseudomonadati; phylum Pseudomonadota; class Gammaproteobacteria; order Pseudomonadales; family Pseudomonadaceae; genus Pseudomonas; species Pseudomonas sp. IT-347P. Next base: position 101,663 of record NZ_CATKPQ010000057.1, read on the forward strand.
CTGGGCTTCAACGCTGTCGATCAGCACTTCGCCGATGTCCTGGCGCAGGTAATCGCGGATGGCGCGGATGATCACGTTGCTTTCCTGGTAGATCAGGAAAGGTGCGGAGCGATCCAGCGAGGCTTCTTTGATGGCGGTCCACAGTTGCAGCAGGTAGTCGAGGTCCCACTGCATTTCTTCGCTGCTGCGGCCCAGGCCGGCAGTGCGCACGATCAGACCCATGTCGGCCGGTGCGACCAGACCGTTCAGCGCTTCACGCAGTTCATTGCGCTCTTCGCCTTCGATGCGACGGGAGATACCGCCGGCACGCGGGTTGTTCGGCATCAGCACGAGGTAACGACCGGCCAGGCTGATGAAGGTGGTCAGGGCGGCGCCCTTGTTGCCACGTTCTTCTTTTTCGACCTGAACGATGACTTCCTGGCCTTCGCTCAGGACGTCCTTGATGTTGACGCGGCCTTCAGGGGCTTTCTTGAAGTACTCGCGGGAGATTTCTTTGAGGGGCAGGAAGCCGTGGCGCTCAGAGCCGAAATCGACAAAGGCAGCCTCAAGGCTTGGTTCGATGCGAGTGATGCGGCCTTTATAGATGTTGGCCTTCTTCTGCTCGCGTGCACCGGATTCGATGTCCAGGTCGTAGAGGCGCTGGCCATCTACCAGTGCAACACGCAACTCTTCGGGTTGAGTTGCGTTAATCAGCATTCTTTTCATGTAGTACCGTCGGTTTCCGGGCTGCCGGAAACGGCGTTCGGCACACACGACTTCTCACGGTCGGTGTCAGGTGCGTCGGGAGTGGTTGGCCATTCCCGTGTCCAGCGATATGCGGCCAATTGGGCCGATATAGCGACGTACGCGTCCTGCTTGCTGTGGCTACTTAAGCACTCAGTCAGGAGGAGGAATCAACCAGCGGCTGTGGACGAGATGAAGCGTCTTGATAAAGCCTATTGCTACACAGTCCAGCGGTTGTGCATCTCCACCCTACACGTATCCCTGATAATTCGGGTGCTGCCGCGCGCAGAATCCGCAGCGGGTTGGCATTTACCGTGAGCTCCGAAAGGGGAGGTCACGCATCATGGCTAATTCAGGCGTTGTTTCCGAAGCATTCGCTCGGGGTCATCTGCAGCTGACTGCACTTTGTGAACTGGCCTTGAATGTGTGCCTGCCAGGCGAGTAAAAACTCTGCTCGGCGGTGTAATTCAGGCCTCATGTCACCTGCGCTTGTTACAACTGAAAACTCCACCGTTACGTAGCGAAAGCCCCGTAGGACGGCCTCGCGTCCTGGTGAATTGCGTTGGTCAGGGCCGGTTTTTGACCGTGGTTCCTCTGTCCAGGCCGCTTTTGGCGGCGTTCGCGACTATAGCAGCAATGATTAAGTGCTTCAATTCCATAAAAATTGTTATCATCCGCGGCATGACAACTACTGCCCCTTCGACTCCAGGCGTTCAATTGCTTGAAGTCTCGCCGGAGTATGCCGGCCAACGAATCGACAATTTTCTCCTCGCCCGGCTCAAAGGCGTGCCCAAGACCTTGATTTACCGCATTTTGCGTAAAGGCGAAGTGCGCGTTAACAAAGGCCGGATCAAGCCCGAGTACAAGCTGCAGGCCGGCGATATCGTGCGCGTGCCGCCGGTTCGCGTGCCTGAGCGTGACGAGCCGGTGCCACTGGCCCAAGGGCTGCTGCAACGCCTTGAAGCCTCGATTGTCTACGAAGACAAAGCCCTGATCGTGATCAACAAGCCCGCCGGCATTGCGGTTCACGGTGGCAGTGGCCTGAATTTCGGTGTGATCGAAGCCTTTCGTCAGTTGCGTCCCGATGCCAAGGAGCTGGAGCTGGTTCACCGTCTCGACCGTGACACCTCCGGGCTGCTGATGATCGCCAAGAAACGCAGCATGCTGCGCCACTTGCACGAAAAGCTGCGCGGTGACGGTGTCGACAAGCGTTACATGGCGCTGGTACGCGGTAACTGGGCGACCTCGATCAAGCAGGTCAGTGCGCCGTTGCTCAAGAGCAACCTGCGTTCCGGCGAGCGCATGGTCGAAGTCAACGACGAAGGCAAAGAAGCCCTCACCGTGTTCAAGGTGCTGCGCCGTTTTGGCGATTTCGCCACCATGGTCGAGGCCAAGCCTGTGACCGGCCGTACTCACCAGATTCGTGTGCACACGCTGCACGCCGGGCATTGCATTGCCGGTGACAGCAAGTATGGCGATGAGGATTTCACCAAGGAAATTCGCGATCTGGGCGGCAAGCGTCTGTTTCTGCACGCTTACATGCTGACCGTGCCGCTGCCCGATGGCGGCAAGCTGACCCTGCAGGCACCGGTCGACGAAATGTGGGCCAAGACCGTGGAGCGATTGAGTGCGCCCATCTGATTACAAACTGCTGATTTTCGATTGGGACGGCACGCTGGCCGACTCCATTCATCGAATTGTCGAGGCGATGCATTCGGCGTCCGGGCGCTCCGGTTTCGAGTTGCGCGATGATTTTGCCGTCAAAGGCATTATCGGTCTGGGCTTGCCCGAAGCTATTCGCACCTTGTATCCGGAAATCAGTGATGCCGAAATGACCGCGTTTCGTGAGTATTACGCCGATCACTACATCGCCGCAGAAGCCGTGCCTTCGCCATTGTTCGAGGGTGTAGTCGAGTCGATGGCGTCCTTTCGCGAGCAGGGTTATCACCTGGCGGTGGCGACCGGCAAGAATCGTCGCGGCCTGGATCGGGTACTCAAGGCCAATGGCTGGGACGATTATTTCGATATCACCCGCGCCGCCGATGAAACTGCGAGCAAGCCGCACCCTCTGATGCTGGAACAGATCGTTGCTCATTGTGGCGTGCGCCCGGAGCAGGCGTTGATGGTCGGCGATTCGTCCTTCGATCTGCTGATGGCGCGCAATGCGGGGATGGATTCGGTGGCGGTCAGTTATGGCGCGCAATCGATCGAATCGCTGCAGCAGTTCGAGCCGCGCCTGTCGATTGACCGTTTTTCCGAATTGCATGCCTGGCTGGGGCAGCAGGCTTAATACGTTTTTGCTGGGGTGGATGGCATGACCGACGAATGGAAAGCACCGGCCAAGGCAAGTGCCGACGGCGGTGACGAGAAAAGCTGGAAGCTGTTGGAAAAGACCCTGCTGGCCGGGGTTCAGGAGCAGCGTCGTTCGCGGCGTTGGGGGATTTTTTTCAAGCTGCTGACGTTTGTTTATCTGTTTGTTGCGCTGATCCTGTTCACACCATTGATGGACATGGAAAAGAGCGCCACGCGCGGGCCGAACTACACCGCGCTGATCGACGTCACCGGCATGATCGCCGATAAAGAACCGGCCAGTGCCGATAACATTGTCGGAAGTCTGCGGGCGGCGTTCGAGGACAAGAAGGTCAAGGGCGTGATCCTGCGCATCAACAGCCCGGGCGGCAGTCCGGTGCAGTCGGGTTATGTCTATGACGAGATCAAGCGTCTGCGCGGCCTGCATCCGGATACCAAACTGTACGCGGTGATTTCCGATCTGGGCGCGTCTGGTGCCTATTACATCGCCAGCGCGGCGGATCAGATCTACGCCGACAAGGCCAGTCTGGTCGGCTCGATTGGTGTGACGGCGGCCGGTTACGGCTTTGTCGGCACCATGGAAAAGCTCGGTGTTGAGCGTCGTACGTACACCTCCGGCGAGCACAAGTCGTTCCTCGATCCGTTCCAGCCGCAGAAGCCTGAAGAAACCGCGTTCTGGCAGAGCGTGCTCGATACCACGCACAAACAGTTCATTAACAGCGTCAAGCAGGGTCGTGGCGATCGCCTGAAGGATAAAGAGCATCCGGAGTTGTTCTCCGGCCTGGTCTGGTCGGGTGAGCAAGCGCTACCGCTGGGGCTGATCGATGGTCTGGGCAACGCCAGTTCGGTGGCGCGTGATGTGATTGGCGAGAAAGAGCTGGTCGACTTCACTGTTCAGGAATCGCCGTTCGACCGCTTTTCGAAGAAGCTCGGCGCCAGTGTCGCTGAGCAACTGGCAATGTGGATGGGTTTCCACGGGCCTTCGTTGCGTTAAAAGGTCGCAGTTAAATAAAAACCGGCCTTGATGGCCGGTTTTTTGTGGGTCAGGGGATTTGCACGTCCTCAACCAATAACATGTCGATCAGTCGAATCAGCGGCAGGCCGATCAGGCTGGTGGCGTCAGGGCCTTCGGTGGATTGAAACAGACTCACGCCGAGGCCTTCAGCTTTGAAGCTGCCGGCGCAGTCGTAGGGCTGCTCGAGACGCAGATAGCGTTCGATGCGCGCCTGATCGAGCTGGCGCATATGTACGGTGAACGGCACGCAGTCAACCTGGCATTGCCCGGTCTGGCTGTTGAGCAGTGCCACGCCGGTCAGAAATGTCACGCTGGCGCCGCTGGCAGCCATCAGTTGCTCGCGGGCCTTCTCGAAAGTGTGCGGCTTGCCAATGATCTGTTCGCCGAGTACAGCGACCTGGTCTGAACCGATAATCAGATGAGCGGGGTGGCTGTCGGCCAATGCCCGGGCTTTTTGCTCGGCAAGGCGTTTGACCAGTTCGGTGGCTGACTCGCCCGGACGATGGCTTTCATCGATATCCGGCGAGCTGCAGACGAACGGCAGGTGCAGGCGGGCGAGCAATTCCCGGCGATAGGTCGAGCTTGAAGCGAGTAATAAAGGCAGCATTCGCGTCTCCTGAGGCAGGTGCGAATTCTAGCGGAGGCACGCAAGTGACGGACAGGGCACAATTTCCTTTGACATGGGTGGGTGCATCCCTATAATGCTGCGCCTATGTTGAATGACCCGATTCCACCTCACGTTGACCCGCGCAAATTGGCTGACCGTGGCACCACCCTTCAAGGTGAACTGCTGCTGGCCGATTTGAAGAGACTCTGCGACCCGCTTTCCGACGATGTCGGTACGGTGCAGGCGAAATTCGTTTTTGAACGAGATGAACGTAAATCTGTGGTGATCCACAGCTTTATCGACACCGAAGTCAAAATGGTTTGCCAGCGTTGTCTTGAGCTGGTCACCCTGCCGATCCACAGCGAATGCAGTTACGCTGTGGTGAAGGAGGGTGCGAATACCCAGTCGTTACCGAAAGGTTATGACGTGCTGGAACTGGGCGAAGATCCATTGGATCTGCAGTCACTGGTCGAGGAAGAGCTTCTGCTTGCCTTGCCCATTGTGCCTGCTCATCATCCGGAAGAATGCCAGCAGCCGGCGGGAGCAGATGAGCCCGAACCGAGCGAGGACGAGGTAACGCGGTCCAACCCGTTCAGTGTATTGGCGCAGTTAAAGCGTGACCCAAACGTTTAGGAGTTAATCAATTATGGCTGTTCAGCAGAACAAAAAATCCCGCTCTGCCCGTGACATGCGCCGTTCGCACGACGCTCTCGAGGCTAGCACCCTGTCTGTAGAAAAAACCACTGGTGAAGTTCACCTGCGTCACCACGTATCGCCAGAAGGCGTATACCGTGGCCGTAAAGTGATCGACAAGGGCGCTGACGAGTAATCACTTGTCCGCTCAAGTCATCGCGATTGACGCAATGGGCGGGGACTTCGGTCCCCGCAGCATTGTTGAGGCCAGCCTTGCTTGTCTGTCTGCTACGCCCTCGCTACACCTGACCCTCGTCGGTCAACCCTCCCTTCTTGAAGAATTGATCAACGGCCAATCGGCTGCCGATCGCGCGCGCCTGACGATTGTCCCGGCCAGCGAAGTCATCACCATGGACGAAAAACCGACCCAGGCCTTGCGTGGCAAGCCGGACTCGTCGATGCGTATCGCCCTTGAACTGGTTCGTGATGGCAAGGCGCAGGCGTGTGTCAGTGCCGGCAACACGGGGGCGTTGATGGCGTTGTCGCGGTTTGTGTTGAAGACATTGCCGGGGATTGATCGACCGGCGATGGTGGCGGCCATTCCGACGCAGAAGGGCTTTTGTCAGTTGCTCGACCTGGGCGCCAACGTCGATTGCAGTGCCGAGCATTTGCTGCAATTTGCGGTGATGGGCTCGGTGGCGGCGCAGACGCTGGGTATCCATCGCCCGCGTGTCGCGCTGCTGAACATCGGCACCGAAGACATCAAGGGCAATCAGCAGGTCAAGCTGGCTGCGACGCTGTTGCAGGCTGCCCGTGGCATCAATTACATCGGCTTTATCGAAGGCGACGGTTTGTATCGTGGCGAGGCCGATGTCGTGGTGTGTGATGGTTTCGTCGGCAACATCCTGCTCAAATCGAGCGAAGGGCTGGCTACGATGATTGCTGCGCGCATCGAGGCGCTGTTCAAAAAGAATCTGGCCTCCCGTGCGGTGGGGGCTTTGGCGTTGCCGCTGATGAAGCGCTTGCAGGCGGATCTGGCGCCGGCGCGACATAACGGCGCAAGCTTTCTCGGCTTGCAGGGAATCGTCGTGAAAAGTCACGGTTCGGCCGGGGTTCAGGGCTTCCAGAGTGCTATTTCGCGCGCGCTGATCGAGATTCAGGAAAACCTTCCCGAGCGTCTCCACGGTCGTCTGGAGGATTTGTTGTCTTAGGCGTTTTCGTCGGACAATGCTTAAATGTGACCGCCCGGTTCAAAGGGCCATCCAACTGTCAGTTTCTTGCGTCCCCAAGCGGGGCGTCATTTTTCGACGACAAGATCATTAGGGGCTTGTTACATGTCTGCTTCCCTCGCATTCGTCTTTCCAGGACAGGGTTCGCAGTCCCTCGGCATGCTGGCCGAGCTGGGCGCGGAATATCCGTTGATCCTCGAAACTTTCAAAGAAGCCTCTGCGGCTCTGGGCTATGACCTGTGGGCACTGACCCAGCAGGGCCCGGTAGAGCTGCTCAACGAAACCGATAAAACCCAACCGGCCATTCTGACCGCTTCGATCGCCCTGTGGCGTCTGTGGCTGGCTGAAGGCGGCGCGCGTCCGGCCTTTGTTGCCGGTCACAGCCTGGGTGAATACAGCGCGCTGGTCGCTGCTGGCAGCCTGACACTGGCTGACGCGGTGAAGCTCGTTGAGCGCCGCGGCCAGTTGATGCAGGAAGCTGTTCCGGCGGGGCAGGGCGGAATGGCTGCCATTCTCGGTCTGGATGATGCCGACGTGCTGGCTGCCTGCGCCGAAGCGGCGCAAGGTGAAGTGGTCAGCGCGGTCAACTTCAACTCGCCGGGCCAAGTGGTGATTGCCGGTGCCAAGGCTGCCGTCGAGCGCGCCATCGAAGGTTGCAAGGCGCGTGGCGCCAAGCGTGCCATGCCGCTGCCGGTGAGCGTGCCGTCGCACTGCGAGCTGATGCGTCCGGCTGCCGAGCGTTTCGCCGAGTCCATCGACGCCATCGACTGGCAGGTGCCGCAGATTCCGGTGGTACAGAACGTCAGTGCGCAAGTGCCGGCTGATCTGGAAACCCTCAAGCGCGATCTGCTTGAGCAGCTGTACAAGCCAGTGCGCTGGGTCGAGTCGGTCCAGACTTTGGCGGCCAAGGGCGCGACCAATCTGGTCGAATGCGGCCCGGGCAAGGTCCTGGCCGGTCTGAACAAACGTTGCGCCGAAGGCGTGGCGACTTCCAACCTCAATACCCCAGACGCTTTCGCTGCCGCTCGCGCAGCGCAAGCCTGAATCAGGAGAAACTTGCATGAGTCTGCAAGGTAAAGTTGCACTGGTCACCGGTGCAAGCCGCGGTATCGGCCAGGCTATCGCACTGGAACTGGGTCGCCAGGGCGCCATCGTCATTGGCACCGCGACTTCCGCTTCGGGCGCTGAGCGTATCGCTGCAACCCTGAAAGAAAACGGTATTCAGGGCGCCGGTTTCGAACTCAACGTCACCAGCGATGAATCGGTCAGCGCAGTGCTGGCGGGCATTCAGGAGCAGTTTGGTGCACCGGTGGCGATCCTGGTCAATAATGCCGGCATCACCCGCGATAACCTGATGATGCGCATGAAAGACGACGAGTGGTACGACGTGATCGATACCAACCTGAACAGTCTGTATCGTCTGTCCAAGGGCGTTCTGCGCGGCATGACCAAGGCACGTTGGGGGCGAATTATCAGTATTGGCTCGGTGGTGGGTGCCATGGGCAACGCAGGCCAAGTAAACTATGCAGCCGCCAAGGCCGGTCTGGAAGGTTTCAGTCGTGCAATGGCGCGTGAAGTCGGTTCGCGTTCGATTACGGTCAACTCGGTAACCCCCGGGTTTATCGACACCGATATGACGCGCGAGCTGCCTGAAGCACAGCGTGAAGCCTTGCAGACGCAGATTCCGCTGGGTCGTCTGGGACAAGCTCAAGAGATCGCGTCTGTGGTCGCTTTTCTTGCATCCGACGGTGCGGCATACGTCACTGGGGCTACAATCCCGGTGAACGGTGGGATGTACATGTAAGTAAAATGTGACGGATCGCTTCAAAAAAATGTCATACGAGCTGTCTAAAATCCGTTATAAAGCTGCAATCTATTTATAGGCAGAGGGCTGCAGGGTTTGAGGAGTGAAGCTTTCAGTTGAAAAACTGAAAAGTCTTTCTATACACTTACCCACTGGCCAGCTGCCTGAATTTGTCCATTAGGAGTGAAAACAAGGTATGAGCACCATCGAAGAGCGCGTCAAGAAAATCGTTGCCGAGCAACTGGGTGTTAAAGAAGAAGAAGTGGTCAACACCGCTTCCTTCGTAGAAGACCTGGGTGCCGACTCCCTTGACACCGTTGAGCTGGTGATGGCTCTGGAAGAGGAATTCGAGACCGAAATCCCTGACGAAGAAGCTGAGAAGATCACTACTGTACAAGCTGCAATCGACTACGTTACTAGCCACCAGGCGTAATAGTTTGTAATCGTTGCTTGCTGTCATGGAAAAACCGCACTGCCATCATGGCGTGCGGTTTTTTCTTTAGGCCTGATGCAAAATCGTCATTTGAAAAAGGAGAGTGCTGTGTCGCGTAGACGCGTCGTAGTCACCGGTATGGGTATGTTGTCGCCACTGGGCACGGATGTGCCGAGCAGTTGGCAGGGCATTCTGGCTGGCCGCAGTGGCATTGGTCTGATCGAACACACCGACCTTTCTGCCTATTCCACCCGCTTTGGCGGCTCGGTAAAGGGCTTCAATGTCGAGGAATATCTGTCGGTCAAGGAAGCGCGCAAGCTCGACCTGTTCATTCAGTACGGTCTCGCCGCAGGCTTTCAAGCCGTGCGCAATGCCGGTCTGGAAGTCACCGACGCCAACCGTGAGCGCATTGGCGTGGCCATGGGTTCGGGTATCGGCGGTCTGACCAACATCGAAGAAACCAGCCGTACCCTGCATGAAACGGGCCCGCGTCGAATCTCGCCATTCTTCGTGCCAGGCTCGATCATCAATATGATTTCCGGTTTTCTGTCCATCCACCTGGGTGCACAGGGACCTAACTACGCCATCGCTACTGCATGTACCACTGGTACGCACTGCATCGGCATGGCAGCGCGCAATATCATGTACGACGAAGCGGACGTGATGATTGCCGGCGGTGCCGAAATGGCCGCGTGCGGTCTGGGCATGGGCGGCTTCGGCGCGTCTCGTGCGCTGTCGACCCGCAACGACGAACCGACCCGCGCCAGCCGTCCGTGGGACAAGGGCCGTGATGGCTTCGTCCTGTCCGACGGTGCAGGCGCATTGGTGCTCGAAGAACTCGAGCACGCCAAGGCCCGCGGTGCGACCATCTACGCCGAGCTGATCGGTTTCGGTACCAGTGGCGATGCGTTCCACATGACCTCGCCACCTGCCGACGGCGCCGGTGCAGCACGCTGCATCACGAACGCGCTGCGCGATGCGAAGATTAACGTCGATCAAGTGCAATACATCAACGCCCACGGCACCTCGACGCCGGCTGGCGACCTCGCTGAAGCCAATGCGATCAAGACCGTGTTCGGTGATCATGCCTACAAACTGGCGGTCAGCTCGACCAAGTCCATGACCGGTCACCTGTTGGGTGCGGCGGGCGCGGTGGAGGCGATCTTCAGCGTGCTGGCGATCAACAGCCAGGTCGCACCGCCGACCATCAACCTCGATGAGCCAGACGAAGGCTGCGATCTCGATTTCGTGGCGCACACGGCGCGCAACATGGACATCGATGTCGTACTGTCCAACTCCTTCGGTTTTGGCGGCACCAACGGCACCTTGGCATTCCGCCGGTTCGCAGGCTGATGGACAGCTGGGTCGACGGTCAACCGGCTGACGCTCTGTCGCTGAAAGATCGCGGCCTGGCTTACGGCGACGGTCTGTTCGAGACCATCGCCGTGCGTGGCGGCCAACCGATCCTGCTGGATCGGCATCTGACGCGTCTGGCCGATGGCTGTTCGCGTCTGGCCATCGCCGCCGATATCGAGCTGATTCGCCATGAGCTGCTGAGCTATGCGGCAGCGATGGGCGAGGGCGTGCTCAAGCTGATCCTCACCCGTGGCGACGGTCTGCGCGGTTATGCGCCTGATCCGGCGGCGCCCGGCCGACGCATTTTGCAAGGCAATCCTCCGGCGGCTTATCCCGCTGTGCATGCTGAACAAGGCGTTCGCCTGTTTCCCTGCAATACGCGACTCGCCAATCAGCCATTACTGGCGGGTCTCAAACACCTTAATCGACTGGAACAAGTCATCGCCCGTGCCGAATGGCAGGACAGCGAGCACGCCGAAGGCTTGATGCTCGATCAGGCCGGTCGCGTCATCGAAGGGGTGTTCAGCAATGTATTTCTGGTTCGCGACGGGGTGTTGCTCACGCCGGATCTGAAGCGTTGCGGCGTCGCCGGGGTGATGCGCGCCGAAATATTGTTTCAGGCCGAGTCATTGGCCATTCCTGCGCAGATTGCCGACATCAGCCTCGAGCAGCTGCAATGGGCCGATGAAGTGTTTGTCTGCAACAGCGTGTATGGCGTCTGGCCGGTACGCGCCTGTGCTGCACTGAGCTGGCCGGTTGGCCCGCTCACCCGTAAACTGCAAACCCTTGCCCGCGCCCTACTGGATGCCTGATTTGTGAGACGTAAACTTTTGCTGCTGCTGGAAACCGGACTGGTTCTGGCAGGGCTGTTGATGGGCGCCAGCGCCTGGAAGATTCACAGTGCGCTGGAACAGCCTTTGAACATCACGCAGGAAGAGCTGCTGGATGTGCCGAAAGGCTCCACGCCGACCCGTACGTTCCTTTCCCTCGAAACCGATGGCGTCATCAAGGACGCGTTCTGGCTGCGCGTCTATTGGCGCTTCAACCTCGCCGGTACGCCGATCCACAGCGGCGAATACCGCATGCAGCCGGGCATGACCGTCAACGGTCTGATCGACTTGTGGAAGCGCGGTGAAGTGGTTCAGTACAGCCTGACGCTGGTCGAGGGCTGGAATTTCCATCAAGTACGCGCGGCGTTGGCCAAGGATGACAAGCTTGAGCAGACCCTTAATGGTTTGAGCGACAGCGATGTCATGGCGAAGATTGGTCATAAGGGCTTGTTCCCGGAAGGGCGATTCTTCCCCGACACCTATCGTTTCGTGCGCGGCATGTCCGATGCCGAATTGCTGAAGAAAGCCTTTGATCGCCTCGATGAAGTGCTGGCAAAGGAATGGGACAGTCGTTCTGCCGATGTGCCGTATACCGAGCCGTATCAAGCGTTGATCATGGCGTCGCTGGTCGAGAAGGAGACCGGCGTGCCGCAGGAGCGCGGGCAGATTGCCGGCGTTTTCGTACGGCGCATGGCCTTGGGCATGCAGTTGCAGACCGATCCGACCGTCATTTACGGGCTGGGCGATCGCTACACTGGCAAGCTGACTCGCGCCCATTTGAAAGAGCCGACGCCGTATAACACCTACGTGATTCCCGGGCTGCCGCCGACGCCGATTGCGATGGTCGGGCGTGAAGCGATTCACGCGGCGCTGAATCCGGTGAACGGCACCAGCCTGTATTTTGTCGCGCGTGGTGATGGCAGCCATGTGTTCTCCGATGATCTGGATGCGCACAATAATGCGGTGCGTGAGTACCAGCTCAAGCGCCGCGCCGATTACCGTTCCAGCCCGGCACCGGCGACACCCACTGAATCCGCGCCTGCTGCCGAGGAGGCGATTCCCGCCGCCTCTCCGGATACAGCCCCGGAATCGTTGCCGCAAGTGACGCCTCAGGAGCCCGTGCCGGCTCCCGAAGCCGCCGCTCCACAAAACACGCAATGACTTTGATTAAGGACTGCCCGTGACTGGCTTGTTTATTACCCTGGAAGGCCCGGAAGGCGCCGGCAAAAGCACCAATCGCGACTACCTCGCCGAGCGCCTGCGCGCCGCCGGTATCGAAGTGGTGCTGACCCGCGAGCCAGGCGGCACGCCATTGGCCGAGCGGATTCGCGATGTGCTGCTGGCACCGGCCGACGAGGTCATGAACCCGGACGCCGAGCTGTTACTGGTGTTCGCTGCGCGCGCTCAGCACTTGGCTGAAGTGATTCGACCGGCGCTGGCCCGGGGCGCGGTGGTGCTGTGTGATCGCTTCACCGATTCGACTTATGCCTATCAGGGTGGAGGTCGCGGTTTGTCGCTGGAGCGCATCGCCACGCTGGAAACTTTCGTGCAGGGTGATCTGCGTCCGGATCTGACGCTGATTTTCGATCTGCCGGTGGAAATCGGCCTGGCCCGCGCCAGTGCGCGTGGCCGTCTGGATCGTTTCGAGCTGGAGGGGCGGGCTTTTTTCGAGGCGGTGCGCAATGCGTTTCTGAAACGCGCTGAAGCCGATCCCGCGCGCTATGTGCGCATTGATGCCGGTCAGCCATTGGCCAAGGTTCAACAATCGCTGGATACCTTACTGCCGAATTTGCTGGAGCTGGCCCGTGGCTGAGGCCTATCCATGGCAGGACAGCCTCTGGCAGCAACTGGCCGGGCGTAAACAGCACGCCCACGCCTATCTGCTACATGGCCCGGCCGGGATCGGCAAGCGTGCCTTGGCCGAGCGTCTGATGGCCAGTCTGTTGTGCCAGCGGCCGACGCCGGAAGCCTGCGGCGAGTGCAAATCCTGCCTGCTGCTCAAGGCGGGCAGCCATCCTGATAATTACATCCTCGAACCGGAAGAAGCCGATAAGGCGATCAAGGTTGATCAGGTGCGCGATCTGGTCAGCTTCGTGGTGCAGACCGCGCAGTTGGGCGGGCGTAAAGTGGTGTTGATCGAGCCGGTCGAGTCGATGAACATCAACGCCGCGAACGCCTTGCTCAAGAGCCTTGAAGAACCGTCCGGCGATACCGTGTTGCTGTTGGTCAGCCACCAGACCAGTCGATTGCTGCCGACGATCAAAAGCCGTTGCGTGCAACAGGCCTGTCCGTTGCCGGGCGAGGCGATGAGCTTGCAATGGCTGGCCCAGGCACTGCCCCATTGCTCTGAAGAAGAGCGTGTCGAATTGCTGACGCTGGCGGCCGGCTCGCCGTTGATGGCGGTCAGTCTGCAGTCTCAGGGCGTGCGCGAACAGCGCGCGCAAGTGGTCGAAGGCGTGAAGAAGTTGCTCAAGCAGCAACAATCACCGACGCAACTGGCTGAGGAATGGAAGAGCATTCCGATGTTGCGCCTGTTTGACTGGTTCTGTGATTGGTCGAGTCTTGTCCTGCGGTATCAGTTGACTCAGGATGAAGCGGGGCTCGGTCTGACCGACATGCGCAAAGTCGTGCAGTACCTGGCGCAGAAAAGTGCGCAAGGCAAAGTCCTCGAGATCCAGGACTGGATTCTCGCCCAGCGTCAGAAAGTCCTGAGCAAGGCCAACCTCAATCCGGCCTTGTTGCTGGAAGCGTTGTTGGTGCAATGGGCGGGATTGCCTGGTCAAAGATAAGCATCTGTACCTAGACTCTGAGTATCAGCAGTGGAGGTCAACATGAATGAAGCCGTCAGCCCCGGGCCGCGCAACGGCATCTTGTCCCTGACCATCAAGGACAAGTCGGTGCTCTACGCCGCGTACATGCCGTTTATCAAAAACGGTGGCCTGTTCATCCCGACCAACAAGAGTTACCGGTTGGGCGATGAGGTGTTCATGCTGCTCAACCTGATGGACGAGGCCGAGAAGATCCCGGTGGCCGGCAAGGTCGCCTGGATCACCCCGAAAGGGGCGCAAGGCAATCGCGCTGCCGGTGTCGGCGTCCAGTTCAACGATGGCGACAACACGGCGCGCAGTCGCATCGAAACCCATCTGGCCGGAGCGCTTAAATCCGACCGTCCCACCCATACGATGTAAGTAGCCGTCTTTTTATGCTTGTAGATTCCCATTGTCACCTTGATCGCCTCGACCTCGCCGCCCACGACGGCTCGCTGGATGCTGCACTGGATGCGGCTCGCGGGCGCGGAGTCGGGCACTTCCTGTGCATCGGCGTGAGTGCCGATAACGCCGCCGACGTCAAAGCCCTGGCTGAGCGTTATGACGATGTCGATTGTTCGGTCGGCGTGCATCCGCTGGATGTGCAGCCGGGTGCGGCGCCGGCGCTGGACTGGCTGTTGCACGAGCTCAATCATCCGAAAGTCGTGGCGATCGGTGAAACCGGTCTGGATTATCACTACGAACCGGAAGCTGCCGAGCTGCAGCAGGAGTCGTTCCGTCTGCACCTGCAAGCGGCTCAGCAGACCGGCAAACCGGTGATCATCCACACCCGTGGCGCGCGTGCCGACACCCTCGAGTTGCTGCGTGAAGCGGCGTTGCCTCAGGCCGGTGTGCTGCATTGCTTCACGGAAGACTGGGACATGGCCAAGGCTGCACTGGACATGGGTTATTACATATCCCTGTCGGGCATTGTCACGTTCCGCAATGCCGATGCATTGCGCGATGTCGCGAGCAAAGTCCCGGCGGATCGCTTGCTGGTGGAAACGGATTCACCGTATCTGGCGCCGATCCCTTATCGCGGCAAGCCCAACCTGCCGCAATACGTGCGCGAGGTGGCGGAGTTCCTGGCGATGCTGCGCGGGGAAAACTACGAGCGTTTTGCCGAGCAGACCACCGAGAACTTCAAGCGTCTGTTTCCGCTGGCGAGTGTTAAATCTGCCCAGTAGCCGAGGGGCAAATCGCAGGCAAAAAAAACCCGGGTTCTGGGGGGTGAATCCGGGTTAAGACCATTAGGAGTAAAACAAAGGCACGCGGTCCCTTGGTACCTTTACCGGCGCGACACTTGGGGGAGATGTCGCCCGACAGTTCAAGTATTGATCAGTCTGGCGCGCAGTCCAGTGAGCCGGTCAGGGTTTTTAAACAAATTTGGAATACGTTCGCTTCAGTTGAGTTCTCATTGCGCCCAAAACGTTCTCAAAATGAACAAGAAACACAGATATGGTCGGATGATCCGTGCATTTTTGCGCAAGTTAGGCATAATACGCGGCTTCGAATTTTGACCCTTCAGACCTTTTTCTTATGCATAAAGAACCTCGTAAGGTCCGTGAATTTCGTCGCCGCGAGCAAGAAATTCTCGATACCGCGCTCAAGCTGTTCCTCGAACAAGGTGAAGACAGCGTCACCGTCGAGATGATTGCTGATGCCGTGGGTATCGGCAAAGGCACGATCTACAAGCACTTCAAGTCCAAGGCCGAGATCTATCTGCGCCTGATGCTCGATTACGAGCGCGATTTGAACGAGCTGCTGCATTCGGCCGATGTCGACAAGGACAAGGAAGCGCTGTCCCGCGCCTACTTCGAATTCCGCATGCGCGATCCGCAGCGTTATCGCCTGTTCGACCGTCTCGAAGAGAAGGTCGTAAAAGGCAATCAGGTGCCGGAAATGGTCGAGGAGCTGCACAAGATCCGTGCCTCGAACTTCGAACGCCTGACCCTGCTGATCAAAGGCCGCATCAGCGAAGGCAAGCTTGAAGACGTGCCGCCGTACTTCCACTACTGCGCATCCTGGGCGCTGGTGCATGGCGCTGTGGCGCTGTATCACTCGCCGTTCTGGAGCAATGTGCTGGAAGACCAGGAAGGTTTCTTCCAGTTCCTGATGGACATCGGCGTGCGCATGGGCAACAAGCGCAAGCGCGACCCGGAAACACCAAGCAGCTGAGCCATTCAGCGGCGTTATTGCGCCATGATTTAGCTACATGACGCAGTAACGCAGGAATATACTCAGGCATAGGGCTTGCTAAAACTTGATTTGTGAGTCAAGTTTTAGCGGCTCGAACTTCTTTCGCCGGAGTGATCCATGATCGTTGACCGTCAAGGCAGGCGCTTTCGCAATTTGCGGATCAGTCTGACTTCAGCCTGCAATTACGCGTGTACCTACTGCGTGCCCAACGGCAAGCGGTTGGTGGCTGCGCAGGATGAGCTGTCGGCCGAAGCCATGGCCCGTGGCGTGGCGTATCTGATCGAAGCTGCTGGCATCGAACGGCTGCGCATCACTGGCGGCGAGCCGCTGGTCAGTCCCAAACTCGAATCGTTCATGACCGCTGTCGGCAAGATGGGCCTGGAAGACATCAGCCTGACCACCAACGGTCAACTCCTCGCGAAAAAACTGCCGCTGCTGGTGGATGCCGGTCTGCGCAGGATTAATGTCTCGCTCGACACCCTCGACGCCAACGCTTTTCGCAGCATCGCGCGTGGCGGCGATCTGGCCACCGTGCTGGATGGCATGGATCAGGCGAAAGCTGCCGGGATGAAGATCAAGGTCAACATGGTGCCGTTGCGCGGGCAGAACCTCGATCAGGTCATGCCGTTGCTGGATTACTGCCTGGATCGCGGATATGAATTGCGCTTCATTGAGCTGATGCGCATGGGCCATCTGGCCAAAGACAACAATGCGTTCCTGCAACAGTTCGTCAGCCTGCAGCAATTGCTGGCGCTGATTGGCGAACGTTATGAGTACGCACAAACCGACGCTCCGGTAGATGCCACGGCCGTGCGCTATGCGATTCCTGGCCTGGGCAACTTTGGCGTGATCGCCAACGAAAGCGTGCCGTTCTGCCGTACATGCTCGCGCTTGCGCTTGTCGTCGACCGGTTGGCTGCATGGCTGTCTGTCGTCGAGCAACCGCCACTATGTCGGCGACCTGCTCGACAAACCGCGCCATCAGGCACTGCCGGCGCTTCAGCGTTTGCTGGTGAAGGCGTTGGGGGACAAGCAGGAGGTGGCGTTCTCTGGCGGTGCGACCGTCATGAAAATCATCGGCGGCTGAACAACCGCTTTCGCGAGCAAGCCCGCTCCCACATTTGGAATGCATTCTTCTGTGGGGCGAGGTTGCTCGCGAATACGATCTAACTACCAACAAAAAAACAGAGCTGGCGCAAAAGCTGCATCCAATGGCCATTCGCCGGTTTTCCGTCACCGGCCTCTGGAGGAATAGGATGCGTAGCCTGGTTTTGCTGCTGGCCGTTTTGGCGCTTGGCGGCTGTATGACTGTCAGCGATATGGCCGAAGGCACTCGCTACCAGATGAGTGACGCGGGCTTGCTGGACCACAGCGACAGCCGTCGCGTGAACAACTTCCGCATTCAGCCTGACTCATTTATCTACATCGCCCAGGGCGCGTTTGCACCGCCAGGTGGATCTTATCCGCGACCGAACGTGGTCGCCGAAGAAGCCTTCAAGGGCTTCGTCGAGTACTTCCCGATGGTTCGCCGTGCTCGTGCGCCGGAAGGCCTTGATCAGGCGATGGGCGAAGCTCGCGATGCCGGTGCGCACTATCTGCTGTACACGCGTTTCGCCAAGGCGGATGACCGCATCGGCAACTCCGATGAGTGGCTCGATGAAGAGGCGGTCGATCGCCTCGGCATCGACGGCGGCGTGATTCAGATCATGTTGATCGAGACCAGCACCCAGTATTTGATTGATACTGCACGGATCAAGAGTCGTGGCGGTTTACTGACGTTCCACGACAGCAAGCCGGAAGACCTGATCGGCCCGCCGCTGGCCCAGTACGCGCGCAGTCTGTTGGGAGTCGGCGACCAATAATTCAAGGAGAACGCCATGAGTGGCCCGCAAAAAGCCAATGACCTGTTGGGACAGATCCCGAAAACCAAAGGCTTGCCGCCAGTGCACTTGTGGAACCCGGACTTCTGCGGCGACATCGACATGCGCATCGCCCGCGACGGCACCTGGTATTACCTGGGCACGCCGATCGGGCGCAAGCCGATGGTCAAATTGTTCTCCACGATCATCCGCCGCGACGGCGATGATTATTTCCTGATCACCCCGGTCGAGAAGGTCGGGATCAAGGTCGACGACGCGCCGTTTGTGGCGATTGCGGTGGAGGTTGAAGGCGAGGGGGAGGCGCAGCTGTTGCGCTTTACCACCAACGTTGATGAAACCGCCGAGGCCGGGCCGGAGCACCCGATCCGGGTCGAGATTGATCCCGCCACGCAAGAGCCTGCGCCCTACGTGCATGTGCGCACCAACCTGGAAGCGCTGATCCATCGCAATGTGTTCTATCAACTGGTGGAACTGGCGGTCAGCCGTGAAATCGACGGACAGCGTTGGCTTGGCGTATGGAGCGGCGGTGAGTTCTTCCGCATCGGCCTCGAACCGTAAACACAAATCCCTGTGGGAGCGAGCTTGCTCGCGAAAGCGGTATGTCAGTCAATATTTAGGGTGACTGATACACCGCCTTCGCGAGCAAGCTCGCTCCCACATTGGTTTTGTGAATCACCTTAAAATCTGATTGACTGTTAATCGTATGATGATTAGCGTGTTCACCCATCGCGATCCGCTTTTGAGGTGTTCATGTCCAGCAGCTTTCACGCATCCACGGTCGATTGGCTGGGCAGCTGGATCGCCGCTGGCCAGGTCAAACCGGGACAGACCATCAAGGTCGAGGCTGATCTGGGCGAACAGCTCGGCGTCAGCCGCACGGTTATTCGCGAAGCAATCAAGACTCTCGTCGCCAAAGGCATGCTCGAAGTCGGGCCGAAAGTCGGCACGCGCGTGCTGCCGGTACGGCGCTGGAACCTGTTCGATCCGCAAGTGGTGGGGTGGCTGTCACGCAACGGCTTGCCGGAAAATTTCGTCGATGACTTGCTCGATCTGCGTCGGACCATCGAACCGATGGCCGTGCGCTGGGCGTGTGAGCGCGCCACCTTCGAACAAATCGAAGCCGTACAACTGGCTTATAACGCCCTTGAGCGTGCAGTGGACTGCGATGCCGATTACAACCGCGCCGATCAGATCTTCCACGAATGCATCCTCGCGGCCAGCCACAATCAATTCATCGAACAAATGGTCCCGGCCCTCGGCGCGTTGCTCGCGGTATCGTTCGAAGTCTCCGCCGCCGACCCGGATGAACTGCGCCGTACGCTACCCATCCACAAGGACATGGCCGACGCCATCGCCGCCCGGGATTCCGCACGCGGTGTGTGGGCGTGCATGACCCTGATCGACAATGCAGACCTGGCCATCAAACGGTTTTACCCGAAAGTCATGGCCGACAAAAAAGCCGGCTGACACAAAAATCCCCTGTAGGAGTGAGCTTGCTCGCGATAGCGTCGTATCAGGCAAATTAGCTTCGACTGGTCCACCGCGATCGCGAGCAGGCTCACTCCTACAGTAAAAACAAGAACAGTGGAGACCGTTATATGACGTGGACCGCCCTGACCCAACACCGTGCCCGACTCGGCGAGGGCCCGTTCTGGGACGCGCCGACCCAGGCGTTGTACTGGGTCGATATCGCCGGCAAACAAGTCTTGCGCCTGATCGGCCAGAACGTGCAGATCTGGCAGATGCCCGAGCACGTTTCCGCGTTCATCCCCTGCGCCAGCGGCGATGCACTGGTGACCCTGAGCAGCGGCGTCTATCGTCTCGATCTTGATTCCCCCGGCCTTGAACCCCGCCTGACGCTGTTCTGCGTCGCGGATCCGCAACCGGGTAATCGTCCCAACGAAGCGCGTTGCGATGCTCAGGGGCGCCTGTGGCTCGGCACCATGCAAAACAACATCGGCGAGCAGGGCGAAGATCTGCCGATTACCCGTCGCTCCGGCGGACTGTTCCGCATCGATCCGGATAAACGTGTTACGCCATTACTGCGTGGCCTGGGCATTCCCAACACGCTGCTGTGGAGCGATGACGGCACCACAGTGCTATTCGGCGACAGTCTCGACAGCACGCTGCACCGCTACTTCATTCACACCGACGGCAACCTTGATGCTGCGCAAGTCTGGTATGGCCCTGATCAGCAGGGTGGCCCGGACGGTTCGGCAATGGACACCGAGGGCTACGTGTGGAACGCCCGCTGGGACGGCAGCTGTCTGCTGCGCCTGACGCCCGATGGCGAGATTGATCGCAGGATCGATCTGCCGATCAGCCGCCCGACCAGTTGTGTGTTTGGCGGTGAAGACTTGAAAACCCTGTACATCACCAGCGCCCAGAGTCCGCACAACCATGCATTGGATGGCGCGGTGCTGTCGATGCGCGTGGATGTGGCAGGAAAACTCTGTACGCGTTTTGCTGGTTAAATCCCAAAATATGGGATGCAAAATTATATATTGAGATTATTTGGTGGTCGGGTTTATAGTCGGCTCCAGCAGTAACACGCACTCACACTTAAAAAGAACAAAACAGGTGAAGTGATGCAGCGAATGTCTATCGCACTCCCGAGTGGAGTCCGCGTCTCGCAACAGCCCAAGGCTGTCGGCCGCGCCTGCCTGTTTCGTTCCAACCGCCTTCCAGACCGGACATCGGCCGATGCCCGGTTTTTTTGTGCTTGCGAAACAGGAGTCCTGATCCATGGCTGAACCTCTTTCCCTGCCGGCGGCGCCCGCACCGCCGAAGGGCGAGCGTCTGAAAAACAAGGTCGTGCTGCTGACCGGCGCTGCGCAAGGCATTGGCGAAGCCATCGTTGCTGCCTGCGCCTCGCAGCAGGCGAAACTGCTGATCAGCGATATTCAGGCCGACAAGGTCGAACAGGTTGCCGCGCACTGGCGTGAGCAAGGTTACGACGTGCAAGCGCTCAAAGCCGATGTCTCGCATCAGCCCGACCTGCAGGCCATGGCCAAACGTGCCGTTGAACTGCACGGGCGCATCGATGTGCTGGTCAACTGCGCCGGGGTCAACGTGTTCCGCGATCCGCTGCAGATGACTGAAGAGGACTGGCGCCGCTGCTTCGCCATCGATCTGGACGGTGCCTGGTTCGGCTGTAAAGCGGTGTTGCCGCAGATGATCGAGCAGGGCGTCGGCAGCATCATCAATATCGCCTCGACCCATTCCAGCCACATCATTCCCGGCTGCTTTCCGTACCCGGTGGCCAAACACGGTTTGCTCGGCCTGACCCGCGCGCTCGGCATCGAGTACGCCGCGAAGGGCATCCGCGTCAACGCCATTGCGCCGGGTTACATCGAGACGCAACTGAACGTCGACTACTGGAACGGTTTCGCCGACCCGCACGCCGAGCGTCAGCGCGCTTTCGATCTGCATCCGCCGAAACGTATCGGCCAGCCGCTTGAAGTGGCGATGACCGCGGTATTTCTGGCCAGTGATGAAGCGCCGTTCATCAATGCCTCGTGCATCACCATCGATGGTGGCCGCTCGGTGATGTACCACGACTGAACAAACAGATTTCGAGCACTGAACTACGCTTGAAATCCAATCATCATACGATATGACTATTTTAAACCCGCTTCACTGAGAACACGCTTCAACGCTTTTCAAACATTGCTCAAAAAAAATAACAAGGAGTCAGCTTTATGAAACGTCGTTTCGGGATTCGTACCCTGTGCAGTACCGCCCTGGCGGTTACCGCGTTCAGCCTCAGCAGTGCACTGCTCGCTGCCGATACCGTGAAAATCGGTTTTCTGGTCAAGCAGGCGGAAGAGCCGTGGTTCCAGACCGAGTGGGCCTTCGCCGAGAAAGCCGCCAAAGACAAGGGCTTTGAACTGATCAAGATCGCCGTGCCGGATGGCGAGAAAACCCTTTCGGCGATCGACAGCCTTGCTGCCAACGGTGCCAAGGGCTTCGTGATCTGCCCGCCAGACGTGTCGCTGGGCCCGGCGATCATGGCCAAGGCCAAACTCAATGACCTGAAAGTGATTGCCGTCGATGACCGCTTCGTCGACGCCAGCGGCAAGTTCATGGAAGACGTGCCGTACCTCGGCATGGCCGCGTTCGAAGTCGGCCAGAAACAGGGCGCCGCCATGGCTGCCGAAGCGAAAAAGCGTAACTGGGAGTGGAAAGACACCTTTGCGGTGGTCAACACCTATAACGAACTCGACACCGGCAAGAAGCGCACCGACGGTTCGGTCGATGCGCTGAAGAAGGCCGGCATGCCGGAGGATCACATCCTCTTCGCCGCGCTGAAAACCCTCGACGTACCGGGCAGCATGGACGCAACGAACTCGGCGCTGGTGAAACTGCCAGGCGCGGCGAAGAACCTGATCATCGGCGGCATGAACGACAACACCGTCCTCGGCGGCGTGCGCGCTACCGAAGCCGCTGGTTTTGCTGCGGCCAACGTGATCGGCATCGGCATCAACGGCACCGACGCAATCGGCGAGCTGAAAAAGCCTGACAGCGGCTTCTTCGGTTCGATGCTGCCTAGCCCGCACATCGAAGGCTACAAAACCGCCGAGATGATGTACGAGTGGATCACCGCCGGCAAAGAACCGCCGAAGTACACCGCCATGGATGAAGTCACCCTGATCACTCGCGAGAACTTCAAGAAAGAGCTGGAAGCCATCGGCTTGTGGAACTGAGGCAGCGACGGCCCGGGCAGCCGGGCCGTTTTTCGGTGTGAAGAGGTGGCTTTATGCACGCGCAAGTACAGACACAAGAACAACACGGCGCCAGCGGCAGCCTGCGTTTCAACGGGATCGGCAAAACCTTTCCCGGGGTGAAAGCGCTGGACGCCATCAGCTTCGTTGCTCATCCGGGGCAGGTTCATGCCTTGATGGGCGAGAACGGCGCCGGCAAATCGACCCTGTTGAAAATCCTCGGCGGTGCATACATCCCGAGCAGCGGCGAGTTGCAGATCGGCGAGCAGACCATGGCGTTCAAATCGACCGCCGACAGTATCGGCAGCGGCGTCGCGGTGATTCACCAGGAGTTGCATCTGGTGCCGGAAATGACCGTTGCCGAGAACCTGTTTCTCGGCCATCTGCCGGCCAGTTTCGGTTTGATCAATCGCAGCGAGCTCCGCCAGAAAGCCTTGAATTGCCTGAAAGGCCTGGCCGACGAAATCGATCCGCAAACCAAGGTCGGGCGCTTGTCGCTGGGCCAGCGGCAACTGGTGGAAATCGCCAAAGCGCTGTCGCGCGGTGCTCACGTCATCGCTTTCGACGAACCGACCAGCAGCCTTTCGGCCCGCGAGATCGACCGCTTGATGGCGATCATCGGGCGCCTGCGCGACGAGGGCAAAGTCGTGCTCTACGTGTCTCATCGCATGGAAGAAGTGTTCCGCATCTGCGACGCCGTCACGGTGTTCAAGGACGGCCGCTACGTACGCACCTTTGATGACATGAGCCAGTTGACCCACGATCAACTGGTGACCTGCATGGTCGGGCGCGACATTCAGGACATCTACGATTACCGCCATCGCCCGCGTGGCGCTGTGGCGCTGAAAGTCGACGGCTTGCTCGGCCCGGGCCTGCGCGAGCCGATCAGCTTCGAGGCACACAAGGGCGAAATCCTTGGCCTGTTCGGGCTGGTCGGGGCAGGGCGCACCGAGCTGTTTCGCCTGCTCAGTGGCCTTGAGCGCAATACCGCTGGACGCCTGGAATTGCGCGGCCATGAGCTGAAACTGCGCTCGCCGCGTGACGCCATTGCTGCCGGCATTCTGCTGTGCCCGGAAGATCGCAAGAAGGAAGGCATTATCCCGCTGGCCAGCGTCGCCGAGAACATCAATATCAGCGCGCGCGGTGCGCATTCCGGGCTCGGTTGCCTGATTCGCGGTTTGTGGGAAAAGGGCAACGCCGACAAACAGATCAAAGCGCTGAAAGTGAAAACGCCGCACGCCGGCCAGCAGATCAAGTTCCTTTCCGGCGGTAATCAGCAGAAGGCCATTCTCGGCCGCTGGCTGTCGATGCCGATGAAGGTCTTGCTGCTCGACGAACCAACGCGCGGCATCGACATCGGCGCCAAGGCCGAGATCTACCAGATCATCCATAACCTCGCCGCCGATGGTATTTCGGTGATCGTGGTGTCCAGCGACCTGATGGAAGTGATGGGTATTTCCGACCGCATTCTGGTGCTCTGTGAAGGCGCCCTGCGAGGCGAAATCAACCGTGACCAGGCTAATGAATCCAACCTGCTGCAACTGGCTTTGCCGCGCCACCGCGCTGACGGCGTGGCGAACTGAGAGGTGACTATGATGACAACCCAAAACGAAACCCTGCCGACCGCGCGCAAACCGCTGGACATGCGCCGCTTCCTCGATGACTGGGTCATGCTGCTGGCGGCGATCGGTATCTTCATCGCTTGTACGTTGCTGATCGACAACTTCCTCTCGCCGTTGAACATGCGCGGTCTGGGTCTGGCCATTTCCACCACCGGGATTGCCGCGTGCACGATGTTGTATTGCCTGGCGTCCGGGCATTTCGACCTGTCGGTGGGCTCGGTGATTGCCTGCGCCGGCGTGGTCGCGGCAGTGGTGATGCGCGACACCAACAGCGTGTTCCTCGGTGTCAGCGCGGCGCTGGTGATGGGCCTGATTGTCGGGCTGATCAACGGCATCGTGATTGCCAAGTTGCGCGTCAACGCGTTGATCACGACGCTGGCGACCATGCAGATCGTCCGCGGCCTGGCCTATATCTTTGCCAACGGCAAAGCGGTCGGCGTCTCGCAGGAATCGTTCTTCGTCTTCGGCAATGGTCAGTTGTTCGGTGTGCCGGTGCCGATTCTGATCACCATTGTCTGCTTCCTGTTTTTTGGCTGGCTGCTCAACTACACCACCTACGGGCGCAACACCATGGCCATTGGTGGCAACCAGGAAGCGGCGTTGCTCGCGGGCGTGAACGTTGACCGGACCAAGATCATCATCTTTGCCGTGCACGGCGTGATCGGTGCGCTGGCCGGGGTGATTCTGGCGTCGCGGATGACCTCGGGGCAGCCGATGATTGGTCAGGGTTTCGAGCTGACGGTGATCTCGGCTTGTGTGCTGGGCGGGGTTTCGCTGAGCGGCGGTATCGGCATGATCCGGCATGTGATTGCCGGGGTGCTGATTCTGGCGATCATCGAGAATGCGATGAACCTGAAGAACATCGACACGTTTTATCAGTATGTGATTCGTGGTTCGATTCTGCTGTTGGCCGTGGTCATTGACCGCCTCAAACAACGCTGAGTCAAAAGCTACCCTCACCCCAGCCCTCTCCCGGAGGGAGAGGGGGCCGACCGAGGTGTTTTGCGTCCCGCATCGACCTGAAAGACCTAGTCGATTATGGATTCGGCAAAGTACTTTCAGGTCGGCGTACCTCTTGAGCATCCCCCGTTCAGTCCCCTCTCCCTCCGGGAGAGGGCTAGGGTGAGGGGAAGGGCCGACCGAGGTGATCCGTCAACCTGACAGGGCTCGTCGATTATGGATTCGGTAAAGCACTTTCAGGTCGGCGAACCTCCACAATATCCCCCATTCAGTCCCCTCTTCCTCCGGGAGAGGGCTAGGGTGAGGGGAAGGGCCGACCGAGGTGATCCGTCAACCTGACAGGGCTCGTCGATTATGGATTCGGCCAAGCACCTTTCAGGTCGGCGAACCTCCACAATATCCCCCATTCAGTCCCCTCTCCCTCCGGGAGAGGGCTAGGGTGAGGGTGCTTTTGACTTTCAACCTTCTGTCTCTTCCTCTAAATATTCCTTGCTCGCCCGCACCCGTTTCGGTTATCAATTTGTACATGATTAGACAGGTACGATTTGACAAGAAACAAAGGGTGGTCGACGAACTCGTCCGACGCATCGAAAGCGGCCTCATGGAGGACGGCTTTCTGTTGCCTGGCGAACATCAGTTGGCTCAAGAATTCCAGGTCAGCCGTGGCACCTTGCGTGAGGCGCTGGCTGAACTGAAACGGCGCAATTACATCGCCACGCAAAGCGGTGTCGGCTCCATCGTCACGTTCGACGGTGTTGCGCTCGACCAGCGCAGCGGCTGGGCGCAGGCGCTGGCCGACAGCGGGGCGCTGATCAATACCGAAGTGTTGCGCCTTGAGGCGGTGACCCGGCCCGATCTGCTGGTGCGTTTCGGCACCGATCAATTCATTACCCTCGACCGTCGCCGACGCGCCACCGACGGCACGCTGGTATCGCTGGAACGTGCATTGATGCCAGCCAACGGCGGCCTGGAAAGCCTGCCGCGTGTCGGTCTGATCGACAACTCTCTGACCATCACCCTGGCCGCCTACGGCTACATCGGCGAGCGCGGCGATCAGTGGATCGGCGCCGAACCGCTGAATGCCGAAGACGCCGAACTGCTCGGACGCCCGGTCGGCACTGTTTTTCTCAAAGCGCTGCGCACCACCTACGACCGCCAGAACCGTTTCATGGAGCAGGTCGAAAGCCTGCTCGACCCGGTGCATTTTCGTCTGCACCTGCAATTTGGAGAATCGAAATGACCGCGCTCAACCGTGCGCTTGGCGCTTTCTACGGTCTGGCCCTGGGTGATGCGCTGGGCATGCCGACGCAGTCGCTGAACCGCGAAACCATCAAGACCCGCTTCGGCACAATCACCGATCTGCAGGACGCCGGGCCGCTGCAACCGATTGCCGCGAACATGCCTAAAGGCTCGATCACCGACGACACCGAACAGGCGATTCTGGTCGGTGAGTTGCTGGTCGAAGGCCAGGGCCACATCGAACCCGCCGTTCTCGCCCAGCGCTTGATCGAATGGGAAGCCGAGATGCAGGCCAAGGGCTCGCAGGACTTGCTCGGGCCGTCGACCAAGCGCGCGATCGAAATGATCCTGGCCGGCCATTCGCCGGAGGAAGCCGGGCGCTACGGCACCACCAACGGCGCGGCCATGCGCATCACGCCGGTCGGCATTGCCGCGAACGTGGCTGATCCAGAGCGCTTTATTGCGGCGGTGGTGCAGGCTTGCCAGGTGACTCATAACACCACGCTGGGCATTTCCAGCGCGGCAGCGGTGGCGGCGGTGGTGTCTGCGGGCATCAACGGCGTCGATCTGGGCGAGGCGCTGAACCTCGGCCAGCAGATTGCACAGCAAGCCGAAGCCCACGGGCACTGGGTCGCCGGTGGACGCATTGCCTCGCGGATCAGTTGGGCGCGCAGCATCAGCGTCGACAGTGACAAAGCGTTGCTCGCCGATCTGCTCTATGACGTGATCGGTACTTCGGTGGCGTCGCAGGAATCGGTGGTGGTTTCATTTGCGCTGGCACAACAAGTGGCCATCGGTGAAATGAGCGCTTTTGAAGCGGTGTGCATGGCCGCCAGTCTGGGCGGTGACACCGATACCATTGCGGCGATTCTCGGCGCCATGCTCGGGGCCTGCCTGGGTCTTGGGTGCTGGCCTGAACAGATGATCGAGACGGTGAAAGCGGTTAATCAGCTGGAGCTCGAGCCATTGGTGCAGGGGTTGTTGGCCTTGCGTTGACTGGACTGACGCCTTCGCGAGCAGGCTCGCTCCCACATTGGATCTGTGGCGTTCACATACCCTGTGGGAGCGAGCTTGCTCGCGAAGGCCGCACCGCATAGTCGAATACTTAACCCGCAATGGATCGCACAGACAGGCCTCGGAAGGCCAATTGTCTTGTCGTTTTGCATCATTGCCACAACCACAAAAAAGGCAAACAGGAGCACCTTCATGAGTTCATCAAACGCCGGGCAAAGCGCCGGGCAACTGGAAACCCGCGGCATCGAACCGGTGCCGGAAGCCGAGTGCAACGGCCACCCGCTGCAACTGTTCTGGGTCTGGTTCGCCGCCAATATCTCCATCCTCGGTCTGCCGTTGGGCGCCACGCTGGTGGCGTTTCGCGGGCTGGCGATCTGGCAGGCGATCATCGTGGCAATCATCGGCGCTGCCGGTTCGTTTGCGGTGGTCGGGATCATCTCGATTGCCGGCCGCCGGGGCCGCGCGCCGAGCCTGACCTTGTCGCGAGCGATCTTCGGCGTACGCGGCAATATCGGCCCGACGCTGGTCTCGCTGATGTCGCGTCTGGGTTGGGAAACCGTCAATACCACCACCGCTGCCTTCGTTTTGCTGTCGCTGTGCTCGATCCTGTTCGGCTCACCAGTGGAAGCGAAAAGCGCGCCGGTACTGACGCTGATCTTCATCGCGATTTTCGTTCTGCTGACCCTGGCGGTGTCCGGCCTCGGTCACGCGACCTTGCTGGTGATCCAGAAGTGGGCGACCTATGTATTCGGCGGGCTGAACATTCTCGTTGGTGGCTTCCTTTGCGCGACCATCGACTGGGGTGCGGTGTTCAACGCCACGCCGGCACCGATGAGCGCAATGATCATCGGCATCGGCACCATGGCCGCCGGCACCGGCATTGGTTGGGCCAACGCGGGCGCCGACATGTCGCGCTATCAGCATCGCAGCGTCAAGGCTGTGCGACTGGTCGCGTCCGCTGCGTTCGGCGCGGGTATTCCGCTGGTGTTGCTGATCACTCTCGGTGGCTTGCTGTCGGTGGGCAACAACGACCTCGCTTCGGCGACTGACCCGATCGTGGCGATTCGCGACATGCTGCCGACGTGGATGGCCGTGCCGTACCTGATCACCGCGTTCGGTGGCTTGCTGCTGTCGAACAACCTGTCGGTGTACTCCGCCGGCTTGACCACGCTGACCCTTGGCCTGAAGGTCAAGCGCGTCTACGCGGTGGTGGTCGATATCGTCGCGATCTTCGCCGGCTCGATCTACTTCATGCTGATCGCCGACAGCTTCTACGGTCCGTTCATCACTTTCATTTCCCTGCTGGCGGTACCGATCACCGCGTGGGTCGGGATCTTTGTTGTCGACCTGATTCACCGTCACTACTACAGCCCGACAGACCTGCTCGACGTGAGCCCGAGCAGCACTTACTGGTATCACGGTGGTATCGAATGGCGCGCGTTCGGCGCATGGGCGATTGCCATCGTCCTGGGTTTCAGCTTCACCACCATCGGCACCACCGCTGAAAACGTCTGGTTCAAAGGCTTCTTGTCCGATTCGTGGCTGGGCCACAACGGCCTCGGCTGGATCGTGACCTTCGTGGTCGCCGGCGGCATTTACTTCGTCCTCGGCGGGGCGAAAGATCGTCGCGCCGCGCAAACCGAGAATGCTCATGCCTAAGATGTTGCACACCGGCCAGGTCATCATCGACCTGGTCATGGCCGTGGATAAGTTGCCGCAGATTGGCGGCGACGTGCTGGCGCAGTCGGCCGGGTTCGAAGCGGGCGGCGGTTTCAATGTGATGGCGGCGGCGGTGCGCAACGGCCTGCCGGTGGTTTATCTCGGTCGGCATGGCACTGGGCGTTTCGGCGATCTGGCGCGCCAGGCGATGAATGCCGAAGGCATTCACATCGGTATTCGCGCACCTGCGCAGCGTGACACCGGGTTGTGTGTGGCGCTGACCGATGCGTCCGCCGAGCGCAGTTTCATTTCCTACATCGGCGCTGAAGGTGAAGTGACTGAAGAGGATTTGAACAGCGTCGCGGCTGAGGCGGGCGATTACGTTTATCTGAGCGGCTACAGCCTGCTCCACGAGGGTAAGGCGCAGGCGTTGCTCGATTGGACATTAACGTTACCGGAGTCGATCAACGTGGTGTTCGATCCGGGCCCGCTGGTGGAATCGCCGGACTCGCCAATGATGCAGGCGCTGCTGCCACGCATCGACGTGTGGACCAGCAACAGTGTCGAAGCGCTGCGGTTTACCGGGGCTGAGGACATTGGAGTGGCGCTTGATTGTCTCGCTGAGCATCTGCCGGAAGAGGTGCTGATGGTGGTCCGCGACGGGCCACAAGGCTGCTGGATTCATCAGGCCGGGGAGCGTCGGCATGTGCCGGGATTTGCCGTGAAAGCGGTGGACAGCAACGGCGCGGGTGATGCCCATGCCGGGGTGTTTGTTGCCGGGTTGGCGCAGGGCTTGAGCGCGGCTGAAGCGGCGCGACGGGCGAATGCGGCGGCGGCTATTGCGGTGACTCGCTGGGGCCCGGCGACTTCGCCGGGGGCGGCTGAGGTGGATGCGTTTATCCGCGAGTCCGGCGGCGCCTGATCTACCGTCTTCGCGAGCAAGCCCGCTCCCACACTGGATTGATGTCGTTCACACATCCCCTGTGGGAGCGAGCTTGCTCGCGAAGCGGCCATCAGCCTCATTCAAAGTCAGCCGGCCTTGCGCAACGCCTCAATCAACTCCTGCTTGCGCATCGAGGACCGCCCGGGGATCTTTTTCTCCCGCGCTTCCTTCATCAAACTATCAACCGTCTGCGTTTCGCGTGAGGCCTTGCTGTTGCGCGAATGCCCCTCGCGACTGGCCACCGCACGTCGCGAGGATTCCTTGCGGTCCTCAGACTTGGCACTCGCCGGTTTTTTGCGTCCCGAACCGCCGGTCTTTTCACCGCCGCCCGATTGCTTGTTGACCGTCGCCCAGGCGCGCGCCTCTGCCGCATCTTTCGACAGACCCTTTTTCTCGTAGCTGTCTTCGATGTGCTCGGCCTTGCGCTTCTGTTCGGCGGTGTATTTGTCTTTGCTTCCGCGAGGCATGGGATATCTCCTCTTGTATGCAGATTCGGCCGCTCGCCGCCTCGGCAGCGAGCGGACTTCGGACTACTGCAGATCCAGCTTGCGCGCCGCTTCAACGCCGGCTGCACTGAGTTTGATCGGCAGGTTCAACGAATGTTCGCCCGCCTCGTTGCAGGTCACATGACCATGGTGAATCAGTCCGCGTTCCTGCAGGGCGGCGAGGGCGCTGGCCACGACCTTCTCGCCCCGGTAATTGTCCAGCACCTCCTTGCCCAGGCCACTTGGATGGGCGTGCAGCAGGCGGGTGAGGACTTCTTTTTCCAGGCTTTTATCGACGTTCATGGTTACCTCTTCATTGGATTGAATAGGACGCTCGCGTCGGCGAACTACTGACCGGCTCCTTCGGAGCCGGAGCCACCCGTGGTGGTTTTGGAGCCAACGCCGGGGCCGGCGTTGTCTGGCGTGGCGGGGGCGTCGGGGGTGTTCATGCCGCCCTGACGACCAGGGTCACTGCCCTGAGTGCGCGGATCGGTACCGGTGGCGGGAGGCTGATTGATCAACGGCACGCCCGAGCCGTCGGTATTCATACCGGGAGCACTGTTGATGGCAGGGGCGCGTGGTGGAGTCGGATCGGTAGGGCCGGTGCCCGCAGCGGTGGTGGATGCTGCAAAAACTGCGGGACACAGCAGGGCGCTGAATACGAAAGCGGTCAACCTTGACGAGATCATAGGGCGTCTCCAGTGATTGGAATCCTTACCTGTCGTTGGTCTGCCCGCGAATCGGATTGGTGCCTGATGAACGACGAACGGTCGAACCACAGGATGATCAGCCGAGGCCGATTTCTTCTTTGAATTGCTCCATGAAACCCTTCAGGCGCTGATGACGGACTTGCGCCAGACGCTGGCCGGCGGCGGTCTGGAAACCGTCGGCGAGGTGCAGCAGTTTGGTCTGGAAATGATCCAGGCAAAACCGCGTGTCGTCGTAATCGCGCTGTTTCGCTTCGGGATCCTGTGGGTCATAGAGCGCCGAGCCCATGCGTCCGGCGACGTAAAACGTGCGGGCGACGCCAAGCATGCCCAGTGAGTCGAGACGGTCGGCGTCCTGGACGATTTTCGCTTCGAGGGTGCGCGGGGTGAGGTTGGCGGAGAAACTGTGCGCTTCGATGGCGTGGGCGACGGCAGCGATTTTTTCTTCGGCCCATCCCAGCTCGGCCAACACTGCCGAAGCTTTATTCGCTGCCAGTCGCGAGGCTTGCGCACGCAGCGGCGAGTTCTTTTCGACGGCTACACAATCGTGGAGTAGCACCGCAGCAAGCAGCACTTCCAGATCTCCGCCTTCATCAGTCTGCAGCGTACGCACGTTGTGCCAGACCCGTTGCAGGTGGGCGAGGTCGTGGGCGCCGTCGTTGGACGGCTCCAGGGCGTGGGGCAACAGAGTTACTGCAAGTGCCTCCACGGGGGTAAAAAATGCCAGGTTCATGAGCATCCTTTCAGTTTGTCGAAGTCCCTGTGGGAACTGCAGTGTTTGCAACAATACGCAGGGTAGTGTGTGTTTTGCCATGTGACGAGCGCCGCTCACCGTCTTAGTATGGCGTTTTCCTTTTTCCGACAAGGCCCGTCCATGACGATCGAAATCCGCCCGGCGACCCCCAGCGATGCTCCGCAAATTCTCGCCTTCATCACTGAACTCGCCGATTTCGAAAAGGCCCGGCACGAAGTCATCGCCAATGTGACCGACATCGAACGCAGCCTGTTCGGCGAAGGCGCCACCGCCCACGGCCTGATCTGCCTGCGCGACGGCGTGCCGATCGGTTTCGCGGTGTTCTTCTTCAGCTATTCGACCTGGTTGGGCAGCAACTGCCTGTACCTCGAAGACCTCTACATCACCCCGGAGCAACGCGGCGGCGGGGCCGGCAAAACCTTGTTGCGGCATCTGGCAAAAATCGCCTGCGCCAATGATTGCGGTCGCTTCGAATGGAGCGTGCTGGAGTGGAATACCCCGGCGATCGAGTTCTACAAATCCCTTGGCGCGCAGCCGCAGGAAGAGTGGGTGCGCTACCGCATGGATGGCAGGGTTCTGCGTGAGTTTGCCGAGGGCTGACCACAATGATGGCAATCCAATGCTAATTCGATATCGCCAGCGCTCTAGTCCGGCATTCTACGCGCCATTTTTGACGCTGATGACCAGCAAGGACTTACGCACTGAGTTAGCAGGCCGAAAGTCAATCGCATGCAAAGTCAGAATCAACGCCTACTCCTACAAAATCTACTTTTCAGAAGTGATGAATATTCTTGTTGCTGATCTGTTCAAGGAAATCAACAAGTATTGAATTGCGGCTTCTTGCCTGCACGCAGGAAGCCTTGATCCCGTTGATTATTCTTCTGTCGTTTCCCAATTGCCACTGAGTAATCCATCAAGTGCCTTGCGCACGGAAATCTTGAAAGCTCCGGCTTTCCTTTCATCGAAGGCCGCTTTCCAGTAGGCGTAGCCCTGACTGAAATCCGGAACCTGCTTCGTTTCGCCCACACGCTGAGTCAGGCTGCGTTGTAACGCTTTGGCTTGAAAAGGCAGGTGCGGCATTTGGTTGAATTCGCCGCCCGTGACGGGGTTGGTCATCCGAATGCCATCGACCCGGATATGCACGACTCTGCCGTACTGCGGATAGTCCTCGACTTTGAGTATCGTCAGGGTTGAGGCCTCTTCACCAGTCCGGGTCTTGTAGGCCCAGATGTCGCCTTCCTGGATTGCGGGCAGTGCGCTGGCCATTGCCGCGAAGCAGAGAGCGCCACCCAGCAAAAGCACGTTTAAAGCTGATTTCATTTTTGTCGTCCCTGAGCGTTCGAAGCTGGCCGCTTCATAAGCATGCGGGTCGGCATTTTAGGGGCTTGCCTAAAAAATTGTTGTCACACTTGTAAATCTCATAATGTGGGATTGATATTTATATATTGAGATTTCTTGGTTCATGGGTTTATAGTCCGTCGCACTCACTGCCAAAAACAAAACAGGTGAAGCGATGCAGGCGCAATTGATCGCGCTCGACTGGGGGACGACCTCATTACGTGCTTACAAACTCGCGGCGAATGGTGCAGTGCTGGAACAGCGCGCGCTGTCGTCCGGGATCATGCAGTTGCCCAAGACCCCGCGAATCATCAACGGTCGCGAATGTGCCGACGGTTTTGAACTGGCGTTCGACGAGGCGTGCGGCGACTGGCTCGATGCGCAGCCGGATCTGCCGGTGATCGCCTGCGGCATGGTCGGTAGTGCACAGGGCTGGCGTGAAGCGGCCTACTGCGAGACGCCGGCGAACGTCGCCAATCTCGGAAACTCCTTACAAACCATTGTCAGCCTGCGCGGCACTCTCGTGCAGATCGTGCCGGGCGTGATTCAGCGTTCGCGTCTGCCGAACGTGATGCGCGGCGAAGAAACCCAGGTGCTTGGCGTGCTGCAGAATCTGCCGGTCGAGGCGGGCAATGATCTGCTGATCGGCCTGCCCGGCAGCCATTCGAAGTGGGTGGAGGTGGTCGATGGCTGCATCACTCATTTCGATACCTTTATGACGGGCGAAGTGTTCGCGGTGCTCAGTGAACACAGCATTCTCAGCCGTACCCTGAAGCAAGGCGCGGCGTTCGATGCTCTGGCGTTTGACCGGGGCGTGCAGGTTGCTCTGTCGGCGGACGGCGAACTCGGCGTGCTGTCGACCTTGTTCAGCGCCCGTACCCTGGGCCTGACCGGCGAACTCAGCCCGACGGCGCAGGCGGATTATCTGTCCGGCCTGATGATCGGCCATGAACTGGCGGCGCTCGCCACGGTTCAACGACGTCGTCGCAATAACCCGAATCTTCCTTCGATCATCCTCATCGGCAACGCGCAACTCTGTCTGCGCTACAGCCGTGCCCTCGATGCCTGCGGTTTCGCCAACGTGACGCTGGCCGAACAGGCCACCGAGCGTGGCCTGTGGCAACTGGCGCTGGCCGCCGGACTGATCGACACCTCATCCCGTTAACCCTGACTGGAGGCCTGACATGCTCAAACAAGCATTGGCGCAAAACGGTCTGATCGCGATCCTGCGGGGCCTGCAGCCGCAGGAAGCCGCCGCTGTCGGAGAAGTCCTGTATGCCGCCGGATTTCGCGTCATCGAAGTACCGCTCAATTCCC
Organism: Pseudomonas sp. IT-347P; assembly: GCF_949768005.1. Classification (NCBI taxonomy): domain Bacteria; kingdom Pseudomonadati; phylum Pseudomonadota; class Gammaproteobacteria; order Pseudomonadales; family Pseudomonadaceae; genus Pseudomonas; species Pseudomonas sp. IT-347P. Next base: position 136,250 of record NZ_CATKPQ010000057.1, read on the forward strand.
CTTCGCCGTACGAAAGTATCCGCATCCTGCGCAAGACCTTGCCCGCCGATTGCCTGATCGGTGCCGGCACGGTGCTGACGCCGGAGCAGGTCGAGTTGGTCAAAGAGGCCGGCGGCCAGGTGATCGTCATGCCGCACAGCGATGCCAAGGTGTTGCGCGCGGCAAAAGCGGCCGGGCTGTTTCTGTCGCCGGGTGTCGCCACGCCGACCGAAGCCTTCGCGGCGCTGGAGGAGGGCGCGGACATTCTCAAGTTGTTCCCGGCCGAGCAGATGGGCCCGGCGGTCGTCAAAGCCTGGCTCGCGGTGTTGCCATCCGGAACGGTGCTGGCGCCGGTCGGCGGCATTACGCCGGACAACATGCAGGCATTTATCGATGCCGGCGTGAAAGGCTTCGGTCTCGGCTCCGGTTTGTTCAAACCGGGCATGACGGCGGAGCAGGTGGCGGTGAATGCCAAGGCCTACGTGGCCGCGTGGAAGGCCCTTCGCTAAGACTTTTTTGGCGCTGCGTGCGCTGCATCTATAAGAGAGACAAAAGATGAAAATCACCAAACTCACGACCTTCATCGTTCCGCCGCGCTGGTGTTTCCTCAAGGTCGAAACCGACGAAGGTGTGACCGGTTGGGGCGAACCTGTGGTGGAAGGTCGCGCACACACCGTCGCGGCTGCCGTTGAAGAGTTGTCCGACTACCTGATCGGCAAAGACCCACGCAATATCGAAGACATCTGGACCGTGCTCTATCGCGGCGGCTTCTACCGGGGCGGCGCGATCCACATGAGCGCACTGGCCGGGATCGATCAGGCGCTGTGGGACATCAAGGGCAAGGCGCTCGGCGTGTCGGTCAGCGATCTGCTTGGTGGCCAGGTGCGCGACAAGATTCGCGTGTATTCGTGGATCGGCGGCGATCGTCCGGCCGACACCGCGCGTGCCGCCAAAGAGGCGGTGAGCCGTGGTTTCACTGCGGTGAAAATGAACGGCACCGAAGAGCTGCAGTTCCTCGATACCTTTGAAAAAGTCGATCTGGCGCTGGCCAACGTTGCCGCCGTGCGTGACGCGGTCGGGCCGAATGTCGGCATTGGTGTCGACTTCCATGGCCGCGTGCACAAGCCGATGGCCAAGGTGCTGATGAAGGAACTCGATCCGTACAAACTGATGTTTATCGAAGAGCCGGTGCTCAGCGAAAACTACGAAGCGTTGAAAGAGCTGGCGCCGTTGACCAGCACGCCGATTGCCCTCGGTGAGCGCTTGTTCTCGCGTTGGGACTTTAAACGTGTATTGAGCGAAGGCTACGTCGACATCATCCAGCCGGATGCTTCCCACGCCGGCGGTATCACCGAAACCCGCAAGATTGCCAACATGGCCGAAGCCTACGACGTCGCGCTGGCGCTGCACTGCCCGCTGGGGCCGATTGCGCTGGCGGCATGTTTGCAACTGGACGCGGCTTGTTACAACGCGTTTATCCAGGAGCAAAGCCTGGGCATCCATTACAACGAGAGCAATGACTTGCTCGACTACGTGAAGGACCCGCGCGTCTTCGATTACGACAAAGGCTTCGTCAAAATTCCCAACGGCCCGGGCCTGGGCATCGAGATCAACGAGGAATACGTGATCGAGCGCGCGGCCGTCGGCCACCGCTGGCGCAACCCGATCTGGCGCCATGCCGATGGCAGCTTTGCCGAGTGGTGAGTCCTGCCTGACACACCCAAAAAACCCCTGTGGGAGCAAGCCCCCTCCCACAGATTTTTAATCTCCACATGGATGGGAGATCTGCGTCACGACCTCAAATAAACACAAGAAGAGGCCTCTCTCATGCAACCGCAAACCCTCACCGGGCAGGCGTCTTTAGTCACGCCCAGCCGCAAGCGGTTTTTCATCATGGTGCTGCTGTTTATCACCGTGGTCATCAACTACCTCGACCGCAGCAACCTGTCGATTGCCGCGCCGGCGCTGACCAGTGAGCTGGGCATCGATCCGATTCACGTTGGTCTGATCTTTTCTGCGTTCGGCTGGACCTACGCGGCCATGCAGATTCCCGGCGGCTGGCTGGTCGATCGCGTACCGCCGCGCATTCTTTATAGCGTCGCCTTGCTGCTGTGGTCGCTGGCCACGGTGATGCTGGGTTTCGCTGCCAGTTTCATCGCACTGTTCGTACTGCGCATGGCGGTCGGTGCGCTGGAAGCTCCGGCTTATCCGATCAACAGCCGCGTGGTGACAACCTGGTTTCCCGAGCGTGAACGCGCTACCGCGATTGGTTTCTACACCTCCGGGCAGTTCGTCGGTCTGGCCTTCCTGACTCCGGTTCTGGCCTGGCTGCAACACGAATTTGGCTGGCACATGGTGTTCGTCGCCACCGGCGCCGTCGGCATTATCTGGGCGGCCATCTGGTACGCGGTGTATCGCGAACCACGGGATTTCAAAGGTGCCAACGAAGCGGAAATCGACCTGATCCGCGAGGGCGGTGGTCTGGTCGATATTCAGCAAGAATCCGCCAAGGTCAAAGCCAGATTCAGCTGGACCGATCTCGGTATCGTCCTGACCAAACGCAAGTTGTGGGGCATCTACCTGGGCCAGTTCTGCCTGAATTCGACGCTGTGGTTTTTCCTCACCTGGTTTCCGACTTACCTGGTGAAGTATCGCGGCATGGACTTCATCAAGTCCGGTCTGTTGGCGTCGCTGCCGTTCCTCGCCGCCTTCGTTGGCGTGCTGTGTTCGGGGTTCTTTTCCGACTTTTTGATTCGCCGTGGTTGCAGCGTCGGTTTCGCGCGCAAGTTGCCGATCATAGGCGGGCTGCTGATTTCCACCTCGATCATTGGCGCCAACTTCGTCGAATCGACGCCGCTGGTGATTGCCTTTCTGGCATTGGCGTTTTTCGGTAACGGTCTGGCCTCGATCACCTGGTCGCTGGTCTCGACCCTGGCGCCGGCACGTTTGCTCGGGCTGACGGGCGGGGTGTTCAACTTCATCGGCAACCTGTCGGCGATTGCCACGCCGATCGTGATCGGGTTTCTCGCCAGCGGCGATTCGTTCGCGCCGGCGATCACCTATATCGCGGTTCTTGCATTGATCGGAGCATTGTCCTACGTGCTGCTGGTCGGCAAGGTCGAGCGTATCGAGTTGTAGTGGTCTGCGTCGGGCGACCATAATGCCGCCCGTTCCCTCGCTCAACGGTAAAAAGGCTGGATATGCAGGAAGACGCCCCGGAAAAAACCAAGGACGCCGCGCCCACCGGCACCCAGACGCTGTTGCGTGGCTTGGGTGTGGTCCAAGCGGTGGCCAGTGGCGCTCGCGATCTCAAGGAGATCGCCCGGCTGATTGGTACCACGCGCAGCACCACTCATCGCCTGGCCAGTTGTCTGGTCGACGAGCGCTACCTGCGCGTGGTGCCGCAAGTCGGTTACCTGCTAGGGCCGAAGTTGATTGAATTGGGCTTCCAGGCGCGCGAAGAGTTGCCGCTGGTGACTCTGGCCGGGCCGTATCTGGACGAATTATCGGCGCTGACCGGCGATACGGTGCACTTGGGCATTCGCGAAGGCGATGAAGTGCTGTATCTGCTGAAAAATCCGGGGCGCAACGGCCCGGAAATGCGTTCGCGGGTCGGTCATCGGATGCCGCTGGCACGCACCGGTATCGGTAAGGCGTTGATGCTCGATGACTCGCCGAAAGATTGGCAACGGCTGTACGACATCAGCCTGCCGGCGGGTGGGAAAAGTCAGTTCTGGCCGCAGCACCCCCAGCAGTCGTGGGAACAACTCGAGCAGCGCATGACCGAGTACGTTGCCGGTGGCTACGCCTTCGATCTGGAAGACAACGAACCGTCGATCCGCTGCGTGGCGGCGCCGATTCGCGATGCGAGCAAGGGCATCGTGGCGGCGATCAGTATCGCCAGCACCGTGCCGTACATGCCGCTGGAAAAAATGGCCGAGCTGATTCCCCTGATCAAAGGGGTCACAGCCCGGCTCTCGGCGGAACTCGGTCTGAAGATTTAGACCTTGAGCGTCGCCATGTCGATCACGAAACGGTACTTCACATCGCCGGCAATCATGCGGGCGTAGGCCTCGTTGATCTGGCGGATGTCGAGCATTTCGATGTCGCAGGTGATGTTGTGCTCGGCGCAGAAATCCAGCACTTCCTGGGTTTCGGCAACGCCACCGATCAAGGAGCCGGCCAGCACACGACGGCTCATCACCAGTTTGCCGGCGTGTACCGGTGGATCGATCGGCTCGATCAGACCGACCAGAATGTGCACACCGTCGAAACGCAGGGTATCGAGGTACGGGTTGAGATCGTGCTGCACCGGAATGGTGTCGAGCAGGAAGTCGAAGTAACCGGCAGCGGCTTTCATCTGCTCGGCATCGGTGGAAACGATTACATGGTCGGCGCCCTGACGACGACCTTCTTCCGCTTTGCTCGCCGAACGGGTGAACAGCGTCACTTCGGCGCCCATGGCCTTGGCGAATTTGATGCCCATGTGACCGAGGCCGCCCATGCCGAGAACTCCGACCTTGTCGCCGGCCTTCACGCCATAGTGCTTGAGCGGCGAGTAGGTGGTGATGCCGGCACAGAGGATCGGCGCGGCGCTAGCCAATGCCAATCTCTCCGGGATGCGCACGACGAAGTGTTCACTGACGACGATGCTGTCCGAATAGCCGCCCATGGTGTTGCTGCCATCGACCCGGTCCGGGGTCGCGTAAGTCATGGTCGGACCTTCGAGGCAATATTGCTCAAGGTTCGACTGGCAGGCTTCGCAAGTGCGGCAGGAGTCGACCATGCAGCCAACCCCGACCAGATCGCCTACTTTGTGTTTGGTGACATTCGCACCGATCGCGGTGACTTTTCCGACGATCTCGTGGCCAGGCATCAACGGGTAAACGGCGATACCCCATTCATTGCGCGCCTGGTGGATGTCGGAGTGGCAGACGCCGCAGTAGAGGATTTCGATGGCGACGTCGTCGGCGCGGGGGCTGCGGCGTTCGAATTTCATCGGGGCGAGGGGAGTGGTGGCCGATTGGGCGGCATAACCGATGGCGGTGTACATGTGAAACCTCGCAAAAGCAGGAACAAGTGAGGCGGCGCATTCTGGGCGCCGACTCTCGCTGCGGCCATGACGATTCCTCCGGCTCTCATGCCTAATTCTCCGGCATGCAGGTTTGATCGGTCGCATTGGCAAAAGGATCTGCGATGATGCTTTCATCCCTTGGTTTCGTGATTTTTTGTGAAGAACAATTCGATGCAATTGACCCGTCATCTCGATGCCAATGCCCGGCTGGTTTCGCTGATCGAACCGCTGGCGCTGCGCGATGGTTACAGCCAGACCGCACTGCCCGGCGTGCAGGTGTTGCGCGCCAGTTGCGATGTCGCCCGTGGCCCGCACATTTACGAGCCGAGCCTGATGATCATCGCCCAGGGCAGCAAACTGGCGTTTCTCGGGCCGCGCACCATGGAGTACGGCGCCGGGCATTATTTGATTCAGGCACTGCCGGTGCCGTTCGAGTGCGAAACCTTTGCCTTGCCGGATGCACCATTGCTCGGGGTGTCGGTGGCGATCGATCGGGTGTTGCTCGGTGAGTTGGTGCTGGCCATGGGGCTGGCGCCGGGCCGGCATATTCCGGCGCAGACACCGGAGTCGATGACCTCGGTGGTGCTCGACGATGCCATGCGTGGCTGCGTCGAGCGCCTGCTCGGTTGCCTGCATGATCCGCTGGAATGTCGGATTCTCGGGCCGGCGCGGGTGCGTGAGTTGTTGTTCGTCGCCTTGCGCGGCCCCCAGGCCGATGTGTTGCGGGCGTTGGTTGAGCAGCAAGGACAATTCGCACGGGTGGCAGCGTCGATCAGTCATCTGCATGCGCATTACACCGAGCCGTTGAATGTCGAGACCCTGGCCAGTTGCGCGAACATGAGCGTGTCGACCTTCCATGAACATTTCAAACGCAGCACGTTGCTCTCGCCGGTGCAGTATCTGAAGCGCCTGCGGTTGTTGAAGGCGCAGACGTTGTTGGTCGCCGAAGGCCTGGGCGTGGCGCAGGTCGCGCATCGGGTGGGGTATCAGAGCACGTCGCAGTTCAGCCGCGAGTACAAGCGCTACTTCGAGCGCAGTCCGGGTGACGAGCGCGCTGCCTGAGCCAACGAAAATCCCCCTGTGGGAGCGGGCTTGCTCGCGAATGCGGAGTGTCATTCAGCCAATTCATTGACTGATGCACCGCATTCGCGAGCAAGCCCGCTCCCACAGTTGTTTTGTGGTGATACAAGGAATTGTGGGCAACAAAAAGGCCCCCAAATCGGGAGCCTCGTTGTTCAGCGGTTCGACTTACATATTCGGATAAGTCGGGCCGCCAGCGCCTTCCGGCGTGACCCAGGTGATGTTCTGCGAAGGGTCCTTGATGTCACAGGTCTTGCAGTGCACGCAGTTCTGGGCGTTGATCTGGAAGCGTTTCTCGCCGTCTTCCTTGGTGATCACTTCATACACGCCGGCCGGGCAGTAGCGCTGCGCCGGTTCGTCGTACAGCGGCAGGTTCTTGCTGATCGGGATGCTCGGGTCGGTCAGCTTCAGGTGGCACGGCTGCTCTTCTTCGTGGTTGGTACCAGAGATGAACACCGAGCTGAGTTTGTCGAAGCTGAGTTTGCCGTCCGGCTTCGGATAGTCGATCTTCTTGCAGTCCGCCGCGAGCTTGAGGCAGGCGTAATCCGGCTTGGTGTCGTGCAGGGTGAACGGCAGTTTGCCGCCGAAGATGTTCTGGTCCAGCCAGTTGAAGCCGCCGCCGACAATGGCGCCGAACTTGTGGATCGCCGGGCCAAAGTTGCGGCTGGCGAACAGTTCGTCGTAGAGCCAGCTCTTCTTGAACGCGTCGACGTAAGTGGTCAGTTCTTCAGTGCCGTCCTTTTCCGCGAACAGTGCTTCAGCCACCGACTCAGCGGCGAGCATGCCGGACTTCATCGCGGTGTGGCTGCCTTTGATCTTGGCGAAGTTCAAAGTGCCGAGGTCGCAACCGATCAGCGCGCCACCCTTGAAGACCATTTTCGGCAGCGAGTTCAAGCCACCTTTGCAGATGGCGCGGGCGCCGTAGCTGACCCGCTTGCCGCCTTCCAGGTATTGCTTGAGAACCGGGTGATGCTTGAGGCGCTGGAACTCGTCGAATGGCGACAGGTAGGTGTTGCTGTAGGACAGGTCAACGATCAGACCGACCACCACCTGATTGTTTTCCAGGTGATAAAGGAATGAGCCGCCAGTGTTCTCGGTGCCCATGATGTCCAGCGGCCAGCCGGCGGTGTGCACCACCAGGCCTGGCTGGTGCTTGGCCGGGTCGATTTCCCAGATTTCTTTCAGGCCGATGCCGTAGTGCTGGGCGTCGGCATCGCTGTCGAGGTTGTAGCGCTTGATCAGTTGCTTGCCGATGTGGCCACGGCAGCCTTCAGCGAACAGCGTGTATTTGCCACGCAATTCCATGCCGGGGGTGTACAGGCCTTCTTTCGGATTGCCTTCGCGGTCGACGCCCAGATCACCGGTGATGATCCCGCGCACCACGCCTTGCTCGTCGATCAACGCTTCCTGAGCGGCGAAGCCCGGATAGATTTCCACGCCCAGGTTCTCGGCCTGTTGGGCCAGCCAGCGGCACAGGTTACCGAGGGAAATGATGTAGTTGCCTTCGTTGTGCATGGTTTTGGGCACAAAGAAGTCAGGAATTTTTTGCGCGCTGTCGGCGTTTTTCAGGACGAAAATATCGTCGCGGGTGACTGGCGTATTCAGCGGGGCGCCGAGTTCCTTCCAGTCAGGGAACAGTTCGTTCAGAGCGCGTGGTTCGAACACGGCACCGGAAAGGATGTGTGCGCCGACTTCGGAGCCTTTTTCGACCACGCAGACGCTGATTTCCTTACCGGCTTCGGCGGCCTTCTGCTTCAGACGGCAGGCGGCGGACAGGCCAGCGGGGCCGGCACCGACGATGACCACGTCGAATTCCATGTATTCGCGTTCCACAGGCTATCTCCTACTCAAGGCTCAACAGTTTTTTTTCTAATTTGGAGGTTTGATGTCGCATCCGCTATTCCTTTACGTTAACGTCAAGGGGAATATTGGAGACCGACCTTTCTCTCTAGGCGGCGCATTATATCTACACCACTCCGAGCGTCCAATACAAACGTTTGTTTGAATCGGCTCCAGCCCAGAGAAATCAAAGAAGCGCGGCTTATGAATGGTCATTTTGCTGTATTGACCGGAATAGGCGTTCCGGTCAAGATACGGGCGGTTTTGCGCTCGTCGTAGGCAGACTGGCGGTTTCAAGAGCACGTCTAAAGACAGGGCACAGGCAGTAGAAGGTGATGCGCAGCGCAAGTCCGGCGCGCAGTTTACACCGCGTGAAGATCCATGACTGGTCGGTCACCACTGACGAACGGTCGCAGGCCTTCACACCGTGCAACACCAGACACTCGCGTCGGCGTTTTTAGAGGTGCCCTTTAGCCTGATGAGCATCAACCGCCAGGTTCGCCTAGGCGACTTTCTTTTCACCGGAGAGTAACGAGGAATCCATGAAGGTTCTTGTAGCTGTCAAACGCGTTGTGGATTACAACGTCAAGGTTCGCGTCAAGGCGGACAATTCCGGCGTCGATCTCGCCAACGTCAAGATGTCGATGAACCCTTTCTGCGAAATCGCAGTGGAAGAAGCCGTACGCCTGAAAGAGAAAGGTGTTGCGACTGAAATCGTCGTCGTCTCCATCGGCCCGACCACCGCTCAGGAGCAACTGCGCACCGCACTGGCTCTGGGTGCCGACCGTGCCATCCTCGTCGAATCCGCTGAAGATCTGACCTCGCTCGCCGTGGCCAAGCTGCTCAAGGCTGTGGTCGACAAGGAGCAGCCGCAGTTGGTGATCCTTGGCAAACAAGCCATCGACAGCGACAACAACCAGACCGGCCAGATGCTCGCGGCACTGAGCGGCTACGGTCAGGGCACGTTCGCGTCGAAAGTCGAAGTCTCCGGCGACAGCGTTGCCGTGACTCGCGAAATCGACGGCGGCGCGCAGACTGTTTCGCTGAAACTGCCTGCGATCGTCACCACCGACCTGCGTTTGAACGAGCCGCGCTACGCGTCCCTGCCAAACATCATGAAAGCCAAGAAGAAGCCTCTCGAAGTGCTGACTCCGGACGCTTTGGGCGTTTCCACCGCCTCCACCAACAAGACCCTGAAAGTCGAAGCGCCGGCGGCACGCAGCGCGGGCATCAAGGTCAAGTCGGTGGCTGAACTGGTCGAGAAACTGAAAAACGAAGCGAAGGTAATCTAAAAATGACTATCTTGGTAATCGCTGAACACGACAACAAAGTGCTGGCCCCGGCCACACTGAACACCGTGGCTGCTGCTGCCAAAATCGGTGGCGACATCCACGTGCTGGTTGCAGGTCAGGGCGCTGGCGCCGTGGCTGAAGCCGCTGCGAAAATTGCCGGCGTGAGCAAAGTCCTGAATGCTGACAACGCCGCTTACGCGCATCAGCTGCCGGAAAACGTTGCGCCGCTGGTAGCAGAGTTGGGTGCTGGCTACGGCCACATCCTGGCCGCCGCCACCTCCAACGGCAAAAACATCCTGCCGCGTGTTGCCGCGCAACTGGACGTTGACCAGATCTCCGAGATCATCTCGGTCGAAAGCGCTGATACCTTCAAGCGTCCGATCTACGCCGGTAACGCCATCGCTACCGTGCAGTCGACCGCTGCGATCAAAGTGATCACCGTGCGTGCCACCGGTTTCGACCCGGTTGCCGCTGAAGGTGGTTCGGCTGCGGTTGAAGCCGTTGCTGCTGCGCACAACGCCGGCACTTCGAGCTTCGTCAACGAAGAACTGGCCAAGTCCGATCGTCCGGAACTGACCGCTGCCAAGATCGTCGTTTCCGGCGGCCGCGGCATGCAGAACGGCGACAACTTCAAACACCTGTACGCCCTGGCCGACAAGCTGGGCGCTGCCGTCGGTGCTTCGCGCGCCGCGGTCGACGCAGGTTTCGTACCGAACGACATGCAGGTCGGTCAGACCGGCAAGATCGTCGCTCCACAGCTGTACATCGCCGTCGGTATCTCCGGCGCGATCCAGCACCTGGCCGGTATGAAAGACTCGAAAGTGATCGTTGCGATCAACAAGGACGAAGAAGCGCCAATCTTCCAGGTGGCCGATTACGGTCTCGTGGCGGATCTGTTCGAAGCCGTCCCTGAGCTGGAGAAGCTGGTCTAATCCAGCCGCTTCACTTATAAAGAGCCCGGCCTGTTGGTCGGGCTTTTTTTTGTCTCGGATTTGAGTGGGAGCGTGTTGCCATGGATCTGCGCAGCGGATTGTTGTTGGGGTTGGCCTTGTTGCCAGGTTTGGCCACGGCCGCTGGCAAGTGCGAGCGCCTCATTGTCACCGGTAGCCCGGATGCGCCGCCGTACCTGTGGCAAGACCCACAAAATCCCAAGCAACTGATCGGCGCCAGTGCGGATTTGTTGCAACAAGTGGCCAAGGATCTCGGCATCAAAATCGAGCTGCTCTACGCTGGCAAACGCGCGCAAGCCCTCGATGAAGTGCGCAGCGGGCGCATGGACATGCTCGCGGACGCGCCGCTGACCGTCAATGAGCTGGAAAACCTCGACTACATCCATCCGCCGCTGCTGGAAAACGACTATCTGGTGTGGACCCGCAAAGGCTCGACACTGGTCTACAGCGAGGCCAAGGACCTGCACGGCCACGCCGGCGCGCTGTCGGAAAAGTCTCGCATGACCCAGGCATTTGGCACTTTCGCCGAGCAGAATCTGACCCTGACCCGAACAGCCAACCTCACCCAAGCGCTACAGAAATTGCTCCTGGGCGAAGTGGAATATGTACTCGCCGGGCGCTACTCGGGCATGGCCGCCGCGCAGGCGTTGGGCATGGCCGATGACTTGCTGGTGTTCGAACAGCCCGTCGACCGACCGGGGTTGTTCGTCGCGGTTTCGCATAACTCGGCATGTAATGATCCATGGTTGCGCGGACAGTTGGCCAAAAAGATGACAGAATTGCCCGCGTCCGGACTGACGGAAACCGCGCTGCAACGCAATGTCGAACGCTGGAAGGCGCAGCAGCAACAGCCGCCACAACCTGTCAGTGCCCCAAAACAGTAGGGATTCTTAGTGAGTATTCGACCTCTTTTCGCGGCGGTGGCCGTTCTGGCCCTGGCCGGTTGCGCGACCGATCCGGCACCCAATGAACAAATGCGCCTGACCGAGCAAGCCATCACCCAGGCCAAGGCTGTTGGCGCCACCGCCGACGAAGTGCCGGAAATGCAACTGGCCGAAACCAAGTACAACCGCGCCAAAGGCAACATGGCTGACGAGTCTTATCGCAACGCGCGCATGCGTGCCGAACAGGCCGAACTGGATGCCCGTCTGGCCGAAGCCAAAGTGCTGACGCAAAAAAGTGAAGAACAGGTGAATGTGCTCAACACCCGCATTGTCCGTCTGCGCAAGCAACTGGGAGATGCGAAATGAGCTTCAAGTCAAAAGTTCTCGGCAGTTTGCTGCTCGCCGGTTGCATCAGCCTGTACGGCTGCGCCGGTCAACACAGCGAATCCGCGCTGCAAGAAGCCAGCGCCGACTTCCAGAAGGTCAAGGAAGACTCCAACGTCCTGCGCATCGCGCCAAAAGACGTGATCCGCGCCGGTGAGTCCCTGGCCCGTGCCGATCGCCTGTCGACCTATTGGGGCAGCGGCTCGGATGTGGTGCATTACGCCTACCTGAGCCAGCGCTACAGCGAAATCGCCCGTGAGCACACCAATCAGGTGCTCAACGAAGAGCGTGCGGCCAAGCTCGAACTGGAACGTCAGCGCCTGCAACTGGCCCTGCGTGAATCGAAACTGCTGAGCGTGCAACAGCAGGGTAAATGGCTCGAAGAACAGATCGTCGCACTGGCCACCACCCAGACCGACCGCGGTCTGGTGATGACCCTCGGCGATGTGCTGTTCGACACGGGGGAAGCGGAGCTGAAAAACTCGGCCAACCGGGTCGTGCTGAAGATTGTGCAGTTCCTGCAACTGAACCCGAAACGCGTGGTGCGCATCGAGGGCTACACCGACAGCACCGGCGGCAAACAGGAAAACCTCAAGCTGTCCCGTGACCGCGCACAGTCGGTGGCGGATGTGCTGATGGATCTGGGCATCGACGACAAGCGTATTCAGGTCGAAGGCTACGGCGACGAATACCCGGTGGACGCCAACGCTTCGGAGCGCGGGCGGGCACAGAATCGTCGCGTGGAAATTGTCTTCTCCGATGAAAAAGGCCAGCTCGGCGCCGCCCGCTGAGGGTTGCGTCTCTGGAAAGCCCGGACTGTCATGCAGTGCCGGGCTTTTTTACGTCTGTCGAATGCCTCGCAAATCGGTACAGTCAGGGGCAGACACCGCACTGTATGGTCGAGTAATCTGGCAACTGTCCCAGTACACTTCTAAACTGTTCCGGTATTGTTTCACACAAGAATAAAATGCCTGTGAAATCGAGTGCTGCGTCATGACCAATCTCTTGCTCTACCAACGTATTGCTCAGCAACTGGCTGAAGACATCCGCCGTGGGGTCTATCAACCGGGGGAGCGCGTGCCTTCGGTGCGCAAGATGAGTTCGCAGCTCAACGTCAGCCATGCGACGGTGTTGCAGGCTTACGCCAATCTCGAAGATCAGGGGCTGATTCGGGCGCGTCCGCAGTCCGGATATTACGTACACCAGACGCCTGCGCTGACGGCTCCGACGCCGGACATTGCCCGGGTCGAACGGCCGGGTCTGGTCACTCGCAGCAGCATCATTCAACAGGTGCTGGTCGAGTCGCGCCGTGAAGGTGTGTTCCCGCTCGGCGCTGCGGTGCCCAGTGTCGATTACCTGCCGGTGCGCGCGCTGCATCAGCAACTGGCCAAGGTTACCCGTTTCCATAGTCCGCGCGCCTTCAGCTACATGTTCAGCCCCGGTTTTGAACCGCTGCGCCGGCAAGTGGCGATCCGCATGCGCGACGCCGGTGTGGTGATCGACCCCTCGGAAGTGGTGATCACCCACGGCTGTGTCGATGCGTTGCAGATGTCGCTGCGCGTGTTGACCCGTCCGGGCGATCTGATTGCCGCTGAGTCGCCGACTTATTACGGTTTGCTGCAATTGGCTGACCTGCTCGGCCTGAAAGTCATCGAGATCCCCAGCGACCCTGCCACCGGCATGAGCCTCGAAGCCCTGCAACTGGCGGCCAACCAATGGTCGATCAAAGCGCTGGTGCTGACTACGCGCCTGAGCAATCCCCTGGGCGGTACCATGCCCGAGGAGCGGCAGAAGCAGTTGCTGCGGCTGGCTTCTGATTTCGATATCCAGATCGTCGAAGATGATATTTATGGCGAGTTGATGTTCGAGCAAGGCAAAACCAAAGCGCTCAAGGCATACGACCGACTGGATCGGGTGATCTATTGTTCGAGTTTCTCCAAGACCTTGTCTCCCGGTGTGCGCATCGGCTGGATGATCGCCGGCAAGTATCAGCAGGAAATCCAGCGTCTGCAGACCTTCAGCACCCACTCGGCGTGCAGTGTGACGCAGATGGCGATCGCCGCTTATCTGGAAAATGGCGGTTATGACCGGCATTTACGGTACATCCGCCAGGAATACCGGAAAAACCTCAGCGCGTTCCAGTTGGCGGTGCAGCAGTACTTCCCCGAAGGCACCCAAATGACCCGGCCTACGGGCGGTTTCATCCTTTGGGTGAGCCTGCCGGGGAGGGTAAATACCCAGGACTTGCATGTGCGTGCCTTGCAGCAGGGCATCAGCATTGCGCCTGGGCTGATCTTCAGTAATACCGAGCAGTTCAACCACTGTATCCGCCTGAACTGCGGGATTCCGTGGAACCGTGAGGCGGAGCGGGCGTTGATGACTCTCGGTCTGCTGGCGACGCAACTGTGTCAGGAAACCGCTGGCGGATTCTGAACGAGCGGTGGGTGATGCTTGTCTTGTGGCGTCCAACAGGCGAGCATATGGCCCTCTGCCGTTAGTGTCGTTGGTTCCATGAAAGCGATTGCTCCTGCTGCTTGGGTTTTGCTGGGTTTGCTGATGATCGGTCATGCGCCTGGCGTCGTGGCCGCTGCGGTTCAGGAAAAAACCGCGGTGACGAGCCCGGCGAAAAAAACCACGCCGGCGCAGAAGGCCGTTCCCGCAAAGAAAACCCAGCAAAAAGTCATCAAGAAACGCAAGCCGATCACCTCCAAATCGAAACCCGCCAGCGAAGTGGTGAAAACCAGACTGCCGCCGGCCAGGCTCGATCTGAGCCTGCCCAAAGACATGGTCCAGGACCTGAAGCCCAAGGGCACGGTTGAGTTGCCCAAGCGCGAACCTATCCTGCCGCAGATGTTTGGCGAAAAGAACAACGGCTTCCAGCTCAACGGCCGTTTGCTCAACAACGAAATGCAATTGCAACTGCGCAACGAAGAACGCCGGGAAATCGAAGGCGCAGCACTGGATTTCGAATTCAAGCAGTAAATCCAGCCCAGGCGTGACCCGCAGACCAGACGCTTTGTCGGCGACTGGTCAGTCACATTCAGTTATCGGTAAAAACCCCGGTTCAGGGAATTTGAAACAGCCGTTTTAGCGGTTACTCTGTTCCGCGTCCCTTTTACACATCGCCCGTCGCGAGGAAACGTTCGTCATGAAATGCCGTGAAGGCTGTGGCGCTTGCTGCATTGCCCCCTCCATCAGTTCGCCGATTCCCGGCATGCCTGATGGCAAACCTGCCGGCGAACGTTGCGTGCAACTCTCGGTCGAAAACCTGTGCAGCATTTTCGGCCGCCCCGAGCGCCCGGCAGTCTGTTCCGGCTTCGCGGCGGATGTCGAAGTCTGTGGCAGCAGCTCGGAAGAAGCGATCAGGTTGATCGGCTGGTGGGAGCAGATGACGGCGGCGTGATGTGTCAAACGAACGGAACTTCAACAATAAGGAATAACACTATGGGTTCGCTGCATCGTATTGCTGTGTTGTGTGGTTTGACTGCTGTGCTGGCCACGTCCGTCGCTCAGGCGGAGGACTGGAAGGTCGCCAAGGAGCAGGATGGCATCAAGGTCTCGCTGGCCGAAGTGCCGGGCTCTGATTACAAGTCCTATCAGGGTGTGACCCTGATGAAGACCAGCATCGCCAAACTGCGCGCCTTGCAGGAAGACGTCTCCGGTGCCTGTGCCTGGATCTACGAGTGCAAGTCCCAGAAGTTGCTCAAACACGAGGGCGATCAGAGCTGGACCTACACTCAGTTCAATACGCCGTGGCCAGTAACCTCGCGTGATTCGGTGCTGCACATCACCACCGTCGAGGGCGCCGACGGCAGCCTCACCCGTAACCTCGAAGGTGTGCCGAAGTACATTCCGGAAGAAAAAGGTTTTGTCCGTGTCACTCAGGTCAAAGGCTTCTGGAAATTCGTGCCGAAGGGTGATCAGGTCGAAGTGACCTATCAAGTGCACACCGAGCCAGGCGGCAGCGTGCCGGCGATGGTTGCCAACAAGTTTGTGGTCGACGCGCCGTTCAACACCCTCAAAGCGATGAAAGAACGCGCCGAAAAATAATCTCGTGTTCCAACCAAACGCCCCGATCGATTCGGGGCGTTTTGTTTTGTATCTATATTGTGTTTCCAGATATGCGTTGCACGAAATTTTCACAAAGTGTCCAAGACAATTCGCCCGCGCTGTTTGCGCTGCGCCAGATGAAAGTGTCTGGCGGCGGGGCAGTAATCAATGGCAATGGTGCGGGTGATCGTGCAACATTTGCGCACCGCGCAAGCCCCGGGGTCTGGAATGACCAATAGAGGGCATGGCGCCGCTGTATTTTTGCAACTTCAACTTCCAATGGGTCCTAAAACGACATGGCAAACCCGGACGCCCTGAATCAGCAGCGATCTTCTGCTCGCCTGCTGCAACCGACCGTCAAATCGCATCTGGCCTACACGCTGCTTTGTGCACTGGTCATGATGGTGATGTTTTCCGTGCTGCGCCTCGCGCTGCTGGTCTACAACCGCGAGATGATCCTCGATACCCCGGCTTCGACCTTCCTCGAAGCCTTCGCCAACGGCCTGCGTTTCGACCTGCGCCTGGTGGTTTATGTGTGCATTCCGCTGGTGCTGGCGCTGTTCAGTGCGCGCGCCATGGCTGCCCGTGGCTTCTTCCGTCTGTGGCTGACCATCGCCTCGAGCATCGCGCTGTTCCTCGGCCTGATGGAGATGGACTTCTACCGCGAGTTCCACCAGCGCCTCAATGGCCTGGTGTTCCAGTACGTGAAGGAAGACCCGAAAACCGTGATGAGCATGCTCTGGTACGGTTTTCCGGTGGTGCGCTACCTGCTCGCGTGGGTGATCGGCACCGTGATCCTGACACTCGCGTTCAAAGGCGCCGACCGTGCCACGCGTCCGCGCGGACCTTTCAGCGGTGGCAGCGTCGGCACCCGTCAGGTCGCGCCGTGGTACACGCGTCTCGCGGTGTTCGTGGTCTGCCTGTTGATCTGCGTGGTGGCTGCTCGTGGCACCCTGCGTCAAGGCCCGCCAATGCGCTGGGGTGACGTGTACACCACCGATTCGAACTTCGCCAACCAGCTCGGCCTCAACGCCACGCTGTCGCTGATCGAGGCCGCCAAGTCCCGCATGGGCGAAGATCGCGACAATATCTGGAAAGCGACGTTGCCGCAGGAGCAAGCGCAGAAAGTCGTGCGCGATATGCTGCTGATGCCTGACGACAAACTGGTCGATGCCGATATTGCCGCGGTGCGCCGTGATTACACGCCACCAGCCGACAAGACCCTGCCGATCAAAAACGTCGTGGTGATCCTGATGGAAAGCATGGCCGGTCACTCGGTTGGCGCCTTGGGTGCTCCGGGCAACATCACGCCTTACCTGGACAAGCTGTCCAAGGAAGGCCTGCTGTTCGACCGTTTCTTCTCTAACGGTACGCATACCCACCAGGGCATGTTTGCGACCATGGCCTGCTTCCCGAACCTGCCTGGCTTCGAATACCTGATGCAGACCCCGGAAGGCAGCCACAAGCTGTCCGGCCTGCCGCAGGTGCTCAGCGCCCGTAACTACGACGACGTGTACGTCTACAATGGCGACTTCGCCTGGGACAACCAGTCGGGCTTCTTCAGCAACCAGGGCATGACCAACTTTGTCGGTCGTAACGACTTCGTCAACCCGGTGTTCTCCGATCCGACCTGGGGCGTGTCCGACCAGGACATGTTCGACCGTGGTCTGCAGGAACTCAAGGCGCGGGAAAACGGCAAGCCGTTCTATGCGCTGCTGCAAACCCTGTCCAACCACACGCCTTACGCCTTGCCGACGCCATTGCCGGTCGAGCGCGTGACTGACCGTGGCAGCCTCAACGAACACTTGACCGCCATGCGCTACTCCGACTGGGCATTGGGTCAGTTCTTCGAGAAAGCACGCAAAGAGCCGTACTTCAAGGAAACTCTGTTTGTCATCGTCGGCGACCACGGTTTCGGCAACGAGCGCCAGATCACCGAAATGGACCTGGGCCGCTTCAACGTGCCGATGCTGATGATCGCGCCGGGCATCCAGGAGAAGTTCGGTACCCGTGACCACACCGTGGGCACGCAGATCGACATCGTGCCGACCATCATGGGGCGTCTCGGTGGTGAAGTGCGTCATCAGTGCTGGGGCCGTGACCTGCTCAACCTGCCGGAAGGCGACACCGGTTTCGGTGTGATCAAACCGTCGGGCAGCGAGCAGACCACCGCCATCGTCACCGCCGACCAGATCCTGGTGTTGCCGCGAGACAAGGACATGGGGCCGAAAATGTGGCAGTACCAGTTGGGTGCCAACCCGCACGCCGAAGTCGTTCCGAATGCGCCGCGTACTGCCGAGTTGAAACTCAAACTCGAAGCGTTCCTGCAAACGGCGACCAAAAGCCTGATGGATAACACCGCAGGCGTCATTCACGGCAAACCGGATTGATCATTCGTCGACATTAAAATCCGCGCAATAAAAAAGAGGCCCTGAACAGGGCCTCTTTTTTTGCGCTTGAATCGTTGTTATATCCGACCGAGTAACAGCAGTACCAGCAGCACTACCAACACCACGCCGATAATGCCCGAAGGACCATAACCCCAACTTCTGGAGTGCGGGAAGACCGGCAGACCACCGATCAGCAACAGGATCAGGATAATGATTAGAATTGTGCCCATGTCGATTTCCTTGTTGATAGCGTTCGAGAAGTCTTGGTATTCAAGGGCGACTGGAAACTAAGTAATTCCAGGCGGCTTACAAATTCCGACCGGTGCGCATGAAAGAAAATTCAATGTTTTTTTAATGTATTTGGATTGCTCGCTTATTTCTTTTAAAGCACAAGATCAAAAGATCGCAGCCTGCAGCAGCTCCTGCATTGAACGCGTGTAGAAGCTGCCGCAGGCTGCGGCCTTTTGATCCTCCATTCAGCAATCTGATGGAGCGTGGGCGGGCGTCGATCCTTCGCTACACTCCGCGCATCTTCCCCGGAACAACAAGGCTGTCTGCTATGCAAAATCGCATGATGATCACTGGTGCGGGCTCGGGCCTGGGTCGCGAAATCGCGCTGCGCTGGGCCCGTGAAGGCTGGCGGCTGGCCTTGTCCGATGTCAGCGAACCCGGCCTGCAGGAAACCCTGAAACTGGTGCGCGAGGCCGGCGGTGACGGTTTTATCCAGCGTTGCGATGTGCGTGATTACAGCCAGCTCACCGCCTTCGCTCAAGCCTGCGAAGAAAAGCTTGGCGGCATCGACATCATCGTCAACAACGCGGGCGTGGCTTCGGGCGGTTTCTTCAGCGAGCTGTCGCTGGAAGATTGGGACTGGCAGATCGCGATCAACCTGATGGGTGTGGTCAAGGGCTGCAAAGCGTTCCTGCCGCTGCTTGAGCAAAGCAAAGGCAAAATCATCAACATCGCCTCCATGGCGGCACTGATGCAAGGCCCGGCGATGAGCAACTACAACGTGGCCAAGGCCGGTGTGGTAGCCCTTTCGGAAAGCCTTCTGATCGAACTGGCGCAGCAGGAAGTCGGCGTCCATGTGGTGTGCCCGTCGTTCTTCCAGACCAACTTGCTCGATTCGTTCCGTGGCCCGACCCCGGCGATGAAAGCGCAGGTCGGCAAGTTGCTGGAAAGTTCGCCGATTACGGCGGCGGACATCGCCGACTACATCTTTCAGCAAGTGGCGGCCGGCGAGTTCATGATCTTGCCCCATGAACAAGGGCGCATGGCTTGGGCGCTGAAACAGAAGAATCCGCAGTTGCTCTACAACGAAATGACGGCCATGGCGGAAAAAATGCGCGCCAAGGCCAAACAGAACAACGGCTGACCTTGCCCGTTGCAGATGGCGTCGTTAGGGTGGCCGCAATGGTCACCCTGTCGAGACGCATCAATGCTCAATTATTTGTGGTTCTTTCTCGCGGCGCTGTTTGAGATCGCCGGCTGTTTCGCCTTTTTCATGTGGCTGCGTCAGGGCAAAAGTGCCTTGTGGGTGATGCCTGCGCTGCTCAGCCTGACCCTGTTCGCACTGTTGCTGACCCGCGTTGAAGCCAACTATGCCGGGCGTGCCTATGCCGCGTATGGCGGGATCTACATTGTTACTTCGATTGGCTGGCTGATGGTGGTCGAGCGCGTGCGTCCATTGGCTTCGGACTGGATCGGTGTGGCGTTGTGCGTGATCGGCGCCAGCGTGATTCTTTTCGGGCCGAGGTTTTCCGCTGCCTGATGGCTTTTGTGGGAATCGTCTGACGGCTTGGGGTTGGCAGGGGTGTAAGGCAAAACTGATTTGCCCGGCGCGCATTGTGGAGCCGCGGCAAGCCGCGCATCTTCAGGGTTCGCTAACCCTGAAGGACGAATCTCATGCTTGTACTCAGCCGTGTCGTTGGTGAGTTGATTTCAATCGGCGACGACATTTCCCTGCGTGTGTTGTCGGTCAACGGCTCCAGCGTGCGCTTTGGCATCGAGGCCCCACAAAAGGTCCACGTGCATCGCGCCGAGGTCTATGACCGGATCAAACGCAAGCAGGCCACCGAAAAGCTGCGCTGAGGATTTCAATCGAACAGGTGCTTGGGCACATCGTGCTTGAGCATCAGTTGGCATTGCTCGCTTTCCGGGTCGAAGACGATCAATGCCTGGCCTTTGGTCAATGCCTGACGCACGCGCAGCACGCGGGTTTCCAGCGGCGTGTCATCGCCGTTGTCGGTACCGTCGCGGGTGACGAAATCCTCGATCAGGCGGGTGAGGGTGTCGACTTCAAGTTGGTCGTGGGGGATGAGCATGGGCACCTCGGCTGAATCAATGGCGGGATGCTACGGCGATTGCGGTTTGTCTGCCAGTTTTGTGTTGCCTGTACCTACGCCATCGCGAGCAGGCTCACTCCTACAGGGGAACGCATTCCAAAGGTAGGCCTTCGCCTGCTCGCGATAGCGGTATTTCAAACAACGATGATCTAACTGTCGGAACGCTGCCCCACCAGACTGTCCACCGACGGCACGCGCGTATCGCTCTCCATCTGCGTGTCATGTTCAATCTGATGACTGAAGCGATCCAGCGAGGCATTGGCCGGCGCCGCATCGCTGGCGAACACGGGCGGGCTCAGAATGTACGCGCCGAGCAAACGACTGAGCGCCGCCAGACTGTCGATGTGCGTGCGTTCATAACCGTGCGTCGCGTCGCAGCCAAAGGCGAGCAGGGCGGTGCGAATGTCGTGGCCGGCGGTCACCGCCGAATGCGCATCGCTGAAGTAGTAACGGAACAGGTCACGGCGCACCGGCAGTTCGTTGTCACCGGCCAGACGCAGCAAATGTCGCGACAAGTGATAGTCGTAAGGCCCGCCGGAATCCTGCATCGCCACACTCACCGCATGCTCACTGGAGTGTTGCCCCGGCGCGACGGGAGCGATGTCGATGCCGACGAATTCGCTGACGTCCCACGGCAATGCTGCCGCCGCGCCACTGCCGGTTTCTTCGGTGATGGTGAACAGCGGATGGCAGTCGATCATCAATTCCTGGCCGCTGTCGACGATGGCTTTGAGTGCCGCCAGCAGCGCTGCAACCCCGGCCTTGTCGTCCAGGTGACGGGCGCTGATGTGGCCGCTTTCGGTGAACTCCGGCAGCGGGTCGAAGGCGACCACGTCACCGATGCTGATGCCCAGCGAATCGCAATCGGCCTTGGTCGCACAGTAGGCGTCCAGGCGCAGTTCAACGTGATCCCAACTGATCGGCATTTCATCCACGGCGGTGTTGAACGCGTGTCCGGAGGCCATCAGCGGCAACACACTGCCGCGAATCACGCCGTTGTCGGTAAACAGGCTGACGCGGCTGCCCTCGGCAAAGCGGCTCGACCAGCAGCCGACCGGAGCGAGGGTCAGGCGGCCGTTATCTTTGATTGCACGGACCGCCGCGCCAATGGTGTCGAGGTGCGCCGAGACCGCGCGGTCCGGGCTGTTTTTCTTGCCCTTGAGCGTGGCGCGAATGGTGCCGCGCCGGGTCATTTCGAAGGGGATGCCGAGTTCTTCCAGACGCTCGGCAACGTAACGCACGATGGTGTCGGTGAACCCGGTGGGGCTGGGAATGGCGAGCATTTCCAGCAAGACTTTTTGCAGGTAGTTGAGATCCGGTTCGGGGATTTGCGTGGTCATGGAAACTCCTGATGGGTTAAGCACATCGATGGTTTCGATGAGGGAAAATGGGTGGTGGATTTAAGAGCCTCTTCGCGAGCAGGCTCGCTCCCACATTTGGAATGCATTCCCCTGTGGGAGCGAGCCTGCTCGCGAAGGCGTCAGTCCTGACAAAGCAGATTCAAGAAATGGCCGGCTGACTGTGCGGAAACAACAAATCAACAAACCGCTCCGCCGTCGGCTGCGGCTCGTGGTTTGCCAACCCGGCGCGCTCATTGGCCTCGATAAACACGTACTCGGGCTGATCCGCCGCGGGCACCATCAAGTCGAGGCCGACCATCGGGATGTCCAGCGCCCGTGCCGCCCTTACTGCCGCATCGACCAAGGTCGGATGCAGAATCGCGGTGACATCTTCCAGTGTGCCGCCGGTGTGCAGATTCGCCGTACGGCGCACAAACAGGTGCTCGCCGGCCGGCAGAATGCTGCTGTAGTCGTAACCCGCGGCATGGAGGGTGCGCTGGGTTTCGTGATCCAGCGGGATTTTGCTTTCGCCGCTGGTGGCCGCTTGCCGACGCCGACTCTGCGCCTCGATCAACGCGCCCACCGAATGCTGGCCATCGCCGACCACTTCTGCCGGTTTACGAATCGCCGCCGCCACCACTTCAAAACCAATCACCACAATCCGCAGATCAAGCCCTTCGTGGAAGCTTTCCAGCAGCACGCGGCTATCAAATTGCTTCGCCGTTTCGATGGCTTGCTGCACCTCTTCGATGCTCCGCAAATCCACCGCCACGCCCTGGCCCTGTTCACCGTCGAGTGGCTTGACCACCACCCGTTGATGCTCGTCGAGGAAGGCCAGGTTGTCGTCGGCATTGCCTGCTAATTGCTGCGAGGGCAGGTTCAGTCCGGCGCCTTTCAGCACTTTGTGGGTCAGGCTTTTGTCCTGACACAGGCTCATGCTGATTGCACTGGTCAGGTCGCTCAGCGATTCGCGGCAACGCACGCGGCGTCCGCCATGGCTGAGGGTGAACAACCCGGCATCGGCATCATCCACCTGCACATCAATGCCGCGTCGATGGGCTTCTTCCACGATGATCCGCGCATACGGATTGAATTGCGCTTCAGGCCCCGGGCCGAGAAACAGCGGCTGATTGATGCCGTTCTTGCGTTTGATGGCGAAGGTCGACAGGTTGCGAAAACCGAGCTTGGCGTAGAGGTTTTTCGCCTGACGATTGTCGTGCAACACCGACAGGTCGAGATAGCTCAGACCGCGACTCATGAAGTGCTCGATCAGGTGCCGCACCAGCACTTCACCGACCCCCGGACGCGAACATTGCGGATCAACCGCCAGGCACCACAGGCTGCTGCCATTTTCCGGGTCGTTGAAGGCCTTTTGATGGTTCAGGCCCATGACGCTGCCGATCACCGCGCCGCTGTCTTCATCCTCGGCCAGCCAGTACACCGGGCCGCCCTGATGATGCGGGGTCAGCCGCGTGGCATCGATCGGTAACATGCCGCGCGCCTGATACAACAGATTGATCGCCTGCCAGTCCGCCTCACTCTGCGCGCGGCGAATACGAAAGCCGCGAAAGACTCTTGTGGCCTGCCGGTAATCGCTGAACCACAGGCGCAAGGTGTCGGACGGGTCGAGAAACAGTTGCGTCGGTTCCAGGCCGAGAATCTGCTGTGGCGCGGCAACATATAACGCGATATCGCGCTCACCGGGCTGCTCTTTGAGCAGCTCCTGCGCCAGCGATGCCGGGTCGGGAAAGGTGTGCCCGATCAGCAAGCGGCCCCAGCCGCAATGGACCGCAATCGGGTCGGCGACCAGCGTGCTGCCGTCTTCGGCCAGACGTGCCTGCAAGCGTTCATAGGACGGTGTCTGACCGCGTATCAGCCGTTGGTTGATGGCCGTGGCGTGGGGTTTCATCGATCAGATTCCTTGTTCACTGAGCCACAGGTTCAGGGCTGCCAGTTGCCACAGCTTCGAACCGCGCAACGGCGTCAACTGGCCTTGCGGGTCGGTCAGCAATTTATCGAGCATGGCCGGGTTGAACAGGCCGCGATCCTGACTTGGATCGAGCAGCAGTTCGCGTACCCAGTTCAGGGTGTCGCCTTGCAAGTGCTTGAGACCGGGCACCGGGAAGTAGCCTTTTTTGCGGTCGATCACTTCACTCGGGATGACCCGGCGCGCTGCTTCTTTGAGCACTTGTTTACCGCCGTCGGGCAGCTTGAATTGGCCCGGTACGCGAGCGGACAGTTCCACCAGTCGATAGTCGAGAAAAGGTGTGCGCGCCTCGAGGCCCCAGGCCATGGTCATGTTGTCGACGCGTTTGACCGGGTCATCGACCAGCATCACCGTGCTGTCCAGACGCAGGGCTTTGTCCACTGCGGCATCGGCGCCAGGTTGTGCGAAATGCGCCTTCACGAAGTCACCGGCAGCGTCGTTCGCAGTCAGCCATTTCGGCTGCACGGTCGCGGCATAGTCGTCATAGCTGCGGTCGAAAAACGCGTTGCGATACGCCGCATACGGATCGGCCGCGCCGTCGACTTGCGGATACCAGTGATAACCGGCAAACAACTCGTCAGCACCCTGTCCGCTTTGCACCACCTTGCAGTGCTTGGCCACTTCGCGCGACAGCAGGTAGAAAGCGATGCAGTCATGACTGACCATCGGCTCGCTCATCGCTCGAAACGCGGCGGGCAGTTGCTCGATGATTTCTTTCTCGTCGATGCGCAATTGGTGATGCTGAGTGCCGTAGTGTTTGGCGATCAGATCGGAATACTGAAACTCGTCACCGCGTTCGCCACCGGCATCCTGGAAACCGATGGAGAAGGTCGAGAGATTCTCCACGCCGACTTCACGCAACAGGCCGACGAGCATGCTCGAATCGACACCGCCGGAGAGCAGCACACCGACATCCACCGCCGCACGTTGACGAATCGCCACCGCTTCGCGGGTGCTGTCGAGGACGCGGTCGACCCAGTCTTCCAGCGTCAGATTTTTCTCGTCGTCGTGCGGGCCGTAGGGCAGGGTCCACCAGGTTTTCTGCTCGGTGCTGCCATCGGCTTCAACGCGCATCCACGTCGCGGGTGGCAGTTTTTCAATGCCGGCCAGCAGGGTGCGCGGGGCGGGGACCACGGCATGGAAATTCAGGTAGTGATTGAGCGCCACCGGATCGAGGATCGGGTTGATGTCGCCGCCCTTGAGCAGCGCCGGCAACGCCGAGGCAAAGCGCAAGCGCTGACCGGTACGTGACAGGTACAAGGGCTTTACGCCGAGACGGTCGCGGGCGATGAACAGGCGTTGGGCGTCGCGTTCCCAAATGGCGAACGCGAACATGCCGTTGAGCTTGGGCAGCAGCGCTTCGCCCCAGGCGTGGTAGCCCTTGAGCAGCACTTCGGTGTCGCCACCGGAATAAAAGGCGTAACCCAGCGCTTCGAGTTCGGCGCGCAGTTCCGGGAAATTGTAGATAGCGCCGTTGAAGGCCAGGGACAAGCCCAACTGGCTGTCGATCATCGGCTGCGCCGAGCCGTCCGACAGGTCCATGATTTTCAGGCGACGATGGCCCAGGGCAATCGGCCCTTGGGCATGGAAGCCCCACGCGTCGGGGCCGCGAGGGGCCAGGTGATGGGTGATTCTCTCGATCGCTGCAAGGTCTGCAGGTTGGTGATCAAAACGTAACTCGCCAGCTAATCCGCACATAAAGTCCTTACCGGTTTTTCCGTTGGGGAGGGGTCAAGCCGTACCTGCCAGAAGGGCGGTACTCAGAAACTGACCCGTGCCGGTAAGTGGAGTTTTAGAACAATGAGTTATAAGCCGACTGAACCTTCAATTCTCCGGCTTTCGCGTTGCGAATATCACTATGTACCGCACCGTCCTGTCGCGAGCCCGATAAGGTTTTGGCTTCGAACCTGCAATAAAGGATTATTGCGATGATCACTGCACAGGATAAACCCGCGCCGCAAGCACCCACCCATCAGGAAACGCTTGGTGTGTTGCTCGAAGCCACTGGCGATCTGGACACCGCCGAAGCGTTGCAAGAAAGCTTGCCCGAGAGCTTGCTCAAAAGTTCGGCCAGCACACTGGCCGCCCTTGATCTAACCGCGCGCGAACTGCACGCCGTTCAGCTCAGAGTCGAAAAGGATCTGCTCAAACTCAAGCCGCTGAACGATTTTTGCAAAAAGGAACTGACCGAGGCGATGAATCGCAAGTGGTCGGCGGTATTTAATGTCGAAAAGGATCTGTTGAGCCTCCCGGGACCGGATTGCGGCTGCTCGCCCGTCACCACCGATGACAAGGCTGTCGAAGCGGTGCCGCACGCCACCCAGACATTGTTGCAAGCGGCGATGCAGAACTTCACCGATGACGAGGAGGCTGACGGTTTCCCCTCTGGCAGTCTGGTGCGGGTGAGCAGTGCGCCGGCGGGCGTGGCAGGGCTGACCCCGGCATCATTTGCCGGATTTTGTCGTGAACTGGATCTGGGCAAACGCTACCAGAAGCATTTTCAGGAAGTATTCGGCCTCCAGGACGCTGACGGCAAGGTCGTAGCGACCA
Organism: Pseudomonas sp. IT-347P; assembly: GCF_949768005.1. NCBI lineage: Bacteria > Pseudomonadati > Pseudomonadota > Gammaproteobacteria > Pseudomonadales > Pseudomonadaceae > Pseudomonas > Pseudomonas sp. IT-347P. The sequence continues at coordinate 162,394 of NZ_CATKPQ010000057.1, forward strand.
GTCCAATGACCCGCGACATCGCGGCGCTCAAAAAGCAGCTGCTGCAATTGGACATGCATCTGGCGGGCTTGCGCCGACACATCACTCCCGCGAGCGTACGTACATTGCAGAGACTGATCGACGCTGACGGCGTGGTTTCAGCAAAAAACCTGCACCACAAGGGGCGCCCTTTGATCATGCAGGGCATCGAAATATTCGACAGTTGCATCTGGGGCGTCGTGGTGTTTTCTGTCAATTCGCTAGCGTCGCACCCCGACGAAGGGTGTCTGGTTTACGCAGCTAACGAGCCCGACAGGCCGTTGTACGAATACGCCAGTTTTACTGCGTTCAAGGAGTACCTCGCGGGGAAGCTGAAGGAAAAAAACTACAAGAATTACTTCGCCAACTGCCTTGATGAAGATGACAAGGCAGACTTTTTCAAGACCTTGGTCAGTCGCGCGGACCTGGGGACCATCACGCCGCTGCCAATCAAGGTGCCGCTGTTCGAATTCATGGTGCAGAGCCATGTTGGCAAGCTGCAGATCGACGCGCGCAAACTCGCCGTGCCGACCGAAGATATTGACGAGGACGTGCGCCAGAAACGACTGCTCGATTTTCTTGAACTGGGGGTGACGCTGGCAACGGTGGCAGGGTTCTTCGTTCCGGTGGTCGGCCAACTGATGATGGGGGTGGCCGTGGGGCAGTTGCTGGCGGAAGTGTACGAGGGGGTTGAGGACTGGCGCCGCGGCGATCATCAGGAGGCCTTGTCTCACGTGTTAAGTGTGGTAGAGAACATCGTGGTGATGGGCCTGTTCGCGGGTGGGCAAAAAGTTGTGGGCACGCTGGGACGCAAACTGGTCAAGGCCCAACCGGCGTTTTTCGGTCAGTTCGCTCCCATTACCAATACCGCTGGCAAGGCGCGGCTGTGGAAGCCCGATTTGACGCCCTATGAGCATCGGTTGCCGGTGGGTTTTACGGTCGCATCCGATTCCGAGGAGGTGTTCGAGATCAGGGACAAGACGGTCGGCCGTGTCGATCATCGAATCGTCTCCGGTTCCATCGACGCGCAAACCAGGCGCTGGCGTCTTGAACATCCCCTCCGTGCAGACGCCTACTCTCCTGAACTCGAGCGGCACATCGAGGGCGGCTGGCGACTGGCCCATGAAGATCCTGCACAGTGGAGCAGCACGCCCTACACCCTCAAGCGCATGGACCCGCATCTGAGCGAGTTTGTCGACAACGATCTGGACATGATGCGACGCCTGAGCGGTGTCAGCCACGAACAATTGCAGCGCGCCGCTGCCGACAATCTGGCGCTGCCAGTGCGCTTGCGCGACACCGTGGAACGCCTGCGTATCGAACGCCAGTTGCGCCAGCTCATCATCGAGCTGGGAAGTGGTGAGACGCACGCTGGCCAACCGGTGGAAGAACAACTGCACGGCTTGGCGAAGTTGCCGGGCTGGCCAGCCGATCGCTATATCGAGGTTGCCGATGAGGACGCCAACGTCACGGCAAGGTATCCCGCCCCTCAGCGTCCTGACGACAAACTCAGTGTGCCTGTCAGCCAGGAGCAGCTCGATTCCGGTCAATTGCTTCAAACCGTGATCGATGGCTTGTATCAGAAGGAGGTCGATACGTTGGTGGGAACCAGGGTTCTTGGCGAGGGTGAACGTCAGGCATTGGCGAAAAAACTGGCCGCTGCACTCGCCTCGGATCGTCGGGAAGTCTTTGAGCGGATGTATGCCCGCTACGATCAGAGCGATGCTGACGAGGTGAAGAAGTTGCGCGCCGTGTTTGCCGATATCCCCGCTCGTTATGCACAACATTTGATTGATCGGGCCGCGAGTGTCGACCGTTTGCACTTGCGATCAACCGGGCGCGTGCCTTTGCGTCTGGGGCAAAAAATCCGCGAGGGTATGGCGCAGGTACGGGTTGATCGCGCGTTGACCGGGTTGCACGTGCCGCAGGTCGCCAATGCCGACAGTGATCGACTGGCGATTCAACTGCTGCCTCGGTTGAATGGCTGGGACGTCGGAATGCGCCTCGCAGTGCGGGACAAGGCGTTGAAGGGGCCGGTGCTGGAAGCCATCGGCAGCGAGTCGGCGTTGCCTTCCAGCGCCTGCACGCTGGTCAAGTCCAGCCAAGGCTATGAAGCGTTCGCCGGGGATGGTAAATCCCTCGGTCGCGTGGCTGCGGGGCCGGACAGCCTCTATGCCGCGATCCTCAAGGCACTACCATTGCGTCAGCGTACCGCCCTCGGTTTTGCCGATCCCGTGGCTGCCGACAGTGCGCGGTTGCGCGGGAAATTGCTCAACGTGGCGCTGGATGAGCGGAAGGCCAGTGAACGCGTCTTGACGACCGGCAAACTTGAATTGCCGGTGACTGAGTCTGCCTGTATCCAGGCTGACCCTGTCAGCACGGCGACGACTCACCCGCGCGCGTTGCTACGCAAAGTCAGAAAGCTTTACCCGCGCTTCAGTGAACAACAGGCCAGCGAGTTCATCGATGGCCTCGGCACTGACTTGTTGGCCCGGGCAACTCGGGTGAAAGGATTGCGCGCTGATCTGAAGCAATTGCGTGAAGTGCTGGCGGCCTGGGCTGAAGATGAGACCGCCATGAAGGCACTGGGCGGCGAATTGCAAGTGGTGCACCGCAGCCGAACTTTTACGGCAGAGCAGATCGAAGACAGTTTCCGACGAATTGTCATGGCCGTGGATGAAAGCGGAAAATCCGTCTGCGCTCTCAATCTCGACAAGATGCACGTCGGCAAGTTGCCCACGCTCCCCACGGGTTTGAATTTCGATCATGTAAAGCACTTGTCGTTGAAGCAGATGGACCAGGGTGACGATCTCGCGTATTTCCTCAAAGCCTTCAGGCAAGTCGAATCGCTGGAACTGGACGGCAACAAGCTCACTCGGTTGCCTGAGGTGTTGTCACACATGCCGAACCTCGCGCGGTTGAGCCTGGCGAACAATCAGATCAAGCTGACCGAATACACGCTGGTCAAATTGAGCAATATGCGCACGCTGTCCCACCTGAACATGAACTACAACACGCTGGACGCTACCCCGGATGTGAGCAAACTGTTGGATTTGCGCAGCCTGGCGTTGCGCGACACGGGCGCGACCGAGCTGCCGAAAGGAATTGCCCGGCTGCCTTCTCTGGATTGGGTGGATCTGCGCTACAACCAGATCAAGGACCTGCCAGCCTGGTTGTTCAAATCATCGAAACGCTACAGCAAAGCGTTCAATCTGCGCGGCAATCCATTGTCGCTGGCCAGCAGCACCCATTTGGCCGACTACTTGAACAATGTCGGCATCGGCATGGGCTATCTGGAAAACGACAATGCCCGAATGGACGAATACAAGGCGCGCTCGTTGTGGCTGGACGAAGGGGTGGGAACGGACTTTACCCGACGTCAACGCATCTGGAAGGCATTCAGGGACGACCCGAATGCCGAGGGCCTGTTTTTTCTGCTTTCGGAGCTGGGCAATACGGCCGATTCGGTAAAGGTCAACGAAGACATGCGTCGACGCGTGTGGGTCGTGCTGGAGGCGGCCGAACGCGACGCCATCCTGTGTGATCAAGTGCTTAACCTGGCCGCCAACCCTATCAACTGTACAGATTCGGCGGCGATCAATTTCAGCCATCTGGAACTGGCCGTGGAAATTGACCAGGTGACCAGCCTCGCCGGAGGCCGCATCACCAGCGCCAGGCCACTGCTCAAGCTTGGCCGGGGGCTGTTCCGGCTGGACCAGGTTAACCAGATTGCCCACGAGCATGCGCTCAAGCATCCGGCTCTCGACCCACTGGAGGTGAGCCTGGCTTATCGGATCGGGCTGGCCGAGACGCTGGATCTGCCAGGGCAGCCCCAGCATATGCAGTTTACCGGGCTGGCCAAGGTCACTGCGGCGGATCTGGCAACTGCAAAGAGCAAGGTCGAGACAGCCGAGCTGTCATCCGAATGGCTGACCTTCATGTTGCGCAAGCCGTTCTGGTGCGACTATCTCAAACGGACGTTTCCCCGCCAGTTCGCCAGTATTCAGGCAACCTATAACGAAAAAATCGAAGCGCTGGAGGACCAGCGCGATAAGCTGTCTGAGGACGACCTCAGAAACGCGATGGATGTGCCCCAGCTCGAGCGCGAGCAAGCCGAAGAAAAGGTGTTCTCCCGCCTCACCGCAGACGCGATACGCGTGATGGATCTTGGATTGTGTGCGATGTCCGATGAGTGAGCCTTACCTGCCGCGTATCAACTGGCGCAACGCGAAACGGTTGGGATGACAGGCTTCGGCCACGCTGCGTGGCAGTGGTAGCGGTTCGTTGTCCAGCCACGCGGCAAGCAGTTCGCCTGACAGCGGCGCGGTGATCAGCCCGCGAGAGCCGTGGCCGCTGTTAACGTACAAGCCATCCAACCAGGGGCAGACGATGTCCGGAACCTGACGGGCGTCCTTGCTCAGGGCGGCATAGGCGTCGAGGAACGCTTCGCGGTCGGCGAGGGGGCCGACAATCGGCAAATAGTCAGGGCTGGTGCAGCGAAAGGCTGCGCGGCCCTGCAGATCTTCGACCGGTTGTTCGCTGACGTGCAGACGCGCGGCCAGGTCGCTGGAAATCTCTTCGAGCATCGCCAGATTGCCCAGATGTTCGGCCGTGGTCGGCGTCAGGTCATCGCTGTTGAAATCGAAACTGGCGCCGAGGGTGTGTTCACCCAAACGCGCCGGGGCGACGTAGCCTTCGGCACAGACCACGGTGGTCAGCGCTTGGCTTTCTGATGTTTCAGCAAGGCGTGTGATCTGCCCGCGAATGCGCTTGAGCGGTAACTCGGCGCTTTGCACAAAGCGTTTGATCTCGGCGGCACCGGCCAGTACCACGACCGGGGCGCTGGCGAGCAAGCGGTCGCCGGCGAAGGCTTGCCACTGATCACCGACCTTGCGCAGTTCCAGAGCTTCGTGATGGTTGAGCAGTTCGATGTTCGCCTGCGCGGTTTGCGCCTGACACAGCGCCGGCGGATGCACCCAACCGCCTTCGGGATAGTACAGACCGCCATGGACCACACCGACGCCCGCGCGGACTTGCGCGTCGGGTTGATCGAGCCACTGCAACAGATCTTGCGGGAACGCCTGCGCCAATTGCGCGTGGCGTTCAGCTTCCTTGGCATTGAATGCCAATTGCAGTACACCGCAATCGTCCCAGTCGGTGCCCCGTTGCAGGGTTTCGAGCAGGCGTCGGGTGTAGCCGAAGCCACTGACGATCAGTTGCGACAGCGCCGTGCCGTGGGCGGACAATTTCAAGTACAGCACGCCTTGCGGGTTGCCCGAAGCTTCTTGTGCCACGGCTGCATGGCGTTCGAGCAACGTGACCTGCCAGCCGCGTGCGGCCAGACTGGACGCTGTGGCACAGCCAGCGAGACCGGCGCCGATCACCAGCGCACGACGCTCAGCGGCGATCGGCGCAGGACGAGCGAACCACGGCTTGTCCGGCGCTGGCGGCGCAACTTCCGCCGGCCAGCCGAGAAACTCGCCACGGAGGATTTCCCACTTGTGGCCGATGCCCGGTGTGCGCTTCATTTTGAATCCGGCGGCATTCAGCAAACGGCGAACCCAACCGGTGCTGGTGAAGGTGCTGATGGTCGAGCCGGGCGCCGCCAGCCGTGCCAGCTCGACAAACAATTCGGCGGTCCACATGTCGGGGTTTTTCGCCGGGGCGAAACCGTCGAGAAACCACGCGTCGATCTGCGCGTCGAGCTGCGGCAGTTGTTCCAATGCATCGCCGATCAACAGCGTCAGCGTCACGCGGCCGCTGGCCAGGGTGATGCGCTGGAAGCCTGCGTGGATCGCCACGTAATGCGTCAGCAACTGATCGGCCAGAGGCTTGAGTTCCGGCCACAAGGCCAAGGCTCGTTTCAGGTCGGCGGGGCTCAACGGGTATTTTTCGACGCTGACGAAATGCAGGCGTGCACCGGCCACGGCGTGTTGCTCGAACAACTGCCAGGCGCAGAGAAAATTCAGCCCGGTACCGAAGCCGGTTTCACCAATAACCAGACGACCAGTTGCCGGCAGTGCGGCAAAACGCTCGGCCAGGCGATTCTGTTCGAGGAACACGTAACGGGTTTCCTCCAGACCTGACTGGTCGGAAAAATACACGTCATCGAACACCCGCGAACGCGGGCGGCCGTGGTCATCCCAGTCGAGTTGGGCGTGGGGCAATACAGGTTTCATGGCAGGCTCGGCAACGACAAGGCCGCCATTCTAGCCGATCGCGCCGGGGCTGCTTGATCCATGGCAAGGCTTGCGCGCGACGACTCACGGACAATCCGCCACCCGCGGGAATTTCTGCGCCGCGGCTGTGCCCAATCCGCTAGTCTTGCTGAATCCTGGAAGGAGCCGTCCCATGTTTGAATCCGCTGAAATCGGTCACGCCATCGATAACGACACCTTTGATGCGGCCGTCCCGGCATTGCGTGAAGCCTTGCTCGAAGCCCAGTTCGAATTGCAGCAGCAGAAGCGTTTCCCGGTGATCATCCTGATCAACGGCATTGAAGGTGCGGGCAAAGGCGAGACGGTCAAGTTGCTCAACGAGTGGATGGACCCGCGCCTGATCGAAGTGCGCACCTTCGATCAGCAGACCGATGAAGAGCTGTCACGGCCACCGGCGTGGCGCTACTGGCGGATGCTCCCGGCCAAGGGGCGCATGGGCATTTTCTTTGGTAACTGGTACAGCCAGATGTTGCAGGGGCGGGTGCATGGTTTGTTCAAGGATCCGCGTCTGGATCAGGCCATTGCCGGTGCCGAGCGTCTGGAAAAGATGCTCTGCGATGAAGGCGCGCTGATCTTCAAGTTCTGGTTTCACCTGTCCAAGAAACAGATGAAGGCGCGGCTCAAGGCGCTGGCCGATGATCCGCTGCACAGCTGGCGCATCAGCCCGCTGGACTGGCAGCAATCGCAGACTTACGACAAGTTCGTCAAGTACGGCGAGCGGGTGCTGCGCCGTACCAGCCGTGATTACGCACCGTGGCACGTGATCGAAGGCGCCGACGCCAATTACCGCAGCCTGGCGGTCGGCAAGATTCTCCTCGAAGGTTTGCAAAATGCGCTGAAACGTTCAGACGTGCATCCCCACGATGTCAGCGCCGCGCCGCTGGGCACACCGGTCGATCAGTTGAACCTGCTCGACAGCCTCGACCTGACCCAGCGTCTGGAGAAGAAAGACTACGAAGAGCAACTGATCACCGAGCAGGCGCGCTTGTCCGGGCTGATGCGCGACAAACGCATGCGCCGCCACGCCTTGGTCGCGGTGTTCGAAGGCAACGACGCGGCCGGCAAGGGCGGCGCGATTCGCCGGGTGGCAGCGGCGCTCGATCCGCGTCAATACAACATCGTGCCCATCGCTGCGCCCACTGAAGAGGAGCGCGCGCAGCCGTACCTGTGGCGCTTCTGGCGGCATATTCCGGCGCGCGGCAAGTTCACCGTGTTCGACCGTTCCTGGTACGGGCGGGTGCTGGTGGAGCGTGTCGAGGGCTTCTGTACGCCGGCCGACTGGCTGCGCGCCTACGGCGAGATCAACGATTTCGAAGAGCAACTGGCCGACGCCGGAGTGATCGTCGTCAAGTTCTGGCTGGCCATTGATAAAGACACGCAGATGGAGCGTTTCCAGGCGCGCGAAGAGATTCCCTTCAAGCGCTTCAAGATCACCGAAGACGACTGGCGCAATCGCGACAAGTGGGATGCCTATCGCGCTGCTGTGGGCGATATGGTCGACCGCACCAGTTCGGAAATCGCCCCGTGGACGCTGATCGAGGCCAATGACAAGCGCTGGGCCCGGGTCAAGGTGCTGCGCACGATCAACTGCGCGCTGGAAGAAGCCTTCGAGAAATCCGACAAGCGCGCGAAGAAACACAAGGACTGAACCGATGGGCGCGCATACGCGGGGTGAATGATTGTCGCGGTCGGGAATGGGGTGGACTTATGCTCGGTCCACTCTCAACTGACCCCAACAATGAGGTATGCCATGCGTGAAGTGGTGATCGTCGACAGCGTGCGGACTGGCCTGGCCAAATCCTTTCGCGGCAAGTTCAACCAGACCCGTCCCGATGATATGGCGGCCCATTGCGTCAACGCGCTGCTCGAGCGCAACGACATCGATCCGGCCAGTGTCGAGGATTGCATCGTCGGCGCTGGCTCCAACGAAGGTGCGCAGGGCTACAACATTGGCCGTAACGTTGCGGTGCTGTCGCGCCTGGGCACCGGCACCGCCGGCATGACCCTCAACCGTTTCTGCTCGTCGGGTTTGCAGGCAATTGCGATTGCCGCGAACCAGATTGCCTCGGGTTGCAGCGATATCATCATTGCCGGCGGCGTCGAGTCGATCAGCCTGACGCTGAAAAGCGTCAACACCGATCACCTGATCAACCCGCTGCTGAAACAGCAGACGCCGGGCATCTATTACACGATGGGCCAGACCGCCGAAGTGGTGGCGCGACGTTATGGCGTGAGCCGTGAAGCGCAGGATCGCTACTCGTTGCAAAGTCAGCTTCGTACCGCCCAGGCACAGGCGGCCGGGCTGTTCAATGATGAAATCGTGCCGATGGCGGTGAAGTATCGCGTCGAGGACAAAAACACCGGCGAAGTGCAGATTCTCGATGGCGTCGTCGACCGCGACGATTGCAACCGCCCGGACACCACGTATGAAAGCCTCGCCGGGCTGAAACCGGTGTTCGCCGAGGATGGCTCGGTGACGGCGGGCAACTCGTCGCAACTGTCCGACGGTGCTTCGATGACTTTAGTGATGAGTCTGGAAAAAGCCCTGCAACTGGGGCTCAAGCCGAAAGCGTTTTTTCGTGGATTCACCGTGGCCGGTTGCGAACCTGACGAGATGGGCATCGGCCCGGTGTTCTCGGTGCCGAAGCTGCTCAAGGCCAAGGGCTTGCAGGTGGCGGATATCGATCTGTGGGAGCTGAACGAGGCGTTTGCGTCGCAGTGCCTGTACAGCCGCGATCGGCTGGAGATCGATAACGAGAAGTACAACGTCAATGGCGGCTCGATTTCCATTGGTCACCCATTCGGGATGACCGGGTCACGGCAGGTCGGGCATCTGGTGCGGGAGTTGCAGCGGCGTAATGTGCGCTATGGCATCGTCACCATGTGCGTGGGCGGCGGGATGGGGGCGACGGGGTTGTTTGAGGCGGTGCGCTAAACCACAAACTATCGGGTGTCTGTTCGGCCCTCTTCGCGAGCAAGCCCGCTCCCACATTTGAAATGCATTCCATTGTGGGAGCGAGCTTGCTCGCGAAGGCAGCGCCACGGACTAGCGGTTGGAATCCTGCAACTGCATCCGCGCGATATACGCCTTTATTTCCTGCTCAGCCTTCTCGGGACTGTCAAACGGCCCCTCAAGGGTATTTTCCCGAGTGCTGAAAAAGAGTTCGCCATTGACCCGGCACAGCCGGCTGCTGCGAAAGTGTGTGGCGGGGGCGCTGTCCTGGGCGCGCATTGCTAACATGATCGGGCTCCTTGGCTGATGGGCTGGAAGGGGATCCAAAGAGCTTATGCCTGAAGCACTTGGCGCGCCTGCCAGGCCGATCAACGGCGTCCCCGTCAATTTAATGCTGCGACCTGTACAGTTTCATTCGCGGCCTGGCGCCAACTGTCCCTGTGTTGCGCCCGACGGCGGGCCTAGAATGAGCGCTCTTGTCAGCAGGCTTTGGGGTTTCCATGCACATTTCATCCGGTCGCTGGGTCTATGGTCTGTTCCTGGCGCTGCTGACTGCTTTTCTGTGGGGCATCCTGCCGATCAAACTCAAACAGGTGTTGCTGGTGATGGACCCGGTGACGGTGACCTGGTTTCGCCTGTTGGTCTCCGGCGGCTGTCTGTTCATCTATCTGGCAGCGGTCAAACGCCTGCCCAGCCGCAAAGTGCTCGGCCCCAAGGGCGGGTGGCTGGTGCTGATGGCGGTGCTCGGACTGGTCGGCAACTATGTGCTGTATCTGATGGGGCTCAAACTGCTCAGCCCCGGCACCGCGCAACTGGTGGTGCAGATGGGCCCGATCATGTTGCTGATCGCCAGTCTGTTTGTGTTCAAGGAGCGCTTCAGTATTGGCCAGGGCATCGGGCTGCTGGTGCTGTTGATCGGTTTCGTGCTGTTTTTCAATCAGCGTCTGGCTGAACTGCTGACCTCGCTGTCGGATTACACCGCCGGGGTTTTGCTGGTGCTGCTGGCATCGACGGTGTGGACCTTCTATGCGCTGGGCCAGAAGCAATTGCTGACGGTGTGGAATTCGTTGCAGGTGATGATGGTGATCTACCTGTTCTGCGCCCTGTTGCTGACGCCGTGGGTGCATCCGCTCGAAGCGTTGGAACTGAGTCCGTTGCAGGGCTGGCTGTTGCTGGCGTGCTGCATGAACACCTTGATTGCCTATGGCGCGTTCGCTGAAGCGCTGGCGCATTGGGAGGCGTCGCGGGTCAGTGCGACGTTGGCGATTACGCCGTTGGTGACGTTTGGTGCAGTGGCGATTGCGGCGGCTATCTGGCCGGACTATGTGCATGCCGAACAGATCAACGGCCTGGGTTATGGCGGAGCGGTGCTGGTCGTGCTGGGATCGGCGCTGGTGGCGTTGGGGCCGTCGTTGATTGCCGGGCTCAAGGCGCGGCGAATGCGTATAGCAGCAGGTTAACCGAGTTATCGTTCTTCGCGAGCAAGCCCGCTCCCACAGTTGACCGCATTCTCATGAGAGGAATGCAATCGAATGTGGGAGCGGGCTTGCTCGCGAAGACTGACTTTCAGGCGCTGAAAAACTCAGCCCTTGGCCCCGGCCTCGATCATGTTCTCCGGCCGCACCCACGCATCGAACTCTTCATCGGTCAGATAACCCAATTGCAGCGCCGCCTCACGCAAGGTCAAGCCTTCGCTGTAAGCTTTCTTGGCAATCTCCGCCGACTTGTCATAACCGATGTGCGGGTTCAGTGCGGTCACCAGCATCAGCCCACGTTCCAGATGGCGGGCCATGACGTCGGCATCCGGCTCGAGCCCGGCGATGCAGTGCTGCTGGAAGTTGCTGCAACCGTCGGCCAGCAGGCGAATCGATTGCAGCAGGTTGTGGATGATCACCGGTTTGAACACGTTCAATTGCAGGTGGCCCTGACTCGCGGCGATGCCGATGGTCACGTCGTTGCCCAGCACCTGACAGGCGAGCATCGACAGCGCTTCGCACTGGGTCGGGTTGACCTTGCCCGGCATGATCGAGCTGCCCGGCTCATTCGCCGGCAGCCGCACTTCGGCAAACCCTGCCCGTGGGCCGGAGCCGAGCAGACGCAGGTCGTTGGCGATTTTCATCAGTGCCACGGCGAGGGTTTTCAGCGCGCCGGACAGGCTGGTCAGCGGTTCGTGGCCGGCGAGGGCGGCGAACTTGTTCGGTGCGGTGACGAAGGGCAGGCCGGACAATGCCGCCAGTTCAGCGGCAATCGCCTCACCAAAACCGTGCGGCGAATTCAGCCCGGTGCCGACCGCAGTACCGCCCTGCGCCAGCTCACACACCGCCGGCAATGCAGCGCGGATCGCGCGTTCGGCGTAATCCAGCTGCGCTATGAAACCGGACAGCTCCTGCCCGAAGGTGATCGGCGTCGCGTCCATCATGTGCGTTCGCCCGGTTTTCACCAGTTTCATGTGCCGCGCCGCCAGTTCAGCGAGGCCGCCGGACAGCTCGGCAATCGCCGGCAGCAGTTGCTCCTGCACGGCTTGTGCGGTGGCGATGCTCATGGCGGTGGGGAAGCAGTCGTTGGAGCTTTGCGAGCGGTTGACGTGATCGTTCGGGTGCACCGGGGTTTTGCCGCCGCGCGGGTTGCCGGCCAGTTCATTGGCGCGACCGGCGATCACTTCGTTGACATTCATGTTGCTCTGGGTGCCGCTGCCGGTCTGCCAGACCACCAGCGGGAACTGGTCGTCATGCTGGCCGTCGAGGACTTCGTCGGCGGCCTGCTCGATCAGGCGGGCGATGTCGGCGGGCAGGTCGCCGTTGCGGTCATTGACCCGTGCGGCGGCTTTCTTGATCAGGGCCAGGGCGTGCAATACCGGCAGCGGCATGCGTTCCTGACCAATGGCGAAGTTGATCAGCGAGCGTTGCGTCTGAGCACCCCAGTAGGCGTCGTCCGGGACTTCGATCTGGCCCAGGCTGTCGGTTTCGATACGGCTCATCGTGCACACTCCTGTTGGTCTGTTTGCGCAGTTTAGGCCCGGTCAGGCCGAGGTGGTTCCCTCGATCCGATTGTTGACCGGTAAAACCCCGCCAATCAAGCACGGCAAGGCTCGGGGGTTGAGCCACGAGGTTTTTTAGGCGCAGAATGGTCGCCCTTGGGGTTTTACCTCGCCTAGCTGAAAAGGAAACTCGATGACTCGTCTTCGTGCCATCTGCACCGCGGTTGCACTGGTTTGCGCCAGCGGCCAGGTGCTTGCCGATACCGCCAGCCACAACGCCAGTGCTGAAGCTTTCCTGACCCTGGCGCACGCTGACAAGCTGGGCACTCCGGTGTACATGCAAGTGCAGCAAATGTTCGCTCAGCGTTTCGAACAGACCAAAGCCCCGGAAGCCAAGAAAGCCGTACTGGAAACCTACCAGGCCAAGGCCAACGCCGCTCTGGATCAGGCCATCGGCTGGAACAAGCTCAAGCCTGACATGGTCAAGCTCTACACCAGCAACTTCAGCGAATCCGAGCTGAAAGACCTGGTCGCGTTCTACCAGTCGCCACTGGGCAAGAAAGTCCTGGAAAAAATGCCGCAGCTGACCCAGCAATCGGCCCAGATGACCCAGGCCAAACTGGAAAGCGCCGTACCTGTCGTCAACAAGCTGCTCGACGACATGACCAACGAGCTGGCACCGAAAGGCGCTGCGCCGGCCAAGAAGAAGTAAGCGGAGTTCGTGATGACCATGCAACAACGCATCGAATCGACGCTGGCCCTGCTTCAGCCTGAGCACCTGCAAGTGCTGGATGAAAGCCACATGCACAGTCGCGGGTTGCAGACCCACTTCAAGGCAGTGGTGGTCAGTGCGCAGTTCGACGGCCTGAACCGGGTCAAGCGCCACCAGAAAGTCTACGGCACGCTCGGCGAGCTGATGGGCGAGTTCCATGCGTTGGCGCTGCACACTTACACCCCGCAGGAATGGGCAGAGATTGGCGCCGCCCCGGCGTCGCCGACCTGTGCCGGCGGCAGCAAGCATTAAGCTTCGGTTTTTTGCTAGAATCCGCAACGCGCCGCTGACCCGGCGCGTTTTTTTTTGAATCCGGTTCACCCTTTGCGAGGGTAGCCACCTGGAGAAATACCCATGACACAACCGATTGTCGTGGCGGCACTGTATAAGTTCGTCACCCTCGAAGATTACGTTGACCTGCGCGAGCCGCTGCTGCAAGCGATGGTCGACAACCAGATCAAAGGCACCCTGCTGATTGCCGAAGAAGGCATCAACGGCACGGTTTCCGGCACGCGCGAAGGCATCGACGGCCTGCTCGCCTGGCTCAAGAACGATCCGCGCATGGTCGACATCGACCACAAGGAATCGTATTGCGACGAGCAGCCGTTCTATCGCACCAAGGTCAAGCTGAAGAAAGAGATCGTCACCCTCGGCGTCGAAGGCGTCGACCCGAACAAAAAGGTTGGCACCTACGTCGAGCCGCAAGACTGGAACGCGTTGATCAGCGACCCGGAAGTGTTGTTGATCGACACCCGCAACGACTACGAAGTGTCGATCGGTACCTTCGAAGGCGCCATCGATCCGAAAACCACCAGTTTTCGTGAATTCCCCGACTACATCAAAGAACACTTCGATCCGGCCGTGCACAAGAAGGTCGCGATGTTCTGCACCGGCGGCATTCGCTGCGAGAAAGCCTCGAGCTACATGCTCGGCGAGGGCTTCGAAGAGGTTTACCACCTCAAAGGTGGCATTCTGAAGTACCTCGAAGAGGTGCCGCAGGAAGAAACCAAGTGGCAGGGCGACTGCTTCGTGTTCGACAACCGCGTGACCGTGCGCCACGACCTCAGCGAAGGCGACTACGATCAATGTCATGCCTGCCGCACGCCGGTCAGCGTTGAAGATCGCGCCTCCGAGCATTACGTGGCCGGTATCAGCTGCCCGCATTGCTGGGACAAGCTCAGCGAGAAAACCCGCCGCAGCGCCATCGATCGGCAGAAGCAGATCGAACTGGCCAAGGCGCGTAACCAGCCGCACCCGATCGGCTACAACTACAAGCAAGCATCCACCGAGGCTTAACCATGTCTGCGCGCCTGCTCTATGTGATGGATCCGATGTGTTCATGGTGCTGGGGTTTTGCTCCGGTGGCCAAGGCATTGGTCGAGCAGGCGCAAGCAGCCGGGGTGGAGTTGCATCTGGTGGTCGGTGGGCTGCGCACCGGCAGCGGTTCGGCGCTGGAGCCGACCACACGTCGCTACATCCTTGAACACTGGCAAGCGGTCACCGAAGCCACGGGTCAACCGTTCAAGTTTGAAGGTGCGTTGCCTGACGGTTTTGTCTACGACACGGAGCCGGCGTGCCGGGCAATCGTTACCGCACGCAGTCTGGCGCCGGATTGCGCGTGGAAGCTGGTCGGGTTGATCCAGCAAGCGTTTTACGCTGAAGGTCGCGATGTCACCCAGGCCAGCGTGCTGGTCGAACTGGCGGAACAGGCCGGTGTGCCACGCATCGAATTTGCGGCGTTGTTCGATCATGCCGATCAGCACAAAGCGACTCAGGCCGATTTCAGTTGGGTGCAGGATCTGGGCATCGCCGGTTTCCCGACCCTGCTCGCCGAGCGCAACGGCCAACTGGCACTGCTGACCAACGGCTATCAACCGCTCAGCGAGCTGTCGCCATTGCTCGGCCGCTGGCTGGAGCGCGCCGCCTGTGCCTGATCAGGCCGATGACACGCCAGCCGTAAAGCGTGTCGACCGGCTGAGCTGGGCAGAAGTCCGGCGACTGGCACTTCATCATAAAAAATCCCTGTGGATCGCCAATGGCGTGGCCGTTCTGGCGACGCTGTGCAGCGTGCCGATTCCGCTGCTCCTGCCCTTGCTGGTAGACGAAGTACTGCTCGGCCACGGCGATGCCGCACTGAAACTCATGAACCACGTGTTGCCGGGCATGTGGCAGCAAGCGGCCGGTTATATCGGTCTGATGCTGCTGGTGACCTTGACCCTGCGCTGCTGCTCGCTGTGTTTTGGTGTGTTGCAGTCGCGGCTGTTTGCGCGGCTGGCCAAAGACATCGTCTACCGCATTCGCGTGCGCCTGATCGATCGGCTCAAGCGGATTTCCCTCGGTGAATACGAAAGCCTCGGTAGCGGCACAGTGACGACGCACCTGGTCACCGATCTGGATACCCTCGACAAATTCGTCGGCGAAACCCTCAGCCGCTTTCTGGTGGCGATGCTGACGCTGGTCGGCACCGCCAGCATCCTGATGTGGATGCACTGGAAACTGGCGCTGCTGATTCTGCTGTTCAACCCGCTGGTGATCTACGCCACGGTGCAGTTGGGCAAACGTGTCAAACACCTGAAGAAACTCGAGAACGACAGCACTTCGCGCTTCACCCAGGCGTTGAGCGAAACCCTCGATGCGATTCAGGAAATCCGTGCCGGTAACCGTCAGGGGTTCTTCCTCGGGCGGCTCGGCCTGCGCGCGCAGGAGGTGCGCAACTACGCGGTCAATTCGCAGTGGAAAACCGACGCCTCCAACCGTGCCAGCGGTTTGCTGTTCCAGTTCGGCATCGACATCTTCCGCGCGGCGGCGATGCTCACGGTGTTGTTCTCCGACCTGTCGATCGGCCAGATGCTCGCGGTGTTCAGTTACCTGTGGTTCATGATCGGCCCGGTCGAACAACTGCTGAACCTGCAATACGCCTATTACGCGGCGGGCGGGGCGCTGGCGCGGATCAACGAACTGCTGGCGCGCGCCGATGAGCCGCAATATTCCGGCGGCGTCGATCCGTTCAAGGGGCGTGACACCGTCGGCATTCAGGTGCAGGGCCTGAGCTTCGGCTACGGCGATGAACTGGTGCTGGATCAGTTGAATCTGTCGATTGCCCCCGGTGAAAAAGTCGCGATTGTCGGCGCCAGTGGCGGCGGCAAAAGTACCCTCGTGCAATTGCTGCTCGGGCTATATACGCCGCTGTCCGGGACCATCCGCTTCGGCGGTTCGACTCAGCAGGAGATCGGCCTGGAAACGGTGCGGGAAAACGTCGCGGTGGTGTTGCAGCACCCGGCGCTTTTCAACGACACCGTGCGCGCCAACCTGACCATGGGCCGCACCCGCAGTGATGAAGCCTGCTGGCAGGCGCTGGAAATCGCTCAGCTCGAAGCGACCATCCGCGCCTTGCCCAATGGCCTCGACAGTATCGTCGGTCGTTCCGGCGTGCGCCTGTCAGGCGGGCAGCGCCAACGACTGGCCATCGCGCGGATGATCCTTGCCGAACCGAAAGTCGTCATTCTCGACGAAGCCACCTCGGCCCTCGACGCTGCCACCGAGTACAACCTGCATCAGGCCATGGCGCGCTTCCTCAATGGTCGCACCACGCTGATCATTGCCCATCGGCTGTCGGCAGTGAAGCAGGCTGATCGCGTGCTGGTGTTTGATGGTGGCCAGGTCGCTGAAGATGGCGATCACCAGCAGTTGATCGCCGACGGCGGTCTGTATGCCAAGCTTTACGGTCACCTGCAGCAGATCCAGCGCCCTTGAGTTTTGTGCCGGTTTCTGTGCTTAGTGCTTGAATTGCATTGATTAAAATCACTTGGAATGCCCGCGCAGAACAGCCATTTGCACAATCGACCCGGAGGACGGCCAAGCTGTCCCTTTGCCTTGTCGAAAATTAGCCTAGGCTGAGCTGTCAGGAGCGGGATTTTCCGGTGTTCATCTGGCAGTGCTCAAGGGATCTCATGAAGCAAAAGCGGACTCTCGGAACGCCACGGTTGTTGGGCATCGTCTGGCCATTTATTGCCGTCGTGTTGTTTCAAGCGTTATTGGGCGGCGTGAGTCTTTACGTGCTCTCGGCCGTTCGCGGTTATGTTGCTGGCGAGAGCCTCTGGTCCAAGGGGCAGAAAGACGCGATCTACTACCTCAATCTCTACGCCGACAGCCGCGACGAGGCGATCTTCCTCAAGTACCGAATCGCGATCGGTGTGCCGCAAGGCGGGCATCAGCTACGTCTGGCGCTGGATCGGCAACCGCCGGATCTGGCCGCGGCGCGCGATGGCATTCTCAAGGGTGGCAACCACCCGGACGACGTTTCCAGCCTGATCTGGCTGTACCTCAACTTCCGCCATTTCAGTTATCTGGAAACCGCGATTGATCGCTGGACCGTCGGTGACGCCTATCTGGTGGAACTGGATGATGTGGCGCAGGAGATGCACCGCAGCATTACGCGGAACACGGCCACCAGCGCCGATATCCAGCGCTGGAAGGCGCGCATTTTTGCCATCAATGATGGCGTGACTCCGGCCGCAAAGGCCTTCAGCGATGCCTTGGGTGAAGGCTCGCGGATGATTCTGCGCTTGTTGCTGCTCACCAATCTGGCTACGGCGCTGGGGCTGATCGTGCTGGCCCTGTGGCGCACGCACAAGTTGCTCAAGCAGCGTCACGCCTTCGCCGAGGCGCTGCAACTGGAGAAGGATCGGGCGCACGTCACCTTGCATTCGATCGGTGATGGCGTCATCACCACCGACGTCAGCGGTGCCATCGATTACATGAACCCTGCCGCCGAAGCCATGACCCACTGGAAGGCCGAGCAGGCGGCGGGCTTGCCGCTGGCGGCGTTGTTCAATCTGCTCGATGACAACGCCCAGTCCGAGGGGCTGACCCTGATCGAGCACATTCTCAGCGGCAAGCTCAGTGGTGGCAGCGAGCATTCGAAACTGATCCAGCGCCTCGATGGCACCACGTTGTCGGTGACCCTGGTCGGCGCGCCGATCCGCAATGCCGGCAAGGTCAGCGGCACGGTGCTGGTGTTGCACGACATGACCCAGGAGCGGCAGTACATCGCCAATCTGTCATGGCAGGCCACCCATGACGCGCTGACCGGGCTGGCCAACCGTCGCGAGTTCGAATATCGCCTGGAACAGGCGCTGCACAAGCTCACGCGCCATGCCGGGCGACATGCGCTGATGTTCCTCGATCTCGATCAATTCAAACTGGTCAATGACACCTGTGGCCACGCCGCCGGCGATGAGCTGCTGCGGCATATCTGTACGCTGCTGCAATCGGGACTGCGCGAGGGCGATACGCTGGCGCGTCTGGGCGGTGATGAGTTCGGCATTCTGCTGGAGAACTGCGCGCCGGAGGCGGCGGAGAAGATTGCCGAGGCGTTGCGCCAGACCGTACAGAATCTGCATTTTGTCTGGAAAGGGCGGCCGTTCCTGACCACGGTGAGCATTGGCCTGGTGCACATCGCGCAAACCCCGACGACCCTCGAAGCGTCATTGCGCGCCGCCGATATGGCTTGTTACATGGCCAAGGAAAAGGGCCGCAACCGCGTGCAGGTCTACCACGCCGACGATTCCGAACTGTCGCTGCGCTTCGGTGAGATGGCGTGGGTGCAACGCCTGCACATGGCCCTGGAGGAAAACCGCTTTTGTCTGTACGCCCAGGAAATCGCACCGCTCAAGCCGGGTAACAACAAGGGCGGGCACATCGAGATTCTGCTGCGCCTGCATGATGAAGCCGGGCGAATGATTCTGCCGGACAGTTTCATTCCGGCTGCCGAGCGCTATGGTTTGATGAGCCAGCTGGACCGTTGGGTAGTTCAGAACGTATTTAAGGTTATTGCTCAATGTATTGCACAAGAACATCAAGAACCTTTAGCAATGTGTGCGATTAATCTGTCAGGCATTACTATAGGAGATGACGCGTTTTTGCACTTTCTGCGAGAACAGTTTGTTAACTACGCAATACCGCCTGAAATGATTTGTTTTGAAATTACTGAAACCAGCGCAATTTCAAATCTGGGCAGTGCAATAAGATTTATTAATGAACTCAAAGGCTTAGGTTGCTATTTTTCGTTAGATGACTTTTGCGCCGGAATGTCTTCATTCGCTTATCTGAAACATTTGCCTGTAGACTTCCTGAAGATCGACGGGAGTTTCGTAAAGGATATGCTGGACGACCCGATTAACCGCGCAATGGTCGAAGTGATCAATCACATCGGGCATGTCATGGGTAAGCAGACAATTGCCGAGTTTGTTGAAACAACCCAGATCGAGCAGGCCCTGCTTGAAATTGGTGTGGATTATGCTCAGGGTTATGTTATAGAACGCCCACAGTTGTTTACCTGCGACAGTTTGCAAAGTCGGCCCGCCAGACCGCAACCGCTGTTATTCAAAGCGCCTGGCACGTTCCGTTGAAGTCTCTCGCCGATCCTTACAATCACAAATCAAAAGGAGCCGAACAGTGATCGACACATTCAACCGAACCGGACCACTCATGGAAGCTGCAAGTTATCCAGCCTGGGCACAACAGCTCATTCAGGATTGCAGCGAGAGCAAGCGCCGGGTTGTCGAACATGAACTTTACCTGCGCATGCGTGATAACAAGCTCAGCGCCAGAACCATGCGTCAGTACCTGATCGGCGGCTGGCCGGTGGTTGAGCAGTTTGCGTTGTATATGGCGCAGAACCTCACCAAAACCAGATTTGCCCGTCATCCGGGTGAGGACATGGCGCGGCGCTGGCTGATGCGCAATATTCGCGTTGAACTCAATCATGCGGATTACTGGGTGCATTGGAGTCGTGCCCACGGTGTCAGCCTGGAAGACCTGCAGGCCCAGCAGGTGCCGCCCGAGCTGCACGCCTTGAGTCATTGGTGCTGGCACACAAGCTCGGCTGACTCGCTGATTGTGGCCATCGCGGCCACCAACTATGCGATCGAAGGCGCGACCGGGGAGTGGTCGGCGCTGGTCTGCTCCTCCGGCGTGTATGCCGCGGCGTTTCCCGAAGAGGATCGCAAGCGCGCGATGAAATGGCTGAAGATGCATGCCCAGTACGACGATGCCCATCCTTGGGAGGCGCTGGAAATCATCTGCACTCTGGCCGGGATGAACCCGAGCAAAGCGTTGCAGGCCGAACTGCATCAAGCCATCTGCAAGAGCTATGACTACATGTATCTGTTTCTGGAGCGCTGCATGCAGCTGGAGACTTCGGAGCGCCTGCTGGTCAACCGTGAGCGCAGGGCGGTAGTCGAGAGCTGATTTAAGGCTTCACGTAAATACCAATGTGGGAGCGAGCCTGCTCGCGAAAGCGGTATGCCAGTCAACTCATGGTTGAATGGCACATCGCATTCGCGAGCAGGCTCGCTCCCACACTGTTTTTTGCTGTCTGGAAAGACTTAACCCGCCATCGCCAAGCGGTTACGCCCCTCGCGCTTGGCCACGTACAGCGCACTGTCGGCACGGCGCAACAGACTGTCGGCCGATTCGCCCGGCAGCAACGTCGAACATCCCAGGCTGACCGTCAATTCAATCAACTGCCCATCCGCATAATATTCGGCCGCCTGCGTCGCATAGCGCAGGCGCTCACCGACCATTGCAGCGGCTTCCCGGCTGGTATTGGACAGCAGCACCAAAAACTCTTCGCCACCGTACCGAAACACCATATCGACGTTGCGCAGTTGCGCCTTGATTGTCGCCGCAATGGCTTTAAGCACGTCATCGCCAGCGCTGTGGCCATGACTGTCGTTGACCCGTTTGAAGTGGTCGATATCCAGCATCAGCACCGACAACGGTTGTTGATGCCGGCGGGACATCTCGATTTCCCGTTGCAGCGTCTGCTCCATGGCAATGCGGTTGCCGGCACCGGTCAGTGGATCACGCAGGGCGCTCTGGGTTGCCTCTCGGTAAAGCAGCGCGTTGCGCATCGGGTACAGCAAGGAAGACAACAGCGATTCCAGCTGACCTTGTTCCTTGTCGCTGAAGCGCTGATTGCGACGAAACACCAGTTCGCCCAGGTGCTCGCCTTCGTGGCTCAGGGTATAGCTGATCGTATGGTGGCCGCGGGTGCCGAATTCCAGGCGCAAGTCGCTGGCGTGGTGCACATAGCTGAGCGCGTCCAGCGGCACGAGGCGCTGAACTTCGCGGAAAAACAGACCGAGGATGCGTTGCGGTTCAAGGCTGGTTTGCAGTTGCAGGCTCATTTGCTGACGCAGTTGCGCCAGGCTGGCCGGTCGCTCCAGAAGCGGAGGCAACTGACCAAAGCCCAGGCGTTGCAATTTGGCACTGTCAAAGTCAATTGCATTGGTCTGGGAGGGTGATTTCATATGGCGTGAGCCCCTAAGCAGTAAGTCTGTCTTACAGGCTGGGTGAGAGCGGCTATGGGCTGCGCGTCATACTGATCCATCAGTCCCGTAGGACATTTGGCGTAAGTTTAGTCTGCCTGATGACGAACAGTCAGCTATCAAAATCGGCCTTGCCCCATTGCCTTCACACGGCATGCTTTGAGGAGATTTAGAGCGAAAGTCGTGCCATTCGGTTCGCTTTTATTTAAAGCGTTTGGAATCAATGGGTTGTATGGCAGAAGAGAAGAGGCGTGCTGGAAAATTGACTGATTTGTGACAGTCACTTACGGCAATTGCATGCCGCGACAGGAATCTGCCGCGGCAACAAAAGCGACGTATGGCCATTATTGCGCGTTGAAGGCCTGGCCATTGATGCCGGTGCTGTCCGGGCCCATCAGGTAGAGGTAGACCGGCATGATCTCCTCCGGCGTCGGGTTGTTCAGCGGGTTTTCCCCCGGGTAAGCCTGGGCGCGCATGCTGGTGCGCGTGCCGCCGGGGTTGATGCTGTTGGAGCGTACCGGCGCGACGCCGTCGACTTCGTCAGCCAGGGTTTGCATCAAGCCTTCGGTGGCAAACTTCGACACGCCATAAGCGCCCCAGTACGCACGACCCTTGCGGCCGACACTGCTGGAGGTAAACACCACCGACGCATCTTGCGACAGCTTGAGCAGCGGCAGCAGGGTGCTGGTCAGCATGAACATGGCGTTGACGTTGACCTGCATGACGCGCATGAAGTTTTCCCCGGACAGCTGCTCGATCGGCGTGCGTGGGCCGATGATCGAAGCGTTGTGCAGCAAGCCATCGAGGTGGCCGAATTCGGCCTCGATCATCGCGGCCAACTCATCGTACTGATGGGGCAGGGCGGTTTCGAGGTTGAACGGAATCACCGCCGGTTGCGGGTGGCCGGCGGCTTCGATCTCGTCGTAGACCTGCGTCAGGTTGGCTTCGGTCTTGCCCAGCAACAATACCGTGGCGCCGTGGGCGGCGTAGGTTTTCGCGGCCGCCGCACCGATGCCACGACCGGCACCGGTGACCAGAATGACCCGATCCTTGAGCAATTCGGGACGAGCGGAGTAATCAAACATAAAACCTCACAATCCATTTGAACGCTAAAAGATCAGCAGCTGCACAGCGCGCTATCGAGCACCTTGCGCAACTCCGACGGATGATCCACCACCACATCCGCGCCCCAATGCCGCGGGTTGTCGTCCGGGTGGATGTAGCCAAACGTCACTGCCGCGGTTTTCGTGCCGGCATCGCGCCCCGATTCGATATCACGCAAATCATCGCCGACAAACAGAACGGTCGATGGATCCAGATCAAGCATTTTGCACGCAAGGATCAACGGTTCAGGATCCGGCTTGCTGTTCTTCACGTGATCCGGGCAGATCAGCAGCGCCGAACGCTCGGCCAGTCCCAGTTGTTGCATGATCGGCTCGGCAAAGCGCAGCGGCTTGTTGGTCACCACGCCCCAGATCAGATTGGCCTTTTCGATATCGGCCAGCAGTTCGCCCATGCCGTCGAACAGCTTGCTGTGCACAGCGCAGCCGACCAGATAACGCTCAAGGAATTCCAGGCGCAGTGCTTCGAAGCCCGGCGATTCCGGGTCCATCGAGAACGTCACGGCGACCATGGCTTTGGCGCCTCCGGAGATCTCGTCGCGGATGTGCTTGTCGTTGATCGGCGGCAAGCCGCGATCCGCACGCATGGCCTGGCAGATGGCGATGAAGTCCGGCGCCGTGTCGAGCAGGGTGCCGTCCATGTCGAAAAGAACTGCTCTGATGGCCATCGGCTTACTCCTCGCGCAGGGTCTGGATCATGTAGTTGACGTCAACGTCGTTGGCCAGCTTGTAGTGCTTGGTCAGCGGGTTGTAGGTCAGGCCGATGATGTCCTTGACGGTCAGGCCGGCCATGCGGCTCCAGGCGCCGAGCTCGGACGGGCGGATGAATTTCTTGAAGTCGTGGGTGCCGCGCGGCAGCAGCTTCATGATGTATTCAGCGCCGATGATGGCGAACAGATACGCCTTCGGGTTGCGGTTGATGGTCGAGAAGAACACCTGGCCGCCCGGCTTGACCATGCGGAAGCAGGCGCGGATCACCGACGACGGGTCGGGCACGTGCTCGAGCATTTCCAAGCAAGTGACCACGTCGAACTGCTCGGGCATTTCTTCGGCCAGGGCTTCGGCGGTGATCTGGCGGTACTCGACGCTGACGCCGGATTCCAGCTGATGCAGTTGCGCAACCGCCAATGGCGCTTCGCCCATGTCGATGCCCATCACGGTGGCGCCACGTTGGGCCATGGCTTCGCTGAGGATGCCGCCGCCGCAACCGACGTCGAGGACTTTCTTGCCGGCCAGATTGACCCGCTCGTCAATCCAGTTGACCCGCAGCGGGTTGATGTCATGCAGGGGTTTGAACTCGCTTTCGCGGTCCCACCAGCGATGGGCCAGGGCTTCGAATTTGGCGATTTCGGCGTGGTCGACGTTGCTCATGTGTAATTCCTCTGAAACTTGAAAAAGGCTGTAGCCCCGGCGTGCGTTCCGGGGTTTTTACGATTCTTTGTGGCCGCTGATGCGCTGGCCCCAGGCCCGGGCAATAGTGCCAAGCTGTTCTTCATCCAGTCGCGTCAGGCGGCGGTCTTCGAGCAGTTGCTTGCCGGCGACCCACAGGTGTTTCACGCAGTCGCGGCCGGTGGCGTATATAAGCTGCGAAACCGGGTCGTAGACCGGTTGTTGCGCCAGACCGGACAGGTCGAAAGCGACGATGTCCGCGGCTTTGCCGATCTCCAGCGAGCCGACTTGCGCTTCGATCCCCAATGCCCGGGCGCCGTTCAGAGTGGCCATGCGCAGTGCCCGATGGGCATCCAGCGCCGTGGCCGAACCGGCGACGGCTTTGGCCAGCAGGGCGGCGGTGCGGGTTTCACCAAGCAGGTCAAGATCATTGTTGCTCGCCGCGCCATCGGTACCGACCGCTACATTGACGCCAGCCTGCCACAGGCGCTCGATCGGGCAGAAGCCGCTGGCCAGTTTCAGGTTCGACTCCGGACAGTGGATCACGCTGGTGTTGCTTTCTACCAGCAACGCCAGATCGTCATCGCTGATCTGGGTCATGTGCACGGCCTGGAAGCGCGGGCCGAGCAGACCCAGGCGACCTAGGCGGGCGAGCGGACGTTCGCCGTGTTGCTCCAGCGCCTGCTGGACTTCGAAGGCGGTTTCATGGACGTGCATGTGGATCGAAGCGTCGAGTTCCTCGGCAATCACGCGGATTTTCTCAAGGTTTTCGTCGCCGACGGTGTACGGTGCATGGGGGCCGAAAGTGATCTTGATGCGTTCGTGATGCTTCAGATCGCCGAACAATTCGACGCCCTGACGAATGGCTTCATCGGCGCTGCTGGCGCCCGGAATCGGGAAATCAAGGATCGGAATGGCGATCTGCGCACGAATGCCGCTGTTGTGTACGCGCTCGCTGGCGACTTTCGGGAAGAAATACATGTCCGAGAAACAGGTGATGCCACCTTTGAGCTGCTCGGCGATGGCCAGGTCAGTGCCGTCACGGACGAAATCTTCATCGACCCACTTGGCTTCGGCTGGCCAGATGTGGTTTTCCAGCCAGGTCATCAATGGCAGATCGTCGGCCAAGCCGCGGAACAGTGTCATCGCTGCGTGGCCGTGAGCATTGATCAGTCCGGGGGCGAGCAGCACGTCCGGCAATTCGCGGACTTCAGTGGCGTTGCACTTCAGTGCTTCGGCGCGCGGGCCGATAAACACGATGCGACCGTCGCGTATGCCCAGGCCGTGCTCCTTGAGCACAACGCCTGCGGGTTCGACGGGTACCAGCCAGGTCGGCAGCAATAATAAGTCGAGCGCAATGGCAGGTTTCGGCATCGAGGGTCGGTTCCAGTGCTTTTGTAAAGGATGGCGAAGTATACCCGAGCGTCTTCGCGGGGGGATCGCTATAATCGGCGGCTTTTGTTCATGAGTGCGGGGTGAGGGATGCGCGATCGACTGTTGGCTGCGGAGAAAGTAAAGGCCATCGATTGGCGAGATGGCGCGCTCCACCTGCTGGATCAGCGTATTTTGCCGTTCGAAGAAACCTGGATTGCCTACACCAGCGCCGCGGGTGTGGCGCAGGCGATTCGTTCGATGGTGGTGCGTGGCGCGCCGGCCATCGGCATCAGTGCGGCCTATGGCATCGTCCTCGCCGCACGAGCGCGGCTTGCCGAAGGTGGCGACTGGTATGCGGCGCTGGAAGAGGATTTCGCCTTGCTGGCCGATTCGCGTCCGACGGCAGTCAATCTGTTCTGGGCGTTGGGCCGAATGCACGATCGCCTCGATCGCCTGAAAGAAAACGCCGATCCGCTGGTGGCGCTCGAAGCCGAAGCCATCGCCATTCATGAAAGCGATCGCGAAGCCAATCTGACCATGGCTCAGCTCGGCGTTGATCTGATCCGCAAACATCAGGGCAATGCCCAGGCGATTCTGACCCACTGCAATACCGGTGCCCTGGCTACCGGCGGGTTCGGTACGGCGCTGGGGGTGATTCGCGCAGCTTATCTGGAAGGCATGGTCGAGCGCGTTTATGCCGATGAAACCCGTCCCTGGCTGCAGGGTTCGCGCCTGACGGCGTGGGAACTGGCCAACGAAGGCATTCCGGTGACGCTCAATGCCGACTCCGCTGCGGCGCATATCATGAAAACCAAAGGCGTGACCTGGGTGATCGTGGGCGCGGATCGCATCACCGCCAATGGTGACGTGGCCAACAAGATCGGCACCTATCAACTGGCGGTCAACGCTATGCACCACGGCGTGCGTTTCATGGTGGTGGCGCCGAGTTCGACCATCGACATGAACCTGGCCAGTGGTGACGACATTCCCATCGAGGAGCGCGACGGCGCCGAGTTGCTGGAAGTCGGTGGCAAGCGCGTCGGTGCGGACGTTGAAGCATTCAACCCGGTGTTTGACGTGACCCCGGCGGATCTCATCGACGCGATCGTCACCGAAAAAGGCATCGTCGAGCGTCCGGACACCGCGAAAATGGCCCAGTTGATGTGCCGCAAACGCCTGCACTGATTGACTTGATGTCTGCGTTGTCCTCTTCGCGAGCAAGCTCGCTCCCACAGGTTTTGTGATCACCATTGAACAATGTGGGAGCGAGCTTGCTCGCGAAGGGGCCTTAAAAGTCAATAAACATCGCTAAACCAAGCTCCAATTTCGCATTCAAAGAAGCTCTGAGCCTCTCTCGTCCCCGTTAAGCCTGTCACCGGTCAACTAACTATGCTCCATGCGCATCAGGGGGATAGGTGCGTGGCGGCTCTTGTGATAACATCCGGCGTTTTCCGAGGCAGCTCCACGGAGCTGTCTTTACTGCGCAAATCCGCGATCCAATGTTGATTTGTCGTAAGTCGGCGCATGGCACTCGGCCTGCCCCGACGAGCTTCGTTGGTCCCATATGGATATGACGAAGTTTCACCAGAAAAAGGAATCAGGCTTCTCATGGGCGAACTGGCCAAAGAAATCCTCCCGGTCAATATCGAAGACGAGCTGAAACAGTCCTACCTCGACTACGCGATGAGCGTGATCGTCGGCCGTGCACTGCCGGATGCGCGCGATGGCCTCAAGCCCGTGCACCGTCGCGTACTGTTCGCGATGAGCGAGCTGGGCAACGACTTCAACAAGCCGTACAAGAAATCTGCCCGTGTTGTCGGCGACGTGATCGGTAAGTATCACCCGCACGGTGATACTGCGGTGTACGACACCATCGTTCGTATGGCTCAGCCTTTCTCCCTGCGCTACCTGCTGGTAGACGGTCAGGGCAACTTCGGCTCGGTCGACGGCGACAACGCTGCGGCCATGCGATACACCGAAGTGCGCATGACCAAGCTGGCGCACGAGCTGCTGGCTGACCTGCACAAGGAAACCGTGGACTGGGTGCCGAACTACGACGGCACCGAAATGATCCCGGCGGTCATGCCGACCCGTATCCCCAACCTGCTGGTCAACGGCTCCAGCGGTATCGCCGTGGGCATGGCGACCAACATTCCGCCGCACAACCTCGGTGAAGTCATCGACGGTTGCCTGGCGCTCATCGACAACCCTGAGCTGACCGTCGATGAACTGATGCAGTACATCCCGGGTCCGGACTTTCCGACCGCGGCGATCATCAACGGTCGCGCCGGCATTATCGAAGCTTACCGCACCGGTCGCGGACGTATTTACATGCGTGCCCGCTCGATCATTGAAGACATCGACAAGGTCGGTGGCCGTCAGCAGATCGTCATCACCGAACTGCCGTACCAGTTGAACAAGGCGCGTCTGATCGAGAAGATCGCCGAGCTGGTCAAAGAGAAGAAGCTGGAAGGCATCACCGAACTGCGCGACGAGTCCGACAAGGACGGTATGCGCGTCGTGATCGAACTGCGTCGCGGCGAAGTGCCTGAGGTGATCCTCAACAACCTCTACGCCCAGACCCAGCTGCAATCGGTATTCGGCATCAACATCGTTGCGCTGATCGACGGCCGCCCACGCATCCTTAACCTCAAGGATCTGCTGGAAGCCTTCGTCCGTCACCGTCGCGAAGTCGTCACCCGTCGTACCGTGTTCGAACTGCGCAAGGCGCGCGAGCGTGGGCACATCCTCGAAGGCCAGGCTGTTGCCCTGTCGAACATCGACCCGGTGATTGCCCTGATCAAGGCTTCGCCGACGCCGTCGGAAGCCAAAGAAGCGCTGGTCAGCACGCCGTGGGAATCCTCGGCAGTGGTGGCGATGGTTGAACGTGCCGGTGCCGATTCGTGCCGTCCGGAAAACCTCGATCCGCAATACGGTCTGCGCGAAGGCAAGTACTTCCTGTCGCCAGAACAGGCGCAAGCCATTCTGGAGCTGCGTCTGCACCGTCTGACCGGCCTGGAACACGAAAAACTGCTGGCCGAGTATCAAGAGATCCTCAACCAGATCGGCGAGCTGATCCGCATCCTCAACAGCGCCGTGCGCCTGATGGAAGTGATCCGCGAAGAGCTGGAAGTGATCCGCGCCGAATACGGCGATCAGCGTCGTACCGAAATTCTCGATGCCCGTCTCGACCTGACCCTGGGTGACATGATCCCGGAAGAAGAGCGCGTCGTGACCATCTCCCACGGTGGCTATGCCAAGACCCAGCCATTGGCTGCGTACCAGGCTCAGCGTCGTGGCGGTAAAGGCAAGTCGGCCACCGGCGTCAAGGATGAGGACTACATCGCTCACCTGCTGGTAGCCAACAGCCACACCACGCTGCTGCTGTTCTCCAGCAAGGGCAAGGTGTACTGGCTCAAGACCTACGAGATTCCGGAAGCGTCCCGCGCCGCCCGTGGTCGTCCGCTGGTCAACCTCTTGCCGTTGAGCGAGGGTGAATACATCACCACCATGCTGCCGGTCGATCTCGAAGCCATGAAGCGTCGGGCCGATGAAGAAGAGGCCGAAGGCGTCGAGGCTGATGTAGAAGAGATCGAAAACAGCAACGAAACCGACGAAGAGCGTCGCGCTCGCATCAAGGCTGCTGACCGCAAGAAAGCGCCGTTCATCTTTATGTCGACCGCCAACGGTACTGTGAAGAAGACTCCGCTGGTGGCCTTCAGCCGTCAGCGCAGCGTCGGTCTGATCGCGCTGGAACTGGACGAGGGCGACATCCTGATCTCCGCTGCCATCACCGATGGCGAGCAGGAAATCATGCTGTTCTCCGACGGCGGCAAGGTCACGCGCTTCAAGGAATCCGAAGTTCGCGCCATGGGCCGTACCGCCCGCGGTGTGCGTGGCATGCGTCTGCCGGAAGGGCAGAAGCTGATCTCCATGCTGATTCCGGAAGAAGGCAGCGAAATCCTCACCGCTTCCGAGCGCGGCTACGGCAAGCGCACGGCGATCACCGAATTCCCTGAATACAAGCGTGGCGGTCAGGGCGTGATCGCCATGGTCAGCAACGAGCGTAACGGTCGTCTGGTCGGCGCAGTTCAGGTGCAGGACGGTGAAGAAATCATGCTGATCTCCGATCAGGGTACTCTGGTGCGTACCCGTGTCGACGAAGTGTCGAGCCTGGGCCGTAACACTCAGGGCGTGACGCTGATCAAGCTGGCCAAGGATGAAACCCTGGTCGGGCTGGAGCGGGTTCAGGAGCCTTCGGAAGTTGAAGGTGAAGAGCTTGAGGGTGAAGAGGGCGAGGAATTCGAAGGCACTGTCGTTAACGACGATGCCGGTGAAGACCAGCAACTCGACGCCGCAGCAGACGAAGAACCGCAAGAATAAGCGGACAAACGAGGGGGCGGATGAGAATTCGCCCCCTTGTTATTTGTCCGGTATGAAATTTCGACATCATGGATATCCCCTGTGGGAGCGAGCCTGCTCGCGAATGCAGGCGCTGCGGTACCTCTGGCACACCGCGGTGATGCATTCGCGAGCAGGCTCGCTCCCACAGGACCGTGTTGATCGGTAGTGTGATTTATTGCGTGATACCACCAAATCAGAGCGAGATTGGATGTGAGCAAGCGAGCCTATAACTTCTGCGCCGGTCCTGCGGCGCTTCCTGAAGCTGTCCTGCAGCGCGCCCAAGGTGAACTCCTTGATTGGCATGGCAAGGGTCTGTCGGTCATGGAAATGAGTCATCGCAGCGATGAGTTCGTGTCCATTGCCACCCAGGCCGAGCAAGATCTGCGTGATCTGCTGAACATCCCGTCGAACTACAAAGTGCTGTTTCTGCAAGGTGGCGCCAGCCAGCAATTCGCGCAGATACCACTGAACCTGCTGCCGGAAAACGGCTCGGCCGACTACATCGACACCGGTATCTGGTCGCAGAAAGCCATCGAAGAAGCCTCGCGCTACGGTCACGTCAATGTTGCCGCTACCGCCAAGCCTTATGATTATTTCGCTATTCCCGGCCAGAACGAATGGAGCCTGTCGAAAGACGCCGCTTACGTTCACTACGCGCCGAATGAAACCATCGGTGGTCTGGAATTCCAGTGGATCCCGGAAACCGGTGATGTGCCCCTGGTCGCCGACATGTCTTCGGACATTCTCTCGCGCCCGGTCGACATCTCGCGTTTCGGCATGATCTACGCCGGCGCGCAGAAGAACATCGGCCCGAGCGGCATCCTCGTCAACATCATCCGCGAAGACTTGCTGGGCAAGGCGCGTGCGCTGTGCCCGACCATGCTCGACTACAAGGTCGCGGCCGATAACGGCTCGATGTACAACACCCCGCCGACGTTGGCCTGGTACTTGTCCGGCCTGGTGTTCCAGTGGCTGAAAGAGCAGGGTGGCGTTGAAGCCATCGCCAAGCTCAACGACGTCAAACAGCGCACGCTGTATGAGTTCATCGACGCCAGCGGCCTCTACAGCAACCCGATCAACAAGTCGGACCGCTCGTGGATGAACGTGCCGTTCCGTCTGGCTGATGATCGTCTGGACAAGCCGTTCCTCGCCGGCGCCGATGCGCGTGGCCTGCTCAACCTCAAGGGCCACCGCTCCGTGGGCGGCATGCGCGCCTCCATCTATAACGCCGTCGACATCACCGCGGTCAACGCGCTGGTGGCGTACATGGCGGAATTCGAGAAGGAACACGGCTGATGTCCGAGCAAGAACTCAAGGCACTGCGCGTTCGCATTGACGCTCTGGACACCAAAGTCCTCGAGCTGATCAGTGAGCGTGCGCGTTGCGCCCAGGAAGTCGCCCGCGTGAAGATGGCCTCGCTGGCCGAAGGCGAAGTGCCGGTGTTCTATCGTCCTGAGCGCGAAGCTCAGGTGCTCAAGCGGGTGATGGAGCGCAATCAGGGGCCGCTGGGCAACGAAGAGATGGCGCGCTTGTTTCGCGAGATCATGTCCTCGTGCCTGGCGCTGGAGCAGCCGCTGAAAGTGGCTTACCTCGGCCCGGAAGGCACCTTCACCCAGGCGGCGGCGATGAAGCATTTTGGTCACGCGGTGATCAGCAAGCCGATGGCGGCGATCGACGAAGTGTTCCGTGAAGTGGCGGCTGGTGCGGTGAATTTTGGCGTGGTGCCGGTGGAAAACTCCACCGAAGGCGCGGTCAATCACACGCTGGACAGCTTCCTCGAACACGACATGGTGATCTGTGGCGAAGTCGAGCTGCGTATTCACCATCACCTGTTGGTCGGTGAAAACACCAAGACCGACAGCATCAGCCGCATCTATTCCCACGCGCAGTCGCTGGCCCAGTGCCGCAAGTGGCTGGACGCACACTACCCGAATGTCGAGCGCGTGGCGGTGTCCAGCAACGCTGAAGCGGCCAAGCGGGTCAAGGGTGAGTGGAACTCGGCGGCGATTGCCGGTGACATGGCGGCAGGGCTGTATGGCCTGACCCGTCTGGCCGAGAAGATCGAAGACCGTCCGGACAACTCGACGCGCTTCCTGATGATCGGTAATCAGGAAGTGCCGCCGACCGGCGACGACAAGACCTCGATCATCGTGTCCATGAGCAACAAGCCGGGCGCGCTTCACGAGCTGCTGGTGCCGTTCCATGACAACGGGATCGACCTTACCCGGATCGAAACCCGTCCGTCGCGCAGCGGTAAATGGACGTACGTGTTCTTCATCGACTTCGTCGGCCACCACCGTGATCCGTTGATCAAGGGTGTGCTGGAAAAGATCAGTCAGGAAGCAGTAGCACTCAAAGTGCTGGGTTCCTACCCGAAAGCAGTTCTTTAAGGGGCGGTAGCAAATGAGTGGCAACTTCCTCGCTCTGGCACAGCCGGGCGTGCAACAACTTTCGCCGTACGTTCCGGGCAAACCGGTGGACGAACTGGCGCGCGAGCTGGATCTGGATCCGGCAAAAATCGTCAAACTGGCGAGCAACGAAAACCCGCTGGGCGCCAGTCCGAAAGCCTTGGCGGCGATCCGCGAAGAGTTGGCCGAGCTGACTCGTTACCCGGATGGCAATGGTTTCGCATTGAAATCCCTGCTGGCCGAGCAATGCCGTGTCGAACTGAACCAGGTCACGCTGGGCAATGGCTCCAACGACATTCTCGAGCTGGTCGCGCGGGCCTATCTGGCGCCGGGCCTCAATGCGGTGTTCAGCGAGCACGCGTTTGCGGTGTACCCGATTGCCACTCAAGCGGTCGGCGCGCAAGCCAAAGTGGTGCCGGCGAAGGATTGGGGGCATGACCTGCCTGCAATGCTCGCGGCCATCGATGCCAATACTCGCGTCGTGTTCATTGCCAACCCTAACAACCCGACCGGCACCTGGTTCGGCGCAGAAGCGCTGGACGAATTCCTGCAGGATGTACCGGAGCATGTGCTGGTGGTGCTGGACGAGGCTTACATTGAGTACGCCGAGGGCAGCGATTTGCCGGACGGTCTGGATTTCCTCGCCGCTTACCCGAATCTGCTGGTTTCGCGCACCTTCTCCAAGGCGTACGGCCTGGCGGCGTTGCGTGTCGGCTACGGTCTGTCAACTCCAGTTGTTGCTGACGTGCTGAACCGTGTGCGCCAACCGTTCAACGTCAACAGTCTCGCCTTGGCGGCAGCCTGTGCGGCGTTGAAGGACGAGGAATATCTCGCGCAAAGCCGCCAGCTCAATGAGTCGGGCATGCAGCAGTTGCAAGCCGGTTTCCGTGAGTTGGGCCTGAGCTGGATCGAATCCAAAGGCAACTTCATTTGTGTTGATCTTGGTCGGGTTGCAGCCCCGGTGTTCCAGGGCTTGCTGCGCGAAGGCGTGATCGTGCGTCCGGTGGCCAACTACGGCATGCCGAACCACCTGCGGGTGACCATCGGTCTGCCGGCGGAAAACAGCCGCTTCCTCGAAGCGCTGCGCAAGGTTCTGGCTCGTGGGTGATGTCACTGCACTGCAATCTGCTGCACCTATGATCGGGCGCCTTGTGGTGGTCGGTCTGGGATTGATCGGTGGTTCGTTTGCCAAAGGCTTGCGCGAAAGCGGTGTATGCCGCGAAGTGGTCGGGGTCGATCTCGACCCGCAATCGCGCAAGCTGGCGGTCGAGTTGGGTGTGGTCGATCGCTGTGAAGATGACTTGGCGATCGCATGCCAGGGCGCTGACGTAATTCAGTTGGCGGTGCCGATACTGGCGATGGAAAAAGTGCTCGCGCGTCTGGCGAGTATGGATCTGGGGTCGACGATTCTCACCGATGTCGGCAGTGCCAAAGGCAATGTGGTGCGCGCAGCAACCGAGGCGTTCGGCGGCATGCCGGCGCGCTTCGTGCCCGGCCATCCGATCGCCGGTTCCGAGCAGAGTGGGGTAGAAGCCTCCAATGCCGAGCTGTTCCGTCGCCACAAAGTGATCCTCACGCCGCTTGAGCAAACCGATCCGGCCGCATTGGCTGTGGTCGATCGTCTGTGGCGCGAATTGGGCGCCGACGTCGAGCACATGCAGGTCGAGCGTCACGATGAAGTGCTGGCCGCGACCAGCCATTTGCCGCACCTGCTGGCCTTTGGTCTGGTTGATTCGTTGGCCAAGCGCAATGAAAATCTTGAGATCTTCCGTTACGCTGCGGGCGGTTTCCGCGATTTCACAAGAATCGCCGGAAGCGACCCGGTGATGTGGCACGACATCTTCCTCGCCAACCGCGAGGCTGTCCTGCGCACACTCGATACATTTCGCAGCGACCTCGACGCCTTGCGCGACGCGGTCGATGCAGGGGATGGGCACCAATTGTTGGGCGTTTTCACGCGCGCCCGGGTTGCCCGCGAGCATTTCAGTAAAATCCTGGCCCGCAGGGCCTATGTGGACGCTATGAATTCCAACGATCTGATCTTCCTGGCTCAACCTGGTGGCCGCCTGTCCGGTCGGATTCGCGTACCGGGTGACAAATCGATTTCCCACCGTTCGATCATGCTCGGCTCGCTGGCCGAAGGCGTCACCGAAGTCGAAGGCTTCCTTGAGGGCGAAGATGCCCTGGCGACCTTGCAGGCGTTCCGCGACATGGGCGTGGTCATCGAAGGCCCGCACCACGGCCGCGTGACCATCCACGGTGTCGGCCTGCACGGTCTGAAGCCTGCGCCGGGCCCGATCTATCTGGGCAACTCCGGTACTTCGATGCGTCTGCTGTCCGGCCTGTTGGCTGCACAGAACTTCGACAGTGTTTTGACGGGTGATGCCTCGCTTTCGAAGCGTCCGATGAACCGCGTGGCCAACCCGCTGCGTGAAATGGGCGCCGTAATCGAAACCGCTGCCGAAGGTCGTCCGCCGATGACCATTCGTGGCGGGCACAAGCTCAAAGGCCTGACCTACACCATGCCGATGGCCAGTGCTCAGGTGAAATCCTGCCTGCTGCTAGCGGGGCTGTACGCTGAAGGCAAGACCACGGTGACCGAGCCTGCACCGACCCGCGATCACACCGAGCGCATGCTGCGTGGCTTCGGTTATCCGGTCAGCGTTGAAGGCGCTACGGCTTCGGTTGAGTCCGGTGGCAAGCTGACCGCGACCCATATTGAAGTACCAGGTGACATTTCGTCGTCGGCATTCTTCCTGGTTGCCGCTTCGATTGCCGAAGGTTCCGAGCTGGTGCTCGAGCACGTCGGCATCAATCCGACCCGCACCGGTGTGATCGATATCCTGCGCCTGATGGGCGCGGACATCACCCTGGAAAACCAGCGTGAAGTTGGTGGTGAGCCTGTAGCTGACCTGCGCGTACGGGCAGCTAAACTCAAAGGTATCGAGATTCCGGAAGCGCTGGTCCCGCTGGCGATTGATGAGTTCCCGGTGCTGTTCGTGGCCGCTGCCTGCGCCGAAGGGCGCACCGTGCTGACGGGGGCCGAAGAGTTGCGGGTCAAGGAGTCTGATCGTATTCAGGTCATGGCGGACGGTCTGTTGGCGCTGGGCGTCAAATGCCAGCCGACTCCGGACGGCATCATTATTGACGGCGGCCGGATTGGCGGCGGCGAAGTGCATGGGCATGGCGATCACCGTATTGCGATGGCGTTTAGCGTTGCATCGTTGCGCGCCACTGCACCGATCCGCATCCATGATTGCGCCAACGTCGCGACGTCGTTCCCGAACTTCCTCGCGCTGTGCGGGCAGGTCGGTATCCGTGTGGCACAAGAGGCTCAGTCGTGAAAAACATTGCACCGGTCATCACCATTGATGGGCCAAGCGGTTCGGGCAAAGGCACCGTAGCCGGGATTCTGGCCAAGCGTCTGGGCTGGAACCTGCTGGATTCCGGTGCGCTGTACCGCCTGCTGGCATTTGCTGCGCACAACCATGGTGTCGACCTGACCAATGAAGAGCTGCTGAAGAAGCTTGCCGCTCATCTGGATGTTCAGTTCATAGCGGCGACTGAAGGTCAGCTGCAGCGCATCATTCTGGAAGGTGATGAGGTCAGCGATGTCATCCGCACTGAAAGCGTCGGCTCCGGCGCTTCTCAGGTCGCGGCATTGCCGGCCGTGCGCGAGGCGCTGTTGCAGCGTCAGCGTGCTTTTCAGGAGGCGCCGGGTCTGGTGGCCGACGGCCGCGACATGGGTACGGTGGTTTTTCCCGATGCACCCCTGAAGATTTTTCTCACCGCCAGTGCTGAGGAGAGGGCGCGCCGTCGATATTTGCAGTTGAAGGGCAAAGTCGAGGGTGTTAGTCTGTCGAGTCTGCTAGATGAGATCCGTGCACGCGACGAGCGTGACACCCAGCGCGCAGTAGCCCCGCTCAAGCCGGCGGCCGACGCGATTCAGCTGGATTCCACGGAGCTTTCCATCGATCAGGTGCTTGAACGCATCATGAGCGAGATCGCCATTCGCGATATCGCCGGGTGACCAAGAGGGTCGCAGGGGACCAGTCATAGTCCTGCGGTGCTTCTTTTAAATGAAACTAACCCACACCGTCTGGGGTGTGGAGATGGGCGTTTACTTCGCCCTCATCTACAGGAATTAAAATGAGCGAAAGCTTTGCGGAACTCTTTGAAGAAAGCCTGAAAACCCTGAACCTTCAGGCAGGCTCCATCATCACCGGTGTTATCGTTGATATCGATTACCAGGCTCGCTGGGTAACCGTTCACGCTGGTCTGAAGTCTGAAGCACTCATCCCGCTTGAGCAGTTCTACAACGATGCTGGCGAACTGAACATCAACGTCGGTGACGAAGTTCACGTTGCTCTGGATTCGGTTGAAGACGGCTTTGGTGAAACCAAGCTGTCCCGTGAGAAAGCCAAGCGCGCTGAATGCTGGATCGTTCTGGAAGCAGCCTTCGCAGCCGAGGAAGTGGTCAAGGGCGTTATCAACGGTAAGGTTAAAGGCGGCTTCACTGTCGACGTTAACGGCATCCGTGCGTTCCTGCCAGGTTCCCTGGTTGACGTCCGTCCAGTGCGCGACACCACGCACCTGGAAGGCAAAGAGCTGGAATTCAAGGTCATCAAGCTGGACCAGAAGCGCAACAACGTTGTCGTTTCCCGTCGCAGCGTCCTGGAAGCCGAGAACTCCGCCGAGCGTGAAGCTCTGCTGGAATCGCTGCAGGAAGGCCAGCAAGTCAAAGGTATCGTCAAGAACCTCACCGATTACGGCGCATTCGTCGATCTGGGTGGCGTGGACGGCCTGCTGCACATCACCGACATGGCCTGGAAGCGCATCAAGCATCCTTCCGAGATCGTCAATGTTGGTGACGAAATCGACGTCAAGGTTCTGAAATACGATCGCGAACGCAACCGTGTTTCCCTGGGCCTGAAGCAACTGGGCGAAGATCCATGGGTTGCTATCAAAGCCCGTTACCCAGAAAGCACTCGCGTTACCGCTCGTGTAACCAACCTGACCGACTACGGCTGCTTCGCTGAGCTGGAAGAAGGCGTTGAAGGTCTGGTACACGTTTCGGAAATGGACTGGACCAACAAGAACATCCACCCTTCGAAAGTCGTACAAGTCGGCGACGAAGTGGAAGTTATGGTTCTGGACATCGACGAAGAGCGTCGTCGTATCTCCCTGGGCATCAAGCAGTGCAAATCTAACCCATGGGAAGATTTCTCTGGCCAGTTCAACAAGGGCGATAAAATCTCCGGCACCATCAAGTCGATCACCGATTTCGGTATCTTCATTGGTCTGGACGGCGGCATCGACGGTCTGGTTCACCTGTCCGACATCTCCTGGAACGAAGTTGGCGAAGAAGCTGTTCGTCGTTTCAAGAAGGGCGACGAGCTGGACACCGTTATCCTGTCGGTTGACCCAGAGCGCGAGCGTATCTCCCTGGGTATCAAGCAACTGGAAAGCGATCCGTTCTCCGAGTACGTCTCGGTTAACGACAAAGGCGCAATCGTTACTGGCACCGTGAAAGAAGTTGACGCCAAAGGCGCCATCATCGTTCTGGCCGACGATATCGAAGCGACTCTGAAAGCCTCCGAAATCAGCCGTGACCGCGTTGAAGACGCGCGCAACGTTCTGAAAGAAGGCCAGGAAGTAGAAGCCAAGATCATCAGCGTTGATCGTAAGAGCCGTGTAATTCAGCTGTCGATCAAATCGAAAGACGATGCTGAAGAGAAAGAAGCTATCCAGAGCCTGAAAGCAGCTCCGGAAGGTGAAGCAGCTGACACCACCATGGCGGCACTGCTGCGTCAAGCAATGGCCAAACAGAACTAAGTTCTGCTTGATCGTAAAAGGGGCGACTTCGGTCGCCCTTTTTTGTGCCTGAGATTTGGTGGTTCGTCGCACCGGGAGGGTTTGGGTGAAACCAATCTCTCTTCGGGGTGGTCTGTTTCTTTAATCGGATCAATCGCCTATTCACGACTAAGCTTGGTCTTAAGCGTGTAGTCGTCGGGCAGTTGCCTGGCATAAGGAAGTGGATGAACAAGTTTATTGTCCTCATGGTTGTATTGGTTCTGGCTGGCTGTACGACCAGTGCCAAGACCCATGCCGTGCGTGGTGTCAGTGGTATAGAGGTTGACTGCTCCGGATTGGGCTCTGGCTGGGAGAAATGCCAGAAGCGCGCAGCCAAGGAGTGCAAGGGGGCGGGGTACAAAGTGATCACGCGTTCAGATGATGCCAAGGATGAAGATGAGTTTCCTTTTGGCTTCAATCCGGCGGGCTACGTGACACGAACCATGCTGGTGATATGTCGTTAAGTATGCGGTGCCTTGTTTGTTGCTGTGATGCCCTGAAAACGGGCGTTTCGACGCGGTGGAAGATATGTCAATCCCTGGGCTGTTCAAAATCTTCCGGGCGTGCTAAAACCTTTCAAGCGCTGATCTAGCTGCTTGAAAAAGAAGGGAAAAATATGACGAAGTCGGAGTTGATCGAACGAATTGTCACCCATCAAGGGCTACTCTCATCCAAGGATGTGGAGCTGGCCATCAAGACCATGCTTGAACAAATGTCCCAGTGCCTCGCCACCGGTGATCGCATCGAGATCCGTGGATTTGGCAGCTTCTCCCTGCACTACCGTGCGCCTCGCGTTGGGCGTAATCCCAAGACCGGACAGTCCGTCAGTCTTGACGGTAAGTTCGTTCCGCATTTCAAGCCGGGTAAAGAATTGCGCGACCGTGTGAACGAGGAAGAGGAGGAGGGCGCTTGATCTTCGCTATTAAAATTCGAGGGGGCGTGAATGCGTAACCTGAAACGCATACTGCTTGGCGTGTTTCTTCTGCTGATGGTTCTGATTGTTCTGGCGTTTGTGCTTGAGAATCAGCAATCGGTTTCGCTTTTGTTCCTTGGGTTTTCCGGCCCGCAGTTGCCAGTGTCGCTGATTGCAGTGTTAGCACTGTTGATCGGAATGCTGATTGGCCCGTTATTGGGCTGGTTTCTTGGGCGTTCGTCCAGAGCGGCACGCAAGCGTCTCGTTTGAGATTGGGAGACACAGGGCGTCTGTCGAATTTGCGTCCTCGGTTTTCTATATCCATTAGTAAAAGATTCATTAAGCTGTAAAATACAGCCCTTGTTCGATAGGGGTCTATGCCCACGTCGATTCAGTCTTGCTCTGACGGAAGCCTAAGTTTGATGGCTTCTGCATTCATGGATTAGACAGTGCTCATTGGTATCACTGTCCGCAGCTCAAGGGTATGGTTTCGCGTGAAAATTCTAGTTACCGGCGGCGCCGGGTTCATCGGTTCGGCAGTCATCCGTCACATCATTTCCAATACCAGCGACGCAGTGATCAACGTCGATAAGCTGACGTATGCCGGTAATCTTGAGTCCCTGGCAGAAGTCAGTGGTGATTCGCGCTACGTGTTCGAGCGTGTCGACATATGTGATCGTGATCAGATTGACCGTGTCCTGCGTGATCATCAGCCAGATGCCATCATGCACTTGGCCGCGGAGTCCCACGTCGATCGTTCGATTACCGGTCCATCCGAATTCATTCAGACCAACATCATCGGTACGTACACTCTGCTGGAAGCTGCCCGCCACTATTGGGCGGCGCTGGATGATGCGCGCAAAGCCAAATTCCGCTTCCATCACATTTCCACCGACGAAGTCTATGGTGATTTGGAAGGCCCAGAGGATCTGTTCACCGAAACCACGCCTTATCAGCCAAGCTCGCCGTATTCGGCCAGCAAGGCCAGTTCCGATCATCTTGTCCGTGCCTGGGCTCGTACCTATGGCCTGCCGACACTGGTTACAAATTGCTCGAACAATTATGGGCCCTGCCATTTCCCTGAGAAGTTGATTCCGTTGATCATTCTCAATGCGCTGGAAGGCAAACCGCTGCCGGTTTACGGTAAAGGCAATCAGATTCGCGACTGGTTGTATGTCGAGGATCACGCTCGAGCATTGTACAAAGTCGTCACCGAGGGTGTGATTGGTGAGACTTACAATATTGGCGGACACAACGAGAAGCAGAACATCGAAGTGGTTCACACCCTTTGTGCTTTGCTTGATGAGCTGCGCCCTGATTCTGCCCATCGACCGCATGCAAGCCTGATCACTTACGTTCAGGATCGCCCGGGGCACGATCAGCGTTATGCAATTGATGCCAGCAAGATCGAGAAAGAGTTGGGCTGGACTCCGGAAGAAACGTTCGAGACCGGAATTCGCAAAACTGTCGAATGGTATCTGGCTAATACCGAATGGGTGGAGCACGTAAAAAGCGGCAGCTACCAGCAGTGGATTGATGCCAATTACAGCGACCGCTCGGTGAAAAAATGAAAATTTTGTTGCTCGGCAAAAATGGCCAGGTTGGCTGGGAGCTTCAACGCGCCCTCGCACCTCTTGGTGATTTGGTAGCGCTGGATCGTAATGCGGTTGGTGAATTGTGCGGTGACTTGGCAAACGCCGATGCGCTGCGTAGAACTATTCGTCAGGTCAAGCCCGATGTGATTGTAAACGCCGCGGCTTACACCGCAGTGGATAAGGCCGAGTCGGACAAGGACCTGGCGGACCGAGTCAATGGTGAAGCGACCCGCGTAATGGCGGAAGAAGCAGCACTTCTGGACGCATGGT
This sequence comes from Pseudomonas sp. IT-347P, assembly GCF_949768005.1. Lineage (NCBI taxonomy): Bacteria > Pseudomonadati > Pseudomonadota > Gammaproteobacteria > Pseudomonadales > Pseudomonadaceae > Pseudomonas > Pseudomonas sp. IT-347P. The sequence continues at coordinate 202,992 of NZ_CATKPQ010000057.1, forward strand.
TAGTCCACTATTCAACCGATTACGTATTCAGCGGTACCGGTGTGAATCCTTGGCAGGAAACCGATGATGTGGCTCCTGTGAATCATTATGGCGCCAGCAAGCTCGCGGGTGAACAGGGGATTCTGGAATCCGGCTGCAAGCATCTGATCTTCCGTACCAGTTGGGTATATGGCGCGCGCGGTAACAACTTCGCCAAAACGATGTTGCGTCTGGCCAAAGACCGCGAAAGTCTCAATGTCATCGCCGATCAAATTGGCGCACCTACAGGTGCGGATCTTATTGCTGATGTTACTGTATTAGCTATCCAGAAAGTGCAGCAAACGCCTGAGCTGGGTGGTCTGTATCACTTGGCTGCTGGTGGTGAGATTTCCTGGCACGGTTATGCGGCTCACGTCATCGACTTTGCGCGAGCAGCTGGCGAAGAGTTGGCGGTCAAGGAGGTGAATCCGATTGATACGACGGCTTACCCTACCCCTGCACGCCGTCCATTGAATTCGCGTCTGAATACTCAAAAAATCCGCGACAATTTCTCTTTGCACTTGCCGGATTGGCAAAGTGGTGTCACCCGAATGCTTATGGAAGTGTTAAATAAATGACCACTACAAATCGTAAAGGCATCATTCTCGCTGGCGGTTCGGGTACACGTCTACACCCATTAACCTTGGGCGTATCCAAGCAGATGCTGCCTATCTACGACAAGCCGATGATCTTCTATCCGCTGTCGGTGTTGATGCTTGCAGGCATGCGGGAAATCCTCATTATTTCTACGCCTGAAGATCTGCCTTGTTTCCGCAAGCTGCTCGGTGACGGTAGCGTATATGGCATCAAGTTGTCTTATGCAGAGCAACCGAGTCCTGACGGCTTGGCGCAGGCATTTATTATCGGCGAGGAATTCATCGGCAAAGACCCTTGCTGTTTGATTCTTGGCGACAATATTTTTCACGGGCATCATTTTTCGGACAATCTGCGCGCTGCCAGTAATCAGGAAAGTGGTGCCACGGTTTTTGGCTATCACGTTTCTGATCCGGAGCGTTTTGGTGTCGTTGAGTTTGATGATTCTGGCCGTGCCTTGAGTATTGAGGAAAAGCCTGTTCGGCCGAAATCCAGCTATGCGGTGACTGGCCTGTACTTCTACGACAATCATGTTGTTGATATCGCCAAAAACATCAAGCCGTCGGAACGAGGCGAGCTGGAGATTACCGACGTCAACCGAGTTTATCTGGAACAAAAAGCGCTCAGCGTTCAAATGCTTGGGCGTGGTTTTGCATGGCTTGATACAGGGACTCATGATTCGTTGCTCGAAGCCAGTCACTTTGTGCACACCATTGAGCATCGTCAGGGATTCAAGATCGCGTGCCTTGAAGAAATTGCCTATACCAATGGGTGGATTGACGCCGAACAACTTGGAGCTCAGGCAGAGCGTCTGAAAAAAACCGGGTACGGCCAATATCTACAAAAACTGTTGGATCATGGCTCGCTGTAAGTCGAGCGATGCACCTTCTGGATTAGTAAATCCAGCACCGTCTATGCAGGATTCGCATGCCAGTAGAAAATCAGAACGTTGCAGTTTTGCTGGCTGCGTACAACGGTATGCTTTGGATCGAGGAACAACTTGATTCGATTCAAGCCCAAACCATGACGGATGTAACAATCTACATCAGTGTCGATTCGTCTACCGATGGTACGGAGGGTTGGTGTGCTGCCTACGCGGCACGCCATTCCAATGTGGTTGTTTTGCCACTGCACAGCAAGTTCGGTGGGGCATCACGTAATTTCTTTCGTCTGATACGGGATGTCGATTTTTCCAGGCATGACTTCGTTGCCTTTGCCGATCAAGATGATATTTGGCACGAAGAGAAGCTTATTCGCGCGACCCGTACGCTGATTGATGGTCAGTCTGACGCCTATTCGAGCAATGTTACTGCGTTTTGGGCGAGCGGAGAGTCGCGTTTGTTAAACAAGGCTCAACCTCAAGTCGAATGGGACTACTTGTTCGAAGCCGCAGGGCCGGGTTGCACCTATGTATTGGGGCGCAGACTGGCAGACGCTCTTAAAAAATCGCTCCTTGCTAATTGGTCGGCGCTGCAGTGTGTTGATCTACACGATTGGTATTGTTACGCGTTCGCTCGTAGTCGTGGTTTCAAATGGGTAATTGATCCTGTATCCACGATGCAATACAGACAGCACGAGCGCAACCAAGTCGGTGCCAATACCGGAATCAAGACGTTGATCGCGCGCTACAAGACCGTGCGGGATGGATGGTGGTTCAAGCAGGTTCGAATAATCGTAGAACTGATTGGCTTGGTTGATGACCGATTCGTTCGTCAATGGATTAGCTTTAGTCGCAGGGGGCTGATTTTACTTTCATTGAGTTCATATCAATGCCGCCGACGCAAGCGCGATAAAGCGCTGTTCTTTATTCTTTGCTGGATTGCAGCGCTTTTGGGGGCGAAGAAACAATGAATCAGCCGCTGGTCCTGGTTACGGGGGCGACAGGGTTCGTAGGTGAGGCCGTAGTCTTCAAGCTGCTAATTGATAGAGTATTTACACCGCTAGCCAGTGTGCGCTCTCAGTCAAGACTCAGCGGGCTGTGTAAAACTCTATATTGGGATATGAATTCTTCAGATATCGGTTTTTCTCTTGAAGGTATTCACGCAATCGTTCACTGCGCCGCCAGGGTGCATGTGATGGATGAAACCGCCGCGGATGCTCTAGCGGAATTTCGCAAGATCAATGTCATCAGTACTTTAAATCTGGCGCGGAACGCCGCCAGGTCGGGCGTAAGGCGGTTTATATATATCAGTTCAATAAAAGTTAATGGTGAGAGTACTCATCCAGGTCATCCGTTTACACCTGTTTTGAACTCAGTGCCGCAAGATCCGTATGGGCTTTCGAAGTTCGAAGCAGAACAGGGCCTGAGAAAGATAAGTATAGATACTGGCATGGAGTTGGTAATTATTCGACCGCCGCTGGTTTATGGACCGGGCGTCAAGGCAAATTTTCTAAGTATGATGAACTGGCTGGACAGGGAGGTACCGCTCCCCTTTGGCGCTATTCATAATCAGCGAAGTCTTGTATTTATAGAAAATTTAGTGGATTTGATTGTCACCTGCATCAGCCATCCGTCCGCCAAGGGGCATGTATTGATGGTCAGTGACGGGGCAGACATATCCACATCGCAATTGCTTGGATTAATGTCGAGAGCGTTGGGGAAGAAAAGTCGCTTGATTCCCATTCCTGTAGCGCTGCTCAAATTGGCTGGTTTTTTGACAAAGCGCCGGGATTTGACTCAGCGACTTTGTAGTTCGCTGCAAGTTGATATTAGCGAGACATGTAGCCTGCTCGGGTGGACTCCTCCAATCACAAGGGAACTGGCATTTCGTCGAAGTGCGCTTCACTTTAAGGATAATCGGAAAGCATGATTTTCTGCTGGCTATTGATAGTCGTTCTTTGCATTTCTCTCGCTTCGACGTGGGCTCTGCGTCGTTACGCGCTCAATGCAAGCATAATGGATATCCCGAACGACCGAAGCTCTCACACGGTGCCTACGCCTAGAGGCGGCGGTGTTGCAATCGTCGTTTCTTTCATTGCAATGCTTCCGATACTTGTCGGATTTGAGTCTTTGACGCTATCTGATGCGGTAGCAATGGGCGGCGCAGGCTTGTTTGTAGCCATTTTGGGGTTTGCGGATGATCACGGACACATCGCTGCAGTGTGGCGTCTGCTGGGGCATTTTATCGCTGCAGCCTGGCTTTTATTCTGGTTAAACGGTTTGGCCCCCATTTCGCTTTTTTCCCAAACACTGGAATTGGGATGGGCGGGTCCGTTATTCGGAGTCCTGTATCTGGTATGGCTTCTCAATCTATATAATTTTATGGATGGCATTGATGGCCTTGCAAGTGTAGAAGCCATTTGTGCTTGTTTGGGTATGTGTGTGATTTACTACCTTGCGGGAGCGCCACAGCTAGTAGCTGCACCTTTGTTACTGTCTGCGGCCGTCATGGGATTCCTCTTTTGGAACTTTCCCCCTGCGAAAATATTCATGGGCGACGCGGGTAGCGGGTTTCTGGGGATTGCGTTAGGTGGACTTTCTCTGATCTCCGCTTGGCATTCACCTCATTTTCTGTGGAGTTGGCTAATATTGCTTGGCGTCTTTGTAGTAGACGCTACATTCACACTCTTTCGCAGAGTTGCCCGTGGCGAAAAAGTTTATCAGGCTCACTGTAGTCACGCCTATCAAAATGCTTCAAGGTGTTTCAGGAGTCATAAGTTCGTTACATTGGCTGTGCTCGCAATTAATATACTCTGGCTTCTACCGATTGCTGTACTTGTTGCCCTCAACGCGTTGGAAGGCGTGATAGGGATTTTGGTGGCCTATATACCAATTGTTGTACTTGCCTGGAAATTTGGGGCGGGATCGGTTTCACACCAGTAGGAGTTCGCTATCATGGTTCTGAGTATTATCTACCGAGGGCGAGTGCTAACCACGGCCGGGGCGTTGTTGAGAATGACGGTTCGGCTGTGATTTTTTGAGATCCAGGCATGGATTTGATAAGATCAATGTCCTGATATTCGTATTCCTTTCGATTTCAGGATTCTCAAGCCGCTGACCTCAAAACCAGTGATTTCTGGCATCAGCCTCCGTTTTTTGTCAAGAGCTGCGAAGGTAACGAACATGCTTCCCCGAACAATGCGCTGCGCCCTGGAATATCGGTCTGCATACGGTGAGTGACTTTTTTTTGGGCAAGGAAAGCAATGCAGTGACCGTTGGTAATGAGACGAATGGGAAGGTCGCAATATTACTTTGCACCTATCAGGGGGAGCGCTATCTCACGGAGCAGATCGACTCCATCGTCAGTCAAACTTACGATAATTGGGTTATTTATGCGTCTGATGACGGATCGCAAGATCGTACCTTGGGGATTTTGCGTGCCTATCAGACAAAGCTAGGCGCAGACCGATTTTTTATATTCCCAGGCCCGCAGCAAGGTTACGCAAGCAATTTTGCTTCTTTGGTAAAGAACCAAAGTATTGTGGCGGATTATTATGCGTTCTGTGATCAGGACGACATATGGTCGGCGGATAAACTCTGCGTGGCTATTCAGTGGCTGACTGAACACGCAGTTGATACCCCAGCACTTTACTGTGGGCGGACAGCTCTGATCAATGAGTTGGGAGTGAAAATTGGTAACTCACCTCTCTTTAAATATCCGCCCAGCTTCGAAAATGCACTGGTTCAAAGTCTTGCTGGTGGAAATACGATGGTGTTCAACCATGCGTTGAAAGTAATAGCCAGCACGACTGTTAGCTCAGAAATGATTTCTCATGACTGGTGGTTTTACATACTGGCCACGGCCTGCGGTGGTCGAGTTTATTACGATTGCGAATCACATGTCAGTTATCGACAGCATTCAGCCAATGTTATCGGTGCTAATGCTGGCTTTATCGCCGGTTTGGCGCGCTTAAGGAAAATGCTTCGTGGACGGCTGTCGGAGTGGAATAACCGTAATCTTGAAGCAATTCAGTTAATAAGAGAGCGGATGCCACCTTCAAACTTGCTGGTTTTAGAGGATTTCGAAAAGGCTAGATGCTCGCCGTTATTGAAACGGTGCTTTTTTTTGCTGCGTTCGGGTGTTTATCGACAAACACTACAGGGGAATTTGGCCCTATGGGTAGCTGTGTTCCTCAATAGGATTTGATAGGGTTGCGTATGCTGGTAAATAGAGTTGAGATTTTACCGAAAAAACGAAGAGATCCTCAAAAAACTGTAGAGGTTCTATCTGAACTAGAAGGCTTTGGTTTTCATTATTTATGTCAGTAGTTTGTTTTTCTGATTGTTGAGATTTATTTTATTTGCTAGATAGAACGATATTTTTGGAGTGGCTATGGCCAGTTTTGTTGGAGGTTTAAAGGCGAGTATTCTTGCACCAGCCATTTCGGTTGTGCGCAATCGTTCGTTGATACTCGCATTGAGCAAGCGTGAAGTGCTCGGACGTTATCGTGGTGCTAGTTTTGGCCTTTTGTGGTCAATTTTAAGCCCTTTTCTGATGTTGTGTGTCTACGCTTTCGCATTCGGTAGCATTCTTAATAGTCGCTGGCCTCAGCCAAGTGGTTCGGTAAACAGTTTTGCGATAATTCTTTTTGTGGGGCTTATTGTTCATGGTTTTTTTGCGGAGTGCTTTACCCGTGCCCCCATGTTGATTACCAGTAATGTGAGTTACGTTAAGAAAGTTATTTTTCCTATTGAGATACTTCCTTGGCCGATGGTGGTCTCGGCGTTGTTTCATACCTTCATGAATGTAGTCGTCCTGATTGTACTAAGATTGGCAGTTGATCATCAATTTTCCTGGAGTATTGTTCTTTTGCCAGTGGTGTTTCTACCGTTGATTATATTGATGTTGGGCGTTGGCTGGTTTCTTTCCGCTCTGGGTGTTTACATTCGAGATATCAGTCAGGTTACGGGAGTGCTGTCCACTGCACTATTATTCACTTCTTCGGCTGTGGTTCCGGTTAATGCCATTCCAGAACAGTATCGATTTGTTTTCTCGCTAAATCCATTGACTTTTATTATCGATCAGGCTCGAGAAGTTTCTCTCTGGGGTGGGATGCCCGATTGGACAGGGTTAGGACTGTATGCCTTGGCCAGTTCACTGTTTGCCTTGATCGGGTATACATGGTTTTCAGCGACAAGAAGGGGCTTTGGCGATGTGCTCTGACTCTGCAGTAATTGTGAGCAATGTAAGTAAAAGCTTTCCTGTATATGAAAAGCCCCATCATCGGCTTCTGCAGATGCTCTCTCCAGCCAGTAAGAAAAATAGCTGGTTTAGGGAGTTTCATGCGCTAAAAGATATTAGTTTTGAAGTCAAGCGCGGAGAAACGTTTGGGATTGTCGGTAGAAATGGTTCCGGTAAATCAACTTTATTGCAATTAATCTGCGGTACGCTATTTCCTAGTCAAGGTGGGATAAAGGTTAACGGGCGTATCGCTGCACTGCTGGAGTTGGGTGCTGGTTTCAATCCGGATTTTACCGGGCGTGAGAATGTTTACTTGAATGGTTCCGTACTTGGCCTTGCCAAGGAAGAGATCGACTCACGATTTGAGGCAATAGCCGCATTTGCCGATATCGGCGATTTTATTGAACAGCCGGTAAAAAGCTACTCAAGTGGAATGTATGTTCGTTTGGCGTTCTCCGTAGCGATCAATGTAAGCCCGGATTTGCTCATTGTAGATGAGGCGCTGGCCGTTGGTGACGAAGCCTTTCAGCGTAAGTGTTTCGCGCGTATTCAGCGACTGAGGGATGACGGTTCTACAATTCTGTTCGTATCTCATTCTGCCGGGATCGTTACCGAGCTTTGTGATCGAGCTATTCTTTTGGATCAAGGCGAGGTGCTTGCTCTCGGCGGTCCAAAGTCAGTTGTTTCCAAGTATCACAAACTAATCTACTCTCCTGCTGATACTGTTGAAGCATTGCGAACAGAAATAAAATTGCAAATGCATGAGGAGTTGCAGAGCCCTGACAGATTTGTTTCGGCCGCCGACAGAGTCGACTCCAAATTGGTAATCAGTGCTAAGAAAGACGCTGAAGCTAAAGAGGAAGCTTATTACGATGAGGGCATGGTTCCGCAAAGCACTTTGAGTTATAGCTCCAACGGTGTATCAATACATAATGCTCAGATTGAAACTCTTGACGGTCGCCGGGTCAACGTGATTCAGGAAGGCGAGGCCTATCATTTTGTCTACGAAGCTGAATTTGCAGAATCTGCTGCAAAAGTCAGATTCGGTATGATGATTCGTACTACATCCGGACTGGAGTTGGGCGGGGCAGTCAGTTCCACAACCCAAGATGCGATTGAGACCATAGAGAAGGGGACTCGAGTCAAGGCCGTTTTTCCTTTCGTTTGCCAGTTAATGCCTGCAATGTACTTTTTGAACGCGGGGGTATTGGCTGTTTTAGATGGACAAGAGCAGTTCCTGGATCGAAAAATCGATATTGGAATGTTCCGGGTGCTGCCTAATCCATCTCGCCTCTCAACCGGTTTGACAGATCTGGTTGAATCGCCCGATTTATGGTTCTCCTCTATAGATTCAACGGTACCTCATCATGACTAACCCTACAGCGATTCTGGTGTTGGGAATGCCGCGTAGCGGTACCTCGGCAGTCACCCGTGTGCTTAACCTGTGTGGGGCAGCATTGTCGGGTAACTTGTTACCTGCAGCCAAACCTAACCCCAAAGGCTTTTTTGAAAGCGCAGATGCATTGGCCATTCATGAGCGGCTATTAACCGCTTTAGGGCGTACCTGGTTTGACGTCAGTGAAATGCCTGAGGATTGGCTTGAGCATCCAGCGACCCAGAGGGCACATGAAGAGCTTGTCGAGTTGGTGCGACGTGAATATGGCGACCAGATGCTCTGGATCATCAAAGAGCCGAGAATGTGCCGTATTGTCCCTTTATGGCTCAGAGTTCTTCACTCGCTGAACATTTCGCCTCGAGCGTTACTGGTTACCCGTCATCCCGGCGAGGTTGTGCGTTCTGTCGCTCGAATGGTCGGGGAGGAACAGTGGGGCCCCAAAAATACTGAAATTCTGTGGCTTGAATACTTTTTTGAAGCTGAAAAAGCCACGCGTGAAATTCCCCGAGCGTTAATTACTTATGATCAGTTATTGGGCGATTGGGCCTTCAGCGTAGAGCGGGTTGCCGCTGAACTGAAGCTTGAATGGCCTGTTTCGATCACAGAGGCGAAGCAAGAAATTGATGATTACCTGGGGGTTGAGGATCGTCACCATGATCACAACTCGGACGCAGAACCGCGACCCGAACGCAGAACGTTTGCAGAGCGTGTGTATTCTATATGCAACGAAATGCAGAGTGATTACTGGAAAGTCATCGAAAACGCGCAGATCGAATTTTCTGAAATGCTGGCTCTTTTTTCTTCGCCAATGCGCGAGGCAGTTAACAAAGCTATTGAAGAGCGAGATGAAGAAAAGCTCTTGCAGCAGGCTGAGCTTGAGGCGTTGAGGCAGCATCATAACGAGGTTTTTTTCACCCAGCATGCCCAGCTGATCGAACTGAAAGACGCGCGAGAGCAAATGGATAAAGCGCTTTCCGATAGCAAGGTGGAGATATCTAAATTGATAAATTCACTTAATGATGTCTCCCATGAACTAGAGGTCGTGACTGCGCGAGAGGAAAGCTGTCGACAGCAGTTAAATGATGCCCAGGCAAGTTACGCGGCGCTCCTCGCGCTGACAGGCAGCCGGATGTGGCTGGCAAAAAAAATATTTTCGATCGAAAAAAAATAAGCCTTATTTAAATTGGTGGTTATATGAAACGCGTACTATTTTATCTTTTTTATGATGAGCAGGGTCAAGTCGATGACTATGTTACTCATAAGTTGAAATCGTTGAAGGAGAGCATTGATACGATCTTTGTCGTGTCAAACTCTGCGCTGACAGTCGAGTCAAGAAAGAAGCTTGAAGATGTCGTTGATGTTGTTTATGTCCGTGAGAATATCGGTTTTGATGTTTGGGGATATAAAGATGCAATGGAGACGTTTGGTCTCGATAAGCTCGAAGAGTACGACGAGCTGATTCTGATGAATTACACATTCTTCGGTCCTATTTTTCCGTTCTCCGAAACGTTTGAAAAAATGGATGCGATGGAGTGTGACTTTTGGGGGATCACCGCGCACAAGGCAATGGTGCCTAATCCGTTCACTGGTCGTGATGAACTTCCCCTTCATTTGAATTCACACTGGATTGCAGTGCGAAAGAAAATGTTTACATCTCCGGAGTTCAAGCAATATTGGCGTGAGATGCCAATGATCAACTCCTACGTAGATTCTATTCTTCAGCATGAATCACGCTTTACTAAACATTTTAGTGATTGCGGCTTCGGCTTTGAGGTGACGTTTCCCGTAGAAGATTATCCAACTGAATACTCCGCGTTCCAGAGCATTGAACTGATGTTTGAGAATCGGAGCCCGATTTTAAAGCGACGCCCGTTTTTTCATGATCCGATTTTTCTTGAACAAAACGCGATGACTCTGAAAGGGGTGATGAAAAAGATAGAGGAGGAAAGCGATTACGACACTTCCCTTATCTGGAAAAATGTCGTTCGTAGTACTCAACCGCGTACGCTTCATACTAATATGGACTTGCTCGAAGTTCTGCCGGCTGAAGATTTTGACGAACCAGAGAGTAAGGCGCCTCGTATTGCGGTGCTGGCACACTTGTATTATGACGACATGCTCGAAGAAGCAATGTCGTATATCACGAATATTCCATACCCATATGACCTTTACATTACAACCAGCAGTGAGCAGAAGAAAAAGAACATTGAGCTTGCTCTGCTGAAATATAATGTCAACAAGTTTGAGGTGCGCGTTACCGAGGAAAATCGTGGCAGGGACATGGGGTCCCTGTTCATGACGCTGCGCGATGTTTTGTTGTCAGATGAATATGATTATCTGTGCCGGGTTCATTCCAAAAAATCCCCGCAAAATGGTCATAATATGGCATTGATGTTCAAACAGCACATGTTTGATAATCTGTTGCACAGCCCGGGATATGTAAAGCGTGTAATTGGGTTGTTTGAAAAGAATGAAAGTTTGGGGATGGTTTTTCCTCCAGTGGTTCATATTGCCTACCCCACATTGGGGCACGCTTGGTTCGAGAACCGCGAGCCAGCTACTGAGTGGGCGAAAAAATTAGGCATTACCACTGCGTTTGATGACTCAACACCGATGGCGCCGTATGGAACGATGTTCTGGTTCCGGCCAGAGGCGATCAAGAAAATTTCAACCTATCCGTTCAAATGGTCTGATTTCGATCCAGAACCGAATCATATGGACGGCAGTCTTGCTCATGTTCTAGAGCGGTTGTTAGGTTATTCAGTGATGAGTGATGGTTATCACATGAGGTGTGTTATCAACACATACCAGGCCTCAATCAACTACACGAAACTTGAATACAAACTCCAACGTCTTGGATCCATGTTGCCTAACGGAAATATACAGTATCAAATTCAATGGTTGGGACAGGCCAAGGACGTTTGCAATCGCGTAAATCATCTTTCTACAGCGAACAATACTTACGTGCCTCCTGTCGAGTGGCTGGATCAAGCGAGAGAGCTCCATGAGAAGCTGGTTACTTTCTTGCCAGGTGGCACGTTTCGTGAAAGGATGGGAGCTTTGGATCAGGCTCGAATCTTGAATGATAAATTGAACTCTTTCATGGGCGATTCGGATATTTTGACTCGCTTGCGTTGGGTAGATCGAGCCAAGCTGTCCGTTCAACGACGGATATTGAGTCGAATCGCATCGTTGTTCAGGGGTAAGTAAGCAGCAAATGACAAATGGCGAGTCTGAAGGTTCGCCATTTGTTATAAGTCTATGCATATGCTTTCGGGTATGGGTGCATACGGTTTGTTTGAGAGCTTAATGGAATCAGATTGAATATGCGTAGAGTTGCTTTTTATCTTTTTTATGATAATGACGGAGTGGTGGATGACTACATAGTCTATAAGCTTCGTAAGCTTCGTGCGCACGTTGATACCATCTTTTTCGTTTCTAACTCTAAAATCGCTCCCGGTTCTCTAGAGAAGATTGAGCAATTGGTCGATGTCGTTCACTGTCGGCAAAATATTGGTTTTGATGTTTGGGCCTATAAAGAATCGATAGAGAAGTTTGGCTGGGAAGCGTTGCGTCAGTATGACGAGGCACTATTCCTGAATTACACGTTCTATGCGCCGATTTTTCCCTTTTCGGAACTGTTTGACTCGATGAGTGAAACCGACGTGGATTTTTGGGGGGTGTCTGCACATAACCAGATTTCACCCAACCCCTTTACCGGCAATGGCGATTTGCCGTTTCATATCCAATCGCATTTTATCGCTGTGCGTAACAAGATGCTTTGCTCTGATGGCTTTTATAAATATTGGCATGAGATGCCAATGATAAAATCTTATGAAGATTCTATCTTAAAGCACGAGGGGCGGTTTACCCAGTATTTTAAAGACCTGGGGTTCCAATACTCGGTTTATCTGGATCCGGAAACTTACAATACCGATCATCCGGTATTTTCTGAAATTGATTTAACCGTAGAGCGACGTTCGCCGATTTTAAAGCGGCGCCCCTTTTTTCATGACCCTGGCTTTCTTGAAAGTGAGGCAATTGATGTCAAACGTGCGTTGGAAAATGTACGAGAGAATTCGGATTACGATGAAGGATTGATTTGGAAGAATCTGATCCGCACCACCCCCTTACGCACGCTTTATACAAATCTTGAGCAACTGAGCATTCTTTCAGATTCTCATGCGAATCCGATTAGTCCTGATCTTTCAGTTAAGAAGGTCGCGGTGATCGCGCATATTTATTACGTCGATATGCTCGATGAGATCTTGAATTTAGTAAAAAATATTCCGCTGAATTGCTCGTTATTTATCACGACCGATTCGGAAGGAAAGAAAGCGCAGATCAACGATGCGCTCACGGGTATGCGTTTATTCGATTATTCCGTATTGGTTTGCGCTTCAAATTTTGGAAGGGATACGTCCGCATTATTTATCACGTGTCGTGACATCGTGCTCCATGGTGGGTTTGATTATATTTGCAGACTTCATAGCAAAAAGTCTCCCCAGGATGGATGGGCAAAGGCTTCCATGTTTAAGCGCCATCTTTTCGAAAACCTTCTTTCCAGTGAAGAATACGTAAGCAACGTACTTGAGTTGTTTGAGACAACGCCATGGGTCGGTGTCGCGATGCCGCCAGCTGTGCATATTGGTTATCCCACGCTAGGTCATGGGTGGTTTCTCAATAGGGAGCGGGCTGTGGAAGTGGCCAGTCAGCTTGGCTTGAACGTTCCACTGGATACCGAAACACCCATCGCAACGTATGGATCGATGTATTGGTTTAGACCCGATGCATTGAAAAAAATGTTTGAGCATGATTGGAAGTGGAGCGACTTTGATGAGAAGCGCTACGGAGATGGAGATCTCCCTCATGTTCTTGAGCGTTTGATCACATATTGTGCTCAAGATGCTGGTTTCATAAGCCGTTGCATAATGACGCCAGGCCAAGCGTCGAAGAACTACGTCAAGCTAGAGTATAAAGTGCAGGCGCTGTCCAGTTGTTTTCCTTCGGGAGACCTACGTGAGCAAATGCAAATCGCTAGAACGGCACGCTTCGCAGGGGGAGTAATAGTCTCTTTGAAACGTTCTATAATGTTCAGGTTTCCACGATTGGCACCAATTCTACGTAGTGGCTACCGTTGGGTGTTGAAAAAATAATAATGCTTGAGAAGATGCCGATTTCGCCACTCTCCTGCGTTAGCTTCAGTGCCATTGTTACCAACTGGAAAATAGATTATGGTTTTTAGTTCTTACCTGTTCATTTTTCTGTTCTTGCCCGCCTTTTTGATAGCTTACAAGCTAGTCGGGCATCGACTCAGAAATATTCTGATTTTGGTTGCGAGTCTTTTTTTTTACTACCTGGGGGATGCAAAGGGGGTCTGGATTCTCTTGGCCGCCATTGTCGGAAACTACGCTTTCGGTTATTTGATTGCGATATATCGACAGCCAAATGGCAGTGAAAAGGCGAATAAACTAGCCAGGATTTTTCTCGTTCTTGGTCTGTTTTTCAACCTTTCTGTATTGGGCTACTTCAAATACATTGGTTTTATTACTCAGAATATCAATATCATCGCTGAAAAGTTTGGTCACCCATCAGCGGTCCCGGTCATATCCGTGCTTTTGCCCCTCGGCATCAGTTTTTTTGTTTTCCAAGGCATCAGCTATTTGGTCGATGTGTACCGGGGCACCATTCAGGCAACTAAAAGCCTATTGATTTTTGGCACATTCAAGTCATTATTTCCGCAACTTATTGCAGGACCTATTGTCCGTTACCGTGATATCGCTGCAGAGCTTCCGGATCGTTCTGTCAACCCCGATATGGTCGTTGAAGGCATCACCCGATTTGTTATTGGTTTTGCAAAAAAAGTGTTGTTGGCCGATACCTTCGCTATTACCGCTGATGCCATATTCGCACTGCCTTCGTCCGAACTGAATTTCGGTACGGCCTGGTTGGGCGCTGCCAGTTATACGCTGCAAATATATTTTGACTTTTCCGCATACTCCGACATGGCTATCGGATTAGGTTTGATGATGGGGTTCCGCTTTCCGGAAAACTTCAACTACCCCTATAAAGCAGCGTCTATTCGTGACTTCTGGCGTCGCTGGCATATGACCTTGTCCGGTTGGTTTCGCGATTACGTCTATGTGCCTCTGGGCGGAAACCGAACAGGCGCCGCTCGTACTTACGTAAATCTTATGGCTGTGTTCATTCTTACAGGGTTATGGCACGGCGCGTCGTGGACATTCGTCGCATGGGGTCTCTGGCATGGCCTGTTCCTTGTTTTAGAGCGTTTCACGAATATGGAGAGCCGAGGCATACCGATTGTGCTGCGTTGGTTCTATACCCTGGCAGTGGTGGTTTTCGGCTGGGTGCTGTTTCGCTCCGAAACGTTTGAGCACGCATTCCATATGAGCGCCTTGATGTTGAACCTGCGCAGTGGCCCGGAAAATTTCGTAGTCGCCGAGTACATGAGCAACGGGCTGTTATTGGCCTTGGTTGTTGGCGCAATTCTCAGTTTCCCGGTTTACAAGTGGCTGTGTGATCGTCTTTCATCGAGTCAACGGATTGTCGTTGGCGTATTTGGACTCGGTTCGCTCTTCATGCTGGCAAGCATGAAAGTTCTTTCCGGTGCATACAGCCCTTTTCTCTACTTCCGGTTTTAATATATGAGATCAGTATTTACGCCGCGGGTCATCATTGGGTTGTTCATGCTCGCCCTGTGCCTGCCCGGTATTGCGGTGATATTTTCTCCCCAATTCGCTCCTGCGATTAAATCCATCATCAAGCATCCAGGTGAATGGGCAAACCTGAGGGACGGGATTCGTAGAACCACGCCGCTTTGGAATAATGCCGTCGAGGGTTACTCAAGTTTTCTTTACGCTCTCGGGACCACCAATGACAAGGCTATTGCTGTTGTCGGGCGTGATGGTTGGATTTTTCTAGGAGACATCTTCAATAACAATATGTCGCAGGCTCTCGGACGTCGTTACTATAATGAAGCTGACCTGAACGCCTGGAACGGGACAATTGGTGGCCAAGAGCAGTGGTTGGCTCATCGCAATATACCAATGTTGTTTGTTGTTGCGCCTGCCAAGTGGTCTATTTATCCGGATAAACTCCCCCAATGGTCCGAAGGGCGCATGGGTACTCACATCTTCGATCAGTTACTGAATTCGCCGCAGCATCTGCCATTGATTGATTTGCGTCCAGGCTTGCAACAGGCGCGCTCAATAGGAGATACCTATTCGCCATTCAATAGTCATTGGACGCATTTTGGCGCTTGGGTAGGCTGGAAGGAAATCAGCAAAAAACTGGCCACACTCGATCCTAAATTCGTGGATCTGTACGTTCCTTCAGCTGATGGTGCAGTCGTAGATCCTGATTACGGTAGTGAATTCAAGGCAATGATTAGCCTGCCGGAGCCCAATCCCTGGACGATGCCCAGACTCGCTTCCCCTTTGCCTGAATTTGCGATCGTAGGTGAGGACGGCTCAGTTCAGGTCGTGCCTGGCAGTACGCAAACAGATCTATTCGATCTACCGAGAAATACCCGCAACGAATCGGCGAAAAAACGCTTGAGAGCATTGGTGTTGCGGGATTCGATGGGGGACTCACTGTCGCTGTATTTGCAAGCGGCCTTTTATGAAACGATTCAGGTTCGGCATAATATCGACAATCAGTCGCTCGCTCCCAATGTTCCGGCGCTGATTGAAAAGTACAAACCTGATGTTGTGCTCTACGTGATGACTGAGCGTCATCTCGATAATGTTTTGAGTGAGAGTAAATTGTGGTTGTCCGCTAATAATTATGATCTTGCTGTGAGCCAGGGCGCTCGTGTCAACGTAGCAAACGAATCCCAGGTCCTCACCACGAGCGGTAATTCGGATCTGACAGGGCCTTTTGTTCTCAAGTGGGCGGACTCGTCGAAAGGTTTGCGAACTGTGCGGGTTTCCCTGAAGGCGAGCGCCTCAGGGACGCTCAAGATTCAAGGGATGAAGGGTGGGCGACCGGTGGAGTTTGCCGAGCGCTACGCCGAGGGAGATAATGTACTCTTTTTGAGCCTGACCTCCGAGGTTGAGGGCGCTCAAGTCAGTTTTGAAAATATGGACCCTGCTGTTCAGGTGAGCTTGAGCAAAGTTTCCATGGTTGTGCAGGACGCTAAGTAATTTTTTTGAATCAAAATCAGGAGTGGTTAATGAGCAAGACATGTCTAGTTACCGGCGGTGCAGGCTTTATCGGCTGTGCTTTGTCTCCTTTGTTGGCCGGGCAATTCAGCCGAGTTGTTGCTTTCGACAATCTCCACCCTCAGGTGCACCCAAGCGCAGAGCGGCCGGCGGCACTGGATTCGCGTGTTGAGTTTGTGAAAGGCGATGTCACCAGTCCTGAGGACTGGGATCGTGTCTTGAAAGACTTTGCTCCCGACGTTGTTATTCATTTGGCAGCGGAAACCGGCACTGGCCAATCGTTGATGGAAGCGAGCCGCCACGCTCATGTCAACGTTACCGGTACGACCCAAATGCTGGATGCGCTCGTGCGCAACAATCCGGAAGCGTTGCCTGAACGTATTGTTCTGACTTCCAGCCGTGCCGTTTATGGTGAAGGCGCATGGAAAGGTGCTAACGGCGCAATCGTTTATCCGGGCCAGCGCTCCCGTGAACAACTGGAGCGTGCCGAGTGGGATTTCCCGGGCCTCCAGGCTTTGCCGTTCAACTCTCATACCACGACACCTGATCCAACAAGTGTTTATGGTGCAACCAAGCTTGCTCAAGAGCATATTCTCAGCTCTTGGTGCCTTGCACTCGGCGTGACGCCTGTAATGCTGCGTCTGCAGAACGTTTACGGCCCAGGTCAGTCCCTGATCAACTCCTATACCGGCATTGTTTCTCTGTTTGCCCGTATGGCGAAAGAAGGGAAGAGCATTCCGGTCTACGAAGATGGCGTAATTATTCGCGACTTCGTTTTCATCGACGATGTGGCCAACGCGATTTTTGCCGCGACCATCCACTCCGACGGTACCACCAAGCCTTACGACGTAGGTTCGGGTGAAGCGACTAGCGTGGCCCAGTTGGCGGATATCATTTCTCGCTACTACAAGGCCCCTGAGCATCACATCAATGGCAAGTATCGCCATGGTGATGTACGTCACGCTTCTTGCACCATTGAGGAGACCAAGAATGTTTTGAACTGGTCGCCAAAAATCATGGTTGAAGAGGGTGTGCACATCCTTTGCAAATGGATTGATGATGGCGCTCAAGCCTGAAATCGTCTGATGTGAACGAAGGGTGATCTATTTTGATCACCCTTTTTTATGGCCTCGTTCTTCATGCTGGCACCATTGCCGGTACCTTACCTTGCAAACTTCTGACATACATTCAATGCTACCGAGCGTGCGGCCACACGCAATTCGGGAACAGCTGTAAGCTCCCAGTGATCGGCTTTTAGCATGGGGCCGACATAGCTTAACCAGTCACTTGGTTCCCCTTGAGTATTTTTCAGATAGTAATGATCGTTCACACAAACACCCAATCTCAGGGTGTCCGAAACAACCAATCCCTCCTTCAATAACTTTGTGATAAGCGGGCTAGCTGTTTTCTCTGGATTGGAAGTGGGGCCCGTGCAGTTCACGACCAGGTTGACGGTCAGTAATCTACTTGATTCCTTGCGTCGCTCCTTTATCACTGCAGTTACACAGCCGTTCACGACGTCCATCGAGATGATGCGCCCGGCCAGGGGAATTAGTTGGCCACGATTCAGTGCATCTTCAAATATCAGGAATGTTTCCGGTGCGACCCTGTGGCGATGTACGTCCCAGTAGCTTTGGAGGTGGCGCAGGAATCGGCGTCGTTCGCTATCGGGAAGACGTTTCCAGAGCTCTGCTGTTACGGGACGGATTGAGGCAATGATATCTCGCCAGTCAATTTGTTCATTTAACCCGGCTTCTATCGCATTTCGAATGATTTTCAAATAGCTCCGTATTGACGGCTTTGACTCGAGCAACCGATAACGTGTGTTTGTGTGATCCGTATGTTGACCTCTCGCGAGACGATGAGGTTTGGGTAGTAAGCCCCGTCGCGAAAGCATGTACACTTTGCCGGTATGCTTTGACTTCATCAAATTGCTGATGACATCGATTGCCGTAAGTCCGCCTCCGATCAGAAGTATCGGCTCATCCTTCTGGATTTTAGTGTCAGCGCGCTGTTCCCAAGGGTCTTGCTGATAGTAGTGCGTTTCGCTCACGGACCCGAGGCCCGATGGTGTGCTGGGAGGGAAATGTCCGAAAGCCAGCGTGACTTGATCAGCTGTGAATGTCTTTCCTGAGTCTAATTGGATGGTGGCCCCTCGACCGTTTGGAGTCAGGCTGACAACTTCAGCATTGATCTGAGTCGTTTTGACGCGTGGGGACGAACGTTCAATCGCTTGATTGAGCAAGTGTTCGAGATAGTCGCCATAGACTTTGCGCGAAACAAACGAGCTGGCTGTCACTTCCATGTTGCGTTCGAGGCAATAATTCAGAAAGGAATCCGGCTCGTCTGCCAAGGCTGTCATGTTGCCGGCTGGTACGTTTAAGAGATGCAGCGGGCTGTTCGTGCCATAAGCAAGCCCGCGAGCAATCAGTCCAGACCGATTGATGATGAGCAACTGAGCTTCGTGATGCACACGATTCAAGAATTCGATAGCAGCGACGGTTCCGCTGAAACCTGCTCCAACAACGGCGAACGTGTTCATGCTTCGAGGTTTTCTTGAAGCACAGCGAGAATGCGTTGTACGGATTCTTCGAGGCTTTCTTCAAGTGTGTTGATTCTTATCTTGGGGGCAAGAGGGGCTTCATACGCGGAATCAATTCCGGTGAAGTTCTTGATCAGCCCCTGTCTTGCTTTTCCGTACAAGCCTTTAGGGTCGCGTCGTTCACACTCGATTAAAGGCGTATCGATATGGACTTCTATAAAGTTTTTCTCGCCAATGACGCTGCGGGCCAAGTCTCTATCACGGCGGAAGGGTGATATGAATGCAGTTATTACGATAAGTCCGGCATCGAGAAATAATTTTGAAACTTCCGAAATTCTTCGAATGTTCTCTTCACGGTCTTGATCGGAGAATCCAAGATCGCTACATAGACCTAGCCTGACGTTATCTCCATCGAGAAGATAAGTGTGTCGTCCTGTTTCTAATAGTGCCAGTTCCAAGGCGTTGGCAATGGTTGACTTGCCTGCGCCACTCAACCCGGTCAGCCATATGACGATCGGTCTCTGTCCTTTAAGGGCTGTTCGATTTTCAGAGGTTACCACTTGAGGAGGTGAGGTCAGATTTCTGCTCATGATGCCTCTTTTACAAAAAATTGGTTACAAGTGGTGGATTTATTTAATGGTAAAGGAATATGCATTATTAATATTTTGAAGAAGGTCTGGATTTAATTTGAATAGCATTCGAATGGTCTCAAGTGTAGCTGAAGTCCCTGTGTGCCTCAATTTCATTTCCGCTTTTCCGGCCGCAACCTTTCTCAAAATATGACATTCTGTGCTTCAAAGGTTACATTCAGTTGTCAGAGTTGCGGTTTTTTAAGAGCGTCATCGGTCGTGGTGGTCTGGCAACCGATTTGATTTCACCTAGAGTCTCGGTAGACGGTTACAATGTGAAACGCTGACCTTGGTGAAAGGAGTGGGCACTAAGCCATTATGCTGATGGATAAAATTCGATCTTTTTTGTTGGGGTTACCGCGGCGCAAGAAACGGCTGATACAGGTTGCCACTGACGTCGTTCTCGTTTGGGGCGCGCTCTGGCTTGCGTTCATCGTGCGTCTAGGCATAGACGATATGTACAACCCCTTGAAGGTCCACTTCTGGCTCTTCGCTTGCGCACCGATTATCGCCATCCCCCTGTTTATCCGTTTTGGCATGTACCGTGCCGTCATGCGATATTTCGGCAATGATGCGCTCATCGCGATCATCAAGGCTGTAAGCCTCTCCTCACTGATTCTGGCTCTGGTGGTTTATTGGTATAGCAACCACGAGGCTGTAGTTCCCCGGTCCATCGTTTTCAACTATTGGTGGCTTAGCCTTGTCATCATCGGTGGCTTGCGCCTGTGCATGCGCCACTATTTCATGGGGGACTGGTTCACAGCCGCCCAGCACGTACCCTTTACGTCCCGGGATGATGGTCTGACGAAGGTGGCCATCTACGGCGCCGGCGTTGCGGGTAACCAACTGGTCGCCGCCTTGCGCATGGGGCGAACCATGCGCCCTGTAGCGTTCATAGATGACGACTCCAGCATTGCCGATCGTTCAATTTCCGGTCTGCAGGTGTACAAGCCCAAGCACATTCAGCAAATGATCGACGCCACCGGCGCGCAGGAAATTCTTCTTGCGCTCCCGTCTTCGACCCGCGCTCGACGCAGGGAGATTCTGAATCTGTTGGAGGGATTCCCACTTCACATACGCAGCGTGCCCAATTTCACCGATCTGGCCAGCGGTCGGGTGAAGGTTGAAGATATTCAGGAAGTGGATATTGCCGATCTGCTGGGACGGGATTCGGTGCCAGCGCAGCCAGACCTGCTCGAGCGTTGCATAAAAGGGAAGACCGTAATGGTCACCGGTGCCGGTGGTTCAATCGGTTCGGAATTATGCCGACAGATCTTTTCACTGGAACCGACCACGCTGTTGTTGTTTGAACACAGTGAATTCAATCTGTACAGCATCCTGACCGAGTTGGAGCAGCGTGGGTCTCGGCACTCTGTTTCTGTGCAATTGCTGCCGATCCTGGGCTCCATTCGTCATCAGGACAAGCTTCTCGATGTGATGAAGACCTGGAAAATCGACACTGTCTACCATGCGGCAGCATACAAACATGTGCCGATGGTGGAGCACAACATTGCCGAGGGTGTGCTCAATAACGTATTCGGAACCCTGAACACCGCTCAAGCGGCGCTTCAGTCCGGAGTGTCGAATTTTGTCCTGATTTCTACAGACAAGGCTGTGCGGCCGACGAATGTCATGGGCAGTACCAAGCGTCTGGCTGAGCTGACCCTGCAGGCGCTGAGTCGAGAGGTTGCCCCGGTGATGTTCGGCGACAAGGCCAACGTTTCCCGGGTCAATAAAACCCGCTTCACCATGGTTCGGTTCGGTAATGTTCTGGGATCGTCGGGCTCGGTGATTCCGTTGTTTCACAGCCAGATCAAATCCGGTGGCCCGTTGACGGTCACTCATCCGCGGATCACCCGCTATTTCATGACCATTCCCGAGGCTGCGCAACTGGTCATCCAGGCAGGGTCGATGGGACAGGGTGGGGATGTCTTTGTCCTGGACATGGGCGAGCCGGTAAAAATCGTCGAACTGGCGGAGAAAATGATTCACCTGTCGGGATTGAGCATTCGTTCCGAGCGTAATCCGCAAGGCGACATCTCCATTGAGTTCACGGGACTCCGTCCGGGAGAAAAGCTGTACGAAGAGTTGCTGATTGGTGACAACGTGGCAGCCACACCCCACCCGATGATCATGAGCGCCAGCGAGGACCATTTGCCTTGGGACTTGCTCAAGTTGCGTTTGACGGATTTGCTGACTGCTGTCGAACAGGATGATTATTCGCGTGTACGCCAATTGCTGCGTGACACCGTCAGCGGTTACACCCCCGACGGCGAGATCGTCGACTGGATCTACCAGCAACGGCGTCTCGAACCTTGATTGTTTCACATCCTGTAACGCTCGTATTTTTGACATAGCTCCACCATGACCTACGTTTGGAGAGCAGCTTCGGAAAAGCTGCTTTCTCAAATGATGATGGAGCGTCAAAAATGCGTACCGGTTACTTCTACTCTCTGATTTTTGCTTTCCTTGCCAGTGCCTCGATCGCCGCAATTGCCGCACCTGTTGCGCCAGCGGAGTCGCCAAAAGCGCCTTTGGTCATGGATACAGCGGCTCCTTCCCAAAGCGCAAAAGTCGATCTCAACGATGCTGACGCGGCGACGCTGCAAAAGGAGTTGTCTGGAGTCGGCGAGGCCAAGGCGAAAGCAATTGTTGCTTATCGTGAAACAAACGGGCCGTTTGCGTCGGTGGATGAGTTGCTGGAAGTGAAGGGTATCGGCAAGGCGATTCTGGATCGCAATCGCGACAAGCTGCAAGTCAACTAAGCTGAGTGTTCAACGCCAAGGGGCCGGTCATTGACCGGCCTTTTTTCCTTGCGCAGCGCATGACCGCGGGCAGTTGTGGAGAGGTCACCGGTCAGACAATTTAAAATTACGGCTATCATATTGCGTTTGGATTATGCCTATAATAATTTGCCGATGCATCAAGCCAGCGCGCCTCATCGGCAACGTCCTTCATCAAGCATTCCAGGAGCAATCTCATGAATTCCTTACAATCTCAAGGTACTGCTCTCGTTACCGGCGCATCATCCGGTATCGGTGCGATTTACGCTCAGCGCCTGGCGGCGCGTGGTTTTGATCTGCTGCTGGTTGCGCGTGACAAGGACCGTCTGGAAAGTGCAGCGAGCCAGTTGCGCGATGCCCATGGCGTTCAGGTTGAAGTGCTCAAGGCAGATCTGACGCAGAAGGATGACGTGCTCAAACTCGAACAACGCCTGCGTAGCGATTCGAGCATCAGCCTGCTGGTTAATAACGCCGGTGTGGCTTCTGACGGGTTGCTGGCCAATGCCGATATGGACCAGTTGGAGCGACTGATCCAGTTGAACATCACCGCCGTCACCCGTCTGGCATCGGCCGCTGCCGCGAGTTTTGCCAAGGCCGGGCGTGGCACGATCATCAATATCGCCTCGGTGGTGGCGTTGTTTCCGGAACGCTTCAATGCGACCTACAGCGCCAGCAAAGCCTACGTACTGAGCCTGACTCAGTCGCTGAACACTGAACTCGAAGGCACCGGCGTGCAGATCCAGGCCGTGCTGCCCGGTGTAACCCGCACCGAAATCTGGGAGCGCTCCGGTATCGATGCCAGTGGCATTCCGGCCGAAATGGTCATGGACGCGGGCGAGATGGTCGATGCGGCGCTGGCCGGTCTGGATCAGGGCGAGTTGGTCACCATTCCTTCGCTGCCCGATGCAGGCGAATGGCACGCCTTTGTTGCGGCTCGCCATGTCATGGCACCGAACCTTTCCCGCAACTCGGCAGCCCAACGTTACAAGTCCGGCAATTGAATTGATCAGAGGTCACCACGGTATGGATTCGCGTCGAATAGTCGTCACGGGCATGGGCCTGGTTTCACCCTTGGGCAGCGATCTCGAAGTCGTCTGGCAGCGGTTGCTGGCCGGGCGTTCCGGTCTGCGAAACCTGCCTGAAGCAGTGGTTGCTGATTTATCCACGCGAGTCGGCGGCGCGGTGCCGACGCTGGAAGAGGACGCTGAAGCAGGTTTCGATCCGGATCGCGCCACGCCACCCAAGGAACAGAAGAAGATGGACCGCTTCATTCTGTTCGCCATGGAAGCCGCCCGGCAGGCGCTGGAACAGGCTGGCTGGCATCCGTCGCAGAGCGAGAGTCAGGAACGTACTGCCACGATCATCGGCTCTGGAGTCGGTGGTTTTGGCGCGATTGCCGACGCCGTGCGCACCACCGACAGTCGCGGTCCTCGGCGTTTGTCACCGTTTACCATTCCATCGTTTCTGGTCAATCTCGCAGCAGGGCACGTGTCCATTCAACACGGCCTTAAGGGGCCGTTGGGCGCACCGGTGACCGCGTGCGCTGCGGGTGTTCAAGCGATTGGCGATGCGGCGCGTTTGATTCGCGCCGGCGAAGCGGATATTGCCGTGTGTGGCGGCGCGGAAGCCTGCATCGACCGCGTCAGCCTGGCCGGTTTCGCGGCCGCGCGGGCACTGTCGAGCGGTTACAACGACACCCCGGAGCGCGCGTCGCGGCCGTTCGACAGCGGTCGAGACGGTTTTGTGATGGGCGAGGGCGCGGGGCTGTTGGTGATCGAATCTTTGGAGCATGCCTTGGCCCGTGGCGCGAAG
Source organism: Pseudomonas sp. IT-347P (assembly GCF_949768005.1). Taxonomy (NCBI): domain Bacteria; kingdom Pseudomonadati; phylum Pseudomonadota; class Gammaproteobacteria; order Pseudomonadales; family Pseudomonadaceae; genus Pseudomonas; species Pseudomonas sp. IT-347P. The sequence goes on from NZ_CATKPQ010000057.1 coordinate 227,071, forward strand.
CCATTGGCCGAGCTGGTCGGTTATGGCACCAGCGCCGACGCCTATCACCTGACGGCCGGGCCTGAAGATGGCAGCGGTGCGCGGCGGGCGATGACGCTGGCACTGGCGCAGGCGGGTATCGAACCGGATCAGGTGCAGCACCTCAATGCGCATGCCACCTCGACGCCGGTGGGCGACCTCGGCGAGTTGGCGGCGATCAAAGCGTTGTTCGGCGTGCAGAATAAAATCGCCGTGACCTCGACCAAGTCAGCCACCGGTCATTTACTCGGCGCTGCCGGCGGGCTTGAAGCGATTTTCACGCTGTTGGCGCTTCGTGATCAGGTGGTGCCGCCGACGCTGAATTTTGACAATCCCGATCCGGCCAGCACAGGTGTGGACATTGTCCATGGCCAGGCGCGGTCGATGCCGATCGAATATGCATTGTCCAACGGCTTCGGTTTTGGCGGGGTCAATGCGAGCGTGTTGTTCAAGCGCTGGGAAGTTTAATCAGTCGATTGCTTGAGATGCTCGCGGGTGATGTCGAGGATGCGCTGAGCGAAGTCGGCGTCCGCGACGCTGCGTGACAGCAGCAGTGCGCCCGCCAGGGTTGCCATGATGACAATGCTGCGCTCAGCAATGTTCTCGCCTGCGAGCGTTCCTTGAATTTGTTCTAGGCGAGCATTGAGGACTTCGTCGCTGGTGGGGCTTGGCTGACCGCGCAGGCCCAACTCGGAAGAAATGGTCAGCAGCGGGCAGCCTTCGTGGGGCGAGGTCTGATGCCATTGCGACAGGTAGGTATCGATAAAGACTTGCAGCGGGTTTTCCTGAGCAAAAATCTCTTCACACAGACCCGCGACCTGCTCGCCGGCCTCTTGCAGGGCCTTTTCGACCAGGTCGTCCTTGGATTTGAAATGCGAATAGAAGCCGCCATGGGTCAAGCCCAGCGCTTTCATCAAAGGCTGAAGGCCTGTCGCGCCGATACCGTCCTTGCGAAAGCGCGCCGAGGCTTCCTTGATGATGCGCTGATGAGTCTGGGCTTTGTGATCTGGCGAGTAACGCATGTGGAGCTCTCCGCGACGATGCTGCCATCTTAACCACGGAAGATTAAATGGTGACTGTACTTCTAAAATCTAAAAGGCGGGCGGGTTAGTCCAATCGGGTTGGAAAAACAAACCCCGCCTTTATGGCGGGGTGGGTGTCAGCGGTCCTGTGCGTCTTTGGCGTCCGCTTCGGCATTACGCTGTGCAACGCGCTTGCGTTCTTCATCGGTCAGTTCGACCTTGTTGGCGGTGTCACGCAACATCATCAGTCCGCCGACAATCGAGCCGATTGCAACCACCAGAATCAACCAGGCATACCAAGGCATAACGGCTCTCCTTAAGGGCAGTTCGACGGGCGAGGATTTCGCCGTGCGACGCTGCATACCACGTTTGAGCGAAGTCTCTTCGCAGTGGTTCCATTCTAGGCCGCTTGTACCCGGTACACCCGAAATCGATCAATTGCCCGTCAGCATCGCATCAGCCGGCGCGTCGGCACGCAGTTGGCCGGTCATCAGGAAGTAGCCGAAACCGACGGCCATGAAACCGAGGAAGATCAAGCCGATCAACGCGTTGAACCACGCCATCGCCACCAGGCACACCACCGCCAGCACCAGTGCAATCAGCGGAATCAGTGGATAGCAGGGCGCGCGGAAGGTGCGTTCCAGATTGGGTTCCGATTTACGCAGTTTGAACAGGCTGAGCATGCTCATGATGTACATCACGATGGCGCCGAACACGGCCATGGTGATCATCGCGGCGGTCAGGGTCATGCCGCCGAGGTTGATCAGACCGTCGCTGTAAATCGCGGCAATGCCGATGATGCCGCCGACGATGATTGCGCGGTGTGGCGTCTGGAAGCGCGAGAGTTTCGCCAGCGAGGCGGGCAGGTAACCGGCGCGGGCAAGGGCGAAGAACTGCCGCGAGTAGCCGAGGATGATCCCGTGGAAACTGGCGACCAGACCGAACAGGCCGATCCACACCAGCATGTGCAGCCAGCCGGAGTTGTCACCGACCACGGTTTTCATCGCCTGCGGCAACGGGTCGTTGATGTTGGCCAGGGTGCGCCAGTCACCGACACCGCCGGCAAAGAACATCACACCCATTGCCAGCAACACCAGGGTCAGAATGCCGCTGATGTAGGCCTTGGGAATCGTGCGTTTCGGATCCTTGGCTTCTTCGGCAGCCATCGCCGCGCCTTCGATGGCGAGGAAGAACCAGATCGCAAACGGAATGGCCGCGAACATCCCGGCAATCGCCGGTGCACCAAATACATCCGAACCTGCCCAACCGTTTAGGGCGAAGTTGCTGAAACTGAACGCGGGCGCGACCACGCCCATGAACACCAGCAACTCGGCGACGGCCAGTACACAAACAATCAGCTCGAACGTGGCCGCCAGTTTCACGCCAAGAATGTTCAGGCCCATGAACACGATGTAGGCGCCCACCGCTGCGTGTTTTGGATCAAGCGCCGGAAACTGCACGTTGAGGTACGCGCCAATTGCCAGGGCGATGGCCGGTGGCGCAAAGACGAATTCAATCAGCGTGGCCAGACCTGCAATCAATCCACCTTTTTCGCCGAACGCGCGACGGCTATAGGCAAACGGCCCGCCTGCGTGGGGAATGGCGGTGGTCAGTTCGGTGAAGCTGAAAATGAAACAGGTGTACATGGTCGCGACCATGAACGAAGTCACCAGGAAACCCAGCGTCCCGGCCACCCCCCAGCCGTAACTCCAGCCAAAGTACTCGCCGGAAATCACCAGCCCTACGGCAATACCCCATAGATGCAAGGTGCCCAGCGTGGGTTTGAGTTGTGTGTTCATGCGTTTGCTCCCTGAACGGTTTGGAAAGCTCGGGGAGGGCGTGTGCAGTGGGCGTGCCATCGCGGTGAAACAAGTCGTAATGAGTTGAAAGCTGTCGTAGCGGGGATGTTCGCGGCTGGATGAGCGTTCTTCGTGCGCCAGTTGGGAGCAGCGGAAGCTGTTATGCCGCCTTCGCGGGCAAGCCGCTCCCACAGGTTTTTGCGTCGTCCGCAGAGTTTGATTCCAGCACGGGACCTGTGGGAGCCGGGCTTGCCCTCGATGGGGCCCGACCTGACGCTGCAAACCTGCTGTAACGCCCGCATAAAACCACTCTTTACGCTTTCTTTATGCCCAGCCAACCCCCTCGCTCTCGTTCCTTTACAGCCTCCTTTCCGACAATGCCTGCACACGCGGCAATACGCCGTAACACGGAGATCTTCCATGAGCGTTCTGGACGGGGTGTCACTGCTGTTGGCAGTGGGGCTGTTCATTTATCTGTTGGTTGCGCTGTTGCGCGCGGATCGGAACTAGGAGCGGCTATGCACAGTTATGACTATTGGCTGATCCTCGGGTTTTTTGCGCTGGTCTTGCTGCCGGCGCCGTTCCTCGGGCGCTTCTACTACAAAGTGATGGAAGGTCAGCGCACCTGGCTGACGCCGGTCCTCGGCCCGGTCGAGCGCGGTTGTTATCGCGTCGCCGGGGTTGATCCTGACGCCGAGCAGAGCTGGCAGAAATACACGCTGGCGCTGCTGGCGTTCAACCTCGCCGGTTTCCTCCTGCTATTCGCGATTCTGGTGTTCCAGGATCACTTGCCGCTGAACCCGCAAAATCTGCCGGGCCAGGAATGGACGCAAGCGTTCAACACTGCGGTCAGTTTCATGACCAACACCAACTGGCAGTCCTACAGCGGTGAAGCAACCCTCAGCTACCTGAGCCAGATGGTCGGCCTCACCGTGCAAAACTTCGTCAGCGCCGCCACCGGCCTCGCCGTGCTGGTTGCGCTGTGCCGTGGCATCGGCCGCAAGTCGACGAAAACCCTCGGCAACTTCTGGGTCGACATGACCCGCGCCACCCTCTACGGCCTGCTGCCGCTGTGCCTGTTGCTGGCGCTGTATCTGGTCTGGCAGGGTGTGCCACAAACCTTCGCGCAGTATGTGAACGCCGTGACCCTGCAGGGCGTCGATCAAGTGATCCCGCTCGGCCCGGCCGCCAGTCAGATTGCGATCAAGCAACTGGGCACCAACGGTGGTGGTTTCTTCGGCGTCAACTCGGCACATCCGTTCGAGAACCCGACCGCGTGGAGCAACCTGTTCGAAGTCGCTTCAATCATTCTGATTCCGGTGGCGCTGGTGTTCACCTTCGGCCACTACGTCAAAGACCTGCGTCAGAGCCGCGCGATCATCGCCTGCATGCTCGCGCTGTTCCTGATCGGTGGCGCGACCTCGCTGTGGGCCGAATACCAACCAAACCCGACTTTGAACAACGCGGCGGTTGAACAGACCGCACCGCTGGAAGGTAAAGAAGCACGTTTCGGCACTACCGCCACGGTGCTGTGGTCGGTGACGACGACGGCGGCCTCGAACGGTTCGGTCAACGGCATGCACGACAGCCTCAACCCACTGAGCGGCATGGTCGCGCTGGTCAACATGATGGTTGGCGAAGTGATCTTCGGCGGCGTCGGTGCGGGTCTCTACGGCATGTTGCTCAACGTGCTGATCGCGGTGTTCCTCGCCGGCCTGATGATTGGCCGCACGCCGGAATACCTCGGCAAGAAACTCCAGGCCCGCGAAGTGCAATTGCTGGTGGTGACGCTGCTGGTGATGCCGGTCGGTGTGCTCGTGCTTGGCGCCATTGCTGCAGTGCTGCCCGGCCCGGCGGCGACCATCAGCAACCCCGGCCCGCACGGTTTCAGCCAGTTGCTCTACGCCTACACCTCGGCGAGTGCCAACAACGGCTCGGCGTTCGGTGGTCTGAGCGCGAATACGCCTTTCCATAACCTGATGCTGGGTTTGGGCATGTTGATCGGCCGCTTCGGTTACATCCTCCCGGTACTGGCTTTGGCCGGCAGCCTGGCAATGAAGAAAACCGCACCGATCGGCCAGAACAGCTTTCCGACCCATGGCCCGCTGTTCGTGACCCTGTTGACCGTGACCATTTTGCTGGTGGGCGGCCTGACCTTTCTGCCGACCCTCGCGCTGGGCCCTATCGCTGAACATCTGAGCATGGGCTTCTAAGGAGTCAATGATGAATATGCCCGCAATCAAACCCGCCGCCGTCAAAGCGCCGGAACAAGCGAAAACCGCGATATCGGCCCTGTGGCGGCCAGCGCTGCTGCAAGCCTTCGTCAAACTCGACCCGCGGCAACTCAAGCGTTCGCCGGTGATGCTGGTGGTCGAACTGACGGCGATTTTCACCACCGTGCTGTGCTTCATTCCCGACGCCGAGGTGCCAACCTTCGTCGCCGCGCAAATCGCCTTGTGGCTGTGGTTCACCGTGCTGTTCGCCAACTTCGCCGAAGCCTTGGCTGAAGGTCGCGGCAAGGCCCGTGCCGACAGCCTCAAGGCTGGCAGCGAAGGCCTCAGCGCCCGGCGCAAACAGGCCAATGGCAGCTTTCAGGTGGTCCCCGCGACAAGCCTGCGCAAAGGCGATGTAGTCCGTGTCGAAGCCGGGGAGATGATTCCCGGTGACGGCGAAGTCATCGAAGGTATCGCGGCGGTCAACGAAGCGGCGATTACCGGTGAATCGGCGCCGGTGATTCGTGAGTCCGGTGGCGACCGCTCGGCGGTCACCGGCAACACGCGCCTGGTGTCTGACTGGCTGCTGGTGAAGATCACCGCTAACCCCGGTGAGTCGACCCTCGATCGCATGATCGCGCTGGTCGAAGGCGCCAAGCGCCAGAAGACCCCGAACGAAGTGGCGCTGGACATCCTGCTGATCGGTTTGACCCTGATCTTTCTGCTGGTGGTCGTGACCCTGCAACCGTTCGCCCGTTTCGCCAACGGCAGCCTGCCGCTGGTGTTCCTCGTGGCGCTGCTGGTTACGCTGATCCCGACCACCATTGGCGGTCTGCTGTCGGCTATCGGTATCGCCGGGATGGATCGTCTGGTGCGCCTCAACGTGATCGCCAAGTCTGGCCGTGCGGTGGAAGCGGCGGGTGACGTGCATGTGCTGCTGCTCGACAAGACCGGCACGATCACCTTCGGTAACCGTCGTTGCAGCGCGGTCTATGCTGCACCGGGTGTCAGCGGTCGTGACCTTGCCGAAGGTGCGTTGTTCGCTTCGCTGGCGGACGACACCGCTGAAGGTAAGTCCATCGTCGAATACCTGCGCGGTCTGCATCCGCAGCCGGAGCCCGCTCTGGAAACCCTGACCGCCGTACCGTTCAGCGCAGAAACCCGTCTGTCCGGCGTCGACTTTCAGGGCCGTGTCTACCGCAAAGGCGCGGTGGATTCGCTGCTGAGTTTCCTCGGCCAAAAACGTTCGGACCTGGCCCCGGCACTGTCGCGGGAAATCGACAAGATTGCCCAGAGCGGCGGCACACCGTTGCTGGTCTGCGTCGATGGCAAATTGCTCGGCGCAATCCACCTCAAGGACGTGGTCAAGCCGGGCATCCGCGAGCGTTTTGCCGAACTGCGCAAACTGGGGATCCGCACCGTGATGGTCACTGGCGACAACCCGCTGACCGCCGCTGCCATCGCCGCTGAAGCGGGCGTCGATGACGTCCTCGCCGAAGCCACCCCGGAGAAAAAACTCGCGCGCATTCGTCACGAGCAGAACGACGGTCGTCTGGTCGCGATGTGCGGCGACGGCGCCAACGATGCTCCGGCGCTGGCCCAGGCAGACGTCGGCATGGCGATGAACGACGGCACCCAGGCTGCCCGCGAAGCGGCGAACATGGTCGACCTCGACAGCGACCCGACCAAGCTGCTCGACGTGGTGCAGATCGGCAAGGAATTGCTGGTGACCCGGGGTGCGCTGACAACCTTTTCCATCGCCAACGACGTGGCCAAATACTTCGCCATTCTGCCAGCGCTGTTCGCTTCGATTTACCCGCAACTGGGCGTGCTCAACATCATGCAGTTGACCAGCCCGCAGAGCGCGATTCTCTCGGCGATCGTGTTCAACGCGTTGATCATTGTCGTGCTGATTCCGCTGGCGCTGCGCGGTGTGCGCGTGCAGGCGGCGAGTGCGGCGGCGTTGTTGCGACGCAATCTGCTGATCTACGGAGTGGGCGGGATTCTGGTGCCGTTCGTGGGGATCAAGGCGATCGACATGTTGCTCACGGCGCTGCATCTGGTGTGAGTCTCAGAAGAGGCCCTCACCCTAGCCCTCTCCCGGAGGGAGAGGGGACTGAACGGGGTGTTTACGAGAGTTGCACCGACCTGAAATATCGAGCCGAACTCAGGTTTTGAAAAGCACAAAGATCGGCTCCCTTTCCCCCTCGCCCCCTTGGGGGAGAGGGCTGGGGTGAGGGGGAAAAGGTCTCCCTGACACCCCGCAAAAGTTTGCCCAACGAATTCGAGGATCCTGAAATGTCCACAATAATACGTCCGGCCCTGAGCCTGCTGGTGTTGATGACCCTGGTCACCGGCGTCGCCTATCCACTGGTGGTGACCGGTGTTGCGCAAGTCGCATTTCCCGCTCAAGCCAACGGCAGCCTGGTACATGACGCTGACGGCAAGGTCCGTGGCTCGTCGCTGATTGCCCAGGATTTTGTCGGCGATGCATGGTTCCATCCACGGCCATCGGCCGGTGCGTTTGCGACGGTTGCCAGCAGCGCGAGCAACCTGGCACCGAGCAACCCGGCACTCGCCACGCGGGTGATCGACGAGGCCAACAAACAGCAGGTACCCGGCCAGGGGCCGGTGCCATTGGCCTTGCTGACCACCTCTGGCAGCGGCCTCGATCCGCACTTGCCACCGGCGGCAATTGCCTATCAACTGGCGCGTGTTGCGGCGGCGCGCAATCTGCCGTTGTCGACTCTGCAGCAACTGCTCGATGCGCATACTGAACAGCCGTTGGTGGGGCCGCCGGTGGTCAATGTGCTGGAGCTGAACATGGCACTGGAAAAACTCTGAATCGGCGGCGTGGCCATTCGCGAGCAAGCCCGCTTTCACAGGAGCACGCGTTGCAAATGTGGGAGCGGGCTTGCTCGCGAAGAGGCCATCACAGTCACCGCATAAACATCTGCAAAAGAGAGAACATCAAGCATGAGCGACTCCGGCCGCGCCGACGCGCTGTTAGCAGACCTGCCCCGTGACGGCCGTGGCCGGCTCAAGGTTTTCCTCGGCGCCGCCCCCGGGGTTGGCAAGACCTACGCCATGCTCCAGGCCGCCCACACGCAATTGCGCCAAGGCGTGAAAGTCCTCGCCGGGGTGGTCGAAACCCATGGCCGGGCGGAAACCGAAGCACTGCTCGGCGGCTTGCCGCAGCAACCCTTGGTGCGCTCGGAATACCGTGGCGTGATGCTCGAAGAAATGGACCTCGACGGCATTCTTGCGGCCAGGCCGAAACTGGTGCTGGTCGATGAACTGGCCCACAGCAACGCCCCCGGCAGCCGCCACGCCAAACGTTGGCAAGACATTCAGGAACTGCTCGCCGCCGGCATCGACGTGTTCACCACGGTCAACGTCCAGCACCTGGAAAGCCTCAACGATCAGGTGCGCGGCATTACCGGTGTGCAAGTGCGCGAAACCCTGCCGGACTGGGTCCTGCAAGAAGCCTACGAGCTGCTGCTGATCGACCTGCCACCGCGTGAATTGCTCGAGCGTCTGCGCGAGGGCAAGGTCTACGTGCCGGAGCAGGCGCGCGCGGCGATTGATGCGTTTTTCACCCAGACCAACCTCACCGCGTTGCGTGAATTGGCGATGCAGACCGCCGCCGCGCAAGTCGACAACGATCTCGCCCAAGGCTATCGCCAACTCGGTCAGGCCGCCCCGGCAGTGCGCGGGCGATTGCTGGTCGGCGTCGATGGCGACCAGCAGGCCGAACGCCTGGTGCGTCATGCCAGCCGTGTCGCCCAGCGCCGGCATTTGCCGTGGAGTCTGGTGCATGTCGACAACGGTAGCGTGCGCGATGAGCAATCGCGGCTACGCCTGCAAAGCGCCCAGCAATTGGCCGAGCGCCTTGGCGGTGAAGTGGTTTTATTACGCGCCGGTGAAGTGGCGAAAACCCTGATCCAGCATGCCGCCGAACGCCGTGCGAGTCTGGTGCTGGTCGGGCAGTCCCGGCCGCGACTGCGCCGACGTCTGTTCGGCGGCGGACTCGCGGCACGGCTGTTGCGTCAGGCTCACGGGCTGGAGATCAACGTCCTCGACAGCGATCAGCAACAGCATCAACCGCGCCCGCGCAACGCGCTGACCCTGGTGTGGTTCGACTATGCGCTGGCGCTGGTTGCCACGGTGTTGGCCAGTGCTCTGGCGTGGGCCGTGTCGAGCGTGTTGCCGCTGCCGAACATCTCGCTGGTATTTCTTGCGGCGGTGTTGCTGGTGGCGGTGCGCAGCAGCCTCGGCCCGGCGCTGGCCTGTGCCGCGCTGTCGTTTCTGACCTATGACTTTCTGTTCATTCCACCGAATTTTTCCTTCAGCATTCAGCGCGAAGAAGACGTGCTGACCCTGCTGTTTTTCCTGCTGATGGCAGCGCTTACCGGCAACCTCGCGGCGCGTCAGCGTCGGCAATTGCAGGCCTTGCGCGACACCCAGGAAGAAACCACCGAACTGCTCGACCTGTCGCGTAAACTCACCGCCGCGACCGATCGCCAAGCAGTGGTCAGCGCCGCCGCGCAACACCTCAACGGCTGGAGCGATCTGCAACTGTGTCTGCTCAACCGCGATGGTCAGGGCGGCTGGAAAGTCGAGACCGGTGGGCCGCTGCAATTCACCGAGGCTGAACGCGCCGCCGCCGATTGGGCCTGGCAGCACGATCAACCGGCAGGCATGGGCACTGGCACGCTGCCGTTCGGGCGCTGGTGGTGGTGGCCGCTGTCGGTCGAGGACGGACCGCTGGCCTTGCTCGGTGTTTGTGCCAAGGAAGGGCAGACCTTGAGCGGCCAGCGTCGCCGCTTGCTCACCGCATTGAGTCAGCCGCTCGCCCAAGCGCTGGCACGCGCGCAGTTGGCCGATGACCTGGAAGCCGCGCGCCTGCACGGTGAAACCGAACAATTGCGCAGTGCCTTGCTGGCCTCCGTATCCCACGATTTGCGCACGCCGCTGACCGCCATGCGCGGCAGCATCGATAGCCTGTTGGCCCTCGGTGAAGCGATCCCGCTGGAGGATCGCCGTGAACTGCTCGAAGGCACTCGCGATGAAGCCGAGCGCCTCGACCGCTATATCCAGAATCTGCTCGACATGACCCGCCTCGGCCACGGCGCGCTGAAGCTGGCGCGGGATTGGGTGTCGCCCGCCGACATCGTTGGCAGTTCGCTCAATCGCCTGCGCGCGGTGCTCGCGCCGTTGCAAGTCAGCACCGATGTGCCGGCCGAGTTGCCGCTGCTGTTCGTGCATGCGGCGCTGATCGAGCAGGCGCTGGTCAATGTGCTGGAAAACGCCGCACGCTTCTCACCCGCTCACGGCCGCTTGCAGCTCAATGCGGGGGCGAATGACCAAGAGATTTTCTTCGCGGTCAGCGACGAAGGGCCGGGGATTCCCGAAGAGGAACGGGCGAAGATTTTCGACATGTTCTACACCGCTGCCCGGGGTGATCGGGGTGGCCAGGGCACGGGCCTGGGCCTGGCGATCTGTCAGGGCATGGTCGGTGCGCACGGCGGGCGTATCAGCGTCGCCGACGGCATCGACGAACGTGGCACCTGCATCACCTTGCACTTGCCGTTGCAGACGCAACCGGGGCTGGACCATGAAGCCTGATACGGACTGCGCTACTCTCTTGCCACTCTTTTGTGTTGATGTGAATTCATGAGCCAGACCGCGACCATTTTGGTCATCGATGATGAACCGCAGATCCGCAAATTCCTGCGCATCAGCCTTGCTTCTCAAGGCTACAAAGTGCTCGAGGCCGGCAACGGTGCCGAAGGGCTGGCGCAGGCGGCGCTGAACAAACCGGACTTGCTGGTGCTCGACCTCGGCTTGCCGGACATGGATGGCCAGCAGGTGCTGCGCGAATTCCGCGAGTGGGCCACGACGCCGGTGCTGGTGTTGTCGGTGCGCGCCAGCGAAGGGCAGAAAGTCCAGGCGCTGGATGGCGGCGCCAATGACTACGTGACCAAGCCATTCGGTATTCAGGAATTTCTTGCGCGAGTGCGTGCGTTATTACGTCAGGCGCCGGCGGGGGAGGCGCAGCAGGCGGCGCTGAGTTTCGGCCCGCTGACCGTGGACCTGGCCTATCGGCGGGTGTTGCTCGACGGTGTCGAAGTGGCGCTGACCCGCAAGGAATACGCGGTGCTGGCGCAACTGGCACGGCATCCGGGGCGGGTGATTACCCAGCAGCAATTGCTCAAGGATATCTGGGGACCGACGCACACCGAAGACAGCCATTATCTGCGGATTGTGGTGGGGCATTTGCGCCAGAAACTGGCGGATGATCCGACGCGGCCGCGGTTTATCGTGACTGAGGCAGGGGTTGGGTATCGGCTGCTGAGTGATGTGGGTTGATCTGACGCCTTCGCGAGCAAGCCCGCTCCCACATTTGGAATGCATTCCCTGTGGCAGCGGGCTTGCTCGCGAAGAGGCCATCAAACACACCCGAGAAATCAGCTCAGATCAACCCTGCTCACTCTCATACCGATCCAGCGTATCCCGCGCAATCTCGCGCCCCAGCGCGATCAACTCCGGCGCCTTGTAAAACTCGAAAAACCGGCACACCCGCTTCGGCACGTTGATCAGGATGTCTGGCGGATACCCGGCAATCTTGTACTGCGCCAGCGAGGTCTGCATCACCTCGAAACTCTGGTTGATCAAATCCAGCAACGAGGCCGGCCCGACGTTATCGATGATGAATGAGCCGGTCGCTGATTTCGGTGCGCCTTCACGTTCAGGCGCGGCGGCCGGTTGCTGGCTCTCCGGTTCGGCGCCTTCGAGCCAGGGGTTGATGTCCGCCGCTTCGGCGCGCAGTGCCTCCTGTTCGAGCCGCAACAATTGTTCAGCCTGTTTACGGCGGAACGGCATCTTCGCCCCCAGCGAATTGATCAGGCTGTCAAAGCGCGAGCGAAACGCCGCCGGGCGCTGGATCACCGGCAATTTGTAGTGACGCTGGTTGGTCGAGTTGAGGTTGACTGCGATGATCAGATCGCAATGGCTCGACACCACCGGCACGATCGGCAGCGGATTGAGAATGCCGCCGTCAACCAGCATGCGATTGCCTTGCATCACCGGGGTGAACAGGCTGGGAATCGCCGCCGAAGCGCGCATGGCTTGATGCAGACAACCTTCCTGAAACCAGATTTCCTGTTGGTTGGTAAGGTCGGCGGCAACGGCGGTGTAAGGAATGCGCAGATCTTCGATATTGATTTCGCCAACGATCTTGCGGATCTGGCCGAAGACCTTTTCCCCACGAATCGCGCCGAGGCGAAAACTGACGTCGACCAGGCGCAGGACGTCGAGGTAATCGAGGCTTTCGATCCAGTTCTTGTAAACGTCGAGTTTGCCGGCGGCGTAGATCCCGCCGACCACAGCGCCCATCGAACAGCCGGCAATGCAGGCGATGTCGTAGCCGCGTCGTTCAATCTCTTCAATGACCCCGATATGGGCATAGCCCCGGGCGCCACCGGAACCCAGTACCAACGCAACACGTTTTTTCATCCAGCGTCCTCCCGACAAGGTTCCACAATGCACCCATCGCCGGGCAGGCTCAATCGCCGAGGTCGTTGAGTGCGCCAGTGACGTCGTTTTTTTGCTATTGCATGACCCTTCAGCGCTATCCTTCTCAGTTGCGCGGTTTCACCCGCCGGCAAGGCACTTTTTCGCTGCCTGACCGTCTTACCTGCACGACTGTTGACCTATTTGAGGTGTGAGTGATGAAAGCCTGGATCTGTGTGCCGTTGTTGGCTTTGGCATTGGCCGGTTGTGCCGGTAAAACCGCTTACCGCGACAGCTGCGGCAGCCAGCTCGACGCGGCCTGGCATGAGCTGGATCTGGCCAAGGCCGAAGGCTTTGCCGGCACCGTCAGCTACTCCAAAGCGTTGTCCCTGCTGACCGCCGCCAAGACCCAGCAGCAATTCGAAGGGTTCGAAGGCTGCAGCAAGAAAGCCGAGAAGGCGCGCTTCTATATTCGCGAGTCCCGCGCCGGCCGCTAAGCTGCTGACGTGAAGCAAAGAGGCTGCGTTCACTGGGCGGCAGAATGATCTTCAAGCCATTTGAATCAGGAGCAAGTGATGTCTGCGTTGGTTGACCGGTTGGTGGCTCATGTCCTGAGCCTGGAGGTGCGGCTGCTGGCCTGTCAGGCGCGATTGACGGCACGCACCGATCCCGAGGCGTTGCATGATCTGCGCACCACGGTGCGGCGCTTGCGCAGCCTGTTGCGGCCATTGCGTGGTTTGCCCGGGGTCGAGCAACTGGAAGCTGCCGCCTCGGCGGTCGGCCAATTGACCACCCCGTGGCGTGATCGCGAGGTGTTGGCGGCCTACCTGCTCAAGCATGATCAGCCTGAGGCCGCGCAACGCCGCATGGCGCAAATGGCCGAGGCCTATCCGACGCTTGCGGCGAGCGCCGAGGTGGCTTCGCTGCTGATGATTCTCGACGCTTTTCCGCGCTTTCTGCGCGCTTCCCAGCGTCAGGGCTTGCTCAAGGGCTTGGACAAACGCATTGAAAAACGCCTGGGCAAGCAATGGCAGAAACTCGACGAGGCACTGCACGACCCGGCCCACGACCGCCATCGCCTGCGCCTGCTGATCAAACGCGTGCGCTACGGCATCGAAGCCTATCCCGAACTGGATCGCCTGCCCGCCGCGGCGCTGGCGCGTTTGAAGTCGGCGCAGGGCGCGTTGGGTGATTGGCACGATTGCTGGCAGTGGCTGGCAAAGGCGGAGCTTGAAACGGATCTGCAGCCGTGCGTCGCCACCTGGCAGGCGACGATGATCAATGCCGAAACCAAGGCTGATCGAGTGCTCGAAAAACTCAGTTCAGCCTGTTTCAAATAATCCTGAATCACCACAAATCCCCTGTAGGACTGAGCCTGCTCGCGATAGCGGTCTGACATTCAACAACTGTGTTGGCTGTCAGACCGCTATCGCGAGCAGGCTCACTCCTACAATGAATCTTCAATGTGGCGGATATAGGTGGAAGGCCTTTCTGTCAGCCCATTTGACCGGAATAGACGCTGCGGCGCTGTGCAGGTCTGGTTAAGATCCCCGCATTCCTTTCTCGTTTTCTGAGGTTGCCATGCGCTTTAGCGATCTGCTCGAGGCGGTCCGCCGCCAACCGGAACTGACCATTCCTGCCGAATGGGGCCAGGGTCGTGCCAGTTTCGGTGGCCTGGTGGCCGCGCTGCAATACGAAGCCATGCGCGCGAAAGTGCCGGCGGATCGCCCGGTGCGTTCGCTGGCGATCACTTTTGTCGGCCCGGTCGAGCCTGAAGTCCCGGTGAGCTTCGAAGTGGATGTACTGCGTGAAGGCAAAGCCGTCAGCCAGGTCATGGGCCGGGCGATGCAGAATGGCCAAGTGGTGACGATCGTTCAGGGCAGTTTCGGTGCCTCGCGGCCCTCGGAAGTGGCAGTCGAAGCGTATCCGGCGCCGTCAATGAAACACTGGGACGAATGCCAGGAGTTACCGTATATCAAAGGCGTGACCCCGGAGTTCATGCGTCATCTGGCGATGCGCTGGAGTGTTGGCGGCATGCCGTTCACCGGCAATCAATCGCGGCTGATGGGCGGTTGGGTGCGCTTGCGTGGGGATGTCAAAGAGGAACCGGTCAACGAGGCGCATCTGCTGGCCTTGGTAGATGCGTGGCCACCCGCTTTGTTGCCGTATCTGAAGAAGCCTGCGCCGGGAAGCACGCTGACCTGGACCATTGAGTTCGTTCAGCCGCTACGCGATTTGAGCACGCTGGACTGGTGCCAATACCTGGCCGATATCGAGTACGCCGCCGACGGCTACGGCCATGTCGCCGCCAAGCTGTGGAGCGCGCAAGGGGACTTGATTGCCATGAGTCGCCAGACCGTCACGATTTTCGCCTGACTCAATGCCGACGGTGGCGCTCGCGCCAGGCGCGCCACCAGCCGCCACTGAGAAAGAACCGCGGAAAGGTCAGGAACTGCTCGACCAGTAAACGCGAGACGGCATCTTTACGGTCGCTGAACGGCTCGGAGGCTTGCGCCTCCAGGCTGTGGCCATGACGTTGCAAGCCCAGCGCCGCAATGATGCCGATCACGCCGATGGCGACGCTGGCCAGACTCAGGCTGAACACCCCGGAGACGATCAGCAGAAACGCGACGATGAACAACGGCACGGCAATCAGGTGCAGCACCAGATTGGTCGGGTGCTGATGATTGCCCGGGTACGCGCGCCATTGCCACGCGGGAAGATTGGGGTGACGTTTGCCCATGTTGACTACTCCTCGATCCATGTTGAACTCATGGATGAAGAATAGGCCCGGGCGCGGAGGGCGGCGAATCAAGGTTGGCTATTGAAGCGATAGGCGTCATCGCCGGATTCGATGCTGAATGGGCTGACGCCTTCGCGAGCAAGCTCGCTCCCACAGAGGATTTATGAGCGCCCTGGATCCAATGTGGGAGCGAGCTTGCTCGCGAAAGGGCCTTCAGAGTTTCAATTGACCAATAGCCTTGTTGAGTTCCCCGGCCAATGTCGCCAGTTCATTACTGGTCGTCGCCGAATCCACCGTCTGCCGCACCGTGTTCTCGGTCACATCGCGAATACTCACCACCGCCCGGTTCATCTCCTCGGCGACCTGACTCTGCTGCTCCGCCGCCACGGCGATCTGCGTGTTGCTCTCGCGCATCTGCGCCACCGCCCCGGTGATTTCCGCCAATGCCTCGCCAGCCTCCTGCGCCTGCTGCACGCAGTCGTCAGCCTTGTACGAACTCTCCTGCATGAAATCCACCGCATCGCGGGTGCCCGCCTGCAAGGCCGAGACCATCGTGGTGATCTCGTCGGTCGAGGTCTGTACGCGTTTGGCCAGATTGCGCACTTCATCGGCGACCACTGCAAAGCCACGGCCCATTTCTCCGGCGCGGGCGGCTTCGATAGCGGCGTTCAGCGCCAACAGGTTGGTCTGCTCGGCAATGCTGTGAATCACGCTGACCACGCCGTTGATCTTCTGGCTGTCCTCGGCCAGCCGTTGAATCATCTCGGCTGTCTGCTGCACACCGCTGGATAGCCCGGCGATCGAATGCTGCACCCGCGCGACCACTTGCTGACCGCTGCCGGCGAGGCCATCGGCGGTCTGCGACAGGTCGCGGGTGGCGCCGGCGTGCTGGGCGATGTGATAAACGGTGGCAGTCATCTCGTTGATCGCGGTAGCGGCCTGATCGGTTTCACTCTGCTGACCGAGCATGCCGTGGCGCACTTCGTTCATGCTCGATGCCAGCCGTGCTGCGCCAACATCCAGCTGCCGAGCGGTGTTGGCCACGGTGGCGACGACGCGTTGATAACCGGCTTGCATTGCGTTGAAGGCATTGGCCATCTGCCCGACTTCGTCTTTGCCCACCAGCGGCACACGGGCCGAGAGATCGCCGCTTTTCTCAACGTGCAGCATCACGTCTTTCAAGGTATTGAGCTGACTGAGCAGGAAGCGGATCAGCAGTTGCGAGGCGCACAGCATGGCCAACATCAGGATGAACACCGCCACCGCATAATTGGCGAAACGCTCGCTGAACACCTGACTCAGACTCGGGCCATAGGCGATGACTGCAACCTGCTGGCCATCGGCGTGACTGAATACTTCGGCGCCCATCAGCGGGTTATCGCCGAACAGCGGCAGGCGATTGATGTCGTTCCAGCCGTTGCTTTCAGTGATTTCCAGCAAGGGATGATCGTTCAGGCGCGGAGCTTCGCCGCGTTTGAAGGTCAGCACTTGATCAGCTTTCGGCAGCGGTTGCCCGGGTGGCCAGGCCTTGAGCAATTGCGCCTGGGCCTGTGCGGATGCCTGCGACGCGTGACTGCGCGCCTGTTGTTCGAGCTGCACGGCGTACAACACCAGCAGCAGGGTGGTGACGAAGGCGACCGCATTGACCGCCCAGAATTTGTATTTCAGCGAGATATTGCTAAGCCAGGCACCCATGGAGGTCTTCTCTGATAGCGGAAACAGTTTTGGCAAGGTGCCAGCATTGTGCCGCTATGCAGGGATGGAGAACTTGATATGGGTCAACAGG
This sequence comes from Pseudomonas sp. IT-347P, assembly GCF_949768005.1. NCBI lineage: Bacteria > Pseudomonadati > Pseudomonadota > Gammaproteobacteria > Pseudomonadales > Pseudomonadaceae > Pseudomonas > Pseudomonas sp. IT-347P. Next base: position 244,167 of record NZ_CATKPQ010000057.1, read on the forward strand.
TTCTACGCTAACCCCCGGTGGGAGCGGGCTTGCTCGCGAAGGGGGCGTGTCAGTCGATGTTTCTTTAACTGAACCACCGCATTCGCGAGCAAGCCCGCTCCCACAATGGGGTTTGTGTTGTGTCAGGGGAGGGTGCTCAGATTGAAGAACGCTCGGGCACAGGCGGTGGTATGCGCCGCCAGATCTTCCTCGGTTTCACCCCGATGCAACGCCACTTCGCGCAGCACTTCAGTCAGATACGCCGGTTCATTGCGCCCGTTCTTTGGCTTCGGTCGCAAGGTGCGTGGCAGCAGGTACGGCGCATCACTTTCCAGCATCAGCCGTCCGCGTTTGATCTCTTTGACCAGCGGATGCAAATGCGTGCCCCGGCGCTCGTCGCAGATCCAGCCGGTAATGCCGATGTGCAGATCCAGGTCGAGGTAGCTGAACAACGCCTTTTGCTCGCCGGTAAAGCAATGCACCACGGCAGCGGGCAATTGATCGCGGAAGTCGTTGAGAATTTCCAGCAGACGTTGACTGGCATCGCGCTCATGCAGAAATACCGGCAGTTGCAGTTCAACGGCCAGCGCCAGATGTTCTTCGAGGACTTTTTCCTGCTGTGGCCGTGGCGAGAAATCACGGTTGAAATCCAGCCCGCATTCACCCACCGCCACCACGTTGGATTCCTTCAGCAAACTGCGCAGACGGCGGGCGCTGTCAGCGTTCCAGTCGCTGGCCGAATGCGGATGAATCCCGGCGGTGGCGAACAGCCGTTGCCCGCTCTCATCCAGTTGCTGGCACAACTCCAGTGCCTGCTCGCTGCCCTCGACGCTGGTGCCGGTCAGCACCAGTTGGCAGACTCCGGCGGCATAGGCGCGCTCGAGCACGGCCTGGTGTTTGTCGGCGAAACTGGGGTTGGTCAGGTTGACGCCGATATCGATGAGTTGCATGGTTGCTACCTCGGGCCGAAGGCCGGAAAGCATACCAGAGCTGTAGATTCATAAGAAAAGCCAAGAACTACAACGAGTTATAGCTGTCTGTTGATGCCGCGACGCAGACCGGTTTGGTAGAAATGCCATTACTGTGCCAGTCTCTCGCACGTTGCCAGCGCTCATGGCGCTCTGTATTCGTCGGTGATTTCGACCTTTTAAGATGAAATCGCCCTGTATTCTTTCCGGAGAGTGGATGGTTCGTCCCTCGGTTTTGCTGCTGTTGTGTGGATCGCTGCTACTGCCGATGGCGGCGGTCGCACGCCTGCCCGGGCCGTTGCAAGCCGTGCCGGCGGCCAAGGTGCGCGACTTGTCCGAGATTCGCAGCAGCCGCGTGTTGCGCGTGCTGGTCAACCAGAGCCGCAACAGCTCCGGGGAAGTCCAGGGCCAGGCCATCGGCGTCGAATACCATCGTCTGCGCGCCTTCGAGCAATACCTCAATGGCCACGCCCGCGACGGCCAGGAAATCACCCTCAAGATCATTCCCAAAGCCAAGGATCAATTGCTCGGCGCGCTGCAACGTGGCGAGGGCGATCTCGTTGCGCCGGGCGAATTGCTTGAGTTGCAACCGGGCTTTGCTGTGGCCAGCAGCGAACCGATCGCCAGCAACGTGCCGCTGGTGCTGGTCGGGATCAAGGGCGAACGCCGCTATACCAAGGTCGAGCAGCTTTCCGGAAAAACCCTGGCGTTACCCACCGGCAGTGCGGCGGGGGAGGCGGTCAGTCAGCTCAATCAGAAACTGGCGTTGCACAAACTGGCGCCGATCAAGATCGAATGGGTCGATCCGACCCTGGCGGTAGAAGATGTGCTGGAAATGGTGCAGGGCGGGATATTTCATCTGACCATCGTCGAGCAACCCATCGCCGAGCGCTGGGGCAAGATCCTGCCGAAGCTGCGTTTTGACCGGCAACTGATGATCAGCGAGCCGGGTGAGGAGTATTGGTTCGTACGCCGTGACGCCTCGATGTTACGCGCGAGCATCGACCGCTTTCTCGGCGGTTACAAGAAGCCGTCCAATGAAGATGTCGCGTTCCTGCGCATCTACCGTCGTCTCTATCAAGTCCACTATCCATTGGCCAAGGCTGATCGCCAGCGTCTGGAAAAACTGCGCCCGACCCTGCAGAAACATGCCGACGCGCAGAACATGGACTGGTTGAACCTGGCCGCGCTGGCGTTCAAGGAATCACGCCTGCAACCCAATGCGCGCAGCGGCAGTGGCCCGACCGGGCTGATGCAGATCACCCCGTCCGCCGCTCAGCGCGTCGGCGTGAATAACATTCAGAATCTCGATGCGAATGTACAGGCCGGGGCCAAGTACCTGGCGATGATCCGCCGCAAGTTCTTCAGCAGCCCCAAGCTCAACGAGCGCGAACGCATGGCCTTCACGCTGGCGGCGTACAACATCGGCCCTGAGCGCGTGCAGGGCATGCGCGCTGAAGCGCGGCGGCGTGGGTTGAACCCCAATCAGTGGTTCTTCCAGGTCGAGCGCATCGCCATGGAGCAGGTAGGAATGGGGCCGGTCAGCTATGTTAATAGCGTGAACAAGTATTACTTGGCGTTCGACCGGGAGCGCGAGTCGTTGGAGCCCGGGGCGCAAAAGGTCGTCTCACGGAAATGATCTAATAATTTGATGGTAATGGCGGAATATTTGCGCTTTTAACATGAAATTAACTGATTAATATAGCGGCCAACCAACACACACAACTTCTCGCGAAAACAAGGAATGCCCCATGAACTCTCTGATCAATAAAGTACTGTTCACCCGCGCCGGTTACGGTCTGACTATCCTGCGCATCGCTGTCGGCGTGATCTTCGCGGCTCACGGTTCGCAAAAACTTTTTGGGCTGTTCGGTGGCTACGGCTTGGCCGGCACCGCGCAGTGGATGGAAAGCATCGGCCTGACCCCGGGTTACCTGATGGCCTCGCTGGCGGGCGGCACTGAGTTCTTCGCCGGTCTGGCCCTGATCATCGGCCTGCTGGTTCGTCCGGCGGCGCTGGGTCTGGCGTTCCTCTCGCTGGTCGCGATTTTCTCGGTGCACATCGGCAACGGTCTGTTCATGGCCAACAACGGTTACGAGTTTGCCCTGGCCTTGCTGGCTGGCAGCATCGCCGTACTGATCGAAGGCGCCGGCAAGCTCTCGGTGGATCGTGCCATCGCCGGTTAAGCGCTCTGGCTCAAGGAAAAGGCCCGCACAATGCGGGCCTTTTTTTGTTGCGGCTGATTCTTGACACTGATCGGTCACGTTCTCTAGGATGTTGCCCATGCGCCGATTTAAACAGCTACTTGCGGGGCGCCAGGTAACTTCAACAGTTGCCGTCAGAAGCCGGAACAGGGCTTCGAAATACCGCTAAAGCGCTGGTTCGGTGTTGCCTCTCACCTGCCATGCAGACTTTTGAGGCAGAGACACGACACGATGAATGCACTAAGCCCTCCAGCACGTCCCGCGCCGATCACGGCACATATCACCCAGCGCAACCCTAAAATCCTCCTTGGCGGCAAACATCAGCCGACGCTATTGCGTTATCTCGATGGCTGGCCACGTCGCAGCGGCGGCCCTGCCGCGTTCCTGATCCAGTTCGTTGAAGACGGCGAGTCGCTGGCGCGCTTTGCCAGTGACAGTTTTGATCTGGCGGTGATTCAGGCACCGAGTGCAGAAGATGCGCCGCAGATGATCAAGCAACTGGTCCGCGTTGCGCGGCAGGGGCTGATCACTCGCCGCTAATACGGTTTACAGATAGTCGATAGCGACGATGTAAACGAACTGCTCACCGGTCGGCGTCTGCACGCGGACTTCAGCGTCCAGCGCCTTGCCGATCAAGGCGCGGGCCAGGGGCGAGTCGATGCTGATCAAGCCCAGTTTCAGATCCAGTTCATCCGGGCCGACGATGCGGTAGCGCGATTGCTTGCCGTCTTCGTCTTCGATGGTCACCCAGGCGCCGAAGTAGACCTTGTTCGGATCACTGGGCTTTTCGCTGACGACTTTCAGTGCTTCAAGGCGTTTAGTGAGAAAACGCACGCGACTGTCGATTTCGCGCAGCATCTTCTTGCCATAGGTGTACTCGGCATTTTCCGAACGATCGCCCTGAGCCGCTGCCTCGCTGACTGACTGCGTCACCTGTGGGCGGCGCACATGCCACAGCTCATGGAATTCGGCGCGCATCCGCGCTTCACCTTCGGGGGTGATCAGCGCGGTGCCGGCTGTGCGGGGAGGGCGATAACGGCTCATGGCAACTTCTTGTGATTAAGACCGCTTGAGTCTATCAACCCTCACGCAACACTGTCAGCGGACTTGCGTTCAGCGCCCGGCGCGTGCCGAACACGCCCGCGCCACCAATCAACGCCGCGCCAATCAACGGCAGCACCAGCAGCCATGGATGCGGGTGCCACGGCAGATCGAACGCGTAGCGATACAGCACCAGACTCACCACTTCCGAACCGATGGCCGCAAGCAAGCCGCTCACTGCACCGAGCAGGCCGAATTCGATACGCCGCGCCTTGATCAGCAACTGGCGCTCCGCACCCAGCGCACGCAACAGCGCACCTTGGCGAATCCGTTCATCGAGCGTCGCCTGCAAACCGGAAAACAGCACGGCCATCCCCGCCGCCAAAACAAACAACAATACATATTCCACGGCCAGGGTGACCTGGGCGAGGATGCTGCGCAGTTGTTCCAGCAGCGCTTCGACCTGAAGAATGGTCACCGCCGGGAAGGTGCGCGACAGTTCGACGATCTGCTGATCATGCCCGGGGGCCAGATAAAAACTGGTCAGGTAAGTCGCTGGCAGATCCTTCAATGTGCCGGGCTGAAAGATCATGAAGAAGTTCGGCTGAAAATTGTCCCAGTTGATCTCGCGCAGGCTGGTCACTTTTGCTTCGCGGTTAACCCCGCCGACGCTGAACACCATGTGATCGCCGAGTTTGAGCTTGAGGCTTTCGGCGACTTTGCCTTCCACCGAGACACCGGGAACGTCGTCGGTGGGCTGATCCTTCCACCATTCACCCGCGGTGAGTTTGTTCCCCGCCGGCAAATCCGCCGCCCAGGTCAGGCTCAAGTCGCGCTGCACGGCACGATCGCCCGCCGAATCCTTGCTGACGATTTGTTGCACCGCTTCGCCGTTGATGCTGATCAATCGGCCGGGTACGACTGGATAAAGAGGTGCGGCTTGCGCGGAGACCTTGATCAGGTGATCGGTGAACGCCTGTTTATCTGCCGGCAGAATATTCAGCGCAAAGTAGTTCGGTGCGTTTTTCGGCAACTGGTTTTGCCAGGTGTCGAGCAGTTCGCCGCGCAGCAGGGCGATCAAGGCCATCGACAGCAGAATCAGGCCGAATGCCAGCGACTGACCGGCCGCAGCCAAGGGGTGGCGCAGCAACTGGCCCAGGCCCAGGCGCCATGGCAGCGAAGCACGGGCGAGCATCCGCCGCAGACTTTGCAGCAGCAACAGCAGCAAGCCGCCCAACACCAGCGCAGCGACCACGCCGCCGCCGAGCAAGGCGAACGTCAGCAGCAGATCCAGGCTCAGGCGCCACATGATCAGGCCGAGCGCACCCAAGGCTGCGCCGTAAACCATCCAGGTGCTCGACGGGATCGGCAGCATGTCCCGGCGCAGTACACGCAGCGGCGGCACGCGACCCAAGGCCGCCAGCGGCGGCAAGGCGAAACCGGCCAATGCAACCAGTCCGGTGCCGATCCCGGCAATGGCGGGAAACAGACCGCCCGGTGGAACGTCGCTTGGTAGCAAGTCATGCAGCAGTGCGAACAATCCCAATTGCGCCAACCAGCCAAGCAGCGCTCCACTGAGCGCGGCGAGCAGCCCCAGTACGGTCAGTTGCAAACTGAACAGCACCATGGTTTCCCGACGCGACAGACCGAGGCAACGCAGCAAGGCACTGGCGTCGAAACGGCGACTGGCGAAACGGTTGGCGGACAATGCCACCGCGACACCGGCCAACAGCACGGCGACCAGACTGGCCATGTTCAGATAACGCTCGGCTTTACCGAGTGCACCGCCAATCTGTCGGTTGCCATCGCGGGCGTCCTGTATCCGCTGGTTGGCGGCGAGCCCGGGTTTGATCAGTTGCCGATAGGTTTCCAGCGCCTGCGGCTCGCCGCGCCACAGCTCGCGGTAACTCACGCGGCTGCCGGGTTGCACCACGCCGGTGGCGGCGAGGTCGTCGAGGTTGATCATCACCCGTGGCGTGAGGCTATAGAAGTTGCCGGCGCGATCCGGCTCGTAAGTCAGCACGCGGGTCAGTTTCAACGTCTTCATGCCGACATCGATGCTGTCGCCGATCTTCAGATCCAGTGCGGTCAACAGGCGTGCCTCGACCCAGGCTTCGCCGGGTTGCGGTTCGCCGCCGGACTCTTCTGCGGCGAAGGGGGCAGGTGCACTTTTAAGTTCGCCGCGCAACGGATAGGCACGGTCTACGGCTTTGATGCTCGACAATTGAATACCGTTGTCGGTGGCGATGACGCTGGAAAATTCCACCACTTGCGCATGCTTAAGAAGCAGCTCGGTGCCACTCCTGATCTGCTCTTCACGGGCTGGCGAGCTGCCCTCCAGCACCAGGTCGGCGCCAAGAAACTCGGTGGCACGCAGCATCATTGCGCCGTTCAGGCGGGCGCCGAAGTAACCGATAGCAGTACTCGCAGCGACCGCCACGACCAGCGCAAAAAACAACACGCGCAATTCCCCGGCGCGGGCATCGCGCATGAGTTGGCGTAACGCGAGACTGAACAGACGCAACAGCGGCAAACGTGCCATCAAGGCTCCAGAGGGGCGACCAACAGCCCGGCTTCAAGTCGGATCAGGCGCCGGCAGCGATGGGCCAGGCGTTCGTCGTGGGTCACCAGCACCAGGGTGGTGCCGCGTTCCTTGTTCAATTCGAAGAGCAGATCGCTGATGCGCTCGCCGGTGTGGCTGTCGAGGTTGCCGGTGGGTTCGTCGGCAAACAGCACGTCAGGCTCGGCAGCGAAGGCGCGGGCAATGGCCACACGTTGCTGTTCGCCACCGGAGAGCTGGCGCGGTGAGTGGGTCAGGCGCTGGCCGAGACCGACGCGCTGGAGCAATTCGGTCGCTCGTTCACGGGCGTCTTTGCGGCCGTCGAGTTCCAGCGGCAGCATGACGTTTTCCAGTGCGTTGAGGCTGTCGAGCAACTGAAAGGACTGGAAGACGAAGCCGACATGCTCGGCACGAATGCGTGCACGCTGGTCTTCGTCAAGATTGCTCAGGCCCTGGCCGGCGAGGATGACTTCGCCACTACTCGGCAGATCGAGACCGGCAAGCAGGCCGAGGAGGGTGGATTTGCCCGAACCGGACGCGCCGACAATGGCCAGGCTATCGCCCTTGTTCAGTTCCAGGCTGAGTTCGTGCAGGATAGTCAGTTCACCTTCCGCGCTGGGAACCACTTTGCTGAGGTTCTTCGCGGTGAGAATGCTTGCGCCCATGGAGAATCCGATGCGTGTGTGGTTTTTGAGTGCTGGCCTGGCCTTGATGTGCATGGCCCAGAACGCAGCGGCGGGTACTGTCCTGATCGTTGGCGATAGTATCAGCGCCGGTTTCGGACTGGATACCCGTTTGGGGTGGGTGTCGTTGCTTGAACAACGGCTCAAACAGGAAGGTTTCGACGACAAAGTGGTCAATGCCTCGATCAGCGGCGACACCAGTGCCGGAGGCCAGGCACGGCTGCCGGCGCTGCTTGCAGAGCATAAGCCGGAACTGGTGATCCTCGAACTGGGTGGCAACGACGGCTTGCGCGGAATGCCGCCAACTCAATTGCAACAAAATCTTGCCTCGATGATCGACAGCTCTCGTCAGAGCGGGGCCAAGGTGTTGCTGCTCGGCATGCAACTGCCGCCCAATTACGGCAAGCGTTACACCGATGCCTTCGCCGAGGTCTACGGCAAGCTTGCCGACGATAAAAAGATCCCGCTGGTGCCGTTTTTCCTCGACGGCGTCGGCGGTCATCCGGACCTGATGCAAGCCGACGGTCTGCACCCGGCAGCCGGGGCTCAGGGCAAGTTGCTGGAAAATGTCTGGCCGACGCTAAAACCGCTGTTATGAGGCTTTTCTAGTGGCAGGCTTTCGGCTAATGTGGCGCCCCCTTATTTGGAGCCCCCGATGCCGCGTCCTGCCTGGTCCCTGTTTGCCTACCAACTGATCGAGCCTGACGAGCAGCTGGATCTGTTCGCCTGTCAGGAAGTGCGGGTGCATCTGGTGACGCGTCAACTCGAACTCGGTGGCTCGGCCGATCGAACCTTGTGCGGCAGCCTGTTGCCGGCACAACCGCGCTGGTCGAGCGTCGATCGCCGGGTGTTTCAGGATCAGCGCCTGTGTTCGCTGTGCCGGGCGATTCTGGAATCGCAGAAGCGCGGCACCTCGCCGATCTGGCCGGAGCTGCGTTTCGAGCTCTGACCCTGTGGGAGCACCCTGTCGCCTGCATTGGGGTGATCTCCCCGAATATCCAAAGTGCGGTGTACAATCGCGCCCTTATACCCTTGTTGATCATGCGAAGGATTTTCCGGATGTTGCCGCGCTTTCCTGCCGTCACCCGCTGCCTGTCACTTGCCGCCCTGTGTGTGGCCGGTCCCGTTGCTGCATTGGAGTTTCCCCTGCCCCCACCCGGTGAAGACATCATCGGCCAGGTGCAGGTGATCAAAGCCAAGTACGAAGACACCTTCGCCGATCTGGGCACGAAGTACGATCTGGGCTACTCGGAAATGGTCGCGGCCAACCCGGGCGTCGATGCCTGGTTGCCAGGGGCCGGCACTGAAATCGTCTTGCCGACCCGTTTCATTCTGCCGCCCGGCCCGCGCGAAGGCATCGTCATCAACCTCGCCGAATACCGCCTCTATTACTACCCGAAAGGTCGCGACGTGGTGTACACGTTCCCGCTGGGTATCGGCCGCGAGGGCTGGGGCTCACCGATCGCGCACACCTCGATCATCGCCAAAACGCCAAACCCGACCTGGACGCCTCCAGCGTCGATCAAGGCTGAACACGCTGCGGATGGTGATCCGCTGCCAAACGTCGTGCCGGCCGGCCCGGACAACCCGTTAGGTCCGTTCAAGTTCACGCTGGGCACACCGGGCTACCTGATTCACGGTTCGAACAAGAAATTCGGTATCGGCATGCGCACCAGTCACGGCTGCTTCCGCATGTTCAACAACAACGTGCTGGAAATGGCCAGTATGGTGCCGGTCGGCACGTCGGTGCGCATCCTCAACGATGCCTACAAGTTCGGCAGCAGTGGCGGCAAGGTTTATCTGGAAGCGCACACGCCGATCGACGACAAGGGCAACCCGTCAGTGGTCGACAAGCACACCGCCGTGATCAATGCGATGCTCAAGCGTGAAGACGTCACCAACAACCTGCGCGTGAACTGGGATGTGGTGCGGGATGTGGTTGCGGCCGAAGACGGCCTGCCAACGGAAATCGGCACACCGAATGCGTCGGCGCCGATGATCTCGAGTACACCGATCGACTTGCAGCAGTAAGCCGGGTGCTGAACCCGCCGATGCGTGAAGCGTCGGCGGGTTTTTTATTGTCCGGGGAAAAGCATCGGGCATAAAAAAGCCGACCCGAAAAAATCGGGTCGGCTCGATAACAACCCCGAAGGATTATTACTTGCGGCTAGCTTTGTCCAGCATGCGCAGAGCACGCTCGTTAGCTTCGTCAGCAGTCTGTTGTGCTTTTTGAGCAGCAGCCAGAGCTTCATCAGCTTTACGGTATGCTTCGTCTGCACGAGCTTGAGCGCGAGCAGCTGCGTCTTCAGTAGCGGTCAGACGTGCTTCGGTTTCTTTCGATGCGCTGCTGCAACCGGTAGCCAGAACTGCGGCCAGAGCCAGAGCAGAGAATTTCAGAACGTTGTTCATCGTGTTCCCCTTCAAGGACTTTCAAATTAAGTGGCTGTCTCCTCACGATTGAGGAAATAGCCGGCGTACATACTACCCATTACTTGTAGTAAGTAAACTGACGTAAGGCAAGAAGCAAAAAAAATTGTAGGCGTTGATTCTTTTTCGAGCAACTTTTAACTGCGCTGTTTAAAAAATGTGCAGCTGCAAGCCCCGAGCTGAGCGAGTCAATGAGAAAAAGTTCCCGCTGCCATGTGCTGTTTTTGCAGTCTTGACTAAGTCTGTCTAGATGAATACGTCCATACTTTTGTTCCGATTTTGCGTGCTGCTTCGCGTATCTTTCTGCATGTTGAGGTGACTTTAAAAAAGGCCGCACGTCTTAAGTCTCAACATCCGGCAATGTTCAGGTGAGTGGTCAGGGAAGATGTTCTCTCCAGTCACCTCTGCGTCCATCGGAGCAACCCCCGTCAACTCGCTTGATGACGAGCGTACCTTGAGCATTTTTGCCAATGGTGCCTACTATTTATCAGGTGCCAGGTTGCGCGAGATCGGTGTGGCTCTTCTCGGTGTCCATCAGGCACGGGGTGGCGTAGATGTTCCTTCGCCGGAAAAACATCGGTAAGGTAGGGGTCAGAATTCGAGACCCGCGAGGAGTAGTGATGAGCGAGGCGTTGTCCATCCACCATGACCAGGCTGGTCATCAGTTCGAGACCAATGTGGACGGTCATCGTGCCTACCTGACCTATATGGATCTGGGAAAACAGACCCTGGATATCTATCGCACCTTCGTGCCCAACGCCCTGCGTGGCCGTGGCATTGCCGCAGCGCTGACCGAGAGCGCGCTGCAATACGCCGAAGAAATGGGCTACACGGTGATCCCGTCCTGCTCCTACGTCGAGCGCTACATGGAACGCCATCAGCGCCGCGCCGCCAAGATCTGAAACGCACACACAAAAACGCCGGGCAATGCCCGGCGTTTTTTTATGCCCGCGAAACGATGCTTACGTGCGCTGACGTTTTGGCAACACGTCCTTGAGCTTGGCGTGCATGCTGCGCAAGGTGTTTTCGGTGGCGGACCAATCGATGCAGGCATCGGTGATCGACACACCGTATTGCAAGTCGGCGAGGTCTTTCGGAATCGCCTGGCAGCCCCAGTTCAGATGACTTTCGACCATCAGGCCGATAATCGACTGATTGCCTTCGAGGATCTGGTTGGCGACGTTCTCCATCACCAGCGGTTGCAGGGCCGGATCCTTGTTGGAGTTGGCGTGGCTGCAGTCGACCATGATGTTCGGCTTGATCTTCGCTTTGTTCAGCGCCTGTTCGCACAGGGCGACGCTGACCGAATCATAGTTCGGTTTGCCATTACCGCCGCGCAGCACCACGTGACCGTAGGCGTTGCCTTTGGTGGTGACGATCGACACGCCACCTTCCTGGTTGATCCCGAGGAAACGGTGCGGGCTGGACACCGACTGCAAGGCGTTGATTGCCACGGTCAGGCCGCCGTCGGTGCCGTTCTTGAAGCCGACGGCCGAGGACAGGCCGGAAGCCATTTCCCGGTGAGTCTGCGATTCGGTGGTGCGCGCACCGATGGCCGACCAGCTGATCAGGTCCTGCAGATACTGCGGGGAGATCGGATCGAGGGCTTCGGTCGCGGTCGGCAGGCCTTTTTCGGCCAGATCCAGCAGCAACTGACGACCGATGTGCAGACCGTCCTGGATCTTGAACGAGTCGTCCAGGTACGGATCGTTGATCAGGCCTTTCCAGCCGACGGTGGTCCGTGGCTTCTCGAAATACACGCGCATGACCAGATACAAGGTGTCGGAAACTTCTGCAGCCAGCACCTTGAGGCGATCGGCGTATTCGTGGGCAGCCTTGATATCGTGGATCGAGCACGGGCCGATCACGACGAAGAGACGGTGGTCGGTGCCATCAAGAATGTTGCGAATGACTTCGCGGCCCTTGGTGACGGTGCGCAGGGCAGCGTCGCTCAGAGGAATATCACGCTTGAGCTGATCGGGAGTGATCAGGGTCTCGTTAGAGGCGACGTTTAGGTCGTTGATCGGTAAATCAGCCATCGTTTACTCGTCAGGTCACGGGTGCCGGCCGCCAGCGATCCCCGCGCGGCGGAGCACAGCAGATTTAAGCGCGTCGGGGAGCGGAACCTTAGCGCGTAAAGCGCCTGCTCGACAATGGGCAAGTAACGGTTTGAACAAGTGCGTCAGTCCGGCACTGGCTGGGCGAAAGCCTTGCGCACGCTGTCGTGGGAGAACTCGTCGGCATGTTGTTCGACCCATTGCAGGGCCAGCGCCTGAATATCCTGCAGGTCGTCGTGGGTTTCGTTCATGCGGCAGTAACGCTCGATCTGACACACTTGCTCACCCATTCGCGCGCTGAACAGCGTCTGCTCGTCGGTGAACGCGATGCCCACCAGATAGCCTTTTTTGCGCCGCAGGCACCACGCCACATAACCCGGATAGCAGATGTCGGCGTTGAGTGTCGGCATGCGCACTTGCAGGGCCGTGCCATGGCGCCAGGCACGGTGGTAATTGCAAGCGATGCCGCCGAGGCTGATAGTGTGCAGCTGTTGCCTGGAAATACACTCAGGCTTGAGCAAGGTTAATTCAACCGGCACCTCGTCCGGATGAGGAATGAAACGTCCCATGAGCACAGACTCCCTGTGTCGGCCATTTGACATTGTTTCCCCCAGTATAGTGGTCGAATCCGCACTGACCGATTTCGACGCCGATCAACGGCTGTTGGCGATGAGCGGCGTTTCGCTGGTGATTTTCATCAGTGTCGGCTGCGCCAGTTGCCGTTATGCCCGCGAGGTGTTGCCGGGATTCGAGCTGGCAATCGATCAGTTGTGCTGGATCGATGCCGGCGACAACGGTGGGTTGGTGGAGCGTTATCAGGTCTTTCATTTGCCGGCGCTGTTTGTGGTGCGCGACGGCGAGTTTTTTGGGGCATTGCACACGCGCCTGACGGCCGATGCGCTGAATGCAGCGCTGGCGCAGGCACTGGGTCGAATTGCAGAGGAGTTGCCATGATGGGGGCAGTGACCAAACCAGGCGTTGATAAACCGAAGGTGGGGATTATCGGCACCGGCGCGATTGGTGGTTTCTACGGTGTGATGCTGGCGCGTGCCGGCTTCGATGTGCACTTTTTGTTGCGCAGCGAGTTCTCGGCGGTCGCCGAGCGCGGCTTGCAGATCAACAGCGCGGTGCATGGCCCGCTGACGCTGAATCCGGTGCAGGCCTATTCGGCCGCCGCCGACATGCCGAAATGCGACTGGCTGTTGGTGGGCGCGAAAACCACCAGCAACGCCGGTCTGGCCCCGTCGATTGTTCAAGCGGCCAAAGCGGATGCAAAAGTGCTGGTACTGCAAAACGGTCTCGACGTCGAGGACAGCTTGCGTGAGCTGCTGCCCGATTCCCTGCACCTGCTGGGCGGATTGTGCCTGATCTGTGTACACCGCGAAGGTCCGGGTCTGGTGACCCATCAGGCACTCGGCGCGGTCAACGTCGGCTACCACAGCGGCCCGGCCATTGATGACGTCGCACGCATGGCGATTGTCGAGGAGGGCTCCGGGTTGTTCCGCGCTGCCGGAATCGATTCCCAGGCGATGGCCAATCTGCATCAGGCGCGCTGGCAGAAACTGGTGTGGAATATTCCTTATAACGGACTTTCCGTTCTGCTCGGCGCCGGCACTACGCCGCTGATGGCCGACGCCGACAGCCGCGCCTTGATCCAGGCGTTGATGGCCGAAGTCGTACAGGGTGCCAAGGCGTGCGGGCTGGAAGTGCCGCCCGGGTATGCCGATTTCCTGTTCACGATGACCGAGAAAATGCCTGACTATTGGCCGAGCATGTACCACGATTTCTTGCACAAGCGCCCGCTTGAGCTGGAGGCGATCTACGCTCGGCCACTGGCGGCGGCGAAAGCGGCGGGGTGTGAATTGCCGCGGATCGAAGCGCTGTATCGAACGTTGAGTTTTATCGACCGACGCAACACTTGAGTCGACTTTTTGCGGTAGGCGGGGGAAGGCATGGCCAAGAACATCGATGACAAACTGGTGCTGGCGATTTCGTCGCGCGCCTTGTTCGACCTGAGCGAGAGCCACAAGGTCTACCTGTCGAGCGGCGTTGAAGCCTATCGGCAATATCAGATCGAGCACGAAGACGAGATGCTGGCGCCCGGCGATGCCTTTGCGCTGGTGGAAAAACTCCTGAGCCTGAACAGTCGCCTCGGCCGTGCGCGGGTCGAGGTGGTTCTGGTCTCGCGCAACAGCGCTGACACCGGGCTGCGCGTGTTCAACTCGATTCATCATTACGGTCTGGCGATTTCCCGCGCGGCGTTTGTCGGCGGGCGCAGTCCGTATCCCTATCTGAAAGCTTTTGGTTGCGACCTGTTTCTTTCGACCCATGCCGAAGATGTGCGCGCGGCACTGGACGCCGGCTTCGCTGCCGCAACGATTCTGTCCGGTGGCGCCAGCCGCGCGGCCAGCGATGAATTGCGCATCGCCTTCGACGGTGACGCGGTGATTTTTTCCGATGAGTCGGAGCGCGTTTATCAGTCCGGCGGGCTGGAAGCGTTTCAGGCCAAGGAACGCGAGTCGGCCCGCGAGCCGTTGCGCGGAGGGCCGTTCAAAGGGTTTCTGGCGGCACTCAATCTGTTGCAGCGCGAGTTTCCCGATGACGATTGCCCGATCCGCACGGCGCTGGTCACCGCACGTTCGGCACCGGCCCACGAGCGGGTGATCCGCACCTTGCGCGAGTGGGACATTCGCCTCGATGAATCACTGTTCCTCGGCGGCCTGACCAAATCGGCATTCCTCGAAGCATTTGCCGCCGACGTGTTTTTCGACGATCAGGCCGGCCACTGCGAACTCGCCCGCGAAGTCGTTGCCACCGGCCACGTGCCGCATGGCATCAGCAACGAACCGTCGGTCTAAAGCCCTTTGGTTCAAGACGTTGCGTCGCCCGTCGTAGTCGCCAAGGCACTGCTAAGCTGAATCAAATCTCCGCCATGTTGGCACGCGAGGAGGTCATATGATTCGTTCGATGCTGTATGCCACTGACCTCGGTCTGTACGCCCCGTTAGTGATGCAGCATGCCCTGGCGTTGGCCCGAACATTCAATGCCGATCTGTACGTGGTGCACGCGGTGGAGCCGATGGGGCTGTTTGCCGAATCGGTGTTGCAGAGCTATCTCGACGAGCAGGCATTGAACGAATTTCACAGCCAGGGTCTGAAAACTGTCATCGCCAATATCGAGCAGCGGGTGCTGGACAGTTTTCGCGAAGAACTGGGCGATGAAGGCGAGCAGGACCTGCAGCGCATTCGCGCGATGCGCGTGCTGCAGGGCGATCCGTCACAGGTGATTCTCGACCAGGTGCAGAAACTCTCTGTCGATCTGCTGATCGTAGGCAGTCACAGTCACGGGGTGGGCGCGGAAACGCCGTTGGGGCGCACGGCTGCGCGGGTCCTGCAATTGGCCAAGGTGCCGGTTTATCTGGTGCCGTTAATGGAGCGGCGGCGGCGGGGGGATCGCTGAAGCAGGAATAATGGCGCTTTGATGAAAAAGTTCTAGATTTATTATTCAAACCATTAATATAGTTATATACCGTCGCTGATGCCCGTGGCGTCTACCTGCTTTGAGGGATACATATGAAGCTTCAACAACTGCGCTACATCTGGGAAGTGGCGCACCACGACCTCAACGTTTCCGCTACAGCCCAAAGCCTTTACACCTCGCAACCGGGCATCAGTAAACAAATCCGCCTGCTGGAAGACGAACTCGGCGTTGAAGTGTTCGCCCGCAGCGGCAAACACCTGACCCGCGTGACTCCGGCCGGCGAGCGCATCATCACGACCGCCGGTGAGATTCTGCGCAAGGTCGAAAGCATCAAACAGATCGCCCAGGAATTCTCCAACGAGAAGAAAGGCACCTTGTCGATCGCCACCACCCACACCCAGGCACGTTATGCACTGCCGCCGGTGATCAGCAATTTCATCAAGCAATACCCGGACGTGGCACTGCACATGCACCAGGGTTCGCCGATGCAGATCGCGGAAATGGCCGCGGACGGCACCGTCGATTTCGCCATCGCCACCGAGGCGCTGGAACTGTTCGGCGATCTGGTGATGATGCCGTGCTACCGCTGGAACCGTTGCGTGGTCGTGCCGCAGGGTCACCCGCTGACCAAGCTGCCGAAGCTGACCCTGGAAGCCTTGGCCGAATATCCGATCGTGACTTACGTGTTCGGTTTCACCGGCCGTTCAAAGCTCGACGAAGCCTTCAGCCATCGCGGCCTGACCCCGAAAGTGGTGTTCACCGCCGCCGACGCTGACGTGATCAAGACTTACGTGCGCTTGGGGCTGGGTGTCGGCATCGTCGCTAAAATGGCGGTCGACACCAAACTCGACAACGATCTGGTGGTGCTGGATGCCAGCGAACTGTTCGAGTCGAGCGTGACCAAGATCGGTTTCCGTCGCGGCACCTTCCTGCGTGGTTTCATGTGCGATTTCATCGAGAAGTTCGCCCCGCATCTGACTCGCGAAGTCATGGCCAAAGCCATTCAGTGCCACAACAAGCAGGAGCTGGAAGAACTGTTCGACGGCGTCGAACTGCCGGTTCACTGATCAATTGCCTCACAGCACCTCGGTGACAGCAAACTGTTGCCGGGTGCCCGCCACCAGAATTTCCACCTCATCACCTTCGCACTTGCCCAGCAGACCTTTGCCCAGCGGCGAGCGCGGGGTGATGACGGTAATCGGCTGACCGACCACGTCGACTTTCAGGCCTGCCGCATCCGGCGCCAGAAACAGCCATTGCTCGCGACCCTTTTCGTCTTCCAGACCAAGCAGGGCGCCGACTTCGATGCCACGGTTTTCGTCATAGGCACGCAGCGTCAGGTTCTGGCACAGCGCCAGTGACTGCCGGATCTCCTCGACCCGTTTCGCTTGCCCGGCGGCTAGATACGACGCTTCCAGGCCCAGTGTGTCGTATTTGTTTTCGGCGATGTTTTCTTCGTGCGTCGCAGTCTCGTAAGCGGTTTGCGCGGCGCGTTCGGCGATGTCGAGGTCGACGCGCAGTTTGTCGAGAATCAGTTGGTGGACGGTGTGTTTGTTCATGATCAATCGCAGAATTGCAAAACGTTGGCGCGGCTCTTTTCGCTGGGGGCAGTCTGATCCTGCTGCAGCCAGAACTGGCACTTCGGATTGGACAGATTGCGCGTACTGCCGCGAGCCTGATCCAGACGCGCCTGCTGCTCATTCTTGCGCAGGTTCTCTTCGTACTGTTGGAACTGCGGGCTCGGTGGCGGAATATCCGGTTGCACCTGCACGGCTGGCGGATTGGCCAATTGCTGCACCGCTTGCGCAACCGGTGCCAATTGCTCCTTGAACAGAAAATGCGACAGCAGCCAGCAGGTCAGCGCAATGGCAACAAAGCCCAGCCACATGCCCAAGGCAATGCTGCCGGTCAAATGCAACGCGCTAAGCTGAACAGGCAAGGGGCGACGCGGGTTGGGGCGATAGGGCATGGCTGCCTCCTGGCGGGTGATGGCGGGCAAGCGGCGATTGTCGCACGAAGTTAAATCGCCGTCGGCTCTTCTGCACGAGGTGATTTATGCGGACAATCGCTGCTTTTGCCAACGGGAGTCTTGAATGCCGGAATTGAAACCCCGCTGGGATATTTTCTGCACCGTGGTCGACAACTTTGGCGACATCGGCGTGACCTGGCGTCTGGCCCGGCAATTGGTAGCCGAGCATGGCTTGATGGTGCGATTGTGGGTCGATGATTTGCGCGCTTTCGAACGCATTTGCCCCGAGATCGATATCAGTGCAGCACAGCAATGGCAGCAAGGCGTCGAAGTGCGGCACTGGCCGGCCGAGTGGTTGCACACAGATGCGGCGGATGTGGTGATCGCCGCGTTCGCCTGTCAGTTACCCAGTGATTACATGGACGCGATGGCCGCGCGCGAGCAGCCGCCATTGTGGATGAACCTCGACTATCTCAGCGCCGAGGACTGGGTGACGGGTTGTCACGGCTTGCCGTCGGTCAAATACAAATCGGTGCAGAAGTTCTTTTTCTTTCCGGGATTTCAGCCTGGCACCGGCGGCCTGTTGCGTGAGCGCGGCTTGCTCGAACGGCGTCGGCAGTTTCAACAGGATGCCGGGGCTCAGCGGCAATTCCTGCAAGGTCTCGGGGTCGATCGCGCGGCGGATGCGCAGCTGATTTCCCTGTTTGCCTATGAGAATGCCGGGCTGGCCAGTTGGCTCGATGTGCTGGCTACCGACGTGACACCGACTCATCTGTTGGTGCCGGAAGGGCGGATTCTTGGCGACGTGGCGCGCTGGCTCGAGGTGGAAACCCTGATGGTGGGTGAGATCAATGTGCGTCAGTCATTGACTGTGCAGGTGCTGCCATTCGTCCGTCAGGATCAATACGATCAGTTGCTCTGGTGCTGCGATTTCAACGCGGTGCGCGGTGAGGACTCATTCGTTCGGGCACAGTGGGCGGGGCGGCCGATGCTCTGGCACATCTATCAGCAGGACGAAGACATCCACCTGGACAAGCTCGACGCTTTCCTCGCGCTCTACACAAAAGGCCTGTCACCGGCCGCTGCCGAGGCGATCAACGGTCTCTGGCGCGCGTGGAGCGCCGGCCAGCCGATCGGCGAACACTGGCTCACCGCCCGTAATCATTGGCCAGAACTGCAGGAAAACGCCGAAGCGTGGTGTCTGGAACAAGGCTTGCAGGCCGATCTTGCCGCAGCGCTGGTACAGTTTTACCTAAATTGGATATGATACGCGGCCTAGATTTTTGTAAATCCCATCCAAATTCGGATATTCGCAATGAAAACTGGTAAAGAACTCAAACCCGGTACCGTGATCCGTATCGACAACGATCCTTGGCTGGTTCAGAAAGCTGAATTCACCAAGTCGGGCCGTAACAGCGCGATCATGAAGACCAAGCTGAAGAACCTGCTGACCGGTTACAAGACCGAAACCGTTTACGGTGCGGACGACAAACTGGACGACGTGATCCTGGATCGTAAAGAAGCCACCCTGTCGTTCATCAGCGGTGACACTTACACGTTCATGGACACCACTGACTACACCATGTACGAGCTGAACGCCGAAGACATCGAAAGCGTTCTGCCTTTCGTTGAAGAAGGCATGACCGACGTTTGCGAAGCCGTGTTCTTCGAAGAGCGTCTGGTTTCCGTAGAGCTGCCGACCACTATCGTGCGTCAGGTTGACTACACCGAAGGTTCCGCTCGCGGTGACACTTCCGGCAAGGTGATGAAGCCTGCCAAACTGAAGAACGGTACCGAACTGTCGGTTGCTGACTTCATCGAAATCGGCGACATGATCGAGATCGATACCCGCGAAGGCGGTTCCTACAAAGGCCGTGCCAAATAAGCACTGCTTTTTGCGGAAAGAAAAAACCCGACCATTGTGTCGGGTTTTTTTGCGCCTGCGATTTGAGTTGCCCACAATCCCCTGTAGGAGTGAGCCTGCTCGCCATAGCGTCATTCCAGTCGATATCTCCATTGACTGACTTGACCGCTATCGCGAGCAGACTCACTCCTACAGGGAGATGTGCTTACTTCAGGTGTTCCTTGAGTTCTTCAGACGCCTGCAACATCGCCGAACGCAGCGCCGGCACCTGGCTGACCACGTTGAGCAAACCGTAATCGTGGATCATGCCGTTGTAACGCACCGACGTTACCGGCACTCCGGCTTCGTCGAGTTTGCGCGCATAGGCTTCGCCTTCATCGCGCAACACGTCGGCGCTGGCAGTCTGCACCAGTGCAGGCGGCAGGCCTTTGAGTTGCGCGGTAGTGGCGCGCAGCGGCGAGGCGTAGATCTCGTTGCGCTGTTTGGCGTCGGTGGTGTAGTTGTCCCAGAACCACTTCATCATGTTGCGGGTTAGGAAGTGTCCTTCGGCGTACTGGTTATACGAACCGGTATCGAAGTTGGCGTCCGTCACTGGCCACAGCAGCACCTGGAATCGGATCGCCGGGGTGCCTTTGTCTTTGGCCATCAGCGCCACCACGGCGGCCATGTTGCCGCCGACACTGTTGCCCGCCACGGCCAGTCGCTTGCCGTCGACATTGATCTCTTTTCCGTGCTCTGCCACCCATTTCGTCGCGGCGTAAGCCTGGTTGATCGCCACCGGGTAATGCGCCTCTGGAGACGGCGTGTAGTTGACGAATACGGCCGCCGCCCCCGAACCGACTACCAGATCACGCACCAGCCGTTCGTGAGTCGGGAAATCGCCCAGCACCCAGCCGCCGCCGTGGAAGAACATGAACACCGGCAGCTCGCCCTTGACCCCGGCCGGCCGGACGATGGTCAGGCTCAACGGTTGGCCATTGACCTGGACGGTTTTCTCGCTGACATCGGCGTTGGGCAGCGTCAACTTTACCCCGGACTGCGCGCCAACCAGCACGGCGCGGGCATCCTTGGGGGACAACTGCTCGATCGGCTTGCCGCTGCCGGCATTCAGCGCATCAAGGAATGCCTGGGTGTTGTGTTCGACATCACCGGCAAAAGCGCTGTGCACGGACAGGGCGAGAAGGGTGCCGGTCAAGACTTTGCTGAAAGTGTTCATGTTCATTTCCTGTTCGGGCCTGGGGGCGTCAGCAGTTAGACGGTGACGTGCAGACGTACGTCGACGTTGCCACGGGTCGCGTTGGAGTACGGGCAAACCTGGTGAGCCGCGTCGACCAGCGCTTGCGCATCGGCTTGTTCCAGACCCGGCAGGCTGATGTGCAGATCGATGTCCAGACCGAAACCGCCAGGGATCTGACCGATACCGACGTGGGCGGTGATCGAGGCGTCGTCAGGGATTTTGCGTTTGGTCTGGCTGGCAACGAATTTCAGTGCGCCGATGAAGCAGGCCGAGTAGCCGGCAGCGAACAGTTGCTCAGGGTTGGTCGCTGCGCCGCCGGCACCGCCGAGTTCTTTCGGGGTAGCGAGTTTGACGTCGAGGACGTTGTCGCTGGAAATCGCACGACCGTCACGGCCGCCAGTGGAGGTTGCAATTGCGGTGTAGAGAGTTTGCATGGTGTGAGCCTCGTAGGTGTGATGTGTTGCGCTAATTGTTTGCGCGCTAAGTAAGTGCGAGATAAATGTATCGTGCGAATATTTAGTGCGCAAGATAAATTTTTGAAGAATCTGCATTTAGGCAGAACGGCGAATCGCTCGGTTAGCCTGAAAAGTGCGATTTAGAGGGGATGGTGGGTAGATCAGGCGATGAAAAATTTTTTCAGACGACGAGATCAATGTAGGAGTGAGCCTGCTCGCGATAGCGGTGGTTCAGTCGGCTTGAGTTGACTGGCACACCGCTATCGCGAGCAGGCTCACTCCTACAGGGATTGGTGAGTCTTAGATCAGGCTTTCTTGGAGATGGCTGCGCAGTTCCTGTAACTCCGCCTGAAGCTTCTGCAGGCGTTCCAGAGTGAAGCCGCTGGCGCCGAGGATGCATTGCGGAACGGTCTGCGCTTGTTCTTTCAATGCGCGGCCTTGCTCGGTCAACTCGACGATCACCACGCGTTCATCCTCGCGGCTGCGTGTACGGCTGAGTAAACCTTCGCCTTCCAGCCGTTTGAGCAGCGGCGTCAGCGATCCGGGATCGGTCAGCAGCCGCGTGCTGATTTCTCCGACGGTCAAACCATCGTTCTCCCACAACACCATCATCGCCAGGTACTGCGGATAGGTCAGGTTCAAGGCTTGCAGCAGCGGCTTGTAGACCTTGGTCATCATCAGCGAAGTGGAATGCAGGGCGAAGCAGGCCTGGTTATCCAGCAGCAGGTCGTCGCAGGTGTCGCGTTCGGTAGTCATGTCAAAGCCTTGTTCGGTGATGGTCATGAATCTAGCGCTCGAACCTTTAATGCGCCAGATAATTTTCCGGATCTAAAGGCGTCCCAGCTCCCGTTGCAGCGCCAGATCCCATGGCGGCACCGGACTGAATCGGGTTTTCAGGTATTCCAGAAGCAAGCGACTGCGCGAGTGGGTTTGCCGTTCCATGCGCAGTGCGTAGATGCCGGTGGATTCAGGACTGGGCAGGCCGTTTTCGCAGAACAGCGGGAGCAGTTCCCCGCGCAGCAGGTATTCGCTCGCCAGCCAGGTCGGCAAGTGCGCAATCCCTAGTCCCGCCAACGCGCCACACACCAGTGCTTCGGCGTTGTTGGCGCTCATGCGGATGCGCGCCGGACGGTGCAATTGCAGTTGGCCGTCATGCTCGAACCGCCAGGCGAAGGGCGGGGCGAGGCCGTCCCAGTCCAGACCGTCATGCTCGCCAAGTTGCGCCGGACTGCCGGGTACGCCCCGGCGCTTGAGATAGTCAGGACTGGCGCAGGCAATGCGCACCATGCTCGCCAAGGGCGTCGCCACCAGTCGTGTGTCAGCCATTTGCCCGGCACGCAACACCAGATCGACTTTGCCCAGATTCGAGCCGCCCATGTCGACGAAACTGTCGATCAAATGCAACTGCACATCCAGCCCCGGGTACAGCACGAGAAAGTCGGCAATCACCGGCGCCAGATGCCGTCGCCCGAACGCAGCCGGGGCGTCGATGCGGATCAAACCTTCCGGCGCACTGCTCAGCGACACGGCTTCGGCCCGCGCCAGTTGTAACTCGGCAACGATCCGCCGCGCACGCTCCGCAAACGCCAGGCCGGCCGGCGTCGCGCGTACTGCGTGAGTGCTGCGTATAAATAACTGGCTGCCGACGGCGCTTTCCAGGCTGTCGATTCGTCGCGCAACGGCCGAGGGGGTCAGCGGATGAAGACGTGAAGCCGCAGAAAAACTGCCAGTCTCCAGTACATCGAGAAACAGGCCTAATTGTTCGGTCAGCTGATTGGGGTTCATGGATATTCACGCTTGTGCGAAATCGGCATAGCCATTGTGCGTTGCTATGCGTTTCCCCGCCAGCCACGACTGCGTAGGATGAGTCGCCTGACGTAAGAGGAATGCAGCTGTGATGGATTTTTTGTTGTACCTGCTGTTCGGCGCCGCCCTTGGCACACTCGGCGGCATTTTCGGCATCGGTGGCGGCTTGATTGCCATTCCGTTGCTTGGCGTGTGGTTTGGTCTCGATCAGCAGATCGCCCAAGGCACGGCGCTGGTGATGGTCGTGCCCAATGTGATGCTGGCGCTGTGGCGTTATCACCAGCGCAATCGCATCGAACTGCGGCACGCGCTGCCCTTGGCGGTGATGGGCTTCTGCTTTGCGTGGATCGGTTCGATCTGGGCGGTGGGCATTGATGCGCAAACCATGCGTATCGGCTTTGTCGCCTTCCTGGTGGCGCTCTCGGCGTACAACCTGCTGAAGATGTTCGGCAGGCAACCCGCGGCGACTGCCGAGATGCGTTATTCCTGGCCATGGCTCGGCGTGCTCGGCGCGGCGTCCGGCACCATGGGCGGTTTGTTCGGTGTCGGTGGGGCCGTGGTGGCGACGCCAGTGCTGACCAGCCTGTTCGGCACCACCCAAGTCGTCGCTCAAGGCCTGTCGCTGGCGCTGGCCTTGCCAAGTACCGGCGTAACTCTGGTGACCTACGCGGTGCACCACGAAGTGGACTGGATGATCGGTCTGCCGCTGGCCATCGGTGGCCTGGCGAGCATCAGTTGGGGAGTGAAAGTCGCCCACGCCATGCCGGAAAAACTCCTGCGTGGGCTGTTCTGCGGTTTCCTGGTGCTGTGTGCGGTGATGCTCGCGTTTAAAGTTTGAAGCCTTCGACGATGTGCTCGGCCAGGCACTCGGTGATCGGCGACGGATTGTTCAGGTTGCGGATCAGCATGATGCTGGCCTCGGGCAACAGTGGCAGATCTTCGGCGGCGCCGAGAATGCGCATGTCCGGGGTGATCAGACTCTCCAGTTGCGCGGTGATCGCCAGTCCCGCGCTCACCACCGCCATCAACGCCGATAGGCTGCTGCTGTTGTACGCAATGCGGTAATCGCGGCCCATCGCATCCAGCGCATTGCACGCCCACAAACGGCAGAAACAATCACTGTTGAACATCGCCAAAGGCAATGGCGTCTGCTCGTGAGCACTGAAATTCTGTGCTTCGGCCCAGACAAAGCGCTCTTTGCGCAGCAACTGGCCGATCTCGTTGCCCGGCTCGCGGGTGACGATCGACAAATCAAGGTCGGTACGCTGCAACAGCTGTTTGCTCGATTCGCAATGCACTTCGATCTGGATCAGCGGATAGAACTGCGCAAACCGCGACAAAATCCCTGGCAGAAAGCGCATCACATAGTCATCCGGCGTGCCGATGCGCACCGTGCCGACCATGTGCGGCTCGCGCAAGGTGTTGAACACTTCACTGTGCAGCTTGAGGATGCGCCGCGCGTAACCGAGCAGCACCTGGCCTTCGGCGGTCAGGCGCACCTGGCGTCCGTCGCGCTCGAACAACTGCCGCTGCAACACGTCTTCCTCCAGGCGCTTCATCTGCATGCTCACCGCCGATTGCGTGCGGTTGACCATTTCGCCGGCGCGGGTGAAACCGCCCTGATCAGCGATGGCGACAAAGGTGCGCAGGACATCGGTATCGATACTGGGGTAGGCCGACAATTGATGAATCTCCGTGATGCATGCCATCAGAAACATTCGTTGGATTGATCTTAGCGCCGGCGCGAGACTTGAGCCATCCACAAAGGAGGCAACACGATGAAAGGTCAAAGAGAGTATGTAGACGACGCAAAATTTTCCGGCCACGGCCATATCGTTTCCGATCTGCTGCACAAGTTTAGCCGCTGGTACGAACTGCACCGTGAACGTGAGTTACTCGCCAGTCTGAGCGACGAAGCGTTGAAGGACATCGGGGTCAGTCGTGCCGACGTTGAACACGAAGCCGTGCGGCCGTTCTGGGATGATCCGATGCATAAATGACCCGTTGCATTAATGATGAGCAGAGCCCTACACAAACCAACTTCAAGTGAGGTAGGTTGCGAGCAGACAAGGAGGTGTTCATGCCCGCAACAGTATCCTTTTCCCTCAAACAGGCGCGACGACTGGCGCTGGCTGCCCAAGGGTTCAACGGGCGCCAGCCGCCGACCGTCAAGGCGCCGCACCTCAACCGGCTGATCGAACGGTTGGGCCTGCTGCAAATCGACTCCGTCAACGCCGTGGTGCGCTCGCACTACCTGCCGCTGTTTTCCCGTCTCGGTTCCTATTCTTCCGACTTGCTCGACCAGGCTGCCTGGAGTTCGGGGCGACGTCGTACGCTTTTTGAATACTGGGGACATGAAGCGTCATTACTGCCGCTGTCGATGTATCCGCTGATGCGCTGGCGCATGCAGCGAGCCAGGCGTGGCGAGGATATTTATCAGCAATTGGCCAGATTCGGTCGCGAGCAGCAGGAGGTGGTCCGTCGGGTTTTGAAATCGGTGCAAGAGCAGGGCGCATTGGGCGCCGGCAGCCTTTCAACCCGGGAAGACAAGGCCGGGCCGTGGTGGGACTGGAGTGCGGAAAAGCATGCGCTGGAATGGCTGTTCGCGGCTGGCGAAGTGACGGTTGCCGGGCGGCGTGGTTTTGAGCGTATGTACGATTTGCCGGAGCGGGTGATCCCCTCTTCAATTCTGCAGCAGGCGTTGCCGGACGAAGCCGAAGCGCAACGTGGATTGTTGTTGCATGCGGCGCAGGCATTGGGCGTCGGCACCGAAAAAGACCTGCGTGACTACTTTCGCCTGAATCCGACGGATGCGCGTCCACGTCTGGCTGAGCTGGTCGAGGCCGGACAATTGCAGCTGTGCGAGGTCGCCGGTTGGCGGCAAATCGCCTACTGCCTGTCGGAGCCGAAAATCCCGCGCAAGGTCGTCGCCAGTGCGCTGTTGTCGCCGTTTGATTCGCTGATCTGGGAGCGCAGCCGGACTGAACGTTTGTTCGATTTCCGTTATCGGCTGGAGATTTATACGCCGCAGGACAAGCGGGTTTACGGCTATTACGTGTTGCCGTTCTTGCACAACGAGCGGATTGCCGCACGGGTCGATCTGCGCGCCGAGCGGGCGGCGGGGCAGTTGGCAGTGCATGCGGTGCACGAAGAGGAAAAGGGACTGGATGAGGAAGGGGTGTTGGCGCTGGCGCTGAACTTGCGGCGGATGGCGGATTGGCTGGGGCTTGCGCGGGTGCAATTGAATTGTCAGCGCGAGAGTGCAGCGCGGTTGCGGGTGGCATTGGCGAAAATTGAGGGCGTCTGAGCGGACGCCTTTGCAAGCAGGCTCGCTCCCACATGGGTTTTGTATACGACACAAATCCAGTGTGGGAGCGAGCCTGCTCGCGAAAGAGGCGACGCGGTCTAGCGGCGAACTTGTTTGAGGGTTTCGGCAATCAAAAACGCCAGTTCCAGCGACTGATCAGCATTCATCCGCGGATCACAGTGGGTGTGATAGCGATCCGACAAGCCATCTTCGGTAATCGGCCGCGCACCACCAATGCATTCGGTGACGTTTTGCCCGGTCATCTCGATGTGAATACCGCCGGCGTAGCTGCCTTCCGCCTCGTGCACCTGGAAGAACTGTTTCACCTCGCCAAGGATCTGCGCAAAGTCGCGGGTCTTGTAGCCGCTGCTGGCCTTGATGGTGTTGCCGTGCATCGGGTCGGAGCTCCACAGCACGTGCTTGCCTTCGCGCTGCACCGCGCGGATCAGCGCCGGCAGGTGATCGCCGACCTTGTTCGCGCCCATCCGCGCAATCAGGTTGAGGCGCCCGGGATCGTTGTCCGGGTTGAGCACGTCAATCAGTCGGATCAGGTCATCGGGGTTCATGCTCGGGCCGACTTTGACGCCGATCGGGTTGTTCACCCCGCGCAGGAATTCGACATGCGCGCCGTCGAGCTGACGGGTGCGGTCGCCGATCCACAGCATGTGCGCCGAGCAATCGTAGTAATCGTTGGTCAGGCTGTCGCGGCGCACGAAAGCTTCTTCGTAGTTCAGCAGTAACGCTTCGTGGGCGGTGAAGAAACTGGTTTCGCGCAGTTGCGGCGAGCTGTCCATGCCGCAGGCGCGCATGAACGCCAGGGTTTCATCGATGCGGTCGGCGAGGTGGCTGTACTTCTCGGCCAGCGCCGAGTTGGCGATGAAATCGAGGTTCCACTTGTGCACCTGGTGCAGGTCGGCAAAGCCGCCCTGAGCGAAGGCGCGCAACAGGTTCAGCGTAGCGGTGGACTGGTGATAGGACTGCAGCAAACGTTCCGGATCCGGTACGCGGCTCTTTTCATCGAAGCCGATGCCGTTGACGATGTCGCCCCGGTAGGCCGGCAGGGTCACGCCACCGATGGTCTCGTCGTTGGCCGAACGCGGCTTGGCGAACTGACCGGCCATGCGCCCGACCTTGACCACCGGGCAGCCGGCGGCGAAGGTCATGACGATCGCCATTTGCAGCAACACTTTGAAGGTGTCGCGAATCTTTGCCGCAGAGAACTCGGCAAAGCTTTCCGCGCAATCGCCGCCCTGCAGCAGGAACGCCCGGCCCTGGGTCACTTCGGCAAACTGCCGGCGCAGCTCGCGCGCTTCGCCGGCGAACACCAGCGGCGGATAACTGGCCAGCGTCTGCTCGACCTGGCGCAGATGCGCCGCGTCAGGGTATTGCGGTTGTTGCTGGATCGGCAGGGCGCGCCAGCTGTCAGGGCTCCAGGGTTGGCTCATCACGGTCTCTAATTGGTTCTACGCACGGGAAGCCCATGGTAGCAGCAATTAGTGCGTGACCTGCTCCCGCCCCATCACCGACAATCGCCGCTTTGCCACGGCGCCACAGCGGCGCCATCGCGTCACCGCGCCCGGTGACCATCAGGAGACGAAATGACTGAGGAGCGCGTCGAGCATCTGCTCGCCGAAGTACAGGATGAGTTCGGCGTGATTCGCGTGCTGGAAGTGGCTGATTACCGCTTTCTCGAATTCGGCGATGCGATTGAGCAGAGCTGCGTGTTCACCGCCGATCCGAGTTGGCTGGAGTACGACTACACCCGGGCGATGCTGATCGGTGCGTTGTGCCATGAGCAGCCGGAAAGTGCGCTGTTTCTTGGTCTCGGTGCCGGTACGTTGACTCAGGCCTGCCTCAAGTTCCTGCCGCTGGAAGATGTCGAAGCCATTGAGCTGCGCCCGGACGTGCCGCGCCTGGCCATCGAATACCTTGGCCTGGATGACGATCCGCGTTTGTACATTCGCGTTGGCGATGCGCTGGAGTTGCTGCCGACGGCAGAGCCGGCGGACCTGATTTTTGTCGACCTGTACACCGATGTCGGTCCGGGCGTCGGGCATCTGGCCTGGAGTTTTCTCGGTGACTGCCAGAAGCGTCTGAATCCGGGGGGCTGGCTGGTGATCAACCAGTGGGCCACCGATGACGGCAAGCCGCTGGGCGCGGCGTTGTTGCGCGGGCTTTATCACCGGCATTACTGGGAGCTGCCGGTGAAGGAGGGCAATGTGATTCTGATTGTCCCGGCGGATCTCGATCAGGCGCTGGACATGCAGGCGCTGACCCAACGGGCCGAAGCGCTGGCGCCGCAGTTAGGGTATTCGTTGCAGTCGTTGATCAAGGCGATTCGCCCGGCGACCTGAGTCGTCATTGATGGCCCCTTCGCTGGCAAGCCAGCTCCCACAGGATTCGCGCCGTACGCAAAATGTGTGGACGACTCGGTCACTGTGGGAGCGGGCTTGCCCGCGAAGGCGTCCTGATAGTCACCACATCTTTCAGATCCCCTTGAATATCCCAGGGCGCCGCTCAACCAACGAGCGCACCCCTTCCTTGGCATCCTCACTGGCCAGCAACTTCTTCACCAGCGCCGGCAACCCCTGCGCCGCGGCCGTCTCACCCTCATACCGCGCCTGCCGTGCCGACATCAATGTCGCCTGCACCCCCAGCGGCGCCTGTCGAGCAATCCGTTCGGCCAGTTCTATCGCTCGCGGCAACAGGTCTTCACTGGCCATCACTTCCTGCACCAACCCCAGATGCAACGCATCGTGGGCATCAAATTCATCGCCGGTCAGTAGCCAGCGCATCGCATTGCCCCATCCCGCCACTTGATGAAAGCGTAAAGTCGCGCCACCAAAAGGAAAGATCCCACGCTGTACTTCCATTTGCGCGAAGCGGGTATTGCTAGCACACAGATTGATATCGGCTGCCAACATCAGTTCGATGCCGATGGTCAGGCAATAGCCTTGCGCGGCGACAATCACCGGTTTACTCACCCGAGGCCCGACGAACACACCCCACGGATCGCAACCGCCGGTCGGAACCTGCCAGCCTTGCGCCAAAGCCGAGCTGGCGTTGACCAGATCCAGTCCCGCAGTAAAGTGCTCGCCATGCCCGAACACCACCGCCACCCGCGCCTCGCTATCGGCCTCGAACTCGCCGTAGGCCAGGCTCAGCTCGTTGAGCAGATCGAGGTCGAAGGCATTGCGTTTGGCGGCTCGATCGAGGCCAATCAGATGGACATGACCACGACGTTCACGGCTGACGCGGCCGGGACAGGACTGATTCATGGCGAAATCCTCGAGCGGGGAAGGTCGGGTGCAGCGACGGTATGCCGCACATCAGTGAATCGTTTAAGCGTCATCGCCCGCAGGGCCGGGCCTTTGAAAAATAGACCTTGGCGCGATTATCCGCAAAACCCCGTTACACAGCGGTGACACACCCATTGAGCCGGTAAAAAAAACTCCCTTTTCGGGCAAATTCCGGTATAGTGCGCGCCGGCCTTTAACCGGGCCGCGTTTAGGTAGCGCAATTCCCCGAAGCCAGCTTCGGCTGCACGTCCGCACTGCGGGCTCTTCCTTGACGATTCTTTTTCATTCATACGTTTTCGCAAATCCCCGCCGACAAAGCTGCCAGGGCGACTCTTGAGTCTCAACACGGCATGTGCAGCTTTGGAGCATGGGTCTTTGCGGATGCACTTAGAGGCAGACCCATGACCCAGGAAATCGGCGGCTTCGCCGCTCTTGAACTTCACCCTAATATTGTCGCTGCAGTAGTCGCTACCGGCTATGAAGAGCCTTCGGCCATTCAGCAGCAGTCGATCCCGATCATCCTCGCCGGTCACGATATGATTGGTCAGGCGCAAACCGGTACCGGTAAAACCGCTGCCTTTGCCCTGCCTATCCTGCACCGCATTGATCCGTCCAAGCGCGAGCCGCAAGCTCTGATCCTGGCCCCAACTCGTGAGTTGGCGCTACAAGTTGCAACCGCTTTCGAAACCTACGCCAAGCAAATGCCGGGCGTAACTGTTGTGGCTGTCTACGGCGGCGCGCCGATGGGCCCACAATTGAAAGCCATCCGTAATGGCGCACAGATCGTTGTCGCCACTCCGGGCCGTCTGTGCGACCACCTGCGTCGCGACGAAAAAGTCCTCGCTACCGTGAACCACCTGGTTCTGGACGAAGCAGACGAAATGCTCAAACTCGGTTTCATGGACGACCTGGAAGTTATCTTCAAGGCCATGCCGGAAACCCGTCAGACCGTATTGTTCTCGGCAACCTTGCCGCAATCGATCCGTGCCATCGCTGAGCGCCACCTGCGCGATCCGAAGCACGTGAAGATCCAGAGCAAGACCCAGACCGTTACCGCGATCGAACAGGCTCACCTGTTGGTTCACGCTGACCAGAAGACCTCGGCCGTGCTCAGCTTGCTGGAAGTGGAAGACTTCGACGCTCTGATCATGTTCGTGCGCACCAAGCAAGCGACCCTGGATCTGGCCAGCGCCCTCGACGCCAAAGGCTACAAAGCTGCGGCGCTGAACGGCGACATCGCCCAGAACCAGCGTGAGCGCGTCATCGACTCGCTGAAAGATGGCCGTCTGGACATCGTTGTTGCGACCGACGTTGCTGCCCGTGGTCTGGACGTTCCGCGTATCACTCACGTGTTCAACGTTGACATGCCGTACGACCCGGAATCCTACGTGCACCGTATCGGCCGTACCGGCCGTGCGGGTCGCGAAGGTCGCGCACTGCTGCTGGTGACTCCACGTGAGCGCCGCATGCTGCAAGTGATCGAGCGTGTAACCGGTCAGAAAGTCGCTGAAGTTCGCCTGCCGGACGCGCAAGCCGTTCTCGACGCGCGCATCAAGAAGCTGACCAACAGCCTGTCGCCGCTGGTTGCTGATGCCGAATCGACTCACGGTGAGCTGCTCGATCGTCTGACTGCAGACATCGGCTGCACCCCGCGTGCTCTGGCTGCTGCGCTGCTGCGCAAAGCCACCAACGGTCAAGCACTGAACCTGGCTGCGATCGAGAAGGAACGTCCACTGGTGCCGAACAACGCACCGCGTGGCGACCGTCCTGAGCGTACCGGTGATCGTCCTGATCGTGGTGACCGCGAGCGTCGCGCGCCAATGCCGTTGGGCGAAGGCCGTGCTCGTTGCCGTACCGCGCTGGGTGCGCGTGACGGTATCGCTGCGAAGAACCTGCTGGGCGCCATCCTCAACGAAGGCGGTCTGGCCCGTGAAGCGATCGGCCGCATCCAGGTGCGTGACAGCTTCAGCCTCGTCGAGCTGCCGGAAGAAGGTCTGGAGAAGCTCCTGACCAAACTGAAGGACACTCGCGTTGCTGGCAAGCAGTTGAAGCTGCGTCGCTATCGCGAAGATTGATCTGCCTCTGGGCTGATTGATCGAACATAAAAAATCCCCGACTGGTTCGGGGATTTTTTATGCCTGATGTTTGGGTTAACACAAGATCCGGTATGAGCTGGCTTGCCAGCGATGACGTCAGCCGAAGCGATAAATATCCATGCCCAGCGCACCCATGGTGAATCCCCGGTGCGCCACACTGAACTCACCCCCGGCACCCCGCGCAAAGTACAGTGGCAACAGATGCTCATCACTCGGATGGCTGCGCACGGCATGCGGTGCCTGGTGACGATAATCGTGCAGTGCCGCCTCATCGTCGGCCGTCAGTTTCTCGATCACCCAGTCACGGAAGTCCCGCGCCCATGGCTCGACACTTTCCGGCCCGGCGTGCCAGTCCAGTTCGCGCAGGTTGTGAGTGATGCTGCCAGAGCCGATCAACAAAATGCCTTGTTCGCGCAGGCTCGCCAGAGCACGGCCCACTCGCGTCTGCAGTGCCGGCCCGCCGCGACTCGGCAGCGAGACTTGCACCACCGGGATATCCGCCTGCGGATACATCAGCGACAACGGCACCCACACGCCGTGATCGAACGGACGTTGCGGGTCCAGGCGGGCGGGCAGATTGTTGGCCGTCAACAGTGCGGCGACCTCAGCGGCCAACTGCGGATTGCCCGGCGCCGGATACTGCACTTCGAACAAGGCGCGGGGGAAACCACCGAAGTCGTGCCAGGTTTCCGGTTGCGCGTGGCTGCTGACCAGCAGTTCGTGGCTTTCCCAATGCGCAGAAACGATGACAATGGCTTTGGGTTTCGGTAGCTCGGCTGCCAGACGTGCCAGGGCCGGGCCGCTGGCGCCGGGTTCCAGCGCGAGCATGGGTGAACCATGGGAAATGAACAGGCTGGGAAACATGATGGGTTCCAGAGCGTTAAGATGGCTTCATCTTCAGTCAGATCATTGATCTAAATCTAATATAAGTTTTAACGCTTTTTGATCGAATTATTGGGAGTGATGCATGCAGCCTGAGTTTTGGCACAAAAAGTGGGCTTCGGGTCAGATTGGTTTCCATTTGCCCGAGGTGAACCCGTATTTGCAGCGGCATTGGGCGGCACCGGAGACGGCGCGAGTGCTCGTGCCTTTGTGTGGGAAAAGTCTGGATCTGGCGTGGCTGGCCGGGCGCGGTCATCAGGTACTCGGGATTGAACTGTCGGAAAAGGCTATTGAGGACTTTTTCAGTGAGCATCAGATACAGCCGCAGATCAGCGAGAAAGGCGCGTTCAAGGTCTATCACGGTGACGCTATCGAGCTATGGTGCGGTGACTTCTTTGCGCTGACCGCCGACGATGTCGCCGATTGCACGGCGTTGTACGACCGCGCCGCGCTGATTGCCTTGCCCGCGCCAATGCGTGAGCGCTATGCGGCCCATCTTCAGCAGATTCTTCCGCAGACTGTGCAGGGGTTATTGATTACGCTGGATTACGATCAGGCGCAGATGCCGGGGCCGCCGTTCGCGGTGGGGGATGATGAAGTTAAGCGGTTGCTGGGGAGCCTCTGGCAGGTGCAGGCGCTGGAAGAGCAGGATGTGCTGGCTGAGAGCGGGAAGTTCTTGCAGGCGGGTGTCACGCGGCTTGAGGAGCGGGTTTACCGGGTTTCTTCTCTCTAATTTGTGTTGGATGTTCCGGCCTCATCGCGAGAACGGCCCATTCTTCAAGGCAACAAAAAAGGCCCGCATCACTGCGGGCCTTTTTCATTGTTACGCCGGTTGAATCAACCGCGACGACGCAGCGCGTCAATACGCTCTTCCAGCGGCGGGTGGCTCATGAACATGCGGGCAAAGCCCTGTTTGATGCCGCCGTTGATGCCGAAGGCGTTCAGGGTGTCCGGCATATGCACCGGCAGGCCCTGTTCGGCGCGCAAGCGTTGCAATGCGCCGATCATCGCGCTGGTGCCGGCCAGACGTGCGCCGGCTTCGTCGGCACGGAATTCGCGCTTGCGCGAGAACCACATGACGATCGCACTGGCGAGAATGCCCAGTACCAGTTCGGCGAAGATGGTCGCCACGTAGTAGGCGATGCCCTGGCCTTCTTCGTTCTTGAAGATCACTTTGTCGACGAAGTTGCCGATGATCCGTGCGAAGAACATCACGAAGGTGTTCACCACGCCCTGGATCAGTGCCAGCGTGACCATGTCGCCGTTGGCGACGTGACCGATTTCGTGGGCCAGTACGGCTTTCACTTCATCGGGCGAGAACCGCTCGAGCAAGCCCTGGCTGACCGCGACCAGCGCATCGTTCTTGTTCCAGCCGGTAGCGAAGGCGTTTGCTTCGTAGGCCGGGAAAATACCGACTTCGGGCATCTTGATCCCGGCTTCGCGGGACAGTTGCTCTACGGTTTGCAGCAGCCATTGCTCATGCCGGGTACGTGGCTGGCTGATGATCTGGGTACCGGTGCTCATCTTCGCCATCCACTTGGAAATGAACAGCGAGAACAACGAGCCGGCGAAACCAAAGACTGCACAGAAGACCAGCAGCTGACTGAGGTCGAGATCAACCCCGTTGGCCGCCATGAACCCGTTGAAGCCGAACAGGCTCAGGGTGATGCTGGCTATCAGCACGACCGCCAGGTTAGTGGCCAAAAACAGCAGGATGCGCATCATGGTTGTAGAAATCTCCTCAAGCTAAAGATGTAGCGTACTGCGGGGTATATAAGGTGCCGCACCGGGCTATTCAACTGAGTGACTATTTCAAACTGTGTCCTACAGCAAATTCTCCGGTGCTCGGCACATTTCCCACGACAGGTAACGATAGGGATGACGGCCAGCCGCAACCCGTCGCCATTACGCTGGACGCAGGTAAACGGTACGAATCGCAAGTGTAGAAGGCGTGTGCCGAGGCGGAATGCAGAAGTGTTGCTGAATCAGACAGTGCGCAACGTTTGCCCGTTGCGCACTGCTGGCCAGTTACTGGCGGTAGGACTTGAGGAAGTTGCCGATACGGCCGATGGCCATTTCCAGATCGTCGACGCGGGGCAGGGTGACGACGCGGAAGTGGTCCGGCCACGGCCAGTTGAACGCCGTGCCTTGCACCACCAGCAGCTTCTCGGACAGCAACAGATCGAGGACGAATTTTTCGTCGTTGTGGATCGGGCAGACTTTCGGGTCGATTTTCGGAAACGCATACAGTGCGCCCATCGGCTTGACGCAGCTCACGCCCGGAATGTCGTTGAGCAATTCCCAGGTGCGGTTACGTTGCTCCAGCAGGCGACCCTGTGGCAGCACCAGGTCGTTGATGCTCTGGTAGCCGCCCAGTGCGGTCTGAATCGCATGCTGACTCGGCACGTTGGCGCACAGGCGCATGTTGGCCAGGATGTCGATGCCTTCAATGTAGCTCTGGGCATTGTGTTTCGGCCCGGAAATGGCGATCCAGCCCGAGCGGAAACCCGCGACGCGGTACGACTTTGACAGCCCGTTGAAGGTCAGGCACAGCAGATCCGGGGCCAGCGACGCGGTGCAGACATGCACGGCATCGTCGTACAGAATCTTGTCGTAGATTTCGTCGGAGAACACCACCAGATTGTGCGCGCGGGCGATTTCCAGCATGCCCAGCAACACTTCCTTCGAATACACCGCGCCGGTCGGGTTGTTCGGGTTGATGATCACCATGGCTTTGGTGTTCGGGGTGATCTTGGCCTTGATGTCGGCCAGATCCGGGAACCAGTCGGCGCCTTCGTCGCACAGGTAATGTACGGCGTTACCGCCGGCGAGGCTGACAGCGGCCGTCCACAGTGGATAGTCCGGGGCTGGCACCAGCACTTCGTCGCCGTTGTTGAGCAGCGCCTGCAGCGACATCACGATCAGTTCGGACACACCATTGCCGAGGTAGATGTCTTCGATGCCGACACCTTCGACATTTTTCTGCTGGTAGTACTGCATCACCGCCTTGCGTGCGCTGAACAGGCCTTTGGAATCGCTGTAGCCTTGCGCGGTCGGCAGGTTGCGGATCACATCCTGAAGGATTTCGTCCGGCGCTTCGAAACCAAACGGCGCCGGGTTGCCGATGTTCAGCTTGAGGATGCGCTGGCCTTCCTCTTCCAGACGTTTGGCGTGTTTGAGCACCGGACCGCGAATGTCGTAGCAGACGTTGGCGAGCTTGTTCGATTTGCTGAACTGCATGGCGATGTGATCCCGAAAATGAACGATCCAGGCGGCGGATGGACAACCGTACTGGGATTCCTGCGTCTTCACACAGGCGGACGTTTTGAGCCGTGGCTCCCATAATCCGTTTGAATGCGCCCGGTCTGGCTGCCAGACTGGTGCGTGACGAGGCGCAATCATACGTGCCGCCCGATCCGTGGAAAAGGTACAGATCGGGCTTTTTCAGCCGCTGAGGTGTGACGATGGAAAAGTTGGAAAAAACCCTGGAAGAATGGCGGGCGATGCTCGACCCCGAGCAGTACAACGTCTGCCGTCTGAGTGCCACCGAGCGTCCGTTCTCGGGCAAATACAACGACACCAAAACCGACGGTGTCTACCACTGCGTCTGCTGCAACGAAGCGCTGTTCGATTCCACGACCAAATTCGACTCCGGCTGCGGCTGGCCGAGCTTCTACGCGCCAATCGGCGAACGTGCGATGACCGAAATCCGCGATACCAGCCACGGCATGATCCGCACGGAAGTGAAGTGCGCGCGCTGTGATGCGCATCTGGGCCATGTGTTCCCGGACGGTCCGCCGCCGACCGGCCTGCGTTATTGCATCAACTCGGTGTGCCTGAACCTCGAGCCGCGCGAATAAACGAAGGAAGGCGGCCCGCGGGTCGCCTTGTTTTTCGATATTTAAATTGCACACAATTTAATTGATCGCTATGTTTGCCCCTTCTTCCCGATTTCAGAGTGCCGATCATGAGCGACAACCTGCTGAACATCCCGTGCACCACGATCAAAGGTGAGCAAAAGACCCTGGCCGATTTCCCCGGCAAAGCGGTGCTGGTGGTCAACACCGCGAGCAAGTGCGGTTTCACCCCTCAGTACAAAGGCCTCGAAGAACTGTGGCAGACCTACAAGGACCAAGGCCTGGTGGTGTTGGGCTTCCCGTGCAATCAGTTCGGCAAGCAGGAGCCAGGCAACGAAAGCGCGATCAGTGAGTTCTGCGAGCTGAACTTTGGTGTCAGCTTCCCGCTGTTCAAGAAGATCGATGTCAATGGCGCCGACGCGCATCCATTGTTCGTGCAATTGAAGAAACGTGCTCCGGGCGTACTCGGTTCTCAAGGCATCAAGTGGAACTTCACCAAGTTCCTGATCGGCAAGGACGGTCAGTTGGTCAAGCGCTTTGCCCCGGCCACCAAGCCGCAGGACCTGAGCCGCGAGATCGAAGCCCTGCTCAAATGAACAGCTTGCCGGTCGATTCGCTGAAGCTCGACAACCAGTTGTGCTTCAAGCTGTACGCCGCCTCTCGGGCGGTGATTCGCGCCTACAAGCCGATGCTCGATCAACTCGGCCTGACGTATCCGCAATACCTGGCGATGCTGGTGTTGTGGGAATGGCAGGACGCCGCGCCGCCGCAACCCACCGTCAAGGCATTGGGTGAGCGCCTGGCACTGGATTCGGGCACGCTGACGCCGTTGCTCAAGCGCCTGGAGCAGTTGCAGTGGGTGCAGCGCCAGCGTTCGACGCGCGATGAGCGGGAAGTGCACCTGAGCCTGACACCGGCAGGTCAGGCCTTGCGCGAGCAGGTCGGGCCGCTCAAGGCCCGTCTGCTGTGCGACAGCGGTGTGGATCTGGACCGCCTCAATGACTTGCGTAGCGGCCTCGATCACTTGTTGGGCCAGATCAAGGCGCTGGTGTAGTCGGGATCCACTGATCGAGCAATGCCGCCAGTTCTTCGCGGCGGAACGGCTTGGCCAGATAATCGCTCATGCCGGCCGCGCGGCAGCGTTCGCGCTCCTCGGACATCGCGTTGGCGGTCAGGGCGACAATAGGCAGATTCGGCCAGCGCCCACTCTGACGGATCTGCCGGCTGGCTTCGTAGCCGTCCATGACGGGCATGTTGCAGTCCATCAGCACCAGATCGAATTCGTGATACTCCAACTGATCCAGCGCTTCGGCACCGTGGGCGGCGACGATGACCTCGCAGCCCAGTTTGCCCAGCATGCCCTTGGCCACCAGTTGATTGACCGGGTTGTCCTCGACCAGCAACACTCGCCCGCGTCGTATGGCGGGAGATGTTTCGAGCTGCGCATCATTAATGGCGACGACGTCCGGTTGCAGGGTGCGTCGCAGGTTCTGATAGAGCGCATTACGCGCCAACGGTCGCGCCTGTTGCTGCAGAGGCGCGAGCGCGGCGGCTTCTTCGCTGGGCAGGAAACTGCCGTAGGCGGTCACCAGCAAAATCGGCGCAGCGAGCGTCGGGCGCAAGCCGAACAAACACTCCGGACAATCAGTGATCACCACGTCCGGTGTCAGGCCCAGCAGCGAGTCATCGATGGTGCGCTGCTCATACGTCAGTCCCCACACCGGCAGCAGGCTCTGCAACAGTTCCGCCAGACCACTGCTGGCGGCGGTGATGGCGAGGATTTTCCCCTGCAGCGGGGCCGGAGCCAGTGCCCGGGTATGACAGGGCAGAGGCAGCTCGGCACAGAACTGACTGCCGAACCCGGTCTCGGAACTGATGGTCAGGCGCCCCTGCATCGCTTCGCAGAGATTGTAGGTCAGCGCCAGTCCCAGTCCGGTGCCACCGTACTGACGGGTGATCCCGGCGCCCGCCTGAGTGAACGGCTGGAAGATTTTCAGCTGCGCATCCTGGGCGATACCGATGCCGGTGTCGCAGACCTCGATGCGCACACCATCCTTGTGGGTCGACAAGCGCACATCAACGCGGCCGAAGCGGGTAAATTTCAGGGCGTTGGACAGCAGGTTGCTGACGATTTGCCGGACGCGGGTCGGATCGCCCAGCACCAGAGCCGGGAAGTGCGGATCGATCAGGCAGGTCAGCTCGACGCTCGGCGCGGCGTTCTGCGACAGCAGATTGGCGGTGTCTTCGATCAAGGCGCCGAGGTCGAACGGGATGTGCTCAAGCTCCAGTTGCCCGGCGTCGAATTTAGACAGGTCGAGAATATCGTTGAGCAACTCGACCAATACCTTGCCCGAATCGTGGGCGATCGACAGCTGTTGCTGCTGCTCGGCATTCAACGGGCCGTCGAGTGACAGCGCGATCATCCCCAGCAGGCCGTTGAGCGGAGTGCGGATCTCATGGCTCATGTTGGCAAGGAATGCCGAGCGGGCCTCGGCCATTTCCAGCGCGGTGCTGCGGGCGACTTCGAGTTCCTCGTTGGACTGGCTGAGCCGCGCGTTGATCGCCTTGAGTTCGGCGGTGCGTGCCGAAACGATGTTTTCCAGTTGCCCGAGGTAGTCGGTCAGGCGATTTTCGGCATTGCGCCGCTGCTGGATCTCGGTGGCAATGTTCTCGAATTGCTGATTGGCGACTTTGACCAGCACGCCGATTTCATCGTTGCCGTGGCCGGACGGGCACTCCAGCGTGGTCGGCTCGGCGCTGCGCGGGTCGCGCCCGCTGAGTTCGCGGATCACCCGCACCAGCGGTTTGGTCAGCATCACGTAGAACAGCGCCAGGAGGATGCCGGTAAGAATCAGGCTGCGCGCGAAGCCATTGAGCAGGGTCACTTCGGCCCGGCGCAGGAAGCGGCTGCCGTAGGCATAAGTGTCGACCTCAAGGCTCAACACGCCCAGCGATTCATTGGGCAGATGATCCAGATACAGACGGTCTTCGAACTGGCGCTTGGCGCCAAACAGGAAGTCGCTGATCACCCGATAACCGCTTTGCAGTTCCGGACGTTTGACGTTGGCCAGCACCGTATTGTTGTTGTCGACCAGTTGCGCAGAAATGATCGCCGGCGAGCGCAGCAGGCCCAGGGCCAGTTCCTGCGCCAGTTCGGCGTCGATGTTGTAGGCGATCCGTGAAGCCGGGTTATGGCTGATTTCCAGCAAAGACAGGATTTCACGGTTGATGGAGGCGTCTTCGCTGGCATAATCGATGCCGATTTGCAGCAGGCTGAGCAGCGTGCCCAGAATGAACCCGACCAGCACGGTAAGCCTGGCTTGCTTGTAAGACAGCCGGTGGGTGAATTTGATATCCATGGGGTGTTGAACCACTTCCGTTTCCCTTCGCTGCTCAAGCATAGTCGATCATGTATGGATACCGAGGTTCCCGAATCGCCTTGTAACAAGGCTTGGTAGGGTGATTTTTATCTGTGTGTCGTCACAGGATCGCCATCATCACTGTGAATGTGCCCGAGGAGAAGACGTGGATTCCCGATTGAATGCTTTTCTTGAACGCGCCGAGTCGGTTCTGGCGCGGATCGAACCGTTGTTGCCGGCACCACGGCCGGTGATCGACTGGGGCACTTGCCTGGCTGCGCGCTGGCAGCGCGACGGGCGCAGCGGCTATCTGCTGCCGCTGGAAGTCAGCCTCGACATGCGCCTGTCCGACCTGATCGGTGTTGACCGTCAACTCGAACAACTGGGGCGCAACACCCAACAGTTTCTCGATGGCATGCCGGCCAACCATGCGTTGCTCTGGGGCTCGCGCGGTACCGGCAAATCTTCGCTGGTGCGGGCCTTGCTGGCGGAACACGCCGCCGCCGGTCTGCGCCTGATCGAGATCGAGCGCGATCATCTGGCGGATCTGCCACGGGTGGTCGAACAGATCGCTAAGCTGCCGCAACGTTTCGTGCTGTTTTGCGATGACTTGTCCTTCGAATCCGGTGAAGGCGATTATCGCGTCCTCAAAAGCGTCCTCGACGGCTCGCTGGAGCAGGCCCCCGACAACGTCTTGCTGTACGCCACCTCCAACCGCCGCCACCTGGTGCCGGAGAAGGAGAGCGACAACGAGAACTGGAAACGCGTCGACGGCGAACTGCATCCCAGCGAAGCCGTTGAAGACAAGATCGCGCTGTCGGACCGTTTCGGACTGTGGCTGTCGTTCTATCCGTTTACCCAGGAACACTTCCTCAACGTCGTCGAGCACTGGATCGGCCAACTGGCAGCCAAGGCCGGCCTGAGCTGGCAGCGCGACGAA
Source organism: Pseudomonas sp. IT-347P (assembly GCF_949768005.1). Lineage (NCBI taxonomy): Bacteria > Pseudomonadati > Pseudomonadota > Gammaproteobacteria > Pseudomonadales > Pseudomonadaceae > Pseudomonas > Pseudomonas sp. IT-347P. The sequence goes on from NZ_CATKPQ010000057.1 coordinate 284,637, forward strand.
GAGCTGGACATCCTTGCCGTGCGTTGGGCCACCGGCCGCGGTAATCGCAACGGACGTTGCGCGTACCAATTCGCCCGTTATTGGGTGGGACTGAAATTGTTGGAGCACAAGGCATGATTGATTTGCAACAAAGCGGCCAGGGCCTCGAGGGCTATGGCCTGTTGGCCGCACAACTGGAATCGCTGCTGGCGGACGAGCGCGACTTCATCGCCAACGCCGCGCAATTTTCGGCGTTCCTGTTCAACCAGCTCGATGACTTGAACTGGGCAGGTTTTTACCTCAATCGCAACGAAGAGCTGGTGCTCGGCCCGTTCCAGGGGCAAATCGCCTGCGTGCGCATTCCGTTTGGTCGAGGTGTGTGTGGCGCGGCAGCGGCCTCTCTGCAAACCCAGCGCGTTGAAGACGTGCACGCGTTCCCGGGACATATCGCCTGCGACAGCGCTTCGAACAGCGAGCTGGTGGTGCCGTTGGTCAAGGACGGTCGTTTGATCGGTGTACTCGACCTCGACAGCCCGAAACTGGCGCGTTTTAGCGCACAAGATCAGGCCGGTATCGAGCAACTGGCGGCGATCTTCCTGCGTCTGACCGACTGCTGATCACGCGGTCAGGCCAGCCTTGCGCAGCAGGCTGGCCGGATCCACGCTGTCGATCTGCGCAGGATCGAGAAAGCGCTCGGCATACTGCAGGTAAACGCCTTCGTTGATGAACAAGCCAAACAGCGGGGCATCAATGTGTGCTTCGCGGCACATAGTGGCCATGATTCCCAAGGCCTCGCTCAGGGTTTTGGCTTTTTTGTAAGGGCGATCGGCCGCGGTCAGCGCCTCAAAGATATCGGCGATCGCCATCATCCGCGCCGGCAGGCTCATGTCCTCACGCTTCAGGCGTTTCGGGTAACCGGTGCCGTCCATTTTTTCATGATGGCCGCCGGCGATTTCGGCAATGCTGTCGAGGTGGCCGGGGAAGGGCAGGTGACTGAGCATCATGATCGTCTGCACCATGTGGTGATTGATCACGTAACGCTCTTCGCGGGTCAGGGTGCCGCGGCTGATGCTCAGGTTGTAAAGCTCGCCGCGATTGTATTTGTAGCGCGGTACATCCAGCTTGAAGCCCCATGGATTGTCTTCGGGAATCAACTCGTTCGGGTCACGTTCGAGCAAGTGCTCGGGCTTGTCTGCCAGCAGTTTTTCGCTGACCGGCAAACTCGGTGCCGGCGTGCGCGCCTGGCGCCGGTTCTCTTCCCAGGACACACCCAAGCGGTCATCAAGGGTGCGCAACCAGGTGCGTCGGGCCAGATGATCAAGGCGTTGCAGATCCGCTTCGGCCATCGTTTCACTGCCCAGATTGCAGCGCGCCACAAAGGCAAAATCATCGTCCAGCGCGGTCAGCGTGGCGTCGCGCAGTTCGGCCAGTGCTGTCTCGTCGCCGCCCAGGGCGCGCGCCTGCCAATAGCTGATCCAGGCGTCACGCTTGAGCACTTCGAAACGGGTGCGAATTTCATGAATACGGTCGTTGATGGTTTCCAGTTTGGTGGCCTTGTCGACCACGTATTCCGGCGTCGTGACCTTGCCGCAGTCGTGCAGCCACGCCGCGATATGCAAGGCCTCCCATTCATCCTCGCTCGGTTGGTAGGCACTGAACGCCGGCGCCTGACTGGCCGCTGCCGCCTGGGCGAGCATCAGCGTCAGCTCTGGCACGCGCTGACAATGCCCGCCGGTGTACGGACTCTTGGCGTCGATGGCGCCAGCGAGCAATTGAATGAAAGCATCGAGCAACTGTTTCTGCCGGGCTTGCAGGCGCTGGCTCTCGATGCTCACCGCCGCTGCGCCGGAGACGGCCTGCAGGAATGCGATACGATCAGGGCGCAGTTTTTCCAGATCGGCTGCCGTGCCGCTGTCGCTCACCAGCAGAATCAGCAGGCCGATGGTTTCGTCGTGACGGTTGTGCAGGCGGATGCCGATCAGATGGATACGAGGTGATTGCATCGCCAACAGGACTTTCTGCAGATCGCCGGCCTGATCGACGCCGAAGTTGCTCACCACGTTGTTGGCGCTGACCAATTGTTCGAACCAGGCCGGGCCTGCGCTCTGTTGCAGGTCGTGGCCCTGAATATCGAACGCTTCCAACGCCTGAGGCGTGTCATCGATCACCAGTCCGTAAGGCTCCAGGCGGCTGCTGTCGCTTTCGCGCAGATAGATCAGCCCTGCCTGCGCCTGAGCAATCTGCACCGTTTCGAACAGCACCCGTTGCAACAGCGGGGCGAAACGGGTTTCGGCGCCAAGGGTGTCGGTGATCCGGAAAAAGCTCGCCAGTGTGTCTTTCATCCGCGCCATCGACACACTCAACTGGTCGACTTCCAGCACTGGCGAGCGGCGTGCCAGCGGAAAATTGAAATCGAAACTGCGGATCGCGTCGGCTTCCTTGACCAGGGCATGCAGCGGCTTGACCAGCACCCGCGAAATCACCCAGCCCAGCGGCAGGCACAGCAGCAGGGTCGCGAGGGTGATCAGCGCGCCTTGCCAGCGCAAACGGTAGGCATCGACCAATAATTCGTCTTCCGGCACCAGCAGCGCCAACTGCAAGCCTGTTGGGCCGCCTTCCTGAATGCTGCTGCGGGCGACAATCCACTGCCGACCCTCTGCTTCCAGGCGATTACCGGTGTGTGGGCCGGACAGCAGCGCGTGCAAGCCCGGACTCAGGTCCGCCGCTTTGGCCAGGTGCGCGGTGCTGCCGTCGACGATCAGGCGCTGGCTGTCGGGGTAGGCCACGGCATTGCCCTCGGCATCGAACAGGGCAATGTCGGTGGACGGTGTGACGACATGCTTGCTCAACGCCGCCGACAGGGCGACCAGCGTCAAGTCAGCGCCGATCACAGCGTTCTCACCGCTGCGGCGGGCCAGTGTCGTGCCGACATTGTGCGTGGAGAAAAACACGTAGGGCTCGGTGGTGATCTGTTCGTCCTGTTGACGGGCATCGTTGAACCACGCACGGCTGCGCGGATCGTAGTGGTCGTCGGGGATGTCCTGACGGCTGATGAGCGTCAGGGCCTGATCGAAAAACAGTGACTGCGAGTGCACCGCGCCTTGTGCGTCATGCTCGATATTCCAGACCTGGTACGCCGCCGCTTCCGGGGCCTTGAGCAGTGTTTTCAGGGCTGTGCTGCGCAGTGGACGCACCATGAAGAAGTCGCCATTGGCGTACCCGAGGTACAACGAGGCGAGATTGGGATTGTCGCTGAGCGACTGGCTGAACGGTCGGAGCAAGGGCAAGCGTTGTTCAAGGTGTGCGCCCTGAGTGGCGGGGTTGTCCGCCAGCAAACTCAGCAGGTGGCGGATCGGCTGATAGGTCGCGGACATGTCCAGGCGCACGTCCTGTTCGATCCGCTCGAACAGCTTTGCGCTGCTCGAGAGAATGATCTGCGTGGTCTGGTGGTAATTGAACAGCCCGAGCACGATACCGGTGAGCAGCAACAGGAACGTGAACATGACGCTGATATGCACATGCAGCGGAAACCGGCGTTGCTCCGGGCGCAGTGGGCTGGGCATTTCGGGCTCTCCATGATGGTTAACTCACTGCTCAGCGCCAAGCATAGTTAAGGCAAGCTCATTGTGCTTTGATCCGATGCCGCCAATTGATGCTGTAGTGCGTGCTCCAGTTCGAGCATTGCCCGGTTGCTCGCCTCGCAACGGCGGGCGACTTCGTCTGTCGACATGGCCTCGGCGCAAGCCTGCTCGAGGGCTTCGCAACACTCGATCACGCGGGTAGCCTGAGCGATCCGCGCCGCGCCCTTGATCTTGTGCGCGACCACTGCCAATGCGCCGCGATCCTGTTCAGGCGAAAGCGCGAGCAGTTCCTCGCGGTCGAGACGGCTGCTTTTGAGCAATTCAGCCAGCAGGCGGCGAGCCTGTGCCGGGTTGCCGCCGGTCAGCATGTTCATGTTTTGCAGGTTGAAGGCCGGCGCTGCTGCCGTCGGCGTGATGCCATCGACCCACTGGCTGAGCAGGCTCAGGCTCAGGGGCTTGAACAGACAGTCGTTCATGCCGGCCTGCTTGCAGCGCTGGATTTCCTCGGGTTGCGCATTGGCAGTGAAGCCCAGCACGACGCACGGCGGGCAGCGCGACTGCAGTTCCTGCTGACGAATGGCGCGGGTCAGTTCATAGCCATTCATCAACGGCATGTTGCAGTCGACAATCACCAGATCGAAGTGGCCGGCCTTCCACAGTTCCAGGCCGCTGCAGCCGTTCTCGGCAATGCTGAATTGATGGCCGAGAAATTCCAGCTGCTGACACATCAACAAGCGATTGGCCGGATGGTCATCCACCACCAGCACCCGCAAGGGCGTTTGTGATGTCTTGATCGCGGGTTCACTTTTGACCGTGCTGACCTGTATCGGCAGGGTTTCCAGGGCCAGCGAGACGCAGACCTGGGTGCCTATGCCCGGCTGACTGCTCAATTGCAGTTGCCCGCCCATCATTTCGCACAGGTTGCGACTGATCACCAGTCCCAGCCCGGCGCCGCCTCTGCCTTGCTGATTGCTGTTTTCCGCCTGGGCAAACGGCTCGAACAAGCGTTGCTGGTCCTCGGCACTGATGCCGACGCCGCTGTCCTGTACGGTCAGTTGCATCAGGGCGCGGGCGGGCACTTCGGTGTTCATGAGATCGAGGGTGATCCGCACATGCCCTTGCTCGGTGAATTTGATCGCGTTGCTGACCAGATTCGACAACACCTGCTTGAAACGCAGTGGGTCCAGATGCACATCGACCGCCAGATCCGGCGGATTGAAGATGACTTGCAGGGTGAGATTTTTTTGCCGGGCAAGACCGTCGAAGATCCGTGCTACAGACGCCACCGTGTCAACCAGATTGACCCGTTCCGGGCACAGGCTCAGTCGCCCGGACTCGATCCGTGCGATGTCGAGAATGTCGCCGATCAGACCCAGCAAGTCCTTGGCCGAATGGTAGGCGGTGTCAATGGATGGGCGATCCGGATGCTGCAAATCCATGCGTTTGAGTGTCAGTTCGAGCATGCCGATCACGGCGTTCATCGGCGTGCGGATTTCGTGACTCATGGTTGCCAGAAACGTGCTTTTCGCCCGGTTGGCCTCATCCGCCCGTTCTTTGGCAGTACGCAATTCGTCGAACAGCTGACGGCGCTCGCTGATGTCGATCCAGCCGCCGATGATGCCTTGCACATCACCGCTGGAGTCGCGGTACGGCAGTATCCAGTGATAGATCGTCAGGCGTCGGTTGCCGATGTGCAGGGGGCGGTCGACGACCATTGGCGTGCCTTCGGCCACGACGCGCTGGTAATCGGCCTGAAAGGCTTGAGCCTCGAAGGCGTTGCTCAGGGTGCCCTCAATGACGCTTTTGCCGATGACGTCCTCGCGCCGGGCATTGAAAGCTTCGAGATAGCTTTCATTGCAACTTTGCAAAAGGCCCTGGCGGTCGCGGACATAGATTGGATGCGGCGTGCCGTCGACCAGCGAACGCATGAACTCGAACTGATCGTTCAGCGCGCGCTCGGCCGCCTGGCGTTGTTTGATCTGATGGCGCATGTAGGCGTTCCAGGCCAACAGCAGGAGCAATAACAGGCAAGCGCCGATGATCACTTGATAGAACAGGCGTTGGTAGTTGTGCCAGATGTTTTGCGAAACCGTGGAATAGCCGCGCCAGCGCCCATTGATCACCCCCAGTTCGTCGGGGGCGATGCTTAACAACGCCTTGTTGATGATCGACGTCAGTTCGCTGTTGTCCCGAGCGGTAGCCAGTGAAAATGCCGCCTGGCCGGTGCCGATGGTGGTAGTGATCTGCAGCGCCTGGCTGAAGATCCGCGACGAAATGAAGTAGTTGGCAATCACCAGCGAGTTCACCGCCCCGTCGACATGGCCCTCAGCGAGCAGCGACACCGCGCTGAACGTATCCGCCGTTTCGATCAAGTGGATGCGTGGGTAATCTCGACGCAGGTACTCGACCATCGGATTGCCCTGGGCTATCGCCAGTCGCTTGTCTTTGAGCTGGCCCAGGTTGGTCGGGCCATCGGCGCTTTTGCGAGTCAACAGAACGTAGGAGTTTTCCAGGTAAGGACGACTGAAGCTGAGGGTTTTTTCGCGCTCCTCCGTCGGCAGCAACGCGGCGATCAGATCGGCTTGATGGCGGTCGATCTGCTGGATCATTTCCGCGTCGTTGCGACTGCGCCGAATCTCGAAACGCAGGCCGGTGCGCAGGCGGATCAGCTCAAGCAGATCGGCACTGATGCCGCGAAAATTGCCGTCGTTGTCAAAGAATGTCAGGGGCGCGAACGCTTCATTGACCACCACGCTGACGATCGGATGCTGTTTGAGCCACGCTTCTTCGCGCTCGGTCAGTTGCAGTTTCTGGTCGGTGAGCAGCAGATCGCTGCCAGCACTCCAGCGCTTGGCAATATTGTCGCGTTCGCTGGCGGGCACAGCGTTGAGCACGCTGTCGATGATGGTCAGCAGTTGCGGATTGTTGCGGCGCACGGCGAAGCTGAATCCCTGGGCTTCCTGCTTGCCGAAATTGGCCATGCGCACATTGTTCAGGTAACCCTTGTTGATCATGTAGTGGGTTGAAAGAGTGTCGCCGAGGAACACATCGGCCTGATCGAACGCCACGGCGTTGATCGCGTTCTGGTAGGAGGGGTAACAGGTGATGAGCGCTTTGGGGTACAGCGCCTTGACTTCGGGCAACGGCAAATAATGATAAACCATGCTTAGTCGCAGCCCGGCCAGGCCCTCGGTGAGTGACCGGGTTTCGTCTTCGCGGGTGACCAGCACCGGCAGGTCAATGGCATAGGGTGTCGACAAAGCAAGATTGGCGTTGCCCGCCTCGTAGCCGTTCGCCGTACCGAGCAGGTCGATTTGGCCATCGACCAGGGCGCGAACGGCCGCATCCCGAGAGGGGAAGCGCTGCACCCGGATCGGCAGACCGGTCGCCTGGCCGAGGAGTCCGGCGTAGTCGGCGGTGAGACCTTCGTAATCCTTGCCACTGGCCGTCATGTCGAAAGGCGGGTAGTCGGGCGCCGAGGTGCCCAGAACCAGTTCGTCGTGTTCAAGCAGCCACTGCCGCTGGGAGTGGTCGAGCGTGACTGGCACCGGTTCGTTCACCGACCGGCTGAGCAAGGCATAGTCCGGTGAAGTGCCAGGCATGGCGAACACGTTGGCGCTCAGGTAAAGACCCGCACTCAAAGTAATCAGATAGTCCTTTAAACGACTGGGCATGCGGGCTCTCACACGAGTGCGTTTCGTTTGGCCATCTCGATAAGTTCTACAAGGGATCTGGCCTTGAGTTTTTGCATCAGGCGTTTTTTGTAGGTGCTGACGGTTTTATTACTGAGAAACATGCCCTTGGCGATTTCCTTGTTAGTACGACCCTGGGCGAACAATTGCAAGACCATCAACTCGCGATCATTGACGGATTTGAACAGTTCCAGTTCGGCAAAACGAACATCATCACTGCGAACCGGGTTTAATGCCTGGCTGGGGAAATAGTTGTAACCGGAAAGTACCGCTTTAATTGCACTGACCAGCTCACTCAAGTCTTCCTGTTTACAGACATAACCCGATGCGCCGGATTGCATGCAGCGAATGCCGAACAGTGTCGGGCACTGTGCCGTCAGAATCAGGATCTTCAGCGGCGAACCCATGGCATTGAAGCGGGCCAGAACTTCCAGGCCATCCAGCTTGGGGATGCTCACATCGAGAATGACCAGATCGGGCATGCATTCGCGCACCATCTGCATGGCATCGACCCCGTTATCGGTCTCACCGACGACCTTGTAACCTTCATGCTCCAGCAGCATTCGAACGGCGAGACGGATGACGGGGTGATCGTCGACAATAAAAACGGAGTTCATAATCAAGTCCCATGCAAGCACGAATAAAGCGCGCACCTTAGCTCAGATGAATGAGCACTCGCATGAAGTGACATGGCTCCAGCCACCTTATCGGATTATTCCTACAACTAATAAGGAAGTGGACTACGATCAAACTAGGTTTGACGTAAGGAAGTTCAGGATTTGAACGGGCTTATAGTTTGACTTGATTGAATTGCAAGTGCTGGCTGTAAATGGCTTTTTATAAGTGTTTAAAGTTGCCGGTCCGTCAATTGCCATCAGTGGCTTTGCTTGCGCTATCCGACGTTCGCCAAAATCCATGGGTAGACAGTGACCGGATACGGGCGACCCTCGCTGGCCGCCCGCATTCGATGGGCTCAGTGACTCGAGCGGCCGGTCATCTCCAGTGCCATGTCGCTGGCATAGCTATCGGTCATGCCGGCGATGAAATCGATCATGCGCAGAAACGACGAGTGCAGGGAACCTTGCGGATCCGGTGCGTTATTACCCAGCAGATCGAGGATACGTCGGCTCTTGAACGACGGGGTGCGACCGTTGTGTTGTTCCAGCGCCGCACCGCAAAACGAGTTGAGCAGAATTTCGAGCGTCGTATAGGCGCCGATCTCATGCAGGGTTTTGCGTTTGTCCTGAAAAATTTTTTTGCGCGCGATGTCCTTGGCGTTCAGCACGCAACGCTTGGCCGGGCCGTGCATGTGCTCGACCAGGTCGCCGTGCAGGGTGCCGGCAAGCAGCGCGTCCTGTTGCTCGACAAAGGCGCGTGCGGCGGCATTGGTCAAATGCTCGATGGCCTTGCCGCGCAAGATCGCCAGTTTGCGTCGGCGCGAATCCTGCGGGCCGAGCTGACGATAGGTTTCCGGCAGATCATCGCCCACCAGCCCGAGCAGCAGCGATTCGACTTCGGCGTACTCCAGCAGCTCCATTTCCAGGCCGTCTTCGAGATCGATCAGCGCGTAGCAGATGTCGTCTGCCGCTTCCATCAGGTACACCAACGGGTGACGAGCCCAGCGTTGATCTTCGATTTGCGGCAGGCCCAGTTTGTGGGCGATCTGCTCAAGCAGCGGCAACTCGCTCTGATAACAGCCGAATTTGTGCTTCTTGTAGCCCAGGGAATCGGCGTGGCGCGCGGTCCACGGGTATTTCAGGTAGGTGCCGAGGGTGGCGTAGGTCAGCCGTGTGCCGCCGTCGAACTGGTGGTACTCCAGTTGCGTCAATACGCGAAAGCCTTGGGCATTGCCTTCGAAGTTGAGGAAGTCAGCGCGTTCGGCTTCGCTCATGCCGTCGAGCCAGCCACGCCCGGCGGCCTGCTGGAACCAGTGGCGAATGGCATCTTCGCCGGAATGGCCGAACGGCGGATTGCCGATGTCGTGGGCCAGACACGCCGACTGCACCACCATGCCGAGGTCGGCCGGGTCGCACCATTCGGGCAAGGCACTGCGCAGGGTTTCGCCCACTCGCATGCCCAGCGAACGGCCGACGCAACTGACCTCCAGCGAGTGGGTCAGGCGCGTGTGAATATGGTCGTTACTGGTGACCGGGTGCACTTGGGTCTTGCGCCCGAGACGGCGGAAAGCGCCGGAGAAAATGATGCGGTCATGGTCTTTGTGAAAAGGACTGCGGCCAAGTTCTTGCGGGCTGTGCAGCGGCTTGCCGAGGCGTTCGCGGTTGAGCAGGGTGTGCCAATCCAAGGCTGATTCTCTCCGTCAGGTGACTGGGGGCGTTGGCCCCTAGCTTCCCGGTTCGCGCCTGCGCCTGCAAGCGGAACTACAGCCCAGCGGCGTCAATGTCGATCAGCAGCAAACGTTCACCGTGGTCGAAAAACTGCCCGGCGGTCAGGCAGTACTGATTACTGGTGGCATCGCGGTAGGTTGTGGAGAGCGTCAGACGCCGCTCCTCCCAGCCTTCGGCGAGCAAATGGTAGAAGTACGGACGCCATGACCAGTTGTGCCCCAGATAGCGATTGTCGGCGACCCAGCCGTGCTGCCGCCATTCCAGGTTGGGCGTCAGCTGCGTGCCGTGGCGATCGCATTGATAAAACCGCAGCAGCCAGGGGAAGGCATCCAGTTGTGGCAGTGCGCTCAACGGCGCATGGGCCTGAGCCCAGGCTTGCAGGATCGACATCAGTTCAGCGAGTTGCTGGCGCATCTGCATCAGTCGTCCGCGCTCCGCGAGTTTCTGCTGGACATAGCGTTGGCGTAGTTCGGCGAAGCGTTGCACGAACGCGTCGGTGGCAAAGAACGTTTCCTGCGCCCGCGCGAACAGGAATCCCTGCACATAGCGCGATCCGCACTCCAGGGCGAAATTCAGCTGCGCTTCGGTCTCGACACCTTCGGCAATGATCCAGCAGCCGGTCTTCTCGGCCATCTGCGCGAGGGCCTTGACTACATCACTGCTTGGACCGCCCAGTGCGGCGGCCTGAAACAGGCGCATATCGAGTTTGAGAATGTCCGGTTGCAGCGCCAGCACCCGGTCGAGTTGCGAGTAACCGGCGCCAAAATCGTCGATGGCGATTCTCGCGCCGGCCTCGCGATAACGCGCGACCACTTCCGCCAGGCGTTGGCCATTGCCGCCCAGTTCGGTGATCTCGAAGACGATGCGTTGCGGATCGATACCGTAGCGCGCCAATTGTTTGAGGCTGGGCAGGGCTTGATCGGCACGCAGGCGACTGATCCAGCGCGGCGACATATTCAGGCTGAGGAACCAGTCTGCCGGCGCTTCATGCAAGCGGCTCAAAGCGTTATCACGGATCTGCCGGTCGAGGCGGCGCAGGGCAATGGCAGGTGTACGCGGGTCGGCGAATAAAGGCCCGACCGAGTTCAGATGACCGTCGGTCTGGCGCAGGCGCCCCAATGCTTCGACGCCGGCAATGCGTCCCGTGGCGGTATCGATGAAAGGCTGAAAGCAGGCAAGCGGTTGCCCGTCAATCACGGGGCCTCCTTAGTCGTTCTTGTTCTGGTTGAACCCCGCCGACCGGATAGGCGCGCAGGATTGAACCTCCGGATAAAGAGGTTCATCCCGCCGATAGTGCAAGAATGTAGCCAGATGTGGCTGTTTAGCGTTTGGCCGAACTCTGCATGACCAGTTTGATCAGTGGCCCCAGGCTGGTTCCCAGCCGGATCAAGCGGGTCAGCCCACCGACGCCACCGCTTTTCGTGCCCTTGCCGGTGATGAAGCCCAATAGCGTAACGGCGGCCACGCCCCACAATGGCGCGTGTTTGATGCCAAACCCACCTTGCAGGTTTTGCGTCATGCCGCGCACCCGATGCAGGGGCTGCAGCACTTGCCCGGCTTCATGGCGAATTTCCTGGCGATGCATTTCCATGCGCAGGCGGATCAACGCTTTGCGCATTTCCCGACGCGAGCTGTTGTGTGGCAGTTCAGGCAAGCTCATGGCAGCAGGCGCTCCCGGTCGTTGGCCAGCTCTTCGAGCGTGCCGTGGAAAGGCGAGGATTCATCGAAGATCGCAGCCTTGAGACGCAACCCGCAGAAGATCGAGGCCAAGGTATAGAACACACACAGGCCGATGATCGCAGCAAGGCGATAAGTGTCCCAGAATATGATCATCACCAGAGTCGATAAACCCACCAGCAGCAACAGGGCAAAGACCAGTGCCAGTCCGGCGAACAGCAACAGGCTGACGGTACGTGATTTCTGCTCCTGCAGTTCGATGCCGAACAATTCGACATGGCTGTGCAGCAGACCCAGAACAGCGGCGCCCAAGCGTCGCGTGGAAGAGGCGGTGCCCGCAGTCGGGCCGGATTCACCGATCGACATAATCAGCGCCGAGTGGCCAGCAGGCCGATCAGGAAGCCGACACCGGCGGCGATGCCGACGGATTGCCAAGGGTTGGCTGACACGTAATCTTCAGTGGCGGTCACCGCCGCCTGACCGCGATCGCGCAGGGTTTCTTCGGTCAGTTTCAGGGTTTCGCGGGCGCGCAACAGGCTGGAGTGAATCTGCTCGCGCAACTCATCGGCCTGATCGCCGGCCAGGGTGGCGGTGTGCTCGAGCAAGCGCTCGGTGTCGGCGACCAAAGTCTGGAAGTCGTTCATCAGGATGTCTTGAGCAGTTTTTGCCTTGATGCTGGCCATGGTTGGATCTCCGTAAGTGACGTCTGAAGCGTTCGAGTATGAGCCTTGCGCGAAGGTTCAGTACAAATGACTGGTACAACTTTTGCTGTCTTGTGGTGCGTCTTCCGGCGGTTATGCGCTGTTGCCGGGCGTGCGCTGTGAGAAACCTTATCCCAAACAAGCCCGGTTCGTGTCAGGACATCGACCTCGTGCGCCAAAGCAGTTCGCCGGACCTTCGGATCCGTGACGGCGCGGTCGCAACTTGGTGCATGAAATGTGCGCATGAACCGCTTTGGTGCCTTTTTCGCTTTTAGGTCTGCCTGCTCATGGAAAATCTGCAAAGCGCTGTGGACACACTGGTTCACAGCTCCAATACCTTGTTCATTCTGATCGGCGCGGTGATGGTGCTGGCGATGCATGCCGGTTTCGCCTTTCTGGAAGTCGGTACGGTCCGTCAGAAAAACCAGGTCAATGCGCTGTCGAAGATTCTCAGTGACTTCGCCGTCTCGACCCTCGCCTATTTCTTTATAGGCTATTGGATCTCCTACGGCGTGACGTTTATGCAGCCGGCGGCGGTGCTGAGTGCCGATCACGGTTATGGACTGGTGAAGTTTTTCTTCCTGCTGACCTTTGCCGCCGCGATCCCGGCGATCATTTCCGGCGGCATCGCCGAGCGCGCGCGTTTCGTGCCGCAGTTGTGCGCCACGGCATTGATCGTCGCGTTCATCTATCCGTTTTTCGAGGGCATGATCTGGAACGGCAACTACGGTTTGCAAGCGTGGCTGACGGTGAAGTTCGGTGCCGCTTTCCATGATTTTGCCGGCTCGGTAGTGGTGCATGCCATGGGCGGTTGGCTGGCGCTGGCCGCGGTGCTGTTGCTGGGGCCACGTAATGGGCGTTACCGCGACGGTCGTCTGGTGGCGTTCGCACCGTCGAGCATTCCCTTTCTGGCGCTGGGGTCGTGGATTCTGATTGTCGGCTGGTTCGGCTTCAACGTGATGAGCGCGCAGACGTTGCAAGGCGTCAGTGGTCTGGTGGCGGTCAATTCGTTGATGGCGATGGTCGGCGGCACCATGGCGGCGCTGCTCGTGGGGCGCAATGACCCGGGCTTTCTGCATAACGGCCCGTTGGCCGGGTTGGTGGCGATCTGTGCCGGCTCCGATCTGATGCATCCGGTCGGCGCGCTGGTGACTGGCGCGGTCGCCGGTGCACTGTTTGTCTGGTGCTTTACCGCCGCGCAGGTGAAATGGCGTATCGATGATGTGTTGGGTGTCTGGCCATTGCACGGTTTGTGCGGCGTGTGGGGCGGGATTGCCTGCGGGATCTTCGGCCAGACTGCGCTCGGCGGGATCGGCGGCGTCAGCCTGATCAGCCAGTTGATCGGCACCGCGCTGGGGGTTGCGGTAGCGCTGATCGGTGGCTTCGCGGTTTACGGCGTGATCAAGGCGCTGCACGGGCTGCGCCTGAGTCAGGAACAAGAGTATTACGGCGCCGATCTGTCGCTGCACAAGATCGGCGCGGTGAGCCAGGATTAAGTTTCGGCATCGTCGCTGCCCGGATAAAAACCGTGGAGCAGGCGATAGCGGTCGATGCGCACCTGATCGACTTTTTCCTGCACCTGATGCGCCGGCAAGCCGAGCATGATCAAGGCGTGAGAGGCGAGCATCAGGCTCGATTCCAATAGCTCCGGCACCACTTCGGTGGCGCCGGCCGCCTTCAGTTCGGCCCATTGGCTGTCGTCGCGGGTTCGTACCAGGATCGGCACGTGAGCGTTGAGCCGACGCGCTTCCTTGAGGATGTGCAGGGCAATATCACTCTGATCCACGGCCACCACCAACAGCCTGGCGCGCAGCAGGCCAACGGCGGTCAACAGGTCGCCGCGCGACGAGTCGCCGTAATGCACGTCGCTTTCTCCACTGGCGGCTTCCTGTACCCGGACCGGGTCATTGTCCAGCGCGATAAAAGGCTGTTTCGCATTGCGCATGAAACGACCAATGGATTGGCCGACGCGGCCATAGCCACAAATCACCACGTGCTGGTTGAGGTCGGCGTTGAGTGCGCTGATCTCTTCGATCTGCGCTTCTTGATTGGGTTTGCGGTGCAGCACTGCAGCGATGCGTGGTGCGCCGCGCAATAGCAGGGGCGTCAGCAGCATTGAGCAGAACGTCGCCGCGAGCAACAGGTCACCGAGCGCTTCGGGCATCATGCTGTGTTGCTGCATCTGCGCCATCAGCGCAAAGCAGAACTCACCCCCCTGAGCCAGCGCCAGACCGCTGCGCCATGCCGTTTCGCTGTCACTGCCGCGCCATTTCACCAGCAACGCCACGACAACGCCCTTGATCACCATCAATCCGACGGTGAGCCCGACGATCAGCAGGCTGTGACTGACGAACAGTTGCAGGTCGATGAGCATGCCGATGCTGACGAAAAATACCCCGAGCAGGATGTCGCGGAAGGGCCGGATATCCGCCTCGATCTGGTGCCGATAGTGGCTTTCGCCGAGCAACATGCCAGCCAGAAAGGCACCGAGGGCAGGGGACAGACCCAGCAGGTGAGTCAGCCAGGCGGTCAACAGCACAATCACCAGCGCCAGCAGCACGAACAATTCTGCCGAGCGGGATGCGGCCACTTCATGAAACAGCCGCGGCAGTAACCAGCGACTGGCCAGCAGCAGACCGACAAACAGCACCACGGTTTTTGCCAGGGTCAGTGGCAACGCCCAGTACCAGGCCTGCTCGCTGCTCCCGGCAAACACCGGTACCAACGTCAGCAGCAGTACTGCGACGACGTCCTGAAACAGCAAAACGCCGACGGCATTCTGACCATGAGTGCTGAACACCTCGCCGAGGCTGCCCAACTCTTTGGTCACAATCGCTGTTGATGACAGCGACAGACCGGCGCCGAGCAATAGCGCCGGTATCATCGGCATGCCCAACAGCATCAGCAGCAGACCGAGCAGTGCGGTGCTGATCAGCACTTGCTGACTGCCGAGACGGAACACCACCTGGCGCAGGGCGATCATCTTCGACAGGGAGAACTCCAGGCCCAGTGAAAACAACAGAAACACCACGCCCAGCTCGGCGACATCTGGCAAGTGTTCGCTTTCGTTGACCCAGTCGAATGCGCTCGGCCCGACCAGCAGTCCCACGCACAGATAACCCAGAACCGGCGGCAACCGCAGACGACGGAACAGGGCAATCACCACGAGGGACGACGCGAGGATGATCAACAGATTGGCAAACACTGGACACTCCGATGGCAAATTCAGGCTTTTCAAGCGTAGAGGCAAAAAGACCGGGAGGATCGCGTAATCGGTTTTTCTGCGGACTGATTTGCGTCAGGGTTTTGCCTGTGAACCTTTGTTGGGGCGCTGGAACCTTTGGGCGGCGCTGGCTCGACGGGTTTTCAGGGGCGGCCTAGAATAGGCCCACTCATTTTCTGGTTGAGCAATCATGCCTCCTGAATGTCAGCTGTTCGGCACCCTCGGGTGTCATCTTTGTGAAGTCGCCGAGGCCGAGCTGATGCCTCTTGTCGAGCATGGCCTGCTGGTTGAACTGGTCGATATTGCTGAGGATGAGTCTTGGTATGCGGCTTACAGCCTGCGAATTCCGGTCTTGCGCCGCATCGACACCGGGGCTGAGCTGGGCTGGCCGTTCAGCGCTGATGAAGTCGTCGCGTTTCTGCGTTAATCGGCATTTTCCGGTTTATCCCGCCGGTCGCCGCTGCCATCCATTCCTTGGCATTTTGCGCTTTGTTCGGTTACTGTATGTTCATACAGTAAATGCGTCAGAGGGATGAACCGTGGTCAATGTCGAACAGTTGAAGAACAGCGTGAACCGGATGTCGGTTGACGTGGTGCGCGAGGCGGTTATCGAATTGCGCCTGGACGGGCTGGTCACGGAAGGCAAGACACCCTTCAACAAACTGCATTTCAACACCTGCTTCGCCGAGATCGAGGCCTTGTTTCAGCGGGCCGGTTACCACAAGCAATTGGACGTGGTCGGTTATCAGGGGCTGCTCTACGCCTTGTACGATCCGGGCCGCTGGGAGGCCGTCGATGTATTGCGCTGGCTCAAGGAATTCACCGACGCCGCAGCACTGAAAACAATCCCGGCCTGAACATTCTGCGCTAGGTTGGTTTCCTTCAGTGCTGGATAATGCCGCCCTGCATTGAGGGTTCGTTTTCGTATGTCCACATCTACATTTTCTGCTGCTCAGAATCAGGCGAGTACGCTTTACCTGCCGCCCGGTAAATGGGTGACCGTACTCGATTGTCTGTGCGAGCATTTCAGCGCCATTGACCGCGAGCAGTGGCTGGACCGGATTGCGCGGGGGCGGGTGCTGGATGGCCATGGTCAGCCGATCTCGTTGGATCTGGCTTACAAAGAAGGTCTGCGCATTCATTATTTTCGCGAAGTGCCGGACGAGAAGCCGATCCCGGTGGTCGAGTCGATCCTGTACGCAGACGAGCATCTGGTGGTCGCTGACAAACCGCATTTTCTGCCGGTGACGCCCGCCGGCGAATACGTTGAGCAAACCTTGTTGCGCAGGCTGATCCGTCGTCTGGACAACCCCCACCTGGTGCCGCTGCACCGCATCGACCGGCATACGGCCGGACTGGTGATTTTCTCGGCCAATCCGCAAACCCGGTCGGCCTATCAGTCACTGTTCCCCACGCGGCAGATCGACAAGCGATATGAGGCCATCGCCCCGGCACTGCCAAATCTGAATTTCCCTCTGGTGCACAAAAGCCGTCTGGTGGATGGCGAACCGTTTTTCCGCATGCAGGAAGGCGCCGGTGCCAGCAATACCGAAACGGCGGTGGAGGTTCGGGAAAAACATGGCGATCTGTGGCGTTATGGATTGTTTCCGGTGACGGGCAAGAAACATCAATTGCGCGTCCACATGACGGCGCTGGGGGCGAGCATCTGCAACGACCCGTTTTATCCAGATGTACTGAAAGACGTCGAGGACGACTACGCCAATCCGCTGAAGCTGTTGGCCCAAGGGTTACGGTTTATCGACCCGGTCACCGGTGAAGAACGCGAATTCGAGAGCCGGATCACGCTACAGTGGTGACATCGACGTCACTTTTCCAGCGCCCATGAAAAAGCCCGCAATCAATGCGGGCTTTTTTGTATCCGGTGTCGAGCCAGAGCTTACAGCTCTTTAACGGTACGAACCTGATCCTTGTTGATGCGAGTCTCTTTGCCGTCCAGCTGTTGGAACTCGTAGAAACCCGAATCGTCATCGTATTTCGGGGTGTCGACGGCCTGGATTTCGCGACCGTCATTCAAGGTGATCACTGTAGGCGACGAGCAACCGGCGAGGGTGGCAAGGCCCAGTGCGAGCATGAAAGTGGCGAGGGTCCGTTGAGTCATGGTGTGTCTCCGAATGTAAATTCTTTTGGTTACTGAGCTTGAGACGTATGCAAGGCGTGAGAGTTCCTTGATTGGTATCAGTCTGACACAGTGTTGTGCGAATTTAACAGTTCGGGAGTGTTGAGGTTGGCCAGTCGCGGGTCGTTGTCCGGGCATTGCAGGGCAGTGGCACCGAGCTCGCGCATGACCCGCCCGGGGCTGCGCTCACCGGCGTTCCAGGCGTCTTCGAAGGCCGCTAGAAGGACCACCGGAATCACACACAGCAGCGGTTCCCAATGACCGTCATGGCGCAACATTAAAGGTTTTTCAGGATTCAAATTGGCGGTTTCGCGCATGTCTTGCAGCAGCGCTGCGTCAATTCGCGGCACGTCGCAGGGTAAAACCAGCAGATGGCGATGGCGTGCAGCTTTCAGGCCTGCACGAATGCCGGCCAATGGCCCCGGAAAATCGTCTTCGTCATCGACCACCAATTGATCGGCGAACGGCGCGTAACGCTCGCGATTGCGGTTGCAGGAGATGATCAGGTCGTCAGTCAGTGTACGAACCTTGCGCTGCAGATGCGCAATCAACGGCTCGCCCAGCCACTCGACCAAGCCTTTGTCCTGACCGCCCATGCGTTGGCCGCGTCCGCCTGCCAGGAGCAGAATGGAGCAGGGGGGCAATTGCGTATCGAGGCTCATGGCAGCTCTCCAGAGGGGCGGCGAAAAAATGGGGCGCTGTGATATAACACCGGGCTGTTTCTCCTACAACTGGACGAGCCTATGAAAGCCAAGGCTGATGTACCTTTCGTGCCGCTCAATATCGCGGTACTGACAGTCAGTGACACCCGTACGCTGGAAACCGACACCTCAGGCCAGGTCTTCGTCGACCGCTTGACGGCGGCGGGCCACCATCTGGCGGAGCGGATTTTGCTCAAAGATGACCTCTACAAAATTCGCGCGCAAGTCGCCACCTGGATTGCTGACGATGTCGTGCAGGTCGTGCTGATCACCGGCGGTACCGGGTTCACCGGTCGCGACAGCACACCCGAAGCAGTTGCCTGCCTGCTGGACAAGCAGGTCGACGGGTTTGGTGAGTTGTTCCGACAGATTTCTGTAGCCGATATCGGGACCTCAACCGTTCAGTCCCGTGCGCTGGCCGGTCTGGCCAATGGCACGCTGGTGTGCTGCTTGCCGGGCTCGACCAATGCCGTACGCACCGGTTGGGATGGCATTCTCGGCGAGCAGTTGGACGCGCGTCATCGCCCGTGTAACTTCGTGACGCATTTGAAGCAGGCTGCGCCTTGTGAATCCCGTGGGTAAGCCAGGCAAGACCGGGACACTGATGCCGGTCGAGGTGGCGCTGGCACGCCTGCTCGACATGGCCGAGGCTTCGCCGATTGTCGAGCATGAGTATTTGCCGTTGGCTCAGGTTCAGGGCCGTGTACTGAGCGAAGACCTGGTTTCGACCCTGGATCTGCCACCGTGGCCGAACAGCGCCATGGATGGTTATGCGCTTAATCTGGCCGACTGGTCGGGCGATCCGATGCCGGTCAGTCAGAAGATATTTGCCGGGCAATCCCCCGAACCGCTGAAGCCAGGCACCTGTGCGCGGATTTTCACCGGGGCGCCAGTACCTGCGGGCGCTGATTGCGTGGAAATGCAGGAAAACGCCGAGGTTCAAGCCGATGAAAGGGTGCGATTCCTGGCGCCGATGAAAGCCGGGCAGAACATCCGCCCGCAAGGTCAGGAAACCACGGTCGGTGAGCTGATCCTGCCCGCCGGAACCCGGCTGGGTCCGATAGAGCAAGGGCTGGCTGCATCGTTGGGCTGTGCCGGGCTGAAGGTGGTGCGCAAGGTTCGCGTTGCGGTGATTTCCACCGGCGACGAGTTGGTCGAACCGGGCCAGGCACTGGGGCCTGGGCAGATATACAACAGTAACCGGGTGCTGCTGTGCAGTTGGTTGCAACGTCTGGGCTGTGAGGTGATCGACGCCGGTATTCTCCCGGACGATCTGATCACAACCCGTGCGCGTTTGGGCGAATTGCAGAATGTTGATCTGATTCTTTCCACCGGCGGCGTGTCGGTGGGTGAGGCAGATTTTCTCGGTGTCGCCTTGCGCGAAGAAGGCGAGCTTGCCCTCTGGAAACTTGCAATCAAACCCGGAAAACCTCTGACGTTTGGCCATTTTCGCAGCGTGCCGGTCATCGGCTTGCCTGGGAATCCGGCGTCGACATTGGTGACCTTTGCGCTGCTTACTCGACCTTACCTGTTACGCCGTCAGGGCGTGCGGGACGTCGAGCCGCTGAAATTTACCGTGCCGGCGGGTTTTGACTGGCCGGTAGCAGGCAATCGGCGTGAGTACCTGCGCGGACGTCTGGAGCAAGGGCGGGCGGCTGTTTACCGCAATCAGAGCTCAGGCGTGCTGCGTAGCGCCGCTTGGGCAGATGGGTTGGTCGAAGTGCTGGAAGGTCGCACATTGACCGCGGGAGAGTCAGTGGCCTTCATACCGCTAAGTGACCTGCTGGACTGATCGCAGTCCCGCAGATGCAGGCGTCGGCGCACTGGTCGGCGCCTGCAATGACTCATTCAGTTAATTACTGACCAGTGTCACAAGCTGGTCGAACCGGCTGTTGGCCACCCAGCCCAGCAGACCGAGCAGTACTGCTGTTGCACCCGCCGAGTAGGCAAGCCGGTGCTTGATTGTTCTGACATCACAGCGGACTTCGTCCATGTCCCGTCGAAGGTATTTGAGATGGGTTTCCAGCTCGGTAACACGAGGTTCCATATCAACTTCTCCAGTGGTTCTGGCGCTGTTTTTGAAGTCGGCCTTTTGATTCGCGCGACTCTCGACAAGGGGGCCAACCGGGCTCACGGGTATTCTGGCTTCATGACTTGGCATGGAAGCATCCACCGGTTGTTTCAACTGTTCGCTTGCGACCTTTTCCGGCTCTCGAACTGACAAGAGCCCATGGGGTGTATCCACTCATTGCATGCACGTCCTTGTGTGTTGGATTGAAAATTGATAACGCCAGCACACGGTGACCCAATGCTCGAACCGGGTCAATTGAGCCGATTCCGCATGTTTTGTAAGAAAAAATACCGCCGTGTAGGACGTCGAGGTCGCAACGCTGAATTAATTACGGGTCTGACGGCTTTTTTACGTGCGCCAGTGGTCAAGATGTCTCAACCGAACGATTTGGGAGTGATGTGATGAGCGAACGCCGCGCGCTGTTGATTCTGCATGGCAAGCAGGCACTCAACGAGGCGGTACGCACCGCCGTCGAGGACAAGCGCAAGCAAGGCTGGGACCTGGCCGTGCGTCTCACCTGGGAGGCGGGGGATGCGCAGCGCTGGGTGAAGCAAGCCTTGGCGGACGGCTACACGAAAATCATTGCCGGCGGCGGCGATGGTACCTTGCGTGACATCGCCGAAGCGCTCGCCGCGGATCCTGGCAAAGCCAGCCTTGTGCTTTTGCCCTTGGGCACTGCCAACGATTTTTCCCGCGCCGCCGGCGTACCTCTGGAGCCCGCCGAAGCCCTTGAACTGCTCGATGTGCCGCCGCGGGCCATCGATCTGGGCGAAGTGGGCGGACAGATTTTCCTCAATATGGCCACCGGTGGTTTCGGCAGTCAGGTCACGGCCAATACCTCCGAGGACCTGAAGAAAGTCCTTGGGGGCGCCGCCTATCTGTTCACCGGTCTGTCGCGATTCAGCGAGCTGCATGCCGCGTATGGCGAACTTCAGGGACCGGATTTTCACTGGCGTGGCGAGCTGTTGGCGCTGGGCATCGGCAATGGCCGTCAGGCCGGCGGCGGACATGTTTTGTGCCCGGAGGCGCTGGCCGATGATGGGTTGCTGGATATCAGCATTCTGCCTGCACCACAGGAGTTGGTGGGTACCTTGAAGACGCTGCTCAGCGACGGATTCGGGATTGATAACATGTTTGTTCGAACCCGTTTGCCGTGGGTCGAAATCAAAGTGGCCGAAGGGCTGTGTATCAATCTTGATGGCGAACCGCTGGAAGGCGACAGTATGCGATTCGAGGCACGCCCGGCGGCATTGCGTGTGCATTTGCCGGAACATTCTCCACTGTTGAGCAGCGCCGGCCTGGTCAATCGTCCAGACTGATGATCTGCTCGCGCACGGCGAACAGCACCAGGCCCGCCACGTCGTAGATTTGCAGGCGTTTCATGATCTGCGAGCGGTGGGTCTCGACAGTCTTGATGCTCAGGCCCAGGCCATTGGCTATTTCCCGAGTGGATTTTCCGCGCACGATCAAGCGCAGGATTTCCAGTTGGCGCGCAGTCAGATTGTGCGAGTCGGCGGGCTCCGGCGGCTGTTTCTGATTACGCGTCAGGGCCTGATTGATCACGGTATGGGCGATCGCCGGACTCAGGTAGCGCTCGTTGTTGCGCAAGGCCTCCAGTGCATGTTCGAGTTCGGTGGCCGTGGTGTCCTTGAGCAGATAGCCGTGGGCGCCGGATTCCAGTGCCTGCATGATCAGCGCCGGATCGGTGTGCATCGACAGGATCAGCACCTTGCTCTGCGGACGCACGCGTTTGAGCCGTTGCAGGGCTTCCAGGCCACCGGTCTCTTTCATGGAGATATCCAGCAACACGATATCCGGACTCAGTTGCTCGACCATTTCGAGCAACTGCGAACCGTCATTGGCTTCGCCAATCACCGCGTAACCGGGAATATCCAGCACCAGAGCGCGCACGCCGGCCCTGATCAGCGAGTGGTCATCCACCAGAAGTAAGTTGCAAGTCAACGCATAACCTTATTCGTACTGGCCCGCTCGAGTGCGCGTGGCGCCCAGGGGAAGAGTGCTTCGATTTGGGTGCCTTTGCCCGGTTCGCTGATGACGTTCAGGGTGCCACCCAGTTGCTCGATTCGTTCGGCCATCCCGGCCATGCCACGTTGTCCTTCGAGACCCGGATTGGCCGCCGGGGCGAATCCCAGACCGTCATCGCTGATCAGTAACGTCAGGCCTTTGGGCAGACGTTGCACACGTATTACCAGATTTTTCGCCTGTGCGTGACGCAGGATATTGGTAACCGCCTCTTGGGTAATACGAAAGGCGGCGACCGCCATTTCTTCCGGAATACCATTGAGGCGCTGCTGGCAATCGAGGCTCCAGTGCACGTTGGTGTTGGCCAATGTCTTGAGCAAATGCGCGCGCAGACTGGCTTCAAGCCCCAGGCTGGTCAGCTGACGGGGATTGAGAATGGCCGAAACGTCGCGCACCTTGTTGAGGGTTTCTTCGAGGGTGTCGCACAGCGCTGTGCATTGCTCCTGCAAGTCATCCGGCAGGCGTCGCTTGAGCCATTCGCTCTGCAGTTTGGCGGCCGTCAACAGCTGGCCGATATCGTCATGCAGTTCGCGGCTGAGACGATGACGCTCGTTTTCCTGGACTTCCAGCAAACGGTCAGCGAGTTCCTGCGGCTGGAATTTGATCGATTTACGTGACAGCCGATATTGCACCCAGACACACGCAGTGGCGGCAATATCGAGCAGCAGTAATCCCAGGCAAAGTGGTGTTGAAAGAACGTAGGTCAGCAGGCTCCCGAGTGTTGCCGCGACACACAGTATGAGTGTGAACCGGCGAGCATTTTCCCGGGAGGGTGGCCATGTAGTGATTGACTTGAGACTGGCGTACATAACGGATGGAGCCAATGGATGTTCGCTGCGGGCAGACCGGCCGGGGGCTGGCGGGTCTCTGTCTGAAAATGCTGTCAATTATGTTATTGATTTCAACGCGGTTCGGTAAACCTGTTGACCGCCAACTTCAGTGGATAGCTATCTCTGAAATCACTGTGCCATTAATTTGAAAGCAATTAGTGGTCGGCATAATACCACTTAAGATACCGTTGGTCGCGCTTGCTATATATGTCCATCCAGTCAGGAAATACATGACATTGGACGCAAGTTCCATAATGGAAAAAACTCGGTTTATTGCGTTTGTCAGGTTATCGGTGTTGCCTGAAGTTGGGCTTTTTAACACACAGGCAAACCCTGAGTCCGGCGGAAAATACCAGTGGCGGTCAGAGCGGATTATTTAATTCGATTTGTCGTTGGCAGGCATGAACCATTCAATAACGACACTCAACGAGTGCGTCCAGGACAGCTGCGCGAACCGGAGTGCTGATCAGGCCTGTCCCGAAAAGGGCATTTGAGGCAAACGTTTGCCCGCCAGCGGCGGCTTGAGCTGACTCTGGCCGACCTGGAAGGCGAATGCTTCGATCAGTGAAGTCTGCTCGCTTTCATCAAGGCTCAGTTGCCCGGTCTGCTGGTCGACCAGTTCGAGTTGCCAGGCCATTAGCGTGAAGCAATCCTGCAAGGCTTGCAGGGCCTGTTCGTGAAGGTCGACGTGATCCTGATTGAGGTTAAGCAGGCTGTAAATATGCAGGGAGAACTCGGAAATCGCCTCCAGCGCCAGCGCTTCAGCGCGGCGTGCAAGTTTGAGCAGCGTAGCGAGCATGCACTCGATGGCGTCCTTGTCATTGCTGATCAATTGCAGATGGCTGAGGCATTCTTCGGACTTGGCCAGGAGTTGCTCGGCCTCGACAAGGAATTCGGGGAAGCGCTGCACCCACTCTTTGCGGTCCATTGGCATGCTTATCTCCACAACGTCATGTCTGATGAGGGAATGCCGTGTGTGGCGACGATCATGAATCGACGGGAGATCGCGCCCAGAGGTGCAAGTGCACAGACTGAGGGGTTCCAGAGGGGTTGTTTCCACTGAACTGCGATCGCACACAATAGCCTGACTCCGTTCATGCAATGAGAATGGCGTCACATTAATGGCTATTGGATACTGCGAATATCAGGTTAGGCCTGATTGATACTAGGGGAATCCCTTAGGCGCGGGAACCTACAGTGCGAACCGAGGTCGCGCTGCAGAGAATGTAGCAGATGAAATTCACCGGGCCAGTAAAGCATGATGTTAATGTGACATCAATGCCTGTTCGCGGCATTTTTGACGGGGTGGGTATGGCAATCAAGAACTGCCATTTGCCGCCGATAACCTCACATAGTGAATTCATCAGAACAAGCCCAGGAGTCATTGATGGCCGGCATTCTCGACACGGTAGACCAACGCACGCAACTGGTGGGTGAGAATCGCCTGGAAATTCTCATGTTTCGACTGGCCGGGCGCCAGTTGTTCGCGATCAACGTGTTCAAGGTTCAGGAAGTGCTGCAACTGCCGAAACTGACCTTGATGCCGCAGCGCCACCCGTTTGTGTGCGGTGTGGTCAATCTGCGCGGTCAGACTTTACCGGTCATTGACCTGTCGCAGGCGATCGGCATGCGTCCGTTGGTTCCGGGACCGAACAGCACCATCATCGTTACCGAATACAACCGTTCGGTGCAGGCTTTCCTCGTGGGCGGTGTGGATCGCATCGTCAACATGAACTGGGAAGCCATTCTGCCGCCGCCGACCAGCGCCGGGCGTCAGCATTATCTGACCGCAATCAGCAAGGTCGACGATCAACTGGTGGAAATCATCGACGTCGAGAAAGTTCTCGCCGAGATCGTCCCGTACAACGCCAAAGTCTCCCGTGAAAAACTCGATGATCCGGTGCTGGAACGCGCCCGTGGTCGGGAAGTGTTGCTGGTGGACGACTCCAACGTGGCGCTCTCGCAATTGCGCGACACCCTCGGCCAGCTCGGGGTGAAAATGCACATTGCCAGCGATGGCCTGAAGGCTCTGAACATGCTCAAGGCCTGGGCCGATACCGGCGTGAACATGACCGACAAGCTGTTGATGATTTTCACCGATGCGGAAATGCCGGAAATGGACGGTTATCGTCTGACTACCGAAATCCGCAACGATCCGCGTCTGCGAGGGCTGTACGTGGTGCTGCACACTTCGCTGTCCGGCAGTTTCAACGACTCGATGGTGAAGAAGGTCGGCTGCGACAACTTTCTCTCGAAATTCCAGCCGGACAAACTGGTCGACGTCGTTCGTCAGCGCCTGATGCTTGACGAAGTCCCGGCCTGATCACACACCCATTGCAGGAGTGAGCCTGCTCGCGATAGCGATGTATCAGCCCCGAATCATTACCTGACACACCACTATCGCGAGCAGGCTCACTCCTGCACTTATTGCTCTTTGATTCCTGATCAAGCTCGTATAGGGTGGCGTTTTTACCCACCAGGGAGTTGGCCATGCTGCGTCTGAGCGCGCTTTATCGTTACCCGTTGAAATCCGGCAAAGTCGATGTGCTGCAAAATGTTGAACTCGACAAGCTGGGTCTTGATGGCGACCGACGCTGGATGCTCGTGGACGAAGCCAGCGGGCGCTTCCTGACCCAGCGCGCCGAAGCGAAGATGAGTCAATTGTCGGCCCTGTGGAATGCGCAGGGCGGCCTGACCCTCAGTGCGCCACAACAGTCCTCCATCGATATCGCCTTGCCGGGCAACGACGCCGAACTGCGCGGCGTGACGATCTGGCGTGACACCTTGCGCGTGCCGGATGCCGGCGATGAGGCGGCGCGTTGGGTCAGTGATTTCATCGGCAAACCGACCCGTCTGGTGCAGGTGCCGCTGGATCGCGCCCGCACCACCCAGGCAGGCGTTGGCAAGGATGACGATCAGGTCGCGTTCGCCGACGGATTTCCCTTGTTGTTGATCGGCGAGGCCTCGCTGCAGGATCTTTCGCAAAAGGTCGGACGATCATTGGAGATGCTGCGTTTTCGCCCAAACCTGGTGATTGAAGGCAGTGAGGCTTATGCCGAAGACCGTTGGAAGCGCATTCGCATTGGCGATGTCGAATTCCGCGTGGTCAAGCCGTGTTCGCGCTGCATCCTCACCACCATCGACCCGCAAACCGGTGAGCGCAGTGCCGATCGCGAGCCACTGGCCACCTTGCAGAAGTATCGTGCCGAAGCTGATGGCGCGATGTTCGGGCAGAATCTGGTCAACGACAGCAACGGTCGACTCGAAGTCGGCATGCCGGTGGAGATTCTTGAGTAATCCGCCACTGAAACGAAAAATGCCCGCGTCCTTGGACACGGGCATTTTTTTGTCACAGTGAAAACCGTGGGTTCAGCCGCGGTATTCGCACAGGTAAGCAGTGTCGACGGCGACTTTCAGCTGAAACTTGCTGTTGGCCGGAACGTTGAACTGGCTGCCAGCGGCGAAGGTTTCCCAGTCGCTGCTGTCAGGCAGTTTGACCGTCAGTGCGCCGGACACCACGTGCATGATTTCACGCTGAGCGGTGCCGAATTCGTATTCGCCCGGGGCCATGACGCCAATGGTCGCCGGACCTTCAGCGGTGCCAAAGGCGATCGACTTGACGGTGCCGTCGAAGTACTCGTTGACTTTAAACATGGGCGATTCCTCGAAAAGGGTCAGAAATGGGAGGCGGCCAGTATGCACAAGGCTTTTCGCGCCGTCACCTGCCCGGCGCCTGTCCGCTGAGTTCTCGAATCGACCCTAGAGTGGCAAAACCAGTGGCAACAGGCGCGCGGTGTTGCGCGCATCCTCCAGCGCCCTATGTTGCTGACCGCTGAACTGCATGCCGGCCAGTTGCAGCGCGCCGTTGAGGCCCAGCGGCCGCTCCAGGCGTCGGGCCTTGGCGAAGCGTTGTTTGAGGTTCATGTGCGGCACTCGGCTCAAGCCGCTGTCGATGTGCAGGCGCTGCCATTCCTGCAGCAATTGCTTGCGGTCGTAATCACCCCAACTGGCCCAGCCTTCGAGGCGTGTCTGGTGTTGCGCGAGCCAGCGTTCGAATGCCGGCCAGACTTCGTTTAGCGGCTGTGCCGAGTCGATATTGGCCTGGGTGATGTGGGTCAGTTCACGACAGAAAGGCGTAAGCAAAGGCCGTCGCGTCGGTTTGACGAAACGCTGGAAGTGATCCTGCTCGCGCCCGGCGCGATCGACCAGGGTGGCGCCGATCTCGATAATTTCCATTTCGGTGACCGGCCAGCCCCCCTCATCGGTGGTGGCTTCCAGATCTATGACCAGCCAGTGAGGCATCGCAGGGTTCCTGATTTCCGCGTTCTGATAACTCAGAGCGTAGTCAAAACCCGCATGGGTGTGTGGGCGACTACTCGACCTGCAACAGAACCTGACGATTTTTTACCTGATCGCCGACCTTGACCTGCACCCGCTTGAGCACGCCGTCGATGCCGGCCTTGAGCGGGTGCTCCATTTTCATTGCCTCCAGCACCACCAGCAACTGACCTTTGCTGACTGCACTGCCTTCGCTGACCAGTACGTCGACGATGGCACCGTCCATCGGCGCTTTCAAGGTGCCGGAACTGGCGCTGGTCTGACTGCCGATCACGGCATGAGTTCGATCCTCCAGGCACAAACTGCCGGGATGGGTGAACAACCAAAGCTGCCCCACATCGAGTCGATAGGCATGACGCTGGCGCAAACCGTCGATCTCCAGCGTCACTGACTGTGCATCATGGTTGATGAGTTTCAATTCGAGCGTGCGTTCGGCTACCCGCACGTTGAACACGTCTTGCGCTCGCGCGAGCAGTTGCACGGTCCAGGTCTGATCGTCGAGGCCGAGGCGATAATGCAGCGGCACATTGGCGTTGTTGCGCCAGCCGTTAAGTGGCGCACGGTGGCTGCGGGCGCTGGTTTGATAGAAAAGCACCGTTGCGATCGCCAGCTCCTCGGCATCCGGAATGTAGCGGTGCAGGCAAGGGTGATCGCTAAAGTGCTCGGCGATGAAGTTGGTACTGAATTCGCCGCTGATGAACTGCGGATGTTGCAACAGGCAGGCGAGCAGGCGCTGATTGCTGTGCACGCCCAATAACACTGTGTCCTGCACCGCGCGCAACAGGTTGCGTCGGGCCTCTTCGCGCGTGGCGCCAGAGGCGATCAGTTTGCCCAGCATCGGGTCGTAAAACGGGCTGACCGCTTGCCCTTCCAGCAAACCATGATCGATTCGCGCACCTTGCTTGAGTGCCGGCTCCCAGGCCTGAACACGGCCGGTTTGCGGGAGAAAGTCTTGTGCAGGATCCTCGGCGTAAAGCCGCACCTCCATGGCATGTCCGCTGAGCTGGACTTGCTCTTGAGTCAGCGGCAATGGTTGTCCCTCGGCAACGAGCAATTGCCACGCAACCAGATCCAGCCCGGTGATCAATTCAGTCACGGGGTGCTCGACTTGCAGGCGGGTGTTCATCTCCAGAAAGTAGAACTGTCCGCGCGCATCGAGCAGAAATTCCACGGTACCGGCGCCGACATAGTTCACGGCGCGCCCGGCCTGCAAGGCCGCTTCCCCCATGGCTTGCCGCAACTCGGCGGTCATAACCGGGCAAGGCGCTTCCTCGATGACTTTCTGATGGCGACGCTGGATCGAGCAATCGCGTTCGCCGAGGTAGATCAGGTTGCCGTGTTGATCGCCGAACAGCTGCACTTCGACATGCCGAGGTTCGATCAGGGCCTGTTCGAGGATCAACTCGTCACTGCCAAAACCGTTCAATGCTTCGGAACGCGCGGTGCGCAGTTGCGCCGGCAAATCAGCCGCGTTGTGCAACAGACGCATGCCGCGCCCGCCACCGCCGGCGCTGGCCTTAATCATCAGTGGGTAGCCGATGCGCTCGGCTTCCCGCAGCAGGGTCGCATCGTCCTGTTCGGCGCCTTGATAACCAGCGATGCAGGGCACACCCGCTTCGAGCATGGCGATTTTCGAGCGGCGTTTGCTGCCCATCAATTCGATGGCTTCGACGCTGGGGCCGATGAAGATCAGTCCGGCCTGCTCACAGGCGCGGGCGAACTCGGCATTTTCCGAGAGAAAACCGTAGCCGGGATGGATCGCGTCGGCGCCGCTGCGGCGAGCAGCGTCGAGGATCGCAGGGATGTTGAGGTACGACTGCTGCACCGGCGACGGGCCAATGCGAACCGCTTGATCGGCCATTTGCACGTGCAGGGCATCGGCGTCGGCGTCGGAGAAAACGGCGACGGTGCGGTAGCCCAAGGCTTGGGCGGTGCGCTGGATGCGGCAGGCGATTTCACCGCGGTTGGCGATCAGGATTTTGTGGAGGGCGGGCATGGTGATCTTCCTGAGTATTTGGCGGTGGATTGGCTGGCCTCTTCGCGAGCAAGCTCGCTCCCACAGGAATTTGCATCGTTCACAAAACCTGTGGGAGCGAGCCTGCTCGCGAAGCTTTTAGCTGGCCCACCGCGGTTTACGCTTTTGCACGAAAGCCATGGTGCCCTCGATCCCCTCGTCGCCAGTCACTGCTTCGCTGAACCACTGCGCGGCCTCATCGAGCAATTCGCTAGACGGCTGCCCGGCACTGGCCAACAACAATTTCTTGGTCATGGCATTCGCTTCCGGCGCGCAACACAGCACGTGTTGCAACACCTCATCCAAGCGCTCGGCGAGTGCTTGCGCATCCTGCTCGACAAAATGCACCAGCCCCAGGCGCCGTGCCTGATGCCCATCGAAACGCGCCGCCGTGAGCGCCAATCGGCGAGTTTCGGTCAGGCCGATGCGCTGCACCACAAACGGCGCAATCTGCGCCGGCAGCAAGCCGAGACTGGTTTCCGGCAGGCCGAATTGCGCCTGATGGTCGGCAATCGCGATGTCACTGACACACGCCAGCCCGAAACCGCCGCCGAGCACCGCGCCCTGCAACACAGTGATCAGCACTTGCGGCGCGTGCTGTGCTTCTTCCAGCAGGGCGCCGAACGCGCGATTCAGATCGCGATAAGCCTCGGTACCCTGAGCACGGGCACTGGCCATGTCCTTGATGTCGCCACCGGCACAGAAATGCCCGCCGGCACCGCTGAGCACCATGGCCCTAACCGCACGGTCATCACGCACAGCCGCCAGCACCGCGCGCAGTTCACTGACCATCTGCAGGCTCATCGCGTTACGACTGTCCGGCCGATGGAGGGTGACGTGCAGCACGCCACCGTGCAGTTCCAGCAACAGCGTCTGGCATTGCGGCAGGCTGCTCATTTCTTTTTCCCCGGGAGGATGCCCATCAGTTTGCAGATGATCCCCAGCATGATTTCGTCGGCGCCGCCGCCGATCGATACCAGCCGCACATCGCGGTAGGCGCGGGCCACCGGGTTGTCCCACATGAAGCCCATGCCGCCCCAATATTGCAGGCAACTGTCACTGACTTCGCGGCCCAGACGCCCGGCCTTGAGTTTGGCCATCGACGCCAGCCGCGTGACGTCCTGGCCTTTTACATATTGCTCGGTGGCCTGGTAGACCAGCGCGCGCAGGCATTCGATTTCGGTCTGCAATTCGGCGAGACGGAAGTGGATGACCTGATTGTCGATCAGCGCATTGCCGAAGGTTTTGCGCTCCTTGCAGTACTCGATGGTGCTGTCGACGCAATATTCCAGGCCTTTGATCATGTTCGCCGCGCCGAACAGACGTTCTTCCTGAAACTGCAGCATCTGCATCATGAACCCGGCGCCTTCATGGCCAATGCGATTGCGCTGCGGCACGCGGACGTTGTCGAAAAACACCTGGGCGGTTTCCGAGCTGCGCATGCCGAGCTTGTCCAGGTGCGAGCTGAGGCTGATCCCCGGGGTGTTCATCGGCACCATGATCAGCGATTTGTTGATGTGCGGTTTGTCGTCCGAGGTGTTGGCCAGCAGGCAGATGAAATCGGCGCTCGGCGAGTTGGTGATCCACATCTTGCTGCCGTTGATCACATAGTCGTCGCCGTCCTTGCGCGCGGTGGTTTTCAGTCCGGCGACGTCCGAACCGGCGCCGACTTCGGAGACCCCGATGCAGCCGACCTGCTCGCCAGTGATCGCCGGGCGCAGGAATTCTTCGCGCAGTTCATCGGAGCCGAAGCGGGCGAGGGCCGGGGTGCACATATCGGTCTGCACGCCGATCGACATCGGAATGCCGCCGCAATGGATGGTGCCGAACTCTTCGGCAGCGACAATCGAATAGCTGTAGTCGAGGCCCATGCCGCCGAATTTTTCCGGCTTGGAAATCCCCAGCAAACCGAGGTCGCCGGCTTGGCGGAAAATCTCGTGAATGGGAAAGCGCCCGGCCTTTTCCCATTCTTCGACGTGCGGATTGATCTCGTGCTCGACGAATTGGCGGACGGTACGGCGCAGGGCTTCGTGTTCCGGGGTGAAGATCATTGTTATTGTTCTCCGTAGGATCCGTGGCGGTCAGAACCGGCTGACGCCGAAGCTGTTGGGTTGCAGCGTGCGGATGTCGGCCTCGTGGCAGATGTCCAGCAGATAACCGAGCAGAGTGCGCGTGTCGCGGGGGTCGATCAGCCCGTCGTCCCACAGGTTGGCGCTGCCATAGAGCGCGGTGGACTGGCTGTCGAGTTTCTGCGCCGTGACCTGTTCGAGCATGTCGAGCATCTTCGGATCCGGCGTCAGACCGTCCTTGAGTTGCTTGGCTTCGGTGACGATGCGCAGCACTTTGCCGGCCTGGGCGCCGCCCATTACCGCGGTGCGGCTGTTCGGCCAGGCGAAGATGAAGCGTGGATCGAGACCGCGGCCGCACATCGCATAATTGCCGGCGCCGTAGGAACCGCCGACGACCATCGTCAGTTTAGGCACCCGCGCATTGGCCACCGCTTGAATCAGTTTCGAGCCATGTTTGATCACCCCTTGCTGCTCGGATTCGGTGCCGACCATGAAGCCGGTGGTGTTGTGGAAAAACAGCAGCGGCGTCTGGCTCTGGTCGCACAGTTGAATGAATTGCGCGGCTTTGCTCGCACCATTGGGCGTGATCGGGCCGTTGTTGCCGATGAAACCGCAGGCGCGGCCCTGAATCTTCAATTGACCGCAAACAGTCTGCTGATCGAACTCACCCTTGAATTCGACGAAGCAGGATTCGTCGGCAATGCGCGCGATGATTTCGCGTACGTCGTAAGGCTTTTTCGGATCGTCGGGGATCAAGCCGAGCAATTCATCGATGGGGTAGAGCGGTTCTTTGTATTGCGGCTCCGGCAGCCACGGCAGTTGCTCGTTCCACGGCAACATACGCAGGATTTCACGGACCTGACGCACGCCATCGGCATCGTTTTCCGCGAGGTATTCAGCCGTGCCGGCGACCTGTGCGTGCATCTCGGCACCGCCCAGCTCTTCATCGGTGGCGACTTCGCCGGTCGCGGCTTTTAGCAGCGGCGGGCCGGCGAGAAACAGTTTGGCCTTGCCGCGCACCACCACGACGTAATCCGACAGTCCCGGCTGATAAGCGCCGCCCGCCGTGGCCGAGCCGTGCACCACGGTGATCTGCGGCAAACCCATTGCCGACATCCGCGCCTGATTGGCAAAACTGCGTGCGCCTTCGACAAAAATCTCGGCGGCGTAATTGAGGTTGGCGCCGCCGCTTTCGGCCAGGGTGATCACCGGGAGTTTGTTTTCCTGGGCGATCTGTTGCAGGCGCAGGGATTTTTTCAGGCCGGTGGGCGAGATCGTCCCGCCCTTGATCGCGCTGTTGTTGGCGACCACCATAGCGCGGATGCCGCAGACGTATCCGATGCCCGCAATCAAACCGCCACCGGCCGAGCTGCCATCCTTGTCGTCGTGCAATTTGTAGCCGGCGAGGCTGGCCAGTTCGAGAAACGGCGCACCGGGATCGAGCAATAGATTCAACCGCTCACGCGGAAGCAATTGCCCGCGCTTGTCGAATCTGGCTTCGGCTTCGGCGGCTTTGTTCAGCAGGTTCTGTTCCAGTTGCTGGACATGTTCGATGGCCGCGAGCATGGCCGCGCGGTTGCGGGCGAAGTCCTCGCTGTGCGGGTCGAGTTGGGACTGGATCTGCGGCATGGCTTACTCCTTGTCCTTGAGCACGTCGGGTAGATACGCGCGGTGGAAACCGTTGAACGACTCGCTGTGGGTCGCCTTGTGCAACGGCCATGCACGGCTGCCGAGGCTGGCCGCACCGTCGATTTTCAAGGTGCTGCCACTGATAAACGCGGCTGCCGGGCTCAGCAAAAACACAATCGCCGCACTGACTTCCGACTCGGTGCCGATGCGTTTGAGTGGCACGTGTTCGCGCAGGGTGGGGATAACTGCCTTGAACGCGCCTTCGTACGTGTCCATGCCGCTGGAGGCAATCCAGCCTGGCGCCACCGCGTTGACTCGCACGCCGGCATAACCCCATTCGAATGCGGCAGTCTTGGTGAAGTTGTCCATCCCCGAACGCGCCGCGCCGGAGTGCCCCATGCCGGGCATGCCGCCCCACATGTCGGCGAGCATGTTGACGATGCTGCCGCCGTGTTTGCTCATCGACTGGTTGAACACTTCCCGCGCCATCAGAAAACCGCCGACCAGGTTTGTGCGCAGCACGGTTTCGAAGCCTTTCTGATTGATCGAGGCCAAGGGCGACGGGTACTGACCGCCGGCATTGTTGACCAGACCGTGGATCGGTCCGTGTTCAGCAATCAGTTCGCTGACCCGTTGTTTCACCGCTTCTTCATCACGGATATCGCAAGCCATCCAGTGCGCAAGGCCACCGTCCTCGGCGATTTCGGTGGCGACCTTTTGCAGTTTCTCCGGCTTGCGCCCGACCAGCAGCACGTTGGCCCCCAGGGCTGCCAGTTCATGAGCGGTGCAACGCCCGATGCCGCTGCCGCCGCCGGTGACGATGATGGTCTGGCCGCTGAACAGATTGGCCGTGAAAATCGACGCGTAAGCCATGCAAACCATCCTCTAGTCGAGCTGTTCGGCGATGCTTTGTGGCACCGGGATCTGGATTTCCAATAGTTGCTGGGCGAAGGCTTTGCCTTGTGGATCAATGCGCAGACTGGCCACGCCGCCACCACCGAGGGCGTTTTCCAGGAGGAAGTTGAGGCTGTGGGTGCCGGGCAGATACCAGCGTTCGACCCGGCCATGAATCGGGTCGAGCACGTGGCTCATCCAGTCGACGATGACGGCCGGGGTCAGCGCCTCGGCGATCCACGGCAGGTATTCGGGGTTGCGCGGCATCACGCCGATGTTGCTGTGGTTGCCTTTGTCACCGGAGCGCGCGACGGCCAGTTTGACCAGCGGGACACTGGCATCGGCACGGCCCTGGGGTTTGGGCGGCTGATGGGGCAGGGGCAAATCCGCGCTATCGAGTGCGCTGAGCGAGGGCAGGGTACAAGGATAGCGTTCACCGGCCATATCGATCTGCACGGTGCAGGCGTTTTTATCGATCAGGAATGAGAACAGACGAATCAGCGGGTACACCGTTGGCCGCCCGCCGACAATGCCGGTCAGCCCCGGAGCCATGCCGGTGGCGGCCTGGGCGATTTCCCGGGAGAACAGCAGCAGTGCTTGTTTGCTGGGGTGGCGTACGGCGAGTTTGATCACCACTTCACGGCTGTCGGGGCGCTGGCCGTGGGGGCCGTAGGTGGCTTCGCTGCCGAGCAGTTCGATGTTGGTTTCGCTGTAGGGCGCCCAACCGCGCAGGCTGAACATCTCCGAGGTCTTGTCGATGATCGCCTGACTGACCCGGCGCGCCTTGTCCACGGCATCGATGCCGGCGATCAGGCAACTGGCGGTGCACCGAAATCCGTCCGGGTAGGTGGCGCTGACTTTGTATTTGTCGCTCGGCGGCAGGCCTTTGGCGCCGTGGACGTGCACGGCATTCTTGCCTTGTTGCTGAAGTTTGACTTCGGTGAAATCGCAGACCACATCGGGCAACAGATAAGCCTGGGGATCGCCGATTTCATACAGCATCTGTTCGCCGACGGTTAGCGCGGTGACCAGTCCGCCGCTGCCTTCAGGCTTGCTGACGATGAATTGGCTGTCGGCGCTGACTTCAACGATCGGAAAGCCGATGTGCTGGTAATCCGGTACTTCGCGCCAATCGGTGAAATTGCCGCCGGTGCATTGCGCGCCGCATTCGATGATGTGCCCGGCCAGCGCGGCCTGGGCGAGTTTGTCATAGTCGTGCCATGACCAGCCGAATTCATGCACCAGTGCCGCACTGACCACGGCGCTGTCGACGACGCGCCCGGTGATGACAATGTCGGCGCCCAGGCGCAGCGCTTCGACGATTCCCGGCGCGCCGAGGTAGGCGTTGGTCGACAGGCACATCGGCGGCAGCGGGGCGGCGCTGAACATTTCGCTGATGCCGCTGAGTTGTTTGAATTGTGGTTGCAGATCATCGCCGAGCAACACGGCGATTTTCAGCGGCACACCGGCCTGGTCGCACGCGGCTTGCAGGGCGGCGGCGCAGGCTTGCGGATTGACCCCGCCGGCATTGCTGATCACACGGATGTTCTGCGCGGCCAGTTGTGGCAGCAGCGGTGCGAGGATGTCGATGAAGTCATTGGCGAACCCGGCCTGCGGGTCTTTCATGCGAGCACCGGCCATGATCGACATTGTGATCTCGGCGAGGTAGTCAAATACCAGATAGTCCAGCCTGCCGCCTTCCACGAGCTGAGCGGCGGCGGTGGACGTATCTCCCCAGAATGCACTGGCGCATCCGATGCGAACGGTGGTGGGCATTTTTATCTCCGACTCAGCAACCTGCGACAGAAGTGTCTGGAGGCTACCAAGCAAGCGCTTGGTTTGTAAACAGTTGAAACTATCTTCTGCCCAAGCGCTTGCTTGGTTGCCGCTGGCGGCTTAAATTGCGCGCAACCCTGCGGTTTCAGGGGGCAACAGACTGATCGACTGTAGGAGAGAACGGGTGGACGAGCAAAAAGCCCTGAGGGTCATGCGCGATTTGGTCGATCAAGGCCAGTTGACCGACCCCGATAGCGCCCGTGGCAAATTGCTGCAAGTGGCCGCTCACCTGTTCCGCAACAAAGGCTATGAACGCACCACGGTGCGCGATCTGGCCGGTGCCGTCGGCATTCAGTCGGGAAGCATTTTTCATCACTTCAAAAGCAAGGATGAAATCCTGCGCGCGGTGATGGAAGAAACCATCCGCTATAACACCGCGTTGATGCGTGCAGCGCTTGCTGACGCGACCAATGTGCGCGAGCGCGTACTGGCGCTGATTCGCTGCGAATTGCAGTCGATCATGGGCGGCAGTGGCGAGGCCATGGCGGTGCTGGTCTATGAGTGGCGCTCGCTGTCCGAGGACGGTCAGGCCAAGGTGCTGGCATTGCGCGATGTTTACGAAGACATCTGGCTGCAAGTGCTGGGTGAAGCCAAAGACGCGGGGTTTATCCGTGGCGATGTATTTATTACTCGACGTTTCCTCACCGGCGCACTGTCGTGGACGACCACCTGGTTCCGTGCCGGCGGCAGTTTGAGCCTCGATCAGCTGGCCGATGAGGCGTTGATTCTGGTCCTCGAAGCGCGTTGAAGCACTTTCTATCCGGCCGGGAAACTGGCTAACTGGGCGAAACCGCCTAGCTTGAATGCATTGATCGGTATTTTTTCGGGGAGTGGGGTGTTTTGAAGTCTTCGCCAATTCGGACGGCCGCGGGGTTGATACTCGTAGCGCTGGCTGCATTTTGGGTATTGCCCGCTCAGGCAGCGCAATTGGTCCGGGTCGGCGCGGCGCATTTTCCGCCCTACACCGTTCGCCCGGAAAACGGTGCCGACACAGGTCTTCTGCCGCAGTTGGTCGAAGCCCTCAATCGTTTGCAAAGCGACTATCAGTTTGTCCTGGTGCCCACCTCGATTCCGCGGCGCTTCGGTGATTTCAAGCAGGGCCGGATTGACATGGCGATTTTCGAGAACCCCGACTGGGGCTGGAAGGAAATTCCCCACACGGATGTCGACATGGGCCTTGAGGATGCGGAGATTTTCGTCGCACAACGCGAAGAGGGCCGTCAGCAGAACTATTTCGCCGAGCTCACCGGCAAACGCCTGGCACTGTTCAGCGGTTATCACTACGAATTCGCCAACTTCAACGCCGACCCCAAATACCTCGCACAGAATTACAGCGCTTCGCTGACGTATTCTCACGACAGCAACCTGCTGATGGTGCTGCGCGGTCGCGCCGATATTGCCTTGGTGACCCGTTCCTATCTGTTCGATTACCTGTTGCGTAATGAAAAGGTGCGCGACGAGCTGCTGGTGTCTCAGCGCATTGATCAGGTCTATCACCACTACGCCATTCTTCGCCCGACGGCGCCCATCACCGGCGTCGCGTTTGCAAAGCTGCTGCAGGGGCTGCGTGACAACGGTGAAATGCTGAAGATTTTCGAACCCTACAAGATTGCCGTGGTGCCGGTAACCCGGCATTGATGCGGCGATTTCCCATCAGGGCCTAAATTTCCCTGTTCGGCTCACGTCACATCGTTGAACTGTCGACGATTATCGTGAGCCTGCCCCATGTCCTATCTGAATGACCTGACTGCCCTGGCTTTGCCTTCGGGCAGTCAACTGATTGCTGATGCCAGCGAAAGCCGTCTGAGCCTGAGCCTGGACGGACAACCGCTGATTCGCTTGCGTCTTGATCGGGAGGCCAAGGGGCCGATCCAGATCGATGAACGCTTTGCGCTGCCGCCCGGGCAGGCGCTGTGGGCAGCCTGTTACTGGCTGTTTGCGCGGGATCCATCGTGTCAGCAACTCGTCTGGCAACTGGATCAGCCACCGACCGAAGCCTTGCTCAGTGGCTTGCTGGTGAGCACCGATGTGGCTGGCGAATATCGCTGCGAACGCACGCTGTTCTGGCAACTGCCGCAACCCTGGCTCGGCACTTCACTGACCGGCAACTATCCGCAGCAAATGGTCATCAGCCACGGCAAGCGGCATCCGCTGCGGCCGGTCAAACCGCGCGGTGAAGTGTACCGGCGTTTCGATGCGCGCCTTGGCGCGTGGATTTCCCTGCGCACTGTTGAGATCGAAGACGACCTGCCGCGCTTCAACCGCTGGCAGAACAGCCCGCGCGTTGCCAGTTTCTGGCAGGAGGAGGGCAGCCTCGAGAAGCACCGCGAATACCTGAACACGCTGGATGCCGATCCGCACACGCTGACTTTGATTGGCTGTTTCGATGATCAGCCGTTCGCCTATTTCGAAGCGTATTGGGCC
The DNA here is from genome assembly GCF_949768005.1 of Pseudomonas sp. IT-347P. NCBI lineage: Bacteria > Pseudomonadati > Pseudomonadota > Gammaproteobacteria > Pseudomonadales > Pseudomonadaceae > Pseudomonas > Pseudomonas sp. IT-347P. Next base: position 322,821 of record NZ_CATKPQ010000057.1, read on the forward strand.
AAGGAAGATCGCATCGCGCCGTTTTACGATGCCGACAATTACGATCGCGGTATTCACATGCTGGTGGGCGAGGAAGATCATCGTGGCCCGCACAAAGTGGCGAGCTGGTTATCGGCGCTGGTGCATTACCTGTTTCTCGATGATCCGCGCACTCAGCGGGTGGTCGCCGAGCCCCGGGCCGACAACGCGAAGATGATCGGGCATATGCACAATCAGTGCTTCCACTGCGAGAAAGAGTTCGACTTCCCGCACAAGCGCGCGGCGCTGATGATGCTGGGGCGTGAGCGGTTTTTTGAGCGGTGCAAGTTGGCGTGATGACCTGGCTTCAGGATTTCTGTGATCTTGAGGCCGCCTTCGCGAGCAGGCTCGCTCCCACATGGGTCTTGTGGCACTCACAAATTCCATGTGGGAGCGAGCCTGCTCGCGAATGGCTTGACGCCCAATTCAGAACTTAACGACGACCGACAGCCACTGCCTCCCGACGACTGCCCGATACTTTGCGGCAGTGCACCAGCGCATCACGAATCATGAAGTTGACCAGGGTTGGCGAGACGCCGAGTTCCTTGGCGATGTCCTTTTGCGGCACGCCATGCAGACGGTACATCTCGAACGCATAACGCGTGCGGCTGGGCAGCTCGGTCAGCGCGTCGGCGATGTTTTCCAGGGTCGAGAAGTTGATGTGCGAAGTTTCCGGCGAAGCACCCTGGATGACCACATTCAGCCCTTCCTCTTCAGGGCCGGAGTACTTCAGCTCAAGCGCCTGTTTGCGGTAGTGATCGATGGCGAGGTTGCGCACGATCTGGAACAGATAACTCAGTTGAGCCTTGATCGACGACGTGATCGGTGGCGCCGATTGCAGTCGGAAAAACGCATCCTGCACCACGTCCTCGGCGCGCGAGCGGCAGCCGGTTATACGGGCTGCAATCTTGACCAGAATCAGTCGATTGTCGACGAATGCCTGAAGTAGCGGTGAATCGCACCTGCTTGTGGATACTTGTTCCGTCATGGAAATCACCTTGCTGCCAAATAGGTTAGTGGGACGCCTTGGGGGAGGGGGCCGTCCTACACATCGAGCGACAAATTATGTTGAATGATAATGATTGTCAATTGAGAAGGAGAAGTAATGCGCTACAAAGGTGCGTTCTGAGAACTGCGACACGCCGCCGCACCCCGGCCCCATTGGCGCTCCCCTGCGCCGACTAATTATTTCAAGACGTCATCCGTTCTCATTGGTGAATGGTTCCGGTGCACAACCCCGGCCAGACAGCATTCCGAAGCCTTGCGCGGTCGGCACAGACCGCGTCCTGCATGCCCTTCGAAGGGCGTGACGCCGCAACCCGATTCCATTAGCAAGCCGAATTCAGGCAGGAAACCTCATGACCGACGCGTTCGAACTCCCCAGCACCCTGGTCCAAGCCCTCCAGCGCCGCGCGACCCTGACCCCGGATCGACTGGCCTTGCGTTTTCTCGCGGAAAACCCGGAGCAGGCGGTGGTACTCAGTTATCGCGAGCTGGATCAACGCGCACGCATGATTGCCGCCGCACTGCAGGCTGACGTTGAATTCGGTGATCGCGCGGTGCTGCTGTTCCCAAGCGGTGCGGATTACGTCGCGGCGTTTTTTGGCTGCCTCTACGCAGGGGTGATCGCGGTGCCGGCCTATCCGCCGGAATCCGCGCGCCGTCACCATCAGGAGCGTTTGCTGTCGATCATCGCTGACGCCGAACCGCGTCTGCTGCTGACCAGTGCAGACCTGCGCGATGCCTTGCAGCAGATCGAGGGCGCACCGCCGTTGCTGTGTGTCGACACGCTCGACAAAACACTGGCCGACAACTGGGTTGAACCGAGCCTGCCGCGAGACCATATCGCCTTCCTGCAATACACCTCCGGCTCCACCGCGCTGCCCAAAGGCGTGCAGGTCAGCCATGGCAATCTGGTCGCCAACGAACTGTTGATCCGTCACGGTTTCGGCATCGACGTGAACCCTGATGATGTGATCGTCAGCTGGTTGCCGCTGTATCACGACATGGGTCTGATCGGCGGTCTGCTGCAGCCGATTTTCAGTGGCGTACCGTGCATCCTGATGTCGCCGGCCTACTTCCTCGGTCGGCCATTGCGCTGGCTGGAAGCGATCAGCGAATACGGCGGCACCATCAGCGGCGGGCCGGACTTCGCCTATCGTTTGTGCAGCGAGCGGGTCAGCGAGTCGGCGCTGGAACGTCTCGACTTGAGCCGTTGGCGCGTGGCCTATTCCGGTTCCGAGCCGATCCGTCTCGACACCCTGGAGCGCTTCGCCGAAAAGTTCGCCGCGTGCGGTTTCAGTGAGAGCAGTTTCATGGCCTCGTACGGTCTGGCCGAAGCCACGCTGTTCGTCGCCGGCACCCCGCGCGGCACCGGCATTCCCGCACTGCGCGTGGACGATCAGGCACTGGCACAAAACCGTGCCGAGCCGGGCGCGGGCAGCGCGATCATGAGTTGCGGCATCAGCCAGCCGGAACACGCGGTGCTGATCGTCGAACCCAATTCACTGGAAGAACTCGCCGACAACGCCGTCGGTGAAGTCTGGGCCACAGGCCCAAGCATCGCCCACGGCTACTGGCGCAATCCCGAAGCCAGTGCCAAGACGTTCGTTCAGCACGCCGGCCGTACCTGGCTGCGCACCGGTGATCTGGGCTTTATGCGCGACGGTGAACTGTTCATCACCGGCCGTTTGAAAGACATGCTCATCGTGCGTGGCCACAACCTGTATCCGCAGGACATCGAGAAGACGGTCGAGAACGAAGTGGAAGTGGTGCGCAAGGGCCGCGTCGCTGCATTCGCCGTCACTCAGAATGGCGAAGAGGGCATCGGCATCGCCGCGGAAATCAGCCGCAGCGTGCAGAAAATCCTTCCGCCCGAGGCGTTGATCAAAGCCATTCGCCAAGCTGTGGCTGAGGCATATCAGGAAGCGCCAAGCGTCGTGGTGTTGCTTAATCCGGGCGCGTTGCCAAAAACCTCCAGCGGCAAATTGCAGCGTTCGGCATGCCGCAATCGTCTGGCCGATGGCAGCCTCGACAGCTACGCAGTATTTCCGTCCGCCAGCGATGTCACTGCAAACACAGACGTCAGCGCATCTGAGCTGGAAGCCCTGATCGGCAAGATCTGGGCCGAACAACTCAACCTCAAACAGGTCAATGCCGACGATCACTTCTTCCTGCTCGGCGGCAACTCGATCGCCGCCACGCAAGTGATCGCCCGTGTTCGCGAAGAACTCGCTCTCGAGTTGAACCTGCGTCTGCTCTTCGAGGCGCCGACCCTGTCCGCGTTTGCGGCTGCCGTGGCACAACAGCAACAGGACGGCGGCAGCGCCCAAGGCGCAATCACCGCGCTGTCGCGCAGCGAACCGATGCCGCAATCGCTGGCGCAAAACCGTCTGTGGATCACCTGGCAGCTCGACCCGCAGAGCAGCGCCTACAACATTCCCGGTGCCCTGCGTTTGCGCGGCGAGCTAGACGAAGACGCCTTGCGCACCAGCTTCCAGCAACTGATCGAACGCCACGAATCCCTGCGCACACGTTTCTTCGAGCGCGATGGCGTGGCCCTGCAACAAGTCGCTGCCGCCGCCGAACTCAATCTGCAACTGATCGACATCAACGGCCTGCCAACGGACGAACGTGAAGCTCGCGCCCAACAAATCCGCGAGGACGAAGCGCGTACCCGTTTCGATCTGCAAGCAGGCCCGCTGCTGCGGGTGACGCTGGTGCGCCTCGATGACGAGGATCACCAACTGCTGGTGACCCTGCATCACATCATCGCCGACGGCTGGTCGCTGAACGTGTTGATCGATGAATTCTCGCGCCTGTACGCCGCTGCCTCGCAAGGTGCGACGGCCAGCCTCGCGCCGCTGCCAACCCAATACGCCGACTACGGCAGTTGGCAGCGCCAATGGCTGACGCAAGGCGAGGGCGAGCGACAACTGGCGTACTGGAAAACGCAGTTGGGGGACGAGCATCCGGCCCTGGAGCTCGCCACCGATCACCCCCGCTCGGCGCAAAAAAAACACAACGCCGCGCGCCATACAGTGCGTCTGGACGCGAGCCTTAGCGATGCGATCCGCAATACGGCGCAAGCGCATCAAGCGACGCCGTTCATGCTGCTGCTTTCGGCATTCCAGAGCCTGCTGCATCGCTACAGCGGTCAGCGCGACATTCGCATCGGCGTGCCCAACGCCAACCGTCCGCGCCTGGAAACCCAGGGCCTGATCGGCTTTTTCATCAACACCCAAGTGCTACGTGCAGAGATCGATTCGCGCTTGTCGTTCGTTGAACTATTGGCCCAGACCCGCCAAGCCGCACTCGGTGCCCAGGCGAATCAGGATCTGCCGTTTGAACAACTCCTCGAAGCCATCCCGCAGGCCCGCGAGCAAGGCTTGTTCCAGGTCATGTTCAACCACCAGCAACGCGACTTGAGTGCACTCAAGCGTCTGCCGGGTCTGCTTGCCGAAGAATTGCCTTGGCACAGCCGCGAAGCCAAATTCGACCTGCAACTGCACAGCGAAGAGGACCGCAATGGGCGCCTGACGCTGTCGTTCGACTACGCCAGTGAGCTGTTCGAGGCGGCAACCATCGAGCGTCTGGCCGAGCATTTCAGCCACCTGTTGCGCGAAGTCTGCGAACGCCCGGAGCAAGCCATCGGTGATCTGCAACTGCTGACCACCCGCGAGCACGATCAACAACAAGACTGGGGCGTTGCGCCATGTGCCCCGGCGCGACAATGGCTGCCGGAACGGCTCAACGAACAGGCACGCCTGACGCCAGAACGCACCGCGTTGGTATGGGACGGTGGCAGCCTCGATTTCGCCGAATTGCACACCCACGCCAACCGTCTCGCGCATTACCTGCGCGATAAAGGCGTCGGCCCGGATGTCTGCGTGGCCATCGCCGCCGAGCGCTCGCCGCAACTGTTGATTGGCCTGCTGGCGATCATCAAGGCCGGTGGCGCCTACGTGCCGCTGGACCCGGATTACCCCGCCGATCGTCTGGCCTACATGCTTAGCGACAGCGGCGTCGAATTGCTCCTGACCCAAACCGAATTGCTCGGCCGTTTGCCGGCCAGCGACGGCGTCAGCGTGATCGCCATGGATGCCTTGCACCTGGAAAACTGGCCGAGCCAGGCACCGGGTTTGCACCTGCACGGCGACAACCTCGCTTACGTGATTTACACCTCGGGTTCCACCGGTCAACCGAAAGGCGTCGGCAACACCCATGCAGCACTGGCCGAGCGCCTGCAATGGATGCAGGACACTTACGCGCTCGATGAAACCGATGTGCTGATGCAAAAGGCCCCGATCAGTTTCGACGTGTCGGTGTGGGAATGCTTCTGGCCGCTGATCACTGGCGCACGTCTGTTGATCGCCGGCCCCGGCGAACACCGCGATCCGCATCGCATTGCGCAGCTTGTGCAAGCGTACGGCGTGACCACACTGCACTTCGTGCCACCGCTGCTCTCGCTGTTCATTGATGAACCACTGAGCGCCGAATGCACCAGCTTGCGCCGGCTCTTCTCCGGCGGTGAAGCGCTGCCGGCCGAACTGCGTAACCGCGTGCTGGCGCAATTGCCAGCGGTGCAATTGCACAATCGCTACGGCCCGACTGAAACCGCTATCAACGTCACCCACTGGCATTGCACCACTGCCGATGGTGAGCGCTCGCCGATTGGCCGTCCGCTGGGCAATGTGATTTGCCGCGTGCTCGACGCCGATCTCAATCCGGTGCCGACCGGTGTACCGGGTGAGCTGTGCATCAGCGGTATCGGTCTGGCTCGCGGTTACCTCGGCCGCCCTTCGTTGACTGCCGAACGTTTTGTGGTCGATCCGCTGGGCGAGAAGGGCGCACGGTTGTACCGCACTGGCGACCGCACGCGCTGGACCGCCGATGGCGTGATCGAATACCTCGGCCGTCTCGATCAGCAGGTCAAACTTCGTGGCTTCCGCGTCGAGCCGGAAGAAATCGAAGCACGTCTGCTCGCCCAGGACGGCGTCGCCCAAGCTGTGGTGCTGGTGCGCGAAACCGCTGCCGGCGCGCAACTGATTGGCTACTTCACCGCGAACGATTCCAGTGAAAATCCTGACGAGCAAAACGCTCGCCTGAAAGCGGCTCTGGCCGCCGAGTTGCCGGAATACATGGTCCCGGCGCAACTGATGCGTCTGGACGAAATGCCGCTAAGCCCCAGCGGCAAACTCGACCGCCGCGCCTTGCCCGAGCCGCAATGGCAAGTGCGCGAACACGTCGAACCAGTGACTGCACTGGAAAAACAGATCGCCGCGATCTGGCGCGAAGTATTGGGTATGGCGCAGGTCGGCTTGCACGACGATTTCTTCGCGCTCGGCGGTCACTCGCTGCTGGCCACGCAAATCATCTCGCGCACCCGTCAGGCCTGCGACGTCGAGCTGCCGTTGCGGGCCTTGTTCGAACACAGCGAGCTGGCTGATTTTGCCGAGCAGATCCGCCTGATTCAGGCCAGCGGTCGCACCAACAAGCAGCCGCCAATCGCCAAGGTCGATCGCAGCAAGCCAGTGCCGCTGTCGTACTCGCAACAGCGCATGTGGTTCCTCTGGCAAATGGAGCCGGACAGCCCGGCGTACAACGTCGGCGGCATGGCGCGTCTACGTGGCGTGTTGCACGTCGAGCGTTTCGAGGCCGCGCTACAAGCGCTGATCCTGCGTCACGAAACCCTGCGCACCACGTTCCCGAGTATCGACGGCGTCGCCCGCCAGCAGGTGCATGCCGAGACCGGCGTGCGCATGGGCTGGAAGGATTTCTCACAACTCGCCGCCGATGTGCGTGAGCAAAAGGTGCAGCAACTGGCCGATGAAGAAGCCCATCTGCCGTTCGATCTGGAAACCGGCCCGCTGCTGCGCGCCTGTCTGGTGAAGACCGCCGAGCAAGAACATTACTTCGTCCTGACTTTGCACCACATCGTCACCGAAGGCTGGGCGATGGACATCTTCGCCCGCGAACTCAGCGCCTTGTACGAAGCCTTTGTCGACGATCGCGATTCACCGCTGGAACCGCTGCCTGTGCAGTATCTCGATTACAGCGTCTGGCAGCGCAACTGGCTGGAGTCCGGCGAGCGTCAGCGTCAACTCGACTACTGGACGGCACAACTCGGCCGTGAACATCCGCTGCTGGAATTGCCCGGCGACCGTCCGCGTCCACCGGTGCAAAGCCATCAGGGCGAACTGTTCCGTTTCGATCTGAGCGACGATCTCGCCGCGCGGGTTCGGGCATTCAACGCGCAAAACGGTCTGACCCTGTTCATGACCATGACCGCCGCACTCGCCACACTGCTTTACCGCTACAGCGGCCAGACCGATCTGCGCATCGGCGCGCCGGTGGCCAACCGCATCCGCCCGGAAAGCGAAGGGCTGATCGGTGCGTTCCTCAACACCCAAGTGCTGCGTTGCCAGCTCGACGGCATGATGTCGGTCGGCGAGTTGTTCGAGCAGGTGCGTCATACCGTGATCGAAGGCCAGTCCCATCAGGATCTGCCGTTCGATCATCTGGTTGAAGCCTTGCAGCCACCGCGCAGCGCGGCTTACAACCCGCTGTTCCAGGTGATGTGCAACGTACAGCGATGGGAGTTCCAGCAGAGCCGCATGCTCGCGGGCATGACCGTCGAATATCTGGCTAACGACGCGCGGGCGACCAAGTTCGACCTCAATCTGGAAGTCACCGACCTTGACCATCGTCTCGGTTGCTGCCTGACCTACAGCACCGATTTGTTCGATGAACCGACCATCGCGCGCATGGCCAGGCATTGGCGCAACCTCCTCGAAGCGCTGATCGCTGATCCGCAACAACGTCTCAGCGAATTGCCGCTGCTCGATCAGCCCGAGCAACAGCATCTGCTCGACAGCCTTGGCATCGAGCCGGGCGAGCATCGCCTCGACCAGTGCATTCATCACCTGTTCGCCGAACAAGCGCTGGCGCGCAAAGACGCCCCGGCCCTGACTTTCGCCGGGCAGACCCTGAGCTACGCCGAACTCGATGCCCGCGCCAATCGTCTGGCCTGGGCCCTGCGAGAGCGTGGTGTCGGCCCGCAAGTGCGGGTCGGTCTGGCGCTGGAGCGTTCGCTGGAAATGGTCATCGGCCTGTTGGCGATTCTCAAGGCTGGCGGTGCGTATGTGCCGCTGGACCCGGAATACCCGCTCGACCGTCTGCATTACATGATCGAAGACAGCCGTATCGGTCTGTTGCTCAGTGATCGCGCGATGTTCAAAGCCCTTGGCGATCTGCCGCCGAGCGTGGCGCGCTGGTGCCTGGAAGAGGACAGCGCGGCGCTTGCTGATTACCCGGCCACTGAGCTGCCGTTTATCAGCCTGCCGCAGCATCAGGCGTACCTGATTTACACCTCCGGTTCGACCGGCAAGCCGAAGGGCGTGGTGGTCTCCCACGGCGAAATCGCCATGCACTGCCAAGCCGTGATTGCGCGTTTCGGCATGCGTCCGGACGACTGCGAACTGCACTTTTATTCGATCAACTTCGACGCCGCGACCGAGCGTCTGCTGGTGCCGCTGCTCAGTGGCGCGCAAGTGGTGCTGCGAGCGCAAGGTCAGTGGGACGCGGAAGACATCTGCGGTTTGATCCGTACGCATAAAATCAACGTGCTCGGTTTCACCCCGAGCTATGGCAGCCAGTTGGCGCAGTTCCTGTCGACGCAAAACGAGATCCTGCCGGTGCGGATGATCATCACCGGCGGCGAAGCGCTGACCGGTGAACACCTGCAACGAATTCGCGCGGCGTTCAAACCGACGATGTTCTTCAATGCCTACGGCCCGACGGAAACGGTGGTCATGCCGCTGGCCAGTCTGGCGTCGGAGGTTTTGGAAGAGGGCGCCGGTAGCGTGCCGATCGGCAGCGTCATCGGCGCGCGTGTCGCGTACATTCTCGACGCCGATCTGGCACTGGTGCCGCAAGGCGCGACCGGTGAATTGTTCGTCGGTGGCGCCGGTCTGGCCCAGGCCTATCACGATCGTCCGGGCATCACTGCCGAGCGCTTTGTCGCCGACCCGTTCGCCACGGATGGCGGGCGCATGTACCGCACTGGCGATCTGGTGCGCCAGCGTGCCGATGGCCTCGTGGAATACCTTGGGCGGATCGACCATCAGGTGAAAATCCGGGGTTTCCGTATCGAACTGGGCGAAATCGAAACGCGCCTGCTCGATCACGATTCGATCCGCGAAGCCGTGGTGTTGGCGCTGGATGCGCCGAGTGGCAAGCAATTGGTTGGTTATCTCGTCACCGACGTCGCCGAGCAAAGCGAAGCGCGGCAGGCCGAGCTGCGCGACGCACTGAAAGCGCACCTCAAGGCGCAACTGCCGGATTACATGGTGCCGACGCACCTGATTCTGCTGGCGAGCATGCCGCTGACCGCCAACGGCAAACTCGACCGCCGCGCCTTGCCGGCGCCGGATCCTGAACTCAATCGTCAGGACTACGTCGCGCCGAGCAACGAACTTGAGCAGACTTTGGCGCAGATCTGGTGCGAGGTGCTCAACGTTGAACAGGTTGGCCTCAACGATAACTTCTTTGAACTGGGCGGCGACTCGATTCTGTCGATTCAAGTGGTCAGCCGCGCACGTCAGCAAGGCATTCATTTCAGCCCGCGTGATCTGTTCCAGCATCAGACCGTACAGACATTGGCCGCAGTGGCCAGTCGTACCGAGCAGGTGACGGCCGAGCAAGGATTGGTGGTTGGTGAGTCGCGTCTGACGCCGATTCAGCACTGGTTCTTCGACACTGAAATCCCTCAGCGTCAGCACTGGAACCAGGCGTTGTTGCTGGAGCCGACTGTGGCGCTGCAACCGCATCGCCTTGAGCAGGCGTTGCTGGCGGTGATTGATCAACACGATGCCTTGCGTCTGCGTTTCGCCGAGGTCAATGGCGAATGGCAAGCCACGCATCAACCGGTGCCCGACGTCGCTGTGCTCTGGCAGGTACGCGTCGCGTCGATGGACGAGTGCGAAGCGCTGTGCGCCGATGCCCAACGCAGCCTGGATCTTGCGCAAGGCCCGTTGTTGCGTGCCGTCCTGGTAGACGGCCCTGAAGGTCAGCAACGCCTGTTTATCGCCATCCATCACTTGGTGGTCGACGGCGTGTCGTGGCGCGTATTGCTCGACGATCTGCAAACCGTGTATCGCCAACTCGACGCCGGACAAGCCGTGCAACTGCCGGCGAAAACCAGTGCCTTCAAGGACTGGGCGGCGCGTTTGCAGGCCTACGCCGGCAGCGAATCCCTGCGCGAAGAGCTCGACTGGTGGCAGACCCAATTGGCCGGCCCAAACGCCGATCTGCCTTGCGAAAATCCCCAGGGCGGGCAGCAGAATCGCCATGCGCAAACCGTCAGCGTGCGCCTCGATGCCGAGCACACCAAACAGTTGCTGCAACAGGCTCCAGCCGCCTACCGCACGCAAGTCAATGACTTGCTGCTGACGGCATTGGCCCGCGTACTCTGCCGCTGGAGCGGGCAACCGTCGGCGTTGATTCAACTGGAAGGCCACGGCCGCGAAACCCTGTTCGACGAGATCGACCTGACCCGTACCGTCGGCTGGTTCACCAGTGCCTATCCAGTACGCCTGACCCCGCACAACATCGAAGACGCCGTCGGGCCGGGCGCTTCGATCAAGGCAATCAAGGAGCAACTGCGTGCGGTGCCGCACAAAGGCCTCGGTTATGGCGTACTGCGTTATCTCGCCGATGACCTCAGCCAGCGCAGCATGGCCGCGCTGCCGAACGCACCGGTCACCTTCAACTACCTCGGCCAGTTCGACCAGAGCTTCGCCAGCGATGCGCTGTTCCGTCCGCTCGATGAGCCGGTCGGTGCCGCCCACGATCCGCACGCGCCGCTGCCCAACGAGTTGAGCATCGACAGTCAGGTCTACGGCGGTGAATTGCTCCTGCGCTGGACCTTCAGCGGCGAGCGTTACGAGGCGCAGACTATCAACGATCTAGCCGATGCTTATATCGGTGAACTGCAAATCCTGATCGCCCATTGCCTGCAAGACGAGGCCGGTGGCCTGACGCCCTCGGACTTCCCGTTGGCCAGACTGACTCAGGCACAACTCGATGCCTTGCCGGTGCCCGCCGCGCACATCGAAGACGTCTATCCGCTGACGCCGATGCAGGAAGGCATGTTGCTGCACACTTTGCTCGAACCGGGCACCGGTCTGTACTACATGCAGGATCGCTACCGCATCAACAGCGAACTTGACCCCGAGCGTTTCGCCCAGGCCTGGCAAGTGGTGGTCGCCCGTCACGAAGCGTTGCGTGCCTCGTTCTGCTGGAACGTTGGCGAAGACATGCTGCAAGTGATCCATACGCCGGGCCGTACGCCGATCGAGTATCTGGACTGGAGCGCCATCGCCGAAACCGAGCAGGAACCGAAGCTGCAAACGCTGCTGAAAAACGAGCGCGAGGCCGGTTTCGATCTGCTCAATCAGGCACCGTTCCACCTGCGTCTGATCAAGGTCGGTGCGGCGCGATACTGGTTCATGATGAGCAACCACCACATCCTTATCGATGCCTGGTGCCGCTCGTTGTTGATGAACGACTTCTTCGAAATCTACACCGCCCTCGGTGAAGGTCGCGAAGCGCAGTTGAGCGTGCCGCCGCGTTACCGCGATTACATCGCTTGGCTGCAACGCCAGAGCCTGGCCGAAGCGCGGCAGTGGTGGCAGCAGAATCTGCAGGGCTTCGAACGCACCACGCCGATTCCGAGTGACCGTCCGTTCCTGCGTGAACATGCCGGCGAAAGCGGCGGCATGATCGTCGGCGATTGCTACACCCGCCTCAATGTCGAGGACGGCGCGCGACTGCGGGAACTGGCGCAGGCCCATCAACTGACCATCAACACCTTTGCCCAAGCAGCGTGGGCTTTGGTACTGCGGCGCATGAGTGGCGATCGTGATGTGCTGTTCGGTGTGACCGTGGCCGGGCGCCCGGTGGAAATGCCGGAAATGCAACGCACGGTCGGCCTGTTCATCAACAGCATCGCCCTGCGGGTGAAGATGCCTGAGGACGATCAGCGCAGCAGCGTGCGTCAGTGGCTCAGCAGTTTGCTCGACAGCAACATGCAGCTGCGCGAGTACGAATACCTGCCGCTGGTGAACATTCAGGAACAGAGCGAATTGCCGAAGGGCCAGCCGCTGTTCGACAGCCTGTTCGTCTTCGAAAACGCCCCGGTGGAAGTCTCGGTACTCGATCGCGCGCAGAGCCTGAATGCGACTTCGGACTCCGGCCGTACCCACACCAACTTCCCGCTGACGGCGGTGTGCTACCCGGGCGATGACCTCGGTCTGCACCTGTCGTATGACCAGCGTTACTTCGACGAATCGACCATCGAGCGCATGCTTGGCGAGTTCAAGCGTCTATTGCTGGCGCTGGTCGATGGCTTCCATGGCGACATGGCCGATCTGCCGCTGCTGGGGGCTGAGGAACAGGACTTCCTGTTGCACGGTTGCAACCAGAGTGCCCAGGATTATCCGCTTGAGCAGAGCTACGTGGCGCTGTTCGAGGCGCAGGTCGCCGCGCATCCGCAACGCATCGCCGCCAGTTGCGTTGATCAGCAGCAGAGCTATGCCGAGCTGAACCAGAATGCCAACCGCCTCGGTCATGCACTGGTCGCCGCCGGCGTGCAGATGGATCAACCGGTGGCGTTGCTCGGCGAACGGAATCTGGATCTGCTCGGCATGATCATCGGCAGCTTCAAGGCGGGTGCCGGCTATCTGCCGCTGGATCCGGGCCTGCCCAGTCAGCGTCTGCAACGCATCATCGAGCTGAGCTGCACGCCGGTGCTGGTCTGTAGCGTCGCGTGCCGCGCACAGGCGCAGGCCTTGCTGGATGAATTCAGCTGTGCCAATCGTCCGCGTTTGCTGGTGTGGGAAGAGATTCAAGCCGCGACACTGTCGGCGCAGAATCTGGGCATTTACAGCGCCCCGGACAACCTCGCTTACGTGATCTACACCTCGGGCTCCACCGGCCTGCCGAAAGGCGTGATAGTCGAGCAGCGCGGCATGCTCAACAACCAGTTGAGCAAGCTGCCGTATCTGCAGCTGAGCGAGGCCGACGTGATTGCGCAGACCGCTTCGCAAAGTTTCGATATCTCAGTCTGGCAGTTCCTTGCCGCACCATTGTTCGGTGCACGCGTGGACATCGTGCCGAACACCATCGCTCACGATCCGCAGGGATTGCTGGCGCATGTGCAGGCGCAGGGCATCACCGTGCTGGAGAGTGTGCCTTCGTTGATTCAGGGCATGCTCGCCGCGGATCGCCTGAGCCTTGATGGCTTGCGCTGGATGTTGCCGACCGGTGAAGCAATGCCGCCGGAGCTGGCGCATCAATGGCTGCTGCGTTACCCGGACATTGGTTTGGTCAACGCTTATGGCCCGGCGGAGTGCTCGGACGACGTCGCGTTCTTCCGTGTCGACATGGCGTCGACGCGCGGCAGTTATTTGCCGATCGGCACGCCGACCGACAATAACTTGCTGTACCTGGTCGATGGCGCGCTGGAGTTGGTGCCGTTGGGCGCGGTGGGTGAGTTGTGTGTTGCCGGGACCGGCGTCGGACGCGGTTATGTCGGCGATCCGCTGCGTACTGCGCCAGTGTTTGTGCCGAACCCGTTCGGTGCGCCGGGCGAGCGTCTGTATCGTACCGGTGACCTCGCGCGGCGTCGCAGTGACGGTGTGCTGGAGTACGTTGGCCGGGTCGACCATCAGGTGAAGATTCGCGGTTACCGCATCGAACTCGGTGAAATCGAAGCGCGCCTGCATGAACAACCGGAAGTGCGCGACGGCGCGGTCGGTGTGCAGGAAGGCGTCAACGGTAAACACTTGGTTGGCTATCTCGTCGCCGCCGACTCCGCGCTCAATCCGAGCGAACGTCTGGAGCGGATCAAACAGCGCCTGCGTGCCGAATTGCCGGAATACATGGTGCCGCTGCACTGGTTGTGGCTTGAGCAGATGCCACTGAATGCCAACGGCAAACTCGATCGCAAAGCCTTGCCGGCGCTGGAGATCGGCCAGTTGCAGAGCGAGGATTATCTGGCCCCGCGCAACGAACTGGAGCAGACCCTCGCGCAGGTCTGGGCCGAGGTGTTGAAGGTCGAGAAGGTCGGTGTGCGCGACAACTTCTTCGAGCTGGGCGGGCATTCATTGCTGGCTACGCAGATCGCTTCGCGGGTGCAGAAAACCCTGCAACGTGATGTGCCGCTGCGGGCGATGTTCGAGTGCAGCACGGTGGAGGAGCTGGCCGAGTACATTGATGGACTGGCGGCGAGTGACATCACCGAGGAGAAGGTCGATCGGTTGAATGATCTGATGGCGGCGCTGGAGGGGCTTTGATTCTCTCGTGCCGGCACTGGCCTTATCGCGAGCAGGCTCACTCTACATTTTGGAATGCGTCCCCCTGTAGGAGTGAGCCTGCTCGCGATTGGCGACCGTACATTCACCTACATTTCCAGGGTTGACGACCAGCAACCGGCAGCTCAGTCTGCCGGTTCTCTTTTTTGTCGCGGAGGTGGTCGATGCCTTTTTTCACGGTGGACGGACAAGCGCTGCATTACATTGATCAAGGCACCGGGCCGGCGGTATTGCTGGCTGGCAGTTATTTGTGGGATCAGGCCATGTGGGCGCCGCAGATTGCCGCGCTGTCGCCGCACTATCGGGTGATTGCGCTGGACCTGTGGGGCCATGGTGAATCGGGACGCTTGCCTGAAGGCACGACATCCCTGGACGACATCGCCCGTCAGGCGCAAGCCCTGCTTGATCATCTGGATATCGACCGCGTCACGTTGGTCGGGCTGTCGGTCGGCGGCATGTGGGGCGTACGTCTGGCGTTGTCGGCACCGCAGCGCATCAACGGTCTGGTGCTGATGGACACCTACGTCGGCGTCGAGCCGGAACCCACCCGGCAATACTACTTCTCGCTGTTCAAGCAGATCGAAGGCACCGGCGAAATTTCCGAGCAATTACTGGATATCGTCGTACCGATTTTCTTCCGTCCGGGCATCGATCCACAGTCGGCGCTGTATCAGGGTTTCCGCGCGAAACTGGCGGCGTACTCCTCGGATCGACTGCGCGAAAGCATCGTGCCGATGGGGCGTATCACCTTTGGTCGTGACGACCTGTTGCCACGGCTGGGCGAATTGAACGCAGCGACCACGCTGGTGCTGTGTGGCGATCAGGACAAGCCACGACCACCGTCGGAAGCTAAGGAAATGGCTGAGTTGATCGGTTGCCCGTGGGTGCTGGTGCCAGAGGCGGGACATATCTCCAATCTGGAGAATCCCGAGTTTGTCACCGAGGCGTTGTTGACCTTCCTCGGCGACCGCAACCGTTAGACCGAGTGATCTTCAATCGCGAGCAGGCTCACTCCTACATTTGGAGGGCATTCCCCTGTAGGAGTGAGCCTGCTCGCGATGGGGCCAGTCCAGGCACCGTAAATTATTTAGGCCCGAGAATCTTCGCCAACTTGTCCGGCGAAGGCGCGCCTTGCTGCTGTTGCAGCTCGCCCTTGTCATCCATATAGAAAATCGCCGGCGTCGCCTGCAAATCCAGGTCTTCCATCAACTGCATGTTCGCCGCCAGTTTGCTCTGCACTGCCACCGGAATATCTTTCAGGGCCTTGAGCGAGCTGCCCTTGCCAGCCTTTTCGTGATCTTCCAGGGCCTTGGCCGGATCTTTCGCAGCGAGCAACGCCGCGGATTTGCCCGGGCTGTCCTCGCGGATGATACCGACCATGATGTGGCGCAACTGCACCTTGCCGGCCTTGACCCATGGCCGTGCCTGTTCCCAGAACATATTGCAGTACGGGCAGTTCGGATCGCTGAACAGGTACACCGTGCGCGGTGCATCCTTGTTGCCGTCCTGAATCCAGTTGCTCGCTTCGAACTTGGCCCAGACTTCCTTGGCCATCGGCGCGTAAACCAGTTTTTGCAGTGGTGCGCTACTCAGGTCCTTGCCATCGGCGTCGTACAGATTGCCCAGCAACACGTGTTTGCCATCCGGGGTCAGGTACAGCGCCATGCCGCGATTCTGATACTGCGCCGCATAGCCGCGCAGGCCATCGGGGGCGTCAAACTGGCCGACGATTTTCGCGCCTTTGGCTTCGATCTGCTTGATCGCCGCAGGCAATTCTTCAGCGGCCTGCACCGACGGCAAGTGCAGCAGGGCGGTGCCCAGAGTCAGCGTCAGCAGGTGGCGGAGGCGGGGCATGGCAGTTTCCTTGCAGAGGTGGCCGGTGCAGTGGCCGGGATCGAATTCGGGGTTGGGGTGGCGAAGTTTTCCAGCGCGCGCGCCAGGCTGGCGTTGGACAGCTCGCCCAAGTGGCTGCTCAGCAGTCGCCCGTCAGGGCTATAGAACAGCGTAGTCGGCAAGGCCATGGAACCGACGGCCTGACCCAGCCGACCGCTGCGGTCAAACAGCACGTTGTTGAGGCTCAGGCCCTGAGTTTCGAGAAACGTCGCCACGCTTTGCATGCTTTCGGCCTGATTGACGAACAGGAAGGTCAGGTCCGGGCGTTGCATCTGGGCGTTTTCCAGCACCGGCATTTCGCGCCGGCAGGGTGGGCACCAGGTCGCCCACAGATTAATCACCAACGGACCGCCCTGATAATCACGCAGCTGAATGGTTTCCCCGGCCGCGTTGCGCAGGGTAATGTCCGGCAGGCGCGTGCCTTGTTCATAAAGGTTCAGCGACAGTGTCGCCAACAGCCAGAACGCCACGCCGCTGGCCACACCAAAACCCAGCGGGCGACGCAGACCCGGACGACGCCAGCCGCGATACAGCGCCGCGAGCAACAGCACGATCACGCCCGGCCAGGCGAGGAAGCCACCGTCGCGCAAGTCGATGATCTGCCACAGGTCATTGCGATAGTGCGACCAGTACATCAGCACAAAGGCAATCCGCGCCGCGAGCATGCCCAGCAGAAACAGGCTGAACAATGCCGACTCGGGGTTATCGCCGCCACGCTTGGCCACCCGCCAGCCGACAAAGGTCGCCAGCGCCAGGGCACTGATCAGCAGCAGGTGGTTGAGCGCGATGGCAAAGGTGCCGAGGGTAAAAGTCAGCATTAATGGGCATCTCGGGTGACAGTCCAGTGTTGCAGGAACGTCTCGGCGTCGACTTCGCCGGTGATGCGCTGGCTGCGGCGCTCCAGACCATCAGCACCGATCCAGATGAACGTTGGCGGTCCCGGCACTTTGTAACGGCTGAGCAGTTCAGCGCTGGCGGCATTGTCGTCGGTGACATCAAGCCTGAGCAGGCGCACGTTGCTCAGCGCCTGCATCACGTTGTCCTTACCGAACACCTGCTTCTCCATGATCAGGCAAGACTTGCACCAGTCGGCGTAGTAATCGAGCAGCACCCACTGGCCCTGAGCCTTGGCGGCATCGAGTTCGCGTTGCAGCGCCGCCGGCTCCTTGATCGTGGTGAACGCGTCATGAGCCGATGGCGCCGCCGTGCTGGCGCGGCCGGCACTGTAGACCTGCAACGGTTGATACGGATCATCGCTGCCACCCGCCGCGCCAATCACCAGCACACTGCCCCACAGCCCGAGCAACAGCGAACTGGCGCCGAACAACTGGGCAACGCGGCCAAAACCTTCGGACTGTTTCCAGGCGCAGAACGCGGCGATCAACAGCAGGGCACCGCACAGGCCCAGCCATAACGACGCATCCAGCACCGGGCGCAACATCACCAGCGCGGTGGCGAGGAAGAAGAAACCGAACACGCCTTTGAGCAAGTTCATCCACGCGCCGGGTTTGGGCAGGAAGCCATTGCCCACGGTCACCAGCAACAGCAACGGCACACCGATGCCGATGCCCAGCGAAAACAGAATCAAACCACCGTGCAGCGCGTTGCCGGTCTGCGCGATATACAGCAAAACACCCGCCAGTGGCGCGGTCATGCACGGACCGACCAGCAGGCCGGACAATGCACCGAGCGCTCCGGCGCCGATCACGCTGCCACCGCTGCGACTGCGCGAGGCGTGTTCCAGGCGATCGCGCAGGGCCACCGGCAATTGCAGTTCAAAGAAGCCAAACATCGGCAATGCCAACACCACGAAGATCGCGGCAAAGGTCCCCAGCAGCCATGGATTTTGCAACCATGCCTGCAGGTTTGCGCCGAGCAGCGCGGCAATCACGCCCATCGCCGCATACACCAGCGCCATGCAAATCACATAACTGCCGGCCAGCACGAATCCGCGCCGCGCAGTGGCACCACTGCCGACGACCATACCGGCCAGAATCGGCAGCATCGGCAATGAGCACGGCGCAAATGCCAGCAGCAAGCCGAAACCGAAAAACGCCAGCAAGCTCCAGCCCAACGCGTGTTCTTGCAGGCTGCTGGCCAGGGCTTGATCCGGTGCCTGGTCATTCTTTGTCGTTGTTACCGCTGTTGTCGCCGTTGTGGTCGTGGCTGAGGCTTTACCGCCCAGATCGATGACCCGGGTTTGCGGTGGATAGCACAGGCCGGCATCGGCACAGCCCTGATAACCGACCTTGATCTGCCCCGTGGCCGCGGCGGGAATTTTTATTTCCAGCCCTTGGCGATAGACCGGTTGCTCACCGAAAAACTCGTCGCTGTGGGATTCGCCTTCAGGCAGCACGGGCTGCTGAGCGGCGCTCAGTCCGTCGAATTTCAGGCGTTTCTGGTACAGGTAATAACCGTCGGCGATTTGCCAGAACAACTGGGTTTCACCGGATTCCAGGCGTTCGGAAGTGAGCACGAAGGCCTGATCGACCGGGAGAAATTCCGGTTTTGTCTCAAATGGATTGTTTCCGGCCTGGGCCAGGCTGGAAATCAGCAGAGCAAACAAAAGAAAAAATCGACGCATGGAGGAGCCTTGTCCCAGTGCAAGTGAGGTGCACAATGGGCGGCGGCGATTAACCGATGATTAACCGCCACGCCCTTGTCGCTGTGACGTTCGGGGCATAATGTCAGCTTAATCGGCCAACTGCCTAATCGGCTTTTTTCTACGGGACTCACCATGCACGTACTGGTTTGCGAAGACGATGAGCTGATCGCCAGCGGCATCGTTGCCGGTCTTACGGCTCAGGGTTTGACCGTTGAGCACGTCAACACCGCGTCGAAAGCGCGGGCGATGCTCAAGGTCGCTGAATTCGACGTGATGGTGCTCGATCTCGGCCTGCCCGACGAAGATGGCCTCAAATTGCTGCAACAACTGCGTCAGAGCGGCCTGGAGATTCCGGTGCTGATTCTGACGGCGCGCGACTCGGTCACCGACCGCGTTGACGGTTTGCAGGCCGGCGCTGACGATTACCTGCTCAAACCGTTCGATCTGCGCGAACTGTTCGCTCGTCTGCAAACCCTGTTGCGCCGGGTCGCCGGGCGCAGTGTCAACCTGATCGAACACGGCGCACTGACGTACGACCCGAGCAGTCGCGAAACCACGCTGGCCGGGCAACCGGTGGACCTGTCGCGTCGCGAGCAATCGCTGCTGCAGGCGCTGCTGCACAATCGTGGCCGGGTGCTGTCCACCGAGCAATTGAAGGACAGTGTCTACGGCTTCAACGATGAACTGGAAAGCAACGCGCTCAACGTGCACATCCATCACCTGCGCAGCAAATTGGGTAAAGGCATCGTCGAAACCGTGCGCGGTCTGGGCTATCGCCTCGGCCCGGCGGATGGTGGAGATCAAAGCAAGTGATGAGCCTGCGACTGCGCCTGAGCCTGACCCTCGGCGCTGCGTTTGCGCTGATCTGGGCGCTGGCGGCGGCCTGGATGCTCAGTGACCTGCGCAATCAGATGATGTTTTCCCTCGACCAGCGTCTGGTGGCGTCGGCGCGCATGGTCGCCGGGCTGCTGGAACAGTTGCCGACACTGCCGAGCAAAGGCGAGGGCACGCATTTCAGTGCCGAACAACTGAATATCCCCGGCGGCATGGCCTGCCAGGTCAGTTCGTTGCGCGGTGAAATTCTCGCGCGCAGCCACAACCATCCCGAACAGGCCCTGGAAGCCGAGAAAATGGGCTTCCATGACCAGATGATCGACGGTGCGCCGTGGCGCAGCTTCACCCTGGCGCGGGGCGATGTGCGCATCACCACGGCCGACCGGCAGATCGAGCGCGAAGCCTTGAACATGTCGATCCTGCTGGCGGCGTCGGTGCCGGTGGGCGTGGCGCTGCTCGGCTGCCTGTGCCTGTTGTGGCTGGGCATTGGTCAGGGGCTGGCGCCGCTCAATCGTCTGCGTGAAGCGTTGATGCGGCGCAATGCCGACTCTCTTGAGCCGTTGCAGATCCAGACGTTTCCCAGCGAATTGAAGCCGCTGCTCGAAACGCAAAACCAGTTGTTCCAGCGTATCGGCAAGACCATCGAGCGTGAGCGGCGCCTGACCGGTGACGCGGCCCATGAATTGCGTAGCCCGCTGACGGCGATCAAGACCCATCTGCAAGTGGCGCGCATGACCGACGGCAGCGCCCGCGATCAGTCGCTGGCGCGGGCCGAGGAGGGCGCCGATCGCTTGCATCGCACCCTCGAACAATTGCTGTTGCTGGCGCGGGTCGAGGGCAGTCTGTCGTTCGACGATGGTTCGCAATGCAGCGCCGAGCAAGTGGCACGCCTGGCGATCCAGGACGCTACGGGTGGCGAGCGTCTGCGTATCAAACTGCAACTGCCGGACGAGCTTTCTGTTGCTCCGCTGCAGATGCCGGCCGTGCTGTCGATTGCAGCGCTGCGCAACTTGCTCGACAACGCCCTGCGTCACACGCCTGAGGACTGTGCGGTCGAGCTGAGCCTGGAAACCATTGGCAACCGCGTGCGTTTTGTCGTGCGCGACCATGGCCCGGGCATTGCGCCGGAAGATCTGCAGCACCTGACCCAACGCTTCTGGCGCAACGGCCAGAGCACCGGTTGCGGCCTCGGCCTGGCGATTGTCCAGGCGATCGTTCAGCGCTGCGACTGCGCCCTGCATTTCGACAGCCGCGCGGATGGCCTGCGTGTCGAGTTGACCATGCCGTTGCAAGCCATCTGACCTCACCTCGAATACCCTGTGGGAGCGAGCCTGCTCGCGAAGACGGCGGCACAGTCAGCATCCAAGTAGCTGACAAAACGCTTTCGCGAGCAGGCTCGCTCCCACCAGAGATCATATTCCGGCACATCAAATGTAACTTCTCGACATTCGCTATCCGGCAGGGCCGGGGCTAAGGTCAACGCAGCTTTGACTCAATGGATTGAGGGAACTGCGCCATGGAAGAAATCATCTGCATTCGTCCGGCCCGACTGGCCGACGCTGGCATTATCAGCCGCATCATCGAGCGTTCTATCCGTATCGGGTGTGCGCTGGACCACCGCAACGATCCGCCACGGGTCAGCGCCTGGATCGCTCGGCAATCTGCCGACTTCATCAGCACCCGGCTCGCTGATCCCCACTTCTATTTATGCACGGCTTTACTGGCGGACAAACCGGTCGGTGTCGGCATGGCCCAGGCCAGCGGCGACATTTCCCTGTGTTACGTGCAGCCGGAATCCTTTCGCCGGGGCGTCGGACGGGCGTTGATGCAGGACCTGGAAGGCTGGTTACGGGTTTGCGGGGTGCTTCACGCTGACCTCAAAAGCACGCGCACCGGCCGCGCTTTTTATCGGCGTCTGGGTTATCGCGAGTCAGCGCCGCCCTTCGAATACCAAGGCGTGCAGACCCTGCCCATGCACAAGTCGTTGGCAGCGCCGGTCTGACAACTCGATCACGGGCTAAATCCTCAGGCCCCTTAAGCGTTTCCAGAACAGGAAAACCTGCAAGTGCGCCCCGCGATCGGAATGCGCACCTGCCCGGTGTGCTGTTTTGGTCACTATCCATAGCGTATTGAGGGGTCGAGAGATGTCAGTCGCCACCAGCCTTATCGAAGCGTCGTCGGCCCGGGTCACTTCGGTGCCGGCCGAATCGCTGTATCAGTTCAACGAGTCGCCGTTACTGGCTCGGCAGGCGCGACAGGAGTCCAACGCCCGCAGCTATCCACGGCGCATTCCACTGGCCTTGAAACGCGCCAAGGGCCTGTATGTCGAAGACGTTGAAGGTCGCACCTTCATCGACTGTCTGGCCGGTGCCGGCACGCTAGCGCTGGGGCATAACCATCCGGTGGTGATCGAAGCGATCCAGCAGGTGCTGGCCGATGAGTTGCCGCTGCACACCCTCGACCTGACCACGCCGGTCAAGGACCAATTCGTCCAGGACCTGTTCGGTCTGCTGCCGCCCGCTCTTGCGGGGGAAGCGAAAATCCAGTTCTGCGGCCCGACCGGCACTGACGCCGTGGAAGCGGCGTTGAAGCTGGTACGCACGGCGACCGGGCGCAGCACGGTGCTGTCGTTCTCCGGTGGTTATCACGGCATGAGCCAGGGTGCATTGAGCCTGATGGGCAGCCTGGGGCCGAAAAAGCCGTTGGGTGCCTTGCTCAGCAATGGCGTGCAGTTCATGCCGTTCCCGTACGACTACCGTTGCCCGTTCGGCCTCGGTGGCGCGGCGGGCGTGAAGGCCAACCTGAGTTACCTGGACAACCTCCTCAACGACCCCGAGGCCGGCGTGCAGTTGCCCGCAGCGGTGATCGTCGAAGCGGTACAGGGCGAGGGCGGTGTGATTCCGGCGGACATCGAGTGGCTGCGCGGCTTGCGCCGGATCACCGAGAAGGCCGGCGTGGCGCTGATCGTCGACGAGATTCAGAGCGGTTTCGCCCGCACCGGCAAAATGTTTGCCTTCGAACACGCCGGCATCACCCCGGATGTGATGGTGTTGTCCAAAGCGATCGGCGGCAGCCTGCCGTTGGCCGTAGTGGTTTATCGCGACTGGCTCGACACCTGGCAACCGGGCGCACACGCCGGCACCTTCCGTGGCAATCAGATGGCCATGGCGGCAGGTTCCGCGGTGATGCGTTACCTGGTTGAACACAAGGTCTGCGAACACGCCGCTGCCATGGGCGAACGCCTCAGTGAGCACCTGCGCATCCTGCAACGCGACTACCCGCAACTGGGTGATATTCGTGGTCGTGGCCTGATGCTCGGGGTAGAGCTGGTCGAGCCGAACGGCGCACCGGATGCGCTCGGTCATCCGCCGGCGTTTGCGCGACTGGCGCCGCTGGTCCAGCGCGAATGCCTCAAGCGCGGCCTGATTCTGGAATTGGGTGGTCGGCATGGCGCGGTGGTGCGTTTCCTGCCGCCGCTGGTGATCACTGCCGCCGAAATCGACCGCGTTGCCGAGATCTTCGGGCGCGCTTTGGCCGCTGCTACCGCGGCGCTGTAAATTTTCCGCCGCGCCGAACGTTCTTTCTACATACCCGGCTGCACCCCGCGTGCAGCCCATCCTTACAACGATGGAGAACCAGCATGACGTCAGTATTCGACCGCGAGGACATCCTCTTTCAGGTCGTGGTCAACCACGAAGAGCAATACTCGATCTGGCCGGACTACAAAGCCGTGCCGGAAGGCTGGCGCACCGTGGGCAAGAGCGGCCTGAAAAAGGAATGCCTGGCCTATATCGAAGAAGTCTGGACGGACATGCGCCCGCTGAGCCTGCGGCAGAAGATGGAAGCCCAGGCCGCCGCACAATAAGCGGCCGGGCAAAAAGAAACCCGCTGGACTGATAACAGTCAGCGGGTTTTTTTATGGCTGGAGTTTGTGTTGTCAGGTCAGGCCTCTTCGCGAGCAAGCTCTCTCCCACAGGTGAATTGTGAACGACACAGATCCAATGTGGGAGCGAGCTTGCTCGCGAAGAACGATAACGCGGTTTCGACTGAAATCACGCCCCGCTCAAACCCTTCAACAGCAAATCCACATTGCCTTCCAGCTCCGCCACCGGATCCGCCGCATCGGTACTCAACACCACCAGATGACTGCCCGACTCGGCAATCGCCGCTTTCAGCGCCTCGGATGGCTGCCGATGATGCAGCACCACCGCCACATCGTTGTCCTTGAGCGTAGCCGTCAGTTTTTTCAGATCCTGCGGCGTCCAATCGGCATCCGCGCGAGGGTCCTGGCCGACCAGTTCCAGATTCAAGCTGCCGATCAGATAACCAAAGTGATCACTCAAACTCATCACACTCAGGTTGTCGGCACTGGCCAGACGCGCTTCGCTATCCGCGCTGAGCTTCAACAAACGTTGCTTCAACGTTGCCAGGTTGGCCTCGATCTTTGGCTTTGCGCTGGGGGCCAGGCGCACCAGATCCGCTGCCATCACGTCCGCCATGCGCCCCATGTTGTTGCTTGCCAGCCACGGTTGACTGTTCAAACCATCGACCGGCAGATCCGGTTGCACGGCAATGCCGGGCAGGGCGCCGTCGACCGGGCGCGCCGCGTCGACTTCAACGATGCGGATATTGCTGCGGCGGGCGATCGGGTACAGCGGATCATCGGCCCACAGCGAGCGCACACCAATCACCGCATCGGCATCCGTCGCCAACTTGCTCAGCGCCGGCGCACCGCGCCCGGTGAAATAAGCGCTCTGACGGCTGCCCGGCAAGTTCGCCGGTGCCGCCCGTTCGAGCTTGACGTCAGTGCCTTTGAGCAACGCTTCGCCCAGGCCGTAGGTGATCGGCAACGACGCCAGCACGCGCAGCGGTTTAGTACTTTCGGCAGCCATCAACGGCGCGCAGACCACGCCGCACAGGGTCATGGCCAAGCTCAGTTTTCGCAGTGAAAAAGTCATTTATCCAAGATTCCCTTTCAGACTCGGGACGACCCCGCGCGCAATGGCAGCGAGGGCGAAGGCAATGCCGGCGACCAGAATGATCGCGGCGCCGGACGGAATCGGCAGATCAAAGACGATCGGTGCAAGAATCCCGCACAGTGTGCTGACCGTGGCGATCAGCACCGAGCACCAGAAAAAGCCCTTGAGCGACTGACTGAGCAGACGCGCCGCCGCCGCTGGAATCACCAGCAGCGCACCGACCAGAATCGCGCCGATGACTTTCACCGCCGCCACGGTAATCAGCGTCACCAGAATCACAAACAGATAATCCAGGGTCTTCACCGCCACCCCGCGCACCGCCGCCAGTTGCGGATTGAAGCTGGCGAGCATGATGCGGTTGTACAGCGGCAAGGCCAGGGCCATGACCAACGAACCGACGATGGCCAATACCGCCAGATCGTTGCCGTTGACGGTCAGCACCGAACCGAACAGCACGTTCTCCAGAATGTGCACGTTGATCTTGCCCGCGAGTATCAGCAGCAGGCTCGCGCCGAGGGCCAGCGACACCGAGAGGAACACGCCGATCAAGGTGTCCGGCGCCAGACCGGTACGATTGCGCAGGTAGTTGAGCAGGATGCCGAACAGCAGGCAGTAGCCGAACAGGCTGCCGTACGGTCCGGTGTACGGTTCGCCGAGCAGAATGCCGATGGCCACACCGGTCAGCGCCGCGTGGCCGACCGCTTCGGAGAAAAACGCGAAACGCTTGACCACTACTAGCGTGCCAAGGCCGCCGAGCACCGGGCCGATGAGCAAACCGGCCAGCAACGCATTGACCACGAAACCGTAGGCCAGTGCTTCCGGCAGATAACCGGACGAGGCCCAGCCCTGAACCATCAAACGAAAGGCTTCGTAACTCATCAGGCAGCGCTCCGTGGATGGGTCGAGAACAGTGTCAGTAGGCGTTCCGGGGTCAGTGCCTCGTGCGGCGTGGCATCGAACAGCACACGACGGTTAAGACCGGTGACGCGACTGGCCAGGCGACCGACCGCTTCCAGATCGTGCTCGATCCACAGCACGGTGATGCCCGCCGCACGCCAGTCGCCCAGCAGACGTTCGAATACTTGAATCCCGGCTTCATCGAGAGCTGACATCGGTTCATCCAGCACCAGCAATTGCGGCGCCGGAATCAAACCCTGGGCGAGCAGCACACGCTGGCGCTCACCGCCGGACAGTGCGCCCATGCGGCGTTTGCGTTTGTCCTGCATGCCGACGCGTTCCAGCGCTTCACCAATGGCGCCGGCGTAACGCTTGCTCAAACCGAGAAACGCCGGGCGTCGCTGGCACATGGCGGCCATGAAATCGTCGACAGTCATCGGCAGCCCGCGATCGAATTCCAGCGCCTGCGGCACATAACCGATGGTGCCGGGTACGCCGGGCCATTGCAGGCTGAGTTGACCCTGATGGGGCATTTGCCCGAGCAAGGTCTTGATCAGCGAACTTTTGCCGCCACCGTTGGGGCCGACCAAGGCGTGAACGCTGCCGGGCTGCACCTGGAAGGTGACGTTGTCCAGAATGGTTGTGCGCCCCAACGTCAGACAAACATCCGCGAAATCCAAAGTCGGACCCGAAACCTGTGGGAGCGAGCTTGCTCGCGAATGCGGTGTGTCATTCAACAAAGGTGTTGCCTGATCCGGCGCCTTCGCGAGCAAGCTCGCTCCCACAGGGTGCTCGGCGTCCTTGAGGTTGAGGTTTTCTCTGGAAGTCATGCACCAGACTCCTGAATCGCCCGCACCACGGTGTCGAGGTTGCCGGTCATTTCCTTTTCGTACTTGTCGGCGGTGTATTCGCCGTAGGAAATGTGCGACAGCGGATACAGCTTGACGCCGGACTCGCGCTGAATGGTGTCGACGTAAGTGGACGGGAAATCCATCTCCGAGAAGATCACTTTCACGTCCAGTTCCCGCAACTGGTCGATGGTTTTCTTCAACTGGCTTGGGCTCGGTTCGATACCGTGAGCCGGTTCGACCACGGCGGTCACTTCCAGGCCGAACTCACGCAGCAGATAGTCGTAGGCAGCGTGCACCGTGGCCACGCGCAGTTCGGCGTTTGGCGCTTGCGTCAACTTGGCCAGGGCGTCAGCGCGCATCTGCCGCAGGCGTTTGCCGTAGGCGCGGGCGTTCTGGGTGTAGGTCTTGGCGTTGTCCGGATCGAGTTTGCCCAGTTCGCGGGCAATGTTGTTGACCTGGGCGATGGACGCGCTGATCGACAGGAACGTGTGCGGATTCACCACTTTGCCGGCACCGCGCGCGGCAACCCCGGTGGCGGCCAGCAACGGCACGTTTTCGTTGGCTTCGATGGTCTTGATGTTCGGCGTTTCGCTGGCGGCGATCATGCGGTCGGCGAAGTCGTCATGGCCGACACCGTTGAGCACGATCACATCCAGCCCGCTGATGCGTTTGATGTCCTCGGCCCGTGGCTCGTAGGCATGCGGGTTGAAACCGGCCGGGATCAGCGGCACCACCTCGGCCTTGTCGCCGACGATGTTCGCCACATAGCTGTAGTAAGGGTGCAGGGTGATGCCGATGCGCAGGCGTTTGGCCGGATCGGCGCTGGCCAACGGGCTCAGCAGGCAGGCGCACAGACCCACTAAAAAGAGGCGTAACAACGGACGACGAGGTGATGAAATAGACATGGGCAAGCGGTCTTCTCTCGGAGGAGGGCGAGGAATCAATGGCGATGTTCGCGGGTAACCCCGGCATCGTATTGCGCGACGATCTGTTTCCAGCCAGCAGCGGACAGCGCAGCCGCAGTGAGTTGCGCCGGGACTTGAGCGGCGGCATCACGGTTGAGCCAGATGTCCGGCGCAGCCTTGTCATCGGCGCTCAGCAGCATGACGAACGAACCAGCGACAGTCGGATTCTGGCTTTGACCGACATATGCGGTGTCCGCCAGCAACTGCCAGGCATGACCACCCCGGCTGACCGAGCTTGCATCCTGGGCAAACGGCGCAAACCCTTGGTCGGCCAGATTCTGCGGGGTCGGCAGGGCTTGCTGTTCTTCGCGCAGCAAGCGGATTTCATCGAGGGTCACCCGCAGGTCGGCATAGATGCCTTGCTCGGCAGCACTGAGGTCGCGGCGTGCGTCGAGCTGGTTGGTCGCCACCGGCTCGGGCTCATGGGAAACCCCGCGCCATGCGACCACAGAACCGGCGATCGCGAGAATCAACAGACACAACAGCAGCACGTTGAGGGTTTCATGACCGGCACCGGCCGGACGCACGATTTGTCGGGTCGGCGTACTCATGGGGCTTCGATATCCGCTTGGTCGATTTCCACCACGTGGCCCGGGCCTGCGTCGAACAGCACGTAAAATTCGCTGCCGGGTTTCTTGAACGTCAGTGTGGAGTCGGCGCCGAGCTTGCCCGGTACCAGAATGGTTTCGTCGTAGCCGATCACATCAAGGGTAACCCCCGGCGCGCCGCTGCCGTCGGAGAACCCGCCGGTGCATTTGATCTGCTCGGCGTCGATGGCTTTGCATTCGCACATCGGGTTGTGCGCCAGCGCACTGGCACTGAAGCCGGCGCACAGCACCAACAGCGTGGCCTTCAGGCGCAGGCGGGAAAGGCGTTGAGAGCAAGTCATGGTTTGACTCCTTGTTTGTTCAGCCAGGCGAAGGTGGCGGGGGAGGCCTGACTCAGAGGGATCGAAGCCTGATGCATGCTGCCGTCCCAGCCTTCCATGGTGATCCACAGTTCGGCGTCGGGACTGGTCTTCTCCGGAAACGGCATTTGCGTGCCCATGCGGTAAGGCGTGCCGAAGAAAATGCTGCCGGCGGCGCGCAGGCTGCGCGGCTTGCCGATGCGCAGGTAGGTGGCCTTGACCTGATCGACACAGGCATCGCACAGGGCAGCGCTGAAGTCTTTCATGTAGCCGGCCGGGCCGGTGAGCACCGGCGCTTCGTTGCGCAATTCGGCCAGGCGCAGGCTCCATGGGCCGACCTGAATAGTGCCGATCTCGTGCTGGCCCAAGCCGCTGTCACCGCGAAACAGCGAGGCATCGGCGAAGTACTTGGGCATGAAGCCCAGCGGGATCAACAGCAGCAGGACATTGATGTGGAAGCGCCATTTGTGCCAGAAACGCGCCAGTCGAGAAGGTTGGGCCTTGGTGATGGATTTGCTCACAGGCTGGCCTCCGAGGTTTCACGGCTCATGGCTGGTTGTGCCTTGAGACGGTTTTTCTTGTCTTCGCGCTTCAAAGCATTGGCGGTGGCCAGCGCGGTGCGTTTGGTCCAGATCAACAAGCCGCTGAGGATCATCATGCTCAGTATCAGACCGAAGAAGAACCAGATCAGCTTGATCCAGATACCGCCGAAATCGCCGGTGTGCAGCGGCCGCATGGACTCGGTGACGAACTCCAGCGACGATCGGTCGGACAGTAGCCGTGAAGCGGCGATGTCGCCGTTGTACGGATTGAGCGTGGCGGTCTGGAACATCAACGGATACCAACCGCGCCCACCGACGCTCATGTGGCTGTAGGCATTGCCCGGCAGGCTGACGAAGCTGGCTTCCAGCCCCGGGATCTTTTCTTGCGCGAGTTCGACGGCGCGGTCCAGGCTGATCCGTGGCGGTGGCGTGCCAGCGGCGGAGATCGGTACGCTTTCACGGGACATGGCCGGAATGATCGGCTCGCTGGAGATGGCGATCTGGTTGTCGAACAGAATGGCCCGAATCAGAAACCAGATCCCGGTGATGGAAATCACCGCAATGAACCAGATCGACCAGATACCGCACAAGCGGTGGAAGTCACCCCAGAAAATCCGCGCGCCATGGCGCACGCGCAGGGTCGGACGCAGAAATCCTTTCCAGAAGCGCTTGTAGACCACCAGACCGGTAATCAACGACACCAGCATCGGCACGCCGAGAAACGACACCAGATACCAGCCCCAACTGAAGCCGTTGGTGAACGGCACCAGCCACCAGCCGTGCAGGGCGCGGGTGAAGGCCTTGAAATCGAAGGTCGGCGCAGGACCCTGAATCACCCCGGTATAGGGGTTGACGTAGACCGTCTGCGAACGGCCGTCCGGATAGCTGACTGCAACGTCGAGGGCGAAGTGTGATTCGTCGGGGCGACTGATGCTTTCAACGATGGTTTGCGGTTCGGCTGTTTTGATGGCTGCCATGATCTGGTCATAGCTGAGCAGCGGCGCATCGTCCGCAGGCTGGCTGGCACGCATCTGCGGGTTGGCCAGCCAGACGATTTCCTGACTGACCACGGCCAGGGTGCCGGTGACACAGACGATCAGGACAAAGAACCAGATCGGTAACGCCAGCCAGCTATGAACGAGGAACCACAGTTTGGAGCGGGATTTCTTCGACATGATTGCGCGTCTTGATAGCGGTGAAAGGGCGCGTAACTACGGGCTTCGCAGCACGGTGACCCCGAAAGACCGAACGTGGCTTTTGCCTACGCGAACGGCCTGCATTTCTATAAGACGGATGAGCGAGGTAAATCCCGAAAGATGATATGAAAGCAAATGTTTCCCAATTCCCCGATCATCACGCGGCCCCTTGTAGGAGCGAGCTTGCTCGCGAAGGCGGCCAACCAGTTGCAACTAATGTGACTGACACATCGCTTTCGCGAGTAAGCTCGCTCCCACAGGGTTTTGCTGCGTACAGGGGATCAAACACGATTCATGTTCCACGCCATCACTGTCAGGCAATTGATGGCCAGTGCGCGCTCCCTATGATGGGCATCACCTGATTTCCCTGAGTGAGCGCCTTGATGACCGCCAGAACCCTCTACGACAAGCACATCGATTCGCACACGGTGTGCCGCCTCGATGATCAGGGCCATGTCCTGTTGTATATCGATCGCCAGGTGATCAACGAATACACCAGCCCGCAGGCCTTCAGCGGTTTGCGCGCGGCCGGGCGCGACGTCTGGCGGCCGGGCACGGCGCTGGCGGTGGTCGATCACGTCAACCCGACTACGCCCGTGCGCATCGCAGCGATGGCCGATGCCGGCGGCGCACGGCAGGTGTCGTATCTGGCGCAGAACTGCCGGGACTTCGGTATCGAGTTGCTGGACGTCCTCGACAAGCGTCAGGGCATCGAACATGTGATCGCCCCCGAACAGGGCTTTATCCTGCCCGGCATGGTCATCGCCGCTGGCGACAGCCATACCACCACCTATGGCGCACTCGGCGCCTTCGGTTTCGGCATCGGCACCTCGGAGATCGAACACCTGCTGGCCTCGCAGACCCTGGTCTACAAACGCCTGAAAAGTATGCGCGTGACCATTGATGGCGACTTGGCGCCGGGCCTGACCTCGAAAGACGTGATCATGGCCCTGATCGGCCGCATCGGCGCGTCCGGGGCCAGCGGTTATGCCATCGAGTTCTGCGGCTCGACCATCGATGCCCTCAGCGTGGAAGCGCGCATGACCATCTGCAACATGGCCGTCGAGGCTGGCGCGCGCGGCGCATTCATGGCGCCGGATGACAAGGTCTTCGCCTATCTCAAAGGCAAACCGCGAGCCCCGCAAGGTGAACTGTGGGAGCGGGGCCTGGAAAAGTGGCGCGAACTGCGCAGTGATCCCGCTGCGCTGTTTGACCGGGAGATTCACCTTGACGCCAGCGTTCTGGAACCGATGGTCACCTGGGGCACCAGCCCCGATCAGGCTGCCGCTATAGGCGCGCGAGTGCCGGATCCGCAGTCGGTCAGCGATCCGATCCTGCGCCAGGACATGCGTCGCGCCCTCAATTACATGGGCCTCGAAGCGGGCATGGCGCTCAGCGACATCGTCATCAGCCATGCCTTTATCGGCTCGTGCACCAACGCGCGGATCGAAGACCTGCGCGATGCCGCCAGCGTCGTGCGCGGTCAGCAAGTAGCCGGGCATGTGCGGGCGATGATCGTTCCCGGCTCCAGCGAAGTTCGCGCTCAGGCCGAGGCCGAAGGGCTGGCGCAGATTTTTATCGACGCCGGTTTCGAATGGCGTCAGTCCGGCTGCTCGATGTGCCTGGCGATGAACGACGACGTACTCGCCCCCGGCGACCGCTGTGCGTCCAGCACCAACCGCAATTTCGAAGGCCGTCAGGGCGCCGGCGCGCGCACTCATCTGATGAGCCCTGCCATGGTCGCTGCCGCTGCAATCAGCGGTCGACTCACCGATATCCGCTACTTTGGAGACCGTCCATGAGCCTGCAACCCTTCATTCAAGTCAGCGGTCAGGCCGCGCCGTTACTGGCGGCCAATGTCGACACGGACGTGATCATGCCCAAGCAGTTCCTCAAAGGTATTGATCGCCAGGGACTCGATCGCGGGCTGTTTTTCGATCTGCGCTTTCTGCGCGATGGCAGCCCCGATCCCGATTTTGTGTTGAACAAAGCGCCGTGGCAGGGCGCAAGTTTTCTGGTGGTAGGGGCGAATTTTGGTTGTGGTTCCAGCCGTGAACATGCGGTCTGGGGCTTGCAGCAGATGGGCATTCGTGCGCTGATCGGCAGCAGTTTTGCCGGGATCTTCTACGACAATTGCCAGCGTAACGGGGTGTTGTTGATTACCCTGGAAGAGGCGCAGGTGCAACGCATCGGACAGCTTGTCGGTGAGCCTGAAACGGCGCGGATCGGCATTGATCTGCAAGCACAGCAGATCAGTCTGGCCGATGGCACGGTAATCGACTTCCAGATCGACACCCTGCGTAAAACCGCGCTGTTGCTCGGCCTGGATGCCATTGGCAACACCCTGCAACGGCGCGAGCAGATCAAGGATTTCGAGCGCGAACATCTGGCCAATAACCCTTGGCTCTCCTGACTCACCACTGATTCCCTTGTAGGAGTGAGCCTGCTCGCGATAGCGGTGGATCAGTCAGAATTGTTGTATCTGCCACACCGCTATCGCGAGCAGGCTCACTCCTACAGGGGGGCTGTGGTACCTGGGCTACAGCGACAGGCTTTTGAAATGCTCCTGCAAAAACTCCACACACGCGCGCAGTTTCCCCGAATGCGCCAGCCGCGTCGGGTACACCGCCCAGACGTTGGCGCTCTGGCTGTAATCGTCGAGCACCTGCACCAAGCGTCCTTGCTCCAGCAACGGCTTCACATCCCACAGCGAACGCAACAACACTCCGCGCCCGTCCAGCGCCCATTGCAAAACAATCTCGCCGTTGTTGGACGATAACGGCCCGCTGACCCGCACGCTCTCTTGCCCGCCGTCGCGATCCAGGTGCCAGATACCGAAGGCGTTGTCGCGTTCCTTGATCACCAGGCAATCGTGCTGTTGCAGCTCGTCCAGCGTCTGCGGCGTGCCGCGCCGTTGCAGATAACCGGGAGCGGCGCAGAGTACTCGTCGGTTGCTGACCAGACGCCGGCCGATGTGCTGGCCGGGCAGGTCATCGCCGACGCGGATCTCCAGATCGAAGCCTTCGTTGACGATGTCCACGACCCGGTCAAACAGGTCGAGGCGAATCTCCAGCTCCGGATAGCGCTCGGCCAGCAAGGACAGCGCTGGCGCGACGTGATTGCGACCGAAACCGAAGCTGCTGCACAGGTGCAGACGCCCACGCGGGCTGTCGTGGGCGTCGGACAGTTCGTCGTGCAGTTGCTGAAAGTCATCGAGAATGCGCAACGCCCAGCGCTGCACGCGTTCACCGTCCTCGGTCAACGAGACGCGGCGACTGGTGCGATGCAGCAGGCGAGTGCCGAGGGTGGTTTCAAGAATCTGGATGCGTTTGCTGACGTAGGCTGGCGACAGGCCCAGTTCATCTGCCGCAGCGGCAAAGCCGTTCTTGCGGATCACGGTGAGCAACACACGCAGGTCTTCGGGCAGGGGCACGCTGTCTTTCTTCTGGGACATGTCAAAAACGAGCACTGGCGGCAGAAGCCGCCAGCATAGCACCGAGGTTCAGTGGCTCCGCTCAGCGCAGGAAGGCCAATGCTTCGGCAAGCAACAGCTCGGGGACTTCTTCGGCAATGTAATGGCCGGCGGGCAATGCCTGACCGCTGACGTTAGCCGCCACGTGCTGCCATTCCTTGAGCGGATCGAAGCAGCGGCCGACCGTGCCTTCGGCGCCCCACAACACGCGCAGCGGCAAATTCAGGTGATGTCCGGCAGCGATGTCGGCGCGGTCGTGCGCAAGATCGATGCCGGCGCTGGCGCGATAGTCTTCGCAGATGCCGCGAGCGCTGCCCGGTCGTTGCACACAGCGCAGGTATTCGCCGAAGGCTGCGTCGGTAAACGGTTTGAGTCCGGCGCTGCGACTGCCCATCACGCTGCGCAAATAAGCTTCGGGGTCGGCCTCGATCAGGGTTTCCGGCAGCGGCGCCGGGCGGATCAGGAAGAACCAGTGCCAGTAGGCGCGGGCGAAGGCTTCATTGGTCTGTGTATACATCGACAGGGTTGGGGCGATGTCGAGCAGCATCATGCGCTGTACGGCGTTGGGGTGATCGAGGGCGAGGCGATGGGCGACCCGCGCGCCACGGTCGTGAGCCAGAATCGAAAACTGCTCGAAGCCCAGCGCCTGCATCAATTCGACATTGTCGCGGGCCATTTCGCGTTTCGAGTAATTAACGTGCCGGTCATCGGCGGCGGGCCTACTGCTGTCGCCGTAACCGCGCAGGTCGGCGGCGACCACGGTGAAGTGCTCGGCCAGTTGTTCGGCAATCTTGTGCCAGATCACGTGGGTCTGCGGGTGCCCGTGCAACAGCAACAGGCCCGGGCCGTTGCCGCCGAGGCGGTAGGCAATGTCCACGCCGTTGACGTGGCGCTGGTCTTTGAGGAATCCGGCAAACATCGGGCTGATCCTTTTTCAGGGTGCTTGTTGGCTGCATCCTGAAATCGTCCGGCGTTCGGGGCAAGGGGTAAAGCGTGGTGGGCAGGTTCATGAAGTGTGATGGGTGTTGGCCGTTCCGGCCCCATCGCGGGCAAGCCCGCTCCTACAGGGATCTTTGGTGTGGTCACGATCTATGTCCAACCACAAAAAACCTGTGGGAGCGGGCTTGCCCGCGAAGAGGCCAGTGCAGACAGGGAAATGCTCAACCCTGCTGAAACATCTCCATCGCCCGCTGCTTGATCTGCTCTTCAGTCAGATCTTCCTTGCGCGAGGCCAGAAACCACAGATGCCCATACGGATCCTTCAACGTCCCGCTGCGATCACCGTAAAACTGATCCTTGACCTCGGATACCGACGTCGCCCCGGCATCCAGTGCCCGCTGGAACGACTTGTCGACATCGGTGACATACAGATGCAGCCCGACCGACACCGCCTGATCCGGATTGCTCAATGGCCCCTGATCGCACGGCGAGCCGAGCATGATCGCGCTATCACCAATGCGCAGTTCGGCGTGGCCGATGCCGCCATCCGGTATGTCCAGGCGCATGACTTCGGTGGCGCCGAAGGCTTTCTTATAGAAATCGATGGCCTCGGCGGCTTTGTGAATGCCGAGATACGGGGTAATGCTGTGATACCCCTCGGGAATGGGTTTGACGCTCATGACGTTCTCCCTGAGTTGTTGTTCTATGGGACAGGACTCCACCGGATTTGTGGAAGATTCACTATAGAACCGTCCTCGCCGTGCAGATTTTTGCCCGACGAGCAGTCAATCCTTGGGGAAGTGCGGCCCCGGTCCCTGTTCGCCCAGCACATCGCCCTGATTGCGCAGCGGGCAGGCCTCCATCGACAGACAACCGCAACCGATGCAGCCATTGAGCCGGTCACGCAGCAGCGTCAATTGCTCGATTCGCTCATCCAGCTCGCGGCGCCATTGTTGCGAGAGGATTTTCCAGTCGGCCGCGGTGGGCGCACGATCATCCGGGAGGCTCTTCAGCGCCTCGCCAATCTCCGCCAATGGAATCCCCAGCCGCTGCGCGACTTTGATCAGCGCAACGCGACGCAGTACTTCGCGCGGATAGCGCCGCTGGTTGCCGGCATTGCGCTGGCTCTTGATCAAGCCCTTGGATTCATAAAAGTGCAGAGCAGTGACGGCGACACCGCTGCGCGCTGCGACTTCGCCGACCGTTAACGGTTTATGCACATTTTCTTTGCTGATCATCTGCAGACAGCTCTTGACCTTGACTTAACTAGAGGTTTTACCCTGCAGGTCTTCGAGTCGCAAGGCTCGTCTTATGATGAGTGGGGGCTTTCCATGAACAATCGCAGTTTTACCCAATTGATCGAATTTGAAATCGAACCACGCCAACAACCTGCGCTGGTGACCGCGCTGTCACGGCAGACCGAGCGCCTGGCTCAGCGTTATGCCGGTTTTGTCAGCGCCAGTGTGCAGGCCAGCGATGACGGCCGGCGCGTTTTGAGTTTCCTCCAATGGCAGACCCGCGAGGCGGGGGAGGCGGCGTTCCGCAGCTTCGAAAGCGGCGAGCAGGGTTTCTGGCAACTGATTCACGCCCATCAGGCGAAAACCATCACCTTCAATTCGTTTCAAGTGCTGAGCAGCATCGCCCGCAGTCACGACGATGCGCTGCACTGCAATCTGGTCGGCTAGATCGACAACTGGATCAAGCGCTCGCCTTGCAGGTTTTCCGTGAGTCGCCGTTTGTTCACCGCCAGTTCGCCGATCTTGATCAATCGCGTGCGGGTGACGTTGCGGCTCAGACCGAGCAGCGCCGCAGTGTGCACCTGGTTGTAATGGCAAAAGCGATACGCCGCGCGCAGCAAGGCGTCTTCGACTTTTTCGTGCAAAGCGCCGGCCTGTTGCGCGAACAGTTTTTGAAAGGCCTGTTCCAGCAACGCTTCCGGTGAATCATCGGCGCTGCCGTGATGATCGTCCGGGCGTTCGATGCGCAGGTTCGACAGGCGCAAATCATCGCGTTCGATCACACCGTTGCGGCAGATCAGCAGGGTGTGATGAATAACGTTTTCCAGTTCGCGAATGTTGCCCGGCCAACTGTAGGCACGCAGTTTGTGCTCGGCGCCGGGGCTGATACTCACGCGTCCATAACCGAGGCGCTGACTGTAGGCTTCGATGAAATGCCGAGTGAGTGGCAGGATATCGCCGGGCCGCTCGCGCAACGGGCTCAGTTCCAGATTGACCACGTTGAGGCGGTAATACAGATCTTCACGGAAATGGCCGGCATTGATGGCTTTCTCCAGTTGCACGTTCGTCGCCGCCAGGACTCGCACGTCGATGGCAATGCTTTTGCGCGAGCCCAGCCGCACCACTTCGCGCTCCTGCAACACCCGCAGCAACTTCACCTGGATCGCCATCGGCAGATCGCCGATTTCATCGAGAAACAACGTGCCGCCGTCCGCTTCCTCGAACCATCCGGCCTTGGCGCTCAGCGCACCGGTGAACGCGCCTTTTTCATGACCGAACAATTCCGCTTCCACCAGTGACTCGGAAAACGCCCCGCAATTGACCGCGATAAACGGCCGATGGCGACGGTTGCTGAGGTTATGAATATGCCGCGCCACCAGCTCTTTGCCAGTGCCGGTCTCACCGATGATCAGCACACTCGCTTCACTCGGCGCGACCTGCTGCAAATGCGCGAGCAGGGCCTGGGACTTCGGGTCTTCGAACACCTGCGCGGTGGCGCGGATCGACGTGGCGAGCGCGGGGGAGGGCGGTAGGGTCAGCAGTTGCATGGGCTCGTCCTTCTCTTTAGTTCAAATGCAGGCTGGTCAGGAATAGAAGGTCGGCACCGGCAGCGCCTGATTCAGCGCCCAGTCGCCCAATTCATGGAGTTTGTAGTCCAGCGGGTCGTGCAGCGTCTGGGTACGCAGGTTGCGCCAGTGACGGTCGAGGCGCAGGGAGGCGTGGGTGGAGCGCGCACCGGTCACTTCGAACAAACGACTGCAAATCTCCAGACCCTGGCGGCTGGCGGCGACTTTCGCGGTGGCAATTGCCGTGGCGACATGACCGCGCTCTTCGGCGCTGAGATTCGCACCCTTGGCCCAGGCTGCATCGAGCAACCCCGCCGCGCGTTCGACCAACAGGCGAATGCCTTCCAGCGCCACCCAGAACTCGCCGTAATGCGCGAGTACGTAGGGATCTTCGCGCACATCGCGCGCCGTCGATTTGTGCCAGAGCCGGGTTTCACTGAGGGTGTATTGCCGCGCCTCTTCGAAAGCGCCCTCGGCAATCCCGAGAAACATATGCGTGAACGTCAGCTGCGCGATCAATGGCCGCAAGCAGGCGAACGGCGTGCTCAACGGGCCAGGATCAAGCAGCAATTCCGACTCTTCGACGCGCACCCGTTCGAACGTGGCGCTGCCACTGTCGGTCTGGCGCTGGCCGATGTTGTTCCAGTCATCGTGCAGGGTGATGCCACTGCGCCCGCTGGGAATCGCGGCGATCAGCAACTTGCCGCCCGCGCTGTCATCGACGGCCGAAGCGATCAGCATTTGTGAGTCGCTGGCACCGGAACAGAAGCTTTTCTTTCCGGAAAACTCGCGCCAGCCACCGAGATCTTTGACCACGGTGCGGGTGTCGAGCGGGTTGAGCGCATTGCCCCAGAACCAGTTCTGCCGCGCGGTCTGTTCGAACCACGGCTGCCATTGTTCCGGCCGGGAGAACAGGCGCACGGTGGCGAGCATCAAATGATGGAAACCGAAGACGTGAGCAATCGAGCTGTCGACCTTGGCGAATTCGCGGACGACCTGCAGGGTTTCACTCCAGCTCGCGCCGAGGCCGCCGTAGCGGGTGGGAATGCTCAGGGCCAGCAGACCGCTGTCGCGCAGGGCATCGCGCTCGGCCTTCGGCGTGCCGCCACGTTCGTCACGTTCGACGGCCGTCAGGGCAAACTCGGCGGCCAGTTGGCGGGCGGTCTGCAGCGGGGATAACAAAGTACTTTGTGGTTTGGCGGTCACACGGTGTTCCTCAAAGAATCGACGCAGCCCCCCTGTGTGCGGGCTTGCTCGCGAATGCGCTGGGTCATCGATATAAATGGTGACTGACACGATGCCTTCGCGAGCAAGCCCGCTCCCACAAGAGATTTGGTTCAGGCACTGGCTTTTGTGGGCAGCACATCATTGGCAATCATCTCGCCAAACGGCCCGGTCAGATTGGTCACGCCGCGCCCGGCCAGACTGGCGTAAGGCTCGGGCAGCAGCGGGAACACCAGCTCGGCAAAGCGGTAAGCCTCTTCCAGGTGCGGATAACCAGAGAAAATGAAACTGTCAATGCCTAGGTCCGCGTACTCCTTGATCCGCGCCGCCACTTGCTGCGGGTCGCCGACCAGCGCCGTCCCGGCACCGCCGCGCACCAGGCCGACGCCGGCCCACAGATTCGGAGCGATCTCGAGGTTGTCGCGACGGCCATCGTGCAGTGCCGCCATGCGTCGCTGACCTTCGGAGTCGAAGCGCGAGAAGGATTTCTGCGCCGCCTCGATGGTCTCGTCGCTGATGTGTTCGATCAGCTTGTCCGCCGCTTTCCAGGCCTCTTCGGCGGTTTCGCGCACGATCACATGCAAGCGGATGCCGAACTTCACCATGCGCCCATGCCGCGCCGCACGTTCGCGCACGTCGGCGAGTTTTTCTGCAACGGCGGCGGGTGGTTCGCCCCAGGTCAGATAGACATCGACCTGCTCGGCAGCCAGGTCATGCGCCGCATCGGACGAGCCGCCGAAGTACAGCGGCGGATAGGGTTTCTGCACCGGCGGATACAGCGCCTTGGCGTTCTGCACCTTCAGGTGTTTACCGTCGAAGTCCACCGCTTCACCCTGCAACACACGGCGCCAGATCTTCAGGAATTCATCGGTGACTTCATAGCGCTCGGCATGACTGAGAAAACTGCCATCGCCACGGTTTTCGTCCGGATCGCCGCCGGTCACCACATTGATCAGCAAGCGGCCGTTGGACAGGCGATCCAGCGTCGCCGCCATGCGCGCCGACACCGTCGGCGAGATGATTCCCGGACGGATGGCCACCAGATAACGCAGGCGTTCGGTCAACGGTACCAGTGCCGAGGCGATCACCCATGAGTCCTCGCAGGAACGCCCGGTGGGGATCAGCACGCCGTGGTAGCCGAGGCTGTCAGCGGCCTGCGCCACTTGTTTCAGATAGTTGAGGGTGACCGGGCGCGCACCTTGGGTGGTGCCCAGATAATGGCCATCGCCGTGGGTTGGCAGGAACCAGAAAACATCCATGAACAGCTCCTCAGGCGATTTTCAGCAAGGGTTTGCGTTGGGTGGCAAACAGCGGCGCGGCGCGTTCGGCCGCCAGGCGGATGCGCGCCTTCAGCAGTTCGCTGGTGATCTGGTAATCGGCGAAGTCGGCTTCGCTGGCGTACACGCCGATTGGCAAGGTCATGGCCTGGAAGAAGCTGAACAGCGGCCGCAACTGATGATCGAGCACTAGCGCATGGCGTTCGCTGCCGCCGGTTGCGGCGAGCAGCACCGGGGTGTCGATCAGTGCATTGAGGTCGATCAGGTCGAACAGATGCTTGAGCAGACCCGGATAGGAACCGCGATAGACCGGCGCGGCAACGATCAGCAGATCGGCCTGTTCAATGGCCTGCAACTCGGCTTCAACCTCGGTACTGAGTTCCTGACGCGACAGCGCAGCGCCGAGCGGGCGAGCGATATCACCGAGTTCGATCAAATGACTTTCGATGGTCAGGTGCCCGGCGAGTTCGGCGAGCAAGGCCTGGGTCAGCACCAGGGTACGGGACGGACGCCAGGTGCCGCCGGAGAGGGCGACGACTTTCAGGGGACGCGACATGATCAGTTCCTTTTTCAACAGTTGCTCAGCGAGCAGTGAGTGAGTCACCGGGTCTGAGCAAGTGCTGTACCAATTCCTGGAAGCCCCGGTTTACAAGGCGTTGAGCGTTAGCGTGGTGGTTGTCCCTGTGTATATCAGGGTGCTTTGCTGAATCAGTGTTGTCTGAGCAACAGTTGCTGGAGCAACAGTGCTCAGCGCATGAGTGGAGTTATAAAGCCTGTTTTTTATTCCGTAAAAGAACGTTAATCGATATTTATAGATCTTTAGGAGATATGCCCCGGCACGTGGTGATTTCCTGATAGCCACTATTGAAAGCGTTGATTTCTGCGCGAGCGCGCCCGGGCGTAGCCTTTGTCCATCGACTCCCCATTGCTCGCCAGGACGCTCCCATGAATCGTTTACTGACTGTTTCCCTGTTGCTCGCTGTCTCCGTACTCGCTGGTTGTGCCGGACATGTTTCGCCGGAACTGCGGCCTTACACCGAAGAAGAATCCCGCGAATTGGCGATGGAAGCGCTGAACCGCAGCGGCTTGTCTTTCGACGAATACCACGCGAAAAAAGCCCAACTGCTCGGTCAGAAGCCGTTCGACAAGAAAGCGGAAATGAGTGCCGAACGTGCCGTACAGCTGCACGGTCGCCCGAGCTGAAAACAAACTGTACTGCTGGAAGTTTTACCCAACTGTCCGTGGGCTTGCCGGGCGGCGTGGGATAGGGTCAACACCTGAATGACCCTGATGGATTGCTTGCCATGACCCTCTCGCTTGACCTGCTGTTGGGCTTTGCCCTGTTTGCCCTTGTCACCTCGATTACGCCGGGGCCGAACAACACCATGTTGCTGGCATCGGGGGTGAATTTCGGCTTTAACCGCACCATCCCGCACATGCTCGGGATTACCTGCGGCTTTTTCGTTCTGGTGGTGGCCGTGGGCTTTGGCCTGGGTGCGGTGTTTCAGAACTATCCGGTTCTTTATACGGTTCTGCGCTATGTCGGCGCGGCCTATCTGTTGTATCTGGCGTGGAAAATCGCTCACTCGGGACCTGTCGGTGACAGCGCCGAAGGCGAGGCGAAGCCGATCAGCTACCTGGGCGCCGCGGCGTTTCAGTGGGTCAATCCCAAGGCGTGGATCATGGCCATCGGGGCCATCAGCACCTACACGCCGATGCAGGGCTATTTCACCAATGTTCTGGTGATTGCTGCGGTGTTCGCCATCATCAATCTGCCGAGTGTCGGTGTCTGGGCGGCCTGCGGCACGTTGTTGCGCAATGTGTTGAAGGATCCGCGCTGGTTACGCGTGTTCAACTGGGGCATGGCGGCGCTGTTGGTGATTTCGCTGTACCCGTTACTTCTCGAAAGCTTTAGCTGACGCATCGCTTCAACCGCAGGCCGGATGCCTGTTAAGCTCGACTTCAGGAGCGTTCCTACGCACTTTTAAATGAAGTTGTTCTTCTTTAACGGCATCCGATCAGGTATTGATGACGCTCTCGAACCGACGCGCAGCTCACAAGGCTGCGCCGTGCCGTTTGCAGACATGCGCCTCCTGATCCCGGAACACGCTCTGCGAGTCTTTTATGAACACACGTCCGTTGTATTTCGATTACGCCGCCACCACCCCGGTGGACGAGCGGGTCATCCAGGTGATGATCGAGTGCCTGGGTTTTCACGGTAACTTTGGCAACCCGGCGTCCAGCTCCCACGCGTTCGGCCAGCAGGCCCGGCACACGGTCGAGCAGGCCCGCCGACAGGTTGCCGAACTGGTCGGCGCCCAGGCTGAGCAGATTGTCTGGACCTCCGGTGCCACCGAGTCCAATAACCTCGCTCTCAAAGGTGTGGCGCAGGCGCGCGGGGTTTCCGGCGGCCACATCATCACCAGTCAGATTGAACACAAAGCCATCCTCGATACCGCCCGCCAATTGCAGGATGCCGGCATCGCCGTGACCTATCTGGTGCCGGACGCCGATGGCCTGATCACGCCGCGAGCGGTCAGTGAAGCCATGCGTGATGACACCTTTCTGGTGTCGCTGATGCTGGTCAACAACGAGCTGGGCACCGTCAATGATGTTGAAGCGATTGGCGCCGTTGTGCGCGGTCGTGAGGCGTTGTTCCATGTCGATGCGGCGCAGGGTGCCGGCAAGGTCGCGATCGATCTGGCGCAATGGCCGGTGGATCTGATGTCGTTCTCGGCGCACAAACTTTACGGTCCAAAAGGCATTGGCGCGTTGTACGTCGGCCCACGGGCGCAGCAGCGTTTGCAAGCGCAGATTCACGGTGGCGGACATGAAGGCGGCTTGCGCTCCGGGACGTTGGCGACGCACCAGATTGCCGGCATGGGCGCAGCGTTCGCGCTGGCCGCCGAGGCTTTCGATGCCGAGCAAAAAACCATTGTCGCGCTGCGTGAACGCTTGCTCGAACAACTGCTCAGTCTGCCGGGCGTACGCCTGAACGGCTGCGCCACGCAGCGCATTCCGCACACCTTGAGCCTGACCTTCAGCGAAGGTGAATTCAACAGCGCGGCATTGAGCCATTCGATCGCCTTTTCCGCGACTTCGGCCTGCAATTCCGCCAGTAACACGCCATCCCACGTGCTGTTGGCGCTGGGACATGACGCACATCTGGCCGGCCGCACCATTCGCTTGAGCCTCGGCCGTTTCACCACGGCCGAGGATATCGACAAGGCCGTGCAACTGATCAAGACCGCCTGCGCCAGTGCTCCGGCATTCTGGGCGACCGGGCTTTAAACGAGCCGACTCACGGCTACGAACAATAACGATGAAGTGATTAGCAGGAGACATGATGAGTACCCAGACCTCGACCGAAGGATCGGTGCCCCAGCGCCTGGCGCACACCCGTGAACTGATGCGCCGCGAAGGCATTCATGCGCTGTTGGTGCCGTCCGCCGACCCGCATTTGTCGGAATATCTGCCGGGTTACTGGCAGGGCCGGCAGTGGTTGTCGGGCTTCCATGGTTCGGTCGGGACGTTGATCGTCACCACTGATTTCGCCGGCGTCTGGGCCGACAGCCGTTATTGGGAGCAAGCGACCAAGGAGCTCAAGGGCAGCGGCATCGAACTGGTCAAACTGCAACCGGGTCAACCGAGCCCGCTGGACTGGCTCGCCGAGCAGACACCGGAAGGCGGTGTGGTCGCGGTGGACGGCGCGGTGATGGCCGTGGCATCGGCGCGTACCCTGAGCAGCAAGCTTGAGACACGCGGTGCGCGCCTGCGCACCGACATCGATTTGCTGCAGGAAGTCTGGCGCGATCGCCCGAGCCTGCCAAATGCACCGATCTATCAGCATCTGCCACCGCAAGCGACCGTCAGCCGTGGCGAAAAACTCGCCAAACTGCGCGAAACCTTGCAGGAGCGCGGCGCTGACTGGCATTTCATCGCCACACTCGACGACATCGCCTGGCTGTTCAACCTGCGCGGCGGCGATGTTTCGTTCAACCCGGTGTTCGTTTCGTTTGCCTTGATCAGTCAACAGCAGGCCACATTGTTCGTGGCGCTGAGCAAAGTTGATAGCGAATTGCGCGCTGTGCTGGAACAGGATGGCGTCACGCTGCGTGACTACAGCGAAGTGGCCGATGCCTTGCGCGCCGTGCCGAGCGGGGCGAGCCTGCTGGTCGACCCGGCGCGTGTGACCAGCGGTTTGTTGGATAATCTCGCCAGCGCTGTGAAACTGGTCGAAGGCCTGAACCCGACCACGCTGGCCAAGTCGCAGAAAAGTGAAGCGGACGCTGAACATATCCGCCAAGCGATGGAGCAGGACGGCGCGGCATTGTGCGAGTTTTTCGCCTGGCTGGAATCGGCCTGGGGCCGCGAGCGCATTACCGAACTGACCATCGACGAAAAGCTCACCGCTGCTCGTGAGCGTCGTCCGGATTATGTTTCGCTGAGTTTCAACACGATTGCCGCGTTTAACGCCAACGGCGCCATGCCGCATTACCACGCCACCGAAGAAGAGCACGCGGTGATCGAGGGTGACGGCTTGCTGCTGATCGACTCGGGCGGGCAATATCTGGGCGGCACCACGGATATCACGCGAATGGTGCCCGTCGGTACGCCGAGC
Organism: Pseudomonas sp. IT-347P; assembly: GCF_949768005.1. Taxonomy (NCBI): domain Bacteria; kingdom Pseudomonadati; phylum Pseudomonadota; class Gammaproteobacteria; order Pseudomonadales; family Pseudomonadaceae; genus Pseudomonas; species Pseudomonas sp. IT-347P. The sequence goes on from NZ_CATKPQ010000057.1 coordinate 367,219, forward strand.
GAAGAGCAAAAGCGCGATTGCACGCGCGTGTTGAAGGGCGTGATTGCCCTGTCGCGTGCGCGGTTCCCGAAAGGCATTCTCTCGCCACTGCTGGACGCCATTGCTCGTGCGCCAATTTGGGCCGACAACGTGGATTACGGTCACGGCACCGGTCACGGCGTTGGCTATTTCCTCAACGTCCATGAAGGCCCGCAGGTAATTGCCTATCAGGCAGCGCCGGCGCCGCAGACGGCCATGCAGCCGGGGATGATCACCTCGATCGAGCCGGGTACGTATCGTCCGGGCCGTTGGGGTGTACGCATCGAGAACCTGGCGATGAACCGCGAGGCGGGCAGCAGTGAATTCGGTGAATTCCTCAAGTTTGAAACCTTGACGCTGTGCCCGATCGACACGCGTTGCCTGCTGCCTGCGCTGCTGACGGAAGAAGAGAAGCAGTGGTTCAATGCCTACCACGCGCAAGTGCGTGAGCGCTTGAGTCCGTTGCTTGAAGGTGCCGCGCTGGAATGGCTGAACACCCGCACGGCCGCCATCTGATCAGGTGGAATTCAGGCGCTGTTATCAGCGCCTGAATGCTCGCTCAGCTCTGGCGCAGGGCTTGTTCAACGAAGTCGAGCCGATCCTGGCCGAAGAACAGTCGATTGCCAATGAACATGCTGGGCGCGCCGAACACGCCGCGTTTAACTGCGGTTTCGGTGTTGTCCTTGAGAGCGGCTTTGACTGACTCGTCGTTGCTCAGTGCGAGCACTTCAAGCGGATCAAAGCCGTGTTCGCTCAGCACGGCGGCGACCGTTTCGGGTTCATCCAGACTACGTCCTTCGACCCACAACGCTGTGAACAGGCAATCGATAAGCGCCTGAAAGCGTCCAGGTTGACGCAACTGGATGCCAGTGACCGCACGCATCAACATCAGTGTGTTGATCGGGAAATGCGGATTGAATCTCAGCGGGACTCCGTAGCGTTTCGCGTAACGATCCAGATCTTCAAACATGTACCGACCCTTCGCCGGAATCATCGCCGGTGATGCGTTGCCGGTTGCCTTGAATACGCCTCCGAGCAGCATCGGGAGGTAGATCAACTCACTGTTGGTTTCGGCACAAATCTTCGGCAATTGGGTGTAGGCCAGATAGGTGGCAGGGCTGCCAAGGTCGAAATAGAACTCCACGGTTTTGCTCATGTTCGCGTCTCTGTCGTTATTGTTATGGCGGAGGGGCTTACCAGCGTTCGTTCCAGGGGCGCAGGTCGAGCTCGAACGTCCAGGCATCCCGTGGCTGACTGTGCAGATACCAGTAATTCTCGGCAATGTGCTCGGGGTCGAGGATGCCATCCTGATCCTTGGTGGCATATTTCTCGGGGAAGCTGTTGCGAATGAAGTCGGTGTCGATCGCACCGTCGACTACGACGTGGGCGACATGGATGTTCATCGGCCCCAATTCTCGCGCCATGCTTTGCGCCAAGGCGCGGATGCCGTGCTTGGCGCCGGCGAATGCGGCGAATCCGGAAGCGCCGCGAAGTCCGGCGGTGGCGCCGGTGAAGAGAATCGTCCCGCGCTGGCGAGTGACCATGCGTTTGGCTACTTCACGAGCATTGAGGAAGCCTGAGAAGCAGGCCATTTCCCAAATCTTGAAATACTTGCGCGCGGTTTCTTCGAGGATGCTGCACGGCACGTTGGCGCCGATGTTGAACACAAAGGCTTCGATCGGACCGAGGCGGGTTTCGATGTCTTCAATCAAGGCGATGACGTCTTCTTCCTTGCGCGCATCGCAGGCAAAACCGTGGGCTTCGCCGCCTTCAGCCTTGATCGCGTCCACCAGCGGTTGCAGTTTTTCGGCGCTGCGCCGGGTGACGCAGGCGATAAATCCTTCTTTGGCAAAACGCTTGGCGATTGCCCCGCCCGTGGCATCGCCAGCGCCAACAACCAATACGACCTTCTTGTTGTTCATGGGTGGATCCCTTTATTAAACGATCGTTAAGTGAACGAACGTTATGCTAGGATCCCGGCAACGTCAAGGCAGTCGATTCGAGGGTAAACCATGCGATATTCCGCCAGTCACAAGCTGGAAACCCGGGAAAAGCTGTTGCAGAGCAGCGCCCTGTCAGCCAAGCGCTCGGGGTTTTCCACGGTAGGCGTCGATGGCTTGATGAAGGCGATCGGGTTGAGTGGTGCGGCGTTCTACAGTCACTTCTCGTCGAAAGATGCGTTGTTCACGGCCATTGTCGAGCGAGAGCTGGGTCAAAGCCTCGAGCGGCTGGGAGGCGAGGGCACGCCGGATCTTCAGCGACTGGAGCGCTGTCTCAAGCACTACCTGAGCATGGCTCACGTAGAGCAACCTGAGGCCGGTTGCGCGTTGCCGGCGCTGGGCGCAGAAATTGCCCGGTCGGATGTTCAGGTGCGCGAACAGGCCGAGTTGTGGATTTGTCGGCTTCATGAGCGCTGGGCACAGATACTTGAGAGCGAGACCCTGGCGTGGTCGGTGCTGTCGCAATGTGTTGGGGCATTGGTAGTGGCGCGTATGCTGGCCACGCCGGACGTTCAGCGAGCGGTGCTGAAGTCCAGCCACGAAGAGATTGGCCGGCAGATGGCCGGACAACGTTAATTTATTTGCAGATGACAATCATGCTGCGGCTGGTGTAACCCGCAGGATTGAGACCGAACGGGTAGTCGCCGGGTTCTTCCACGGTGTCACCGGATTTGGCGATGACCTTGTAGCCTTTCGGCAAGCACGCGTTGGCTGCACTGGCGTAGCACTTGTCCCAGGAGGACGATAGCCCGGAGCAATTGATGTGCAGCCCTTTTTTTCCGCGTTTTACCTGAGTTTCCGAAGTCGCCGCACAACCCGCAACAGCCAGTATGGCGATCAGTATCAAAATTCGTTTCATTCCCGTCCTTATCGGCCACGAGTCTATTGCTCGGGTTTGCCTGTGTTCGCTTGCGCTCTAAGCGTTTTGAAATCCCTGTCCGAAAAAATCCATGTCTGGCATTGGGTTACGGGTCTAAACATGGCCTAAATGCGCGCCAATTGCCAGACCTTCATCAAAACCCCTTTCAATCAGCGGCGATTGCGGGTTTAGCGGTGCTACCCATGGTCATGGTTGCGCCGACAGACGCCAGAATAATGCACATGATCGCCATCCATTGTGACAGCGTGAGGAATTCATGCAGAAACAGCAGGCCCGATAACGCTCCGAATGCGGGTTCGATACTCATCAATGTGCCGAAAGTGCGTGCCGGCATGCGGGTGAGGGCAACCATCTCCAGTGTGTAGGGCAGGGCGGTGGACAGGATTGCCACGCCAATGGCAATCGGGATCAAGGCGGGGGTCAAAAGCGCGGCACCTGCATGCACGATGCCGATAGGGGCCACGAACAATGCCGCGATCATTACCCCTAATGCTGCGGTCGTCACACCGTTGTCGGCACCGGCCTTCTGGCCGAACAGGATATATAACGCCCAGCAGACACCAGCTCCTAATGCATACCCGGCGCCGACCAGATCGATTCCGGCGCTGGTTGCGCCAGTTGGAATCAGCAGCATCAAGCCAGCGGCAGCGAGGGCGATCCAGAGAAAGTCGATAGCGCGGCGCGAGGCGTAGATTGCTACAGCCAGCGGCCCGGTGAATTCGAGGGCAACGGCAATCCCCAGCGGTACAGTGCGCAATGACATATAGAAGAGGAAGTTCATGCCACCCAGTGCCATGCCGTAAACGATGACCGTGCGTAGCGATTTGGCGGTCAGCCTGGCTCGCCAGGGGCGCAGTATCAATAGCATGATTACGCTGGCGAAGATCAGACGCAGGGTAGTGGTTCCCTGAGCGCCAACGATCGGGAACATGCTTTTGGCCAGTGAGGCGCCGGACTGGATTGATGCCATGGCTATTAATAGCAGACCAACCGGGAACAGCATTGAGGCAAGGGAGCGTGGCTGGTCATTCATTGCGCGGCATCATCCAAGGTAAGAGCAGGGTTTTATTTTGATATTGGGCAATATACTGCGCATTCATTGTGATTACGTCTATATAGAAGCGGTCTTTTTGCCGTGCTCGATAGAAAAGCGCAATTAG
>NZ_CATKPQ010000058.1:0-310765 GCF_949768005.1 Pseudomonas sp. IT-347P
TCTCTTTTATAGAGTCTGCTTGATGGATTGAAAAAGCCCCCGCTCAGCGGGGGCTTTTTTATTGGGTTGACACCTATCTGGGGCGTCTATAGAATTGCGCCTCCTTTTAACGGGCGTATTGCGCCCGGTGGGAATAGCAGCCGGAGTCTGAAATCCAATGCAAAATCAGCAAATCCGTATCAGGTTGAAGGCTTTCGACCATCGCCTGATCGACCAATCAACCCAGGAAATCGTGGAAACCGCGAAACGTACTGGTGCTCAAGTGCGTGGTCCAATTCCACTGCCTACCCGTAAAGAGCGGTTCACCGTTCTGGTTTCCCCGCACGTCAACAAAGACGCGCGTGACCAGTACGAGATCCGCACTCATAAGCGTGTTCTGGACATCGTCCAGCCAACGGATAAAACCGTTGATGCGCTGATGAAGCTTGATCTTGCGGCCGGTGTGGAAGTGCAGATCAGCCTCGGCTAAGACTCGGTCTTGGTCGTGTAACGCTCTGAAATGGGCGGCCATAGCGGGTGAAAGCCCCGTACACTCATGAGGTTTACAACATGACTATTGGTGTAGTCGGTCGTAAATGCGGTATGACCCGTATTTTCACCGAAGAAGGTGTCTCCATTCCGGTCACGGTCATTGAGATCGAGCCGAATCGCGTCACCCAGTTCAAAACTGAAGAGACCGATGGCTATCGTGCAGTGCAAGTCACTGTCGGCGAGCGTCGTGCTTCGCGTGTAACAGCAGCTCAGGCTGGCCACTTCGCTAAAGCGAACGTTGCCGCTGGTCGCACCACCATGGAATTCCGTCTTGAAGAAGGCGAGTACCAGGCTGGCGATCTGATCAACGCTGAAATCTTCGCCGCTGGCCAACTGGTTGATGTAACCGGTCAGTCCAAGGGTAAAGGCTTCCAGGGTACGATCAAGCGTTGGAATTTCCGCGGGCAAGATAACACCCACGGTAACTCCGTATCCCACCGCGTCCCAGGCTCTATCGGCCAGTGCCAGACTCCTGGTCGTGTATTCAAGGGCAAAAAAATGTCCGGTCATATGGGCGCTGAGCGCGTGACCGTGCAGTCCCTGGAAGTAGTGCGCGTGGACGCTGAACGCAATCTGTTGTTGGTCAAGGGCGCTGTTCCTGGCGCTACTGGCGGCAACCTGGTTGTACGTCCAGCAGCCAAGGCTCGCGGTTAAGGGGAAGCTGACATGCAATTAAATGTAAATGACGCTCAAGCGATCGAAGTTTCCGAACTGACATTTGGCGGCGAATTCAACGAGACGCTGGTTCACCAAGCAGTCGTGGCCTACATGGCCGGCGGCCGTCAAGGTAGCAAGCAGCAGAAGACCCGTTCCGACGTTCGTGGTGGCGGCAAGCGCCCATGGCGTCAGAAAGGTACTGGCCGTGCTCGTGCCGGTACTATCCGTAGCCCAATCTGGCGTGGCGGCGGTACCACTTTCGCAGCTCGTCCACAGGATCACTCCCAGAAGCTGAACAAGAAGATGTATCGCGCAGCAATGCGTTCCATCCTTGCTGAGCTGGTGCGTACTGATCGTCTGGTCGTGGTTCAGGATTTCGCTGTTGAAACTCCGAAAACCAAAGATCTGCTGGGCAAGCTGAACAACATGAGCCTGACCGATGTTCTCATCGTGTCGGACGCTGTTGATCAGAACCTGTACCTGGCTGCTCGTAACCTGCCGCACGTAGATGTACGTGACGTTCAAGGTTCCGATCCAGTTAGTCTGATCGCATACGACAAGGTATTGATCACCGTGTCGGCCGTGAAGAAATTCGAGGAGCTGCTGGGATGAACCAGGAACGCGTATTTAAAGTTCTGCTTGGCCCGCACGTTTCCGAGAAGGCTACGGTTCTGGCAGACAAGAAAGGCCAGTTCGTTTTCAAGGTTGCTACTGACGCAACCAAGCTGGAAATCAAGAAGGCCGTCGAAAGCCTGTTCAGCGTGAAAGTAGAGCGCGTCACTACCCTGAATGTTCTGGGTAAGAGCAAGCGCACTGCTCGCGGTCTGGGCAAGCGTAATGACTGGAAGAAGGCAGTTATCTCCCTTCAGCCAGGCCAAGATCTCGATTTCAGCAGCAGTGCTGAGTAAGGAAGGGGTGCATCATGGCAATCGTTAAATGCAAACCGACTTCCCCTGGCCGCCGTTTTGTGGTCAAGGTGGTCAACCAGGAGCTGCATAAAGGCGCTCCTCACGCACCGCTGCTCGAGAAAAAATCGAAGACTGGTGGTCGTAACAACAATGGCCGTATTACCACTCGTCACATCGGTGGTGGTCACAAGCAGCATTACCGTATGGTCGATTTCCGTCGCAATGACAAAGATGGCATCGTCGCCACTGTCGAGCGTATCGAATACGATCCAAACCGTACTGCTCACATCGCACTGCTCTGCTACGCAGACGGCGAGCGCCGCTACATCATCGCCCCTAAAGGCGTGAGTGCTGGCGACCAGTTGATCGCAGGCGCTCTGGCTCCAATCAAGCCAGGCAACGCTCTGCAACTGCGCAACATTCCAGTCGGTTCTACCGTACACGGCATCGAACTGAAGCCAGGTAAAGGTGCACAGATCGCTCGTTCCGCTGGCGCTTCGGCTCAGCTGATCGCTCGTGAAGGTGTCTACGTGACCCTGCGTCTGCGTTCCGGTGAAATGCGTAAAGTCCTGGCTGAATGCCGTGCGACCCTGGGTGAAGTCTCGAACTCCGAGCACAGCCTGCGTTCGCTGGGTAAAGCTGGTGCCAAACGCTGGCGTGGCGTTCGCCCAACCGTTCGTGGTGTTGCCATGAACCCGGTTGACCACCCACATGGTGGTGGTGAAGGTCGTACCTCTGGTGGTCGTCATCCGGTATCGCCATGGGGCTTCCCGACTAAGGGCGCGAAGACTCGTGGTAATAAGCGTACCGACAAAATGATCGTCCGTCGTCGCAAGTAAATAGAGGGATACGACAGTGCCACGTTCTCTGAAAAAAGGTCCTTTTATTGATCTTCACCTACTGAAGAAGATCGAAGTGGCGGCGGAAAAGAACGATCGCAAACCAATTAAAACCTGGTCGCGTCGTTCGATGATCCTGCCACAAATGGTCGGTCTGACCATCGCAGTACACAACGGTCGTCAGCACGTCCCAGTTCTCGTTAACGAAGACATGGTCGGCCACAAACTGGGCGAGTTCGCCGGTACCCGCAACTATCGCGGGCACGTGGCTGACAAGAAAGCCAAGCGTTAAGGGGTAAGGAAATGGAAGTAGCCGCTAAGTTGTCGGGCGCTCGAATCTCCGCCCAGAAAGCCCGCTTGGTCGCCGACCAGATCCGCGGGAAGAAGGTGGGCGAAGCGCTCAACCTGTTGGCTTTCAGCAGTAAGAAAGCCGCCGAGATCATGAAGAAAGTGCTGGAGTCGGCCGTAGCCAACGCCGAGCATAACGAAGGCGCAGACGTTGATGACCTGAAAGTCAGCACCGTTTTCGTCAACGAAGGGCGTTCGCTGAAGCGCATCATGCCACGTGCCAAAGGCCGTGCTGATCGCATCGTCAAGCGGTCTTGCCATATCACTGTCAAGGTTGCTGACAAGTAACGGAGTCGAAGAGATGGGTCAGAAAGTACATCCCATTGGCATTCGCCTGGGAATCGTCAAGGAGCACACCTCCGTCTGGTACGCAGACGGTCGGACTTATGCGGACTACTTGTTCGCAGATCTGAAAGTGCGTGAGTATCTCCAAGACAAACTAAAAAGCGCGTCCGTAAGCCGTATCGATATCCATCGTCCGGCTCAAACTGCACGCATCACCATCCACACCGCTCGTCCAGGTATCGTTATCGGGAAGAAAGGTGAAGATGTTGAGAAACTGCGTCAGGACCTGACCAAGCAAATGGGTGTGCCTGTGCACATCAATATCGAAGAGATCCGCAAGCCGGAGCTCGACGGTATGCTGGTTGCGCAGAGCGTAGCTCAGCAGCTGGAGCGTCGCGTAATGTTCCGTCGCGCTATGAAGCGCGCAGTACAGAACGCCATGCGCATTGGTGCCAAAGGCATCAAAATCCAAGTGAGCGGTCGTCTCGGCGGTGCTGAAATCGCACGTACTGAATGGTATCGCGAAGGTCGTGTGCCATTGCACACCCTGCGTGCCGACATCGACTATGCCAACTACGAAGCTCACACCACTTACGGTGTGATCGGTGTAAAGGTTTGGATCTTCAAAGGCGAAGTTATTGGTGGTCGCCAAGAAGAACTGAAACCACAAGCACCAGCGCCTCGTAAAAAAGCTGCTAAGTAAGGGGTACGCCAAATGTTGCAACCAAAGCGTACGAAGTTCCGCAAGCAGATGACCGGCCACAACCGTGGTCTGGCACTGCGCGGTAGCAAAGTCAGCTTCGGCGAGTTCGCGCTGAAGTCTGTTGCTCGTGGTCGTCTCACCGCTCGTCAGATCGAGTCAGCGCGTCGTGCTCTGACCCGTCACGTAAAACGTGGCGGCAAGATCTGGATCCGTGTATTCCCGGACAAGCCGATCTCCAAAAAACCTCTCGAGGTTCGTATGGGTAAAGGTAAGGGTAACGTGGAGTACTGGGTTGCCCAGATTCAGCCAGGCAAAGTCCTGTATGAAATCGAGGGTGTTTCTGAAGAGCTGGCGCGTGAGGCTTTCGCCCTGGCTGCTGCAAAGCTGCCGCTCGCCACCTCCTTTGTTAAACGGACGGTGATGTGATGAAAGCGAATGAACTTCGTGAAAAATCCGCACAGCAGCTGAACGAGCAACTGCTCGGCTTGCTGCGCGACCAGTTCAATCTGCGTATGCAGAAAGCAACTGGCCAGTTGGGGCAGTCTCATCTGCTCTCGCAAGTTAAGCGTGACATCGCTCGCGTGAAGACTGTGCTCAACCAGCAGGCAGGTAAGTGATCATGGCTGAAGCCGAAAAAACTGTCCGTACGCTGACTGGCCGTGTTGTCAGCGACAAGATGGACAAAACCATCACCGTTCTGATCGAGCGTCGCGTAAAGCACCCGATCTACGGTAAATACGTTAAGCGTTCGACTAAGCTGCACGCGCACGACGAAACCAATCAGTGCCACATCGGCGACAAAGTCACTATTCGTGAAACTCGTCCGATGGCCAAGACCAAGTCTTGGGCGCTGGTTGATGTTCTCGAACGCGCTGTGGAAGTCTAAGGGCTAGGGGTCGGAGAAATTATATGATTCAGACTCAATCCATGCTCGATGTGGCCGATAACAGCGGCGCTCGCCGTGTTATGTGCATCAAGGTGCTGGGTGGCTCCCATCGTCGTTACGCTGGTATCGGTGACATCATCAAAGTTACCGTCAAGGAAGCGATTCCTCGCGGTAAAGTGAAAAAAGGCCAAGTGATGACTGCTGTTGTAGTCCGCACTCGTCACGGCGTACGTCGTGCTGATGGCTCCATTATCCGCTTTGATGGCAACGCTGCTGTTCTTCTGAACAACAAGCAAGAGCCGATCGGCACCCGTATCTTTGGGCCAGTGACCCGTGAACTTCGTACTGAGAAGTTCATGAAGATCGTCTCGCTCGCCCCAGAAGTGCTGTAAGGAGATCCGACATGCAAAAGATTCGTCGTGACGACGAGATCATCGTGATCGCCGGCAAAGACAAAGGTAAGCGCGGTAAGGTGCTGAAGGTTCTTGCTGACAACCGTCTGGTTGTTGGTGGTCTGAACCTGGTCAAGCGTCATACCAAGCCTAACCCGATGTCGGGCGTACAGGGCGGTATCGTCGAGAAAGAAGCGCCATTGCACGCTTCCAACGTCGCCATCTTCAACGGCGAAACCAACAAGGCTGACCGCGTTGGTTTCAAAGTAGAAGACGGTAAGAAAATTCGTGTCTTCAAGTCGACCCAAAAAGCGGTTGATGCTTGAACACTGCTAGGTAGAAGACCATGGCACGACTAAAAGAGATTTACCGGAAGGAAATCGCTCCGAAACTTAAGGAAGAACTTAAGCTTTCGAACGTGATGGAAGTTCCGCGCGTTACCAAAATCACCCTGAACATGGGTCTGGGCGAAGCGATCGGCGACAAAAAAGTCATCGAGCACGCTGTTGCTGACCTGGAAAAGATCACCGGCCAGAAAGTCGTTGTGACCTACGCTCGTAAATCCATCGCTGGCTTTAAAGTCCGTGAAGGATGGCCGATCGGCGTCAAAGTGACCCTGCGCCGTGAGCGTATGTACGAGTTCCTGGATCGTCTGCTGTCGATCTCCCTGCCTCGGGTTCGCGACTTCCGCGGCCTGAATGCCAAGTCCTTCGATGGTCGTGGCAACTACAGCATGGGCGTGAAAGAGCAGATCATTTTCCCGGAAATCGACTACGACAAGATCGATGCTCTCCGCGGTCTGGACATTACCCTGACCACCACTGCCAAGAACGATGATGAAGGCCGCGCTCTGCTGCGTGCTTTCAAATTCCCGTTCCGCAACTGATTGGAGTAGGAAAATGGCCAAGAAGAGCATGAAAAACCGTGAGCTGAAGCGTCAGCTCACCGTTGCCAAGTACGCCACCAAGCGTGCAGCGCTGAAAGCTATCATCGTCGATCTGAACGCAAGTCCAGAAGCGCGTTGGGAAGCTACCGTAGCTCTGCAGAAGCAACCACGTGACGCAAGCGCTTCGCGCATGCGTAACCGTTGCCGCCTGACTGGTCGTCCGCACGGCGTTTACCGCAAGTTCGGCCTTGGCCGTAACAAGCTGCGTGAAGCTGCAATGCGTGGTGACGTACCAGGTCTGGTTAAAGCCAGCTGGTAATTGCTGTCAAAGTCTCGATGTTCGGGTTCGCAAGAACCTGACCATCGGTGGCCTTGAATCTGAATCAAGCCCCTTTTGGGGCTTGATTCATTTCTGGGGTGTGTCTAGAATGACCGGCTCGCCTGAGCCCGTGTTTTTCACGCCCGGAAGTTCTCGGCGACAAGTAGTAGCCGCAAGGCTAATTTTTCTGTATTAGGAGCGTCTAGCCCATGAGTATGCAGGACCCGTTAGCGGACATGCTAACTCGAATCCGTAATGCCCAGATGGCTGAAAAGTCTGTCGTAAGCATGCCGTCTTCCACGTTGAAGGTGGCTGTAGCAAAAGTCCTGAAGGACGAAGGTTACATCGCGGGTTTTCAGATCACCACCGACGCTAAGCCGTCGTTGTCCATCGAGCTGAAGTACTTCGAAGGCCGTCCGGTTATCGAAGAAGTGAAGCGCGTTAGTCGTCCAGGCCTGCGTCAGTACAAGTCCGTTGAAGATCTGCCGAAAGTTCGTGGCGGTCTTGGCGTGTCTATCGTCTCCACCAACAAAGGTGTGATGACGGATCGTGCTGCGCGCGCTGCCGGTGTCGGCGGCGAAGTTCTTTGCACTGTGTTCTAAGGGGGGATAAGCATGTCTCGCGTCGCTAAGAACCCCGTTAAGCTGCCAGCCGGTGTCGAAGTAAAATTCGCAGGTCAACAGCTTTCGGTGAAGGGTGCCAAGGGTACTCTTGAACTGAACATCCATTCGTCCGTTGAGATCGTTGAAGAAGCTGGTGAGCTGCGTTTCGCTGCTCGCAATGGCGATCAACAAACTCGCGCAATGGCCGGTACCACGCGTGCGTTGGTAAACAACATGGTCCAAGGCGTAAGCCAAGGCTTTGAGCGCAAGCTCCAGCTGGTCGGTGTTGGTTACAAGGCGCAAGCAAAAGGCTCGGTTCTGAACCTGGCCCTTGGCTTCTCGCACCCAGTGGATTACGAACTGCCGGAAGGCATCACCGCTGAGACTCCTAGCCAGACCGATATCCTGATCAAGGGCATCGACAAGCAGCTGGTAGGTCAAGTGGCCGCTGAGATCCGCGACTTCCGTCCACCAGAGCCGTACAAAGGCAAAGGTGTGCGCTACGCGGACGAAGTCGTCCGTCGTAAAGAAGCCAAGAAGAAGTAGGGCATAGCAAATGACCGACAAAAAAGTTACTCGACTGCGTCGCGCTCGCAAAGCACGCCTGAAAATGCACGAACTCGAAGTCGTGCGTCTCTGCGTGTTCCGCTCGTCGCAGCACATCTACGCCCAGGTCATCTCGGCCGACGGCAACAAAGTCCTGGCAAGCGCCTCGACTTTGGATAAAGAACTGCGTGATGGCGCCACTGGCAACATCGACGCGGCCACAAAGGTTGGCCAGCTGGTCGCTACGCGTGCTAAGGCCGCTGGCGTCTCGCAAGTGGCTTTCGACCGCTCTGGCTTCAAGTACCATGGCCGCGTTAAAGCGCTGGCTGATGCTGCTCGTGAAGCTGGGCTGGAGTTCTAAGTTATGTCAAATAACGACCAAAAGCGCGACGAAGGCTACATTGAGAAGCTGGTTCAAGTTAACCGCGTAGCCAAAACCGTTAAAGGCGGCCGTATCTTCACTTTCACCGCGTTGACCGTGGTTGGTGATGGTAAAGGGCGTGTTGGCTTCGGCCGTGGCAAGTCGCGTGAAGTGCCTGCTGCGATCCAGAAGGCAATGGAAGCTGCTCGCCGCAACATGATCCAAGTTGATCTGAACGGCACCACTCTGCAGTACGCAATGAAGTCCGCTCACGGCGCTTCGAAGGTGTACATGCAGCCTGCTTCTGAAGGTACCGGTATCATCGCTGGCGGCGCTATGCGTGCTGTCCTCGAAGTTGCTGGCGTTCAGAACGTTCTGGCCAAGTGCTACGGCTCGACTAACCCGGTAAACGTGGTTCACGCCACTTTCAAAGGTTTGAAAGCTATGCAGTCTCCTGAATCCATTGCCGCCAAGCGTGGCAAAAGCGTCAAGGAGATCTTCTGATCATGGCTACCGTTAAAGTAACGCTGATCAAAAGCATGACCGGCCGCATCCCTAACCACAAACTGTGCGTTAAGGGTCTGGGTCTGCGTCGCATCGGTCACACTGTAGAAGTCCAGGATACTCCCGAGAATCGCGGGATGATCAACAAGGCTTACTACATGCTGCGTGTCGAGGGTTAATCGATGAAACTCAATGATCTGAGTCCAGCGCCGGGTTCCCGTCGCGAAAAGCATCGTCCGGGCCGTGGTATCGGTAGCGGTTTGGGTAAGACTGGTGGCCGTGGTCACAAAGGTCAGACCTCCCGCTCCGGTGGCACCATTGCTCCAGGCTTTGAAGGCGGTCAACAGCCGCTGCATCGTCGCCTGCCGAAGTTCGGTTTCGTTTCCCTGAAAGCCATGGATCGCGCAGAAGTGCGTCTGTCCGAACTGGCCAAAGTGGAAGGCGACATCGTCACCGTGCAGTCCCTGAAAGATGCCAACGTGATCAACGTCAACGTACAGCGTGTGAAAATCATGCTGTCCGGTGAAGTGACTCGCGCTGTCACTATCGGCAAGGGAATCGGCGCCACCAAAGGTGCGCGTGCGGCTATCGAAGCAGCTGGCGGCAAGTTCGAGGAATAAATGGCTAAGCAAGGTGCTCTCTCTGCGCTCGGCAAAGGCGGTATGTCTGAACTCTGGGCTCGTCTGCGTTTTCTGTTCCTGGCGATTATCGTCTACCGAATAGGCGCACACATCCCGGTTCCAGGTATCAACCCGGACCGACTCGCAGACCTGTTTCGACAGAATGAGGGGACCATTCTTAGCTTGTTCAACATGTTCTCCGGCGGCGCGCTGGAACGGATGAGCATCTTTGCACTGGGGATCATGCCGTACATTTCGGCATCGATCATCATGCAACTGATGACCGCCGTCAGCCCGCAGCTGGAGCAGTTGAAGAAGGAAGGTGAAGCTGGCCGTCGCAAGATCAGCCAGTACACCCGCTACGGCACCGTCGTTCTCGCTCTCGTTCAGGCTATTGGCATGTCCATTGGTCTGGCGGGGCAGGGCGTTGCGTTCACTGGTGACTTTGGCTTCCATTTCGTCGCGGTATCCACTTTTGTGGCTGGTGCGATGTTCATGATGTGGCTGGGTGAGCAGATTACTGAGCGTGGTGTAGGCAACGGTATCTCGATGTTGATTTTTTCGGGTATCGTCGCCGGTCTTCCGAGAGCAATCGGGCAGTCTTTCGAGTCTGCGCGTCAGGGTGATATCAACATCTTCGCCTTGGTTGCCATCGGTTTGCTGGCAGTAGCGATTATCGGTTTCGTGGTGTTCATTGAGCGTGGTCAGCGTCGTATCGCTGTTCACTACGCCAAGCGTCAGCAGGGCCGCAAGGTTTTTGCTGCGCAGACTAGCCACCTGCCGTTGAAGGTGAACATGGCCGGTGTTATTCCGGCTATTTTCGCGAGCAGCATTTTGCTGTTCCCGGCTTCGTTGGGTGCCTGGTTCGGTCAGTCTGAAGGTATGGGCTGGTTGCAGGACATCTCGCAGTCGATCGCTCCTGGTCAGCCGTTGAATATTCTGCTGTTTAGTGCAGGGATTATTTTCTTCTGCTTCTTCTATACGGCGTTGATGTTCAATCCGAAAGACGTAGCGGAAAACCTGAAGAAGTCCGGTGCCTTTATTCCGGGCATCCGTCCAGGTGAGCAGTCTGCGCGCTACATTGATGGCGTTCTGACCCGCTTGACCATGTTCGGTGCTCTTTACATGACGGCCGTGTGCCTGTTGCCCCAGTTCCTGGTGGTTGCAGCAAACGTTCCGTTCTACCTTGGCGGGACCTCGTTGCTGATCGTGGTCGTGGTTGTGATGGACTTCATGTCCCAAGTACAATCGCACCTCGTTTCGCACCAGTACGAATCCCTGATGAAGAAAGCCAACCTGAAGGGTTACGGCAGCGGCATGTTGCGCTGAGTACCCATAAGGTTCGAGGAGTTGGTGATGAAAGTTCGTGCATCGGTGAAAAAGCTGTGCCGTAACTGCAAGATTATTCGCCGCGAAGGTGTTGTTCGAGTAATTTGCAGCGCGGAACCGCGTCACAAACAGCGCCAAGGCTGAGTGTGATTGTGCTTCAAGCCCGGTAGCTAGTGCGCTACCGGGTTGATTATTTGTTATTACAGCGATATTATCTCGCGCCCTATTTCTTGGCTTCCGGGGCGTAGGTAGCTGTCAATTGGAGTCCCACTGAATGGCCCGTATTGCAGGCGTTAACATTCCAGATAACAAGCATACTGTTATCTCGCTGACCTACATCTATGGTGTTGGTCGCACTACTGCACAGAAGATCTGTGCAGTGACTGGGGTAAACCCAGCAGCAAAGATCAAAGATCTGAGCGACGAGCAAATTGAACAGCTGCGTGGCGAAGTGGCGAAGTTCACCACTGAAGGTGACCTGCGTCGCGAAATCAACATGAAAATCAAGCGCTTGATGGACCTCGGTTGCTATCGCGGTCTGCGTCATCGTCGTGGTCTGCCAGTACGCGGTCAGCGTACCAAGACCAACGCGCGTACCCGTAAAGGTCCGCGTAAGCCGATCCGCAAGTAATCGCCCCAGCGAATCGACAGGAATTTAATCATGGCAAAACCTGCTGCTCGTCCTCGTAAAAAAGTTAAAAAGACAGTGGTTGATGGCATCGCCCACATCCATGCATCTTTTAACAACACCATCGTGACCATTACCGACCGTCAAGGTAACGCTCTTTCCTGGGCTACCTCCGGTGGTTCGGGTTTCCGCGGTTCCCGCAAGTCCACCCCGTTTGCTGCTCAAGTAGCTGCTGAACGTGCTGGTCAAGCTGCGCTGGAATATGGCCTGAAAAACCTCGACGTTAACGTCAAGGGCCCAGGTCCAGGTCGTGAATCCGCAGTCCGCGCTTTGAACGGCTGTGGCTACAAGATCGCCAGCATCACCGACGTGACGCCAATCCCGCACAACGGGTGCCGTCCGCCGAAGAAGCGCCGCGTGTAATCCAGGAGATTGTAAAGAATGGCTCGTTACATTGGTCCAAAATGCAAACTCGCTCGTCGCGAAGGCACCGATCTCTTCCTGAAGAGCGGCGTGCGCGCGATCGAATCGAAGTGCAACATTGAAGCAGCACCTGGTATCCACGGCCAACGCCGCGGTCGCCAGTCCGATTACGGCACCCAACTGCGTGAAAAGCAGAAGGTCCGTCGTATCTACGGCGTTCTCGAGCGTCAGTTCAGCGGCTACTACAAAGAAGCTGCTGGCAAGAAAGGTGCAACCGGTGAAAACCTGCTGCAACTGCTCGAATGCCGTCTGGACAACGTTGTATACCGTATGGGCTTTGGTTCGACTCGTGCCGAATCCCGTCAGCTGGTATCGCACAAGTCGATCAGCGTCAACGGTCAGACCGTAAACGTTCCGTCGTATCAGGTTCGTGCTGGTGACGTGGTTGCAGTTCGCGAGAAAGCAAAAAACCAACTTCGCATTGTCCAAGCTCTCGATCTGTGTGCCCAACGTGGCCGCGTAGAATGGGTAGAAGTAGACACTGAGAAGAAGTCGGGCGTTTTCAAGAACGTTCCTGCTCGCAGTGATCTGTCCGCCGACATCAACGAAAGCCTGATTGTCGAGCTCTACTCCAAGTAAGGGCTAGAAAATAGGTGCATCCATGCAGATTTCGGTAAATGAGTTCCTGACACCCCGCCACATTGATGTGCAGGTTGTCAGTCCAACCCGCGCCAAGATCACTCTCGAGCCTCTCGAGCGTGGTTTTGGCCACACCCTGGGCAACGCGCTGCGACGCATCCTGTTGTCCTCAATGCCCGGCTGCGCAGTAGTCGAGGCCGAGATTGACGGTGTGCTCCACGAGTACAGCGCCATCGAAGGTGTACAGGAAGACGTAATTGAAATCCTGTTGAACCTTAAAGGTCTGGCCATCAAGCTGCACGGTCGTGACGAAGTTACGCTGACCTTGTCGAAGAAGGGTTCGGGGGTGGTTACCGCTGCCGATATTCAGCTGGATCATGATGTCGAGATCGTTAATCCCGATCACGTAATCGCTAACCTGGCGTCTAACGGCGCCCTGAACATGAAGCTCACCGTAGCTCGTGGTCGTGGTTATGAACCAGCCGACTCGCGTCAGAGCGATGAAGATGAAAGCCGCAGCATCGGTCGCTTGCAGCTTGACTCTTCGTTCAGCCCGGTTCGCCGTATCGCATACGTGGTGGAAAACGCCCGTGTCGAGCAGCGTACCAATCTGGACAAGCTGGTTATTGATCTGGAAACCAACGGTACTCTGGATCCTGAAGAGGCTATTCGCCGCGCTGCAACCATCCTGCAACAGCAGTTGGCTGCGTTCGTCGACCTCAAAGGTGACAGTGAGCCAGTGGTTGTCGAGCAGGAAGACGAGATCGATCCGATCCTGCTTCGCCCGGTTGACGATCTGGAACTGACTGTACGTTCGGCTAACTGCCTTAAGGCGGAAAACATCTACTACATCGGTGACCTGATTCAGCGTACCGAAGTAGAGCTGTTGAAGACTCCGAACCTGGGCAAGAAATCCTTGACTGAAATCAAGGACGTTCTGGCCTCCCGCGGTCTGTCCCTCGGCATGCGCCTCGACAACTGGCCGCCTGCAAGTCTTAAGAAGGACGACAAGGCGACTGCCTGATCGTCGTAATCACCGAACGTAGTGTTTGGTAAGGAATGAACCATGCGTCATCGTAAAAGTGGTCGTCACCTGAGCCGCACCAGCTCGCACCGCAAGGCCATGTTCCAAAACATGGCGGTGTCGCTGTTCGAGCACGAGCTGATCAAAACTACTCTGCCAAAAGCCAAAGAACTGCGCCGCGTTGCCGAGCCGCTGATCACTCTGGCCAAGACAGACAGCCTGGCTAACCGCCGTCTGGCTTTCGACCGTACTCGTTCGAAAGCTATCGTTGGTAAGCTCTTCAACGACCTGGGCAAGCGTTACGCTACCCGTGAGGGTGGCTACCTGCGCATCCTCAAGTGCGGTTTCCGCGCTGGCGACAACGCGCCTATGGCGTACGTCGAGTTGGTTGATCGTGCTACTGCTGGCGAAGCTGTATCCGCCGAGTAAGACGTCAGTCTGAAACAAAGAACCGGGCCTAGTGCCCGGTTTTTTGTGCCCGCAAGAAAATGAGCTGTTCATACAAGCTTCTGACATGTCTCTTTTGTCACTATGTCCCGGGAAACGTAATTAGAAATTATCTATCGATGTGCGCAGGTTAATGAATTTGTTCCTGTCACATGGATGATCAATACTTCCCACCAAGCCGATTAGCCGGCAGTTTCAAGACCGACAGAGGAAGAAGACCGTATGAGCCAGTTGAAAACACTTACGACCGCCAGTGGCGCACCTGTTGCCGATAACCAGAATTCTCGCTCCGCCGGCCCGCGTGGCCCGTTATTGCTCGACGACTTTCATCTGATCGAGAAGCTTGCCCACTTCAACCGTGAGAACATCCCTGAGCGCCGTGTTCATGCCAAAGGCTCGGGAGCTTACGGCACGTTCACCGTCACCCGCGATATCACTGAATACACCAGCGCCAAGCTGTTTGAATCTGTGGGCAAACAAACCCCGACCTTTTTGCGATTCTCTACTGTCGGTGGTGAACGCGGTTCTGCCGACACCGAGCGCGATCCACGTGGTTTTGCTTTGAAGTTCTATACCGAAGAAGGTAACTGGGACATTGTTGGCAACAACACGCCAGTGTTCTTCATCCGCGATCCACTGAAATTCCCTGACTTTATTCACACTCAAAAACGCCTGCCGCAAAGCAATCTGAAAAGCGCGCAGATGATGTGGGACTTCTGGTCGCATTCGCCGGAAGCGCTGCACCAAGTCACCATTTTGTTCTCCGATCGTGGCATTCCTGATGGTTACCGTCACATGCACGGGTTCGGCAGCCATACCTACAGCCTGATCAGCGCTAAAGGTGAGCGTCACTGGGTGAAATGGCACTACAAGACCAAACAAGGCATCAAGAATCTGGCTCCTGCGGATGCTGCACGGTTAGCGGGCACTGATCCAGATTACGCCCAGCGCGACCTGTTCGAAGCCATCGAGCGCGGTGATTTCCCGAAATGGCGTGTGTGCATTCAGATCATGACTGAAGCCCAGGCGGCGGCGCACTACGAGAATCCTTTCGATGTCACCAAAACCTGGTCGCAGAAAGAATTCCCGCTGATCGAAGTGGGCGAACTGGAGCTGAACCGCAATCCGCAAAACTACTTCGCTGAAGTCGAGCAGGCGGCGTTCGGTCCAAGCAACATGGTGCCGGGTGTTGGTCTGTCGCCGGATCGCATGCTGCAAGGTCGTGTGTTCGCTTACGCCGATGCTCATCGTTATCGCGTTGGCACCAATCACCAGCAATTGCCGGTGAATGCTCCACGCAGTCCGGTGAACACCTACCAGCGTGATGGCTCGATGGCGTTCGGCAGCAACGGTGGTGCAGCGCCTAACTACGAACCGAACAGCTACACCGAAGCGCCGAAACAAGCTCCGCGTTACGCAGAACCTGCACTGGCCTTGAGCGGTGCTGCCGATCGCTACGATCACCGTGAAGATACCGATTACTACAGCCACGCCGGTGCGCTGTTCCGTCTGATGAGCGACGATCAGAAAGCTTTGTTGGTCAGCAATATCGCCGGTGCCATGAACGGTGTTTCACCAGATGTAGTTGATCGTCAGTTGCAGCATTTCTACAAAGCCGATCCGGCGTATGGAGAAGCAATCGCAAAGCTGCTCAACGTACAGCTTAACGAAGTCTAAACGAGAAGCAGAACCGCCCTCATCTGGGCGGTTTTTGCGTTATTTAGGCTGCTTTTCTAAGAATATCTTCGCTTTTATTGCGCGAATCGGGTGACCTTCCGGTCAGCTTGGTTCAAACTACAGACTTTCAAGTAGGGAGATGTAGGGCGATGCAAGGCCACCCAGACGTAATCGATTACCTCAACACGTTGCTGACCGGCGAACTGGCCGCGCGTGACCAATATTTCGTTCATTCGCGGATGTATGAGGACTGGGGGTTCACCAAGCTCTACGAGCGAATCAACCACGAAATGGAAGAAGAAGCCGGGCACGCTGATGCGTTGATGCGCCGGATTCTGATGCTCGAAGGTACGCCGCGCATGCGTCCGGATGATCTGGATGTCGGCACCACTGTGCCGGAGATGCTTGAAGCGGATCTGCGTCTTGAATATAAAGTCCGTGCCGCCCTGTGCAAAGGCATCGAGCTGTGCGAACAACACAAAGACTATGTCAGCCGTGAGATCCTGCGGGTTCAACTCAACGATACCGAAGAAGATCACACCTACTGGCTGGAGAAACAGTTGGGCCTGATCAAGCTGATCGGTCTCGAGAACTACCTGCAATCCCACACGTCCTGATTGCAATCGATACAAAAAAAGCCCCTGTCACTGATCAAAGTGACAGGGGCTTTTTCATGCCTGGCGGTTAAGCCCGATCACGGATCAGCAGCGGCTTGAGGTAATGACCGGTATGGGATTGCTTCATCTCGGCGACATCCTCAGGCGTGCCCGTGGCAATGATCTGCCCGCCTTTTGAACCACCCTCGGGCCCGAGATCGACCAGCCAGTCGGCTGTCTTGATCACGTCGAGGTTGTGTTCGATCACCACCACGGTGTTGCCGTGATCGCGCAGGCGATGCAGTACATCGAGCAATTGCTGGATATCCGCGAAGTGCAAACCGGTGGTCGGCTCATCGAGGATGTACAGCGTTTTGCCGGTGTCGCGCTTCGACAACTCGCGAGACAGCTTGACGCGCTGCGCCTCGCCACCGGACAACGTCGTCGCCGACTGCCCGAGTTTGATGTACGACAGGCCGACATCCATCAGCGTTTGCAGCTTGCGCGCGAGTGCCGGCACGGCGTCGAAGAACTCCCGGGCTTCCTCGATGGTCATCTCGAGGGTTTCGTGGATGTTCTTGCCCTTGTATTTGATCTCAAGGGTCTCGCGGTTGTAGCGCTTGCTCTTGCACACGTCGCACGGCACGTAGATGTCCGGCAGGAAGTGCATTTCCACCTTGATCAGGCCGTCACCCTGACACGCTTCGCAGCGGCCACCCTTGACGTTGAACGAAAAACGTCCAGGGCCATAACCACGGGAGCGTGACTCGGGCACGCCGGCGAACAGTTCGCGGATCGGGGTGAACAGGCCGGTATAGGTTGCAGGGTTGGAGCGCGGTGTGCGACCGATCGGGCTCTGGTCGATGTCGACCACCTTGTCGAGATGCTCCAGGCCTTTGATGCTGTCGTGCGCTGCCGCTTCCAGAGTGGTCGCGCCGTTGAGGGCTGTGGCGCTCAGCGGGAACAGGGTGTTGTTGATCAGCGTCGACTTGCCCGAGCCGGACACGCCGGTCACGCACGTCAGCAATCCAATCGGGATGTCCAGATCGACATTGCGCAGGTTGTTGCCGCGCGCCCCTTTTAGCGACAGATTCAGCTTCTTGTTACGTGGCGTACGTTTGGCCGGCACTTCAATCTTCACGCGGCCCGACAGGTATTTACCGGTCAGGGAATCCGGGTGCGCCATGACTTCCGCCGGCGTGCCCTCAGCCACGATCTGCCCGCCATGCACACCGGCGCCCGGGCCGATATCCACCACGTAGTCGGCCAGGCGGATCGCGTCTTCGTCGTGCTCGACCACGATTACCGTGTTGCCGATGTCGCGCAGGTGCTTGAGGGTGCCAAGCAGTCGATCGTTATCGCGTTGGTGCAAGCCGATGGACGGTTCGTCGAGGATGTAAAGAACGCCGACGAGACCGGCACCGATCTGGCTGGCCAGACGAATTCGTTGCGCCTCGCCGCCGGACAGCGTGTCGGCGCTGCGGTCCAGCGACAGATAGTCGAGACCGACGTTGACGAGGAACTGCAAACGCTCGCGAATCTCCTTGAGGATCTTGTCAGCGATCTCGCCACGGCGGCCAGTCATCTTCAGCTTGCCGAAGTATTCGCAGGCATCGCCGATCGGCAGGTTGGTCACTGCCGGCAAAGTCTTCTCGCCAACCCAGACATGCCGCGCCTCACGGCGCAGGCGCGTGCCGCGGCAGTCCGGGCAAGCCTGATGGCTGAGGAATTTGGCCAGTTCTTCACGCACGCTCGCCGATTCGGTCTCGCGGTAGCGACGCTCAAGGTTCGGCACGATGCCTTCGAACGGGTGCGAACGTTTGACAATATCGCCACGGTCGTTCAGGTATTTGAAGTCGACATTCTGTGAACCGCTGCCATGCAGGATCTGTTTCTGCTGTTCGGCGGTCAGTTCATTGAAAGGTTTTTCCAGGCTGAACTTGTAGTGCGAAGCCAGCGAACCGAGCATCTGGAAGTAATAGACGTTGCGCCGGTCCCAGCCGCGTATCGCGCCCTCGGCCAGAGTCAGGTCGCCGTTGACCAGTCGCTTGATGTCGAAGAACTGCTTCACCCCCAGGCCATCGCACGTCGGGCAAGCGCCGGCCGGGTTGTTGAAGGAAAACAGCTTCGGTTCCAGTTCGCTGATCGCGTGGCCACAGATCGGGCAGGCGAAGCGCGCGGAGAAGATCATCTCTTCGCCCGGCTCGTCGTCCATCGGTGCGACCAGGGCGATGCCGTCCGCCAGTTTCAGTGCGGTCTCGAAGGATTCGGCCAGGCGTTGCTGCAGATCGGCGCGAACCTTGAAGCGGTCGACAATCACATCGATCGAATGCTTCTTCTGTTTATCCAGCTTCGGCAGCTCATCGAGCTCGCAGATCCGCCCGTTAACCCGGGCACGAACGAAACCCTGGGCGCGCAGTTCTTCGAAGACCGAAAGGTGCTCGCCTTTTCGCTCGCGGATCACCGGCGCCAGCAGCATCAATTTGCTGCCTTCCGGCTGCGCCAGTACCAGGTCAACCATCTGGCTGACGGTCTGCGCCTCCAGCGGAATGTCGTGATCCGGGCAACGCGGCGTACCCACGCGGGCATAAAGCAGGCGCAGGTAGTCGTAGATTTCGGTGATGGTGCCGACCGTGGAGCGCGGGTTGTGCGAGGTCGACTTCTGTTCAATGGAGATCGCCGGCGACAGGCCTTCGATGGTGTCGACGTCGGGTTTTTCCATCATCGACAGGAACTGTCGGGCGTAGGCCGACAGCGATTCGACATAGCGGCGCTGACCTTCGGCATACAACGTATCGAAGGCCAGGGACGACTTGCCGGATCCGGACAGGCCGGTGATGACGATCAGCTTGTCCCGTGGCAGGGTCAGGTCGATGTTCTTCAGGTTGTGGGTACGGGCCCCACGTATCAGGATCTTGTCCAAAGTGGCCTCGCTCGGCGGGCGTCGAAAACGTAGGAGTATACGGCCAAATACTGGATGGATGCACACTATCAAACGCAGGGGCTTTTGGCCCTGGATGAAGAGAGTTTCATCTATACGCGTCAAAGCGTCGCGATATACCCCGTCTACCGATGGGACTGGTAGAATCGCCGCCGGTTCACACGAGGTTTTTCCATGCACGATCCCCACAGCGAACGCATGAGTGGCAGCGAGACCCGCGCGGCGAGCGGTCTGGCCCTGGTGTTCGCCTTCCGTATGCTGGGCATGTTCATGGTGTTGCCGGTACTGGCGACCTACGGCATGGATCTGGCAGGAGCGACCCCGGCCCTGATCGGATTGGCTATCGGCGCTTACGGCCTGACACAGGCAATTTTCCAGATTCCGTTCGGGATCATTTCCGACCGCATAGGCCGTCGTCCGGTGATTTACCTCGGGCTGATCGTCTTCGCTCTCGGCAGTGTGCTCGCGTCTCAGGCCGACTCGATCTGGGGCGTCATCGCCGGGCGAATTCTGCAGGGCGCCGGGGCGATTTCCGCTGCGGTCATGGCGCTGCTTTCCGACCTGACCCGCGAACAGCACCGCACCAAGGCAATGGCGATGATCGGCATGACCATTGGTTTGTCGTTCGCTGTGGCCATGGTGGTCGGGCCTTTGCTGACCCGCGCTTTCGGTTTGTCCGGACTGTTCCTCGCCACCGGCGCCATGGCACTTGTCGGTATTGCCATCATCATGTTCATGGTGCCGCGCTCCACTGGACCCTTGCAGCATCGTGAATCCGGCGTGGCGCGTCAGGCCTTGATGCCGACGCTCAAGCATCCCGACCTGCTGCGCCTCGATCTGGGCATCTTTGTGTTACATGCCATGTTGATGTCGAGCTTCGTTGCGTTGCCGTTGGCACTGGTGGAAAAAGCCGGTTTGCCCAAGGAGCAGCACTGGTGGGTCTATCTCACCGCGCTGCTGATTTCATTCTTCGCCATGATCCCGTTCATCATCTATGGCGAGAAGAAACGCAAAATGAAACGAGTTTTGCTCGGCGCCGTCCTGACGTTGATGCTGACTGAGCTATTCTTCTGGCAGTTCGGCGACAGCCTGCGGGCTCTGGTGATCGGTACGGTGGTGTTTTTCACCGCGTTCAATCTGCTGGAGGCTTCATTGCCGTCGCTGATCAGCAAGGTTTCACCGGCGGGCGGGAAGGGCACGGCCATGGGCGTGTATTCCACCAGCCAGTTCCTCGGTTCGGCACTCGGCGGGATACTCGGCGGCTGGCTGTTTCAGCATGGCGGTCTGTCGGTTGTGTTCCTTGGATGTGCCGGGCTGGCTGCACTTTGGCTGGCCTTTGCTGTTACCATGCGTGAACCTCCCTACGTGACGAGCCTGCGCTTGCCGTTGTCGCCCGAGGCGATCCGCGAAGCGGGTCTGGTCGAGCGCCTCAAGGCCCTCGTAGGGGTAACCGATGCAGTGATAGTCGCTGACGAAGCGGCTGTTTACATCAAACTGGACAAAGAATTAGTGGATCGCGACACCCTCGAACGCCTGGTGAACAACCCGGCCGGGGCTGCTTGCGAAGCCTAGGAGAACGTTATGGCCCGTGGGGTTAACAAAGTCATATTGGTCGGCACTTGCGGCCAGGATCCCGAAGTTCGCTACCTGCCTAACGGTAATGCCGTGACCAACCTGAGTCTGGCCACCAGCGAACAATGGACCGACAAGCAAACCGGTCAGAAGGTCGAGAAGACCGAGTGGCACCGTGTGTCGATGTTCGGCAAGGTCGCGGAAATCGCTGGCGAATACCTGCGCAAGGGTTCGCAGGTCTACATCGAAGGCAAGCTGCAGACCCGCGAGTGGGAAAAAGACGGTATCAAGCGTTACACCACCGAAATCGTGGTCGACATGCAAGGCACCATGCAACTGCTCGGCGGCCGTCCACAACAGGGCGACCAGCAAGGCGGGGGCAACAATTACCAGCAATCCGCTCCGGCTCCACGCCAACAGGCACCGCGCCCGCAGCAGTCGGCTCCGCAACAGCGTTCGGCCCCGGCGCCACAGCAGGCCGCACCGCAACCGGCTCCGGATTTCGACAGCTTCGATGACGATATTCCGTTCTGATTGGCTGCTGTAATCGCTACAAACCAAAAAGGCCCGTCGCGTGATGCGACGGGCCTTTTTTGTGGATCAAATAGCCTGCAATGCTCCCACAATGGGTATTGGTGTTTCAGTCAAGGATCAGGTGCGGCAGGAATCGGCTGGAGTCTTTGGTGATCAAACTGTTGTCTTCCCGTACACCAATCCCTGCTGCCTGATCGCCAATCACCCAGGATCCGATCAGGGTGTAGCTGTCGCCAAACTTCGGCAGCGGCGCAAACTCCTGCAGGATAAACGGCGCATCCGTGTAGGGCCCGTCCTCTTTGACGATCAACCCGTCGGCCGTTTGCAGCTCAATGTTGGCGCCTTCGCGGGAAAAGTATGGCTTGCGTACCCAGCCCTTGGGCACGGTGCTGGCCGGATTCGGATCAAGATGCGCTGCCAGCAGGTTCGGATGGCCTTTGTGCGTTTCCCACAGCAACGGCAGCGCACCCTTGTTCGACAGAATCGCCTTCCACGCCGGTTCGAAAAATTGTGTATCGCACTCGGCAATTGCTGCGCCGAAGGGCTCGTGGAAGATGAACTCCCAGGCATGCAGCTTGAACAGGTGGGGGATCCAGCGATCTTCTAGATCGACAAACCGGCCTTCAGCCGTCAAGCCGATGTCTTCGATATCGATGTGCCGCGACTCGATGCCGACCTTCTCGGCGATCAGGCGCAGGTAATCGGTGGTGCCTTTGTCTTCGACCGAGTCTTTCATCGAGGCGAAATAGAACGGGCGCTTGAGCTGTAATTCGGCGAAGGCCTGGTGCAACTGGGTGTCGATACTGTTGAACTGGTCGGCATGGCGCGGCAGCGTGCCGCGCTCGATGCACTGTTCCAGCCAGCCCCATTGAAACGCCGCTGCTTCGTAAAGACTGGTCGGCGTGTCGTAGTTGAGCTCCAGCAGTTTCGCCGGGCCGTTGCCGCTGTAGGAAAAGTCCATGCGCCCGTACAGATGCGGATGACCTTCCAGCCAGGAAGTACGGATCATGTCGTAGTACGGTGCCGGGATGCTCAGGCGATCCAGCAGTTCTTCGCTGTGTACGACGCGGTCGACCAGGTCCATGCACATCTCGTGCAATTCGGTGGTCGGGTCCTCGAGATCGTTTTCGATCTGGGCGAGCGTGAACTGGTAGTACGCGCTTTCATCCCAGTAGGGCTCGTCGTCGATGGTGTGGAACATGAAGCCGAGGCTTTCGGCGGTCTGTTTCCAGTCGGGCCGCTCGGCGCAGTGGATCTTCTTCATCGTCAGCTGCTCGAACGACCGGAACTGCTGCCCCAGCCACCCCAACCGCTACGTGCGCTGGACTGGCTGCCGAAGCCGCCGCGTGAGGTCGACGAGGCCACGTTGACCGGTTTGCTTTTGCTGCTCTCGTAATCCGGTTGGCTGCGCGTCGTGGTTTCGGCTCTGCGGTACTGCGTTGACGTGTTATATGGCTGGCGCGTATCGCGATCGCGGTAAACCGTGCGTTCGGAGTTGTTGCTCATCGCGTTGCCGATCAGCCAGCCAGTCAACCAGCCGTTGCCGCCGCCACTTGAGGTGTGCGAAGTGTTTTGCACATTCTGCACAGCCGCCGCGTCTCCCACAGGCATTTGGGCATTGGCGATGGTGTCGAGGTTCTGCGCCGGTTCACCGTTTTGCGGCACTTTGAAGCCGCCGAGTTTCGGTACGAAGCGGCCGTCGGAGTTTTTCTGGCACCAGTCAGCGGCAAAGTCCGCGTCGCACTTGGCCTTGTCGTCGTAGGCCGGGGCAATGCGCCGGTGTTCGGTCAGCGCGGCGACAAAGGCGTTGGAGCAGACATCGGCGGCCACTTCGGCGTCGACACACTGTTCCACGCTCTGGAAGTTGCGCGGTTGATCCGCGGCTGTCGCCTGGCCGGAAATGGCCATGGCCACCGAAGCGGCGAGGGACAACTGAACGTATTTGCTGCGTTTCATTTAAGGCTTCCTGCCGATCAGTTGGACGGTGTCATGCACGCGGCGTTGAGCATGCCGACGCTAATCGCGACCGCCGCGACATAGATGCCGGAAGCCACCTCGCCGTTGGCGATGCGCTGCGAAGTGCCTTTGAGCACCAGGCCCGTGGCAAGGAACGCCAACAGTTGCACCACGGCGGCAATTACGGCCCAGAGCACGAAGTCGAGGACATTGACCGAAAACGCGATCACGTTACTGGCCGGAATCGCGAAGCCGATGATCGCGCCGGCCAAGGCGATGGCGGCGGCAACGTTGCCGGAGCGGATCAGCTCGAACTCTTTGTGCGGCGTGATGCGCGTGTAGACGAATTGAAACAGCATGAACAGCAGCACGGCGCCGATGAGGTAGACGACGAAACCGACCAGTGCGGTTTTGTTCAGGGAAACGGCCAGCACTTCCAGCATGAAAAACTTCCTTTTTTTAAATGGTGCTCAGATCAGTCGTGTACAGCGAGATGCCGAGCGAAGTGCTCAGGCTGACGGTGCCTTCTTCATCCTGTTCGACGGAGAACAGCAGCAATTCGCGGCGATCGGTCAGGCCGGTCTCGCGCGCATAAAGCATTGAATGGTGTTCGACGGTGTAGCTCTCGTCCGGGTTGACCACCTGTTCGGTCATCGGCACCAGTTCGGTCTGGCCTTGTTCGGTGCCCCATTCGCGGGTGTATTCGACACCCTCGTGGGCGTAGGTCGGTAAACCGATCAGGCTGTTGGGGCCGGCCAGGCGCTGCAGTTCCGCGTCACTGTTGACCGTCACGTAACTGAGGTAGTTGAACAGGGTGACCGATTCGATCTGATCTTCACCGGTGACGTGGATCTGCAACCAGAAATCCTCGTCGTTCATGTAATAGCGGTGCAGTTTGTTGGACTGGCCGAGGTCGACCCAGCCATGGCTCCAGATCGCCTGATCGAAGGGCACCCGCACGCTGGTCGAACCATCGAGCAGCAGCGCCAGGGTTGTATCGAACCTGACGGCCTTGCCTTGCGCCATGCCGAGGGGGCCACTGGCAACGGTCGGTGTTGGCGCAGCGGTCTGCCAGTTGCTGGTGCCCAGCAAGTCTTTAAACCATCCCATGGGTACGTTCCTTGAAGCGGGTGGAAGTGTTCGTCGGCGAAAAAGCGTCGCTAGTGTACCGGGCCGCGTGGCGAACGACACGTCGCAAACCATGTGGGAGCGAGCTTGCTCGCGAAGAGGGCGTGTCAGTCAACATCAATGTCGGCTGATACGACGCTTTCGCGAGCAGGCTCGCTCCCACAGGTTTTTTCGCAGTGTTTACTGAGCGGACTTTTGCTTCAGGCGCTCAAGAATCGCGTTGGCGCTGCCTTCGTTCGGCGTGATGCCGGCGTCGCGCAGTTTGCGTTCCAGGTCGTTGCCGGTCGACGCGTCAGCCAGTTCGTCTGCCGCGCTCAGTTCAGCCGCGCGTTGTTGCTGCTTGGCTTGCAGGCGGTTCAGCGTACCGACGGCGGTTTCCAGTTTGCCATTGGCACCACCGCTGGCGATGGAAGCACTGACCTGGGCTTTCTGCACGCTTTCACGGGCCTTGGCCATGTCCACTTGCTGGCGCAGGCTCTTGATGCGCGACTCGGCCTTGCTGATGTCCTTGCGCATGTTTTCGGCGTAGGTGCCGAATTCGTCGCTCTGCTTTTTCTCGGTGTCCAGTTCGTTGGTCAGGGTCGAAATCGCTTCGGCCACTTCCAGTGCCAGGTCTTCACGGCCGGCGTTCAGTGCCGAGACGGCTTTGGCTTCCAGATCCTTGATCTTGGCGTCGTACTCGCTCACGCGGTCGGCGGCCAGTTTGTGCTTGGCCATGATGGTCACCAGCTCGCGACGGGCATTCGACAGCGCGCTGTCGGCGTCGCGGATTTCCTGGTCTAGGATACGCAGGGCCTGTTGGTCAGCGATCGCTTCGCCGACTTCATTGGCGCCGCCGCGCAGTGCGGTGAACAACTTGCTCCAGATGGACTGAGTCATTGGATATTCCCTGTTGATTACTTGAAGAAGTGTTCGAAGGCTTCGCTCGCGCGCTGCACGTTGTCGACCAGGGTTTTCACCTCGGTGACCACGTTGGTCAGGCTCGAGTCGGCGCTGAGGGCGCCAAACATGTTGTAAACGGTCTGCCCGTTCGGCATCGACTCGATCCCGATCGACGACAGCGGGAACATTTCCCGGCTGCGCAACACGGCATCGTTGAAGGCTGCTACGTCCGAGATCGAGTCGATGTCCACCAACACGGTGTCGACGATGATCTGCTGGCCGGCCAGGGCGATGTGAATCGGCAGACCGCCGAATTCGTTCATTTCCAGCTTGATGCTGGGCTCGGAGCTCTGGATCAGCGACAGCGTGATTTCTTGCGAAGCCACCTCGTCCAGGGCCTTGAGGGCGTTGAAGAGGCTATCGATGGTCCAGTTGTTGCCTGCGCTCATGTAATTCTCCGACATGAAAGAGCCAGCCAGAATCGGTTGGCGTAGCTGTTGCTCCATTTGCTTGAGCAAGCTTCGGTTTTCGGGAAGCACCCAAGTTTCGTGTTTCACATAACCGGCAGCGGCCAGGCCCGCGCGCATCTGCTTCATATAGAAGCTTGACGGTTTTTTCGTGGACGCTTTCGCACGCTCTCCCTTCGGGCTTTCTGATTTCGCGGTGGGGGAACGGCTTTTCATGGCAATGGCTCGGTTATGAACATCTCACGCGTGAGCCACACTACAACCAATTCAAAGTGCCATCAATGGCTCACGCGTGAGATTTTCATGACAAGCGAAAAAAGGCCCGCTGCGAGGCGGGCCATGGTGTTTGTGAAATATGAATCAGTGTTTGGCGACGAGGAATTCGTCAGTGGACACCACGCTGGCGTAAGCGAAACCCAGCGCTGACATGAAAGCCGCATGGACATGGGCAGCCGGCACCGTCAAACCATTGAACTCCAGGTCGCGGCTGGCGCAGGCGTCGTGAATCACCGTGACGGCATAGCCCAGATCCGCCGCCGCGCGGGTGATGCCGTCAACGCACATGTGGCTCATGCTGCCGACCACCACCAGCTCCTTGATGCCTTGCTCGTCGAGGATCGCTTGCAGTTCGGTTTCGCGGAACGAGTTGACGAAGTGCTTGAGCACCACCGGTTCATCGGCACGGTTGAGTACTTTCGGATGCAACCTGGCGCCGTCCGAACCCGGGGTGAAAAAAGGCGCATCCGCTGAGGTGAATTCGTGGCGGATATGAACGACCGAATCGCCTGCCTTGCGGAACGCGGCGATCAGCCGGGCGGCGTTGTCGGCGGCGGCGTCGGCACCGGCCAGCGGCCACTTGCCTTGGGGGAAGTAGTCGTTCTGGATATCGACTACGATGAGCGCTTGCTTGGCCATGGGTGGGTCCTCGGTGTATTGGCTGGAAGTGGCAGCAGTATTGGCGCTGTCCAGCGATTCGAGGATTGGCCGCACCGACAATAGACAGGGGAAAACTGACAATGGGCGCAGAAAGGGCCGCCATCGCTGAACTGGGCGTACTGATCTATCCCGGCGCGCAGATGGCAGCGGTGCACGGTCTGACCGATCTGTTTGCGGTGGCCAACCGGATTGCCGCCGAACATCAGGCGGCGCAGTTGCCGTTGCTGCGGGTGAGTCACTGGCAGGTCGAAGGTGATCAGCCGCCGACGCGCATTTACACCAGTCATTCCGGTGACGACAGCGCTTTGCTGGCAGTGCTTATCCCGCCATCGATCGGCGGATTTTCGGCGGCGCAAGCGCCGGCCAGCCTGATGCAATGGTTGCGTGATCAGCATGCCCACGGTGCGACGCTGGGCGGGGTCTGTGTAGGCTCGCTGATGCTGGCCGAAAGCGGTCTGCTCGACGGCCGCAGTGCGACCACTCACTGGACGTCGGCCAAAGCTTTTGCCGAGCGATATCCGCAGATCAGACTCAAGGCCGACACGCCGATCGTCGATGACGGTGACCTGATCACCACCGCTGGCTTGATGGCGTGGTCGGAACTGGGCTTGCGTCTGGTCGACCGCTTGCTCGGGCCGAGCATTGCTACCGGCACCGCTCGGTTTCTGGTAGTGGAGCACAGCGACAGTGCCAGCGAGTGCGGCAGCAACTTTGCGCCGATTCTCAGCCATGGCGACGCAGCGATTCTCAAGGTTCAGCACTGGCTGCAAAGCACCGGTGCGACGGATGTCTCGTTGACGGCGATGGCGCAGCGGTCCGGATTGGAGGAGCGCACCTTTCTGCGTCGATTCCGAGCGGCGACCGGGTTGAAACCGACCGAATACTGCCAGCATCTACGCGTGGGCAAGGCGCGCGAGATGCTCGAGTTCAGCAATGGCACGATTGATCACATTGCGTGGACGGTGGGTTATCAGGATCCCGGCGCGTTTCGCGCGATCTTCAGGAAGATTACCGGGCTGGCGCCGAGTGATTATCGGGCGCGGTTTGGAGTGTCCCCGAACCCAAAAGCAATGAATGTCTAATGTAGGAGTGAGCCTGCTCGCGATGGCAGTCTGTTAGAAAACAGTGATGTGCCTGACCCACCGCAGTCGAGAGCAGGCTCACTCCTGCAGGAAACGATGCAAAGCGTGAGATCGTGCAATTTGCCGGGGTTTCGCACGCGTTCGTGCAGATTGAAACAGGCGCGGTGCCAGCACGATTCCGGCAACCTTCTGATTCGTTGAAGGTTTTCTCGAAACGGTGGTTGGCCTGATCTCTGCACCGTTCATCGCTACAGTCATCCAATTGATGGAAGGGGGACGCATGACCCCGACACCCCGCACGAAAATCGTTGTCGCCCATTCGGTGCGCCTTGGCGCGCCGCAACATGAAGTACAGACCAACAAGGCCCTGGCACGCTGGCTGGCGCAGATTCTCGGCTGCAAATTCGGTGGCAGTTACGATCCCGACAAACATCGCGGTCGTGACCTGTATCTGCTGCCAACGCAAACCATCGTCGGAACCGCCCACGCTCGCGAACTCGGCATCAAGGGTCCGGCGGACCTCTGGGGCGGTTTTGTCGAGTACGATTTCATCTGCACCAAAGCCATCAGCCATGGCCTGCGCAGTCATCTGGCCCGTGCGCCGCAGGGCTGGTCGCCATTGTTTTCCGAGCGGGTGCGCAATGTGGTACTCGACGGCCTCAGCGTGTTTGCCCTGGAGGATGCGCGACCCGCCGCCGAACATCTGCTGTACAGCGGCCCCATCCGCATGAAACCGGTTCACGCCTGCGCCGGTCGCGGTCAGGAAGTGATCAAGAGCCTTGATGCCTTCGACGAAATCCTCGCCCGCCCCGACATTGGCAAACAATTCAGCGAGGGCGTCGTGCTGGAGCAGGACTTGAGCAACGTTGTCACCCACAGCGTCGGCCAGTCGTTTATCGGCGATAAAGTACTGACCTACTGCGGTGATCAATACTTGACCAAAGATGCCCACGGCGAAGAGGTTTACGGCGGCTCGAACTTGTTGGTGGTGCAGGGTGGCTACGACGAACTGCTGAATCTGGATCTGCCCGACGATGTGCGTCTGGCCATCGAGCAGGCGCAGGTGTTCGACAGCGCGGCTGATGAAGCCTATCCGCGCTTCTATGCCTCAAGGCGCAACTACGACATCGCCCAAGGCCTGGACAGCAACGGCAAATCCCGCAGTGGCGTGCTCGAACAGTCCTGGCGCATGGGCGGTGCCAGCAGCGCAGAAATTGCAGCGCTGCAAAGCTTCGTCAATGATCCGGGGATGCGCGCGATCCGCGTGTCTTCGGTGGAAACCTACGTCGATCAGCCGCTGCCGGCGCACGCCATCGAGGTTTACCGCGGCCCGGCTGAGAACAGCGAATTTCTCCTCAAATACGTAACGGTCCAATCCTATGACGGCTAGAAGCGAAAGCATTCAAATCGACATTGATGATGAACAGATGAGCGGGACATTTCTCAGTCCCAAATCGAAAGTACCGGGGGTGTTGTTTGTCCACGGCTGGGGTGGTAGCCAGGAGCGCGACCTCGAGCGCGCCAAAGGCATTGCCGGTCTGGGTTGTGTATGTCTGACCTTCGACTTGCGCGGGCACACCGGCGGCACCGGAATTCCGCTGACCCGCGTGACTCGCGAAGACAATCTGCGTGACTTGCTCGCGGCGTATGATCGCTTGCTTGCGCACCCGGCGCTGGACACCTCGGCGATTGCCGTGGTCGGCACCAGTTATGGCGGCTACCTGGCCGCCATCCTCACTTCGCTGCGCCCGGTGCGCTGGCTGGCGCTGCGGGTGCCGGCGCTGTATCGCGACGAACAATGGCACACGCCCAAGCGTGAGCTGGACAAGGCTGATTTGCGCGATTACCGCAGCACGCTGGTGCGTGCGGACACCAATCGGGCATTGCATGCCTGTTCGCAATTCACCGGCGATGTGTTGTTGGTGGAATCGGAAACCGACGATTACGTGCCCCATGCGGCGATCATGAGTTACCGCGCAGCGTGCCAGCAGACCCATTCACTGACGCACCGGATTATCGACGGTGCCGATCATGCGTTGAGCGAGCCGGTGTCGCAGCAGGCCTACACCTCGATTCTGGTGGACTGGATTACCGAGATGGTCGTGGGTGAGCGGTTGAGCATTATCCAGTCGGCTTGATCTTTTAGTGTTCTTTCGGACGCCTTCGCGAGCAAGCTCGCTCCCACAGGGGATCGCGTTTCAAATGTGGGAGCGGGCTCGCTCGCGAAGAGGCCATCAACTTCACCCAAGAATTCAGGAAGGTTTCTTCTCTATTCGAAGCGCCTTGGCCTTGGCTTCAACCACCAGATACATCACCACCGTGATCAACAGCGGCAACAGAAAATAAATCGCCCGATACGCCAGCAGCCCCGCCACCAGACTGCCGCGCGAAGCCTCGTGTTGCAGCAAGGCGACAAACACCGCTTCCAGCACGCCAAGACCCGCCGGAATATGCGTGATGACCCCGGCAATCGCGCTGATCAGCAACACGCCCAGCACCAGTGGATAGTCCAGTTTGCTCGGCAGCAAGGTGAAAATCACTGCCGCCATCAGCGACCAGTTCAACGCGCCCAGCAGCAACTGCAGAACCGCCATGCGCAGCGACGGCAGGTTGATTTCCACGCCGCGGATCGACCACTCGCGGCGCTTGGAAAACTGACACGCGGCGAGATAGCCTGCGCTGGCCAGCAGCAGCAACACACCGATGCCTTGCAACGCATCACTGCTGATTTTCCAGCCCGGCGGCATGCTCACCAGGCCGCTGCTGAACACCACGCCGGCAATGGTCATGTAGCCGAACCAGTTGGTTGCCAGGCTTAAGCCAAGAATTTTGGCGATATTGCTTTTGCTTACCCCAAGCCGCGAGTACAGGCGGTAGCGCATGGCGATACCACCGACCCAGGCGCTGAGATTGAGGTTGAACGCGTAGCTGATGATCCCCACCGGCAGAATCTGTTTCCAGGTCAGGTCCTGCCGAATGTAGGTGCGCCCGATCAGGTCGAAACTGGCGTAGGTAAGAAAACTCAGCAAGGTCACGCCCGCGGCGATGATCAACGTGCGCACCTTGAAGTCGGCCAGAGTTTGCAGGACCTCGGCCCACTCGATGCGCGTAGCGAACATCGTCAGCAAGACGATCAGCGCGAGGAAAAACAGCAGGGTCAATGGGCGTTTCCAGCGGCTCCATTTCGACGGGGTCGCTGGCGCTGCATGGCTGCTCGAATGCACGTCGGAATGGCTCATGGCGTGGTCCCTCGAAATGGCTTGAGCCGTGGTTTATGCGCCGGCAGCCAACCGGCCATCGCCGGGAAATGCCGCAGAAAGTGAAACACCAGAAAACCCACGGTCATGTGCCAGATCCGCCCACGCGGGGACTTGCTGGCGTCCATGGCTTTGCAGTGATTTTGGCTGAGGTCGTCGAGGCGCTCGAACAGATGCTGATTGAACGCGCGGTCGCGGATCAGCACGTTGGCTTCCAGGTTCAGCGACAGGCTCAGCGGGTCGAGATTGCTGGAACCGACCGTGCTCCATTCCTCGTCCACCAGCGCGACTTTGCCGTGCAGCGGGCGCTGGCAGTATTCGTGGATCTGCACCCCGGCCTTGAGCAGGTAGTCGTAGGTCATGCGCGCCGCGAGTTTGGCCACCAGCATGTCCGGTTGCCCCTGCAGAATCAGGCGCACCTCGACCCCGCGACGTGCGGCGTTGCGGATTTCTCGCAGCAAACGGTAACCGGGAAAGAAGTAGGCGTTGGCGATCACCACCCGGCGCTTGGCCCGGCGCAGCACCTGCAAATACACATCTTCGATGTCGGTGCTGTGTTGATCGTTGTCGCGGAACACCAGACGCACCTGACCGTCGTGATCGGTGAAGGCCATTTCTGCACGACGCTGGCGCCGGCGTTGCCACCAGAAGCGTGCGCGTCCGGGACGACCGCTTTGCAGCAGGGCAAAGTGGTGGATGTCGGTGACGACCGGACCCTGGACTTCCACCGAATAATCCTGCTTGGCTTCGGGGCCGAAATCGGCAAGGTGATCGCCGGAAAAGTTGATCCCGCCAATAAACGCGATCAGGCCGTCGACCACCACAATCTTGCGGTGTAAACGGCGGAACCAGTTGGTGCGGATGCCCAGGTGTTTCGGTGCCGGATCGAAGATTTGCAGATGCACGCCGGCCTCGCTCAACGCAGCCAGATAACCGGTGCTCAATTCGCCGCAACCAAAACCGTCGAGGCTGACAGTGGTGCGCACGCCGCGCCGGGCGGCATCGATCAGAATCTCCTGCAACTCGGCGCCGACCTTGTCTTCGAACACGATAAAGGTCTCGAGGAGGATTTCACTCTTCGCCGCGCGCATCGCGGCGAACACCCGCGGGAAATATTCCTCGCCGTTTTCCAGTAACTCGACGCGATTATTACCCTGCCAGCTGTACTCGACATCAACGTGGCCGGGCTCGCGGATCGGCGGGTTGATGGCGATCGGTTCCACGGCGGATTTCTCCAGCGGCGCGCTGCTCATAATTCGATCTCCACCGATAACGGGACATGGTCGGAAAGGTGCGACCAGGGACGGTTCGCCAGGACTTTCGGCTGGCTGGCCTTGAGGTTGCGCACGTAAATGCGATCAAGCCGCAGCGCCGGCAAACGCGCCGGAAAACTGCGCGCCGGTTTGCCTTGGTGCTCGGCGAACACTTCGCGCAGGCCGCAGGGTTTGAGCTGGGCATCGGCGCGCTGGCGCCAGTCATTGAAGTCGCCAGCGACGATGACCGGCGCGTCGTCGGGCAACTCCGCCAAGCGTTGCATGAGCAAATCCAGCTGCGCGTTGCGATGACTTTCGCGCAAGCCCAGATGCACGCAGATCGCATGCACTTCGGTGCCGTCACCCGGCAGGCGCAGCACGCAATGCAGCAGGCCGCGGTTCTCGTGACCGTTGATCGACACGTCGAGGTTGTCGTGGCGGATGATCTGGAATTTCGACAGCAGCGCGTTGCCGTGATCGCCCTCCGGGTACACCGCGTTACGTCCATAAGCGAACTGTGGCCAGAGGCTGTCGGCGAGGAATTCGTACTGCGGCATCGTCGGCCAATTGTTGTAGCGCTTGGGATGCTGTTCGTGGGTGCCGTGGACTTCCTGCAGGAACACTACGTCGGCGGCAACGCTGCGCACCGCTTCACGCAACTCCGGAAGAATGAAACGCCGGTTGAGCGCGGTAAAACCCTTGTGCGTATTGACCGTCAGCACGGTGAACGTACGCACCGACGGCGCGACCACCGAGCCTTCATCGGTGAAGCCGACCGGTTCCGGAATGCTCATGGCAACACTCCTTCGCCAGCGGGTACGCCAGGGGCGGTGGCGAGATTTTTATCCAGCTCGAAACGCTGCAGCAATTCGCGGGCGTCATAGGGCGCGCGAACCTTGATGTCGTTGTCGAAATAGCAGAACACCTCGCGGGATTTGCGTGCGCGTGGTTTCAGGCGCGGGGCGATCAGGTGCGCGTCTTGCGGTTGCTGGCCGTGGTGCCAGGCGTCGATGCGCTCGGCCCAGCGTTTGAGCGCCTGCGCGCTATAGCCGCTGGCGTAGAGTTCCTCGGCGCCGTGCAGGCGCAAGTAGACAAAGTCGCTGGTGAGGTCTTCGCGATACGGCCATTTGTTCGCGGTGTCGGCGATCACCAGTGCCGTGTTGTAGCGTTTCAACAAGCGCACGAACTCCGGATCAATGAAGCTTTCGTTGCGGATCTCCACGGCATGGCGCAACGGTTTTTTGCGCCAGGCTTTCAGGCTGGCGTGGCCGTGCAGGTGGTCATCGTGTTGACGGGCGAGGGTGGCGGCGGCTTCGGTGTCGTGGGGCAGCAGGGCGAGAAAGTGTTCGAAGCGTTCAGGGTCGAATTTGAAGTTAGGCGGGAATTGCCAGAGGATCGGCCCGAGTTTTTCCTTGAGTTCCAGCACCCCGGAGGCGAAGAAATTGGCTAACGGTTTTTCGATCTCGCGCAAGCGGCGGATGTGGGTGATGAAGCGTGGCGCCTTGACGCTGAAGACGAAGTCGTCGGGCGTTTCCGCGTACCACTGCGCGTAGCGTTCGGGCCGTTGCAGCGCATAGAACGATCCATTGATTTCGATGCTGTTGACCGCCCGCGAAGCGAACTGCAATTCGCGTTTCTGCGCCAGTCCCTTGGGGTAGAAGTCTCCGCGCCACGGTTCGTAACGCCAGCCAGAAATACCGATGTGAATCGTTGCCATGCCGCCCTCCGTCGAAAGTCCTCGTGTAGCCGGTATCTTTTGATGACTGTGGGCGGCTCGGGAAAGTTTCGATGGTGTTACGGACGGTCACGTCTAAGGCAAAGATCAAAAGCGCCCCCTCACCCCAACCCTCTCCCCCAGAGGGGGCGAGGGGGAAGGGAGCAGATCTCCAGGGTTCTCGGGGTTTGAGTTCGACTTGCGAGGGGAAGGGAGCAGATCTCCAGGGTTCTCGGGGTTTGAGTTCGACTTGTGAGGGGGCAAGGGAGCAGATCTTCAGGGTTCTCGGGGTTTGAGTTCGACTTGCGAGGGGGAAGGGCAGATATCCAGGTTCTCGGGGTTGGAGTTCGATTCGCGAGAGATAAGGGAGCTGGTCTTCAGGTTTCCAGAGCTTGAGTTC
Source organism: Pseudomonas sp. IT-347P (assembly GCF_949768005.1). Classification (NCBI taxonomy): domain Bacteria; kingdom Pseudomonadati; phylum Pseudomonadota; class Gammaproteobacteria; order Pseudomonadales; family Pseudomonadaceae; genus Pseudomonas; species Pseudomonas sp. IT-347P. Next base: position 34,273 of record NZ_CATKPQ010000058.1, read on the forward strand.
GACTCCGGGCTATCAGGTCGACGTCCCTCTGCCATTCAACTCGGTCGGCTCCCTCTCCCTCCGGGAGAGGGCTGGGGTGAGGGGCTCTTGAACTTGCCGTGCAAATATCGATCAGTTCCTTACAGGTTCAGTCACGGGAGATCGGAGTTTTGCGCAAGTTCAGGATCGCCATTCTGCTGGGAGCACTGCTGTTTCTCGGCGCCAGTGAAATCGACGCCGCCGCATTGCCGGGCGTCCCGGCCGCCACCGCAGAGGCGGACAAACCTGAGCCGATCGTGCAGGGCGGTCTGCTCGGTGCGATTAGCTCGAGCATCGACGACGTCCAGGACAAACTCGATCTCAACGAACATCTGGTCGATGCCTGGCGGCTGCGCGCCGATCGCGCCGCCGATGAGGTGGACAAACTGGTCAATCAACCGTCAAACCGCTCGGGCTGGAGCGTTGCCGGTGATTTTCTCTCGTTGTCCGGCACTTGGCTCGGCAGTTTCGCGTTGCTGACCGTGCTCGGCAGCCTGTTGGCCAAGCGTCTGCGCGAGGGGCGCTGGTTGCGCACCCGCCAGCGCAGTCAGGATCTAATCGGTTACCTGCTGCCCTACACCTTGCCGGCGCTGATCTGTCTGCCGCTGACGCTGTACGTCAGTCATTTTCTGCAAGCCTCAGTCGGACGCGCGCTGGCGCTGTGCCTGGCCTACGCCACCAGCAGCGGCATCTTTTCCACCTCGATGTTGTTGTGTGTGGTGGTGATGTTCAACGTTGGCCATAAACGCCCGGCGGCGCGGATCATCCGCAATTACTGCCCACGACCGCTGTTCCTGATCGGTTTCCTCGCCGCCCTCAGCGATGCGCTGACCAGCCCGCAGATCGCCCGACAATTGGGTGGCAACATCACCAGCAGCATTGCCGTGTTCACCGGGCTGATCGCCTCGGTGATTTTCGGCTTGCTGGTGATTCGCCTGCGTCGCCCGGTGGCGCATCTGATCCGCAATCGCTCGCTGAGCCAACGGCTGAAACAACCTTCGTTGCAGGAGTCGCTGCGGATTTTCTCGGGGCTGTGGTACTGGCCGATCGTGCTGATGGTGCTGGTCTCGGCGGTCAATCTGATCGGCATCGGCGAGGACAATCAGAAGGCCCTGCGTTGCGCGCTGTTCACCACGGTGTTGCTGATCGGCACGGTGTTTCTCAGCACAATCCTGCAGCACCTGTTCAAGTCAAGAAAAGCCGAAGCGATCCAGCGCAGCAGCGCCTACAAAGAGCGGTTTCTCAGTCTGTTGCATGCCTTGCTGCGAATCGTCATCGCCATCGCGTTCATCGATATCCTCGGGCGGATCTGGGGCGTGTCGCTGCTCGATTTCGCCCAGAGCAGCACGGTCGGACGAGCCATCAGTAACGCGCTGAGCAGCATCGGCCTGATCTTCCTGGTCACGTGGCTGTTGTGGGTGGTGCTCGACACGGCAATTCAGGAAGCGCTGAAGCCGCCGCTCAGCAAACGCGCGGCGCGCCAGCCGAGCACGCGGGTGAAAACCATCCTGCCGCTGCTGCGCAATGCGATCAAAATCATCCTTGTGGTGATTTGCGCGATCACCACCATGGCCAATCTGGGTATCAACGTTGCGCCACTGCTGGCCGGTGCCGGGGTGGTCGGGCTGGCCATCGGTTTTGGTTCGCAGCAATTGGTGCAGGACGTGATCACCGGTCTGTTCATCATCATTGAAGACACGCTGTCGATTGGCGATTGGGTGGTGCTCGATTCAGGGCATGCCGGTACCGTCGAAGGGCTGACCATTCGCACCCTGCGTTTGCGCGATGGCAAAGGGTTTGTGCACTCGGTGCCGTTCGGTCAGATCAAAGCGGTGACCAACCAATCACGGCAGTTTGCCTTCGCGTTTTTCTCGGTGCAGTTCACTTACGACACCGATGTGGATAAAGCCATCGAGCTGATCCGCGAGACCGGTGATTCGATCCGCGAAGACCCGTTCCTCAAATACAACCTGCAAGGTCCGCTGGATGTGTTTGGCGTGGACAGGATGGATTTGAACGGTGTGGTGCTGACGGCGCAGTTCCGCACCGTGTCGGGCGGGCAGTATGCGGTGAGTCGGGCGTTTAACCAGCGCTTGAAGAAGCTTGTGGATAACACCGCGACCGTGCATTTCGCGCAAACTTATCCACAGCAGGTGTTGTTGCCCAAGCGGCAGCAGGAGGAGGCTGTGGTGGCGAGCGAGGTGCCGCAGGAGTCGCGGACTTAACGCAATATTAGTGGTGCAGTGCCGGCCCCTTCGCGAGCAAGCTCGCTCCCACATTGGATTTGTGGACGCCGCAAGCCCTGTGGGAGCGAGCTTGCTCCGGGCGGCGTTCCGACGAAGAGGCCGGTGAGGACAACCTCAATGCCGGATCAGCTTGCTGCGCACCTGTTCCATGCCGATCTGATCCAGCTCCAGCCAAAATTGCTGTTTACCGGCAATCTCCGCCGCTGCCGGCAAACCATCCCGATAGACCAAGCGATTACTTACCAACGCCGGCACTTTCACCCCCGGCAACAACGTCCCGGCTAGGTTCAGCGGATCCACCCCGCACACTGCGACCAGGCTACCGTCATGTGGCCGCCGCCGTACTTCGCGCAACAATGGAATCGCCTCGGGCAAGGCAAACTGCTCCCCCGCCAAACCACTGACAAAGCGCCCGCCGCGAATCTCGCCGCGCGCTTCCAGGCGATGAAACGTACGCAGCAACTCACGCCAACTCGGCAACCAGTCCGCCTCGCGCTCCAGCAAGCGCCAGAACACTACGCCATAGCGTCTTAACAACGTCATCGCGACATGTTCAAGGGTGTCGCTGTTATCCACTGCCATCCCGCGCCGCAGCAAGGCCCAACGTCCGGCGTCATCCATCCCACCGACAAAGGCCCCGCGCCCGCGACGACTGCTGCGCTGCTGGCGCTTGCTCGCAGGGGTGATCAACGCGCGCAGGCCGGCAAAGCTGTCGGCGTTCACCAGGCCGGCGCCGACCAGTTCCTGCAAGGCGATTTCCAGCTCCGTGCGCAGCAGGTGCGCTTCATGACTCAGTTCGTCAAAAAACAGCGCGCCGTGCTGACTCAAGGCTTCATAGACTTTCTGGGTTTTTGGCGACAGTTCGCTCACTGGTGTCTGTTCGGCCAACGCGCTCCACAAACCGACCTGACTGCGCGGCAACAATACGATCGGCGTACTGCGCAACGCCGTGCCGCTGACTTTCTGCCGGGCACTGAGGCGCATCCACACCAGCTTGCCGTTGCGGCACAAGTCATCCAGCCAGCTCTGCGAATAATCTTTGAGACGCGCCGGAAGAATGTCGCTGTCCCACGCCGAAGCGGCCGCCGCGTAGCCTTCGAATTGGCCGACGATCGCCGGCAGCACGGCGCTGCCCTGACCGCGAGTCGCGGGCGACAGATGCTGCCAGTCAAACAGAAACCGCATGAAATCCTGCAGCGCGACCGGTTCGATTTCCCGACGCAGGCGCTTGACCGTGTAGCGATGAATGCGCGCGAGCAGATGGCGTTCGCACCATTCCTCGACATTACTGCCGGGCGTGAATTGGCCGCGCAGCACATAACCTTCGCGCTCCAGTTGTGCGAGGGCCTGATGGACTTGAGCGCTCGGCAGCGCGAGCGGTTCGGCGATGGCGAGCAGCGGCAGTGGGCCGAAGGCGCCGAGGCGGGCGCGGATCACTTCGACCAATGCCTCGTCAAACGTCCAGGGCTCAGCAAATCCCGGCAATGCCACCAGCTCGTCCTGCAGTCTGGCTTGTGGATAAAGCGCTTGCAGGCAGGTCAGGCGTTCGCGGGCCAGCCATACACAATGCTCGGCATCGATTTGCAAACGGCAGGCGCGACCGCTGTGGGCGAGATTTTCCAGCCATGCACGCCAACCTTCGTTCGCTTGCACTTCTGCCTCGCTGATGCACGCCAGGCTCATCAGCGCTTCATGCATTTCATCCACAGCGTTCGGCTTCGGCCACGCCTCTTCACGCACGGCGGCAATCGCGTCCGCGTCCAGCGCACCGAGGTCGTCGGTCGATTGCGGATCGCTCCAGCGGCGGTTGATCACCGCTTGTGTGCGGCGTTCCTCAAGCGGCGCGTCGTCGAGGAACGTGTACGGTCGGGCGCTGAGGATTTCCGCCGCCAGCGGCGAGGGCGCCGGCAGATCGCGGCTGATCAGGCGCACGTCGCCACGCTCCATACGCCGCAGCAAGTTCAGCCAGCCTTCGCTGTCCATCGCCTCGTGCAGGCAGTCGTCGAGGGTTTGTTCGATCAACGGGTGCTCAGGAATTTCCCGTTCACCGGCGAGGTTTTCCAGGCAGGCAATCTGATCGGGAAACACGCTGGCAATCAGGTCTTCGCTTTTCATCCGCTGTAACTGCGGGGCGACTTTGCGCCCGCCAGTAAAACGCGGCAATGCCAGCGCCACGCCGGCATTCCAGCGCCAGCGCACGCCGAACAGCGGCGCGTCGAGTACCGCTTGAATGAGGGTGTGCTCGGCGCTGTTGCTGTTCAGGTAACGCCAGACATCATCGAGTTCGAAGCTGTGGCTGGTGGACAGCGACAGGACGATCGCGTCCTCGCTGGCGGCGGCCTGCAATTCGAAGTTGAAGGTGCGGCAGAAACGCTTGCGCAGGGCCAGGCCCCAGGCGCGGTTGATGCGGCTGCCGAACGGCGAGTGGATGATCAATTGTGTGCCGCCGGACTCGTCGAAGAAACGCTCCATCAGCAGCGTGTCCTGCGAAGGCAGGGCGCCGAGGGTTTGTCGGGCGCGGGCCAGGTATTCGACCAGTTGTTCGGCGCTGGCGAGGTTGAGGCCGAGGGTGTGTGTCAGCCAGTCGAGCGCCGGTTGCAGATTGCCGGGGCTGGCACTGAGCAGTTCATCGAGCTGCGCTTGCAGGCGCGCCACGGCGGACGACAGTTCATCGCTGCGCCCCGGCGCTTCGCCGAGCCAGAACGGAATGGTCGGCGGTTGGCCGTGGGCATCCTCGACGCGCACCTTGCCGGTTTCCACGCGCAGGATGCGATAGGACGTGTTGCCGAGCTGAAATACATCGCCGGCAATGCTTTCCACGGCGAAGTCTTCGTTGACGCTGCCGATGTTCAAGCCTTGCGGCTCGAGCATGACGCTGTAGTCGGCGTTATCGGGAATGGTGCCGCCGCTGGTCACGGCGGTCAGTTGCGAGCCACGTCGGCCACGCAAGGTGCGGCTGACGGCGTCGCGGTGCAGGTAGGCGCTGCGGATGCCCTGACGGCCGTTGTAGCCCTCGGCGAGCATGCTCAGCAGGGCCTGATAATGTTTTTCGTCGAGGTCGCGGTAGGGCGAGGCTTGGCGGAACATCGCCAACAGCGCGTCTTCGGGCCACTCCTGACAACTGACCTCGGCGATGATCTGCTGTGCCAATACATCCAGTGGCGCTTCGGGGATGTGCAGGGTGTCGAGTTCACCCCGGCGCACGCAGTCGAGCAGAGCGGTGCATTCGATCAGATCATCGCGGGTGGTGGCGAACAAACGCCCCTTGGGCGTGCCGCCTACCTGGTGCCCGGAGCGGCCAACGCGTTGCAAGAATCCGGCGATAGAGCGCGGGGAGGCGATCTGGCAGACCAGATCGACTTCGCCGATATCGATGCCCAGTTCCAGCGAGGCGGTGGCGATCAACACCTGCAGCTCGCCGCGCTTGAGGCGTTGTTCGGCGTCGAGGCGAAATTCCTTGGCCAGACTGCCGTGGTGCGCCGCCACGGCATGTTTGCCCAGGCGTTCGCTCAGATGCCGGCTCAGACGCTCGGCCAGTCGCCGGGTGTTGACGAAAATCAGTGTGGTGCGGTGTGCGCGTGCCAGCTCCGCGAGGCGGTCGTAAACCAGTTCCCAGACATCGTTGGCCATCACTGCCGACAACGGCACGGGCGGCACCTCAATGCCCAGATCCCGTGGCCGCGCATGGCCGATGTCGATGATTTCGCAGGGGCGTTCATGGCCGACGAGAAATTGCGCCACGGCTTCGACCGGTTTCTGCGTGGCGGACAGGCCGATGCGGGTCAGCGGTTCGGCGCACAACGCCTGCAGGCGCTCAAGGCTCAGGGCAAGATGACTGCCGCGCTTGCCGGCGGCCATCGCGTGAATCTCATCGATGATCACCGTGCGCGTGGTGCCGAGCATTTTTCGTCCCGATTCGGAACCGAGCAGGACGTAAAGCGATTCAGGGGTAGTGACTAGAATGTGCGGCGCGGACTTGCGCATGGCCGCGCGTTCTTTTTGCGGGGTGTCGCCGGTGCGCACGGCGGTGGTGATTTCCAGTTCGGGCAGATTCATCTGCCGCAGTTGCCCGGTGATCCCGGCCAGCGGGTTTTGCAGGTTGATGCGAATGTCGTTGGACAGCGCCTTCAGCGGCGAGACGTAGACCACCAGGGTTTCGTCGGGCAGGCCGTCGGGATTTTCCAGACCGCGATGGACAAGGTCGTCGAGCACGGCGAGAAATGCAGTGAGGGTTTTGCCGGAGCCGGTGGGCGCGGCGATCAGCGTCGAGCGGCGCTGGCGGATCAACGGCCATGCGCGGGCCTGGGCGGCGGTGACCGTCGGGAACGTATTGCTGAACCAGGCGCTGACGGCGGGGTGAAAGCCTGCCAGGGCCGCGTCCGTAGGGATGGGCAGATTCATGGCTCAAGTTATGCGGGCGCGGGTGGGAAGATGCAAGTACCGCTGGGATCTTCAGCGTCTGGCATGGCCTCTTCGCTGGCAAGCCAGCTCCCACAAGGATTGCGGTGGACACAGAATATGTGGTCAGCACTAAACCCTGTGGGAGCTGGCTTGCCAGCGATGGGGCCAGTCGCCACGACACAAATCCCGGCGATCTACACTTTACGGATGACGGTTGCGCACTAAACCCGCAAAATGCAACGATTCCGGCAATTATCGACGACGGTTCCACACGATCCGTCGCTAAAGCCATCGTTCCAATCAGACTGGGCCTGCTGACTCTATGCGAATGCGCCTTATGTTACTGGGCGGCGGAAATGCCCTTGGGCAGGCGCTGATTCGCCTCGGTGCAGAGGAAGACATCGGTTTCCTCGCCCCCCGCCCGCCCGAAAACGGCTGGGATGCCGCGAGCCTGACCCAATTGCTCGACGACACCCGTCCCGATGCATTGATCAACCTCGCCTACTATTTCGACTGGTTCCAGGCCGAAACCGTCAGCGAAAGCCGCATGGCCGGGCAAGAGCGTGCGATCGAGCGTCTGGCCGAACTGTGCCAGCACCACAATATCGTCCTTGTGCAGCCCTCCAGTTATCGGGTGTTCGATGGTTCACGGGCCACGGCGTACAGTGAAAAAGACGAGCCAGTGCCGCTGGGCCTGCGCGGTCAGGCGTTGTGGCGGATCGAGCAGAGCGTTCGCGCCACGTGCCCGCAGCACGTACTGCTGCGTTTCGGCTGGTTGCTCGATGACAGCCCGGACGGCACCCTCGGACGTTTCCTCGCCCGCGCCGAACTACCGGATGAATTGCTCCTGGCCGATGACCGCCGCGGCAATCCGACCCCGGTCGACGATGCTGCACGCGTGATCATTTCGGTGCTCAAGCAACTCGATTGCGCCGCGCCGCTGTGGGGCACTTACCACTACGCCGGCCACGAAGCGACCACACCGCTGGCGCTGGGCCAGGCGATTCTGACCGAGGCGCGCAGCCTGCACGCCCTGGCCATCGAAGCACCGACCGCCCAGGCTCACGCCGCGCGACCGGACGCTGCGGAAGAGCCGCAACACGCGGTGCTGGCCTGTAAGAAAATTCTGCACACTTTCGGGATCAAGCCGCGCGCTTGGCGTGCCGCGCTCCCGGGCTTACTGGATAGGTTTTACCGACATGGCTGAAGGGACTGTTTTAATCACCGGAGGCGCCGGCTTCATTGGCTCGCACCTGACCGACGCCTTGCTCGCCAAGGGGCATTCGGTGCGCATCCTCGACGATTTGTCGACCGGCAAACGCAGCAACCTGCCGCTGGATAATCCGCAGGTGGAGCTGATTGTCGGTGATGTTGCCGATGCCGCGTTGGTGACCAACGCCATGCAAGGCTGCAGCGCGGTTGCTCACCTCGCGGCGGTGGCCTCGGTGCAGGCCTCGGTGGACGATCCGGTGAAGACTCACCAGAGCAATTTCATCGGTACGCTGAACGTCTGCGAAGCCATGCGTGTGGCCGGGGTCAAGCGTGTGGTGTATGCCTCCAGTGCGGCGGTATACGGCAACAACGGTGAAGGCGAGTCGATTGATGAAGACACGCCCAAAGCCCCGCTGACGCCTTATGCCTCGGACAAACTGGCAGGCGAACACTATTTCGATTTCTATCGCCGCCAGCATGGCCTGGAACCGGTGATTTTCCGCTTCTTCAACATCTTCGGCCCGCGTCAGGATCCGTCCTCGCCGTACTCCGGGGTGATCAGCATTTTCAGCGAGCGTGCGCAGAAAGGCCTGCCGATTACCGTGTTCGGTGATGGCGAGCAGACCCGCGATTTCCTGTATGTCGAAGATCTGGTTGATTTGCTGGTGCAGGGGATCGAAAAGCCTGAGGTGGAAGTCGGCCCGGTGAACGTCGGCTGGAATCAGGCTATGAGCCTCAAACAGATGCTTGACGCCCTGCAAGCGGTGGTTGGTGAACTGCCGCCGATCAGCTATGGCCCGGCGCGTTCCGGTGACATCCGTCATTCGCGGGCGAACAACGCGCGTTTGCTGGAGCGTTTCAAGCTGCCGCAGCAGACGCCGATGAGTGTGGGTTTGGCGCGCTTGCTCGGTAGCTCCTGAAAAGCCCCTCATCGGAACGCCGCCCGCCTAACCCTCTCCCTGAGGGAGAGGGGACTGATCGAGGTGTACTTTCGAGTTACGCCGACGTGAAATACCGAGTCGAACTGAGATTTTGAAGAACACACAAATCGGCTCCCTTTCCCCCTCTCCCTGAGGGAGAGGGCTGGGGTGAGGGGGAGATCCAACTCACGCCACACAGTTGCGGCAGACATGAAAAAGGCGCCCTTTGACAGGCGCCTTTTTCACGGCCGGAATATATATCGCTACTCCTGTGGCGAGGGAATGTTATCCCCCGATCAACTGCGTACGGTCGCCGTCAGTTCTATGCCTGCTCGCCACCAAGCCTCATTCACCACCACGTGAACGTTCGTTAACTCGACTTAGAACTTATAGCCCAAGCCAACCATGTAGATGAACGGATCCACATCCACGTTGACGCGCGCGCGAGTGCCCGGCGCAACGGCGTTGTTCTCGACGGTGGCGCGGGTGTCGATGTCGATGTAACGCACTTGGGCGTTGAGCATGATGTTGTCGGTCAGCATGTAGTCAGCACCGACCTGCCAGGCCAGGCCCCAGGAGTTTTTCGCCTTGAAGTTGCTGAAGCCGTTGGCGCTGGCTTCGCTGCCGACGTGCTCGTCATAGATCCAGGTGTAGTTGATACCGCCACCGACATACGGCTGGAACGGCGACTTCGCATCCAGCGGGTAGTAGACAACGCTGAGGGTCGGTGGCAGGTGTTTCAGGGTGCCGAGTTTGCCGTTGGCTGCTGGCAGGGCAGTGCCCTTGAGCTTGACGTCATGCTCGAACGGCGTGGCGGCGAGCAGTTCGAGACCGACGTGATCGGTGAGCATGTAGGCGAAGTTCAGACCCAGTTGGGTGTCGCTGCTCATGGTCGCCTTGCCGCCCAGATTGGTGCCGCTCAACGGACCCTGATCGACCTTGACGCTGGAGCTGTCGGCCTTCGGATTGACGGTGATCGCACCGGCGCGGATGAGGATGTCACCGGCTTCGTGGGCGTGGGCGAGCGGGGCTGTGAGCGCGAGGGCAAACAGCGAGGCGCTGAGCAGGGACTTGTTCATGGGGGCTCCGAAAGGACGTTGGAAATGTCTGATGTCCTATGGTACGAAGCCAACTGATACGGTCTTTTGACTCAGCTCAATGAAACAGTGAAGGGGCGAGCTTCTGTGGAACCTTTGCCGACCCCTTCGCGAGCAAGCTCGCTCCCACAGTGATCGAGTCAACCACAAAATTTATGGTCACCACCGAAACCTGTGGGAGCGAGCCTGCTCGCGAAGGGGGCATTGCAAACAGCACAAAACTACCGGGGATTACTCCGGCAGCTCATACGCATAAATCTTGTCTGCATCCATCTGATACCCGGCATCCGCCAGTTCGCTGCTCGACGCCTTGACCTGCAACGGCCCCTCGACCCAATACGGCTGATACAGCTCATCCAGCTTCACGCCCAACTCGCTTTTCACATGCACAATCTGGTTCGACGGCGGTGGCGGCACGTGGATGCAGGCGCCGAAATACGGCACCAGCAAAAAGTCCGTGGTGCGTCCTTCTTCGTTGACCTCCAGCGGCACGATATAGCCCGGCAAGCGGATGTTCTGCCCGTCGAGTGACTGCACCACCGGCGCGTTCGGCATGTCCTGTTTCGCCGCTGGCGCCGACTCGGCGGACAGCGCATCACTCATTTTCGACAGGTCGTGCAGCGGCGTCATGTTCGGTACTTCCGGCGCGGCATCCGGTGGGATCATTTCCGACCACGTCAGGTCTTTCGGCGCCGCTGCCCACACGGGCAGAGCGACCAGCAACAGCAGCGCAAGCAAGGCGCGGGGCATGGTGAACATCCTCATAAACGGATCGACAGGCCATCGGCCAGGGATTGGCGGTAAGCGCGCCAGGCCGGCACACTGCCCATCAGCAGCGCGGCCGCCAGAATGCCACCGAGCAGCGTCCATTCATACTCGCTCGGCCACGCCAGCGGCAGATACAAACCGTAATTGGCCTGCACATAGCCCTGCGCGGCGGCGATGCCGATGTACAAAAGCGCTACCCCGGCAATCACCCCGGTCAGCGCCAGTGCGAAAGCCTCAAGCACCAACAGGCTCGCGATGTGCCATGGCCGTGCACCGACCGAGCGCAGAATCGCCATCTCGCGGCGCCGTTCGTTGAGGCTGGTGAGAATTGCGGTGAGCATGCCGATCAACCCGGTCAGCACCACGAACAGCGACACGACGAACAACGCTTTTTCAGCGGTGCTCATCAGGCTCCACAACTCTTGCAAGGCCACCCCCGGCAGAATCGCCAGCATCGGTTCGCCACGGAATTCGTTGATCTCGCGTTGCAGGGCAAAGGTGGAAATCTTGCTGTTGAGGCCGAGCATGAACGCGGTGATCGCTTGCGGCGTCAGGTCCATGTTGCGCGCCTGATCGGCGGTGATTCGGCCGTTGCCACGCGCCGGCACGCCGTTGTGCCAGTCGATGTGAATCGCCTCCATGCCGCCGAGGCTGATGTGCAGCGTACGATCGACCGGGGTGCCGGTGCGCTTGAGAATACCGACCACGGTAAACGGTTTGTCGTCGTGCTTGACCAGACTGATCGCGGCGACGCCGTGGGCCAGCACCAGTTTGTCGCCGAGCTTGTAATGCAGCGCATCCGCGACCTCGGCACCCAGCACCACTTCGAACGGATCCGTTGCAAACGCGCGGCCGTCGGCCAGTTCCAAGTGTTGCTGGCGACCGTACTGGTAGTGCTCGAAATAGGCTTCGGTGGTACCCATTACGCGATAGCCGCGATGGGAATCGCCGAGGGACATCGGGATCGCCCACTTCACTTTCGGGTTGCTGGCGAAGTGTTCGAAGCTGTCCCAGCGGATGTTGTTGGTGGCGTTGCCGATGCGGAACACCGAGTACAGCAGCAGGTTCACCGAACCGGAGCGGGCGCCGACGATCAGGTCGGTGCCGCTGATGGTGCTGGCGAAGCTGGCTTTGGCTTCGGTACGCACTCGTTCAACGGCGAGCAGCAGGCATACAGACAGGGCGATGGCGAATGCAGTGAGCAGGGCGGTGAAGCGGCGGTTGGCCAGGCTGGCCATGGCCAGACGAAACAGATACATCTCAGACCTCGGCAGACGTGGCGGCGCGATTGAGTTCGGCCAGGGACAGGTGACGGTCGAACAGCGGCGCCAGGCTCTGGTCGTGGCTGACAAACAGCAGACTGGAACCGGCCTCGCGGCATTCAGCGAACAACAGGCGAATGAAGTTTTCCCGGGCGTCGTAGTCCAGTGCCGAGGTCGGTTCGTCAGCGATCACCAACTCAGGCTGACCGATCAGCGCGCGTGCGGCAGCGACCCGCTGTTGCTGGCCGATCGACAGCGAGTCGGCGCGGCGACTGAGGATGCTTTCGTCTTTCAAACCCAAGTGAGCGAGCAACGTGGCGGCGGCTTGATCGACGCTGCCGTGGCGCTGTTTCGCCCGTTGCGCACGCAGTTTCGAGAAGTGACACGGCAGCTCAACGTTTTCGCGTACCGAGAGAAACGGCAGCAGGTTGAACTGCTGGAAGATGTAGCCGGTGTGATCAACGCGAAACGTATCGCGGGCGCCGGCGGAGAGTTCGGTGAGCTCCTGGCCGAGCAGGCGAATGCTGCCGCGACCGGGTTTCTGCACACCGCCGAGCAAGCCGAGCAGGGTGGTCTTGCCGCTGCCGCTGGGGCCTTTGAGAAACAGGGTTTCGCCAGCTTCCAGACGAAACGCCGGGATGTCCAGCAGCGGCGGGTGACCGGGCCAGTTGAAGCCCAGGTCGGACAGTTCGATGAGTGCTTGGGTCATGGCACCAGTTTCATGAGGTGAACGCATATTGCCTGTGGGAGCGGGCTTGCTCGCGAATGCGGTGTGTCAGTCTACGTAGACTGGGTTGATCTACCGCATTCGCGAGCAAGCCCGCTCCCACAAGGGATTTTCGGTGTGATCAGAATTTCAGGGCAGCAGCCTTGGCCGTCACTTCGGTACCCTGCTGGCCGCTGGCGCTGATCAGTTGTACCTGAATTTTCTGCGTCGCCGGGAAGGTCTTGAAGATGTTCGCCAGATCGAGGGTCTTCAGCGCACCTGGTGTGGCGCAGTTGAATTGATAGTGCGCGTGGATTTCACTGTGGTCGTGGTGATGCTCGTGACCGTCCTTGTCCGCTTCATCGTCGTCATGGTCGTCGGCATCCGGCTTGTCACCGAACAGCGGGCTTTCCAGTTCCTGGCTGACCACTTTGCAACCGGCAGCCGCGGGCAGGCTGAACAGGGCCAATGGTTTTTCCAGTTGCGCTCGGGCAGCAGCGACCTTGGCCTTGTCGGCATCCGAAGTGGCGACGTGCTCAAAACCGACGAGGTTCATCGCCGGGCTTTCCAGTTCAAGTTCCAGAGTCTGACCGTCGAGCGCAGCGTTCAGACGGCCAACACCGTGTTCGTGTGCACCGAGGCTGCCGTGTTCATGGTCGTGATCGTGGTCATGCTCATCAGCCGCGTGGGCGATGGCCAGCGGCAACAGGGCAAACGGCAAAGCGAGCAACAGACGACGCATGGCGGTCTCCGGGAAGTAAAGTGAAGAGTTTGTTATGTAATCTTATAACGAAAGTCCGCAGAGTTTGCCCGTGCGCTTGGCGTTGCACAAGTCCCGTGGGAGCATGCAGGTCAGAAATGTGCGGGAGCGAACTCAATGTTGCGGATACGCGGAACCGTCGGCGACGTGCCGGTGGATTTGACGGTGGAACTGGATGACGGCGACTGGGCGAAGCTCGGTTCGACCCTGAATGGACAGGCGCCGGTTGCTCAATCTGAGACAGCAGCGGCGGCTCCGGCGGCGAAACCGCTGAATCAGGACGATGCGTTGTGGCAGGTGGCCAAGGATCTGTTGCGCAAGGCCGGGCAGCTCAGCGGGCCGGATCTGCTTGAACAACTGGAAGGACTGACCGGTAGTGGGGCGGCGGGCAAACGCTTGCTGGTGCGCCTGCGCCACAGTTCGGACGTGAAAGTGGTGAGCGGCGGGGATACGCCGCTCTACAGCTGGATCGAATGAAGGCTTAGTACAGTGCCGCAAACATCTTGCGGCGGTACACCGTCACCAGCGGATGATCATTGCCCAGCAGCTCGAACACCTGCAGCAAGGTCTTGTGCGGCAGCCCCTCGCCATAATTGCGGTTGCGGATGAACAGCTTGAGCAAAGCATCCAGTGCCGCTTCATACTGCTGGCGAGCGAGTTGCTGAATCGCCAGTTGATACACCGCCTCATCGTCCTGCGGATTTTTCGCCAAACGCGCTTTCAGATCGGCGGCATCCGGCAGGTCACGTGCCAGGCCAAGGAACTTGATCTGCGCCTTGGCCCCGGCCAGCGCGGCTTTGTGCTCGTCGCTCTTGACTGCATCGAGCACGTTTTGCGCTTCGTCCAGTTCGCCGCGTTCGGTCAGGCAGCGCGCGTAGAGAATCAGCGCCTTGGCATTAGTGTTGTCTTCATTGAGCATCACCACCAGCGCTGCTTCAGCGTCGGCGTAACGGCCGTCATCGAACAACGCCTGAGCCTGTTCGAACGGATCGGCTGCAGCGGGTGGCGGCATCTGCACATGCGGCTCAAGCAGGGCGCGCACGGCGGATTCCGGTTGTGCACCGGCAAAGCCGTCGACCGGTTGGCCGTCCTTGAACAGCACCACGGTCGGCAGGCTGCGAATACCGAAGCGGGCGACGATGTCCTGCTCAATGTCGCAGTTGACCTTGGCCAGCAGCAACTCGCCCTGATAGCTCTCGGCAATGCCTTGCAGCATCGGCATCAGCGCCTTGCACGGCGCACACCACTCGGCCCAGAAATCCACCAGCACCGGTTTGTTGAAAGAGGCCTCGATCACCGACTGGTCGAAATCGGCCGTCGTAGCGTCGAAGATGTACGGCGTTTGCTCACTCATGGGGGATCTCGTCAAAGCGTGGATGGGGCAACTATACGGCTTGGTGGGGTGTGGCCGGAAGCGGGGCGGGGTTTGAGATATGTGTCGCCTGGGAGGACGCTTTTGCGGGCAAGCCCGCTCCCACAGTATTTTGGTGATACACAAAGTCTGCGGACGACATCAGACCCTGTGGGAGCGAGCCTGCTCGCGAAGCTTTTAGCTAACGCCGCGCGTGGTACAGGCTGACATGCCTGAACTCTTCCGGCTCCGCCAGATCCGGCAAGGTCATCGCCTCAAGCATTTCAATCCGCTCATACAACGGATGACGAAAATCCCGAACCCGCGAATCCGCCACCAGCGCTTCACGGCCACGGCTTAAAAACGCATCCAGCAACGGCAGATTCGCCCGGTCGTACAACACGTCGGCCACCAGAATCAGATCAAAGCGATCCGCCTCGGCAAAGAAATCCGTCGAATAACTCATTTGCACATCATTAAGCTCGGCGTTCGCCCGGCACGCGGCAATCGCCAGCGGATCGAGATCGCACGCCACGACTTCCAGCGCGCCGGCCTTTACTGCCGCGATCCCGGCAATCCCGGAACCGGCGCCGAAATCCAGCACGCGTTTACCGCGCACCCACTCGGGAAACTCCGCCAGATACCGCGCCACCGCCAGACCACTGGCCCAGCAGAAACCCCAGTACGGCGGTTCATGCAGGATTCGCTGAATTTCTTCCTGGCTGAATTCACGAGCCATGTTGTCGCCATCGATCAGCCACAACTGCAAATCGGTGTCCGGCAACGCGCAGGTCTTCAGTCTGGCGTCGCCGAGCAATTCACCCAACGCCCGTTGCAGATCGAGCGGTGCATTCATGGCGCTTTGACGAATTGCAGTTGGCCCAGTGCCTGAGTGGTCGGCTGGCTGATGGTCTGCGACGGCAGGTGCAGGATCAACTGGCCGGACTGGCTGGCGCGACCGCGCAGCTCAACCCGCGCACCGGCCGGGAACGCGTCCGGGTTGAAGCGCAGGCGGAACGGCAGGATCTGGTTGTTGCCGATCAGGCTGGAACTGGCGAGCAATTGTTGCGGGCGATCCTTCTCGTCGATCACCAGCAGCGCCAGTTCGACTTCAGCGCCGGCCGGCACGCCTTGCAGGGTGCCGCTCAGTTCCCGTTGATAAGCCGGCAGCGGGCCGAGGTCGGCGGCCTCTTTGGCTTTTTTCTGCGCTTGCTGCGGTGCCGGGCCTGGCGTCGGCGGCTGAGGCTTGGGTGCATCGCTGCCACAGGCCACCAACAGGCTGAAAAGACTGAGCAAAACGAGCGGACGTAACGGCATTGGATGCTCCGGCAAAATGAAATCCATGGATCAAACGATCATGCCGTTCTGTATACCGCAAAGCCTATGGCTTGTCTTGCCACCGGGATGCGCTACCATGGCCCTCCCTTTTTTTGTTGCCAGCCACCATGCACTGTCCCTTCTGCGGTGCCAACGACACCAAGGTCATCGACTCGCGTCTGGTCGCCGAGGGCGAACAGGTGCGCCGCCGGCGTGAATGCCTGGCCTGCGGCGAACGTTTCACGACATTCGAGACGGCCGAACTGGTGTTGCCGCGCCTGATCAAAACCGACGGCAGCCGCCAACCGTTCGACGAAGAAAAACTCCGCGCCGGCATGCAACGCGCGCTGGAGAAACGTCCGGTGAGCGTCGAGCGCCTCGAATCCTCTCTGGTCCACATCAAGCACAAGCTGCGCGCCACCGGCGAGCGCGAGGTCAAATCCCTCGTGGTCGGCGAACTGGTGATGGCCGAGCTGCAAAAGCTTGATGAAGTCGCCTACATCCGTTTCGCGTCGGTATACAAACGCTTTCAGGATCTCAACGAATTCCGCGAAGAAATCGACCGCCTCGCCCGCGAACCGGTGAAAGAATGACCACCGCCGCCGAGCAGGCCATCCTCGACGCCCACTTCATGGCCCGCGCGCTGGAACTGGCGCGCAAAGGTCACTACACCACCCACCCCAATCCTCGGGTTGGCTGCGTGGTGGTGCGTGACGGGCAGATTGTCGGCGAAGGCTGGCATGAACGCGCCGGCGAACCCCACGCCGAAGTCCATGCCCTGCGCGCCGCCGGTGAGTTGGCCCGGGGCGCCACTGCCTACGTGACCCTTGAACCGTGCAGCCACCATGGCCGCACGCCGCCGTGCGCCGATGCGCTGGTGAATGCCGGGGTGAGTCGGGTAGTGGCGGCAATGTGCGATCCTAATCCGCAAGTCGCCGGACGTGGTTTGCAGCGTCTGGCCGATGCCGGCATCGCCACCGAAAGTGGTGTGCTGGAAGCCGAGGCACGCCAGCTCAATCAAGGTTTTCTGAAGCGCATGGAACACGGCTTGCCGTTCGTGCGGGTCAAGTTGGCCATGAGCCTCGACGGGCGCACGGCGATGGAAAGCGGCGAGAGCCAATGGATCACCGGCCCTGCTGCACGTTCGGCGGTGCAGCGTTTGCGCGCTCAGGCCGCCGTGGTTCTGACTGGCGCTGACACGGTGTTGGCCGACGGCGCGCGGTTGACCGTACGCGCCGACGAACTCGGTCTGGACAGTGAGCAAACGGCGCTGGCCATGAGTCGACCACCGCTGCGCGTGCTGATCGACGGCCGTCTGCGAGTGCCACTGGATGCGCCGTTCTTCAAGGCCGGCCCGGCGCTGGTCGCCACCTGTGTCGCAATCGAAGAGCAATACGCTCACGGCCCCGAGTGCCTGATCGTGCCGGGTGAGGACGGCCAGGTCGACTTGCATCGATTACTGATCGAACTGGCCAGTCGTGGTACCAACGAAGTGCTGGTCGAGGCCGGTCCACGCCTGGCCGGTGCTTTTGCGCAGCTCGGTCTGGTTGATGAGTTCGTGATCTTCATCGCCGGCAAGTTCCTCGGCTCCTCGGCGCGTCCGCTGCTCGACTGGCCGCTGACTTATATGAAGGACGCGCCTGAGCTGAAAATCACTGAAATTCGCGCGGTGGGCGATGACTGGCGAGTCACAGCCATCCCTGTCGTTTCGGCGAGCGTATAATTCCCGGCCATCGCGTTAGCGCTGGCCCAGTTCTCAAGGAGAACCGCATGTTTACCGGCATCATCGAATCCATCGGCAGTATCCGCGCACTGACCCCAAAGGGCGGTGATGTGCGGGTCCACGTCGCCACCGGCAAGCTCGACCTGAGCGACGTCAAACTCGGCGACAGCATCGCGGTCAACGGCGTCTGCCTGACGGCGGTTGAGCTGCCGGGCGACGGCTTTGCCGCTGACGTCAGCCGTGAAACCCTCGACTGCACCGCCATGAATGACCTGAAAAGCGGCAGTCCGGTCAATCTGGAAAAAGCCCTGACCCCGACCACCCGTCTCGGCGGGCATCTGGTCAGCGGCCACGTCGACGGTGTCGGCGAAATCGTCTCGCGCAGTGACAATGCCCGCGCCGTGGAATTTCGCATCCGCGCGCCGAAAGAGCTGGCCAAGTACATCGCTCATAAAGGCTCGATCACCGTCGACGGCACCAGCCTCACCGTGAACGCAGTCGATGGCGCCGAGTTCATGCTGACGATCATTCCGCACACCCTGAGCGAAACCATCATGGCGTCGTACAAGCCAGGTCGTCGGGTGAATCTGGAAGTCGACTTGCTGGCGCGTTATCTGGAGCGTCTGCTCCTCGGCGACAAGGCCGCAGAGCCGAGCGCTGGCGGTATTACTGAAAGCTTTCTGGCCGCCAACGGCTACCTCAAATCCTGACTGAAGGGGGTGCCTTGTGGCGCTCAATAGCATCGAAGAACTGGTTGAAGACATCCGCCAAGGCAAGATGGTCATCCTCATGGATGACGAAGACCGCGAGAACGAAGGCGACCTGATCATGGCTGCCGAATGCTGCCAGGCCGAACACATCAACTTCATGGCCAAGCACGCCCGTGGCCTGATCTGCATGCCGATGAGCCGCGAGCGCTGCGAACTGTTGAAGCTGCCATTGATGGCGCCGCGCAACGGTTCCGGTTTCGGCACCAAGTTCACCGTGTCCATCGAAGCGGCCGAAGGCGTCACCACCGGCATCTCCGCCGCCGATCGTGCGCGCACCGTGCAAGCGGCTGCCGCCAAAGACGCCAAGGCTGAAGACATCGTCAGCCCGGGCCACATCTTCCCGTTGATGGCCCAGGCCGGCGGCACCCTCGCTCGCGCCGGCCACACCGAGGCCGCTTGCGACCTCGCACGCATGGCCGGTTTCGAGCCGAGCGGCGTGATCTGCGAAGTGATGAACGACGACGGCACCATGTCCCGTCGCGCTGAGCTGGAAGCGTTCGCTGCAGAGCACAACATCAAGATCGGCACCATCGCCGACCTGATTCACTACCGGATGATTCACGAACGTACCGTTCAGCGGATTGCCGAGCAGCCACTGGACAGCGAACTGGGCCAATTCAACCTGGTGACCTATCGTGATTCGGTGGAAGGCGATGTGCACATGGCACTGACCCTGGGTACTGTTTGCGCGGAAGAGCCGACGCTGGTTCGCGTGCATAACATGGACCCGCTGCGCGACCTGTTGATGGTCAAGCAACCGGGCCGCTGGAGCCTGCGCGCCGCCATGGCTGCGGTGGCCGAGGCCGGCAGCGGTGTGGTGCTGTTGCTCGGTCACCCGCTCGATGGCGACGTGCTGCTGGCGCATATCCGTGAAACCGGTGATCAGCCAGCGCCGAAAAAACCGACGACCTACAGCATCGTCGGTGCCGGTTCGCAGATCCTGCGTGACCTCGGCGTACGCAAAATGCGCCTGATGTCTGCGCCAATGAAATTTAATGCGATATCCGGTTTCGATCTGGAAGTTGTAGAATACGTGCCCTCCGAATAATGACCGGTTGTTTCCGGCCTCCGATTCGCGGCAAATAAATCACTGAGGGACGCGTAGCAGACGCGTCCCGGCTCTTTAAGAGAACTGACGAATGACCCTGAAGACCATCGAAGGTACCTTCATCGCCCCTAAAGGCCGCTACGCTTTGGTAGTGGGCCGTTTCAACAGCTTCGTGGTTGAAAGCCTGGTCAGCGGTGCAGTTGATGCCCTGGTTCGCCACGGCGTGAGCGAAAGCGACATCACCATCATCCGCGCACCTGGCGCCTTCGAAATCCCGCTGGTTGCGCAGAAAGTCGCCCAGAAAGGTGAGTTCGCAGCCATCATCGCCCTCGGCGCGGTCATTCGTGGCGGTACTCCGCATTTCGAATACGTGGCAGGCGAGTGCACCAAGGGCCTGGCCCAGGTGTCCATGGAGTTCGGCGTTCCGGTTGCCTTCGGCGTCCTGACCGTTGATTCCATCGAGCAAGCCATCGAACGTTCCGGCACCAAGGCCGGTAACAAAGGTGCCGAAGCTGCCCTGTCCGCTCTGGAAATGGTCAGCCTGCTGGCGCAGTTGGAGGCCAAGTGATTAGCGACGAAAGCGATCGTTTCAACCCGCGCGATCCGAAACCTGCGGATGCCGGCAAGCCCTCGAAAAGCGTCAAGCGTCGCGAAGCCCGTCAGCTCGCGACCCAGGCGCTGTACCAGTGGCACATGGCCAAACAATCGCTGAACGAGATCGAAGCGCAGTTTCGCGTTGATAACGATTTCACCGATGTCGACGGTGCCTACTTCCGCGAAATCCTCCATGGGGTTCCGCAGTTCAAGACCGAAATCGACGACGCCCTGACGCCGTGCCTGGATCTGGCGATCGAAGAGCTCGACCCGGTTGAACTGGCCGTTCTGCGCCTGTCGACCTGGGAACTGCTCAAGCGCGTCGACGTGCCGTACCGCGTGGTGATCAACGAAGGTATCGAGCTGGCGAAAGTCTTTGGTTCGACCGACGGCCACAAGTTCGTCAACGGTGTGCTCGACAAGCTGGCCCCGCGCCTGCGTGAAGCTGAAGTGAAGGCGTTCAAGCGCTGATCGGCGCTTGAATACTTTTTCTCAGCCATGGGCGAGTTTGAGCTGATCCGCAATTTCTTCGCCGCCGCGCCTTGTGCGCAGGGCGGCGAAGGCGTTGCTTTGGGGGTCGGCGACGACTGCGCTTTGCTCGCTGTTCCTACCGGGGAACAGTTGGCGATCTCCACCGATACGCTGGTGGCCGGTGTGCATTTCGCCGACCCTTGCGATCCGTTTCTGCTCGGTCAGCGCTCGCTGGCCGTGGCGGTCAGCGATCTGGCTGCCATGGGCGCCACGCCCGTTGCCTTTACCCTTGCCCTGACTGTACCGACGGTGACCGCCGATTGGTTGCAAGCCTATGCCGGCGGATTGAACCGCATGGCGCAGAGCTGCGGCGTTGCGCTGGTCGGCGGCGATACCACGCGCGGGCCGTTGAGTCTGACGGTGACGGTGTTCGGGCGTGTCCCGGCCGGTCAGGCGTTGACCCGCAGCGGTGCGCAACCGGGCGATTTGCTCTGTGTTGGCGGTGAACTGGGCAATGCAGCCGGCGCCTTGCCACTGGTGCTGGGGCAACGTGACGCTGAAGCGCATATCGCCCAACCGCTGCTCGATCATTACTGGTCGCCACAACCGCAACTGGCCCTTGGTCAGGCTCTGCGTGGCATAGCGACGTCGGCGCTGGATATCTCCGATGGCCTGCTCGCCGACTGCGGCCACATTGCATTGGCCTCAAAGGTGCGGCTTGAGATTGAACGCGAGCGCGTACCGCTGTCGGATGCATTAGTGGCATTTCTCGGTCAGCGCGGCGCCGAGCGCGCAGCGCTGAGCGGTGGCGATGATTACGTGCTGGCCTTCACCTTGCCGGCCGTCGAGTTGCCGGCGCTGCTGGCCACTGGCTGGCCGATCCATGTGATCGGTCGTGTATCAGAAGGTCAGGGCGTGGTCCTGCTGGACCGCGAAGGGCACGACATCACCCCGCAAATCCGGGGCTATCAACATTTTCAGGAGACACCGTGACAGATCACCCGAAACAGGTTCCGGCCGAATTCGTTCCGCCGTCGGTCTGGCGCAATCCCTGGCATTTCCTCGCGTTCGGTTTTGGTTCCGGCACGCTACCGAAAGCCCCGGGCACGTGGGGTTCGTTAGTGGCGCTACCCTTTATCCCGTTGTGGCAGATGATGCCCGACTGGGGTTACTGGCTGATGCTGGCGGTCACCATGCTGTTCGGCTTCTGGCTGTGCGGCAAGGTCGCCGACGATTTGCGGGTACACGACCACGAAGGCATCGTCTGGGACGAAATGGTCGGCATGTGGATCACCCTGTGGCTGGTGCCGGAAGGCTGGTACTGGTTGCTTGCGGGTTTTCTGGTGTTCCGCTTCTTCGACATTCTCAAGCCGTGGCCGATTCGCTGGATCGACCGGCATGTGCATGGCGGCGTCGGGATCATGCTCGATGACGTGCTGGCCGGTGTGTTTGCCTGGCTGGCCATGCAGGGGCTGGTGTGGATTTTCGCCTGATGCCACGGGATATCAGGGTCAAGTGAGGGGACAAGGGATGGCTCGAGGCTGGTTGGCGCTAGTGGTTTTGGCTTTGCTGAGCACCGCGGCCAGTGCACAGGAAGCTGCGCCGACGCCGGCGGTCATCCATCTGGCCAGCGAAGACTGGGAAGACTACACTGCCGCCGACGGCCATGGCCTGGGTTGGGACGTGTTGCGCAAAGTGTTTGAGCCGGCCGGGGTCAAGCTGGATATCCGCAGCGTGCCTTATACCCGTTCGATCGGGCTGGTGCAGTTGAAGGAAGTCGACGCGCTGGTCGGCTCCTACCGTGATGAAGCCGAGCAGGTGCTTTATCCACGCTGGAATTTCGATTCCGACCACATTTACGCATTGGGCCTGGCGAGCAATCCGGTGCCCACCGAGGCGACACTGGGCAAGTTTCGGCTGGCCTGGGTGCGCGGTTATCGCTACGAAAACTACCTGCCCAATATCAAGCGCTACAACCAGATCGAACGGCGTACGGGGATTCTGTCGATGCTCAAGCAGGGGCGGGCGGATTACTACATCGATGCGCTGACCGAGGTAGAAGCCGTGGTGAAGACCGCAGCCGATCCGGCGCAGTATCGCTATTCGCATCTGGCCGAGTTGCCGCTGTATCTCGGTTTTGCCGACACGCCACAGGCCCGGGCGCTGATGGCGCTGTATGACCAGCGTATGGAGCGGTTGGTGAAGAGTGGCGAGTTAAAGCCTATCTTCGAGAAGTGGAAGCAGCCCTACCCATTCACCTCGAACTGATGGCCTGCACAATTCCCTTGTAGGAGTGCGCAGTGTCCGTGGGATCGTTATCAAACTTTTTGATCGTTATGCCCGATAATTCAGCCTAAGCGTCTGTAGGAACCTGCTGTTACAATGCCGGCCTGCGAATTTTCAGACTCTTTAGATCAGGAGCACACCGGTGCCTGTCGTCTTTGTCGCCGCTTCCAAGCTGCCAACGCCTTTTGCGCAATTCACCATGCACGGTTTTCTCGATGAAGCCACCGGCCGCGAGCACGTCGTGCTGAGCCTGGGTGAAATTGCCGACGGTGCCCCGGTACTCGGCCGGTTGCACTCCGAATGCCTGACCGGCGATGCTTTGTTCAGCCAGCGGTGCGACTGCGGCTCGCAGTTGGAAGGCGCGCTTAAAGCCATCGCCCGTGAAGGTCGTGGCGTATTGCTGTACCTGCGTCAGGAAGGCCGTGGCATCGGTCTGTTGAACAAGATCCGCGCTTACGAATTGCAAGACGGCGGCGCCGACACCGTTGAAGCCAACGAACGTCTGGGCTTTGCCGCTGACCAGCGCGACTACGCCATGTGCCTGCCGATGCTCGAGCATCTGGGCGTGAAATCCCTGCGCCTGATGACCAACAACCCGCGCAAGGTCAAAGCCTTGACCGACATGGGCATCACCGTCGCCGAGCGCGTACCGCTGCACACCGGTCATAACCCGCACAACAAACTGTATCTGGCGACCAAGGCCAGCAAGCTCGACCACATGATGGGCAACGAGCATCAAGGCGAGGTCGATCGCGCGTGACGCGGGGTCAGGTGCGGCGCCGGTTGTCGGTCGATTGGTGGAAATACCTGGCGCTGGCGCTGTTGCCGCTGTTTGTACTCAACGCTTTGTTTGGTCAGGGCGACGGACTTCTGCCAGTGCTGGCGATGCCGTTTTTTATTGCCGGCGTGGCGTCGATGTTTGTCAGCCTGAAGTTTTTCGGCCGCTACAAACATGCGCTGATAGCTACGCAAAAAGCCCTCGATACCCCGGATGAACCGGCCGCGTGGATTGCCCTCGCAGCACGCCGTCGCACGGCATTTCTCGCGGCAGCCTTGCCGGCGTGGATCGGTGCATTGGCAGTGTTCGTTGGCCTTGAAGCGGTTCCGCTGATGCTGTTGGCACTGTCCACGGCGGTGCTGTTCTACCTCTACCGTATCCCGCGTCAACTCGGCTGATGCGCCGTCTCTGGCTGGCGCTGTTGTTGCTGGCCATCAGTGGCCCTGCGCTGGCGCAACTGCGGGTTGTCAGCCTCGCCCCTTCTCTTTCTGAAATCGTTGTTGAGCTGGATTCGGCTGACCTGTTGGTTGGCGTGCTGGACGCCGGTGATCGGCCTTCTGCGATTGCCCATGTTCCCTCGGTAGGCCGTTATGGCCAGCTCGACATGGAGCAGCTACTCAGTCTCAAGCCTGATTTATTGCTGCTGTGGCCCGGCAGTGTCGGTCCGGCGCAGCGTGATCAGTTGAAGCGCCTGGGCATCCCGACCTTTGTCGCCGAACCGCATTCCCTCGAACAACTCACCACCCAGATTGAAAGCATTGCCGCGCAATTGGGGCGACCTGCGCGCGGGGTGGCGCGAGCGTCCGAACTGCGCAAACAACTCGCTGAGCTGCGCCAGCGCTATCGCCGCGAGGTGCCGTTGCGGGTGTTCTATCAGGTGTGGGACAAGCCGCTGTACACCGTCGGGGGCGGACAGATCATCAGTGATGCGCTGCAAGTGTGCGGGGCGCGTAATGTCTTCGGCGATCTGAATTTACCGGCGCCACAGGTGAGTATTGAGGCGGTATTGCAGCGTGATCCAGAGGTGATTCTGGCGAGTGATCAGGCGCAGTTGAATGCATGGAAAACCTGGCCACAGGTGGCGGCGGTGAAGCGAGGCAATCTGTTGCTGATCACCGACAAGGGCCTTGAACGCCCCAGCGGCCAGATGATTGATGCCACTGCCAAGCTCTGTCAATTGATTGCACCAGAGCGCGTACCGAGGTGACTTCTTCGCGAGCAAGCCCGCTCCCACAGGGAATCGCATTCCAGATTGTGGGAGCGGGCTTGCTCGCGAAGGGACCAGTCAAATCAGCGAAGATTTAAATCAAAGCTGGGGAGTCCAGGTCACCCCGAACATCCACGCCCGACCTTCCTCGCGATAACCGTACTGGCTGCCGTCATAGCTGTAATTCGCCCGGCTATAGCCCTTGTCCAACAGGTTATCGACCTTCAGTTCCAGTTTGATCTCGCGGTTCAACGCCCAACTGCTGCGCAAGCCGAACAGCGCATAGCCACCCAGCGGCTGCTGATTGTTCAGGTCGTCATAACTGCTGCTGACCGCTTGCCAACTGGCGCCGAGGCTGACTTGGTCAAACTGTCGATCGAGATCCCAACTCAACGTGCGTCGCGCACGCCGGGCCAGCGTGTGCCCGGTATCGCGATCACGCGGATCGATGATTGAAACCCCAAGGTTGCTCTGCCAGCCGAACAGTTCCTGCTTCAATGCCGCTTCAAATCCATTGATTCGCGCCGAAGCCACGTTCTCCGGACGTGAATTGCTGCCGAAGATGATCGCGTCTTCCAGATCGGTACGGTAAATCGACGCTTCCAGGCGGGTGCTATCGGTCAACTGACTGCGCCACTGCAGTTCATAACTTTTCGAGGTTTCCGGTTTCAGATCCGGATTGCTGTATTCGGGGTAATACAGGTCATTGAAGGTTGGGGCGCGGAAACCTTCGCTGTAGCTCAGCAACAGATCGTTATCCGAGTTTAGTGGCAGGGTGAAGGTGCCGCTCCAGGTGTTCTGGCTGCCGAACTGCTGGTTATCGTCGTGGCGCAGACCCAGCTCCGTGGAGAAGTTGTCGGCCTGGAAACGATGCTGAATAAACGCGGCGCGGTTCCAGCGGCTGTCTTCATCGAACGCGGTGCTGCTGTTGACTCGATCTTCGTACCAGTCGCCGCCGAGGATCAGGCTGTTACGTGCGTCCAGTGTCAGGTCGTTCTGCCAGTTCAGCGAGTCGCGGTAGGTGTTGAATACCGTGCGCTCGTCGCTGAGCTTGTCGAGGGTCTTCTCGCGGTTCTCGGTGTGGCCGAACTCGACGCGGGTTTTCCAGGTTTCGTTGATCCGCGCATCGATATAACTGCTGACGCTGCTGACGTTGAAATCGCTGTACGGCTGCTGTTGCACAGACTCGAACGTGGTCATATCGAAGCGGCCGAACGGGTTGTCGAACTCGCTCTTGCCACGGTTATCCAGCAGATTGGCGCCGACTTCGATGTCATCGGTCAGCGCATGGCTGAGGCTCAGACTGACGGATTTGTTGCGATAAGCATCGTGATCACCATCGCTCGGATACGACTCGTGGGTACGGTCAAACCCGGCAGTTTCGTCAAGGCTGGCACCCAGGTTGAAACGGGTATGCTCATCGCCCCCGGACAAACCGAGGCTGCGCTCCCAGGTCTGATTGCTGCCGAAACCGACGTGCAGGCGTGGCTTTAAACCCTGCTCGGTACCGCGTCGGGTGAAAATCTGAATTACCCCGCCAATCGCATCGCTGCCGTAAATCACCGAACGCGAACCGCGTAGCACCTCCACCCGCTCGATCTGCTCGATATCCAGATGCTGCAGGTTGCTGTCACCGGAAGTGGAACTGCCAATGCGCTGGCCATCGACCAGCACCAGGCTCTGCGCCGATTGCGTGCCGCGAATGTAGATGCCCGGCAGGCTGCCGCGCCCGCCAGCCTGCGCCACTTGCACGCCAGGGACGCGACGCAGCAGGTCCGGCACGTCGCTCGGCTGCAGGCGATCAATGTCTTCGCGGGTGAACACGGTGTTGGCGGCGCTGCTGTCGTTGCGGGCTTCGACCTGGCGGTTGGCGGAGATCAGCGTGTCCGGCAGTTTTAACGCCTGATCGCGTTCGAAGGTGTCGGCGAAGGCGTTGGCGGATGGCAGCAGGATGAAAGGCAGGGCGAAGCGCGAGAGTTTCATGGACAGTCCACTGGTGTTTCAGGTGTACACACATTTTGGAGCTACACAAAACACTGTGGGAGCGGGCTTGCCCGCGAAGGCGTCGGCACACTCAACATTGATGTTGGATGTGCCGGCCTCTTCGCGGGCAAGCCCGCTCCCACAGGGATTGTGTGTTTAGCGATTTAGCGGTTGAGCAATACCAGACGCTGACGAATCGACGCTTCGATCCCGGCCTCATCCAGCCCGCACTCGGCGAGCATTTGCGCAGGCTTGGCGTGTTCGACGTAGATATCCGGCAAGCCCAGATGCAGCATCGACTTGAGGATATTCTCGCGCGCGAGGAATTCGCTGACCGCGCCACCGGCGCCGCCCATGATCGCGTTCTCTTCGATCGTCACCAGCAACTCGTGGCTCGCGGCAATCTCGCGTACCAGCGCTTCATCCAGCGGTTTGACGAAACGCATGTCGACCACGGTGGCATCAAGTTTTTCAGCCACCTTCAGGGCTTCGGCCAGTTGCACGCCAAACACCAGCAGAGCGACTTTATTGCCCTGACGACGGACGATGCCTTTGCCGATTTCGATCGGCTCGAGATCTTTGTCGATCGTTGCGTTCGGGCCTGTGCCGCGCGGGTAGCGCACCGCCGCCGGGCCGTTGTACAGGTGGCCGGTGGTGAGCATCTTGCGCAACTCGTTTTCATCGCTCGGGGTCATGATGACCATGCCCGGGATGCAGCGCAGGTAGGACAAGTCGAAACTTCCGGCGTGGGTCGGGCCGTCTTCACCCACCAGACCGGCGCGGTCGATGGCGAACAACACGTCGAGGTTCTGCACCGCGACGTCATGCACCAACTGGTCGTAACCGCGCTGCAGGAACGTCGAGTAGATCGCCACGACAGGCTTGGCACCTTCGCAGGCCATACCGGCGGCGAACGTCACCGCGTGTTGCTCGGCAATCGCCACGTCGAAATAGCGCAGCGGAAAGCGTTCGCTGAACGCCACCAGATCCGAGCCTTCCTTCATCGCCGGGGTAATCCCGACCAGGCGTGGATCGGCTGCAGCCATGTCGCACAACCATTCGCCGAACACTGCCGAGTATTTCGGCCCACTGGCCTGCTTCGGCGCGGCGGCCGGGGCATCCAGTGGTTCGAGTTTGGTGATGGCGTGGTAACCGATCGGGTCGACTTCCGCCGGGGCGAAGCCTTTGCCTTTTTTGGTAACGATGTGCAGGAACTGCGGGCCTTTCAGATCACGCATGTTGCGCAGCGTGGCGATCAGGGTCGGCAGGTCGTGGCCGTCGATCGGGCCGATATAGTTCCAGCCCAGCTCTTCGAACAGGGTGCCGGGAACCAGCATGCCTTTGGCGTATTCTTCGGTGCGGCGGGCGATTTCCCAGGCGCCGGGCAGGCGCGACAGGACTTTCTTGCTGCCCTCGCGCATGCTCGCGTAGGTGCGGCTGGAAAGGATTTTCGCCAGGTAGTTCGACAGACCGCCGACATTGCGCGAGATCGACATGTCGTTGTCGTTGAGGATCACCAGCATGTTGGCGTTGACTTCCGGCGCGTGGTTCAGCGCCTCGAAAGCCATGCCGGCGGTCAATGCGCCGTCACCGATGACGGCGATTGCCTTGCGATCGCTGTTCTGCAGGCGGGCGGCAATCGCCATACCCAGTGCAGCGCTGATCGAGGTGCTGGAGTGGCCGACGCCAAAGGTGTCGTACTCGCTCTCGGAGCGACGCGGGAAAGCGGCAATGCCGTCCTTCTGGCGCAGGGTGCCCATGCGCTCGCGGCGACCGGTAAGGATCTTGTGCGGATACGCCTGATGCCCGACGTCCCACAGCAGACGGTCGTCTGGCGTGTCGAAGACGTAATGCAACGCGATGGTCAGCTCGATCACGCCCAGGCCGGCACCGAAATGCCCACCGGTCTGACCGACCGTGTAGAGCAATTCCAGGCGCAACTCATCGGCCAGGGTTTCCAGCTCGGCTTCGCCTAACCGGCGCAGACCGTCCGGCGTATTCGCGCGGTCGAGCAGGGGCGTGGTCGGGCGCTTGCGGGGAATCTCATGAAACGTCGTGGGCATCAGGCGAATCGTTATAGGTATAGAAGATGCGGCAGTTTACCTGATGCATCGCCCCCTGCCCACGCGTTGGTATTTTTTGACCGATTGCTGATCAGTGACGCCGCTCGACGATATACCGGGCCAGCTCGCGCAAGGGCTCGGCTGCCGCGTCAAACGGTCGCAGGGCATGCAGGGCCTGATCGCGCAGTTCCAGGGCATACGCCTTGGCGGTGTCAAGACCGAGCAGCGCCGGGTAGGTTGGCTTGTCGCGAGCGATATCAGCGCCCTGGCGTTTGCCGAGGGTGGCGGTATCGCTTTCGACGTCGAGGATATCGTCCTGCACTTGAAAGGCCAGACCAATAGCCTGTGCATAGGTCTGCAAAGCCGTGAGCTCATCCGGTTCGGCGCGACCGCTGGCCAGAGCACCGAGTTTGACGCTGACCTCGATCAGCGCGCCGGTCTTGTGCCGGTGCATCTGTTCGAGGGCTTTCTGATCGAGTTTGAGGCCAACCGAGCCAAGGTCGATGGCTTGCCCGCCGACCATGCCTGCCGGGCCAGCGGCTTTGGCCAGCGCGGCGACCATGTGCAGGCGGATGTCGCTGCTGCAGTCGCTCAGGCGCGGGTCGAGCAGGGCGCTGAAGGCCAGACTCTGCAGGCCGTCACCGGCAAGAATCGCGCAGGCTTCGTCGAATTTCTTGTGGGTGGTCGGCTGGCCGCGACGCAGATCGTCGTCGTCCATCGCCGGCAGATCGTCATGAACCAGCGAGTAGGCGTGGATCAGCTCCACCGCGCAGGCCGCGCCGTTGGCTTGCTCGGCCTTGCCACCCAGCGCTTCGCAAGCGGCGTAGGCGAGCAGCGGACGCACGCGTTTGCCACCGTTCATCACGCTGTAGCGCATGGCTTCGTAAAGCCGCGCCAACTCTGGCAACGGCGCGTTGAACAGGGTTTCCAGCGCTGCGTTGACCCGGGTCTGGCTGCTCGCCGTATACGCTGCAATCATTCTGGTTGTTCCGCGTCGAAGGGTTCCTCGGCGAGTTCGCCATCGCGCTCCAGCAGCACTTGCACCTTCTGCTCGGCTTGCGCCAGCGCTGCCTGGCAGTCACGGGTCAGACCGATGCCCTGCTCGAAAGCGGTCAGCGAGTCTTCCAGCGACAATTCACCGTTCTCCAGACGCTCGACCAGTGTTTGCAGGTCGGCGAGGGACTGTTCGAAATCCAGTGCAGCTTTTTTGCGGGCCATGGCGGCAGTTTCCGGTTGACGTTAAACCGGCGCGACACTAGCAGATAGGGGGGGTATGGGCAAATGAGCAGGGTGCGACCGGCCCTTTTTCCTGAGGCGATTCTGGAAGGCTGAAACCTATTCGGCTCATTTTGTGAGCCGAATAATCTCTCTATTCGGCTCACGCCCCTTAAAAGCAGGTTTCCTACAGTAAAAGCACATGTATCCGATTGTTAAAAAACTGCCGAATCGCTAATCTTCGCGCCTTCTACGACCCCACAGTCACGGGGCTTTCAGACGAAACGCAGTTTCACCGCTGTGAAGTACCGAGGATCGGGTGCAAGGTTTCGTTCAGGCATGGCAGGAGGCATCACATGCGTTCATTTCTTTCGCTGTTGTTCGGGTTGGCCTGCGCGCCCGCGCTGCTGGCCGCGCCGAGCGCTGAACTGTCAGAGCCAGTCGGTGGCTGGCGCTATCACGGCTTGCTCGATCGCACGGAAAACCCGCAAGTCGCCTACCCGACGCCGCCGATCGATCGCGGCATCCAGCGCAATCGCACAATGATCCAGGGCCAGCTCAAGGCCATCGGCCATATGCGCCCGCCGCACAGCCTCGCGGTGAATGGCAATCCATTGAATCTGTACACCGACGACCAGGGCCGTTTCGCCCGGCCGTACGCGTTCGGCGCCGGCTCCAACAGCGTTGAAGTGATCAGCGCCGAGGGCGAGTCGCTCAAGCGCGTGCAATTTTATGAAGCAAACAATTTGCGCACGCCGGCACGGATTCGTCTTGTCTTGGGCTGGGACGATCCGAAAGCCGAGCTGGATCTGCACATTGTCACGCCCGACGGTCAGCATGCGTTCTGGGCACGGCCGGCTCTGAGCAATGGTGGCGGTCTTGACCCGGATGGCGTCGACGGCCCCGGTCCGGAAATGTTCACCATGACGGCGCCGTTGCACGGCACCTATCTGGTTTACGTCAACTATTGGGGCAACTTCGGCAACGGCGGCTATAACTTCGAGGAGACCAGCAACCAGAACGAGGTGATCACCTCACAAATCACGCTGGTGCTCAACGAAAACACCGTCGATGAAAAACGCGAAACGTTCATCGTGCCCCTGCGGGCGATCGGTGATCTGCTGCTGGTCAAGACTTTCAACTATTAAGCATTCCGCCACGGATGAAATCCTGAGCTTTGGGAAATGAGCGAGAAGATGAGCGATAACACAGTGACTTCGACTGCCGACACGCCAGCGGCCAAACCCATGCGGCGCTGGCCTTTGCTGTTGGCCGGGTTGTGCCTGGTGGCCGGGGTAGCGGGCGGTTTTGGCTGGCTGCTGCTAAAGCCCAAGGCGCCGCCAGCGGAATTGGCCAGTGACAAGCTCGGCCTGAGCCGTCCGGATGCGCTGCTGGAAACCCGCTCGTTGAGCCAGTTGCCCAAGGACTTGCTGACGGTGCCGTTCCTCAAGGCCACGCTCACCGAAGATTTCGTCTTCTATTACGAGACCCATGCGGATCGCCTCGGGCTGATCGGTAGCCTGCGCCGGATCATCTACGAGCATGACCTGAAGTTGCAGGACAGCCTGATCGAGCAGCTTTTCGATCAACCGGCCGATGTTGCGCTGTGGCGTGGTGCGGATGGTCGCCTGAAGGATTTCCTGTTGGTAATGGATCGCGGCGGGTTGGCGAAACTGTTGGAGCCGCTGGCGAAAGTGGCGCTGGATGATTCGCAGCTCAGCGTGTTGGGCCATATCAAAGTCGGCAGCGACGAGGTGCCGCTGTACCAGTTGAGCTACAACGCCAGCAAATCGCTGCTGTTCGCTTCGCGCGGTGACAAACTGGTGGTGCTGTCCAATCCGAACAAGTACTACGACTCGGACAGTGGCACCCAGGAGGAACCGGGCCACGTCTCTTCGCAAGCGCTGGCAGCACTGCTTAACGGCGAAAAACTGTTCCCCGAGGCTTTCGGTCTGCCTGCCAAGGCACCGGAAACCAAACAGCGCCTGTCGGTCAACTCCAGCGTTCTCGCCATGGGTTATCAACGCTTCATTCCGAATTTCGCCGGACTGCGCTTCGACATGGACGACAAGGGCTGGCACAGCTACCTCGCCATGGACGAGCTGGAAAACCAGCCCGATTTCGACTTCAAACCGGTCTGGCAAGCGATGCCGTTGGGCGCCAGTGCCTGCGTGACCCTGCCGGTCGCGGCCGAACCGCAAAAACCATTGCTGGTGAAACTCGGCGCTGAAGAAGCCGTGGCGCAAACCCTCACCGAACATGTGGCCGGCGCGGCAGGCCTGTGCTGGTACGCCGATTCGCGGTTGTACACGCCGCTATTGGTTGCCAGCCTGAAAGATGAAGACAGCAGCAAACTCGACGGCGACCTTGGCAAGCTGTTTGGCTCGATGGTTGGTGCGTTTGAATCCAACGTCGCCGAGAACGTATTCCCGGTGGTCGAAAAGCAGGAAGGTCAGAGCCACGTCTGGCAGCGTCAGGTCAGCTCCAACTTCGGCCCGTATGCGGCGAAGACTGCCGAGAACCCGGACGCGATTTCCGGCAAGGCGTTCATGAAAGTCAGCCTCGCCCGTCACGGTTCGACGTTGCTGTTTTCCCTCGACGACAAACTCGTCGACAAGGCCCTCGGCACCCTCGATAAACGCTTCCCGCCGATGGCCGACGTCCTGCCGAAAGATGTGCTGATGCCGATCTATTTCGGCCCGGATTCGATGGCGCAACTGATGCAGCAGGAAACCCTCGACAGCCTGCCGCAGGACATGGAGCCGGTGTTCTACAACGCGGCGCAAACCTACCTGATCCCGAAACTGCGCACGCTTGGCGGCTACGGCAAATACGCCCTGACCCTGCCCGAAGGCAGTGAGCCTGATGGCCACTGGCAATGGCTGCCGCTGGAATGGAAAGCGCTGTGACGACACTGATCCGCAGCCTCGGCCTGCTCGCGCTGTTGCTCAGTGCGGGCGCCCGTGCCAGCGAAATTCCGGCGCTGGATCCGGCGCAGTCCCAGGTGTTTCGTGCCTGGTTTGTGCGCATCGCCCAGGAGCAACTGAGCCAGGGCCCGAGCCCGCGCTGGTATCAACAGGACTGCGCCGGGCTGGTGCGTTTTGCCGCCAACGAAGCGCTGAAAGTCCACGACGACAAGTGGCTGCGCAGCAATGGCCTGTCCAATCGCTACCTGCCGCCGGAGCTGTCGCTCAGCGATGAACAACGCAAGTTTGCCCAGCAGTGGCAGCAGGGCGGCGGCAAGGTCGGACCGTACGTCAACGCGATCAAACTGATTCAGTTCAACAGTCACCTGGTCAGCCGCGACGTGTCGCAGGCACGACCCGGTGATCTGATGTTTTTCGATCAGGGCGACGACCAGCACCTGATGATCTGGATGGGCCGCTACATCGCCTATCACACCGGCACCACCACCCCCACTGACAACGGCATGCGTTCGGCAAGCCTGCAGCAACTCATGACATGGAAGGACACCCGATGGATACCCGACGCAGCCAATCCCAACTTCATCGGCGTCTATCGACTGAACTTCCTCTCCCAATGACCGGTGCCCGCATGTTGCGTATCTGCTCCCGAATTCCTCTGCTGCTGGCGCTGTTGCTGCGAGTGGCCACCGTCAGTGCCGAAGACGCGGTCGAGCCGAGCGGCTACACGCCGGTCTCCGGTGAAAGCTTCTTCCTGCTCGCCGACAGCAGTTTCGCGGCGGACGAGCAGGCGATGGTCCGTCTCGAAGCGCCGGGCCGTGATTACCGTCGCTTTCGCATGGAACCGTACGGCGGCGCCGACATCCGCGTGTACCGGATCGACAAACCGCTGGATTTCCTCAAGCGCCAGAAAAACCTGCATCGTGTGGTCAGCGACGGCCAGTTCAAGGGCGAAGGCCTCTCCAACACCCTCGCGTACCTGTGGGACAACTGGTACCGCAAATCCCGGCGGGTGATGCAGCGCGCGTTCTCCTATGAATCGCGCAAACAGGTCACCGAGGAAGTGCCGGAACTGAAGATGGGCAATGCCATGGCCGCGCCAACGCCATATGACGCGCAGCCGCAATTTGCCTTGATCCCGGGTCTGCCGGTGGTCAGCCAGTTCCGTTATCCGCTGTGGCAGGCCAAGCCGATACAACCGCCGGCCGGGGTCAATCTGGCCGGGTCTTCCAGTGACTTTGTCAGCGTCGCGCCGGGCAACGTGTATATCCCGCTGGGTAAGCTGAAACCGGGCCTGTATCTGGTCGAAGCGCTGATCGGCAAGTACCGCGCGACCACTATGGTGTTCGTCTCCAACACGGTGGCGGTGAGCAAGATTGCCGGTGATGAATTGTTGGTCTGGGCTGCGCGTAAACACGAAGGCAGTTCTGTGCCGAAGGTGAATGTGCTGTGGACCGATGGCCTCGGCGTCATGAGCAGCGGCGCCACTGACGCCGATGGTTTGCTGCGCCTGAAACACGTCAGCCCCGAGCGCTCGTTCGTCATCGGTGAGGACGAAGAGGGTGGAGTGTTCGTCTCGGAAAACTTCTATTACGACAGCGAAATCTATGACACCAAGCTCTACGCGTTTACCGACCGGCCGCTCTATCGCCCGGGTGATTGGGTGTCGCTGAAAATCGTCGGTCGCGAGTTCAAGAATGCGCGCGATTCGGTGTTGCCTGGCGCAGCGGATGTCACTGTCAGCGTGCTCGACGCCACCGGCACCGAGCTGCAGCACTTGGATTTGAAACTCGATTCGAAGGCCGGAACCCAAGGCCGTTTCCAGTTGCCGGACAACGCCGTGGCCGGGGGTTACGAGATCCGTTTCAACTACAAGGATCAGGCCTACAGCAGCGCCTTCCGCGTCGCTGAATACATCAAGCCGCACTTCGAGATTTCGCTGAACCTGGCCAAACAGGATTACCGCACCGGCGAGCCGGTCAAAGGCAGTCTGGTGTTGCTCTATCCCGACGGCAAACCGGTGGCCAACGCCAAACTGACTTTGAGCCTGCGTGCCCAGCAACTGTCGATGGTCGACAACGAGCTGCAATACCTCGGGCAATTCCCGGTGGAACTGACCAGCACCGAACTGACCACCGACAGCAAAGGCAACGCGACTCTCGATTTGCCGGCGGCCGATAAACCGAGCCGCTACATGCTCACCGTGTTCGCCAGCGATGGTGCGGCGTATCGGGTCAAGACCACCAAGGAAATCCTCATCGACCGTGGCGCGGCGAGCTTCCGTCTGAGCGCGCCGCAGCGCTTCAGTGCGGTCAAGGACAAAGTCGCGTTCAGCTACGCCAATGAGGGCGGCAGCGAGCAGGGTAAAGCGGTCACCCCGAGCAGCTACAACTGGGTGCGTCTGGAAGACCAGAGCACCGGTGAAGGCAAACTTGCGGCGACGGACAAGGGCTTCAGTCTGGCGTTTGATCGTCCGGGCACTTACAACCTGACATTGAAAGATCAACACGGTCGCGTCCTTGGTGCCACTGGCCATTCGGTGACTGGCGACGGCGTCAAAGCGGTGCCGGGCACTGTAGAAATCGTCCTCGACAAGCCTGAGTACAAGGCGGGCGATGAAGCGCTGGCGCTGATCACGTTCCCGGAACCGGTCGGCGATGCGTTGCTGTCGCTGGAGCGCGACAAGGTCGAAGCGACTGCGTTGCTGGCGAAGGGCAGTGACTGGCTGAAGCTGGAAAAACTCAGCGACACCCAATACCGCGCGCGCATCCCGGTGAAGGATAACTTCGCGCCCAACCTGACGTTCTCCGTGCTGTACACCAAAGGCGGTCAGTACAGCTTCCAGAACGCCGGGATCAAGGTGATTGCGCCGCAAATCGACGTGGCGATCAGCACCGACAAAGCGGTGTACCTGCCGGGCGACACGGTCACGGTTGACCTGACCACGCAGTTCGCCGGTAAAGCGGTTCCGGCGCATCTGACCGTCAGCGTCGTCGACGAAATGGTCTATGCGTTGCAACCGGAAGTCGCGCCGACCATCGACCAGTTCTTCTACCACCCGCGCCGTAACAATGTGCGCACCAGTGCCAGCCTGTCGTTCATCAGTTACGACGTGGCATTGCCAGGCAGCCCCGGCGCGCCGGGCAAAGCCAACCGTAGCGAGCGTGGGGTGAAAGTGCTGGAGCGGCCGCGTCGGGAAGACGTCGACACCGCCGCATGGCAGCCAGAGTTGCTCACCGGTGCCGATGGCAAAACCCGTTTCACCTTCAAGATGCCGGACTCGCTGACCCGTTGGCGCATCACCGCCCGCGCGATTGCCGATGATGGTCAGGTCGGCCAGAAGAAACAGTTCGTGCGTTCGGAAAAACCGCTGTACCTGAAGTGGAGCGGGCCGAGCAAATTCCGCAAGGGCGATCAGCCGCAACTCGGCGTGTTCGCGTTCAGTCGGGCAGAGAAACCGGTCAAGGCTGAACTGGTTACTCACTACGCGGGCGCCGAGCAACGCTTGCCGGTGACCCTGAACAACGGCATCAACTATGTGCCGCTGCCGGCGTTTGCCTTGGCCTCCGGCGAGTGGACGGCGGAGTTGGTGCAGGACGGCAAAACCGCTGACGCTCTGGCTGTGCGCCTGAGTGCGACCGGGGACGGCTGGCAAGTGACGCAGACGCAAAGCCTCGACGTGGCCAGCGGTGATACACCGTTGAGCCTGCCGGCGGACGCCACCGATATTCGCTTGCGCCTGGATGACAGTCCGCAAGCGCTGTTCCGCTCGGCCCTCGATGATCTGCTCAGCTATCCGTACGGCGGCGTCGAACAGACTGCCAGTCGTTTGTTGCCGCTGAGCATTGCCTATCCATCGCTGGCATCGAATCCGCAGATTCGTGATCGCTTGCGTCTGATCATGCAGAACAGCCGCCTGCGTCTGGTGCAAATGGCCGGGCCGTCGGCGAGCTTCACCTGGTGGGGCTACGACGGTGAACCGGATGCATTCCTGACGGCTTATGCCTATTACGCCGACTGGAACGCCAGCCAAGTGCTGGAGCTGACCTTGCCGCCGGAGCATTGGCAGCGAGTGCTGGAGGTCTACGCCAAGCAAGCGCCGAATACGCCGCTGCTGCAGCGGGCGCTGATTCTGTCGTTCGCCAAGCAGATGCATTTGCCGGTGAACACCTTGCTCAGCGGCTTGATGGAGGATCTGGCCAAGGCCGGTGAAGGCAGCGCCGAAACCCTGATGGACGACGGCGAAGACAGTCTGGTGATGAGCGACCCGGATTCGGCGCTCGGTCTGGCGGCGGCGCGGGTGTTGACCGCTTCGTTGGCCGCGCAGTCGAAGGTTGCCCTGCCCGATGCTTTCAATCGTCAAGTGGCTGCGGCGCAACAGCGTCTGTCGGTCAGCTCGCAGCCGTTTGCCGAAGCGCTGAACCTGTCGCTGCAAGCGTTCGATCAGGCCCGTGCGACGGCGTTGTTGCAACGTCTGCTGCCCCAGCAATCAACCCTCGAACGTGCGCTGGCGCTGACCTGGCTGCAACGCAGCATCGCCCAGGCTTCGCCGACCATCGCGCTGACGCCGGGGGAAGGCTGGAAGAAAAACTACGGTGCAACCGGTGAGATGTACTGGACCTGGCAAGGCGCAACGCCGATGCCGAGTGTGTTGACGGTGTCGGGTACGCAAGAGCGTCCGCTGCGTGCAGCGCTGAGTTTCCAGACCCGGCAACCGCCAGTCGATCCAATGGCTGTGACCCTCACCCGTCGCCTGTCGCGACTGGTGCCGGGCGATGAAGCGTTCACCTTCAAACTGGAGCCGGTCGGCAGCAAGCCGCTGTCCAGCGACAGCCTGTATCTGGACGAAGTGATCCTCACCAGCAAAGCGCCGAAACCGCTGCGCTACGGCATGCTTGAAGTGCCGCTGCCACCGGGCGCCGATGTCGAGCGCACCACGTGGGGCATCAAGTTGCAGGGCAAGGACGGCACCGAGCCGACCGCGCTGGAGAAGGCACGCTTCGAACCGGGGCAACTGGCCTACGCGGTGCCCGTCGATGCGCTGAGCGGCGAATTGCGCCTGCGCCATCTGGTGCGTTTCTCGCAAAAGGGCCAGTTCAACCTGCCGCCGGTGCGTTTCAAGCAAGTCTACGCGCCGCAGCATCAGGCCCAGGAAGCGAAAGCCGCCCTCGGTCAGGTCACGGTCAACTGACATGAGCCGGCCGCTGCTGTGGCTGCTGATGTGTGTGATGCCTGCGCTGGCGACGGCGCAGGATGAGCCGTTGCGCGTGGCCTACAAGGGCGAATTGTTGTCCTTGAGTCAGACACAACTGATCGCCCGTGAACCGCTGCCGTCATCGCTGGATGCGCCGCTGGGCAGTCTGTGGAAGTTGTTTGTCTACGCGTGGCTGGTGGATACCGGCGCGCGGGAACCGGCGTATGAGTGTCGCGGGCAGTCGAAGGAAGAAGTTTATTGCTGCTCGGCGGGTGGCAAGATCGAGCGTGATCAGGCGCTGGTGAAATCCTGCGGGTTGTATTTCGAACCTGCGCGGTTGGGCATTTCTTCTGCCGATTGGCGCACGTATTGGCAGGCGCGACAGGCACCTTCGTGGTTGCTGGATTTGCCAACCGTGCAGCCAGCAACAAGGGTTCCGGTGGCTGAGTTATTGAGCGTTTTATCTGTGCTGCCGGCGCAGGCTCAAATGCGCCGCGTGCTGCTCGATGTGGTGCTGAATGCTGCTGACGGCAACGTCGTTGGCGAACTGGGCGGGCGCCTGCGGGTGAAAACCTGGAGCTGGCTCGGTGATCAAGATCCGCAGTCGCGTCAGGGTGGTTTCGCCGGTTGGACGGCGGACGGCTCGCCGGTCTGGGCGGGCGGGCGTGGCACCAGTCAGATGGTCTTGCGCCATTACGGGCAGGCATTGGCGACGGTGTTGCCAGCGACATGGCCGGCCGAGGCGGGGCGTTGTGTTGAAGTCGGGCTGTTTTCGCGCTATCCGGTTACGCGAGTTTTGGCTGGCGGGCGGGAGGTGACCTCCGGCCCGTTGCAGGGCGACTACCGCGTCGAGTTTGCCAATGGCAACGCGCTGGATATCCATAGCGATGGCGAGCTGTTTCTGCTCAACGACAAACTCGTCGCAAGACTTGATCGCGAAGAGTATGTCGCCCGCGTACTTGAGCGCGAAGCCAAACCCGAACCCGCCGAAGCGGCCAAGGCACTCGCCGTAGCGATTCGCACTTATCTGCTGCAAAACGCCACGCGCAATGGCGACTGCCTGACCATTGATGACAGCAGCAACCGCCAACGCGTCGCACCGCGCCCGGCTTCGGCCGGGTCGCGCAACATTGCTGCGTGGACGGCAGACCTGGTTCTGGCCGGCAGCACTGTCACCTATCACTCCGATCAACCCGGCCCGGACAAACTCGCCTGGCAACAAGCCGTCGAGCAGGCCAACGCCGGTCAGCGCTACGACGCGATTCTGCTGCACGCCTATCCGCGCGCCAGCCTCAGCCGCTGGGACAACCCCGTCGCCTCCTGCGAAGCGCTGCCCGCTGCGCAAGACTGGCTACAGAAACAGCGACGCGGCTGGCGTCCGACGCTGGAGAGCGAAACCGGCTACAACGAAGTCAGCACCTTCGCCGTGTGCAAATTGGCTTTCGGTCGGCCTTTCGTCGACCGCGAACGTCAACGCATCTACGTTCGCGGCGTACTCACCTTGCAGGACCGTCTCGACCTGACCCACGAATATCTGCACCTGGCCTTTGAAGCACACCCGAACGGCCAGGATGAAACCTACATCGAAGGGCTCGCCCGTCATCTTTTGCTGGAATAGACCATGACACTCCGTTATCCACAGGTCTTGCTGCTGCTTTGCACCTTGACTGCGCTCTCGCCGGTTATTGCTGCCGACAGCGTCAAACTCGACACTCCGGTCGGCGGTTGGCGCAGCGGCGCGCCGCAAGGCGAGGGCGAAAGCTTCCGCCAGACCGTCAATTACCCTGCCTCGTCGGTCAATACCCCGGTCGGCCAGGCCAATACCGCCCGCATCAGCGGCGAGATCAACGCTACGCGGAAGGGCAGCGAACCCGGTCGTTTGATCGTCAACGGCGTGAGCATGCCGCTGAAAATCGACGACAGCGGCCGCTTCGACCGCCCGTTCTCCTTCCCCAACGGCAGCAACAGCGTCGAAGTGCGCAGCCCCGACGGTCAACAACGCCATCGCGCGCAGTTCCTCAACACCAGCGGCGGCGCCACCCCGGCGAAACTGCGCGTGTTGCTAGCGTGGGACAGTGACGGCACCGACCTTGACCTGCACCTCGTCACCCCCGACGGCGCGCACATCTGGTACGGCAACCGCAGCGCCGCCAACGGCGCCGCCCTCGACGTCGACGTCACCACCGGTTACGGCCCGGAAATCTTCGCCATGCCGGCGCCGATCAAGGGCCAGTATCTGGTGTATGTGAATTACTACGGCGGTGGCTATCGCGGGGATGACGAGGGTGGAGATGAAGCGGTGCAGCCGCTGACCACGGCGCAGGTGACGGTGATTACCGAAGAAGGCACACCGAACGAGAAGATGGAGACGTTTCTGATCCCGATGCGGGCGGTGGGTGAGCTGACGTTGGTGAAGGCGTTTAGTTATCCGTGAGGGAGATTGGGCAGCAAGTTGCTGCCCAATTCCTTTCATTTGCTCAGGCCGCTAATTCAGGCCGAAAACTGCTCGAAGTCAGGCGCTTGAGTGCAATATCAATTGCCTGATCATCGAACAGTTTGCTCTTGCGAGCCGCAGCGCCGGCGCCACCGTCCCACTGCTTCAATGCTTCGCGCACCGCTGGAACATTCGCAGATACCCCTTCCTGGCTCAACAGCCAATCAACCGTGGCCAATAACTCCATACCGAATGGCGATTCAAAACCGTCAATCAGTTGAGCCGTACGTTCCAACGCTTGAGAGTATTCCTTGGCCTCAGTCTTGAGATACGTCTGTAAAAAAACTTTGCGCTCTTGATCAAACCAGATCACATCACTAATGCCCGCGTCACTGATGCGCTTGTCACAATGCAGATAGCTGCCATCAAGGTTATCGAGCAGGTGTTCCAGTCGGTTGGCGTACGGCCCATATTTGTGCGCGACAAATTTCAGACTCAGAGGGTTTTCGGTATCCGGCAACTGCTCGATTGCGCGCTCAAGAAACCAGGCCAGCTTCTGGATCTCCAGCAGACTGCACTCCATGCCTAAAACCCAGTAGCGACGAACCAGTTCGGCGATAAGAGCGCGGGCTGGCGTGAGTTTTTCAACGCCAGTACGTTTGGCGACATTCAAATACTGGTTGGACGGCTCGAACACCAAGACATCAGCATCGAGATCCCCCAACACTTCGACAATCTGTTCACGGACTTCAGGCCACTTCAAACCGCCGTTACCAGCACCCAGAGGCGGGACGGCGACAGATTTCACGTCGTTCTCAAGCAGAAACCGACGCAAATCATGCAAGCCTTCCGTTATCCACACCATTTGCGACGGAGAGCGCCAATGGCGTTTGGTTGGGAAGTTCACGATCCAACGAGGGCCATCGAGTTCGTTGGTGGCAGTCACGTGCATTTTGCCGGTTTCTACTTCCCCGGCCTTACATGCCGCTGCATACATGCGGTAATTCTGCGCAAAGCGCTCTTTGAACATCAGCGCGATGCCTTTACCCATTACACCCACGGTATTCACCGTGTTGACGAGGGCTTCGGTTTTGGCTTCCAGCAAATTGCCTTGGGTGAATCTGATCATTGGAAATACCATTTGGGGCGCGCATGGACTGGCAACGTCAGGCCTCTAGCAGCAACGTCTGCTTCTATGCGTACTTTCATTGCATCGGTGTGGCACATGATGCCCAGTAGTCCCGTAATCGGTAAGTGATGGTGGATCAGCGCCTCAGCCTGATAACGCTCCATTTTGCGAGGATCATCAGGATCGCGCTTGAAGTCGCGCCGTTGAAGGATAGACCAATCAATCTGGTCGAGATTCGCCAGATCGCTGTAATAGTTTGTCCAACTCGGATAGGCGTGCGCATTTGTGAAGATAAACGGTAGGCCGAGCTCTTTAACGCGATACAGGCTTGAGACCAGAATTACGATCTCGTCGTTGCTGCGCTGCTGGACACTCCAGCCAGAGTGAATGTTCTGCATCATCACCGAGAAGGGCGTGAAATAGAAGGGCACGTAGTCGGCCAGAACGCCTTCGGGTGCGATAGGCACCTGACGGGAACGGCGCTTGTCGATCAAATCGACGTTACCGATGTTCACGTACTGAGGTGCCTGTGCTTCCGAGTTTGCGCAATGCAGACCGTTGTCCAGAATCCAGGGCAGGTTATCGCGATGGACGATACGCCAAATCAGAGCTTTCTCTGGATTCAGGCTGGTGTAGTTCATTTATAAGAACATTCCGGGATTCACGCTGATAGGAGTCGCAAGCTTTGCCTCGCGCATTTTAGCCTCACAAAGCGAGCTGACTTCATCGGTTGGTGCATAAATTCTGGAAAAGTTTTTGGGGTTTACCACTTCCGGAGATAGGCATTCGGCCATGCAAACGCTTTTGCATTCGGGGTTCTGATAGTCCCGAGTACTCATCAGCTCCCAATTAATTGCTTCAAAACCTGCGTTGTAATCGAGCAGTTGAATCGCATCATCAGCGAGTGGGTGCCGGGGAATAATTTTCCAACCGCTTTGTTTGGCAAATGATCTAAACACGGAGATGAGGACGAACTTCTCTTTGGGCCGGCTTAGCTGTACCCGTCCATCAAACGGATTCGCAGCAAACCAGTGGAACGGAACATAGCGATCAAGATTGAGCGCTTTGCGCTTCCTGAGGATTTCGCTGTCTGCGACGTCTGTGAAATTTTCCAGACTGGCGCGAGGCTTTAGGCCTTCCTTAAAGATCCCATCCAGATTTTCAACGGAGGTGAGGTGGTAAACGAAGTATTTTTCCCTGATGTTTGCGTCCGACATTGTGGTCTCCTTGACCTGCACATCAACCTAAACTGAATTCAGTCCCGGCCTTGCCCCGCGCTGATGTAACCCTCGATCCGTGGGGGTTGGTAGAACCGTCATCGTGATTCTAGTGTGCCATCAATTTTGACCACAAGCCCAATATGGAAATTGGTTGGCAGAGTCAAGCAGCAAAACTCCTGAACTCATTCCTCATCAAAGTAATCGCGATCCAGCGTCGGCAACCTCAACAAACGCGATGTCACTCCAACCTCATGATCAATCATCAGATGCACCAACCGCGTGCCATCCACCAACACAATTCCGTCCACCGATTTGGCAAAGTCGACAGCGTGCGCTGTGAAGCCGGACGTAGTGATGAAAACGCCTCGCTTGGCTTTTTGCCCAGCGAGCGCTCCGTAGAACGCCTGCAGTCAGGCCGGCCAACCGTGTTCTGCCAGCGCTTGGCCTGAACGTAAA
Source organism: Pseudomonas sp. IT-347P (assembly GCF_949768005.1). Taxonomy (NCBI): domain Bacteria; kingdom Pseudomonadati; phylum Pseudomonadota; class Gammaproteobacteria; order Pseudomonadales; family Pseudomonadaceae; genus Pseudomonas; species Pseudomonas sp. IT-347P. The sequence goes on from NZ_CATKPQ010000058.1 coordinate 77,826, forward strand.
CCTTCTCCAGCCCCAATTTATCGAGCGAGATAATGCCGTCGATGCCAGCATCACCGGAACCGCCAACACGTTGCAGATCATTACGACTCGCTCCGTAACCTAGGCGATGAAGCACATCCAGCACGATCACTTCGAAACGGTTGGGGCTGACTTGCAGCAAGTTGTCCAAAAGGTCTGCCGCCGTGGCATCGCGCAATTCCTTTAGCGCTCGCTCCAGTCGGTCGTCGGGGCTTTCGGTGGCAGAGGCCAGATCAGGCTCCACATTTGGTTGGTCATCCAGTGGCTCGGCATCAGGCGCGACTTTCAGCTTCACATTCATGTAGCCGATTGCTAAATGCTCCACATCCTTGGCCGACAGTGGAAATGCATGCTCCTTGGCGTATTGCACACCTGCGTCAGTCAACTTCCAATAACCGCGTTTGGCACTGCTGGAAAGACCGGCACGCTTGAGACGGTCGTGCGCCCAGCCTGATCGGTTCTTGTAGGTGGCCTGACCACTCGCGATCAGATCCTCACGCTGCGCTTCTGTTAATTGCAGCATTTTGGCTGCCGCTTCGTGGGCGTCCCGAGCAATTGCACCGTCGGGTTTTGTGGCGAGGAAACGCAGAATCGGTTCGATGAACTGATCGTAGGTTGGAACAGACATGGGCGCATCCCTGTGCTGATGGGTGTTTTTGAACTAACCGGCGGGCGAGTATAAGTTAACGCTCGCTGAGGATGCCTTCGAGAGTAAGCGCTGGTGCCGTGAAAGCGTAAGCTGCTGTTTCATGGCTCTATCATGTGTCGAGCGGCTGACCTGAGCACTTTCCAGCAGGCATTAAAAAGCCGGCTTGTGGCCGGCTTCTCGGGGACTGGCTTGGCCTATTTTTGGTAAGCCTTGCCAGCCTTCAAAACGTACATCCGGATCTGCGTCCGGCTGTGGGACTTGGTCAGACGTTGGTCTGCCGCGTCGGGCGCTGTCTGAGCCGCGTGGCGGGTCGATGCGCAAATGTGGGGCGCAGGATACTGAGTTTTGCCTGGGATTCCCAGCCTGAAGTGCGGTTTAGAGCGACGGCTGCAATAGAAATTCGGGATTTGTACTGTTTTTCAGGGCCTCTTCGCGGGCAAGCCCGCTCCCACAGGGGGATGTGCAAGTTCGAAAGCCTTGTCGAGTCAAAGAAACGGCACCACCGGCCGCCGCTTGCTCACCGTCGACCACCAGAACACCCAGCCCAATATATGAATCCGTTGCTCCTCGATCTGTGCCGCGCGGAAGACTTCGTCCGGGTATTCGCTGTTGTTGTGGCTGCGCAGGCGCAAGCCGTTGCCGGGCATGCGGTGCAGGTATTTGATACGCAGCATGCCGTCGTGTTCGATGGCGTAGATCTCGCCGTCGACCACTTGGGTCAGGCTGCGGTCGATGGCAACGATGGAGCCGTCTTCGATGCGTTCGGCCATGCTGTTGCCGATCATGTGCGCGCAGATGGCGTCGGCGTGGCGGATTTCCAGTTGATCCAGTGGCGCGCGCAGCAGGCGGATGGACAGGTCCGGGTCCTGGATGACATGGGTTTTGTCGGAGCCGTTGGTCAACGGTGTTTCTTTGAAGAAGGCCAGTTCGATGTCGTTGGGATGGATGAATCGGTAGGCGCCCTGAGGGTCCTGGGCGTCGAAGCTGTCGCCGTTACTGGCAGGCGGAGTCAGGCTCGGCAACTCTTTCGTGCCTTCGCCGGTTTTCAGCCATTCACTGTTGACGGACAGCAGGCGTGAGACTTCTTCCATGCGATACGCCGGGACGCCCCGGGTGTACCAGTTGTGGACATTTTGGGCTTCCGTGCCCCAGAACTTTGCGAAACCCGTCGTCGAGATGTTCGCAGCTTCCAGGAGTGCCTTGAATCTTGGACCGCTAGTGTTCTTTCTCATAAACACGGAGTCTACGGCCGTGCCAGAGCGGTTTGAATAAACCGGACGTTCAAAAACGGGCTGAATTTTGCGACCGGATGTAAGACGTACTTGTGGGAAATTACACAGCTGAAAACTTTTCTGTAGTCCGCCGTAAACACGCTGTTTAAGGCAGCTTTTGCCAAGCACAAAAAACCCCGGATCAACCGGGGTTTTCTTCAAGTCTCACGCGCGGTGCAGGTGCTTAGCCTTTGTAGGCGGCAACCGACTTGGTGATCGCTTCGCGGGCGGCGTCTGCACCAGCCCAGCCTTCGATCTTGACCCACTTGCCTTTTTCGAGATCTTTGTAGTTCGCGAAGAAGTGCTCGATCTGCTGGATCAGCAGAGGCGGCAGGTCGGTGTATTCCTTCACGTCGACGTACAGCTGGGACAGCTTGTCGTGTGGCACTGCGATGACTTTGGCATCGCCGCCGCCGTCGTCGGTCATGTTCAGGATGCCGACTGGACGCGCGCGGATCACCGAACCTGGCGCAACCGGGTAAGGGGTCACAACCAGCACGTCGAGGGGATCACCGTCGTCAGCCAGGGTGTTCGGGATGTAACCGTAGTTGGCCGGGTAGAACATTGGGGTGGCCATGAAACGGTCAACGAACAGGCAATCGCTGTCTTTGTCGATTTCGTATTTGATCGGCGCGTGGTTGGCCGGGATCTCGATCGCGACGTAGATGTCGTTCGGCAGGTCTTTGCCAGCCGGAATCTTGCTGTAGCTCATTGGGCGGTGCCCCCGTAGTTGACCAAAAACACTTGGCCGGATTGACCAAAAAGTGGCGGCGATTATAGGCATATTCTGCCGTCGGCGCCATGTACCGAAAGTCGTGCAGACCTTAGTCGTGCGCCTGATAGACCGGGTCTGTGGCCTGAAGTTGCCGCAACCGGCTCAACGGGTCCTGACGATAGAAAAGCTGCAACTGCGCATACACCTGTGGATAAGCCTCGTGGAGCAGATCCGGGGCGCTGAAAAAATATTCGCTGGTGACCGCAAAGAACTCGGCCGGGTTTTCGGCGGCATAGGGATCGATGGCGGTTTCGGCGTCCGGGTCATGGTCGAGCTGACGGTTGAGATCGTCGTAGGCGTGTTGCATCACCTGCGCCCAGTCGCTGACCCGCATGTCCGCATGCAGCGGCGGCAGACCATTGGCGTCGCCGTTGAGCATGTCGAGCTTGTGCGCCAGTTCGTGGATCACCAGGTTGTAACCTTCCCAGCCGCCACTGGCCATCACGCCGGGCCAGGCGAGGATGATCGGCCCCTGCTGCCAGGCTTCACCACTGTGTTCACCGTCCCATTCATGCTCGACACCGCTGGCGTCGCGATGACGCTGCGGGCTGAGAAAGTCGTCGGGGTAGAGCACGATCTCGTGGAAACCCTGATACCAGTTCAAGTCGCCGAGATGCAGCAGTGGCAACTGCGCCTGGGCGGCGAGCAGCAGGCGCTGTTCCTGATGCAGTTCGACGCCGGGCAGGGCGCTCAGGTGTTTGTCGTCGAGGAACAGCACGCAGGCTTCGCGCAGCCACTGGTCTTCAGCCGCGCTGATGCCGTCAAGGAAGCTCAGGTGATGACGCACCCGTTGCCACATCTCGTCGGCAATCGGGTGCTTCGCCAGAATGCGCCGGCGACGCCAGGCGCTCAGCGACCACATCGGCTTAGTGCGATTGGGCTTTGGTGCCGCCGAAACGGCTGCGAACCACGCCGAGGATCATCGGCACCAGCGACAGCAGAATGATCGCCACCACCAGCAGTGACAGGTTTTTCTTGATGAACGGTACGTTGCCGAAGAAGTAACCCAGCGTCACCAGACCGCCGACCCAGAGGACGGTGCCGAGCACGCTGAAAGCGAAGAAACGCGGGTACGGCATCCGCGCTACACCGGCGACGAACGGCGCGAAGGTACGGATGATCGGCAGGAAGCGCGCCAGCGTTACGGTCTTGCCACCATGCTTGTCGTAGAAATCGTGGGTTTTCTGCAGGTAGTCGCGGCGGAAGATTTTTGAATTCGGATTGCTGAACAGCTTCTCGCCGGCCGTTCGTCCGATCACGTAGTTGGTGCTGTCGCCGAGGATGGCCGCGAGCATCAGCAGACCGCCCAACAGGACCGGATCCATGCCACCGCCAGCGGCAACGGCACCGGCAATGAACAACAGCGAATCACCCGGCAGGAACGGCATCACCACCAGACCGGTTTCACAGAAGATCACCAGAAACAGGATGGCGTAGATCCATGGGCCGTAGTTGTTCACCAGCATATCGAGGTAAACGTCGAGATGCAGGATAAGGTCGAGCGGGTTGAAATCCATGGGGCACCTGTTTGACGGCCCGACTCGGCAGGCCTGTGCGGATGACTTCGTGTAAGCCTACAGCGAGGTGTAGTTTTTCTTACAAGCCGGAAAGATCGGAATTATACGGTCTGAAGGATGAAAAGCGCGTTGGTTTTGTAGCGGGGGATGTCGGGCTGTGAACAATTGTCAGCAATACTAAAGAGGCCTCTAAAGATCGCAGCCTTCGGCAGCGCCTACAGGGAACGCGTTCCAAATGCAGGTGCTGCCGAAGGCTGCGCTGTTTTCAATTCAGAGCTCTTCGCTGATCGGCAATACGTAGTTCTTGAACTCGGTGTCTTCCTTGAACCCGATGGATTCGTAGGTTTTCTGCGCGACCTCGTTGTTGCTGCTGGTGGAAACGCGCATGCGCACGGCCTGGGTTTCCTTGGCCATTTTCTTCGCCGTGCGGATCAGGTTGTCGGCGACGAGTTGGCGGCGGGCGTCTTCGGCAACATAAATGTCGTTGAGGATCCACACGCGTTTGAGCGACAGCGAAGAGAAGCTCGGATAGAGCTGACAGAAACCCATCAGTTTTTTGTCATCATCGTCAGCCAGAGCAAGGTAGATCACCGATTCCTTGCGGCGCAGACGCTTTTCAAGAAAGGCACGGGAGGAATCCGGGTAAGGCAGGGAACCGTAGAACTCGCGATATTTGACGAACAACGGGGTCAACAAATCCAGATGTTCGAGGGTCGCTTGAATAATCCGCATGATAGGTCTCGTCTTCAAGTGGCTGTCTTCAACTGCTCTGACGGCGATGGGAAACCCGGGCGGCCGTGCATCGATCCTGCCTGAAAGCAGCGCAGAAACGCAATGCGGAAACGGTTCAGGTTGTGGGCGGATCCAGTAGGAAATTGCCTTTCATGTCGACACCTGCGTCCGATTCCAGGGTCTGAACCTGTGCTTCGTCCTTCAGGTTCACCCCCGACAACTGCCGCCGACAGGCCTCGCGCATCAGATAGAGCAAGCGATGCGCCGCCATGCCGTAGCTCAAGCCTTCAAGCCGCACGTTGGAAATGCAGTTGCGGTAGGCGTCGGTCAATCCAACCTTGGGTTTGTAAGTGAAATATAAACCGAGGCTGTCGGGTGAACTGAGGCCCGGACGCTCTCCGATCAGCATCACCAGCATTTTTGCACCGAGTAGCTGGCCGATTTCATCACCGATGGCGACACGACCCTGTTCCACGAGGACAACGGGGGCCATTGACCAGCCGTCAGCGCTCATTTGCTCTTCCAGTCGATTGAGAAACGGCAGCGTATGCCGATGCACCGCCAACGCCGACAGGCCATCCGCCACGACAATCGCCAGATCGACACCGCCGGGATGCGCCGCAGCGTAATCACGCAAGGCCTGCGCTGATTCATCGCTGAGCTTGCGGCCCAGATCCGGGCGTTGCAGATAACTGTTGCGATCCGCAGCCGCGCTGTGCAGCAGCAGGCTTTCGCGACCACGCTCAGTCAGTTGCGTGCTGAGTGCGGCGTGGTCGAACGGCAGGTGCACAGCATCGCGGGCCTGCGCATGGGCAAACTGGAAATCCAGTTGGGCAGTGGTCGGCAAACTGGTGCCGGTGCGGCCGAGGGCGATCCGCGCCGGGGTCAGGCGACGCAGTTCCAGCCATGGGTTTTGCGGGTCGACGGGCGGTTTTTCCATGTGACTCATCCCAGTTGCGCCAACGCCTGGCGAAAGGCCGGCGGCAAATTGTTACCGAAGCGAACCTTGCCGTCCGCTTGCGTGAAGATACCCATGTTCGCCAGCCACTGCTCGAACTCAGGCGCCGGTTTCAGGCCCAGGGTCTGGCGGGCGTAGAGCGCGTCGTGGAACGAGGTGGTCTGGTAGTTGAGCATGATGTCGTCGGAGCCGGGGATGCCCATGATGAAATTGATTCCGGCCACACCCAAGAGGGTCAGCAGGGTGTCCATGTCGTCCTGGTCCGCTTCGGCGTGGTTGGTGTAACAGATGTCGCAGCCCATCGGCACGCCGAGCAACTTGCCGCAGAAGTGATCTTCGAGGCCGGCGCGAATGATCTGTTTGCCGTTGTAGAGGTACTCCGGGCCGATAAATCCTACGACGGTGTTCACCAGGAACGGCTTGAAATGTCGCGCCACGGCGTAGGCCCGTGTCTCGCACGTCTGTTGATCGACGCCGTGGTGGGCGTTGGCCGACAAGGCACTGCCCTGACCGGTTTCGAAATACATCAGGTTCTGCCCGAGCGTGCCGCGATTCAGGCTCAGACCCGCGTCATAACCTTCCTGCAAGACGTTCAGGTTGATGCCGAAACTGGCGTTGGCCGCTTCGGTGCCGGCGATCGACTGGAACACCAGATCCAGCGGTACGCCACGGTTGATCGCCTCGATCGAGGTGGTGACGTGGGTCAGTACACAGGCCTGGGTCGGGATGTCGTAGCGCTGGATGATCGCGTCGAGCATTTCCAGCATCGCGCAGATCGAGGCGATGCTGTCGGTGGCCGGGTTGATGCCGATCATCGCGTCGCCATTGCCGTAGAGCAGACCGTCGAGAATGCTCGCGGCGATGCCGGAGGGTTCATCGGTCGGGTGATTCGGCTGCAGGCGCGTCGACAAGCGCCCGCGCAGGCCAAGAGTGCCGCGAAACTTCGTCACGACGCGGATCTTTTGCGCCACCAGGACCAAATCCTGCACGCGCATGATCTTCGACACGGCGGCGACCATTTCCGGGGTCAGGCCGGGGGCGAGGGCGCGCAGACTGGTTTCGTCGGCGGCATCGCTGAGCAACCAGTCGCGAAAACCGCCCACGGTGAGATGGCTGACCACGGCGAAGGCCTGTTTGTCGTGAGTGTCGATGATCAGCCGGGTGACTTCATCGTCCTCATAGGGAATCAGCGCTTCTTGCAGGAAATGCGTGAGGGGGATGTCGGCCAGCGCCATTTGCGCAGCCACGCGCTCGCCGTCGTTGAGCGCGGCGACGCCGGCGAGGAAGTCCCCCGAGCGCGCCGGGCTGGCCTTGGCCATGACGTCCTTGAGGCTGTCGAAACGATAGGTCTGGGCGCCGACCGTGTGAGCGAAACTGGCCATACACAATTCTCCGTGACGGCGCAGATCGAGCCTGCGCCGGGATTGTCGACACTCAGTGCAAGGCTTGCTCAGCCTTCTGGATCGCCGCGAATTCTTCTTCCGGCGTGCCTGCTACCAAGTGATGTCGACTGTAGAGTGCAAAGTAAGCAATTAACACTCCATAGATGACGGCGGCACCGATGACCACCCGTGGATCGACCAGGAAGCCTGCGACCACGGCGATGCACGCCAGCACCAAGGCCACGCCGGAGGTGAAGATGCCGCCCGGTGTGCGGTACGGCCGGTCCATTTTGGGGCGGCGAATACGCAAGGTGATATGCGCGGCCATCATCAGCACGTAGGAAATGGTTGCACCGAACACCGCCACCAGAATCAGCAGATCGCCCTGGCCGGTCAGCGATAGGCCGAAACCGATGATGCCGGGAATCACCAGCGCCAGCACCGGCGCTTTGCTTTTATTGGTTTCGGACAGTTTGCGTGGCAGATAGCCGGCCCGCGACAGCGCAAAAATCTGCCGCGAGTACGCGTAGATGATCGAGAAGAAACTCGCGATCAGTCCGGCGAGCCCTACGAGGTTGACGAAACCGCCCATCCAGGTCGAGCCGCCATAGGCTTTGCTCAACGCTTCGACTAGCGGATTACCGGAGGTCAGTAGCGAGTTGGCGCCCGCACCGCCGGGGCCGACGATCAGAATCAGCAGGGCAAACATGAGCAGCACCAGCATGGCGCCGATCAAGCCGCGCGGCAGGTCACGTTTGGGGTTCTTGGTTTCCTCGGCGGCTAGCGGCACGCCTTCAACGGCAAGGAAGAACCAGATCGCATAGGGGATCGCCGCCCAGACGCCGACATAGCCGAATGGCAGAAACGGGCTGGCGCCCGCCGCGACAGTCACCGGAATGTCGAGCAGGTTGGCGACGTCGAAGTGCGGCACCATTGCCACCAGAAATACCCCCAGCGCCAGCGCGGCGACGGCGGTGATGACAAACATCAGCTTGAGCGCTTCGCCGACCCCGAATATGTGGATGGCAATGAAAATGATGTAGAAGGCCAGATAGATCATCCAGCCGCCGATGCCGAACAGCGATTCGCAGTAGGCACCGATGAACACCGCGATGGCCGCAGGGGCAATTGCGTATTCAATGAGAATCGCGGTGCCGGTGAGAAACCCGCCCCACGGCCCGAATGCACTGCGGGCGAAACCGTAGCCACCGCCGGCGGTGGGGATCATCGAAGACAACTCGGCCAGAGAAAAGCACATGCACAGGTACATGGTGGCCATCAACAGTGTCGCCAGGAACATGCCGCCCCAACCGCCCTGAGCGAGGCCGAAGTTCCAGCCGGCATAGTCACCGGAAATCACGTAGGCAACGCCCAGACCCACCAGCAGTACCCAGCCGGCGGCACCTTTTTTCAGTTCGCGTTGTTGAAAGTAGTCCGATCCGACTTTTTCAAAGTCGACGGAGGCGCCGGTCGCCGGAGCGCCAGCCGGGGATTCGCCAGGCATAGGGTTCACCATTTTTATTGTTGTATTGGCCCGGGTGTTCCGTCAGGAAACATCGGGTTGAATGGCACGCCGCTTTCGCGAGCAAGCTCGCTCCCACAGGTTTCTGTGGTCAGCTCAATATTGAGATCCGATACAGATCCCTGTGGGAGCGGGCTTGCTCGCGAAAGCGGTCGAGCGGGCGACACAGAAATATCTGTATCGCCCTCAGGTTTTAGAAGAAGCCCAACGGATTGATGTCGTAGCTCACCAGCAGGTTTTTGGTCTGCTGATAGTGATCGAGCATCATCTTGTGGGTTTCACGGCCAACCCCGGACTTCTTGTACCCGCCGAACGCGGCGTGCGCCGGGTACAGGTGGTAGCAGTTGGTCCACACACGACCGGCCTTGATCGCCCGGCCCATGCGATAGGCGCGGTTGATGTCGCGAGTCCACAGACCGGCGCCGAGACCGAACTCGGTGTCGTTGGCAATCGCCAGGGCTTCGGCTTCATCCTTGAAGGTGGTAATGCTCACCACCGGGCCAAAGATTTCTTCCTGGAACACGCGCATCTTGTTGGTGCCCTTGAGCAGGGTCGGCTGGATGTAATAGCCGGTCGCCAGACTGCCCTCGAGTTTTTCCACCTTGCCGCCGGTCAGCAGCTCGGCACCTTCGCCCTTGGCGATTTCCAGGTACGACAGGATCTTGTCGAACTGCTGCTCGGACGCCTGCGCGCCCACCATGGTCTCGGTGTCGAGCGGATCGCCTCGTTTGATCTGGCTGACTTTCTTCATCACTGCCTGCATGAATTCGTCGTAGATCGATTCCTGCACCAGCGCGCGGGACGGACAGGTGCACACCTCGCCCTGGTTGAAGAACGCCAGCACCAGACCTTCAGCGGCTTTTTCGATGAAGCTCGGTTCGGCCTGCATGATGTCTTCGAAGAAGATGTTCGGCGATTTGCCGCCCAGTTCCACGGTGGACGGAATGATGTTCTCGGCCGCGCACTTCATGATGTGCGAGCCGACCGGGGTCGAACCGGTGAACGCGATTTTGGCGATGCGTTTGCTGGTGGCCAAGGCTTCGCCGGCCTCTTTACCGAACCCTTGCACCACGTTGAGCACACCCGGCGGCAGCAGGTCGCCAATCAGCTCCATCAGTACACAGATGCCCAACGGGGTTTGCTCGGCAGGCTTGAGCACCACGCAGTTACCGGCAGCCAGGGCCGGAGCGAGTTTCCACGCGGCCATCAGCAGCGGGAAGTTCCACGGGATGATCTGGCCGACCACGCCCAGTGGTTCATGGATGTGATAGGCCACGGTGTTGCCGTCGATTTCGGCAGCGCTGCCTTCCTGGGCGCGCAGGCAACCGGCGAAGTAGCGGAAATGGTCGGCGGCCAACGGGATGTCGGCGTTGAGGGTTTCGCGGATGGCTTTGCCGTTGTCCCAGGTTTCGGTGATCGCCAGCAGTTCGAGGTTCGCTTCGATGCGGTCGGCGATTTTCAGCAGAATCAGCGAGCGCGCCTGCACGGAGGTCGCGCCCCACGCCTCGGCAGCGGCGTGGGCGGCGTCCAGTGCCTTGTCGATGTCTTCGGCAGTGGAACGAGGGAATTCGGCAATCGGTTGGCCATTCACTGGCGAGGTATTGGTGAAGTACTGACCTTTGACAGGCGCGACGAACTCGCCGCCGATGTAGTTACCGTACTTGCTCTTGAACGAGACTTTGGCGCCTTCAGTACCGGGGTGAGCGTAACGCATGATGATGTTCTCCTTGGCTTTGTACTTATTAGAGAAACGCGCAAGTGCGCTTGCTATAAGCGTAGAGCAAAGGTCGGGCCACTGCGGTGCAGGGCAGGTAAATCAAGGCGTTGCGTGATTTCTGTCGGACGAATGGATGACGTCTGTGATGGTTTCGGTACAGAGGGGGTGACAGTTTGTACCGCTTTTGGCACAGGCAGTGACCGGGCAGTCTTGCCAGCATTGCAATGCATCGATGGCTGGAGGATGCTGGGCATCACCTCAGCATTGGGCCGTAGAGTCTCGGGGAGAACAATAAGAAATGCACGACAACCATTTGAGTCGCCATGCCCGACAGGTTCTCACCGTGACCCAGGGCAAACCGCACCTGCACGGGCCCGGTGCCGATCCGTCGATTGCCCGTTCGTGGCTGCGCTGTCTGGAGGACTATCACCTCGACCCGGCGCTGAGCATGGCGCCGACGGTGCTTGAACACGGGCGCGTATTGGAAAGCCGCGAACGCCTGCAACAGGTGTTGCAGATCGCCGGCACTGAAATGAGCAGTCTGCATCAACAACTTTCCGGCGCCGGTCATGCGGTGCTGCTGACCGACGCGCGCGGGGTGATCCTCAACTGCGTTACCGCGCCTGCCGAACGCAAGATCTTCGAACGCGCCGGGCTCTGGCTCGGCGCCGACTGGAGTGAGGCCTGCGAGGGCACCAACGGCATTGGCACCTGCCTGGTCGAGCGTCAGGCCCTGACCATTCATCAGGACGAACACTTTCGCGGCCGTCACACCGGCCTGACCTGCTCGGCAAGCCCGGTGTTCGATCCGCACGGTGAACTGCTGGCGGTGCTTGACGTGTCTTCGGCGCGCCACGATGTCTCGCGGCAAAGTCAGTTCCATACCATGGCGCTGGTCAATCTGTCGGCGAAGATGATCGAGAGTTGCTACTTCCTGCGCTGTTTCGATAACCAATGGTTGCTGCGTTTTCATCTGCAGGCTGAGTCGGTCGGGCTGTTCAGCGAGGGCTTGCTGGCGTTTGACGGCGAAGGGCGGATCAGTGCGGTCAATCAGAGCGCGCTGAATTTGCTTGGGCATATTCGTGGCGGCTTGCTGGGTAAATCGGTCGAGGCGTTTTTCGATTGTTCGCTGGATGAATTGCTGGGCCGTGCGAGTGCGAATGCCAGCGCGAGTTGGCCGCTGCGCACCCGTGACGGCCGGCATTTGTTTGCCGTGCTGCGCGGTGAGTCGCGCAAGCCTTTACCGACGGTGGCGGCGCCAGTCGTGGCTGAAACGCCGCGCCTGTCGGGCATCTGTCTCGGTGATGAGGCGCTGCAGGCCGATTTCCGAAAAGCCTTGCGCGTATTCGAGCGAGATGTGCCACTGCTGATCAACGGCGAAACCGGCTCCGGCAAAGAGGCCTTCGCCAAGGCCGTGCATCAGGCCAGTCAACGCTGCGCCAAAGCCTTCGTCGCGCTCAACTGCGCGGCCATTCCTGAAAGCCTGATCGAAAGCGAACTGTTCGGCTATCGCGGCGGCAGCTTTACCGGCGCGCGCAAGGACGGCATGCGTGGCAAGTTGCAGCAGGCCGATGGCGGCACGTTGTTCCTCGATGAAATCGGCGATATGCCTTTGGCTTTGCAGACTCGCTTGTTGCGCGTGCTTGAGGACCGGCAAGTGGTGCCGATCGGTGGCGAGCCGGAATCAGTCAATGTGCGAATCATCAGCGCCACCCACCGCAATCTGCTGGAGCGGGTCGCCGACGGCAGCTTCCGCGAGGATCTGTATTACCGGCTCAACGGCCTGGAAGTGGCATTGCCGGCGTTACGCGCCCGCAGTGATAAATCGCAGTTGCTGGATTTTCTGCTGGCCGAAGAGGCGGGCGGCGAAAACATCGTGATCGACGAGGCCGCGCGGCAGGCGCTGCTGGCGTTCAACTGGCCGGGCAATGTGCGGCAGTTGCGCAATGTGCTGCGCACGCTGGCGGCGTTGTGTGATGAGGGGCGGATCGGGATTGAGGATTTGCCGGTGATGATTCGGCAGGGGAGTGCGGCAGTATTGGTGGTTAAGGAATTCGATCATCCACTGGAAGACGCCGAAAGGTCGGCTCTGCTCAATGCGCTGGAGCAAACCCGCTGGCACATGACCCACACGGCGCAGCAACTGGGTGTCAGCCGCAATACTCTTTATAGAAAGCTGCGTAAGCACGGGATCGCGCGGCGAGTCAGTTAGAAGGCCCTCACCCTAGCCCTCTCCCAGAGGGAGAGGGAACTGACCGCGGTGTTCTGAAGATCTACGCCGACCTGAACGAGCGAGCCGAACTCAGGATTTGAAAGCAACGTGGATCGGCTCCCTCCCCCTCGGGAGAGGGAACTGACCGCGGTGTTCTGGAGATCTGCGCCGACCTGAACGAGCGAGCCGAACTCAGGATTTGAAAGCAACGTGGATTGGCTCCCTCCCCCTTGGGAGAGGGAACTGAACGGGGTGTTTTAGCGATCTGCGCCGACCTGGGTTATCGAGCCGAACTCAGGATTTGAAGGTAACCGAGATCGGCTCCCTCTCCCTCGGGAGAGGGCTGGGGTGAGGGGCGGCAAACTTCAGTCGAGCCAAAATGCCAGGCCCACTCAGCCCCGCCCCTCACCTAAAGAGTGCGATTTCCCCCTCCCTACGCTAACCTGCGGCCATGTTTTACGAGGTCGACTATGCACATTCATATTCTGGGTATCTGCGGGACTTTCATGGGCTCGATGGCGGTGTTGGCCAAAGAGCTGGGCCATCACGTGACCGGTTCCGACGCCAACGTCTATCCGCCGATGAGCACGCAACTGGAAGCCCAAGGCATTCAACTGACGCAGGGCTATGATCCGGCGCAACTTGATCCGGCACCGGATCTGGTGGTGATCGGCAACGCCATGTCCCGCGGCAATCCGGCAGTGGAATATGTGCTGAACAAAGGCCTGCCGTACGTGTCCGGCCCGCAGTGGCTGGCCGATCATGTACTGCAAGGGCGCTGGGTGCTGGCGGTGGCCGGTACGCACGGCAAGACCACCACCAGCAGCATGCTCGCCTGGGTACTGGAACACGCCGGCATGAGCCCGGGCTTTTTGATTGGTGGTGTGCCGCAGAATTTCTCGGTGTCCGCTCGCTTGGGCGGCACGCCGTTCTTCGTGATCGAGGCAGACGAGTACGACAGTGCTTTCTTCGACAAGCGCTCGAAATTCGTTCACTACCGTCCGCGCACTGCGATCCTTAATAACCTTGAGTTCGATCATGCCGACATCTTCCCGGACTTGCCGGCGATCGAGCGGCAATTCCACCATCTGGTGCGCACCATCCCAAGCGAAGGTCTGGTCATCCACCCGACCACCGAGCCGGCCTTGCAACGTGTGATTGAAATGGGCTGCTGGACCCCGGTGCAAACCACCGGCGCCGGCGGTCAGTGGCAGGTCAAACTGTTGAGCGAGGACGGTTCGGCGTTCGAAGTAATGTTCGAAGGTGTGTCGCAAGGCACCGTCGAGTGGGAGCTGACTGGCCAGCACAACGTCGCCAACGCCCTGGCCGCTTTGGCGGCTGCGCGTCATGTCGGCGTGGTGCCGTCGATGGGCATCGCCGGTCTGAGCGCGTTCAAGAACGTCAAACGCCGCATGGAGAAAGTCGCCGAAGTACGCGGCATCACCATCTATGACGACTTTGCTCATCACCCGACGGCAATTGCCACCACCCTCGATGGCCTGCGCAAGCGCATCGGCGACGCACCGCTGATCGCCATCATCGAACCGCGCTCCAACTCGATGAAACTTGGCGCCCACCGTGACGGTTTGCCGGACAGCGTGGTCGATGCCGATCAGGTGATCTGGTACGCCCCGGCCAACCTTGGCTGGGACCTGGCCGCCACCGCCGCACTGTGCACGGTGCCGTCGATTGTCAGCGACTCGCTGGAAGGCATCATCGAGCGCGTGAAAAGCCAGGCCCAGCCCGGCACTCACGTGGTGATCATGAGCAATGGCGGCTTCGGAGGCCTGCACGGCAAACTCGCCGAGGCGCTGCAATGAGCAACGGCCCGGAACGCATCACGCTGGCCATGACCGGTGCCTCTGGCGCCCAATATGGCCTGCGCCTGCTCGATTGCCTGGTGCGGGAAGATCGCGAGGTGCATTTCCTGATCTCCAAGGCTGCGCAATTGGTGATGGCCACCGAGACTGATGTCACGCTACCGCCCAAGCCGCAGATGATGCAGGCGTTCCTGACCGAATACACCGGCGCCGCTGCTGGGCAGATCCGCGTGTACGGCAAGGAAGACTGGATGTCGCCGGTCGCTTCGGGTTCTGGCGCGCCAGCAGCGATGGTGGTGGTGCCGTGCTCCACCGGGACGCTGTCGGCGATTGCCACGGGCGCCTGCAACAACCTGATCGAACGTGCGGCTGATGTCACTTTGAAAGAGCGTCGCCAATTGATTCTGGTGCCGCGTGAAGCGCCGTATTCGAGCATTCATCTGGAGCACATGCTCAAGCTGTCGAACATGGGCGTAACCATTCTGCCGGCCTCGCCGGGGTTCTATCACCAGCCGCAGACCATCGATGACCTGATCGATTTCGTTGTGGCGCGAATCCTCAATCTGCTCGGCATTCCGCAGGACATGCTGCCGCGTTGGGGCGAGCATCATCTGAGCAGCGATGAATAAGCTGCTGGCGATCGGGCTGGCGTTGTTGCTGACCGGGTGTGCGACGGCGCGCACGCTGGATGCAGCCAAACCGGGGGCGCCGGTGGTGTACTCCGGAACGCGGCTGGATCTGTATGCGTTGAATGGTGGATGTTGCGCGATGGACCGTTTCGGGGCTGAGGCGCCGAGTTATCCGGGGGTGGATCTGCCGGCGAGTGCGTTGCTCGATACGCTGTTGTTGCCGTTGTCACTGCTGACGGTGATTGGCGTGAGTTTTCAGGCGACTGGCGGATTGTAGAGGAGTGCTGCGCACTCCATTCGCGGGCAAGCCACGCTCCCACCGGTTTCGATGTCGTTCACAAAATCTGTGGTCGCTGAAGAACACTGTGGGAGCGGGCTTGCCCGCGAAGAGGCCAGCCCAGGCACCGCAAGATTATTTGCCTAACTTGCGCAATTCATCCGACTCGATCACCCGCACTCCATCCTGTTCCTCCAGCGCCAACCGCCACATCGCCCGCGCCAACTGGCACGCCTCGATCCCATGGTATTTGCCGGGGATCAGCTTCGACAATGGCCCGGCCAATTGTTCGGCCAGGCGCGGTTCAGTCCGTTCACCCAGCAACAATGAAGGTCGGCAAATGGTCAGTTGCGGCCAGTTCTGCGCACGCAAGGCCTGCTCCATTTCGCCTTTGACCCGGTTGTAAAACACCGAGGATTTCGGATCCGCGCCGATCGCGCTGATCACGATCAGATGCCGCGCGCCCATCTCCCGCGCGCGCTTGGCGAACGCCACCACCATGTCCAGATCCACTGCGCGAAACGCCGCTTCCGAGCCGGCCTGTTTGATGGTGGTGCCGAGGCAGCAATAGGCGATATCGACGCGGCCACTGAGCTGCGGCAGAAACGCCTGCGGATCACCTACCGGATTTTCCAGGTGCGGATGTTCGGCCAATGGCCGACGGGACGGGGCGAGCACGCGAGAAATCGTCGGCTCGTTGAGCAAACGGTCGAGCAGATGTTCACCGGTCAACCCGGTGGCTCCGGCAAGCAATACGTGCTGAGGTGTCAAGTACATAGTGTCTCTCCCTTGATACTGTTCAGCTTAGTTGCTCTTTGTCGCTCCGTCGTTCAACGCAGCACTTTGCAAAGCTTTTCTGGCTTGCTGTTTGCGCAGCAGTTGCCAGTGCGACAGCACGGTTTTCGGCGCCCAGATCTGCGGCTCCGAGGCTTCGAAATTGTCCGCCAGTTCCCGTTCGGCGACGGTGGCCCTGGCCAGTTTGAAAGCTTGCTCCAGATCATCGGTCTGGTTCAGGGCCTGGGCGAACAACGCGTCACCGAAGTAAGTGAAGTTGGCTTCCTCCGAGCAGCCGAAAGACACCCGATCCGCGCGCGAGGCGGTCATGATCAACGTGCGCTCGTCTTTCAGCGCCGGGATGAAGCCGCCGGAGTAGCACGACGAAATCACGATAATCTTGTCGCGGTTTTTCAGCGGCGCCAGCACCGCGGCGAGTTCGTCGGCGGGCAGATCGGCCAGTTCCATGCGCGGCTGGTCGAGCACCAGCTCATGCTCGGCGGTGCCGTGGCTGGTCAGGTAGATGAACAGCAAGTCTTCCGGGCCACTGCGTTCGGCGAGGGTTTGCGCGGCGCGGCGCAGGTTCTCGCGGGTGGCCATCGGCCGATCGCCGAGATGGTCGCGGTGGTTGACCAGGCGAATCTGGCCATAGGCCCCGAAGCGCGTGTTGAGCATATTGGCGACGTAATCGGATTCACGCAGAAATACGCTTTGCTTGCCGTCTCCGCCGAGGGTCAACGTGTACAACTCGACAGCCGGGGTCGAAGCGGGGATGGCGGCCAACGCGTCATCGAGCAGGCGGCCCTGAGCGAGCAAGCCGAGTTCGAGTGTATCGGGCAGCAACTTGCCATCGGCGTTGCGCACGCGCTGGCCATTGATCCAGATGCCGCTCAGCACGCTGCCATCGGTAAGCACCAGAGTGCCGCGTCCGGAGTAGCTGTCGTTGTCGAAGCCGCCGATGTAAAAGCTGCCATCGGAGAGGTTCAGACGGCCCTGACCGCTAAAGCGCCAGTCACTGAACACGCCGATGTAATGGCTGCCGTCGGCGCCGATCAGTTCGCCCTTGCCGGTCAGGGCGCCTTCCTTGAACTGACCGAGCCAGACATCGCCGTCAGCGTTTTCGTAGCGACCTTTGCCGTGCAGTTGATTGTTCTTGAAGCCGCCGACATAGATGTCGCCGTCTGCGCTGTTGAAGGTACCGTTGCCTTCCAGCTGACCGTTGACGAAATGCCCGCTGAACGAGTTGCCGCTGGCATCGCCGCGCTGACCCTCACCGTTGGGTTTGCCGTGGGCGAACTGGCCTTGATAGGAGCTGCCGTCGTCCATTTCCAGGCGGCCGAGCCCGGAATACTGGTCAGCCCTGAATTCGCCACGGTAGGTCATGCCGTTTTCTTTCAGGGTACCTTCGCCTTCGCGGCGTCCCTGCTTGAAGCCACCGGTGTAGCTGCTGGCGTTAGTGGTCAGACTGCCCTGGCCGTCGAACAGGCCTTGCTGAAACTGCCCGCGATAAACTTCGCCATTGCTGCCGTGCCATTCGCCCTGACCATGCCACTGGCCCTTGTCGAACTGCCCGGCATACCAACTGCCGTTGGGGTAGTCGACGCGGCCCTGACCTTGCAGCAAGCCATCGACCAGTTCACCGCGATAGCGTCCGCCGTCGGGCAGACGCGCATCCGGGGGCAACAGCGATTCGCCGTCGCCGCACGCGGTGAGCATCAGGGTCAAGGCAAGGGGTGCAAGACGAGCAAGTGAGCGCATAGCGGGATCCGGGCAATTAGGCGACCGAGTATGCCGCAGCTACGTGACCTAATGCAGCCGGTAAAACCAGTGTTGACGCGAAACAGCGTGCGCTGCTTCGCATCCAGAACCATCAGACGAAGCAGAGCGACAGCGGCTCGGCGATGTAGGCAGGTTTGTCCGAGCCTTCTATCTCCAGTGTCGCGGTGGCCTTGAGCAGCCACTGGCCCGGTTTTTTCTCGGTCACTTCGCCCAGATCGACCTTCAGGCGAACTTTGGAATTGACCTTCACTGGCTGGATGAAACGCACGCTGTCCAGACCATAGTTGACCACCATCTTCACGCCTTGCGGCAGGATGAGGATGTCTTCCATCAATTTCGGAATCAGCGACAACGACAGGAAACCGTGGGCAATGGTGCTGCCAAAGGGCGTTTGCGCGGCTTTGACCGGGTCGACGTGAATGAACTGATAATCACCGGTGGCTTCGGCGAACAGGTTGATGCGTTCCTGATCGATGGTGAGCCATTCGGAACGTCCGAGTTCCTTGCCGACATAATCTTTGAGCTCTGCAACGGGAACATAGGGCATTGAGACTCTCCTTGGGTTCATCGGTTTTATAGTTTTTCAGGTGGGGGGATTTGACCTCCCTGCGAACCACTGTAGATCATCATGGCGATTTGCTCCGGTCAACCGACCATGCTTTTGGCGAATGCCGATCCATAGCGCAGGCGTGCTTATAATGCCGAGCCCCTGCTGGGCGAAAAGTAAGACGGAGATGTCGGATGTTGCTACGTGGCCTGACCCTGCTGGTGCTGTTTCAATTGCTCGGCACGGCGCTCAATCATTTGCTGTTGCCGGTGCTGCCAGGGCCGATCATCGGTCTGCTGCTGTTGCTGGTCTTCCTGATCATGCGTGGTGAAGTCGGTGAGCCGTTGAATCTCGCGGCCGGCAGTCTGCTGCGTTATTTGCCATTGCTGCTGGTGCCGCCAGCCGTCGGCGTGATGGTTTACGCCACGGCAATCGCTGCAGATTTCTGGGCGATTGTCGGCGCGCTGGTGCTGTCGCTGATTCTGTCGATGGCTTTCGCCGGGGTGCTGATGCAGCGCCTGGTCAGACGGCACGCACCCACGTCGGAGGAGTCCTGATGCTTTTCGACTGGCAGGGCGCTTGGGCTTCGGTCATTCATCACCCGCTGTTCGGCATAGGCATCACCCTCGGTGCCTATCAACTGGTGCTGGCGGCGTTCGAGAAAACCCGCTGGATCTTTCTGCAACCGGTGCTGGTCTCCATGCTGTTGGTGATCGGCGTGCTGGTCGGCTGCGGCCTGACGTATGCCGAATACCGCAAAAGCACCGAGATCCTCAGCATTCTGCTTGGCCCGGCGACTGTGGCACTGGCGGTGCCGCTGTACCTCAACCTGCGGCGTATTCGCCAATTGTTCTGGCCGATTTTTACTACGCTGGTGATAGGCGGGGTGGTTGCCACGGGCATGGGCGTGTTGCTGGGCTGGTGGTTCGGTGCCGAGCACATGATCCTGATGACCATGGCACCGAAATCGGTGACTTCGCCGATCGCGATGCTGGTGGCCGAGCAGATCGGTGGCGTCGCCGCGCTGGCGGCGGTGTTCGTCCTGATCACCGGGGTGATTGGGGCGATCTTCGGCCCGGCACTGTTGACCCGCCTCGGCGTGCACAGCCCCGAAGCGCGCGGTATGGCGCTGGGCATGACCGCACATGCGGTCGGCACCTCGGTGGCGTTGCAGGAAAGTGATGAGTGCGGCGCTTTTGCGGCGTTGGCGATGAGTCTGATGGGCGTGGCCACGGCGGTGTTCCTGCCGTTGGCGGTGTCGATGGTGGTGTAAGGAAATGTCTATGAGTCTGCCGCTTTTCCCGCTGAACACAGTGCTGTTTCCCGGCTGCAATCTCGACTTGCAGATCTTCGAGGCGCGCTACCTGGACATGATCGGCCGCTGCATGAAACAGGGCGGCGGCTTTGGCGTGGTGTGCATTCTTGATGGGCACGAAGTCGGCGTCGCGCCCCAAGGGTTCGCGCTGGTCGGTTGTGAAGCACGTATCACCGATTTCCAGCAGCAGGACAACGGCTTGCTCGGCATTCGTGTGCAGGGCGGGCGGCGGTTCACAGTGTTGCGTACCGAAGTGCAGCGCGACCAGTTGATCCTCGCTGAGGTCGACTGGCTGGATGACGAACCCGAGCAACCGCTGCAGGACGAAGACGCTGACCTGGTGGCGCTGCTCAAGGCATTGGCCGAGCACCCGATGGTGGAAGCGCTGAACATGGGCACCGACGCGCTGGGGCAGCAATCGCTGGCCAATCAATTGGCCTATCTGCTGCCGTTTGCCGAAGAGGACAAGATCGATCTGTTGCAACTCGACGATCCGCAGCAGCGGCTGGATGCGATCCAGGCATTGCTCGATGAGTTGCAGGGCGAGTTGTTTGCCTAGTTGTTATTTGAATCAAATACTGGCACTTGCCAGCATTGTCGTGATGAACCCTTTGACTTAACTTCAAGTTGCCCGCAGGACGCGGGTGACCTGAATGACAATAAGGAATGAATCATGACTGTTTATGAAGATGAGTGGGGTTTCTGGGACGACATTGCCGGTAAATATATTCTCAAGAATGCCGGAGTCGATCACAACGCAAATCATATTGTTGATGCCGCGGCCACATACTCGGACTTGATGGTGCTCGCACGACGCAAACGTAAAGCCGCCAGAATGCCTGCCGGCGATATCCCTCGAATTACCGCGACAGCCGAGTCCGTGGCCGCAGCCGCGATTGCCTGAACTATTTTGTGATGTGCGAAACAATCTGCCGCGCAGAGACTGCCGACGGCAGGTGTCCGCACAGAGGTGGTTACATGTCTACGAATAAAAAAGAAAACAGTGCATTTACCGCAAATCTATATGTCGACGGTCTGCCCGTGGTGCTCAATCATCAGCGTTTGCGTCAGCGCCTGCGCGATCCGCGCCTTACCCGGCGTGAGCAAATGGAGGTGGAAGTGGCCTTGGCCGACAAACGCGAGACCCGCTTTCTGACACTCGCCGATCACGAAGATGACAAACCGCTGTTGTTGACCTTCACGCCCCATGGCGACAGCTTTGCGATCACTGTTGCCTTGCGCGGTGTTCACGACGGCGCGCGACTGTTTATCGAAAGTCGCACGCACAATGTGCTGGTGAGCCAAAAAGAATCGGGTGAGTTGTTTTCGATCAGGACAGTGGGGCTGTCACGGGCGGTCTTCCGTGATCTTCAACCGGGACCGCTTTATATTGAAATTGAGAGCGAGTCGAACAACAAACCGTTGTATCGAAATACCGCTGATAGAATGAATGTTTTTAACAACGTCGACCCCAATGTCACCGGGCATAATGCGTTTAACAACAAGCCGGTAATATTTGTACTCAAGATTATTGATCAACTCCCCCTCGCCGCATGATGAGGCGCGCTATTCATCGCTGTGATGAGTAGCGCGTTTTAATGGTTGTCGGATCAGGTACGGTAGTGCTCGGGAACGGGCCAGATGATGTCGTTCGAAAACGTCTCAGCACCCTTCGGCAAGTCCAGAATCACTCCGCCGGAGCTGGCGATTTTCGCTATCAGATCGTCATAGGGGGTAGGGCGAAAAAAGGTATGAGTCCTGAGGGTCCCATCCCATGTTGCTTGCTCGATAGACTCAACGTTATCTCCGGCCTCTCGAAAGACATCTTCAACTCGTGCAGCCCGGCTGCGGTCCGAGTGCACCAGCCAGATTCGCTCGGCGCTGATTCCGCGCTTGGGCATGGATATCTGGCCTTCCAGTTTATCGCCCTGAAAATCCATGTTGTTCAGATAAATGTTTTCCGCTTGGGGGACCACCTCGACGCCGCGGGTGTCGATGATATAAAGAAAGCCCAAGGCTTGTTTGCGCCGACGCAATGGGTAGTCGTGCGAATAGTCCAGTTCAAACGAATTGTCAGAATCGTCCGTCGAACCAAAGCGCCCTCCGTACGACGAGCCGCTGTCAGAACTGACATGTCCCGGATATCGATTGGCTTGGCTGTTGTACCGCAGAGGGTCGGAATAGTAATCGAAGTTCATGTAGCCCAAGGCGTCGTCGAGACTGAAGGTCGTGCTGAAAGGCAGTTCCGTGGTGGAGTCGTAGTAGTTGCCCTTCAGTCTGAACAGGCGCTTGTCTCGCGCCAGTTCAAAGGGTGTGCGCAGATCGGCACGGAACATGCCGGGGATGTCGGTTCGGTATAGCATCCCGTGCACATTTCGCTTGTAGCCTGAGTGCATTAGATAGCCTTCCAGAAAGTCGTTCTGATAACGCAACTCGACATCGGGTAGCGCGTTGCTTGGATGCTCGCCTTCATTTCTCAACCTGAGAATATACGGTTCCAGTTCTTCGGCAATCTGGCTGAAACGCTGTTCATCATTACTCAGGGTCAATTGCTTGTGCTGTTCGGCCCATTCGGGAAAACCCTTGTCCATGTCAGGAATCAAGCGTTTTTGCTGGGCAATGCTCAAGTTGTAGCTGCGCAGAAGTTCGGCGCGTTCAATTCGGGATTTCTGCGGGTAACACCACTTCATGGAATTCAAGAGCGATTTGTCCTGATTGGCATTGTCTACGCGCCTTGCCCACTCTGGCGCTCTGCCGAGGGCTTGGGCTTCGTCACGAAAGGCCAGCACTTCTGCACCGTGAATGTTGTACGCATTCCATATTTCACCATCGGTCCAGTGCGCAAGTTTCAAAGGTACGGATGCATCTCCGCGAGCCTCGCTCGGTTCGACTTTAACCAGCCTGCCGTCAGTATCCTCAAAGGCAAAGCCGACATTCCTGCTTGAGATCACCCGACCCTGATGCGGCACAAGCGCCGTTTCGTGCACCGCGTAGTAGCCCTGTGCGTCTGGCACATAACGAGAATAATAAGTAAGTCTTTCATTCAAGGTGTAGCGCTCGGGAGAGTAGTACTCAATGGGCTTCTTCAGACTCCAGAGGTTACTGTCGGCCACTCGATAAAGCGGAGGCCCTGATGGCACCCGCTCACTGGGCAACCGCGCCCGATAGGCCTTGATCAGGTCGTGGAACGCCACCATCACCGTCATGTCGGCGGCTGATCCATCTTCGTTGGCGATGTCGGCGAACTTGCGTCCCTTGTGCACCTTCAATCCGTCGGCATCGTGGCCCAAAGACGCGTCGACTCTTTGCAAATAGGGCTGCAGAGGCGACGTCGCCGCCCCGCGCCGGGCGATCTGCGTCTCGGGCATCTGCGTGATCGTTATGCTGGGCTCGACTCTCGCGGTGCTGCTGTGAGGGTCGTCGGCATGAAAACCCGGCGATTCGTTCGTGCCATCCGGCCTGACGCGACCATGCAAATGGAAGTCCGGCTCGACTGGACGTTCGTGGGGCACCGTACGGGATGTCGAGGTGCCGGACGTTTCGGATGTCGGGGAAGGGCGTAGCGGCCCAGGTTTTTGGCGCATAAAGGTCACTCCATGTGATTGAGCCAGCCATCCTTTGGCTGACGTGGGCAGGTGCCCGCCTGAACGTGTGATTCACCCGGGCACCTTGTTGAAGACGGACAGGTCGCGGTCAGGTCCTGTTGCTTGAAAAGACCAGATCCTGCGGGTTGATTCTCGCCTGCGGATCGCTATCGAGGCTCCAGTACTTGTGCACTGAGTTGTAAACCACTGTGCTGACGGTTTTTGCCTTGATGCCGATGTGGGTTACATGAACCCTCGTCGCCAGTTCGTTTCGTTGTTGATGTGCGTTGATCTCGGCCAACAATGCTTCGACACTGGCGTAGGCGCTGGCATCGATGACGTAAAGTTGCAGTACTTCGAACAGCAGGGAAATTTCATAAATATTGCCGGACGAAGTGGCCACGCTGATGGATTCCACCGGCGCGTCGTTGTCGATTTCGGGCAATTCAATCGTGACGCTGGCGATGCGCAAACGCTTGCCGTCCAGTTGCATGTCGTCGCGGGTGACCGTTTCTTCCATTGCTCGGGTATACAACGTCCAGGTCGAAGCATCCGCGGTTTTGGCTGTAGCACCTGGGGTCGAAAGGCGAATGATGGTGTTGCTGGCAAGATGCACATCGTAAGTCGAACTCTGGCCTTCGAGCACATAAATGCCTGTGTGCGGACCCTTGTCGATGGTGATGCGACTGGGTTGTGCCGTGATTGATGGCTTTGCGCTGACCAGCGATCTGACAAAACGGTAATTGCCGTTGCGTTGTTTGAGGCAACTGCGAGTGCTGCGTACGCGAAGCCCGGGGCTCTTCGCATCGTCTTCATAATCCAGTTCTGGCACTTGCAGTCGGTATGAGACTTGGTCCTGCATGATCAGAACAATGTTTTGCTGCAGGTATGGCGTAGTGACTTTCAGGCTGTTTCTGCCACTGTAGCCGGTAGCCGCCGCGATGGGCTGGACGATGCCTTTGAACATCACGACTTTCGAGGGCAGCCTGACCGACAGGGTGAAGTCCTTGTAGTACAGGTGGGTGTTGCCCGAGACGCCTTCGCGCACCTGCACGTCATAGCTGACTTGCACGTCGATGATTTCAGTGTTGTCGAATTCCAGATAAACAATGCGGGACGTTTTGGCAGTGTTGTGCCGGGCGACAAACTCCACCTGACGATCGGTTCGACAGACAAAGTGTTGTTTCAAGCCTTGTTCCACGATCTCCACTGTGCCGCCATTCACGATCTGTGGTGCAGGGGCCGGTTGGCCGATCACGACCACTGCAGGCTTGATATCCTGACTTGGTACGTCATCCAGCTGCTTAGGCAACTGCGCCAGCAGTTCATAACCATCCTGGGTCTTGAAGCGGAATCGATCATTTTTCAGCTGGCGTTTGCCATCGATCCTTTGATAGACATTTTCCAGCGTCAGCACATGCTCGGGATCGTTGCCATCCTCGCCACGCAATGACCTGATCACCAGCGAGGTGCCGAGGATCTGCCAGCGCTGAATGATGTCCGCGGGCCAGCCGAATTCGATCAGGCTTGATTGTTCACCGTCCTCGACAATGGTCGTTCGAACGTTGGTATTCGCGATGTAATAACGATCTGCGCCGCTGCCGCCTTCCACCCGACAGTCGACTCCGTAAAGGGCAATCGTGTCGTCGCCGGCGCCCGCGCTGATGCTGTCGGAGCCATGGGCGGAAATCTGATTGGGCTCGTCGTTTCCCTCGATCCGGCTGGTGCCCTGGCGCAGTGTCGAGACGTTTTCGATTGAGGTGAGGTGCGCGACCTCAATCGCATTCACCGCAGGATCGAGGGCTCGCAGCAGCACCCTGCCGCTGTGCAGACTGATGTCGTGGCCGACCTGGCGGGTATCGCTGAGCGGACGGCTGCCTTCGAAGGCCAGCGTGTCGGAACCTGCTCCGCCATCCAGCACATTGAGATGCGCCGGTTTGCCGGTCCGGTTCAATTCCTGCTCGGTGATGTCCTGATAAAAAGCATCGTTGCGGTCGCCCCCGGTCAGTGCCTTGTGATCCGCGCGATAGGTGAACAGATTGGGCTTGTCCCGAACCCCGATGACCCGGTCATTGCCATCACCCAGACGCCAGAAAACACCTTTGTTGTCCCCGGCACTGCCGGAAACTTTGCCGTTGAGACTGGCGGGCAGGCCGTCGCCGGCATCAATCACGTCGTCACCGCCGACAACCACTGCCTGGCTGTCGAGCTTGAACGGTTGTTCGCCAGCGCTTTCGTCCCATTGGTAGCGCCAGATTTCAACGGGCTTCAACTCCACCTGGAAGGCGCCGTTGATCACGTGCTCGATGGAGTGTTTGTAGGCACCCTCCAGCATGTCTTTGGCCGATAATTCGAGTTGTTGCTGGTGGTCTCGATAGCCCTTGGCAATCTTGAAACGATCCAGTACGTCCTTGTCCAGTTCCTTGTTGGTGAAGGCGAACCAGCCCGAGCGCAGACGTTCTTCAAAGGTCAGTTCGATGTAGTCATCGATGTCGTCTACGACTCTGGCGGCCTGGTAGATCATCGAGGCGGCAATGAGCAATCCGGCGGCGACGAGTCCGACCGGTCCTGCGGTACTGCCGAAACCGGCCAGCGCGGCAACGCCCAGTATCAGGCTGATTCCCGCACCCGCTACGCTCAGGCTGCCGTTGACATAGTGATCCTGAGCCTCTTTGCCCTGCGCTGTCGCGGCGGCATTGAATGACTTGATCGCATCGGCAATGTCGAAGGGCAGGGTGATTGCGCTGGCGAACATTCCGGCACCGCGGCTCATGTATTTGCCCACCGAGGTCAACGGGAAATACTTCAGTGCGGTACCGCCATTCCTGAGCATCGCTTCGCCGGTCTTGGTCAGCCCTCGTTCGATGATCAATGAGCCGAATTCAGCAGCGATGGAGCCCCCCTGAAACACCGCTTCCAGCGTGTCGCCATGCTTGATCGCATCGATCATCGCTATGTAACCGCTGTAGATGCCGAACGCTTGCATACCGACACCGGCACCACTCATCAGATAGCTTTTGTTTTTGCTGATCCAGCCCGGGGCATTTTCCAGGGCGTCGGTGCGGTGAATATCCAGCTTCTGCACGGCTTTGCCCAATTGGTTCAGACGATCCATCGCGCTACCGGGATCTATGGTGGTGTCGGCGACGAACAGCGGTGTGGCATCGATGGAACGTTTGCAGGCGATTTCGTAGAACAGCATGGCCGCCTCGCCGCTGTCTGCGATGTCCACGGATCTCAAGCGCGCCTGCACCCTGTCGGCATTGAAGTTCAGTCCGTCGATAAAGCGTTGATCCGCTCGTTGCATGCCGGCATTCGCCGTATTGATGGGCTGGCCATTGACCTTCGCGCCCAAAGCCTGAAGTTCGACGCGGCTGGCCATCACCTCGCCGATGCGCAAGGGGCCGAAATGCTGGTCGAGGGCTTTGAGCGTGCGTCGGTAGGGGGCACCCGCATCGTCTGCCGGGGTTGCGTCCTTGAGAACGCCGGCCGATGGCGAATGAGGGTTGGCCGAGGTGCTGATGGTGGCGACCTGAATCGGGCTCAGGTTGGCAATGTGCGGGGGTGCAGCGATAGGTTTTGACATGTCATTAATCCTTTAATGAAAGTGCAGGGGCGGTGTCCGTACCGGTGTGTTACTGATTTTGAGACGTGGGCCTTGGCGGCTCCGGCCAGTTGATGTCATAGGCGAACTCGTCGCCGTTGCCCGACAGCCTGAGTACAGGCTTGCCAGCGGCTTCGGCGTTATCGATCAACTGGTCGTATTCGAATTTGTTCGGCTGTCCGCCATGGGTAGCGGCTTCGATGCGCTCTGCACTGGCGCCTGCCTGAGTGCGGATGTCATCGATCTTCATTGCTTTGGTCAGGGCTGAGTTCAGCAGCCAGATGCGCTCGGCACCCAGACCGCTGCGGCTGACCGATATCAGCCCTTCGAAGTCATCGTCGGGAAACCAGGTGGGGGGTGTGTCGCGGGCCGCGGAATTGAAACTCATGTTTTCTTCATGGGGCACCACCTCCAGGTGGCGGGTGTCGAGCACATACAAAAACATTTCCTGCTGCCGTGTGCGGGTTGATGCGTAGTGTCGATCGTGATCCCACGGGACCGGGCTTGCGGCATCGGACCATTCGGACGACGAGGTGCTTTCTGTGTCGCTGGCATCGCTGCCCGAAGCGCTATCGTCAGCCTCTCTTCCCGGGTGTTTGTTGGTCTGGCGGTTGAAGCGCAAGTACTCAGGATCAGGCGCGCGCGCGTACATCTTTCCTTCTTTGAGGCTGAAGGTCGCGCTCATCGGCTTATGTGTGGTCGCCCCGGGGCTGTGCTGGTATCGCGGCAGCATGAAGCCGTCACTGGCGAGTTCGAACGGTGTGCGTTCATCGCCCCGGAACAGCGCCGGAACGTCCGTTCTGTACAAACAGTTGTTCTTGTTGCGCCTATAACCGAGCTGGCTCAGCAGCGCTTCGCGCACGGGCGCAGTCAGGCTGGTTTCGGGGTTGTACCAGTCATGCCGGGCATCGCGCTTGAGGTTGAGCGCCTCGACGGCGTCGCGGCTCATCTGTTCGAGGCGCTGCGGATTGTCGACGTCGTCGATCAGCCGTTTGTGTGCCTGTGCCCATTGCGGCATTTTCGGCTCGGTTTTCAAGTCGTGTTGCAAGCGGGTCAATTGACTGGGCAGCAGGTTGTAGGACTGCAGGAATGCCTCGCGCTGTTTAAGGTTCATGGTTGGCTGCAGCCAGCGCAGGGCGTCGCGCAGCAAGTCTGTGTGTGGGTTTGTGACTACAGGTTCCGCCCATTGCGGGCGCTTGCCATTGGCCTGGGCTTCGACGCGAAAACGCACGAGTTCCTGACCGTGGAGGTCATACGTTTGCCAGATCTCGTGATCGGTCCAGTGCTGCAAATGTGCAGGCTGGGCAGCGAATCCGCCAGCGGGTGGATCGACCGGGATCCACCGGCCGAATTGATCCCTGAAGGCAAATTGCGTGACCGCCGGGTTCACCGCGAATGCGGGTGTCAGTTCGTAATAGCCTTGGGCATCCGGTGACCGCAGCGATGCCTTGTAGCGATTCGAATCGAGGTGGGCGGGTCGAGGCCGTTTCGCCACCGGGGCGGCGCCGGGTTGATCGCTCGCGGACGGCGCAGGTCGTTTTGTCGGGGCCATGGCAGGCGCTGGATGTTCCGTCAGGCGCCAGGTCAATCTTCCTTCGTTCCTGTAAAGCACCGAGCCGGACGCTGTTCGCTCGGCGAGCAACTTGCAGCGATAAACGCCGGCGGCATCCTGGCCGACATGGGTGGTGCGTAAACGGCCTTCATGTTCGACGTCGACAAACTGCCGTCCGACGATCCAGCGAAAGCCGTCGTCCTCTGCCGGTTTCATTCCGCGCAGAAATTCATCGCGCAGCCAATAAGTGTCTGGCGATTTATCCCGGGCGAGATGCGGCGATCGTGGAACCGGTATGGCCTGGACGACAACGGCAGGCGGGGTGTTAGTCAGGTTCGGATGGCCGCCAGTGTTGTGCACGGGTTCCTGGCCACCTGGGAAACCTAGTAAGCGGAAAGTCGAAGGCCCGCCTGGGGGGAGGGAGGTATCGATTCGCTGCGGTGGGAATGCGTTCGCATCAGGTTGTTGTGTTGAGGGCAGGGAAGGTTTGCGGGGTGTTTTTGGACTCATGAAACTCTCGAAATCAGTTGATGTATTGAAACCCTCGATGTGTAAGTGAAGTTTTTGTCTGGCAGGCAAGTGCAAGCATGTTCACTGTGTTGAGCAAGTGTCGGCGGGTTTCAATGGGTTTGAATTTAATCTAACCGGTTTTTCGAGTTATGGAAGGCGTTGTTGTGGCGGTTTCTAAATGATGTGTAACTTCTATTGTTTTTAGTTTGAAGTGTAGGAAGTTGCAGTTTTGGCAATAAGAAGTTTTCCCTTGGGTAAGTAAATTTTGATAAGGGAACAGCGCTGCTCATGTCGGAGATTTCCTAAAAGAGCAGCGCGAAAGGAATAAGGCTTGTATATCGGCTCGTTCAATAGGCGTAACGCAACAGTGTATGGGGCAGATGCCGCAGCACGAAAAAGCCGAACAGCGCCACCATCGCTGGCAGGATCAACCACCAGATCTTGAATGGCATGGGATTGAGCGGGGTCTTGCGCTGGCTCAGCCACAATGTGGCGGCGCAGACACAGGCGGCGAGCATGGCGCCGGCCAATACGTCAGTTGGCCAATGAGCTCCCAGATAGACCCGTGACAGGGCGATGGACAGTGCCGGAATACAGGCGATCAACAACCAGGTCAGGCGCATGCGCGGTGGTTGTCCGCGCCCCGCCAGCACGGCCAGGGTCAGAAACAGGGCGAAAGAACCTGAGGCATGGCCACTGGGCATGCTGTAAGTGGTCAGTGGATCGCTCAGCACTTCCGGGCGCACCCGGGCAAAGAAGTATTTGGTCCCGGTGTTGGCCAGTGCAGTGATCAACAGCGTGCCGCCGGCGAAGATTGCCTGGCGCCATTGCCGGCACAGCAGCAACAGGCCGGTCAGCAGGACGCTGAACAGCAGCATGTTGCGGAACTCGCCGATCAGAGTCAGCGTGACCGCGATTTCATCCAGCATGGGCTGGCGATGTTCCTGCACCAGCGTCATGACGCCTTGATCGAGCGCTGTCAGGTACGGATAGCCTACGAACAGGCCAATCAGAATCAGCAGGCTCATGCTGCTGATCCAGATCGTCGCCCGACGGTGGCGGCGCAGGCTGCTGTTGACGCTGAGCCCGACCATGACAGCGATGCTGCCGGCAACAATCCCGGCTTCCAGCCAGAAGCCTTCAGGCAATGGCAGGCGGAAGGCCGCGCCGGTGGCCCAGCCCGGCAGCAGATAGGCCAGACTCCAGCCGGCGGCGGCCAGCAGGCTGACAGCGGCGAAGCGCGGGAAGGGCATGTCGCACATACCGGCGACCATGGGCAGCATCGGTCGCAGTGGCCCGATGAAGCGGCCGACCAGCAGGCTGGCAATGCCGTAGCGCTGGAAATACGACTCGGCGCCGGCCATCCATTCCGGATGATGCCGCAGCCCCGGCAGACGCCGAATGTTCTGGTGGAAGTGGCGGCCGAGGAAATACGAAACAGCATCGCCGAGAATCCCGCCAAGGAAACCCAGCAACAGGGTTTCGCTCAGCGACAGAGCGCCGCTGCCAGCCAGAACGGCGACGGCAAACAACAGCACGGTGCCCGGCACGATCAGGCCGGCAATTGCCAGGCATTCCACGAAGGCAACAATGAACACCGCAACAGCCAGCCACTGCGGATTGGCCGCCAGCCACCCGGTCACGCTATCGAGCCATGGGCCCATACAGAAAAACTCCAAACCATTGATGATCCCTGTGCAGGAGTTGCCAAAGGCTGCACAGGTTTGTGTTTACAGCAGAAAATAATCCCGGCCTTCGACCTGACCGCGTCGCAGCGGGTTCCGCGTGCACCACTGCGCATAGGCTGCGTCGACAAAACGGTACATCAGGTGCTCGTCACGGCCATGGGGAATGCCCAGTCGGGTGGTTTGAATGATGTGCGAAGGTGCCGGCCCGGTGTCTTCCACCAGAAGGACTTCATGATCGAAACGCTTGGCGTCCCACACTGGCACTTTCAATCCCAACGCTTTGCACAGCAAGGTTTGCCCGGCGCAGAGCTTTTGCGAAGGACGCGCACGTCCCTGAGCGTCGGGATTGTTCAACAGCATTTGCGCCAGACTCGCCTGCCCGCTGATTTCATCGACCCACGGATAGGCAGATTTGATCAGTACCGCATTGCCCGGACCCTGCGCACTGAAATTCAGCGAATCGCCGCCCCGGGCGTAATACATATAGATGTGGCCGCCATCCAGAAACAAAGCCTTACGCTTTTCTGTGTAGCCCAACGAGGCGTGGCTGCCTTTTTCGGCGCAGTAATAGGCTTCGGTTTCGATGATTCGCGCGCTCAGCCACAGATCGCCGACCCGGTGACGAATGACTTTGCCGAGCAGATCCTGCGCGAGTACTTGCGCATCTCGGTCGAAAAAAGCGTCCGGCAGCCCCAGCGGCAGGCGTTCGGTGCGGTTGCGAACGGTCAGGTTGGACATGGCAGGCAACGTTTATCCAGACTCAGGAGGTCGTGATGATAACAACGGAAGGCTTAATTGGGCCTGAACACCGGCGAATCCGCGTTCATTTCGACCATCCGCCCGTCACCGCTGTTAGTCCCGGGACGCGACAGCTATAATCTGCCGCTTTCCTCTTTGCCAAGACCCCAGCAGACCATGACTGAGTCCGTTCTTGACTACATGACCCGATTGGGTCGCGCCGCCCGCGAAGCTTCCCGGGTCATCGGCCGTGCCAGCACCGCGCAGAAAAACCGCGCCTTGCAGGCTGCTGCCAATGCCCTGGACGCCGCCCGTGCCGAGCTCGCCGCAGCCAATGAACAGGATCTGGCCGCCGGTCGCGCCAATGGTCTGGAGCCAGCCTTGCTGGAACGTCTGGAACTGACCCCGGCACGCATCGACGGCATGATCGTCGGTTTGCGTCAGGTCGCTGCACTGCCGGATCCGGTCGGAGCGATCCGTGACATGAGCTTCCGCCCGTCGGGCATTCAGGTCGGCAAGATGCGTGTGCCGCTGGGCGTGATCGGGATCATCTATGAATCCCGCCCCAACGTGACCATCGATGCCGCGAGCCTGTGCCTGAAGTCCGGCAACGCGACTATCCTGCGCGGCGGCTCCGAGGCGATTCATTCCAACCGGGCAATTGCCGCGTGCATTCAGCGCGGTCTGGCCGAAGCCGAACTGCCGGCCGCCGTGGTGCAAGTGGTCGAAACCACTGACCGGGCCGCCGTTGGCGCGATGATCACCATGCCCGAGTACGTCGATGTGATCGTGCCGCGCGGTGGTCGTGGCCTGATCGAACGTATCAGTCGCGATGCCCGTGTGCCGGTGATCAAGCACCTGGACGGCATCTGCCACGTCTATGTCAGTGCCCATGCCGATTTGCCGAAAGCCCAGCGCATTGCCTTCAATGCCAAGACTTATCGCTACGGAATTTGCGGTGCGATGGAGACGTTGCTGGTCGACCAGACTGTTGCCAGGGATTTCCTGCCGGCGATGGCCGCGCAGTTCCGCGAAAAAGGCGTCGAGTTGCGAGGTTGCGAGCGCACCCGGGCAATCATTGACGCCGTTGTCGCCAGCGAAGACGACTGGAGCACCGAATACCTGGCGCCGATCCTGTCGATTCGCGTGGTCGACGGTCTGGATCAGGCCATTGAACACATCAACCATTATGGCTCTCATCACACCGACTCGATCGTCAGCGAAAACCTCGCTGACACTCGTCGTTTCGTGGCGGAAGTCGATTCGGCGTCGGTGATGATCAACACGCCGACGTGCTTTGCCGATGGATTTGAATACGGATTGGGTGCCGAGATCGGCATTTCTACTGATAAGCTGCACGCCCGCGGCCCGGTGGGCCTCGAAGGGCTGACCTGCGAGAAGTACATCGTGGTCGGTGATGGCCAGTTGCGCGGCCAGGCGACGGTCTGACTTGACCGACCTCGACCTGACAGCGCCGCAAACCGGCAGCGAGTCCCGCCCTAAACGCATCGGCGTCCTGGGCGGTACGTTCGACCCGGTGCACATCGGCCATTTGCGCGGTGGGCTGGAAGTCGCCGAAGCGCTGGCGCTTGACGAGTTGCGCCTGATGCCGAATGCGCGCCCGCCCCATCGCGGGGCGCCGCAGGTGTCGGCGCAGGATCGGCTGGCGATGGTCGAGTGTGCGGTGGCCGGCATGCCGCCGCTGGTGGTGGACGCCCGCGAACTGCAGCGGGACAAGCCGTCCTGGACCATTGATACCCTGGAGTCGATGCGCGCTGAAATGCCCGCCGAGACCCAGGTTTTTCTGCTTTTGGGCTGGGACGCATTTTGCGGCCTGCCCACTTGGCATCGCTGGGAAGAGTTGCTCCAGCATTGCCACATCCTGGTGCTACAGCGCCCGGACGCCGACAGCGAACCGCCGGATGCCTTGCGCAACCTGCTGGCAGCGCGTTCGGTGAGCGACCCGCTGGCCCTGAAAGGGCCGAGCGGACAGATTGCATTCGTCTGGCAGACACCGCTCGCGGTTTCCGCCACCCAGATCCGTCAACTGCTGGCCAGCGGTAAGTCGGTACGTTTCCTGGTGCCCGACGCGGTCCTGGCCTACATCGATGCGCACGGTCTGTACCGTGCGTCGAACTGAACAAGGCGTGCTTCACTGATACGAATCCACGTGTCGCCAAGCCGCCGAATATATGAGCAAAACGAGTTTTATATGACTGACAAAGACCAAACCAAAGTAAAGCGCAAAGGCACATTCAAGAGCGCCCCGCTGCCTGAGCCGGTCAACACCAACGAACCGCTGAAAGGCGACGAGCTGGTCAAGATCGCCGTAGCCGCTCTGGAAGACGTCAAGGCGCAAGACATCCAGATCATCGATGTTCGCGACAAGCAGAGCATCACTGACTACATGATCATCGCCACCGGTACCTCCAACCGCCAGATCAACGCGATGCTCGACAAGGTTCGCGAAGAAGTCAAAAAACAGGGCGCCAAGCCGCTGGGCGAAGAAGGCAAGGGCGACAGCGACTGGGTGCTGCTCGACCTGGACCTGGTGATCGTGCACATGATGACTGCCTCGGCACGCCAGTTCTACGACCTGGAGCGCCTGTGGGCCGGTGCCGAGCAGAGCCGTGCGGCCGACGCCAAGCACCACAGCCCGGAAAACACCCACGAGCACTTCACCAAGCTCAACAAAGACCAGCTGTAAGGGATTGCTGTGCGACTGCGCCTGATCGCCGTCGGTTCACGCATGCCCAAGTGGGTGGAAGAAGGCTGGCATGAATATGCCAAGCGTCTTCCGTCCGAGCTGGCGCTGGAACTGGTGGAAATACCGCTCAACACCCGTGGCAAAAATGCCGACGTGGCCCGATTCATCCGCCAGGAAGGCGAAGCCATGCTGGCCAAGGTCGGGCAGAACGAGCGGATCGTCACGCTGGAAGTCCACGGCAAACCCTGGAGCACCGAGCAACTGGCGGTCGAGCTCGACCGCTGGCGGCTGGATTCGCGCACGGTCAACTTCATGGTGGGTGGCCCGGAAGGGCTGGCGCCGGAAGTCTGCGCCCGTGCCGATCAGCGCTGGTCGTTGTCGCCGCTGACGTTGCCGCACCCGCTGGTGCGGATCCTGATCGGCGAACAGTTGTACCGTGCCTGGACCGTGTTGTCCGGTCACCCTTACCACAAGTAAGCCAGCCCCCATGTCTCAGCCGATCCGCATCAAGGACCACGAAAAGGACGCACGCCTGGTGCGCAGCCGCGTCGTGTTCGGGGCCATTGCGATCATGCTGCTGATCGGTGTGTTGATCGCGCGGCTGTATTACTTGCAGGTGATCCAGTACGAGTACCACTCGACACTTTCGGAAAACAACCGCGTCCATGTGCAGCCGATTCCACCGACCCGCGGGTTGATTTTCGACCGCAATGGCGTGGTGGTCGCGGACAACCGGCCAAGCTTCAGCCTGAGCATGACCCGCGAGCGTTCCGGCGACTGGCAGCAAGTGCTCGACGTGATCGTCGAAGTGCTGGAGCTGACGCCCGAGGATCGGGTGATTTTCGAGAAGCGCATGCGTCAGGGCCGTCGGCCGTTCGAGCCGGTGCCGATCCTGTTCGAGTTGAGTGAAGAGCAGATCGCCCGGATCGCGGTGAACCAGTTCCGCCTGCCCGGCGTGGAAGTGGTCGCGCAATTGGTCCGTCACTATCCGCAGGGCGCGCATTTTGCGCACTCGGTCGGTTACATGGGGCGGATCAACGAGAAAGAGCTGAAGAGCCTCGATCCGGTCAACTACAGCGGCACCCATCACATCGGCAAAACCGGCATCGAGCGTTTCTACGAGCCGGAATTGCACGGTCAGGTCGGTTACGAGGAAGTCGAGACCAACGCCCGTGGCCGCGTTCTGCGTGTGCTCAAGCGCACCGATCCGATTCCCGGCAAGGACATCGTCCTGAGCCTCGACATCAAGTTGCAGGAGGCCGCCGAGGCAGCGTTGGGCGGGCGACGCGGCGCGGTGGTGGCGCTGGATCCGAAGACTGGCGAAGTGCTGGCGATGGTCAGTCAGCCAAGCTTCGATCCTAACCTGTTTGTCACCGGGATCAGCTTCAAGGCTTATGCCGAATTGCGTGATTCCATCGACCGGCCATTGTTCAACCGGGTGCTGCGCGGTCTGTACCCGCCGGGTTCGACGATCAAACCGGCGGTGGCGATTGCCGGTCTCGATTCCGGTGTCGTGACGGCATCGAGCCGGGTGTTCGACCCGGGCTATTACATGCTGCCCAACTACGATCACAAGTACCGTAACTGGAACCGCACCGGTGACGGCTTCGTCGATCTCGACACGGCGATCATGCGTTCCAACGACACCTACTTCTATGACCTGGCCCACAAGCTCGGCATCGATCGGTTGTCGGCCTACATGAACAAGTTCGGCATCGGCCAGAAGGTCTCGCTGGACATGTTCGAAGAATCCCCCGGCCTGATGCCGTCCCGTGAATGGAAGCGGGCGACGCGCAAACAAGCGTGGTTCCCCGGTGAAACCCTGATCCTCGGGATCGGCCAGGGCTACATGCAATCGACCCCGCTGCAGTTGGCGCAAGCCACGGCACTGGTCGCCAACAAAGGCGTGTGGAACCGTCCGCACCTGGCCAAATCCCTCGAAGGGGTGAAACCGGTGGACGAGAATCCGATGCCGGACATCGTTCTGCGTGATCCGTCGGACTGGACCAAGGTCAACCACGGCATGCAGCAGGTAATGCACGGTGCTCGCGGTACCGCGCGCAAAGCGGCGATCGGCGCGCAATATCGCATCGCCGGTAAGTCGGGTACCGCGCAGGTGGTGGCGATCAAGCAGGGTGAGAAGTACGACCGCTCCAAGGTCCAGGAGCGCCACCGCGACCACGCCTTGTTCGTCGGTTTTGCCCCGGCAGATGATCCGCGCATCGTCGTATCGGTGATGGTCGAGAACGGTGAATCCGGTTCCGGCGTTGCCGCGCCCGTGGTGCGTCAGGTCATGGACGCCTGGCTGCTCGATCAGGACGGACGTTTGAAGGCCGAATACGCCAGCCCAATCAGTGCGGAGGCTACGGCCCGTGATGAATAACTTTGATCGCATGCTCTCCAGTGAGGATGTGATGCGTCGCCGTGCGACGTTGCTGCAAAGACTGCATATCGATGGCCCGCTGCTGATCCTGCTGCTGATTCTCGCCGCCGGCAGCCTGTTCGTGCTGTATTCGGCGAGCGGCAAGAGCTGGGATTTGCTGGCCAAACAGGCCACGTCCTTCGGCATCGGTCTGGTGTCGATGATCATCATCGCCCAGTTCGAGCCGCGCTTCATGGCACGCTGGGTGCCGCTCGGCTATGTGATCGGCGTGGTCTTGCTGATGGTCGTGGATATCATGGGCCACAACGCCATGGGCGCCACCCGCTGGATCAATATCCCCGGGGTGATCCGCTTCCAGCCCTCGGAATTCATGAAGATCCTGATGCCGGCGACGATCGCCTGGTACCTGTCCAAGCGCACGCTGCCGCCGCAACTCAAGCATGTCGGCATCAGTCTGATGCTGATCGGGGTGCCGTTCGTGTTGATCGTGCGCCAGCCTGACCTGGGGACTTCGCTGCTGATCCTTGCGGGCGGTGCGTTCGTGCTGTTCATGGGCGGGCTGCGCTGGCGCTGGATTCTCAGCGTGCTGGCGGCGGCAATTCCGGTGTCGGTGGCGATGTGGTTTTTCATCATGCACGACTACCAGAAGCAGCGAATCCTGACCTTCCTCGACCCGGAAAGCGATCCGCTCGGCACCGGCTGGAACATCATTCAGTCGAAAGCCGCGATCGGCTCCGGCGGCGTATTCGGCAAAGGCTGGCTGCTCGGCACTCAGTCGCACCTGGACTTCCTGCCGGAAAGCCACACCGACTTCATCATTGCCGTACTCGGCGAAGAGTTCGGTCTGGTGGGCATCTGCGCGCTGCTGCTGATTTATCTGCTGCTGATCGGCCGGGGGCTGGTGATTACCGCTCAGGCTCAGACACTGTTCGGCAAATTGCTCGCCGGTGCGTTGACCATGACGTTTTTTGTTTACGTTTTCGTCAACATCGGTATGGTCAGTGGCCTGTTGCCGGTCGTAGGGGTGCCGTTGCCGTTCATTAGCTACGGAGGAACTTCGCTGGTGACGCTGCTGTCAGCGTTTGGGGTTTTGATGTCGATCCATACCCATCGCAAGTGGATCGCACAGGTTTGAATAAGGTGAAGAGTTCAATGCAAGTAATGCGTGGCTGGGCGACTCGATGCGCGCCGCTGGTTGGCCTGATGGGCCTGCTGGGCAGTGTGCAGGAAGCGCTGGCCGGCGAATACGAAGGCTCGCCACAGGTGGCCGAGTTCGTCGGTGAAATGACCCGCGACTACGGTTTCGCCGGTGAACAACTGATGGGTGTGTTCCGCGAGGCAGAGCGCAAGCAGTCGATTCTTGACGCCATTTCCAAGCCCGCCGAACGGGTCAAACAGTGGAAAGAATACCGTCCGATGTTCATCACTGACGCGCGCATCGCCCGTGGTGTGGATTTCTGGCGCCAGCACGAGGCGACGCTGGCCCGTGCCGAGCAGGAATACGGCGTGCCGGCACAAGTCATCGTGTCGATCATCGGCGTTGAGACCTTTTTCGGACGTAATACCGGTAATTTCCGGGTGATCGATGCCTTGTCCACCCTCGGTTTCGACTATCCTCCCCGTGCCGAATTTTTCCGCAAGGAACTGCGCGAGTTCCTGCTGCTGGCGCGTGAAGAACAGGTCGACCCATTGACCCTCAAGGGCTCGTACGCCGGGGCCATGGGCCTGCCGCAGTTCATGCCGAGCAGTTTTCGCGCCTATGCGGTGGATTTCGACGGTGACGGCCACATCAATATCTGGAACAACCCGGATGATGCGATCGGCAGCGTCGCCAGTTATTTCAAGCGTCACGGCTGGGTCGCGGGTGAGCCGGTGGTCAGTCGCGCCGATATCCGCGGCGAGCAGGTCGATGAAGGCCTGACCACTGGTATCGAACCGACGAAGACTGTCGGAGAGTTGCGGGCGCTGGGCTGGTCAAGTCATGATGCGCTGCGCGATGATATGCCGGTTACTGCATTTCGCCTCGAAGGCGACAACGGTCCTGAATACTGGATGGGCCTGAAGAATTTCTACGCAATCACGCGTTATAACCGCAGCGTGATGTACGCCATGGCCGTACATCAACTGTCTGAACAGCTGGTACAAGCACGGGGCGTCAAGTAATGCGGGCATTGCCTAACAATAAACCCCTGAAGCTGGTGGCATTCGCTGCGTTGGCGGTGCTGGTCGCCAGTTGTTCGACCAGCCGTTCGCCGACCCAGAAAACCTCCTCGACCGCTGTGCGCGCCCAGCCGGGCCTGGACATCAACCGTGCGCACAAAGACGGCGCGCCGTGGTGGGATGTCGATGTGTCGCGCATCCCCGATGCGACACCGACCCTGCACACCGGCCCGTACAAGGCCAACCCGTACACCGTGCTGGGCAAGACCTACTTTCCGTTGCAGGAATCGAAGACCTACGTGGCTTCGGGTACGGCGTCCTGGTATGGCACCAAGTTTCACGGTCAGAACACCGCCAACGGCGAGGTCTACGACCTGTACGGCATGAGTGCCGCCCATAAGACGTTGCCGCTGCCAAGTTATGTGCGGGTGACCAACTTGGACAACAACAAGAGCGTGATCCTGCGGGTGAATGACCGTGGGCCGTTCTATTCCGACCGCATCATCGACTTGTCCTACGCCGCAGCGAAGAAGCTCGGTTACGCCGAAATCGGCACCGCGCGGGTCAAGGTTGAAGGCATCGATCCTCAACAATGGTGGGCCGCCAAGGGCCGTCCGGCGCCGTTGATGCTCAACGAGCCGCAAGTCGCGCAGAATAGCGCCCCGGTGATCACGGCCTCGGCCGGCACCGTCGAGCAATGGACGCCACCGCCGCAGCAACATGCCGCCGACACCGTCCCAGTGCCGATGAGTGCAAAAAAAAACGCTTCTGCACCAGCGTCTGGCCAGTATCTGCAGGTGGGCGCGTTCGCCAACCCGGACGCTGCAGAGCTGCTGAGGTCGAAGCTCAGCGGGATGGTGAGCGCTCCGGTGTTCATCAGCTCGATCGTGCGCAATCAGCAGACCCTGCACCGGGTGCGCCTGGGGCCGATCGGCTCGCCGGGTGAAATTGCCCAGGTGCAGAACAGCGTACGCCTGGCCAACCTGGGGTCGCCGAGTGTGGTCACCGAGTAATACGTAGAACTTGATTGACGGTTCACTTGCGGTATTGGGGGGTGAACCAGGTTGTTGGCTCGTCGAAGAACAAAAGCCCGGCAAGGGTGACTGGAGTGAGCAACTGAACACGCGATGGCTCGTTAGAAAGTCATCTGATTAAATTTTGTCCGCAAGGACAGTTTCCATTAGCGATTTCGAGAGACGGATGAACATCACCACCTTTGCCAAACGCCTGTGTCTGCTAGTCCCGCTGCTCCTCTCGCCAGCCGCTTTCGCGGCCGAGATGATGCCGTCGCCACCGCAACTGGCCGCCAAAGCCTACGTCCTCATGGATGCCGCCAGCGGCAACGTGCTGGTCGAGAACAACGGTGACCAGCGTCTGCCACCGGCCAGCCTGACCAAACTGATGACCGCGTACATCGCTACGCTGGAAATCCGTCGTGGCCAGATCGGTGAAAACGATCCGGTGACCGTCAGCGAAAACGCCTGGCGTACCGGCGGTTCGCGGATGTTCATCAAAGTTGGTTCGCAAGTGACCGTCAGCGACCTGCTGCACGGCATCATCATCCAGTCCGGCAACGATGCCAGCGTGGCACTGTCCGAGCACATCGCCGGCAGCGAAGACGCGTTCGCCGATCTGATGAACAAGACTGTCACTGAACTGGGCATGACCAATACCCACTTCATGAACCCGACCGGTCTGCCGAACCCGGAGCACTATTCGTCGGCTCACGACATGGCGATCCTGGCCCGCGCGATCATTCACGAAGACCCGGCTCACTACGCGATCTACTCGCAGAAAGAGTTCTTCTGGAACGGCATCAAGCAGCCTAACCGCAACCTGCTGCTGTGGCGCGACAAGACCGTTGACGGTCTGAAAACCGGTCACACCGACGAAGCCGGCTACTGCATGGTGTCTTCGGCCGTACGTGACGGCCAGCGTCTGATCGCGGTGGTGTTTGGTACTAACAGCGAAGTGGCCCGCGCCGCTGAAACCCAGAAGCTGCTGACCTACGGTTTCCGCTTCTTCGAAACCCAGACCTTCTACCAGAAGGGCACCGAACTGGCTCAGGCCCCGGTGTGGAAAGGCACCACCAGTCAAGTCAAGGCCGGCCTGGCTGAAGACCTGACCATGACCCTGCCAAAAGGCCAGCTGAAGAAGCTCGCTGCGAGCATGACCATGAACCCGCAACTGACCGCGCCAATCGCCAAGGGCGACGTGATCGGTAAAGTCGAAGTCAAACTGGAAGACAAGGTTGTGCACAGCGCTGACCTGATCGCTCTGGATGGCGTCGAGGAGGGTGGTATCTTCCGCCGCATGTGGGATAGCATCCGTCTATTCTTCTACGGCTTGTTCAACTGATTTGTGTTGACCTGCATGGCCCCGCCCCGATCCGGTGCGGGGCCATGTGCGTTACCACGGCTTGCGCTCTAGAGGCCGTTACGCCATGACCGATACCGAAGTAAAGGCGCCAAAGATCGAATTTCCGCAGACTGATTATCCGATTAAGGTGATCAGCGATACGGGCGTCGGCAACAAAGACAAGATCATCGACATCGTCAAGAAACACGCGACCATCAATGATGAACGCATCGACGAGCGTCAAAGCAGCAATGGCAAATACACCACCATTCAGTTGCACATCGTCGCCACCGACCAGGATCAGCTGTACAACATCAACAGCGAACTGCGGGCTTCCGGTTTTGTGCACATGGTGTTGTGATGCCGGGCACGCTGGGCTTTCGTGAGCTCGGCCAGATGGCTTACGAGCCGGTCTGGCACGCCATGCAACGCTTCACCAACGAACGCGGCAGCGATGCCGCCGACGAAATCTGGCTGGTCGAACACCCGCCAGTGTTCACTCAAGGCCAGGCCGGCAAGGCCGAACATCTGCTTCTGCCGGGGGATATTCCGGTGGTGCAGGTCGATCGCGGCGGGCAGGTGACTTATCATGGTCCCGGCCAGTTGGTGGCCTATTTGTTGCTGGACGTGCGCAAGCTGGGTTTCGGCGTACGGGATCTGGTCACGCGCATGGAGCTATGCCTGATCGAACTGCTGGCCAGCTACGGCGTGACCGCCGCAGCCAAGCCAGACGCTCCCGGCGTGTACGTCGACGGAGCGAAAATCGCTTCCCTGGGTTTGCGTATTCGCCGCGGTTGTTCCTTTCATGGCCTGGCCCTGAACGTGGATATGAACCTGGAACCGTTTCGACGGATTAATCCCTGCGGCTATGCCGGGCTGGCGATGACCCAGCTGAGCGACCACGCAGGATCGATTGAATTTGCCGAGGTAAGTGCCCGGCTGCGCGCGCAGCTCGTCAAACACCTCGACTATGCTGAGCAGACGACCCTGACGGGCGGAATCGACTGATATGACTACTGATGCAGTGCAAACCATGATCCCGACGCTCGACGTGACCGAGCGCCCGGCCCCGCGTCCCAAGGTAGAAGCCGGCGTCAAGCTGCGCGGCGCCGAGAAGGTTGCACGCATCCCGGTCAAGATCATCCCGACTACCGAACTGCCGAAGAAACCTGACTGGATTCGCGTGCGCATCCCGGTTTCGCCGGAAGTCGACCGGATCAAGAGCTTGCTGCGCAAGCACAAACTGCACAGCGTTTGCGAAGAAGCGTCCTGCCCGAACCTGGGTGAGTGCTTTTCCGGTGGCACCGCGACCTTCATGATCATGGGTGACATCTGCACCCGTCGCTGCCCGTTCTGCGACGTCGGCCACGGTCGTCCGAAGCCACTGGACGTCAATGAGCCGGAAAGTCTGGCCATCGCCATCGCCGACCTCAAGCTCAAGTACGTGGTGATCACCTCGGTGGACCGTGACGACCTGCGTGACGGCGGTGCCCAGCACTTTGCCGACTGCATCCGCGAAATTCGCAAACTGTCGCCGAACGTGCAGCTCGAAACCCTGGTCCCGGACTACCGTGGCCGCATGGACATCGCGCTGGAAATCACCGCAGCCGAGCCGCCGGATGTGTTCAACCACAACCTGGAAACCGTGCCGCGTCTGTACAAGGCTGCGCGTCCGGGTTCGGATTACCAGTGGTCGCTGACCCTGCTGCAACGTTTCAAGCAGATGATGCCGCACATTCCGACCAAATCCGGCCTGATGCTGGGTCTGGGCGAGACCGACGACGAAGTCATCGAAGTGATGAAGCGTATGCGCGAGCACGACATCGACATGCTGACCCTTGGTCAGTACCTGCAACCGTCGCGCAGCCACCTGCCGGTGCAGCGCTTCGTGCATCCGGACACCTTCGCCTGGTTCGCCGAAGAAGGTTACAAAATGGGCTTCAAGAACGTCGCTTCCGGCCCGCTGGTACGTTCGTCGTACCACGCCGACGAGCAGGCGAAGCTGGTCAAGGCTGAACTGCTGGGTTCCTGATCCGGCACTAAGCTACAAAAGTACCCGCAAGGTTTAAGGCCCTGCGGGTATTTTTTTGCCTGTGGCGAGTGCTTTCGCCTCTTCTGTTTGCCGCGGTACCTGACTACTGTGTGTGCATGAATTCACCGGAGACCCATGGATGACCGTTCGACCGAGCCACACCCTCTACGCGCACAAGCCTGTGCCTGCATTGCCGTCAGAAGGGCTGATCGGCGTCATTGCACCTGCCGGCCCTGGCGCACTGGACACCGACAAGGCTGTGCAATGGATGCGCGCCCGGGGTTACGGGCTGAAGGTGTTCCCTGGCGTTTATGAACAGGACGGTTATCTGGCCGGCAGTGACGACGTGCGCTTGCGCGATCTGCACGCGGCGTTCGTCGATCCCGAGGTCGACGCGATTATTTGCCTGCGCGGCGGCTACGGCACGCCGCGCCTGCTCGACCGGATCGACTACGACCTGCTGAGCCGCAACGCCAAGCCTTTCGTTGGATACAGCGATATCACCGCTCTGCACCTAGCCATCAGTCGATACGCAGGATTCGTGACCTTTCACGGACCGTTGCTCAACGCAGACCTGTTGGGCGACAAAGAGCCGCCGACGGTCACTTCGTTCTTCGCCATGCTGCGCGGGCAATTGAAGGCGGGGAGTGTGCTGAGCCATCCGGTGGCTTATCCGTTGACCACCGTTGAACCCGGTATCGCTCACGGGCGCTTGCTCGGCGGTAATCTGGCGATGATTGCCGCCACCTTGGGCACGCCTTACGAGATTGATGTCGAAGGGGTGATTCTGCTCATTGAGGACATCAACGAGCCGCTGTATCGCATCGACCGGTTGCTGACGCAGATGCGTCTGGCCGGCAAACTGGCCAGATTGCGTGGCGTGCTGGTCGGGGATGTGGCTGGGGTGGATGTCGCGGCATTGAACCGCTTGCTCAAGCAGACGTTTGAACCATTGCGGATCCCGGTGTTGTCCGGTTGGCGCAGCGGGCATTGTGATCCGAACCTGACGCTACCGATGGGCGCGCTGGTGCGGCTGGATGCCGGGAAGCAGGAGTTGATGCTGGAGCAGGATGTGGTGATCAAGGCTTAAAGGTTATTGCCAGAAAGTCAGTCTTCGCGAGCAAGCCCGCTCCCACATTTGGAATGAATTTCAATGTGGGAGCGAGCTTGCTCGCGAAAGCGGCATCAACCCTACAACAATCGCTCTATTGAGTCCGCAGGCTCTCAAGTAACTTGTGCGTCGGATACCCATCCGCCGGCCAGCCAAGCGACTGCTGGGCACTACGAATCGCTTTGCGCGTATTGGCACCGATAATCCCGTCCGCCGTGCCGGCATCGTAATTGCGCGCACTCAGCAGGGTTTGCAGTTCGATGCGCTCGGTACGACTCAGCGGCAGATCGTCTTTCGGCCAGGTTCCGTTGATCAATCCTGCGCCATTGAAGCGCTCGGACAGCAGGCTCACTGCAAGCGCGTATGACGAAGAATTGTTGTACTTGAGGATCGCCCGGAAGTTGTCGAGGATCAGGAACGCCGGGCCACGATAGCCTGCCGGCAGCAGCAGGGCAGCCGACAATTGCTCGGAACCTGCTGGCACCTGAGCGCCGTTAGGCAGGATCACGCCCAGT
This sequence comes from Pseudomonas sp. IT-347P, assembly GCF_949768005.1. Classification (NCBI taxonomy): domain Bacteria; kingdom Pseudomonadati; phylum Pseudomonadota; class Gammaproteobacteria; order Pseudomonadales; family Pseudomonadaceae; genus Pseudomonas; species Pseudomonas sp. IT-347P. The sequence continues at coordinate 122,662 of NZ_CATKPQ010000058.1, forward strand.
TGACGCCATTCAGCGACGCTCTTGCGAATCGCACCGTCGGCCAGCGTGTAGTTGAAAGTGCTCGGCAGCTGTACTTCAAAACCCCACGGCTGACCGCGTTGCCAACCGGAGCTTTGCAGGTAATGCGCAGTCGAGGCCAGGGCATCAGCGGGGCTGCCCCAGATATCGCGGCGGCCATCGCCGTCAAAGTCCACAGCGTGAGTGTTGTAGGTGGTCGGAATGAACTGGGTCTGCCCCATGGCGCCCGCCCAGGAACCGAGCATCTTCTCGGGCGTGATATCACCCTGTTGCAGGATCTGCAGGGCTGCGATCAATTGCGCATGGGCAAAGCCCGGGCGGCGGCCTTCGTAAGCGAGGGTGGCCAGCGAGTTGATCACCGACTTGCTGCCCTGGAACTGGCCGAAGTTGCTTTCCATGCCCCACACCGACACCAGCGCCTGACGGTCAACGCCATAACGCTGTTCGATGCTTTGCAGAATGTCGGCATATTGGTCGATCAGCGCCTGTCCCTTGCGCACCCGCAGTGGCGAGAGCGCGCCATCAAGGTATTCCCACACCGGGCGTGAGAACTCCGGCTGACTGCGGTCAGCGCGAATCACACTGGCGTCGAAACTGACATTGGCAAAGGCGCGATCAAACAGGTCAGGGCGAATCCCGGCGGCCAGGGCATCCTTGCGGAAACCGGCCTGCCATTCGGCAAAGGTCTGGGTCGGCTGAAGATCAAGAGGGTCGGCGGACGGCACTACCGGCGGGATGATCGCTGGGGCCGTGGCGACAGGCGCGGCTTGCAGGGGTTGCGCGTCGGCGGCGGTCGGTTTTTCCGCGCAGGCGACAAGCAGAATGAAGCTGGAGGCAGCGATCAATTGGCGAACAGGCCAACGATGGGAAAGACTTAGGGGCATGCACAGTTCCAGGGAAACGAATCAAGTGCAGACCTTAACATGACCGGGGGGTACTGCGCTTTAAGCAGCCAGAAAGTAAGAAGCCTCCCAGCTGTCAGACTGGAAGGCTTCGCGGCGGTAGCTGCCTTTACCCTTGGCTGGTCGTTCCTGGCGACTGCGGAACAGGGGCTGGGCGACGATGGATTTGGCCTTGTTGGGCCGATGTTTCGCTGGCTTTTTGCTCATGAGGGTTCTCTCGAGTGAGTGGGTTTTGCGCGGCAAATAATCTGCCGATGTCGGGCGTCTGTCCAGTTCCTGTTGTGCAGGAATGTTCTGGCGCTTTCGCGAGCAGGCTCGCGAACAGCCTTTATTCGCCAGGACAGGTTATTCGGCGGGTAATGCCAGGCGCTGGCCAGACATCAATAGCGCCAAGCGACTCAGGCTCATCCACGGCGAACCGGCAGCCTGGCCCTTGATCTGCGCATCAATACGTTGCGCCTCAAACAACAACTGCGCCCAGCGTTGCGCCGAGTAGCGCTGCAGGGCTTTGCTCATCAATGGCTTGCGCTTGTCCCAGACCGGCGGTTTCGCCTGGCTGAAGCACTTGTCCAGCGGCGTGCCCTGGCTGTATTGCAACGAGATGTTGGCCAACAGCCGCAGTTCCCGCGCCAGCGCCCAGAGAATCACCGGCGGTTCGACACCTTCACCGCGCAAACCTTCGAGCATGCGCAAGGCGTGAGCCGGTTCGCCGTTGAGGACGGCATCGGTCAGGCCGAACACATCAAACCGCGCACTGTCCGCCACAGCGGCCTGCACGGTTTCGACGGTGATCTGCCCACCTTCAGCCATCAGTTTGAGCTTCTCGATTTCCTGCGCGGCGGCGAGCAAATTACCCTCGACGCGCGCGGCAATCAGTTCAACCGCGTCCTGACTCGCTGACAAGCCGGCCTGAGACAAGCGCTGACGAATCCAGCTCGGCAACTGATTGGCATCTACTGGCCAGATCTGGATGAACTGGGTCTGTTGGCCTTCGACCAGCGCCTTGCCCCATTTGGTCTTCTGGGCACTGCCATCGAGCTTGGGCAGGCTGATAAGAAGGACCGTGTCTTCAGCGGGGCGCGAACAGTATTCGATCAGCGCTGCTGCACCCTTGTCACCGGGTTTGCCCGAAGGCAGGCGCAGTTCCAGCAGGCGTTTTTCCGCGAACAGCGACATGCTCGCGCCGGCCTGCAACAACGTGCCCCAATCGAAATTGGCGTCGGCGGCAAAGACCTGGCGTTCGTCGAAACCTTGCTGGCGGGCAGCACTGCGGATGGCGTCGGCAGCTTCCTGGCACAGCAGCGGGTCATCGCCGCTGATGATATAGACAGGGCCGAGAGCGCCTTGCAGGTGTTTGCCGAGTTGCGCGGGAGCGAGCTTCATAAGAAAGGTCGAACGGGGCGCCTGAGCGCCCCGAACGTCTTACTGCTGCGGTACTTCGAGCGGCGACTGACGCGGGGTTTCCGCTTCAGCCTTTTGCGCCGCTTCGAGCGCATCGGCTTCTGCCTTGGCGCGATCATTGGCGGCTTGCTGCAGTTGTTGCAGTTGGCCCGGCGTCAGTTGCTGCAGACGCAGCATCATGCGCTGAACCAGTTCGCGACGGGTTTCGCGACGGGCGTCGTTGGCTTCCTGATCGGAGCCCACGAGGTTGTTGCCGTCGTGGATAAACACTTTCTGCACTTCAAGCTTGTCGCTCAGCAGTTGCAGGTTTTTATCACCACGGATGTCGTAGCTCAGCACGGTGCTGACCTGGTATTCACCCGTACGACCGGCACCGGCGTAGCTGAGGATGCGCTGGCTTTCCTGCTCGTCAGCCAGGAACAATTTGTACGGCGCGCCGCTGTAAACCTTGACGCCACTCGACTCCAGCACCTGACGCAGTTGCGTGACCGTCTCGCCGTAGGTGTTACGGGCGCTCAGATCAAGTTCCTTGATCGTCAGTTCGTTGGTGCCGGTGCCGCGCAGCTGGAACCCGCAGGCGCTCAACAGAACGGCGAGGCCCATCACCAGCAGATTGCGTTTGATCATTGTGTTGCTCCCCTTGAAACCATGTGGGCCGACCCTGCGGCCCGAAAGGTTTTACTTGGCGCCAGGCGAACCTGACACCCGATCCAATTAGCTGGCGACGATGTTGACCAGTTTCCCCGGCACCACGATCACTTTACGAATGGTCAGACCGTCGACGAAACGCAGTACGTTTTCGTTGGCGCGCGCTGCTGCTTCAACTTCTTCGCGAGTCGCGCTGGCCGGCATTTCGATCTGGCCGCGCAGTTTGCCGTTGACCTGGATGACCAGGGTCAGGCTGTCCTGCACCAGTGCGCTTTCGTCCACCGCCGGCCAGCCAGCGTCGATGACGGCGTCGGCGTGACCCAGCTTGTTCCACAGTTCGTGGCTGATGTGCGGGGTGATCGGCGCCAGCAGCAGTGTCACGGCTTCCAGACCTTCGTGAATCAGTGCGCGATCCTGCTCGGTGCCTTGCGCGGCTTTTTCCAGCACGTTCATCAGCGTCATCACCTGGGCGATGGCGGTGTTGAATTTGTGGTTCTGGCCGACGTCGTGGCTGGCCTGCTTGATGGCCACGTGAATGGCCCGGCGCACGGCCTTCTGCTCGTCGTTCAGGCTGGCGATGTCGAGCTTGCCCGGCAAGCCTTGGGTGACGTGGGCTTGCGCCAGACGCCAGACACGCTTGAGGAAGCGGTGCGAGCCTTCAACGCCGGAGTCGGACCACTCAGCGCTCATGTCAGGTGGCGAAGCGAACATCATGAACAGGCGGCAGGTGTCTGCGCCGAACTGATCGATCATCGACTGTGGGTCGACGCCATTGTTTTTCGACTTGGCCATCTTCTCGGTGCCGCCGATTTCCACCGGCAGGCCGTCGGATTTCAGCTTGGCACTGATGACCTTGGCTTTGCTGTCGCGCTCCAGTTCCACGTCCGCCGGGTTGAACCAGGTGTAGGCACCGTTGGCTTCGCGACGGTAATAGGTTTCGGCGATCACCATGCCTTGGGTCAGCAGGTTCTTGAACGGCTCGTTGGAGCTCACCAGACCTTCGTCACGCATCAGCTTGTGGAAGAAGCGCGCGTAGAGCAGGTGCAGAATCGCGTGTTCGATACCGCCGATGTACTGATCGACCGGCAACCAGTGATCAGCGGCGGATTTTTCCACCAGGCCACCTTCAAAGTGCGGCGAGGCGTAGCGGGCGTAGTACCACGACGACTCGACGAAGGTGTCCATGGTGTCGGTTTCACGCTTGGCAGGCTGGCCGCATTTCGGGCAGCTGCATTCGTAAAACTCAGGCATGCGTGCCAGCGGCGAACCGGCGCCGTCCGGCACCACGTCTTCCGGCAGGACCACAGGCAGTTGATCTTCCGGCACAGGCACGTCACCGCAGGCTTCGCAGTGGATGATCGGAATCGGGCAGCCCCAATAGCGCTGACGGCTGATGCCCCAGTCGCGCAGGCGGAACTGAGTGCGCGAGGCCCCCAGTTCTTTCTTGATCAGGGCCACTTCAATGGCGTCGAACGCGCCCGCAAAGTCCAGACCGTCGAACTCGCCGGAGTTGATCAGCGTGCCGTGCTCGCCGTAGGCGTCTTGCCACGGGGCAGGGTTGGTGTCGCCGGAGCTGGTACGCACTACCGATTTCACCGGCAGGTTGTACTTGTGGGCGAATTCGAAATCGCGCTCGTCGTGCGCCGGGACCGCCATGACCGCGCCGTCGCCGTAGTGCATCAGCACGTAGTTGGCGACCCACACCGGGAGTTTCTCACCGGTCAGCGGGTGCTCGACGAACAGGCCGGTCGGCAGGCCTTTCTTCTCTTGCGTGGCGACGTCGGCTTCAGCCACGCTGCCGCCCTTGCATTCGGCGATGAACGCTTGCAGCCCAGGGTTGTTTTTTGCTGCCAGCGAAGCAAGAGGGTGCTCGGCGGCCACGGCGACATAAGTCGCGCCCATCAGGGTGTCCGGACGGGTAGTGAAGACTTTCAGGGTGCCGGCTTCGCCGATCGAGTCGACGTTGTACGGAAACTGCACTTCCATGCCGCGGGATTTGCCGATCCAGTTGCGCTGCATGGTCTTGACCTGTTCAGGCCAGCCAGTCAGCTCGTCGAGGCTCTCCAGCAGCTCATCCGCGTAAGCGGTGATCTTGAAGTAGTACATCGGGATTTCGCGCTTTTCGATCAGCGCGCCGGAACGCCAGCCGCGACCGTCGATCACCTGTTCGTTGGCCAGAACGGTCTGGTCGATCGGGTCCCAGTTCACGGTGCCGTTTTTACGGTAGATCACGCCTTTTTCGAACAGGCGAGTGAACAGCCATTGTTCCCAGCGGTAGTAATCCGGCTTGCAGGTGGTGACCTCGCGCGACCAGTCGACCGCCAGACCCAGGCTGCGCAGCTGGGTTTTCATGTAGGCGATGTTTTCGTAGGTCCACTTGGCCGGCGCGACATTGTTCTTCATCGCAGCGTTTTCCGCCGGCATGCCGAACGCGTCCCAACCCATTGGTTGCAGAACGTTCTTGCCGAGCATGCGCTGATAGCGGGAAATCACGTCGCCGATGGTGTAGTTGCGCACGTGCCCCATGTGTAGCTTGCCGCTGGGGTAAGGGAACATCGACAGGCAGTAGTAGGTTTCCTTGCCTGGCTGTTCACTGACTTCAAAGGACTTTTGCTCGTCCCAGAATGATTGGGCGGCGGCTTCGATTTCACGGGGCTGATATTGTTCGTGCATGGCTACTTTTGTACTGGATAGGGGTGGCCTAATCCTCTTCAACGCAGGTTCCGGGGTTGGCCCGGACGAGCTGGAAGTGGAATTACAGGAAGCGCCGTAGCATACATGACCGCGCTTGGCCTAGGGAAACCCTGATTACAGCTGTTTGTCCCGACAAATCCATGGTGAGGGCCGTTGGTCGCGGCGTGCAGCCGGTTTGTGCAGCGAAGCTAAGCTCTAACTGGGGAGTGAGTCTTATCTTCAATGAGGTGAGGGATGGTGGAGCAACGGCGAAAAAACGTGACGAAACCCGAGTTGTACGAAAGGCTGATCGATCGTCTGGGCATGGCCCTGGACGCAGTAAAAACCGCTGACCGGCTGCGCGACGAGCGCCCCCTGGAACTGGAATTGCGTGGCTTGAGTCCCGCCGAGTTCAAACTGGTCAAGGCCTATCTGGATCGCAGTGAACGTGAAACGCACGGAAGCTTGTCACAGGCAGTGAAGCAGCTCGATGCGGCACATTCGGCCAAGGTCATCTGGCTCAAGGACAAGGCGCCCGGCAGAGACACCGTCAAGGTTCGCTCTGTGCAGGCCAAGTAAGCGCATGGCAGGTCAAGAAACGGATCTTTTTCAACAGGATCCCACCTATTGGTTGTAACGCATTATTAACGCTTTTAGGCTTCGGGCATCTGTGGAGATGCTCGATGCCTTTTCGTTATTTCATCAAACAACTTTTATTGCCGCCCGGGATCCTTTTCCTGCTGTTGCTGGCTGCGTGGTGGTTGCGCCGCTCCCGGCCGCGGCTGGCGGGCGTGTGTTTTGCCATCGGCTTTGGCGGGATGTGGCTGATGAGCCTGCCGGTGGTCGTGCAGTGGGGCGCTAAAGCGCTGGAGCGCGAACCGCCGCTGGCCCATGAAGAATGGGCGACGCTGGCGCAGCGGGCGGATGCGATCGTGGTGCTGGGTTCCGGGCGTGAGCGCGGTGATCTGGCCTGGGGTGAGGATCAGCCGACCGGCGTGGGGCTTGAGCGTCAGCGTTATGCGGCGCGTCTGGCCAAAGCCTCCGGTTTGCCGATTCTGACCTCGGGTGGCTTGCATTACGGTACGCCGCCGACCGAGGCGAAGCTGATGGCGGATTCGCTCCGCGACGACTTTGGCGTGACGGTGCGTTGGCAGGAGGGTGAAAGCCGGACGACGTGGGAAAATGCCAGGTTCACGGCCGATATCCTGTTGCCGCAAGGGATCAAACGCGTGGTTGTGGTAACGCAGGCCTGGCACATGCCGCGCTCGGTGTGGAGTTTTCAGCAGGCAGGGTTTGACGTGGTGCCAGCGCCGGTCGGTTTTCTGGGTACCGATAACGCAAGACCCTTTGGTGGCTGGTTGCCAGAATTCAAATCAATCTGGCAGAGCGGGCAGTTGCTGAATGAGGCGGTCGGGCAGGTGGGGTATTCGCTGTTCTATCGAGGTGGCGCGACACCGGATTGATCTGGTGCTTTTGATGCCCTCTTCGCGAGCAGGTCGAATCGTCGCACCGTCGCTCCCACATCTGGAATGGATTTCAATGTGGGAGCGAGCCTGCTCGCGAAACTTTTAAAGGGTTTTCGACATCCGGCTGGCCATCAGCGCCCAGCCAAACAACAGCACGCACAGAATGATCAGCGGCCACGAACGCCACTCAAGATAAGGCGTCAGGTTGTGCATCGGCACCACTTCGCCGTACAGAATGCCCTGCTCGAACTGCGGAATCTGTTCAGTGATCTGCCCGAACGGGTTGATCAGCCCGGTCACGCCGTTGTTGGTTGCGCGGATCATCCAGCGGCCCGCCTCAAGTGCGCGCATCTGCGCCATCTGCAAGTGTTGCAACGGACCGATCGAAGTGCCGAACCAGGTATCGTTGCTGATGGTCAGCAACAGATCGCTGCGTGCCGACAGGCCAGCGGCAAATTCCGGGTACACCACTTCATAGCAGATGAACGGCGCAATCTGATAACCCTTGGCCTGCAGCAATGCCTGATCGGCCGGGCCACGGGCGAAATCGGACATCGGCAGGTCGAAGAAGGCGATCAGCCCGCGCAATACATCCTGCAGCGGCACGTATTCACCGAACGGCACCAGTTTCTGCTTCAGGTAGGTGCCATCGCCTTCGCCGACCACGGTGATGCCGTTGAAGAAGCGTTTTTCGTGACGGACCATCTCGCGGATCGGCACACCGGTGATCAGCGCCGATTTACGCTCCGCGGCGAAGGTGCCCATCATGTTCAGGTAGCCCTCGGCGGACTCCTTCAACACCGGCACGGCGGTTTCCGGCCAGATCAGCAGGTCCACCGGTTTCGAACGGAAACTCAGGTCGCGGTACAGTGCCAGTTGCGCATTGAGCTGCGCCGGGTCCCACTTCATGCTTTGTTCGACGTTGCCCTGAATCGCAGCAACGCTGAGTGCCGGGCCGGACGGACTGGTCCAGGCGTGGCCCTTGAGAGCAATGCCGGCCACCCACGGCCCGACCAGCAACAACAGGCCGGCGGCGATAAAGCCCTTGCGACCGGTTTGCAACAGGCGGGGGGCGTTATAGATCAGCGCCGCCGTCAGTGCGAGCACAAAGGACACCAGCCACATGCCGCCGACCGGCGCGAGCCCGGACAGCGGGCCGTCGAGCTGGCTGTAACCGGAATAGAGCCACGGGAACCCGGTCAGGAACCAGCCGCGAAATGCCTCCTGGCCGACCCATAGCGCGGCAAACGCCAAGGCATCGGCCAGCGGTGCCTCGTTGCGACGCAACCAGCGTGCCCAGACCCACGCGGGCAGGGCGAAGAAAAACGCGATCGCTGCGGTAAACAGCAGCATCAGGAACCCGGCCAGCAGCACCGAAGCGCCGCCGAAATGGTGGATGCTGTAGTAGATCCAGCTGGTGCCGGCGCCGAACAGGCCGAATCCGAAGCACCAGCCGCGTCCCAAAGCCTGACGCGGTTTCAGCTCGCGCAGACCGGCATAGAACAACCCGACCGCCAGCAAAGCCAGCGGCCAGATATTGAAAGGCGCCAGAGCGAACGTGGTGATTGCACCGGCCGCCACGGCCAGCAGGTTACCGGGCCAGCCGGGGCGGGTTGTCCAGCGCATTTCAGTCCTTAGAATTAACGAGCAATTGGCGTCAGTCGCAGCAAATGAATCCGACGGCTGTCGGCGTTCAGGATGCGGAAACGATAGGCGCCGATTTCAGTGATTTCGTTGCGTTTTGGCAAGTGCCCGAACGCGCTCATCACCAGACCGCCGACCGTGTCGAACTCGTCATCGGAGAATTCACTGTCGAAGAACTCGTTGAAGTTCTCGATCGGCGTCAGGGCCTTGATCAGGAAGTCACCGCTGGGCAGCGGCTTGATATAGCTGTCTTCTTCGACGTCGTGCTCGTCTTCGATGTCGCCGACGATCTGTTCCAGCACGTCTTCGATGGTCACGAGACCGGCCACGCCGCCGTATTCGTCGATGACAATGGCCATGTGGTTATGGTTGGCGCGGAACTCACGCAGCAACACGTTCAGACGCTTGGACTCCGGCACGAAAGTGGCCGGGCGCAGCAGGTCCTTGATGTTGAAGCTGTCGCCGTTCTCTTTGAGGATCAGCGGCAGCAGGTCCTTGGCCAGCAGCACGCCCATCACGTCGTCATGGCTTTCGCCGATGACCGGGTAGCGCGAGTGGGCCGAGTCGACCACGGCCGGGAGGAATTCACGGGGTGTCTGGGTCGCCTTGATGCTGATCATCTGCGAGCGCGGCACCATGATGTCGCGTACTTGCAGGTCAGCCACCTGAATGGCGCCTTCGACGATGGCCAGCGCTTCGCTGTCCAGCAGTTTGTTCTGATGTGCATCACGCAGCAGCTCTAACAGCTCCTGACGGTTCTTCGGCTCGTGGGCAAAAGCCTGGGTCAGTTTACCCAGCCATGACTTCTGCCCGTTGCTCGATCGATCTTCGCTCATAGCGATTACTCTGAATCCTTTGTTGTAACGATAGGGGATGTTGCGGGTTCGTCGTCCGCGTACGGATCGGGATAGCCCAGTTCAGCTAGCAACTCGCGTTCCAGTGCTTCCATTTCTTCGGCTTCTTCGTCCTCTATATGGTCGTAACCAAGCAGATGCAAGCAGCCGTGAATGACCAGATGTGCCCAATGGGCCTTTAGTTCCTTGCCTTGTTCGACGGCTTCGCGCTCGACCACCGCCACGCAGATCACCAGATCGCCCAGCAGCGGGATGTCGAGAAACTCATCAGGCACTTCAGCCGGGAACGACAGGACGTTGGTCGCGTAATCCTTGTGGCGCCAGGTGTGATTGAGCTCGCGTCCTTCTTCCTCGTCGACCAGACGAATGGTCATTTCCGAGTCGGCGGTGCGCTGGCGCAGGGCCAGTTCGCACCACAGGCGGAAGTCGGCCTCGCTCGGTGCGCTCGCGTCAGTGGCGATTTGCAGGTCTAGCTCAAGCATCGCGCGAGGTGTCCTTCGGGGCTTCATCACGATTTTCGAAGCGCTCGTAGGCTTCAACGATCCGCTGCACCAATGGATGGCGCACCACATCTTTAGGCTGGAAGTGCGTGAAGCTGATGCCCGGCACGTCTTTGAGCACTTCGATCACATGGTGCAGACCGGACTTGGTACCGCGTGGCAGGTCGACCTGGGTGATGTCACCGGTGATGACTGCGGTGGAGCCGAAGCCGATCCGGGTGAGGAACATCTTCATCTGTTCGACGGTGGTGTTCTGGCTCTCGTCGAGAATGATGAAGCTGTTATTCAGTGTGCGACCGCGCATGTAGGCCAGCGGCGCAACTTCGATCACTTGGCGTTCGATCAGCTTGGCCACGTATTCGAAGCCGAGCATCTCGTAGAGTGCGTCATAGAGCGGGCGCAGGTACGGGTCGATCTTCTGCGACAGGTCGCCGGGCAGGAAGCCAAGTTTTTCACCCGCCTCGACCGCCGGACGCACCAGCAGGATGCGCCGGATCTGCTCGCGCTCCAGTGCATCGACAGCGCAGGCCACGGCCAGATAGGTCTTGCCGGTACCGGCCGGGCCAATGCCGAAGTTGATGTCGTTGCCAAGGATTTCCTTCACGTAGCGCAGCTGATTCAAGCCGCGCGGGCGAATCATGCCTTTCTTGGTGCGCAGGGCGACGGAGGCTTCGGCGGGGGCGTGATTGTCCAGTTGCTCGACAGCCGACTCCTGCAGGAACAGATGCACCGTATCGGGCGACAGCTCTGAACCCTTGGTTTCCCGGTACAGGCGGCGAATCAGGTTTTCCGCAGACGTGGTGTGCTTGGGATCGCCGATCAGCTCGAACTGGTTTCCGCGGTTGCGGATCTCGATGGTCAGGCGCTGTTCGATCAAGCGCAAATGCTCGTCGAATTGCCCGCACAGATTGGCGAAGCGGCGAGCCTCAAAGGGCTCGAGGATAAAACGATGTGGTTCTATGGGTGCGTTCAAGGTCGTATTTAGCCGCCCTGGGGCAATTAAGATGAAATCAAGGATAACGCCAGAGGCCTGGGTGCGAAAGCTCTTAAATAAGGTCGCCCGATTTCAGACTCTGGCGCTGTACCTGTGGGAGCGGGCTTGCTCGCGAAAGCGTCGTGTCAGCCACCCTGAACGTTGCTGATACACCGCTTTCGCGAGCAAGCCCGCTCCCACAAGGGGAATGTGGTGTTACTGGATCAGCGAGCCCCGCAGCGAGTGCGGTTGTGCCGCATCGATGTGCACGTCGGCGAACTGGCCGATCAGGGTTGGATTGTCGCAGCGGAAGTTGACGATACGATTATTCTCGGTGCGTCCTTGCAGCTCGCCCGGGTCTTTCTTCGAATAGTCGGTCACCAGAATGCGCTGGATCGAACCGACCATTTGTCGGCTGATCTCGAAGCCCTGCTGATTCAAGCGATGTTGCAGCGCGTTGAGGCGCTCCTTCTTCAGCTCTTCCGGGGTGTCGTCGGCCAGATCGGCCGCCGGGGTGCCGGGGCGCTGGCTGTAAACGAACGAGTAGGAGAAGTCGAAGCCGACATCGGCAATCAGTTTCATGGTCTGTTCGAAGTCTTTCTCGGTCTCGCCAGGGAAGCCGACGATGAAGTCCGAGCTGATGCAGATCCCCGGTACCGCTGCGCGCAGTTTGCGCAGTTTGGATTTGTACTCCAGCGCCGTGTGGTTGCGTTTCATCGCCGCGAGAATCCGGTCGGAACCCGATTGCACCGGCAGGTGCAAGTGCTTGACCAGTTCCGGCACCTCAGCGTGAGCCTGGATCAGGCTGTCGGAGAACTCCAGCGGGTGCGAGGTGGTGTAGCGGATGCGGTCGATGCCATCGACGGCAGCGACTACGCGGATCAATTCCGCCAGATCGGCCAGACGTCCGTCATGGGTAGCGCCACGATAGCCGTTGACGTTCTGCCCGAGCAGGGTCACTTCACGCACGCCGTTTTCGGCGAGGTGGATGATTTCGGCGATCACGTCGTCGAACGGCCGGCTGACTTCTTCACCACGGGTATAAGGCACCACGCAGAACGTGCAGTACTTGCTGCAACCTTCCATCACCGACACGTAAGCGCTCGGGCCATCGATACGCGGTTCGGGCAAGTGGTCGAATTTTTCGATTTCCGGGAACGAAACGTCGACTTGCGGCAGTTTGGTGATACGCGCGGCGTCGATCATTTCCGGCAGGCGGTGCAGGGTCTGCGGGCCGAATACCACGTCGACGTACGGCGCGCGATCACGAATCGCCGCGCCTTCCTGACTGGCCACACAACCGCCGACGGCGATCACCATGTCCGGGTTGGCCAGTTTCAGTTCGCGCCAGCGGCCGAGCTGCGAGTACACGCGATCCTGGGCGCGCTCGCGAATCGAGCAGGTGTTGAGCAGAATCACGTCGGCGTCTTCGGCACGCGCGGTGACTTCCAGGGCCTGATGTTCACCCAGCAGATCGACCATGCGCGAGCTGTCGTACTCGTTCATCTGGCAACCGTGGGTTTCGATGTAAAGCTTCTTGGCCATGGATTAGGGTCATCACGTGATTCAAAGAACCGCGCATTATAGGGAACAAGCACTCAGGTTCCTACCGCTGCGCGTCCGGTGGCTATGCTATAGTTTGCGCCCTCATTTTTATCCCCGATGTTATCCCCCCGCCATGACCAAACGCGAAGCTCCAATCTATAAGGTGATTTTCCTCAACCAGGGCCAGGTGTTCGAAATGTACGCCAAGCAGATCTATCAAAGTGATCTGTGGGGTTTTCTGGAAGTGGAAGAGTTCGTCTTTGGCGAGCGCACGCAAGTGGTCGTCGACCCGAGCGAAGAAAAGCTCAAGGCACAGTTCGAAGGCGTGGTGCGCAGTTTTGTGCCGATGCACTCGATCGTGCGCATCGACGAAGTGGAACGTCTGGGCACCCCGAAAATCAGCGAAGCCCGCGGCGCGGTCGGCAATGTGATGCCGTTTCCGATGCCGATGCCTGAGAAGTAAGCCTCAAGACCGCGTCGCCGCATTCGCGAGCAAGCCCGCTCTCACAGAGGAATGCATTCCAATGTGGGAGCGGGCTTGCTCGCGAATGCGGCCAGAAAAATCTATAGAGAAATCAGGGAAGAGGTGAGAACGGCGTACGCCCATCGGCGCTTTGCAGTTCCATCAGGTATTTACGGAAGATTTGCCCGAGTACCTGAGTGGCGGTTTCGAGATCTTCGCGGGACATTTTTTCGGAAACTTCGTCGGCCGTGTCCAGCGCATCTTCAGCGCCGTTGACCGCCGCCATCTTCAGCACGATGTACGCCTGAATGTTGTTGGCCTGCACGCCTTCACCGTGGAAGAACATGGTGCCCAGTTTGAATTGCGCCTGAGCGTGGCCTTGCAACGAGGCCTTTTCGAAATAGCTCAGGGCTTGATTGAGGTCGCGCGGCGCGTTCTTGCCGTCGTAGTAGAACTCACCCAACTCGTATTGCGCTTGTGCATCCCCTTCGTCCGCCGCTTTCTGGCAGGCGGCCAGTGCCTGCGTGACGTCTTGCGGCTGAGTATTGAGGGTGCAACGACCCATCGCCGGGATCAACAACGAGTTGCCGCCTGCTTGTGCATGCGCGAGCAGGGGCTGAAGGAGCAACAGGCAGCCCAAGGCAAGGGTGCGGCCGGTGCGGTTCATGGGAATCGACTTACCTCTGAAGGGCACGCGGACCCGTCGAGGGATCCAATAAGCGCGCATTATGAAATAAGCAGGGCCAACCTTACAAAGTCTTTACTCGTTTTTCTGCTGCGCGGGGAATATATCGCCCACTTCAGGGGAGATTTTTAGCAGGAGCCTCGGAAAAACAGCACGGATGTAGGCGAATGCTGACGCTGGCGATAGCCAACGTCAGCGTTGGTGCGATTACTTCAGTGCGGCGAAAGCGCGCTCGGCAGCGTCCAGCGTCAGTTGCAACTCGGCCTCACCGTGGGCGATCGAGGTGAAACCGGCTTCGAAGGCGCTCGGAGCCAGGTAGACGCCACCCTCCAGCATCAGGTGGAAGAAGCGACCGAACAGGGCTGCGTCGCTGGCCATCACGTCTTCAAACGTGACGATTTCATCGGCGCCGCTGAAGTAGAGGCCGAACATGCCGCCTGCCTGAGTCGTCACGAACGGGATGCCAGCAGCATCGGCGCGCTGTTGCAGGCCGTCGAGCAGACGCGTGGTGTAGTCGGTCAGCTCGGCATGGAAGCCCGGACGGCTGATCAGACGCAGCGTGGTCAAGCCAGCCGCCATCGCCAGCGGGTTGCCCGATAAGGTGCCGGCCTGATAAACCGGACCCAGTGGCGCGATGCGCTGCATGATTTCACGCTTGCCGCCGAAGCAGCCGACCGGCATGCCGCCGCCGATGATCTTGCCGAAGGTGGTCAGGTCTGGATTGACCCCGTAGTACGCCTGGGCGCCGCCGAGGGCGACGCGGAAACCGGTCATCACTTCGTCGAAAATCAGCACCACGCCATGCTTGTCGCACAGCGAACGCAGGCCTTCGAGGAAGCCCGGCGCCGGTGGTACGCAGTTCATGTTGCCGGCCACCGGCTCGACAATAATGCACGCCACGTCCTGTCCGACTTCGGCGAGCATCTTCTCAACCGCGTCGATGTCGTTGAACGGCAGGGTCAGGGTGTGTTTGGCGAAAGCCGCTGGCACACCGGCCGAGCTCGGCACGCCTTGGGTCAATGCGCCGGAACCGGCCTTGACCAGCAGGCTGTCGGAGTGACCGTGGTAGCAGCCTTCGAATTTGATGATGCTGTCGCGGCCGGTGTAACCACGGGCCAGACGGATCGCGCTCATGGTCGCTTCGGTGCCGGAGCTGACCATACGCACCATGTCCATGGAAGGCACCAGCGAGCAGACCAGGTCGGCCATCTCGGTTTCCATCGCGGTCGGCGCGCCGTACGACAAGCCGTGTTGCAGCTGATTGCGCACGGCATCAAGTACGTCCGGGTGGCTGTGGCCGAGGATCATCGGCCCCCACGAGCCGACGTAATCGACATAACGCTTGTCGTCTTCGTCAGTGACGTAAGCGCCTTCGGCGTGCTTGAAGAAAAGCGGTGTGCCGCCGACGCTCTTGAACGCGCGAACCGGCGAGTTCACGCCACCGGGGATGTGTTTCTGGGCATTGGCAAACAGGGTTTCGGAACGAGACATGATCGGGCTCTCAAATCAGACTTTCAGTAATTCATTGAACGCGCGGGCGCGGCGGGTCACTTCGGCGGTGCTCTCGGCACCAAACACACCGTGGACCACGGCAAGCAGGTCGACCCCATGGGCCACCAGCGGCGCGGCGTTGTCGAGGGTGATGCCACCAATCGCGCAGACCGGCAGGTGCAGCGTGCGTTTGGCTTCGGCGAGCAGATCGAGGCTGCAGGTCGGCGCGCCGGGCTTGGTGTTGGAATTGAAAAAACGGCCGAAGGCGACATAACTCGCGCCTTCTTTGGCCGCTTGTTCGGCCAGTGCGATCTGCGCGTGGCAGGTCGAGCCGATGATCGCTTTCGAACCGAGCAGGGCGCGGGTCGGCGACAGCGGGCCGTCGGTCTGGCCGAGGTGCACACCGACGTTGAGGCGCGCCGCCAGTTCAGCATCATCGTTGATGATCAGTTGGGTCTTGTAGCGTTCGCACAGATCGCGCAGCGCTTCGGCTTCGCGCAAGCGGCGAGCCTCGTCGCTGCTCTTGTCGCGGTATTGCAGGAGGGTGACGCCACCTTCCAGCGCCGCCTCCACGTAAGACAGAAACTTGCCCGCCAGCAGTTGGCTGTCGGTAATGGCATACAGGCCACGTAGTTTCATCGGGCAGACCTCACGACGTTACGAGCAGAAATCCAGCGGCAGGCGACGCGGGACGAACTGGCCTTTGCCCAGTTGTTCGGCATCGCGCAGAGTGCGCCAGGTGTAATCCAGTGCGCTGCGTACAGCGCTGGCCAGGTGTTCACCTTGGGCCAATCGGCCGGCGAGGGCGCTGGCCAAGGTACAACCGGAACCGTGATAGCTGCCCGGCAGACGCTGGCAGATAAAGGTTTCACGCAGGCCGTCGCGGCTGTACACGCGGTTATGGATTTCAGTTTCGTCGCCGTGGCCGCCAGTGATCAGCAGGTTTTTGACGAACGGCAGGAGTTTTTCCGCGCACTCGTCGGCAGTGCCTTCCGGCAGTTCGGCGAGGATGCGTGCTTCAGGCAGGTTAGGGGTGGCAATGATCGACAGCGGCAGCAGACGCTCGCGCATCGCATAACCGACCTCGTCCTTGCCCAGGCGACCGCCGCCGCCGGCGCGCAGCACCGGGTCGCAGACCACCGGCAAGTGCGGGTGCGCCGAAAGCAGTTCGACAACGGTGTCGACCATTTCCAGCGAACCGAGCATGCCCAGTTTGACCGCCGCGACTTCGGAGTCGTTGAGCACGGCATTGGCTTGAGCCAACACCCACTCACGGTCGAGGACGCGGAAGTCAGTGACGTTGACGGTGTCTTGCACAGTCAGGGCGGTGACGGCCGGAGCCGCATGGCAACCCTGCGCGAGCAAGGCTTCGATATCTGCCTGCAAGCCGGCGCCACCACTGGGGTCGTGGCCGGAGAGACAGAGGACAACGGGGCGAGAGCTGTAGATATTCATGGTGCGCGAGCTTACCACCAAACCTGATTTTCGGGTTCGGTGCCGTTGTGCATGGCCGATAACCCGGCAGACAAATCCGACCGTACTGTCACAACTTGACCGACTCAACAGCTCTAGTCCGCTGCTTTGCTCTGAAACGCCCGTTCTAGAGCCTTTGTAGGAAAAATTTCGATGGTGCTTAATGGCCATCAACGGCTATGCTAGTCTGGATCCAAACCAATAACAGGTAATACCGGTTTTACGTCTACTCAAAGGGAATGGGGGGCTTCCTGACACAACCGGACGAGCCACGCTGGGGCTTCAATGCGCTATTTGCTGATGTTGTTGTTCTGCTTGCCCCTCATGGCGAGCGCTGTCGAATTCGACGAATTTACTCAGAGCCTCCCTCTGGGCCGGTCATTGCAAGTGTTCGAAGACCCGAGCGGTCAGGCGAACATTGCCGATGTTCGCGCGCAAGCTGCCGCCGGTAATTTCAAGGCTCACGATAAAGCCACGCTCAATGCCGGATACTCGCGCTCGGCGTTCTGGCTGAAGATCGACCTGCATTATCGTCCGAGCAATCCTGCCGCCCAGCGCACCTGGCTGCTGGAACTGGCGTATCCGCCGCTCGATCATCTCGACCTCTATATGCCTGACGCCAGTGGTGACTACCGCCTCGTCCGGCAAACCGGCGACGCCCTGCCATTCGCCAGTCGCGAGATTCGCCAGAACAACTATTTGTTCGACCTTTCCTTCAAACCGGATCAACAGCAAACCGTGTACCTGAGACTGGCCAGCGAAGGTTCGATTCAGGCACCGGTGACGTTGTGGTCGAGCACGGCTTACCTCGAAGACCAACCGGTGCGCCTGTATGTGCTGGGCATCATTTATGGCGTGCTGTTGGGGATGCTGGTCTACAACCTGTTCATCTACCTGAGCGTGCGCGACACCAGTTACCTCTATTACATCTTCTATATTGCCTCGTTCGGCCTTTATCAACTGTCGGTGAACGGCGCGGCGGTGGAGTATTTCTGGCCGGACAATCCGTGGTGGGCCAACGCGGCCACGCCATTTTTCATCGGCTGTGCGGGGCTGTTCGGCAGTCAGTTTGCTCGCAGTTTCCTGCAGACCAAAAACCATAGCCGCTGGCTCGATCGCTTGCTGCTTGCGCTGATCGCGTTCGGCGCGCTGGTGGTCGGTTTGTCGCTGATGACCAGTTATGCGTTGTCGTTGCGCCTGGCGACGATACTGGCGCTGACCTTCACCGTGGTGATTTTCGCCGCCGGGATTCTGGCCTGGTGGCGCGGCTTGCGCGTGGCGCGGTACTTCATCATTGCCTGGTCGGCGTTTCTGCTCGGTGGCATCGTCAATACGCTGATGGTGCTTGGCTTGCTGCCGAATGTGTTCCTGACCATGTACGCCAGCCAGATCGGCTCGGCGATCGAAGTGGCGTTGCTGTCGCTGGCACTGGCCGACCGGATCAACGCGATGCGTGAGCAACAGGCGCAGACCTTGTACGACGCCGGGCAGAAACTCGAAGTACTCAACCAGCAACTGGCCCACAGCAACAAGCTCAAGGACGAATTCCTCGCAACGCTGACCCACGAATTGCGTACGCCAATGAACGGTGTGATCGGTTCGCTTGAGCTGATGCAGACCGTCGAGCTGGATCCGGAGCTTGAGCAATACCAGCAGACCGCCGCCGGTTCCGCGCGGGACATGATGCGCATGGTCAACGGCATCCTCACCCTTACCGAATTGCAGGCCGGCAAGCTCAAGGCGTCGCCGGGCAGCTTCAGCCTGCGCGCGGTGGTCGAAGCGCTGCGGGTGCAGTTCGACGGCAATGCGGCGAGCAAGTCGCTGGACTTCAAGGTCGAGGTGCTGCCGACTTTGCCCGATCGCCTGCACGGCGACAGCGCCAAACTCGCGCAATGCCTGGAATGCCTGCTGGATAACGCAATCAAGTTCACCCGCGTCGGCGGGCTGGCGCTGCGGGTGACTGGCAAGCCGTCGACGACCAATCGCCTGGCATTGTCATTTGCGGTGATCGACACCGGCATCGGTTTTACCGATCTGGGTGAAGCGACGATGTACCAGCGCTTCTTCCAGCTGGACGGTTCGATGACTCGCGAATACGGCGGCCTGGGCGTCGGTCTGGCGATCTGTCGACAGCTGGTCGAATTACTCGGCGGCAAGCTCACGCATCGCTCGGAACCCGGGCGCGGCAGCCGCTTTCAACTGGACGTCGAGTTCGAACTGCCGGTGGTGGAATCTGTGCCGATCGACCAGCCGTCGCACGGTCGTGTTCGGGTGCCACAGGATTGCACCGTGTTGCTGGTCGATGACAACAGCGTTAACCAACTGGTGATGCGCGGGATGTTGCTCAAGCTCGGCTTTCGCGTGCGCACCGCCGACAACGGGCCAGCGGCATTGGACTGCCTGCAGCGGGAAACCTTCGATGCAGTGCTTATCGATTGCCAGCTACCCGCTCACGATGGCACGTCGTTGTGCTGCCAGATTCACGCGCTGCCTGGCTGCGCCCACCTGCCGGTATTCATGCTGGCTCCGAATGCCGACAGAGAGCTGTGCATCGCCAGTGCAGCGATTGATTATCTGAACAAACCGGTGAAATTCGAAGAGTTGCAGTCCGCATTAGAGCGCCGGGTACTGTGCTGCTGATAGGGTAAAAGCGCCGCAAATTCGGCGGATATGACACTTTGATCGATCTGGGGGCGGTGCTTAACTGACCTTCTGAATGACCAAGGAGCACCGTCATGAACCTGCATCAGTTCGCCGAAACCCACGAAGTCACCAACCAGCCACCGTCGCTGGACGGCACCAACCTGTACCGCATCGACCTGCCGTTGCAGGAGTGGTCGCGGCGCTTTGGGGCCGGTTGGGCGGAGTCGCGGATTGATGCCTACGGCGCGCTCGCTGGCGGACCGTTGATGGAAGCCGGGTTCCTTGCCAATCAGAACAAACCGGTATTTGCCAGCCATGACCGCTACGGTCATCGCATCGATCTGGTCGAGTTTCACCCGGCTTATCACGAACTGATGCGCACGGCGATCGAGCACGGTCTGACCTCACTGCCATGGGCGCATCCCCAGGACGGCGCGCATGTCGCCCGCGCTTCGATGACGTATCTGCACAGTCAGGCCGAAGCCGGCAGCGGTTGCCCGTTGACCATGACCTTCGCCAGCGTGCCGGCCCTGCGTTTGCAAGCCAACCTGGCCGAGCAATGGCTGCCGAAAGTCCTCGCCACCGAATACGACCCGCGCAACGTCGGCATGGCGCACAAGGCCGGCGTGACCATCGGCATGGCCATGACCGAGAAGCAGGGCGGCACCGACGTGCGGGCCAATACCACCAAGGCGTATCCGGTTGGCGCCAGTGGCCCGGGCCAGGCCTATGAATTGGTCGGGCACAAGTGGTTCTGTTCGGCACCGATGTGCGATGCCTTCCTTACGCTGGCGCAGACCGACAAGGGCTTGAGTTGCTTCCTGCTGCCACGCCATCGCCCGGACGACACGCGTAATCAGTTCTACATCCAGCGTCTGAAAAACAAGCTCGGCAATCAGTCCAACGCCTCCAGCGAAGTGGAGTTCCGTGGCGCGCTGGCGTGGATGGTCGGTGAGGAAGGGCGCGGGGTGCCGACCATTATCGAGATGGTCGCGATGACGCGTTTCGATTGCATGGTCGGTTCCAGTTCACTGATGCGTCAGGCGCTGACGCAGGCCAGTCACCACTGCGCACACCGCAAGGTCGGCGGCAAACTGCTCAGCGAGCAGCCGTTGATGCAAAACGTCCTGGCCGATCTGGCCCTGGAAAGCGAAGCCGCGCTGGCCCTGAGTTTGCGCATGGGCAAGGCGCTGGATCATCTGGATGATCGCCATGAAGCGCAATTTGCGCGTCTGGTGACGGCGGTGGGCAAATACTGGATCTGCAAGCGTGCGCCGGGGATGATCAACGAAGCAGCGGAATGCATGGGCGGCGCGGGGTATGTCGAGGACAGCATCCTGCCGCGCTTGTATCGCGAAGCGCCGGTGAACTCGACATGGGAAGGCTCGGGGAATGTGCAGTGTCTGGACGTGCTGCGGGCGTTGTCGAAAGAACCGGGTGTGCTGGATGTGTTGTTCAGTGAGTTGGGTGACGGCCACGGCGATAAGCGGCTGGCTGCGCATATTCAGCAGTTGCAGGCGCAGTTCAAGGACACCAGCGACATTCAGTACCGGGCACGCCAACTCACCGAAGACATCGCACTCGGTTTGCAGGCCAAGCTTCTATTGGAGGCCGGCAACTCAGCGGTCAGTGATGCATTTATTGCCAGCCGATTGAGCGGTGGTGGCCGGGTCTACGGCGCCTTGCCACGCGGCCTCGACGTCGAAGCCCTGGTTGTCCGCTCAACGCCACAGATTCTCTGACCCACCACAAGTCCCTTGTAGGAGTGAGCCTGCTCGCGATTGCGGTGTATCAGTCAATGCAAATGTCGACAGGTAGACCGCTATCGCGAGCAGGCTCACTCCTACAGGGATCGGGTATGCCTGACATATTGTGCGGTTGCCAACATGCCACTGTTCCCGTGAGACCACGATGCAGGCAAGATGAAGCTCTGCAAGTCAGAACACAGGAAGCTGATCGTGACCGAAGCGTTTATTGTCGTTCAAACCGCCGAACAAGCCGTGGACCGTCTGGCCGAGTTGCATGAGCGGGCCACCACTGCGCTGAACTCGGCGCTCAAGCGTTACCTCAAGGATCGCGTCGAACCCGACGCAGCGCAGCGTGCCCTGTTTCGTTATCCCGAACTGCGTCTGACCTATCACTGCCAGGGCGAAGTGCCGCAGACCACCCGCGCTTATGCCAAGGTGCAGCTGCCGGGCACGTACAGCGTCACCGTCACCCACCCGGCGGCATTCCGCAAATACCTGCTCGAACAACTGACACCGTTGATGCACGACTTCACCGTGACCGTGGAAGTCGGCGTCAGCCAGCAGAACATTCCGTATCCGTACGTGGTCGAGCAGGGCGATGAACTGGCCGGTTCCGGCGTCACTGCCGCCGTGCTGGCGCGGGTGTTCCCGAGTACCGACCTGTCCGCCGCCACCGATGGCATCGCCGACGGTCTGTACGATTGGGAAAACACTGATCCGCTGCCGCTGGCGTTGTTCGATGCGGCGCGCGTGGATTTCTCGCTGCGCCGGCTGGTGCACTACACCGGGAGCGACTGGCGTCATGTGCAGCCGTGGATTCTGCTGACCAACTATCACCGCTATGTCGACCAGTTCATCGTCCATGGTCTGGAGCAACTACGCCGCGACCCGCGTTTCGTGCGCATGGTGCTGCCGGGCAACGTGATCATCGAGAAGGGCATGGATCATGGCGAAGCGTCGGCCATTGCCGCCGGTGTGGTCTGGCACCGTTACCAGATGCCGGCCTATCACCTGATCGCCAGCGATGGCCATGGTGTGACCCTGGTCAACATCGGCGTCGGCCCGTCCAACGCCAAGAACATTACCGACCACCTCGCCGTGCTGCGCCCGCATTGCTGGCTGATGATCGGTCACTGCGGCGGCCTGCGGCAGTCGCAGACCATCGGCGACTACGTGCTGGCCCACGCTTACATGCGTCGCGACGGGATTCTCGACCGTGTAGTGCCGCCGAACATTCCGATCCCGGCACTGGCCGAAGTGCAAATGGCGCTGCAACAGGCTGCGGCGAATGTCACCGGCGAGAAGGGCGATGACCTCAAGAAACGCCTGCGTACCGGCACCGTGCTGACTTACGACGACCGCAACTGGGAATTACGCTGGGCGCAGGAGCGGCCGTTGATCAACCTGTCCCGCGCGGTCGCGGTGGACATGGAAAGCGGCACGATTGCCGCGCAGGGTTATCGCTTGCGGGTGCCGTACGGCACGTTGCTCTGCGTTTCGGACAAGCCGTTGCACAGTGAGATCAAGCTGCCAGGCTCAGCCAACGCCTTCTATGAGCGTGCGGTCAGCCAGCACTTGAAGATCGGCATCGAAGCGGTGGATCTGCTGCGCACCGAACTCAACTCGCTGCACTCGCGCAAATTGCGCAGCTTCGACGAGCCGCCGTTCCGCTGATTTGTTGATGGTCATTTAACGGTCAGGCTACTAGCATTGTCAGCCCTGACCGTTAGATGTTCTTTTCGCCATGTCCCGTCCTCCACGTCCACCTTCCCGCCGCCCCGGCGCGAAGCCTCAGTCTTCTTCCCCGCGTCGTGTTGCCAAGGCACCGCCGGCCGAGCCGAAGCTGATCCTGTTCAACAAACCGTTCGATGTGCTGACGCAATTCAGCGACGGTGAAGGGCGGGCGACGCTCAAGGATTTCATCGATGTGCCCGGCATCTATCCGGCCGGACGTCTTGATCGTGACAGCGAAGGATTGTTGCTGCTGACCAACGACGGCCAGTTGCAGGCGCGCATCGCCGATCCGAAACACAAGTTGGCGAAGACCTATTGGGTGCAGGTCGAAGGCGTGCCGACGACCGAACAGCTGCAGCGTCTGCGCGATGGCGTTGAGTTGAACGACGGCATGACCTTGCCCGCCGAAGCGCGGCAATTGGATGAACCCGAGTTGTGGCCGCGCAATCCACCGGTACGCTTTCGCGCAACCATACCGACTTCATGGCTGGAACTGGTGATTCGCGAAGGGCGCAACCGTCAGGTACGGCGCATGACCGCAGCAGTCGGGCTGCCAACCTTGCGCTTGGTGCGGGTGAGAATTGGTGACTGGACGATCGATGGCCTTGATCAGGGCCAATGGAAGGAAGTGCCGGCGCGCTTATAAAGCGCCGGATTCGATCAGGCCGATCACCACACTCTTGATGATGAACGCGGCCACGCCCAGGCCCAGCACGAAGAACAGAATGAACGAGCCAAAGCGCCCGGCCTTGGACTTCTTCGCCAGATCCCAGACGATGAAACCCATGAAAATGATCAGGATGCTGACCAGTCCGGTCATCATCCACTCTTCTAATAATGCTGGATCCATTGGGTTTCTCCGGCGCGCACGGGGCAAAAGGGCGCGGCGAGTATACGCCAAGGTGTGTGGGGTGGCATTGATCTGGGTCTGATCCGGAACTGTTGCCCTCACCCTAACCCTCTCCCAGAGGGAGAGGGGACTGACCGGGGGATGCTTGAGAACTACACCGACTTGGTCCAGATGTTGTGAATCCATAATCGACCCGATATTTCAGGTCGATGCATGACTTCAGACACCTCGGTCGGCCCCCTCTCCCTCGGGGAGAGGGCTGGGCGGGCGGCGTTCCGATGAGGGGCTTTTGATCAGTTGCGCAGGTGGGTCAAGGGTAGTTCAGTGCTGTTGAGCACCTGATTCAGCACAAAACTCGAACGCACACTGGTCACGCCTTCAATCCGGGTCAGGTGCCCCAGCAACAGCTTCTGGTAGTGATCCATGTCCGGCACCACCACTTTCAACTGGTAATCGGCATCCACACCCGTCACCAGACTACATTCCAGCACCTGCGGCAACGTCCGAATGGCTGCCTCAAAATTCTCGAATCGCTCCGGCGTGTGCCGATCCATGCCGATCAGTACATACGCTGTCAGGCTCAGCCCAAGCATCTTGCGATCAAGCAACGCCACCTGACGCGAAATATATCCGTCGTCTTCCAGCTGCTTGACCCGGCGCGAGCAAGGGGACGGCGACAGACCGATGCGCTCGGCCAGCTCCTGGTTGGAGATGCGGGCGTCGCGCTGCAATTCCGCCAAAATACTCAGGTCGTAACGGTCGAGTTTGCTCATCAATCTGTCCTTGGTTGTAACTATTGCGGCGGATTATCTATCCAGGGTTAAAAATTGCGCAAGTGGTGTTTATTTCAGCAATCTTCGCAATCATCTGTCGCGGCCTCAGGCCTATTCTTATCACCAGAATCACTGCTCGGTAACACAGTCCACAGCGGCCCGCCCTATCAGGCCCGCCGCGGTCGCCACCCCCACCGGGGTTGTGCCGGCCCCCGAGCTGCACACTGTCCAGAAGACGGCGTGAGGTGAGCCGACGTCAAAAGCGTCGAGCCAGGACGAAGTTCTCTAGAGGGGAGGCCGACGGGTCTCCCTTTTTTCTTGCCTGCGATTTGAGGCTGTCGCGCTCAATAAATAAGTTGCGTGACTGATAACCTGTTGCAGAACCCGGTGTACCTGTCCCGGGTCTTAGCTATAGGTCCCAACCCCGCAGTGAGGAAAAGCATGAATTCGCGCATCTGGCGTCTGGCCGGTGTTGGTTTGCTGTGTATGAGCATCGGTGCGCAAGCGCTCGCTGACGAGCCGCAGAATCGCGGGCCGGATGGCGGTGGCCATGGTCAGGACCATCAGGGCAACAATCAGGGGCGTGGCGGCGATCATCAGACGCGCCCGCAGAACAACGAGATCATTCGTGGCGACAACAGCCGCCAGTTCGAGCACAACGGCAACAACAATGGTCAGTGGCAGAATCGCGATCAGAACCGTCCGGGGTACAACCCCAACCCGGTGCGCCAGCCGCCGCAGCTGCCGGCCAACAGCCTGCCGATCCAGCCACGGCCCGATGCTGTGCGCCAGACTCAGGAACCGCGCCAGGGCTACTACCGCGACGAACGTCCGCAGAACGGCTATCACAATCAGCAATGGCAGACCGGCAACCGGCCCAACGATCATCGCTGGCCGGGCCGTCCCGACGGTCATGGCAATGGCTGGGGGCCGGGGCCGCAATATCGGCCGGGGCATGTGATCGAGCGTTTCCCGGATCGTGACTACCGCGTGCCGTACCGCGGTCAGGATTACTTCTATTCCGGTGGTTACTGGTATCGCCCGCAGGGCCCGCGCTACATCGTCGTGCAGCCACCGCGCGGGATTCGCATCCAGTATTTGCCGGATTATGCCCGTGAAGTGTGGATCGGCGGTTCGTTGTTGTTCCTCGCCGCCGGTGCCTACTACGCCTATCAGGAAGCGACCCAGGATTACGTGGTCGTCGAGCCGCCGGTGCAGCAACCGCCGCAGCCGCAATCTCAGGGTTATGACGTCGAGGCCTATCCGGCCAACGGCCAGTCGCCGCAGCAAGTGCAGCAGGACGGTTATCAGTGCTATCAGTACGCGGTGCAGCAAAGCGGTTTCGATCCGCGCACCGCGACCTATCAACCGGCGCCCGAAGTGGTGCAGGCGTACCGTCAGGCGCAGGGCAATTGCCTGAGCAGTCGCGGTTATCAGGTCAGTTACTGAAGCCGGGTTTGCACCCGTTCGGATTTGACCACTTCCTGCGGGTCGGCGTGCACCAGCACCTCGGCTCGCGGGTAGGCTTTGTGAATGGCATCGGCGGCTTGATCGCTGATGCCGTGGGCCACTGACAAGGTCAATTCTCCCGGTAATTCCAAGTGCAACTGCACAAACCAGTGGTTGCCGGAGATCCGCGTGCGCAAGTCATGCGCACCCAACACGCCCGGCACACTGCAGGCCAGTTCGAGCATGTGCCGGCTGACGTCTGTTGGCAGCTCCTCATCCATCAGCACTGAAAAACTTTCCCGGGCGATCTGGATGGCGCTCCAGAGGATATAGGCAGCAATGCCGAGTCCGAACCAGGCATCCAGTTGATGCCAGCCGAACCCGGCCAACACCAGCGCCAGCAGAATACTGCCGTTGAGTAACAGATCCGATCGGTAATGCAGTGAGTCGGCACGCACGGCGTTGGAACCGGTCTGCTTGATCACTCGATGCTGCAGCACCAGCAAGGCCACCGTCAGCAGCAGCGAGAACACGATCACGCCGATGCTCAGCCACGGCGCGCCAAGTGGTTCAGGATGCTGGATGCGTTCATAAGCCTGAAACGCGATCAATACCGCACTGCCGGCAATGAACAGCGCCTGCGCCATCCCCGCCAGCGATTCCGCCTTGCCGTGGCCATAACGGTGATCGTCATCGGCCGGGCGCAGCGCGTAATGCACTGCCAGCAAATTGAGCAGCGAAGTGACGCCATCCAGCGCCGAATCGGTAAGGCCGGCGAGCATGCTCACCGAACCGCTGAGCCACCAGGCGATGGCTTTGGCGATGATCAGCGTGCAGGCCACCGCCACCGAGGCGCGGGTCGCCAGCCTGAGCAGGCGGGCGTGTTCGGGGCTGGAGGTCATTGAACGTCCTTGTTAAGCGGCGGGTTGCAGGCCGAACATCGCCAGTTGTTGAGTGCTGCCTTTGTGTTGAATCAGGCGCGGGTCGTCGAGTGGGAAATCTCGGCCCAACTCGCTTTCGAGAATAGCCTGCAACTTGTGATTATCGACCTGACCGTCCGGGCCGATGGCTTGTTTGAGTCTGGCTGGATCGATCTGCGCGGTGTGGCCCGGTTCGAAATAGATCGCGCCGGTGGCGAAGTCGACGGCAAACGCGATCAGCCCGGGAATGATGTAGAACAGCAGGCCCACGGCGTCGAGCACGGCAATTGCCGGGTCAATCTTGCCGTCGATCTGACCGCGCCGGTCCGGGTAGAAAATCGAACCGCACGCCGTGATTTGCGTGAGCAGGGTGGCGACCAGTACACCGCCGATCAGGCGAAAAGGTAAGCGCATGGGAAAATCTCCTGATTCATCTAAGAACGAAGCGTCGTTGTATGAAGTTAAGACCCTGACGAACGCTCAGCAGTTCGCCGTTATACTCGCCGCTGGCAGGGCGTGCCCACAGTAAATTGCGGCCTCGTCTCACCCCTACCGAAATATGTTGAGGATTGAAGTTGTTTTCTCCAGATCGACACCGCGTGAAGGCTAATGAATCCTGTCGGGGTTCGGCCCTCCGGGCTAAAGCTGTGAGCGCGCCATGCTGCGTTGCAGGACTTGGCAAGGAAACGACCCTTACCTGCGTCCCGCGCCTTGCCTGGCACGCTCACAGCTTTAACACGACTCGCAATTTACTGTGGGCACGCCCTGGGGAGCCAGCATGAATTCTTTGCCAATCGATGAAGTTTTACCCGCCCTGCGTGAAGCCTTGGCGACGCGCCACGAAGCGGTGCTCGAAGCACCCCCCGGCGCCGGTAAAACCACCCGCGTACCCTTGGCCTTGCTCAATGAAGCGTGGCTGGCCGGGCAGACCATTCTGATGCTTGAGCCGCGCCGTCTCGCCGCGCGTGCAGCCGCAGAGCGTCTGGCCAGCGAGCTGGGCGAGAAGGTCGGCGAAACCGTCGGTTATCGCATCCGTCTCGACAGCAAGGTCGGCCCCAACACTCGCATCGAAGTGGTCACCGAAGGGATTCTCACCCGGCGCTTGCAGGATGACCCGGCGCTGGAAGGCGTTGGCCTGCTGATTTTCGATGAATTCCACGAACGCAGTCTCGACGCTGATCTGGCGCTGGCCCTGAGTCTGAACGGTCGCGAGCTCTTCCGGGCTGAACAGCCGCTGAAGATTTTGCTGATGTCCGCCACGCTCGAAGGTGAACGTCTGGCCGGGTTGCTGAATGATGCGCCGATCCTGCGTAGCGAAGGCCGTATGTACCCGGTGGCGATGCGTTGGGGCCGGCCGTTTCAGCCCGGCGAATATATCGATCAACGTGTCACGCAAACCGTGCTTGAAGCGCTGCACGATGAAACCGGCAGCCTGTTGGTGTTCCTGCCGGGGCAGGCGGAAATCCGCCGCGTCCATCAACAATTAGCCGACGCGATCGGAGAGCGCAGCGATGTGTTGCTGTGTCCGTTGCACGGTGAACTTGACCTCAATGCGCAACGCGCGGCGATCGATCCGGCACCGACCGGGCAGCGCAAAGTGGTGCTGGCGACCAACATCGCCGAAACCAGTCTGACCATCAACGGCGTGCGGGTGGTGATCGATGCCGGGCTGGCGCGGGTGCCGCGGTTCGATCCCGGCAGTGGCATGACGCGCCTCGATACTCAGCGGATTTCCAAGGCCAGCGCCACGCAACGTGCAGGTCGGGCAGGGCGACTGGAACCGGGGGTTTGCTATCGCCTGTGGTCGCAGGATCAGCACGAACAACTCGCAGCGTATGGCAGTGCGGAAATTCTTTCGGCGGATCTCGCCAGCCTCGCATTGCAACTGGGGCGCTGGGGTGTGACGCCGGGCGAACTGGTCTGGCTGGATATTCCGCCAGCGGCCGCTTATGCGCAGGCGCAGGATTTGTTGCAACGGCTTGGCGCGCTGGACGGTGAAACTCTGACCAGTCACGGTCAGGCCATGGCTGAATTGCCGGCGCATCCGCGCATCGCTCATTTGCTCCTGCGCGGACAGGCGTTGGGTCTGGCGAACATGGCCTGTGATGTCGCTGCGCTGCTGGGCGAGCGCGACATCTTGCGCGGCGCCGGGGCGGATTTGCACAGTCGCCTGGTTTTGCTCTCTGGCGAAGAACGTGCGGCTCGCGGCGCGCAGGGTGGGGTGCAGCGTGCCAGGCAACTGGCGCGGCAATATCGCGGTTATCTGCGTGGCAAGGCGAGCGAGCCGGTCAGTGATCCCGAGCATCCGCGCTGGCTCGGCGCCTTGCTGGCGCTGGCCTATCCGGACCGTGTCGCGCAACAGCGGCGTGCCGGCGGCGCCGAGTATCGCCTGGCCAATGGTCGTGCGGCATTGTTCGCCGAGGCCGACAGCCTGATGAAAGAGCCGTGGATCGTCATCGCCGATCTCGGCAGCCGTCAGGGCCAGCGCGAAGAACGGATTTATCTGGCAGCGGATTTCGATCCGGCGCTGTTCGATTCAGTGCTCGCCGAACAGGTGCGCAACGTCGATCAACTGGACTGGGACGAGCGCGAAGGCGTACTGCGCGCCGAGCGCCAGCGCAAGGTCGGCGAGCTGATTCTCAGCCGTGAACCGTTGACCGGTCTCGATGAAAATGCACGCAGTCAGGCGCTGGTCAATCTCGTGCGGCGCAAAGGTCTGGAGCTGCTGCCATGGACGCCGGAACTGCGGCAGTGGCAGGCGCGGGTGGCGTTGTTGCGGCAGTTGGAGTTAAGCAATCACGTTGACAGTCAGTGGCCCGATGTCAGCGATGCGGCGTTGCTCGATACCCTCGAAGACTGGCTGATGCCTTATCTGGGCAAGGTCTCGCGGCTCAGCCATTTTGCCAGTCTCGACCTGTCGAGCATGGTGCGTAACTTACTGCCATGGCCGCTGCCGCAGAAGCTCGATGAACTGGCGCCGCATCATCTGAGCGTGCCGTCGGGGTCGTCGATTCGTCTGGACTACAGCGAGGTTCCGCCGATTCTCGCGGTGCGTTTGCAAGAGTTGTTCGGGCTGGCGGATACGCCGCGGATTGCCGGCGGGCGGCAGGTGGTCAAGCTGCACTTGTTGTCGCCGGCGCGGCGGCCGGTGCAAGTGACGCAGGATCTGGCCAACTTCTGGCGCAGTACCTATGCCGAGGTGAAAAAGGATTTGAAGGGTCGCTATCCGAAACATTACTGGCCGGACGATCCCCTGGTCGCCGAAGCCACGGCGCGGGCGAAGCCTCGGGGCACCTGAGCAGCAATGGCAGCGCGCCATTAGCCCATCCGTCCTAATTGCCCCTGTTCGGGCCGCCTCCTAAAGTGGCGGCCCGAACAATAACAAGTTGCTGCCTGGCAACCTGTGCCCAAGGAACGGAACTGCCCATGTCATCTTTTCTCAAGTTCAAGAAGTTGATCTTCTTGTCGGCTGCGCTGCTGTTTGCCTCCCATTCGGCAAATGCCGAAGAGCCCAACCCGGTTGGCGACTGGTGGATTATCTACGGCAACGGCGTTGCCCATAAAAACATCATGTACGTGGCGGATGCGACCTCGGTGGTGCCCTCGGAAAAAACCAAAGGCGCGACCATGGTCGCTGTGACCCTGGTTTATGAAGAGCCCGGCAAACCAATGATCGACGTGTACAACCTCGAAGCCCAGTGCTCTACGGGCAAGGTACGTTTTATCAATGGCCAATCCATCGAGCGTCTGGCTTACACCCTGCGTCATCTGAAAGTTGCCAACCAATGGCAGACCCCGAAAGAGTTCTGGGTCCAGCAAGCGCTGAAGTTTGCCTGCGCGCCGGGCAGTCGGGCTAAAAACGACATGGCCGCCGTGGGCAAGATGGAATACATGCAGATGATCCAGATGCTGCAGCAGATGTTCTTCAAACTTGCACCGATTCAGGAAAAGAGCCAGATGATGGACAACATCGACAGTCTGCTCGAACTGAAAAAATAAGCCGGGACAGCCCATGACTTACATACGTTTATTGCTGGCCACCGTGTTGGCCGCGTTGCTCTTGACTGGCTGTTCCACCATTGCGCAAAGCCGCTGGGAAGGGCGCGATGCGCAGGAAGCGCTGGACTTGTTTGGCAAACCCGACTCGATGAAAAAGGAGATCGGTCCGAACGGAGAACCCTTGGCGGTGCTGACCTGGTACAAGTCCGCGAGCTGGACCACCACCGAAGCGGCCGGGACTTCGATGACCCATACCGGCAATGGCATGGTGTACACCGAGCACTATCAACAAGTCGGGCACAGTTCCGATTGCAAATTGCAGGCGAAAATCAACCAACAGAAGAAGATCGCGCAGTTCCTGATCGAAGACGGACGGATCCTGCATGGCAAGTGCACCAATGTCAGGTATGTCCCCGGTTATATTCCGCCAGGCATGTGAGCGGTCTTTGCGGTCAGTTGTTCGCGGCAATAATCGGCGAACAACTGCGCCGGTTTGGTCAGTTGCCCGCGCTTGAGGATCGAATGCACCCGAGGTCAGGCCTTGCACCAGCTCTTGCTGTTCACCGTCGCGGATGCGGAGTTGAACCCCCGGATACAGCATCGAGAACCCGGCGATCAACTGCGGCAGGTACAGCGTCGCGTATGTGATGGGCGCCAGACCGGGGCGGATCAAGCAGATTCTCGACGTGCCGATCGAGCGCCCGCGCGCACTGGACATGGTCATGGAGCGCTCGTTCCTCGATATGAAACGGCAGATCTTCGGGCTGCTCCATGGCGACCTCGAAGAGGTGCATTGAGTCAGACTCGGCACAAAACCCTGTGGGAGTGAGCCTGCTCGCGATGGCGTAGTGTCAGTCGATGTATTATTGCCTGACACAGCGCATTCGCGAGCAGGCTCGCTCCCACAGGGTTTCGTGGCCGAGGCTGTTGTCACGGCAAGGCGAAGACCGTTTTGACCCATCCCGGCAGGGTGTATTTCTGGTAGATGTGTTCAGGGATATCGACATACGGCTCAGTAATAAACCATTGAGGAATCACCGGATTGGCCTCATCGATCACGAGAATGTTGGCCGGATTGTAGAAGTCGTAGTCGACAACGCTTTTGTTGTCGGTGATGACTTTCTTCCGTGCGGCCATGGCTTCGAAGAACCTGAAGCTCAACCCGGCCTGGCCGGGCTTGGCAATGTCGAGAATGATCCGCGAGCGCTTGACCAGCTCACCCGCGGACTCCAGCGATATTCTCTGTTCCAGGAAGGTGATGCCCGGATGCGCCCCGGGGATCGGTTTGCACTGAACCAGAAACTTGTAGTCAGTGACCCCCAGTCGATCAAAAGCCTTCGCCAGGCCTTCCAGCACCGGCACCCGATCCTTGCCGGCCATCACTACAAACGCCGAGTAGTCACCGGGCTCGCCGTCGGCGATGTAGTCGTCGTAAATGAAGTTGTGCAGTTTCCTCAGACCATAACTTTCGGCGTTTTGCGGGTCGAACGAAAACACCTCGTCATAGCCGGCCAGTTCCTCTCGGGTCATCGGCCAGCGACTGAAACTGTCATAGAGGTAGGCGATCTTGCGGTCAGAGACTTTGAGTCCGGCGGCCAATTGTTTCGCATCGATCTGGGCCGGGTTGATGATCAGCGCAACATCAAATCGCCCGTGCGCAGCAATGGCTTTATTGAACTGGCGTAAATGCGCCCAGCGTTTCAGCGGGCGGCGCAAGATCTTCGGCGCTCGATCAAAGCTGTTCTGCATCGACGAGGTATC
Source organism: Pseudomonas sp. IT-347P (assembly GCF_949768005.1). Lineage (NCBI taxonomy): Bacteria > Pseudomonadati > Pseudomonadota > Gammaproteobacteria > Pseudomonadales > Pseudomonadaceae > Pseudomonas > Pseudomonas sp. IT-347P. The sequence goes on from NZ_CATKPQ010000058.1 coordinate 155,275, forward strand.
GATGAAACACACGTCGTTGTCGATCATCAGATAGTCCGCCAGTTTGCGCGCGTAACCACCAATGTCCTTGCACACCAATAAGATTTTCATGAGATTCCATATCGTGAAGTCGGGCGACGGGGCGATCTTCCTCAGCCCTGTCTATGGCGCTGCCGGCAGCAGAAAGCGCGCAATCACCGGCAGATGGTCGGAGATGCGCAACGTGTCGTCCTGGCGCACCCTCGCTTGCACCCGCTTGATTTTCGGGCTGTAGAACAGATAGTCAACCGTGCGGTCCGGGCCACTCAGGCCGGGATCGTTGGGGTAGTGGGTCAGCCACTGCGCACGGTCGATGCCGCTGGCTTCGTTGTTGGTCGGGATCATTGGGTATTTGTCCCACAGCACATGCAGTTCGCTGTCCGCGGAGTAGGGCGTGCGCTGCTCGGCGGGGAGGCGACGATACTGGCCGAGCGGCAACAGGTTGAAGTCGCCACCGATCAACCACGGCAGGCCCTGACTCTCATATTTGTCGAGCACCTTGGCCACAGCGCTCACTTGCGCCTGCAAAGCGTCGTCCGGTTGACTGGCACGCTCCAGATGCGTGTTGAACACGGTCAGTTGCCCGCCGTCACTCAGAGGCAGTTTGGTCGCAAGCAAAGCGTCTTTCGGCTGGAACTGACGGCTGATGACATTGGCCGGGGCCACTGGCAATTGCAGGCGCTCGGCGTGTTCGATGCGGTAGCGGCTCAGCGTCGCCAGTTGCCGGCCGACGCTGCCGAAAATGTGCGGATCGGGGACGACTTCGGCTTTCCAGTCGAACGCACTGGCGCTGCATGGGTAGAGATCGGCGACCCGTTCCTGCAAGAGCTTGAGCTGATTCTGATAATCGCTGGCCTTGGCGCCGTCATCGAGTTCCTGCAACAGCACGACATCGGGCTGCTCGTCGCGGATGACCCGCGCCACTTCGTCGAGGCTGAAAGCCATGTCCTCCGGGGTCGGCGCTTCATCGTTGCCCTTGGCCAGATCATTCCAGAACACGTAACGCTTGCCGGCGAGGTACTGCACGTTCCAGGTCATCACTTTCAATGCCTGGCCCGGCACCAGCGTCGGTGGCGTTCCCGTGCAACTGACGGGCAGGGTTTCGCGGGCGTCGGGGCGCCAGGTCAGGCTGAACATCAGCCCGCCGATCAGGACGATGGCGAGCACGACAAGTAACAGGGTGTAGCGCAGTAGACGGGTCATGGCTCGGCTTATAGCGTTACAGAAAGTGGTCCCGAGCATACCTGACGGCCGTCGCGAAGCCCAAGCGCAGAGCGGTCAGATTGTTCTGTCACGTTTGTCAGGCAATTCGCTGATCAGCATGAACAGGCGGAACAACACCACACTGGTGAACAGTTGCAGGAAGCTGTGAGCGCTGTCGATCAGGATCGCGATCATGGGGTTTTGCGGTTCGGGGTACACCGCCAAGGTCGCGCCTTTGAGCAACCACAGCGGCGTCATCACGCAGAGGATACACAGCAGGATCCGCCAGAAATGCCCACGGGTCAGGCGCAGGCTTTCCTTCATGGCCTGCAAGGGGCCCATGCCGCGCAGCACCAACAAGTATTCACCGAACGCGAGCATGACCATCAACATCAGGCCCGGCAGGAAATACAGCGACAGGCCCAACAGGATCAGCAAGGTATTCAGCGCCGTGAGCAGCGCGAAGCGTGGCCACAGAGTGGCGGCCATCGCCAGCAGGTCACGGTTGCGCGGCGCCTCGCCACGGCTGCGCGCATCGAGGAACAGAATCAGCGCCGCGGTGTACAGCGGATACACCAGCAAACCGACGACGATGCTGATCGCCGAGATGTTTTCCGGCCCGCTGGCGTGATCGACCACCTGTTGCAGGAACGCTTCGAAGATCACCAGCGGCAGGCACAACCGTACGATGCTGCCCAAATGGCGTTTGAAAAAATACAGAGAGTCGCGCAGTACTTCTAGGGCATTCATCAGTCGGTATCGCAGGTCGAAAACAGTGGCTCACTTTAACCGATGATGGCTGGCGCGACACAAACGTAAACATTCGGTAAAGGTCATTGAAACGTTTTGTCACCGTCTCCATTACAGGAAAGCACCTCGGCCAACGTGGACGAGGGCAATGTGATCCCCGGCAATCTATGAGGTCGCCATGAACAGCGAAGAGCAAACCCTGATCGATGGACTGTTTTCCCGGCTGCAACAGGCCGAAACGGAGGCAGCCCCGCGTGATGCCCAGGCAGAGGCGCGGATCAAGGAACACCTGACCCGCCAGCCGGCGGCAGGTTATTTCATGACCCAGGCGATTCTGGTGCAAGAGGCGGCGCTAAAGAGCCTCGACGAGCAGAACAAGCAATTGACTCAGCAAGTCCAGCGTTTGCAGGCTGAGTTGCAGTCGGCCAAGGCCCAGAGTACCGCTCCGGCGTCGAGCGGTGGAGGTGGTTTCCTGTCGAGCATTTTTGGTGGCAACTCGCGTCCGGCGCCAACCCAGAGCGCCCCGGCCTCGACTGGCGGCTGGCGCGAACCGGCACCTCAGCCGAATTATGCGCCCCCGGCGCCACAACAGAACTTCGGCGCAGCGCCGCCTAATTATGCGCAGCAAGCGGCTCCGGCTGCGGGCAGCAGCTTCCTCGGCGGCGCCTTGAAAACGGCGGCGGGTGTGGCCGGTGGCGTGATGCTGGCGCAGGGCATCAGCAGCCTGTTCCACCACAACCAGCAACCGGAAGAAATCGTTGAAGTGATCAAGGAAGAACCGGCACAGGTCGCTGACCAGAGCAATAACGGTTGGGGCGATGACCTGCGTGTGGCCGATAACGGCTTCTCTGGCAATGACCAGAGCGGATTCAGCGACACCGACTACAGCGACGACAGCTCATCGTTCTTTGATGACGACGATTCCTTCGTCTGATTCACCATTCGTCCGGAGCCCGTGAGGGCTCCGGGCTGATTATTCGCGGAACCTTCCTTCGGACTGGCATACTGAGCGCCTTTTTCGGGCCTGGCGCCTGATCCCGCTTCGTGCGCTTGCGCGCCCACAGGAACTCCGGTGAAAAAAATCGCAGTGTTCGCCGACGTGCAGAACCTCTACTACACCGTGCGTCAGGCCTATGGTTGTCATTTCAACTACGCCGCATTGTGGGCAGACATCAGCAAAGACGGGCAGATCGTCGAGGCCTACGCCTACGCGATCGATCGCGGCGACAGCAAACAGCAGCAGTTTCAGCAGATCCTGCGCAACCTCGGTTTCACCGTGAAGCTCAAGCCTTACATCCAGCGCAGCGACGGCTCGGCCAAGGGTGACTGGGACGTGGGCATCACCCTCGACATCATGGATGCCGCCGACCACGTCGACGAAATCGTCCTGGCCTCCGGTGACGGTGATTTCGACATGCTGTTGGAGCGCATCATCAGCAAACACGGCGTGCAAGCGGTCGCCTACGGCGTACCGGGCCTGACCGCCAACTCGCTGATCCGCGCGGCCAGCCGTTATGTGCCGATCGAAGGCGCGCTGTTGCTCAAGAATTAATTTGAACGGAGTAGAACCCGGTTTGGAACGCATTGCAGTCATCGACTTTGAAACCACCGGCCTGTCGCCGAACAGCAGCTGCCGCGCCACGGAAATCGCCGTGGTCATGCTGGAAAACGGCCGTATCGTCGAGCGTTACCAGAGCCTGATGAATGCCGGTGTACGCGTGCCCGCGTTCATCGAACAACTGACCGGCATCAGCAACGCCATGCTGCGCACTGCACCGCCGGCGGAGCGGGTGATGGAAGAGGTCAATGAGTTTGTCGGCTGCACGCCACTGGTCGCCCACAACGCCTCGTTTGACCAGAAGTTCTGGGATTTTGAACTGGGGCGGATCAAACGCACGCGATTGCAGAACTTTGCCTGTTCGCTGTTGCTGGCACGGCGCTTGATGCCTGCGGCGCCGAATCACAAGCTCGGCACCCTCACCACCTTCGCGCGCCTGCCACACACGGGCCAGGCTCACCGGGCCATGGCCGATGCCGAGATGGCGGCCAACCTGATGGCGCATTTGGCGGAAGAGTTGCGGCACAAGCACGGCGTCAGCGAGCTATCGCACGACCTGCTGTGCAAACTGCAGAAAGTCCCTGCCGCGAAAGTCAGCGAACACTTGCAGCGTTACCGCTGATCCTGAATCCAGTACAAAAACCCTGTGGGAGCGAGCTTGCTCGCGAATGCGGTGTGTCATTCAACTTCTATGTGACTGATCTACCGCTTTCGCGAGCAAGCTCGCTTGTATGGTAGGACTTGAAGGGAGGAGGAGGGACAAGGCTCGATTCTGACTGTTGACGCAGCACAGACCGTGGGAGATTTCGCCCCTCCTCCTTTCACCCAAGCGCCGATAAAGAATGCATCTGGCTAGACCGACGATAGGAACAAGCCTGCGCCTCTGGGTGAGCCCTTCAAGTGCTCAAACCTTATCCCGGAGGAAATCCTGTGGCAATGCCAGTCGCTCTATCAAATCCGATCGTTGGCGTGGATGTCGCCAAAAATGAACTGGTGATTTATCAGGCCGATAGCGATTTGCTTGAAGCGATTCCCAACACCAAAACATCCATCAAGCAGTGGCTGAAGGCCTTGCTCGGCCCCGTGTCCATTGCCATTGAGGCAACCAACATCTACCACCTGGAATTCGCTGATTTGGCCTATGCAGCCGGTTGCACGGTTTACATGGTGGGCGGCTATGAACTCAAACATTACCGCGAAGGCGTGAAGATCCGCGCCAAAACCGACGCATTGGATGCCAAGCTGCTGGCCCGTTATCTGAAGAACGAAGCCGAGGAATTGCACCCCTGGACTCCGCCATCACCGCTGTACCGCCAGCTCCTGAGCCTTTTCCGCCGCCGCGCGGCTTTGGTCCAGGCCAGGGTCGGCCTGGTGCAGAGCTGGTCGAATGAGCCGCTGTTGAAGGCAGCTTTTGCTGAACAAATAAAATCCATGCAGCGGCTTGAAACGATGATCGAAAAGACGATCAACGATCAGCTCAAACAAGCCGGTTTGCTCGGCCAATTGAAGCGTTGCCTGAAAGTTGAGGGCATTGGATTTCTGACCGGAGCGCGCCTGCTCACGGCGTTTCAGCGGGGGGAATTTAGCAACGCGGATGCGTTTATCGCCTTCTTGGGAATGGATTTACGGGTATCGAAATCAGGGCAAAAGGACGGTCGCCGCAGCTTGACCAAGCGCGGAGACCCCGAGGCCCGTCGACTTTTGCACAACGCAGCGATGTCGGCTAGCCGTACGATAGCCTGGAAAGGGTTTTACGAAGCCCAAAGAGCACGGGGTTTCAGCACCACGCAGGCGTTGGTGATGCTGGCTCGCAAACTTGCTCGGGTGGTATTCGCCTTGCTGAAAGGGCAAAGCGAATATCAGGCAAAAGTCAGTTGAGGGCTTCCCCTCAACCATAGAATCTCCCACAGTAGGGCTTATTGTCATCAGGATTTGCCGTTACTTTCGATCTGGCCGAGCGGCACACGCTTTTCGATCGCGCTCGACAACACAATCGAGGTCTTGCTGAAGCCGAATTTCGCTACGCGATTGATCAACTCTTCCAGCTCCGGCATCGAGCCCACTGCGCCTTTCATGATCACGCACGAATCCCCCGTGACCCGAAAACACTCGGTCAACTGCGGGATTTTCACCAGTTCGTCATACACCTTCTGACTGCCGTTCTGGTGCAGGCGCAGTTCGATCACGCACTGGATCGGCAGACCGATTTTCGACAGGTCGATTTTTGCCTCATACCCGGTTATCACCCCGGCCGCCTCGAGCTTGGCCACGCGCTCGGCGACGGCGGGGGCGGAGAGGTTCACTTTGCGGGCGAGGTCGGCGTAGGACGCGCGACCGTTTTCGAGCAGGGCGCTGAGCAGCATGCGGTCGTATTTGTCCACGGCCAGACTCCTGAAAAATGCAAGACTTTCGAAATCGCGGTTTACGCCGTCGATCTCCGTGATTTCCAAAGTGTATCGGCGCTATAAACAGGTTTTGTAACTTATTTTTGCCCGCGCGCCTTTCTAGAATAATCCATCCGCTACCCCTGACCTTCGAGCTGCCCATGCCTGCCTTGCGCCGTTTTTCCTTGCCGTTGATCGCCGCGTTTTTCGCCCTGTACGTGATTTGGGGATCGACCTATCTGGTGATTCGCCTCGGCGTCGAATACTGGCCGCCGCTGATGCTCGGCGGGGTGCGCTTCGTGATTGCCGGCAGCCTGATGTACGCCTTCCTGCGCTGGCGCGGGGCACCGGCGCCGACTTGGGCGCAGTGGAAAGCGGCGGGGCTCATCGGGATTTTGCTGCTCAGTTTCGGTAACGGCGCGGTGAGCGTGGCCGAGCACACCGGGGTGGCTTCGGGCGTGGCGGCGTTGGCGGTGGCGACGGTGCCGCTGTTTACTTTGCTGTTTGGTTATTTCTGGGGCGCGCGCAACACGCGCCTGGAGTGGGCCGGAGTGGCGTTGGGGATTGTCGGTATTGCCATGCTCAATATGGGGTCCAATCTGCAATCGAGTCCGCTGGGCGCAGCGTTGCTGATTTTCGCGGCGGCGACCTGGGCGTTTGGTTCGGTGTGGAGCAGACATTTGCCGTTGCCGCAGGGCGCGATGGCCAGTGCGGTGGAAATGCTGGTGGGCGGTGTGGTGCTGCTGATCGGCAGTGCGGCGAGCGGTGAACACCTGCAAGCGCTGCCACCGATTGAAGGCTGGCTGGCGCTGGCGTATCTGATCTTCTTCGGCTCGATCATCGCCTTCAATTCCTACATGTACCTGCTCAAACACGTGCGCCCGGCAGCGGCGACCAGTTATGCCTACGTCAACCCGGCGGTGGCGGTGTTGCTGGGGATTGTGTTTGTCGGCGAGACCATTGGTATTGAGGAGGCACTGGCGATGCTGGTGATCATCAGCGCCGTGGTGCTGATCGGCCTGCCGCAGTGGCGCCGGCCAGCACAGCCGCCAGTCGTGGCGCCGCCAGCCGTTCCAACAGAACCGCGTACGAATTAGGGTAAACTGCGCGGCATTGCACACCCGCGCTGAATTTTCCTACGGTACTCCCATGACTTTCGCCACCCTTGGCCTGATCGAACCCTTGCTGCGCTCCCTTGAGACGCTCGGCTACCAGACCCCGACGCCGGTTCAGGCGCAAGCCATTCCGGCCGTGCTGGCCGGTCGTGACCTGATGGCTGCCGCGCAGACCGGCACCGGCAAGACCGCCGGTTTCGCCTTGCCGCTGCTGCAGCTGTTGGCCATGGAAGGGCCGAAAGTCGCTGCCAACTCGGCGCGTGCGCTGATTCTGGTGCCGACCCGCGAGCTGGCCGAGCAGGTTCATGAGTCTGTGCGCCAGTACGCCGAAAACCTGCCGCTGCGCACCTATGCGGTGTACGGCGGCGTCAGCATCAACCCGCAAATGATGAAGCTGCGCGGCGGCGTCGATGTGCTGGTCGCCACGCCGGGTCGCCTGATCGACCTGTTCCGCCAGAACGCGCTGAAACTCGATCAGTTACAGACTCTGGTGCTGGATGAAGCCGATCGTATGCTCGACCTGGGCTTCTCTGAAGAACTGGCGAACATTTATCGCATGCTGCCGAAAAAGCGCCAGACCCTGCTGTTCTCCGCGACCTTCTCCGATGACATCCGCCTGCTGGCCGGGCAGATGCTCAATGATCCGCTGACCGTCGAAGTCAGCCCGCGCAACGTCGCCGCCAACACGGTCAAGCAGTGGATCGTGACGGTGGACAAGAAGCGCAAGGCCGAACTGTTCGTGCACCTGATGCGCAAGAACAAGTGGAAGCAGGTACTGGTGTTTGCCAAGACCCGCAATGGCGTTGATGCGCTGGTGGAAAAGCTTCAGGGCCTGGGTGTGAATGCTGACGGTATCCATGGTGATAAACCGCAAGCCACCCGTCAGCGTGCGCTGGATCGTTTCAAACTCAGTGAAGTGCAGATTCTCGTGGCCACCGACGTGGCTGCCCGTGGTCTGGACATCGAAGATTTGCCACTGGTGATCAACTTCGATCTGCCGATTGTGGCTGAAGACTACATCCACCGAATTGGTCGTACCGGCCGTGCCGGCGCGACGGGCGAGGCGATCTCGCTGGTGTGCGCGGATGAAGTGAACATGCTGTCGGCGATTGAGATGCTGACGCGCCAGACCTTGAAACGTCAGAACGAGCCGGACTTCGAGCCTGAGCACCGTGTGCCGGACACCGACGCCAGTGGGCAGGTGATCAAGAAGCCGAAGAAACCGAAGAAGCCGAAAGCTACCGGGGGTGGCGGCAAGCGCAATCTGGGCAAGTGGGTTGATAGTGGCGAGACTCAGGCGCCGGAGCCATCGATCAAGCCTGTGCGCAAAGTGCCGGTGTTCAATACCGGTCCGCGTAAGCGTAAGCCTTAAAGTCAAAAGCCCCTCACCCTAACCCTCTCCCCGAGGGAGAGGGGACTGATTGGGGGATATTCGGGAATTACGCCGACCTGACCCTACTGCTGTGAATCCATAATCAACAGGACCTTCGCCAGATACCTCGCTCGGCTGACAAACCCCACAATCGACTCAGTCTTTCAGGTCGATGGATGACGTCAGACACCTCGGTCGGTTGACCAAACCCATAATCGACTCGGTCTTTCAGGTCGATGGATGACGTCAGACACCTCGGTCGGTTGACCAAACCCATAATCGACTCAGTCTTTCAGGTCGATGGATGACGTCAGACACCTCGGTCGGCCCCCTCTCCCTCTGGGAGAGGGCTGGGGTGAGGGTTCAGGCAGACGCCTCGGACTTGAGCCACTGCACAATCCCCAACCCCGCCGCCCGCCCGCTGGCAAAACACCCCGTCAGCAAATAGCCGCCCGTCGGCGCTTCCCAATCAAGCATTTCTCCTGCGCAGAACACCCCCGGCAGCGCCTTGAGCATCAAGCGCTCATCCATCGCCTCGAACCTGACGCCCCCGGCGCTGCTGATCGCTTCGTCCAGCGGTCGGGTTTTCACCAAGGTCAGCGGCAACGCCTTGATCGCCCGAGCCAACAGCGCCGGATCAGCGAAGGTCGCCGCGTCAGTCAGTTCACGTAACAACGCCGCTTTCACCCCATCAATCCCGACCTGACTGTGCAAATGCTTGGCCATCGAACGCGAACCGCGTGGCTTGCTCAACGCCGCCTGCAATTTATCCACAGGCCGCCCGGGGAGCAGATCGATGTGAATGACGGCCGCGCCATATTGATTGATCGCCTCACGAATCGGCGCCGACAGCGCATAAATCAAACTGCCCTCAATCCCGGTCGCGGTGATCACGCATTCGCCCAAGCGCGGGACGTCGTCGTTCAGACCGATGGCGATGTTTTTCAGCGGTGCGCCGGCGAATTTGCTGACCATCAATTCGCTCCACGCCTGCACTTCGAAGCCGCAGTTACTGGGCTGCAACGGCGCCAGTCCTACACCTTTTTGCTCCAGGGGCAGCATCCACGCGCCATCCGAACCGAGGCGCGCCCAACTGCCGCCGCCGAGGGCGAGCAGGGTGGCGTCGGGTTTCACGGTGATTTCACCTTCCGGGCTGTCGATGCGCAAAGCGCCGTGTTCATCCCAACCGAGCCAGCGATGACGGGTGTGGATAACTACACCACTGTCGCGCAGGCGTTTGAGCCAGGCCCGCAGTAGCGGCGCGGCTTTCATGTCGGTGGGGAACACACGGCCGGAACTGCCGACGAAGGTTTCGATCCCGAGATCATGAATCCATTGGCACAACGCATCGGCGTCGAAGCCGCGCAGCAATGGCGCGATTCGCGGAGCACGCTCGGCGTAACGTGACAGGAACGCCGGGTAGGCTTCGGAATGGGTGATGTTCATGCCGCCGACGCCGGCCAGCAGAAACTTGCGGCCCACCGAAGGCATGCCGTCGTAGAGATCAACGCGGATTCCGGCCTGGCTCAGCACTTCGGCGGCCATCAGGCCGGCAGGGCCACCGCCGATGATGGCGACGTGAGCGGGGGAGGGGGCGGAAGTCTGGGTCATGGCTGCGCTGCGGTATGGCGGGATAAGGCGCGCATTCTAACAGCGCAATCCGATGTAGGAGACTCCTGTGGGAGCGGGCTTGCTCGCGAAAACGGTGTATCAGGCGCCTGATATTTTGACGGGCCTGCCGCTTTCGCGAGCAAGCCCGCTCCCACAGCGGGAGTTTTGTGAGTTCAGTATCTGTTTAAAAAATAGCCAGTGCTCTGTACGCCGCAGTAGGTATGGCCTGCAGGGCGTTCCACTCAGGTTATCCACAGGCAGCTCCACAGCCATTGTGGGTAACGCAGCACAGCTCAATGACAACCGTGTGACTGCCAGATCCGCTGCGCGCTGTGATGGAGGATGCCGTGGCGGCGGGCAAGGGCGTGGCGATCCTTGCTGTAGCCGCCGCCGATCACGCCGACCACCGGAATATCGCGACCCAGACAATGGCGCATCACGCTTTCATCGCGGGCGGCAACGCCGTCATCGGTCAGTTGCAGATAACCGAGGGCGTCGTCCTTGTGCACATCGACGCCGGCGTCGTACAGCACCAGATCCGGTTGATACAGCGGCAACAGGTAGTTGAGCGTGTCATCCACGACCTTCAGATAATCGGCGTCGCCCATGCCCTTGGGCAGCGGAATGTCCCAGTCGCTTTCTGCCTTGCGTGCAGGAAAATTCTTCTCGCAGTGCAGGGAAACGGTAATAGCCTCGGGCGTGTCATGCAGAATCCGCGCGGTGCCGTCGCCCTGATGCACATCGCAATCGAAGATCAGCACCCGGTTCACGCGACCGCTTTGCAGCAGGTAATGACTGATGATCGCCAGGTCATTGAAGATGCAGAACCCCGCCGGATAATCGTAGTGCGCATGATGAGTGCCACCAGCCAAATGACAGGCCAGACCATGCTCAAGGGCTTTTTCCGCCGCCAGAATCGAACCGCCGACCGCCCGCACCGTACGCCGCGCCAGCGCTTCGTTCCACGGCAGGCCAAGGCGCCGCTGGTCTTCGCGGGACAACTCGCCGCTCATGTAGCGTTCGATATAACTGCGGTCATGGGCGAGGGCGAGGATGTCGTTGGGGCAAATCTGCGGGCGCAGCAGATCGGCATCGCGAGTCAAACCGCTGTCGACCAGGTGATCGCGCAGCAAACGAAACTTGTCCATCGGAAAGCGGTGATCCGCCGGAAACTCGGGGCTGTAGTCTTCGTGGTAGATCAGCGGCAATGGCATGGCGGTTTCGTGTAGGAACGTAGGAAAGAGTGAAGGATCCTACCAGCGATGTAGACTTGCGGCATGGAAACGGAGGGGCACGATGGAGCCGATACTGGAACTTGAAAGCGCGCGCTTGCTGATGCGTCAGTGGCAGGACGAGGATTTGCCGGCATTTGCCGCGATGTGCGCCGATCCTCAGGTGATGCGCTATTTCCCGGCACCGTTGAGCCGCCTGGAAAGCGCGTCGCTCATTGGCCGCGTGCGCGGACATTTTGCCGAGCACGGTTTTGGCCTGTGGGCGCTGGAGCGCAAGGACAGCGGTGAGTTCATTGGTTTCACCGGACTCGGCGTGGTCGGTTTTGATGCGCCGTTCACCCCGGCAGTGGAAATCGGCTGGCGCCTGGCCAAGGAACACTGGGGGCTGGGCTATGCCAGTGAAGCGGCGTGGACCGCTCTGCGCTGCGGCTTTGATCGATTGGCGTTGAAGGAAATCGTCTCTTTCACCGCGCAATCCAATCTGCCCTCGGAAAAAGTCATGCAGGCGATCGGCATGCATCACGCCCCGGAAGACGATTTTGATCACCCGAAGCTTGCTGTCGATCATCCGCTAAGACGGCATGTGCTGTACCGCATCAGCCGCGAACAATGGCTGCAAACCTTGCATGGATAAGCCGACACGGACGTTTACAATGGCCGCCATATCATTGGCCCGCGCCAGAATCTGAATCGGCCGCCGCAGCCAAGACTGCGCGGCATAGTGCTTTGTGTGAGGAGAGTCTGAATGAGCCAAGTGTTGGAAGATCTGGTCGACCTGCTGACCCTGGAACCGATCGAAGAAAACCTGTTCCGTGGCCGTAGTCAGGACTTGGGTTTCCGTCAGTTGTTCGGTGGTCAGGTGCTCGGCCAGTCGCTGTCGGCAGCCAGTCAGACCGTTGAAGAGGCGCGTCACGTGCATTCGATGCACGGTTATTTCCTGCGTCCGGGCGACGCCAAGTTACCAGTGGTCTATTCGGTTGATCGCGTGCGCGATGGCGGCAGCTTCAGTACTCGCCGCGTCACGGCGATCCAGAAGGGTCACCCGATTTTCACCTGCAGCGCTTCGTTTCAATACGACGAGGCAGGCTTTGAGCATCAGAGCCAGATGCCGGTGGTGGTCGGTCCGGAAAACCTGCCGTCGGAGCTGGAGCTGACTCAGCAACGCGCGCATCTGATTCCAGAGCACATGCGTGAAAAGCTGCTGTGCCCGAAACCGATCGAAGTGCGCCCGGTCACCGAAAAAGACCCGTACAACCCGCAACCGGCGGATCCGGTGAAGTACGTATGGTTCCGTGCCGACGGCGCTTTGGCCGACATCCCGGCGCTGCACAAATACCTGCTGGCCTACGCCTCGGACTTCGGTCTGCTGACCACCTCGATGCTGCCCCACGGCAAATCGGTCTGGCAGAAAGACATGCAGGTCGCCAGCCTCGATCACGCATTGTGGTTCCACAATGATCTGCGCGCCGATGACTGGTTGCTCTACGCGATGGACAGCCCGTGGGCCGGCAATTCCCGTGGATTCTCCCGTGGCAGCGTGTACAACCGCGCCGGGCAACTGGTCGCGTCGGTGACGCAGGAAGGCCTGATCCGCCATCGCAAGGATTGGGCATGAGCCTCAAAGAGGTCAGGCACTGGGTGTTCGACATGGACGGCACGCTGACCGTCGCCGTGCATGACTTTGCGGCGATTCGCGTGGCGCTGGCGATTCCGCCGGAGGACGACATCCTGACTCATCTCGCGGCATTGCCGGCGGATGAAGCAGCGGCAAAGCACGCCTGGCTGCTGGAACACGAAAGGGATCTGGCGCTGGGTTCGACCCCGGCGACCGGGGCGGTGGAGCTGGTGCGTGATCTGCACGCGCGCGGTTATCGCCTCGGCATTCTGACCCGCAATGCGCGGGAACTGGCGCATGTGACGCTGGAAGCGATTGGCCTGGCCGACTGCTTTGCGGTGGACGATGTGTTGGGCCGTGATGAAGCGCCGCCGAAGCCGCATCCGGGTGGCTTGCTGAAACTGGCTGACGCCTGGGACGTGCCGGCCAGCGAGATGGTGATGGTCGGTGATTACCGCTTTGATCTCGATTGCGGGCGAGCGGCGGGAGCGCGGACGGTGTTGGTGAATCTGCCGGATAACCCGTGGCCCGAGCTGACCGATTGGCATGCGAAGGATTGTGTCGAGTTGCGGCGGATGCTTCTGGCCTGAGATTTATGTTGTCAGAAGGGACGCCTTCGCGAGCAAGCCCGCTCCCACACTGGATCTGTGCAATGCACAAAATCTCTGTGCACTGAAGATGTAATGTGGGAGCGGGCTTGCTCGCGAAGAGGCCCGATCAACCCCCCAAAACTCATTGCTCGAACAGGGCCTTCTGCCCCTCCGGCGAGGTCAACATCCCATCGCCGTTATGCCCGACCCCGGGCACTTCAACCAGTCGCTGATTCACCCCTTCCGGGTGCCGACGCAGCAAATAGCCGAAGTACAACTTCCCACGTTCGAGGCGATACGCACCCTGTGCCTCAGCTTCACAACGCTTGTCCAGCGCCGGATGCTTGGGGTCGATATCCTGCTGCCCGAGCAGATAAATCACCTCGCGTTTGACGTAACTGCTCTCAAGCTGCAACGGCGTTTGCCCACCGGCATACACCGGCATGTCTGACAGACCGTACTTCCAGCGATTGAAACCCGCGCACTTGGCGTGATCGAACGCCACTGGCCGTTGCTCATTGAAATAGGCGTACGACGACGGATTGGCGACCACATAGCGCAGACGAATGCCGTTAGCCTTCAGGGCCGGCTGATCCTTGGCGAGCAGGGCATAACGCTGCACCACCTGACCGCCGCCAGAGTGCCCGAAGATCACGATTTGCTTCACGTCCGGAAACTGTTTGCGATCACTGATCCGTCCGACGATCTCATCAAGCGCAGCATAGGAACTCAACGGGTTCGGCCCTGCGGACAACCCTCCGCCCATCCAGTCGTTGCCTTGCCAGCGCAGCAACGTGGCGGGGAGCGAATACAGCGCGACATCGCTTTCATTTAGGAACTGCGGCGCGATCACCAGCGTGTGGGCGCTTTGTCCCGCCAGTTCGGCGGCGCTTTCGGCGCTTTTGCGATAGGTTTCCGAGTTGCGCAAACGGCCATGAATGACGATCAGCACACGCTCGATCTTCTCCGGCGCAGGACCAATGCCTACCGCCATTTCCCCAGCCTTGAGTTGCAAGCGACCGGAGCTGATCGCATCGACACCGGCGGCGTGCGCGGTGCTTGCAACGATCAGTAACGCCAAAAGCCATTTGTGCATTTACAGGTTTTTCGCCGCGAAGGTGTCGCACTGGCCGACCTGGCCCTGTGCGAATCCGGTTTTGAACCAGCGCACTCTTTGCGCCGACGTACCGTGGGTAAACGAGTCCGGGACCACACGGCCCTGACCCTGTTGTTGCAGGCGATCATCACCGATGGCGTTGGCCGCGTTCAAGGCTTCTTCAATATCGCCCGGTTCCAGCCAGTTCAAACGCTTCTGCGCGTTGTAGGCCCATACACCGGCGAGGCAATCGGCCTGCAATTCCTGACGCACCAGCAAGCCGCCATCGCCTTCCATCTGCCGACCTTGCTGGCGGGCTGTCTGAATTTTCGCCGAGACGCCAAGAAGCGTCTGCACATGGTGTCCGACTTCGTGAGCGATCACGTAGGCCTGGGCGAAATCGCCAGCCGCTTTGAAGCGCTGGGACATTTCCTGGAAGAACGCCATGTCCAGATAGACCTTCTGGTCGGCCGGGCAGTAGAACGGGCCGGTGGCCGAGGTCGCCAGACCGCAGGCGGAATTCACCCGATTGCTGAACAGCACCAGGGTCGGGTCCTTATATTGCCGGCCGCCCTGCTGGAAAATTGCGCCCCAGGTGTCTTCGGTATCGCCGAGGATCGAGCGGACGAATTCGGCTTGTTCATCGTTGGCCGGCGGCGCCTGACGGGTTTGCGAGGTCGGCGCCGCTTGTTGTGTGGATTGCCCGGCGAGCTGACCGAGAATCTGCAACGGATCCTGCCCGGTGATCCAACCGATGCCGACGATCAACAGGATGGCCCCCAGGCTCAGGCCTTTGCCGCCGCCGAAGCGCATGCCGCCGCCACCACCGGCATCATCACCACGGGCATCGACGACGTTGTCACTGCGTCGGCCTTTTTTCCATAGCATGTGGGAATCCTCTATCTGATCGTGGTGATGAGTGTTGCTGGTGTGTGAGTGTGGCGCCAGTCCGGTCGTCCGTCTATTGGCCACACGCAAACAGGCCCGGCCTCGTGCTGACGAGGTCGGGCCTGTTATTGACGGTCACAGGGCCTGTGAATTCAATCTCGCGACAATATTTAAGCCATGGCTATTAAGGAACGGCTGCAGGAACGGTCTCCTGTTCGAACGCAGTCACGCCGGCAATGTGCCGGGCGGCGATGTAACCGAAAGTCAGCGCCGGGCCGATGTTGATCCCGCCCGCCGGGTAGTGGCCGCCCATGATGCTGGCCATGTCGCCGCCAGCGGCGTAGAGGCCGACGATGGGCTGTTCGTGGGCGTCCAGCACCTGCGCGTGGGGATTGACCTTGAGTCCGGCAAAGGTGCCGAAGCAACCGGGTTGGACTTTTACGGCGTAGAACGGTCCGGTTTCGATTGGGGCAACGCAGGGGTTGGGACGGTTCGCCGGATCACCTTGTTTGCAGTTGTAGGGCGTTGTACCGCGCCCGAACAACGGGTCGTCGCCATGGCGGGCATGGCGGTTGTAATCGTCGAGGGTATTGCGCAATCCGTGCGGGTCGATGCCGCAGGCGCGCGCCAATTCTTCAAGGGTGTTGCCGCTTTTCAGATAACCGCTGCGGATAAATTCTGACACTGGCAGCGGAAACGGCCGGGATATGCCCAAGCCATAACGCCGTTGAAAGGCATGGGTGCAGATCAGCCAAGAGGCGACTTCTTCACCTTCCGCTGCCGCGGCGACCATGGCACTGACGTAGTCGTAGTAACCGTTGGCTTCGTTGACGAACCGTTGGCCGTTACTCAGCACGCCGATGATCCCGGGTTTGCCGCGTTCAATGATGTGTGGGAAATGGCCGGTGCTGCCGTCGGAATGTGGCACTTGCGATACCGGTGCCCAGGCCACGGGCGAAGCCACATTGGAATTGACCCGTGCGCCGACGCTTTCGCCCAGACGCAAGCCATCGCCGCTGACGCCCAGCGGTGGCAGCGCCCAATGCTCGTGGCCGGTGGGCGTGCGCGGGAACAGGGCCTTGCGCCGCTCGATGTCATTGGCAAAACCGCCGGCAGCGAGTACCACGGCTTTGCCTGCATGAATGCGCACGTTGCCTTTGTGGGTATTGATCACGGCGCCCGAAACGCGCGAACCATCACGCAACAGTTCCGTCACGGGCGCTGATTCCCAGAGCAGAACGCCAAGGTCTTCGGCGGACTTCGCCAGCCTTGCCACCAGCGCCACGCCATTGACCAGTTGCATCGCCCGGCCATGCACCGCGAGGTCGCACACGTGCCGAGTGAAACGACGGGTCACGTGCCATGCAGCCTTGAGCGAGCGCGTCAGATTCAAGAACGCCGCCAGATCGGCTCCAGCCATGATCGGCATGCCCATGAAGGATGTTTCGCGCATCGTGGTACGAAGGCGCTTGAGCAGGCGTCCGACTTTGCGTCCATCGTAAGGTGCAGCGATGACCGAGCGGCCCCCGGTGCCGGCACCCGGCGTGTCGCCATGGATGTCGGCAATGGCATTGCCGTCGGCAAATTGCAGCGCGGTGTGTTGCTCGAAAAACGCGACCATGCGCGGCCCCGCTTCCAGGAAGGCGTCGATCATCGCCGGGTCATAGTGTTCGCCCAGTTCATGGCGTAAATAGGTGCGCGGTTGTTCGATGTCTTCGACGATCCCGGCGCGGCGGGCCAGCGGATTGCACGGCACCCACGCCCACCCACCGGACCACGCCGTGGCGCCACCGAATACCGGGTCTTTCTCGACGACGATGACTTTCAGACCATGCCATGCGGCGGTCACGGCGGCCGACAGACCAGCGGCACCAGAACCGACGATCAATACGTCGCAGTCGATATCGGGGTGTTCGGCAGGCATCAAACAACGCTCCAATGCTAAATAATTTTTGGAATTTGATTCCAGAAAATAACCAGCGCACTAGTGGCCCGACAAGTCTTGCTCCTATAAAACGGGCGGTTATCGAACAGCCTGTTCCATATTTCGCTTTACCAGCGATGTCTTCTAGAATCGGCGAAATTTCCTTTGGATACTCCCATGGCTGGCAGTCAAATCGAACGGGTTTTCAGCGTGCTCGAAAGCCTCACCAGTGATCCGCGCGGGCTGCCGATGCAGACCCTGGCCGAGCAATTGGATATCCCCAAAAGCGCCACGCACCGCTTACTCGCTGAGCTGATCCGCTTGGGCTACGTGCGGCAGAATGCGGACACCTTGCGCTATCATCTGTCGACCAAACTGGTCGCGATGGGCTTCCAGTATTTGTCGAGCAGCGGTGCCGATATCGTCCAGCCGGTGCTCGATCGACTGGCGCAGGAAACCGGCGAGCTGGTGCGCCTGGGCGTGATCGACGGCGAGCGGCAGACCTGGATTGCCAAGGCCCAAGGTGCGCGCACCGGCCTGCGTTATGACCCGGACATGGGGCGTGATGCGCCGCTGTTCTACACCGCGTCAGGGCATGCGTGGCTGGCGTGCATGAGTGACGCCGAGGCGTTGTCACTGGTCGAGCGGCAGGCGGCGGAGGTGCCGGTGGGGATCGGGCCGAATGCGCCGCGCTCCAATATCGAGTTGCTGGAACGCTTGCGTCTGGCCCGCGAGCAGGGGTATGCCTGGGTCGAGGAGAGTTCGGCAGTCGGCACTTCGGCGATTGCGGCAGTGGTGAGGCATCCAACGGATGGTCGGGTGATTGGTGTGCTGAGTATCGCCGGGCCGAGTGCGCGGATGCCGGGGGCGCGGTTGCATGAGCTGGCGCCGTTGTTGCTGACATTCACCGAAGAGTTATCTGCGGCAAGCCTGGCCTCAGAACTGTTTATCTAATCTGAATTCACATAGGCCTCTGTGGGAGCGAGCTTGCTCGCGAATGCGTTCTGTCATTCAACATTTAAGTCAGCTGAAAATCCGCCTTCGCGAGCAAGCTCGCTCCCACATTTGATTTTGGGTTCTTCAAGAAATTGTGCGGTGTTCGCACGGTTTCAGGATGGATGGGTGTTTGATTGTGGAACTCGGTTCTAAATTGTTGCCGGAGTGATATTCCAACAACAATCACAAGAGGATCGCACCTTGAATTTGCCCCTTCGAATTGCCCTGATCGGCGCTGGCAACATGGGCCAGCAGCATTATCGGCATCTGCAAACCCTTAGCGAAGCAACGCTGTGCGCGGTGGCAGATCCTGGGCCGCAAGCAGTAGGGCTTGCGGCTGAATGGGGTGTAAGGCGTTTCGTCGATCACCGTCAGATGCTGGAGCTTGTCCGGCCGGACGCGGTCATCGTCGCCAACCCGAATAATCAACACGTCAGCACCGCGCTCGATTGTCTGGCGGCGGGTGTGCCGGTGCTTCTGGAGAAGCCGGTCGGGGTGCACATGGATGAAGGGCGCAAACTGGTTGCTGCGGTTAAAAGCAGCGGCGTGCCGGTGCTGGTCGGCCATCATCGGCGCCACAATCCGCTGATCGTGCGTGCCCATGAACTTGTGCAGAGCGGGGCACTCGGGCGTCTGACCACGGTCACCGCACTGTTCCAGTTGCGCAAACCCGACAGCTATTTCGAGATTCCGTGGCGCCGCGAACCGGGCGCCGGGATGTTGCTGACCAACCTGATTCACGACCTCGACCTGTTACGGCATCTGTGCGGAGAGGTGCGCACGGTGCAAGCGATCACTGACAACAGCGTGCGCGGTTTTGCCAACGCGGACAGCGCAGCGGTGTTGCTGCAATTCGAAGGTGGCACAGTAGGCACCCTGAGCGGATCCGATGCAGTAGCGGCGCCGTGGAGTTGGGAGCTGGGTTCCGGTGAGAACCCGGTGTACCCGCGTCAGGCCGATCAGCCGTGTTATCTGCTGGCCGGGACTGCCGGCGCCTTGAGCATCCCGCAACTCAAGCGCTGGTATTACGCCGCTGATCAGCCCGACGCCGGTTGGCATGAACCCTTGTTGATGGTCGAAGAGTCCTACAGCGGTGAAGACGCTTTACGCCTGCAGTTACAGCATTTCGTACGTGTGGCGCGGCGTGAAGTCGAGCCACTGGTGAGCGCTGCCGATGCCGCGCGCACCCTTGCGCTGGTCGAAGCGATCCGCGAAGCCGCCGCCACTGGCCGTGCCTGCACCCCCGCACTGATTGAGGCTTGAACATGAGCGAACGAATCCTGTCCCTGGCCAGCCTCACTGTGCTGGAGTTATCGCCACCGCACATGGTCGAAGTCGCTGCGCGTGCCGGATACAGCCATGTCGGCTTGCGCCTGGAGCCGGCGACGTCCGAGGAGTATCACTTCCCGCTGGTGGCCGATGCTGATTTGCGCCGTCAGACGTTGCAGCGCCTGCGCGATACCGGTATGCGCGTACTCGACGTGGAAATCCTGCGTTTGAAGCCGCAGACCGTCGTCGCCGATTTCGAGAAGCTTCTTACGGTCGGTGCGGAATTTGGCGCTACTGAATTGCTGGTCGCCGGTAACGATCCTGACGAGCAACGGCTTACCGATAACTTTGCGCAACTTTGCGATCTGGCTGCGCCATACGGTTTGCACCCGCATCTGGAGTTCATGCCCTGGACCGATGCGTGCAATCTCGAACAAGCGCTGCGAATTGTTGAAAATGCTGATCGCACAAACGCTGGGGTGCTGGTCGATGCGTTTCACTTTGATCGTTCGGCGTCACGCCTGGAGGATCTGGCAGAGGTACCGGGGTCGCGCCTGCGTTATGCGCAATTATGTGATGTGGCGGGACCGAGGCCGGCAGACATGGCCGAGATCTTGCGTCAGGCGCGCAACGAGCGGCGGTTTCCTGGCGAGGGCGATTGCGATCTGCTCGGGTTGTTGAAAGCACTGCCGACTAATATTCCACTGAGTCTGGAAATTCCCACGGTGAAACTGCTCAAGCAGGGCGTGAGCGGACTCCAGCGGGCACAGATGGCGATCGACAGAACCCGGGAATTGTTGGCGCGACTGTAAGCGGTGCTGTGCACCTGTCGCGGGCAAGCCCGCTCCCACATGGACCGTTCCTGTGGTGGCAGAACTTGCCTGGGAAGATTTTTGTTTTTTGGGCAACACAAGGAAATCCAATGACCGTCAGCACTCCGCTCTCCGGTGTCAACCAACCCTTCAAGGGGATCTTGCTGATTGTCGTGGCAACCTTCCTGTTCTCCAGTCACGACGCGCTGTCGAAATACCTGTCCGGTTTCTATCCGATCGTGATGGTGGTCTGGGCGCGCTATCTGGTGCACACGCTGCTGATGGCGGGGATTTTTCTGCCGCAATCCGGGTTGCGCGTCCTGCGCACCAAGAAGCCGTTATGGCAGTTGGTCCGGGCACTCTGTCTGCTCGGTACCAGCCTGTTTTTCACCACGGCGCTTTTGTACATCCCGCTGGCGGAAGCCACTGCGGTCAACTTTCTCGCGCCGGTATTGGTGACCGCGTTGTCGGTGCCGCTGCTCAAGGAGCGAGTGACACGCGGCCAATGGATCGCGGTGATCTGCGGCTTTATCGGCGTGCTGATCATCGTTCACCCGGGCGGTGAACTGTTCACACCGGCGGTGTTGCTGCCGTTCTGTTCGGCGCTGTTTTTCTGCTTCTATCAACTGCTGACCCGCAAGCTCGCCGAAGTCGATAGCCCGACCACCAGCAACTTTTTCGCCGGGTTATGCAACACGCTGGTGATGAGTGCATTGGTGCCGTTCTTCTGGCAGGTGCCGACGTTGACCCATGCCGGATTGATGCTGGCGCTGGGCAGTTGCGGGATGACCGCGCATTTGTTTCTGACCCAGGCGTTCCGCCATGCCGCACCAGCGCTGCTGGCACCGTTCGGTTATTGCCAGATCGTGTTTGCCGGGTTGTTGGGCTGGCTGCTGTTCAATCACACGCCAAGTCTGTTGACGGTTATCGGCATTGCGGTGATCTGTTGCAGCGGACTGGCGGCAGCGTGGCAGCAGAGTCGTCGTTGAGCTGACAACACAAGAAACTGTGGGAGCGAGCTTGCTCGCGAAAGCGGTGTGTCAGTCACATTTGTTTCGACTGTCAGTCCGCATTCGCGAGCAAGCTCGCTCCCACAAGGGGCCAATATAGTGGCCAGGTTATTCGGTGACGGTAGGAATCTTGCGCGGTGCCATGAAGTACATCCACGTCAGCGCAATGAAGTACATCGCCGGAATCAGGGTGAACAGTACGGTGTAGTTATTGTTGGTGACGGTGAGGATGTGACCGACGATCTGGGTCATGAACATCCCGCCGATCGCTGCGCACATGCCGCCGAAACCGAATACCGTGCTCATCATGTGCTTGGGCGTGTAGTCCATCACCAGGCTCCAGATGTTCGCCGTCCACGCCTGATGTGCGCCGATCGCCAGAGAAATCGCGGCCACTGCGACCCACAGATTGGCAGAGCCGGCGGCCATGACCACGCCGATGATGCAGCAGGCAAACAGGAACATCGACAGCAGCCGCGCCTTGATCGAGTTCATCCCGCGACCGATCAGGAACGAAGACAGAATGCCGCCACCGACGCTGCCGAAGTCGGCCGTGACGTAGATGATGATCAGTGGAATACCCATCTGGGTGACGTTGATGCCCAGGTTGTATTGCTGATTGAGGAACGGCGGCAGCCAGTACAGGTAGAACCAGAACACCGGCGCGGTCAGCGAGTAGGCGAGGGCGAAGGCCCAGGTGCCGCGCATGCGCAGGATCTTCGAGAACGGCACGCGCGCCTGTTCCGGTTCGACTTCTTGCTGGATGTAGTCCAGTTCCGACTGTTTGACGCTCGGGTGATCTTCCGGGTTGAAGTACTTCAAGCCCCAGAACAGCAACCAGATCCCGCCGAGTGCCGCCATGCACAGGAACGCCGCTTGCCAGCCCCAGACGTGCAGGACCAGTGGCAGCAGCATTGGCGTGAACATCGCACCGACGTTGGTGCCGGCGTTGAAGATGCCGGTGGCGACGGCGCGTTCACCGGCCGGGAACCACAGGCGTGTGGTTTTCACGCAGGCCGGGTAGTTTGCCGCTTCAGTCAGGCCGAGGATGAACCGGCAGACCATAAAGCCTACGGCTGAGGTTGCCAGACCGTGGGCACCGGTGGCCAGGCTCCAGAGCAGCACGGCGCAGAAGAACACGCGTTTCACGCCGACCCGGTCGATCAAGCGACCTTGCAGGACGAAACCGATCGCGTAGCCGACCTGAAACCAGAAGTTGATGTTGGCGTAATCCATCGCCGTCCAGCTCATTTCCTTGGCGAGGATAGGCTGCATGACGCCAAGCGCGGCGCGGTCGATGTAGTTCAGGGTAGTGGCGAAAAACACCAGCGCCAGCATGCCCCAACGGGTTTTGCCGACGGCCATGGCGCCGCGGATCTTGTCGCCGATGCCACCCGTGGCAGTGCTCATGGCCGGAGCCATGCGGGAAGTCTGTGAAGGAATCATGTGTTCCACCCGTTTTTGGATTTGTTATTTGGTGTGCTTGTTACTTGCACGCTGCGACCGGCGGTTCAGATCCGGACTCAATGTGCGGTCGATGTTGGGCAGTGGACGAAAAATCGTCAATTCGCCAAACCGCCATTGTGTTCGATAATCGCACGCAAAACTAACCGGGTAGTACACTTTAAATTGCTGCGCGCGGGGATGCAGCCAATAATTTCCCTCACTATAAAAACCATCCTGTGTGGGAGCTGCCGCAGGCTGCGATCTTTTGATTTTGCTTTTCAGCAATAAAGATCAAACGATTGCAGGCTTCGGCGGCTCCTACAGTAAAGATAAAGCGGCGCAGTCCGGGAGTTGAAACATGCAGCGTTCCATTGCCACCGTTTCCTTGAGCGGCACCCTGCCGGAAAAACTCGAAGCGATCGCCGCCGCCGGGTTCGACGGGGTGGAGATTTTCGAAAACGACCTCCTGTACTACGACGGCAGCCCGCGGGAAATTAAACAGATGTGCGCCGATCTCGGCATCGCCATCACCCTGTTCCAGCCGTTCCGCGATTTTGAAGGTTGCCGCCGCGATCGGCTGGCGCGCAATCTCGAGCGGGCCGAGCGCAAGTTCGACCTGATGCAGGAACTGGGCACCGATCTGGTGCTGGTCTGCAGTAACGCCTCTGCCGACAGCGTCGGCGATCAGCAAATCCTTGTCGATGACCTGCGCCTGCTGGCCGAGCATGCCGGCGCGCGTGGCTTGCGCATCGGCTACGAAGCGCTGGCCTGGGGCCGTCACGTGAATACTTATCAACAGGTCTGGGACATCGTGCGTCAGGCCGATCACCCAAGCCTCGGCGTGCTGCTCGACAGCTTCCATACGCTGTCGTTGAAGGGCGATCCGCGTGCTATCGCTGACATTCCCGGCGACAAAATCTTCTTCGTGCAGATGGCCGACGCGCCGATTCTGCAGATGGATGTGCTGGAGTGGAGCCGACATTTCCGCTGCTTCCCGGGGCAGGGCGAATTCGATCTGCCGGGCTTCCTCGCGCCGATCATTCAGAGTGGTTACACCGGACCGCTGTCGCTGGAAATCTTCAACGACGGCTTCCGCGCCGCACCGCCGCGGGCCAATGCTGCGGATGGCCTGCGCTCGCTGCTGTATCTGGAAGAGAAAACCCGCCAGCGCCTGGAGCAAGAAGCCCAGCCTGTGGCCAACCGTGAAATCCTTTTCGAAACACCCAAGGCCAGCGAGTACAACGGCGTCGAGTTTCTTGAATTCGCCGTCGACGATGCGCTCGGCGCCAAACTCAGTCATTGGCTGGAGCGCCTCGGCTTCGTCAAGGCCGGGCAGCATCGTTCCAAGAGTGTGAGCCTGTTGCGTCAGGGCGACATCAATCTGATCCTCAATTCCGAACCGTATTCCTTTGCTCACAGTTTCTTCGAAGCTCACGGCCCGTCGCTGTGTGCCACGGCTGTGCGGGTCAAGGACAGCGCCAGTGCCCTGGCCCGCGCCGTCGCTTACAAAGGTCAGCCCTATCGTGGACTGGTCGGCCCTAACGAACTCGAACTGGCGGCGGTACGTGCGCCGGACGGCAGCCTGATTTATCTGGTGGATGAACAGGCCGACGTTTATGGTACTGACTTCAATCTGCTGGCAGATGCTCCGACCCGTGGCGGTCTGAAACGCATCGACCACATGGCCATGGCGCTGCCGGCCGACAGTCTCGACAGTTGGGTGCTGTTCTACAAGAGCCTGCTGGATTTCGAAGCGGACGATGAAGTGGTGCTGCCCGATCCCTATGGGCTGGTGAAAAGCCGCGCACTGCGTAGCCGCGACAGTTCGATCCGCCTGCCGCTGAATATTTCCGAGAACCGCAACACCGCGATTTCCCATGCGCTGTCGAGTTATCGCGGCTCCGGTGTGCACCACATTGCCTTCGATTGTGACGACATCTTCGCCGAAGTCAGTCGCGCCAAAGAGGCCGGCGTTCCGCTGCTGGATATCCCGCTCAACTATTACGACGACCTCGCCGCGCGCTTCGATTTCGACGACGAGTTCCTTAGCGAACTGGCGTATTACAACGTGCTCTACGACCGTGATGCGCAGGGTGGCGAGTTGTTCCACGTCTACACCGAACCATTCGAGGGGCGCTTCTTCTTCGAGATCATTCAGCGCAAGAACGGCTATGCCGGTTACGGCGCAGCGAACGTCGCGGTGCGTCTGGCGGCGATGGCCAAATCACGCAGTGGCGCCGTGCGCCAGGCGAAGTTGTAGGAAATTCGTAAACGCGGGATTAAACACGGGCCGCGTGGCTTCCTTCACTGTGCAGCGCGGCCCATAATCGCCAACCTGTGCAGTGATGGCCGTGAGCCCGCAATGACGATGAATCCAGAACTTTCCGCAGCTCCTGCCGTATCCGCCGTCGAGCCGCGCAAGAGTCGCAAGAACAACCCGGAAAAGACCCGCGAGAACATCTTGCAGGAGGCGATCGTCGAGTTCGTCCAGCAAGGCTTGTCCGGTGCCCGCGTCGACGCGATCGCCGAGCGCATCCACACTTCCAAGCGCATGATCTATTACTACTTCGGCAGCAAGGAGCAGTTGTACGTCGAGGTGCTGGAGAAGCTTTACGGCGATATCCGCAACACCGAAAACCGTCTGCACCTGGCCGAGCTGGCGCCGGTGGAGGCAATCCGCCGACTGGTGGAATTCACCTTCGATCACCACGATCGCAACGTCGATTTCGTGCGCATCGTCAGCATCGAAAACATCCACAATGCCGAATACGTGAAGCGTTCCGACGCGATCAAGGCGATGAACAACACCATCCTCGATTCACTCGGCGAGATTCTGCGTCGTGGTGCTGAAGAGGGCGTGTTCCGTGCAGGCCTTGATGCACTGGATGTGCATTTGCTGATCAGTTCGTTCTGCTTCTACCGCGTGTCGAACCGGCACACGTTTGGCGAGATCTTTCAAATCGATCTGCCGGATGAAAGCATCAAACAGCGGCATCGCGAGATGATTTGCGAATCGGTTCTGCGCTATCTGCAAGGCTGACACCGACCTTTGTGGGAGCGAGCTTGCTCGCGAAAGCGTCTGGTCAGTTATACCTCTGCTGACTGATATACCGCTTTCGCGAGCAAGCTCGCTCCCACAGGGGAATAAGGTTGATCTTCAACCATTCATGCTTTGAAAATGCGCGAGCATCCGCTGCGCATCCGGCACCACGCCACTGAACAATTCAAACGCCTTCACCGCCTGAAAAACCGCCATATTGCCGCCATCCAGCGTCCGGCAACCCAGCGCGCGGGCATTGCGCAGCAGTTCGGTTTCCAGCGGGAAGTACACAATCTCCGCGACCCACAATTCCTTGCGCAGCAGTTCGACCGGCACCGGCATGCCCGGCAGCTTGGCCATGCCCATCGGCGTGGTGTTGACCAGACCGTCGGCCCGATTCAGCGTGCCCGGCAGATCCCGCCCGGCCGCGGCCCGACCAAAGCCGAAATGCTGATTGAGATTGTTCGCCAGGCTTTCGGCGCGCTCACTGTCGACGTCGAAAATGCTTAGTTGCTGTACGCCTTCGCTCAATAACGCGTGGGCCACTGCTGCACCCGCGCCACCGGCGCCCATCTGGACGACGCGCTCACGGGCAGCGTCCTTCAGACCCCGACGAAAACCCTCGGCGAAACCAAGGCAGTCGGTGTTGTGACCGACACGCTTGCCATCTTTTAATACCACCGTGTTCACCGCGCCAATGCCCTTGGCTTCCGGCGACAATTCGTCGAGTAGCGGGATGATTGCCTGCTTGCACGGGAATGTGATGTTCAGTCCGGTGTAATTCATCCGCTCGGCCGCCAGCAGCAGGTCGGGCAGGGCAGTCGTGTCCATTTTCAGTTGATCGAGATCGATCAATCGATACAGGTAGCGCATGCCTTGCGCATCACCTTCGTGCTCATGCAGCGCCGGTGTGCGGGAGGCCTGAATGCCCGCACCGATCAGTCCGGCGAGTATCACCTTAGAGCGAGACATGCGCGTTACCCCTTCAACCGCTGGCTGAAATGCTCCAGCGCCAGGCGATAGCCATGACTGCCAAATCCACACATCACCGCCGTGGCAATCGCCGAGACGAACGAGTGATGACGAAACGGCTCACGGGCGTGGACGTTGGACAGGTGCACTTCGATCACCGGCAACTCACTGGCCACCAGCGCGTCGCGAATCGCCACCGAAGTGTGCGTCCACGCCGCCGGATTGATCACGATCCCGGCGCAACGGCCACGGGCCGCGTGAATCCAGTCGAGCAGTTCGCCTTCGTGATTGGTCTGGCGAAACTCCACGGCCAGGCCGAATTCCTCGGCAGCGCGACCGCACAACGCCGAGATATCCGCCAGGGTTTCGTGACCGTAAGTTGCCGGCTCGCGCGTGCCGAGCAGGTTCAGGTTCGGGCCGTTAAGCACCAGAACGATAGGGGGCATGAGGGGGAACTCCACTTATTGTTTTTGGCTTTGGCCGAGGGTATTGGCCTGTGGAGATAAAATGTACTAGATGGTTACATGGGTCAATTGAACCTGGTTTGCCTTTGTGTTTTTTGTTCGGTGATCGCACAAACAAAAATCATCACTCACAAAAAAGCCGTCATCACGACGGCTTTTTCGTATCCGCTATTCGCATCAACGGCGAGTCAGCAACACACCCGATTCCATGTGATGCGTCCACGGGAACTGGTCGAACAACGCGCATGTGGTAATGCGGTGCGTGTCGTGCAACTGGGCGATATTCGCCGCCAGGGTTTCCGGATTGCAGGAAATGTACAGGATATTGTCGAAGCGCCGGGTCAGCTCGCAGGTGTCCGGGTCCATGCCGGCGCGCGGCGGGTCGACGAAGACACTGCCGAACTCGTAGCTCTTCAGGTCGATGCCCTGCAGGCGGCGGAACGGGCGGACTTCGTTGAGCGCTTCGGTCAGTTCTTCGGCGGACAAGCGCACCAGGGTGACGTTATCCACAGCGTTTTCGCTGAGGTTGCTCAGGGCGGCGTTGACCGAGGTCTTGCTGATTTCAGTGGCCAGTACTTTGCGCACTCGAGTGGCGAGCGGCAGGGTGAAGTTGCCGTTGCCGCAATACAGCTCCAGCAAGTCGTCAGTGCGATCGCCGAGTGCTTCATACGCCCAGTTCAACATCTTCTGGTTCACGGTGCCGTTCGGCTGGGTGAACGCGCCTTCCGGCTGGCGATAGCTGAAGGTACGACCGCCGACGTCAAGTTTCTCGACCACGTAATCGAGGCCAAGCACTTCGCGTTTGCCCTTCGAGCGACCAATGATGCTCACGCCGAGATCCGCCGACAACCTGGTTGCAGCCGCGTGCCAGTGCTCGTCCAATGGACGGTGATAGCACAGGGTGATCATCGCATCGCCAGACAGCGTGGTCAGGAACTCGACCTGAAACAGCTTGTGGCTCAGCGCCGAACTGGCTTGCCATGCCGCTTTCAGTTGCGGCATCAACTGGTTGATGCGCAGGCTGGCAATCGGGAATTCTTCGATGAGGATCGGCGTGCGTTTGTCGTCCTGGGAGAACATCGCGTAATGCCGCTCGCCACCCTCGCGCCACAGGCGGAATTCAGCGCGCAGACGGAAGTTCTGCAGCGGCGAGTCGAACACGGTCGGCTCGGGGGCATCGAACGGCGCCAGCAGATCACGCAAACGCGTGACCTTGGCTTCAAGTTGCTCGGCGTAAGCCTGGGAATCGAATGTCATGCGTTGAACCAACCCAACTTGATCACAAACAGAATCGACAGAATCACCAGCGCCGGGTTCAGCTCGCGAGCGCGGCCGGACAACAGTTTGATCACGGTCCAGGAGATGAAGCCGAAGGCGATGCCGTTGGCGATCGAATAGGTGAACGGCATGGCCAGCGCGGTGACCACCACCGGCGCGGCGACGGTGATGTCATCCCAGTCTATTTCCGCCAGGCCCGACGTCATCAACACGGCGACGAACAGCAGTGCCGGTGCCGTAGCGAAGGCCGGAACACTGGCCGCCAGTGGCGAGAAGAACAGCGCCAGCAGGAACAGGATCGCGACTACGATGGCTGTCAGACCGGTACGCCCGCCAGCACTCACGCCGGCAGCGGATTCGATATAACTGGTGGTGGTCGAAGTACCCAGCAACGAGCCGGCCATGGCCGCGGTGCTGTCGGCGATCAGCGCACGCCCCATTTTCGGCATGTGGCCGTCCTTGCCCATCAGGCCGGCGCGTTTGGCCACGCCGATCAGGGTGCCGGAGTTGTCGAACAGGTCAACGAACAGGAAGGCGAAAATCACGCTGACCAGACCAATGTCCAGTGCGCCTTTGATGTCCAGTTGCAGAAAGGTCGGGGCCAGCGAAGGTGGCATCGAGGTGACGCCGTTGAACGGGGTGAAGCCCATGGCGATCGAGACAATGGTCACCGCCAGAATGCCGATCAGCACCGCGCCGCGCACTTTCAGTGCTTCGAGGGCGACGATCAGGGCGAAACCGAGGGTGGCGAGGATTGGGGCCGGGGCTTTCAAGTCGCCGAGGCCAACCATGGTCGCCGGGTTGCTAACCGCGATGCCGGCGTTGTGCAGGGCGATCAGCGCCAGGAACAGGCCGATGCCAGCGGCAATCGCCGAGCGCAGTGGCAGCGGGATGCTGTTGATGATCCATTCACGGATGCGGAAGATCGACAGCAGGAAAAAGCACACCGCCGAGATGAATACCGCGCCCAGCGCCACTTGCCAGGTGTGGCCCATGTGCAGGACCACGGTGTAAGTGAAGAAGGCGTTCAGGCCCATGCCCGGAGCGAGGGCAATCGGGTAGTTGGCGATCAGCCCCATAATCGTCGAACCGATCGCGGCGGCCAGACAGGTGGCGACAAACACCGCGCCCTTGTCCATGCCGGTCTCGCCGAGGATGCTCGGGTTGACGAACAGAATGTAGGCCATGGCCAAGAAAGTCGTGATGCCCGCCAGAATCTCGGTGCGCACGTTGGTGTTGTGTGCCTTGAGTTGAAACAGCCTTTCCAGCATGTCTGCTCCCCGTGGCGCGCGTGGCGCCGTGAATGTATCGACCTCAACAGCAAAGCACAGACCGTCGCAAGCGCCTGGAAAATTGTGGTGGGCCGGAAAAAGCCGCGCATCATACCAGCAGCGTGAGGAATATGGCGGTTGTTGGTGTCGATCGTCGGCGAAGTTTTGCGTTGAGGGCAACTGCGCCATACTGCGCGCTGATTTTTTCGGGGCGGGAAGCGCATGAGCAAGTGCTGGATGAAGGTTTTGGGGGTGAGTGCAGCGCTGATGGCCGTGACGCCGGTAGCGCTGGCGGCCTCGGCGCAGCCGTTAACCCAGGTGAAAGTGATCAAGGTGCAATCGCCGGCCTGTGGCCTGGAAGACATTGGCGATGGCCAGGCGCAGACCCAATGCAATCACAACGGGCCGAGCATCAAGGTCTATGTTCTGGAGGTCGGATACGGCCAGAGCCAGCCGCATGCCACGCTGGATGGTTTCGAAGTGAACGGCACCCGGGCGCCGGTCTGTGCCTTCGATAATGGCAACCTGACCGAATGCAGTCCGGGCCGCAGCACCGTCGGGTCTCTTTATACCTTCGATCTGGCGGGCAAGCAGGAAGGCACCTTCAGCTTCAGCAACACCTCGATCAACGCGCCACGCAACACCCTGTCGACCCAGCTTTACATCAAGTAACGGCTGTCTGCGAACAGGTCCGGACAAAGCTGACTACGCTTGGAAGATCTCCCAGCGGATAACGCCCATGACCTTTAGAGCCCTGATCACCCTCGCCGAGGGCATCGATGATCTGCAAAGCGTGACCCTGATCGACGTGCTGCGCCGCGCCGGCATCGAAGTGGTGGCGGCCAGCATTGAAGGACGACGCATGCTCACCTGCGCCCGTGGCACACGCCTGACCGCCGACGGCATGCTGGTCGATGTGCTGGCGCAAAGCTTCGACCTGATCGTCCTGCCCGGCGGCGCCGTCGGTTCACAGCACCTGGCCGCGCACCAACCGCTGAATCAACTGCTCAAGGATCAGGCCAGCGCCGGACGCCTGTTCGCCGCCATCGCCGAATCCCCGGCCGTCGCCCTGCAAAGCTTCGGTGTACTGCGCCAGCGGCGCATGACCTGCCTGCCCGGCGCCAGTCATCAACTCTCGGGCTGTACGTTTGTTGATCAATCGGTGCTGGTCGACGGCAACTGCATCACTGCCCAAGGCTCCAGCGCTGCGCTGGAATTTGCCTTGACGCTGGTCGAGCAACTCGGCGGCAAGGCCTTGCGGGCGCAAGTGGCGGGGGAGTTGTAGGTCTGGATCGTTTCAGACCTTCACCTCTTCCACCGGCACATGCATCCGGTCCCGGTTAGCCAGTGTCGGAAACAACTTGATCCACGTCCCCGTCACTACCAGCGTACCGATCCCGCCCATGACCACCGCCGGCACCGTGCCGAACCAGTGGGCGGTGACGCCGGATTCGAATTCGCCGAGCTGATTCGAAGCACCGATGAACAGCCCGTTCACCGCGCTGACCCGGCCGCGCATTTCGTCCGGGGTTTCCAGTTGTACGAAGGAGGCGCGAATCACCATGCTGATCATGTCTGCCGCGCCGAGCACCACCAGCACCGCCAGCGAGAACCAGAACGAGGTCGACAGGCCGAAGGCGATGGTCGCGACGCCGAAGACCCCGACCGCCGTGAACATCACCCGGCCAACATTGCGCTCTACGGCAAACCGGGCGAGGAACAGCGACATCCCCAGTGCGCCGACCGCCGGCGCCGAACGCAGCAGGCCGAGGCCCCACGGCCCGGTCAGCAGGATGTCCTTGGCGAATACCGGCAGTAACGCCGTGGCGCCACCGAGGAGGACCGCGAACAAATCCAGCGAAATCGCGCCGAGGATGTCCGGACGGCTGCGGATAAAACGAATCCCCGCCAACAACGAATCCAGCGTGGCTTTGCCTTTATTCAGCGGCGTTTGCCGCGCGGGCAGGTTGAGCATCAAGGTGCAGGCAATGACATACAGCAATACCGTCGGGCCATAGACCCAGACGCTGCCGAATGCGTAGAGCAGTCCGCCGAGGGCCGGGGCGACGATGGTTGCTGACTGTTGAGCCGATTGTGCTGCTGCGACCGCCCGTGGAAACAGGGCGCTGGGCACGATGCTCGGCAGCAAGGCCTGGGTGGTCGGCATCTCGAACGAACGCGCCGCGCCGAGCAGGAAGGCGAGGATGAAGATCATCTCGCGGGTCACGTGGTCGGTGGCGCTGCCGATGACCAGTGCCAGCGCGATCAACGCCTGTAACGACTGGCAGATCGCCGCGACTTTGCGCCGGTCGTAGCGGTCGGCGACATGCCCGGTGTGCAGCATGAACAGCACACGCGGGGCGAATTCGACCAGTCCGACCAGACCCAGATCAAGGACGTTGCCGGTCAATTGGTAGAGGTTCCAGCCGATTGCCACGGTGAGCATCTGAAATCCGCTGGCGGTAAAGATCCGCGCGAACCAGAAAGCGAGAAACGGACGATGGTGACGTAACAGCAGGGGCTCTTGGCTGGGCATCTGAAGGCAGGTCTGGCTCGAGGGGAACCGCGAGATTATCACCACTCTGTAACAGGAAGTTGCTATGACAATGAATTTAGTTAGCCAGACATCGACTTTCTTCAGGCGCGCCGCAGCAAATCCATGCTCACCATTGGCTCCGCCGATGAGGCAACTTGTCACGCGGCAAACGACCACGCAGTTCATCGGCAAAAATGGGACTACTCTTTCAACGTTGCTTGATCCAGATCAAGACCCAAAAGGAATTGATCCGGTGGCCAGTTGGCCAGACTCCCTGCGTTGCGATGGTTGTTTAAAAAGAACGAATCCGAATTCGCCGCACTCCATATCCGTGGGGGCAGTGGGTGCAGGCCTCCGGGTCCGCAGCCGGTATTACCTGACAGAGGAAGCCATATGTTCGGTTTAGAGGCGCTAGATCTCGCCCGAATTCAGTTCGCGTTCACCATCTCGTTCCACATCCTGTTCCCGGCCATCACCATCGGCCTGGCGAGTTACCTGGCGGTGCTCGAAGGCCTGTGGCTGAAAACCCGTAACGATACCTACCGTGACCTCTACCATTTCTGGTCGAAGATCTTTGCCGTCAACTTCGGCATGGGCGTGGTCTCCGGTCTGGTCATGGCGTATCAGTTCGGCACCAATTGGAGCCGCTTCTCTGACTTCGCCGGCGCCGTTACCGGGCCGTTGCTGACTTATGAAGTGCTCACGGCGTTTTTCCTCGAGGCCGGTTTCCTCGGGGTGATGCTGTTTGGCTGGAACAAGGTCGGACGCGGATTGCACTTCTTTTCCACCGTGATGGTGGCGATCGGTACGCTGATTTCGACGTTCTGGATTCTCGCTTCCAACAGCTGGATGCAGACGCCACAGGGCTTTGAAATCATCAACGGTCAGGTCATTCCCACCGACTGGCTGGCGATTATCTTCAACCCTTCGTTCCCTTATCGCCTGATGCACATGGCGACTGCGGCCTTCGTCGCCACGGCGTTCTTCGTTGGTTCCTCTGCGGCCTGGCACTTGCTGCGCGGCAAGGACAACCCGGCGATCCGCACCATGCTGTCGATGGCGATGTGGATGGCGCTGATCGTTGCGCCGATCCAGGCGGTCATCGGTGACTTCCATGGCCTCAACACCCTCAAGCATCAGCCGGCGAAAATCGCCGCGATCGAAGGCCACTGGGAAAACAAGGGCGACGAGGCGACGCCGCTGATCCTGTTCGGCTGGCCGGACATGAAAGAAGAGAAAACCAAATTTGCCGTGGAAGTCCCGTACCTCGGCAGCCTGATCCTCACCCACTCGCTGGACAAACAAGTGCCGGCGCTCAAGGAATTTCCGCCGCAAGACCGGCCGAATTCGACCATCGTATTCTGGTCGTTCCGGGTCATGGTCGGCCTCGGTCTGCTGATGATTTTCACCGGTCTGTGGAGCCTGTGGCTGCGTAAACGCGACTCGCTCTACACTTCGCGACCTTTCCTGTATCTGGCGCTGTGGATGGGGCCGTCCGGCCTGATCGCGATTCTCGCGGGCTGGTTCACCACAGAGATCGGTCGTCAGCCGTGGGTGGTTTACGGCTTGATGCGCACTGCGGATGCTTCGTCCAACCACAGCTTCATGCAGATGAGCATCACCCTGATCATGTTTGTGGTGGTGTATTTCGCCCTGTTCGGCGCAGGCCTCGGCTACATGATGCGCCTGGTGCGCAAGGGGCCGAAGATCAGCGAAGGCGCCGAGACGCCGGACGGTGGTCCAGGCAAGAAACGTACACCGGCGCGTCCGTTGTCCGCAGCCGACGATCCGGCCGAGGGCGAGCACGAAGACAACACTCGCTTGACCAAGGAGATTTGACTCATGGGTATTGATCTTCCGCTGATCTGGGCCGTGATCATCATCTTCGGCATCATGATGTACGTGGTGATGGACGGCTTCGACCTGGGCATCGGCATTCTTTTTCCGTTCGTGCCCGGCAAAACCGACCGCGACGTGATGATGAACACGGTTGCGCCGGTCTGGGATGGTAACGAAACCTGGCTGGTGCTGGGCGGTGCGGCGTTGTTCGGTGCCTTCCCGCTGGCTTATTCGGTGGTGCTGTCGGCGCTGTACCTGCCGCTGATCTTCATGCTGATGGGCCTGATTTTCCGCGGGGTTGCCTTTGAGTTCCGCTTCAAGGCCAAGGACGAAAAACGTCACCTGTGGGACAAGGCGTTCATCGGTGGTTCGATCGCGGCGACGTTCTTTCAGGGCGTGGCGCTCGGTGCGTTCATCGATGGCCTTCCGGTGGTCAACCGCCAGTTTGCCGGTGGTTCACTGGACTGGCTGACACCGTTCACGCTGTTCTGCGGCGCGGCGCTGGTGGTGGCCTATGCCTTGCTCGGCTGCACCTGGCTGATCATGAAGACCGAAGGCAAGCTGCAGGAACAGATGCATGATCTGGCGCGGCCGCTGGCGTTCGTCCTGCTGGCAGTGATCGGTATCGTCAGCCTGTGGACGCCACTGTCGCATCCTGAAATCGCTTCACGCTGGTTCAGCATGCCGAATCTGTTCTGGTTCATGCCGGTGCCGATTCTGGTGCTGGTCACCCTGTATGGCCTGATGCGCGCGGTGGCACGTAACGCCAACTACACGCCGTTCCTGCTGACCCTGGTGTTGATCTTCCTCGGCTACAGCGGCCTGGGTATCAGCCTGTGGCCGAACATCGTGCCGCCGTCGATCTCGATCTGGGACGCCGCCGCACCCCCGCAAAGTCAGGGCTTCATGCTGGTGGGTACGTTGTTCATCATTCCGTTCATCCTGGGTTACACCTTCTGGAGCTACTACGTGTTCCGCGGCAAGGTCACCCACGAAGACGGTTATCACTAAAACTGTGGGAGCGGGCTTGCCCGCGATGGCGTCGGTAGCGGCGCCATCGATCTGACGGAGGATCGAGACAATGACCGGCAAACATTCCCTGCACGACATTGAAGAAGCCGAAAAAAAACCGCTGTGGCAGCGGCTCGGCTGGTTGGCCTTGATCTGGGTCGGTAGCGTCGGTGTGCTGTTCATCGCTGCCAGCCTGATGCGCATGTTCATGAATGCGGCGGGCCTGACCACGCACTGAATCATCCCGTCCCGGCGCCTTCGGGTACGGCTTTGTAACCCTCCTCGCGGAGGGTTTTTTTATGCCTGAGGTTTACTTGCGCGCTTTGAGGATGACGAATTTCGGTGTGGCGGCCACTTGCTCGACGCCCCGGAACAATCGCGCCAGTTTGCTGTGGTAGCCCAAATGACGGTTGCCGACGATGTACAGCGCGCCGCCCACGACCAGCGCTTCGCGAGCCTGCTGGAACATGCGCCAGGCCAGGAAATCGCCCACCACCTGCTGCTGATGGAACGGTGGGTTGCACAGCACCACGTCCAGCGACTGCGGCTCCTGTCCGGCCAGACCATCGCCGGCCCGCACGATCACTTCGCGATCGCCCAGTGCTGCGCGCCAGTTTTCGGCGGCCGATTGCACCGCCATGAACGACTCGTCGACCAGCGTGTACTGTGCATCGGGATTTTGCAGGGCACTCGCAATGGCCAGCACACCGTTGCCACAGCCCAGATCCGCAACCCGGGCATTGCCCAGGTTTTTCGGCAGATGCGGCAAGAACGCACGCGTGCCGATGTCCAGGCCCTCGCGGCAGAAGACATTGGCGTGGTTGAGCAACTCGATCGGCGGCTCGTCGAGGCGATAGCGCGACGGGTAGGGCGACACGACCGGGGTTTTTGCTTCTGGCGTGGCGATCAACAGCCTGGCCTTTTTCACCGCCAGCGAGGCTTGCACCGGACCGATGTAGCGTTCCAGCAGATCACCGGCGGCGCGTGGCAGGTGTTTGACCATGGCGGCTGCGATCACTTCGGCGCCGGGGGCAAGTTGACCCTGCAAGCGGATCAGTTGTTCTTCCAGCAGCGCGAGGGTTTTCGGTACGCGGATCAGCACCCGGTCGAAGGGGCCGGGCAATGGCTCGCTGGCGGGGATCCCGCGAACAGCGTCGAACGCCTGGCCATTGCGCAGCAGGTTTTTTCCCAGCCCCTGAAAACCCAGAAACGAATCGCCGCTGCTGCTGACCTTGACCTTGCCCAGCAGGCTGGCAGCCAGCGCGCCGAAACTGTCATTGAGCACCAATACGCGCGTGTCGGTCGCCGGTTGCTGCGCCGCCAGATGGTTGAGCAGGTATTCGTCGGCGGCATCGAAGGCTTGCAGCGGTTCGTTCTGCTGTTCCGGTTGGCGAATCAGATCGAGTTGGGCGAAGGGGGTTTCAAGCAGAGGCATGGGGCGCGACTCAGAGTAATCAACGGGGTGTTCCGCAGCCTTCAAGGTAGGCGGCGGAACCGACCGAGTGTAATGCGACGCAGAATGTTCGCGTCATCACTCAGGAGGGCACAAATGGTACGTTTTTTTCTTTGTCATTACCCGCACGTTTTGTAAAGAAGGCAAGGCTGATCGCCTAGATGATACCGGCTCTGGCGGCCGCGATGACTGCGGAAATCTTGTTGCAGACGTTGAGCTTCTCGATGACGTTCTGTACGTGATAATTCACGGTACGTTCGCTCAAGCTGAGGATTTTCGAAATCTCATAGGCGGTCTTGCCCTTCGCCGACAGGTCAAGAATTTCCAGCTCTCGCGGCGAAAGGTGCGGTTGCCGGCGTTTGAGAGAATCGGGTGGCAGCGTCCGGGCGAACAGCTCGCTCAAGTGACTGGTGGCGTAGAACATATAGCCAAAATGTTCATACAGCTCCAGAGGACTGATCGGACAGTGTTTGCGCGCCAGGCTGATAATGCTGCACAAGCCACTCGGTTCGTGATGGAACGACTGTGACCAGCCATGTTGCAGCCCATATCGTTGTAATCCTTGCCACAACGGTCGGGTCTCAGCGAACACAGACTCGCACCAGACAATAGGCGTCATTGAGTGGTTGCAATGTGCTATTAGTGGGTCAGTTTTGCTGTAATTGTTTTTTTCATATTGTGAGTTCCATTCGTCGGGGTAGTTATTGATTTGCACAGTTTTAACAGGCATCTCGCGATGAAGGGAAACAACCGAAATCGCACAAAAATTGAAGCCGAGATTTTCGGCAAATTGCAACAGTATCGGATATGCAGTTTCCACTCCTTTGGCAAAAGTCAGTCTTTTTAACTGTGATTCCTTCCACGTTTCCATCTCTGAACACTCCATTGGTATTTCAGGGGGCGCCGAATGGATCCAAAAGATCCGAGCACGCAACGCAGTGTAGGACGAATCCTGCGGCGAGCTTTAAATTTTTTCGATATTGAACTGGGTTATCTGGCGATAAAAAGTTCTTAATATTAGAACGGTTTATATTGAATGCGTAATCTAAAGTAATTACTCAAATAATAACGTTCATAAAGGGGGCAGACTGGTCGTGGCTCTCAGGCGCGAGGCTGAATACCATTACCAATCACCGGTGTTTAGCGGCAGCAATTTGCGGGACACTGGCAAACACCGTCCAATGGAGCGCCCCATGACTGCCAGCGCACAGAAGTACACCACTCAGACCTTGCTCGATGTGCACCCCCTCACGCCAAGCCTGTTTACCTTACGCACCACTCGGGATTCAGGTTTTCGCTTCCGTGCCGGGCAATTCGCCAGGCTCGGTGTGACCAAGGCCGATGGCAGTATCGTATGGCGTGCGTATTCGATGGTGTCGTCGCCGTTTGACGAATTTCTCGAATTCTTTTCCATCGTGGTGCCGGGCGGGGAATTCACCAGTGAGCTGAGCAGGTTGCAGATCGGTGACACTTTGCTGGTGGATCGCCAAGCCTTCGGGTACCTGACGCTTGATCGCTTTGTCGACGGACGTGATCTGTGGCTGTTATCCACAGGCACGGGTGTGGCGCCGTTCCTGTCGATTCTGCAGGACTTCGAAGTCTGGGAAAAATTCGAGCGCATCATTCTGGTGTACAGCGTGCGCGAAGCGCGGGAGTTGGCCTATCAAGAGTTGATCGCCGGACTCACGCAGCGTGAATACCTCAGTGACTATGCGCACAAGTTTCGGTTCATCGCGACGGTGACGCGTGAAGTGCACCCTGGCGCGTTGCACGGGCGCATTACCACCTTGATTGAAAATGGTGAGTTGGAGCGCGCAGCGGGGGTAGAACTGTCGGCAGAACACTCGCGCGTCATGCTGTGCGGCAATCCGCAGATGATCGATGACACTCGCGCGTTATTGAAAAAACGCCACATGAGCCTCAGCCTGACCCGCCGACCCGGTCAGGTGGCCGTGGAAAACTACTGGTAAAAAAAGCGGCGCCCCGAAGGCGCCGTTTCTCTATCGTGCGCAGACTTCAGGGCCGGGTGTTCTGGGCCTTGAGCAAGTCGCGGATCTCGCCCAGCAACTCTTCTTCCTTGGTCGGAACCGGTGGCAGGGTGGGCGCCACGGCCTCTTCGCGTTTCAGGCGGTTGATCGCTTTGACACCCATGAAGATGGCGAACGCGACAATGATGAAGTCGAGTACGGTCTGCAGGAACTTGCCATAGGCCAGCACCACGGCAGGCGCGTTACCCTCGGCGGCCTTGAGCGTGACGGCCAGATCACTGAAGTCCACCCCACCGATCAACAGGCCGATTGGCGGCATGATGACGTCACCGACAAACGACGAAACAATCTTGCCGAAGGCAGCACCGATGATGATACCGACGGCCATGTCGACCACATTGCCTTTGACCGCGAAGGCCTTGAACTCGCTTAGCACGCCCATAGTTATTTCCTTGTTACAGATGAGTTTGGTGTAGGCAGTGTAAATCAGCAAAACGCGTCATGCGCGAAACACCTTCTTACAATCCCCGTTTTTATCGACACATCAATCGACGATTAGTTTGCAAAGTGCCAGCAATCGCGCGCG
The DNA here is from genome assembly GCF_949768005.1 of Pseudomonas sp. IT-347P. NCBI lineage: Bacteria > Pseudomonadati > Pseudomonadota > Gammaproteobacteria > Pseudomonadales > Pseudomonadaceae > Pseudomonas > Pseudomonas sp. IT-347P. Next base: position 194,602 of record NZ_CATKPQ010000058.1, read on the forward strand.
AAATACACTGTAACCCGCTGATCGAAAAGCCAATTTTCTCAATCATGGCGTTACGTTCTTTCTATTTATGTTCGGCGCCGCAGGCCTCTAGCCTTGGATTGGCGCACCTGGATGCGCCCAAAAAAACCAGAGGATCCTGATATGAACTCCGCACTTGGACTGGGGGCTTTTCCCCGTCGTCGCACCTTCGGCGTGCTCACCGCCAGCCTGATGACTTTCACCGTAAACGCCGCACCCCTGACCCGCGATAACGGCGCCGTGGTCGGCGATAATCAGAACTCGCAGACCGCCGGCGCCAACGGCCCGGTGCTGCTGCAGGATGTGCAATTGATTCAGAAGCTGCAGCGCTTCGACCGCGAGCGCATTCCCGAGCGTGTGGTTCACGCCCGCGGTACCGGCGCTCATGGCACCTTCACCGTGACCAACGATCTCAGCGACCTGAGCAAGGCCAAAGTGTTTGCCGCCGGCCAGATCACGCCGGTATTCGTGCGCTTCTCTGCGGTAGTGCATGGCAATCACTCGCCGGAAACCCTGCGCGACCCACGCGGTTTCGCCACCAAGTTCTACACGGCCGACGGCAACTGGGACCTGGTCGGCAACAACTTTCCGACCTTTTTCATCCGCGACGCGATCAAGTTTCCCGACATGGTGCATGCGTTCAAACCGGATCCGCGGACAAACCTCGATGACGACTCCCGTCGATTCGACTTCTTCTCTCATGTACCGGAAGCCACCCGCACGTTGACCGAGTTGTATTCGAACGCGGGAACACCAGCCAGTTATCGGGAAATGGACGGTAACGGGGTTCACGCTTACAAGTTGATTAACGCCAAGGGCGAAGTTCACTACGTAAAGTTTCACTGGAAGAGCTTGCAGGGGCTCAATAACCTAACGCCAAAACAAGTCGTGAAAGTTCAGGGTCAAGACTACAGTCATATGACCAATGATCTGGTGAGCAATATAAACAAAGGTAACTTCCCTAAATGGGACTTGTACATTCAAGTGCTGAAACCACAAGATTTGTCCAAGTTTGATTTTGATCCGTTAGACGCAACCAAAATCTGGCCGGGTGTTCCTGAGCGAAAAGTTGGACAAATGGTGTTGAACCGTAATCCGGCAAATGTATTCCAGGAAACTGAACAAGTGGCCATGGCGCCGGCCAATGTTGTTCCGGGTATCGAACCTTCCGAAGACCGTTTGTTGCAAGGTCGAGTGTTCTCTTATGCCGATACGCAAATGTATCGCCTGGGTGCCAATGCCCTGCAGTTGCCGATCAATGCGCCGAAAGTTGCCGTGAACAATGGCAATCAGGATGGTGCAATGAACTTCGGCGCCAGCAACAGCGGCGTGAACTATCAGCCAAGCCGACTGCAACCCCGTGACGAGACGCCAGGTGCGCGTTACAGCCAGTTGGCGCTGTCGGGCAGCACGCAGCAGGCGAAGATCCAGCGTGAGCAGAACTTCAAGCAGGCCGGTGATCTGTATCGTTCGTTCAGCCAGCAGGAGCGTCAGGACCTGATCGACAGCTTCGGCGGCTCGCTGGCAACCACTGATGATGAGAGCAAACACATCATCCTGTCCTTCCTTTATAAGGCCGACCCTGAATACGGGACCGGCGTAACCAATGTGGCCAAGGGCGACCTGAGCCGGGTCAAGGCGTTGGCAGCCAAACTGGTCGACTGATCTCGACGCCATGCAATGCGGGGCCTGATTCGGGCCCCGTTCTGCCCAAGGAGAGCATTTATGCGTCCCTGTTTTTTTCTGTTGCTCGGATGCCTGTCCTTGACGGCGCAGGCCGGGCCAAGTCCTGAGGCGATCAAGGCCCAATTGCAGGATTACTATTTTGATGCCGCCCGGCGCGGTGATGTGCCGATGCTCGACACCTTCATCGAATCCGGCTATTCCCTCGACACCCGCGACAGCAAGGGCTACACCGCGCTGATTCTGGCGGCGTATCACGGTCAGGCGTCAGCAGTGGAGCGGTTGCTCGCTGCCGGTGCCGATGCCTGTGCCCAGGATCAACGCGGCAACACCGCGCTGATGGGGGCGATTTTCAAAGGTGAACTGCAGATCGCCCGGCGCTTGATGGCCACCGATTGCAGCCCCGATCAGCGTAACGGCGCCGGTCAGACCGCCGCGATGTACGCCGGCTTGTTCAAACGCGTCGAACTGCTCGATGCGCTCAAGGCCAAAGGCGCCGACTTGAATGCCGAAGATCCGCTGGGCAACAGCGCCGCGCGTCTGGCCAACGGCGAAATCCGCACCGCTGCGCCGCGCTGAGCGGTGGCTGCGTTATCATCGCGGTTTTTGCCGGGGGATCCAGATGGCCAAGGCCAAGCGCATGTACGGCTGCACTGAGTGCGGCGCAACCTTTCCCAAGTGGGCGGGCCAGTGCGGCGAGTGCGGCGCCTGGAACACCCTGACTGAAACCATGATCGAGAGCGGCGGGGCCACGGCGCCCACCGGGCGTACCGGCTGGGCCGGGCAGCAGGCGCAGATCAAGACTTTGGCCGAAGTCAGCATCGAAGAGATTCCACGCTTTTCCACCGCGTCCGGTGAACTGGACCGGGTCCTGGGTGGCGGTCTGGTCGACGGCTCGGTGGTGCTGATCGGCGGCGATCCCGGCATCGGCAAATCGACGATCCTGTTGCAGACCTTGTGCAACCTCGCCAAGAGCATGCCGGCGCTGTACGTCACCGGTGAGGAATCCCAGCAACAGGTGGCCATGCGTGCGCGGCGTCTCGGCTTGCCCCAGGATCAACTGCGGGTGATGACCGAAACCTGCATCGAAACCATCATCGCCACCGCCCGTCAGGAAAAACCCAAGGTGATGGTGATCGACTCGATCCAGACGATCTTCACCGAACAACTGCAATCGGCACCCGGCGGCGTCTCCCAGGTACGTGAGAGCGCGGCGCTGCTGGTGCGGTACGCCAAGCAGAGCGGCACGGCGATTTTCCTCGTCGGCCACGTCACCAAAGAGGGTGCGTTGGCCGGTCCTCGTGTTCTCGAGCACATGGTCGATACCGTGCTGTATTTCGAAGGTGAATCTGATGGTCGTTTGCGTTTGCTACGCGCAGTAAAAAACCGTTTCGGCGCGGTCAACGAATTGGGTGTGTTCGGCATGACCGACAAGGGCCTGAAAGAAGTCTCCAACCCGTCAGCGATTTTTCTGACACGCGCGCAGGAAGAAGTCCCGGGCAGTGTGGTCATGGCGACGTGGGAAGGCACGCGGCCGATGCTGGTGGAAGTGCAGGCGCTGGTCGATGACAGCCATCTGGCCAACCCGCGTCGCGTGACGTTGGGGCTGGATCAGAACCGTCTGGCGATGTTGCTCGCGGTTTTGCATCGCCATGGCGGCATTCCGACCCACGATCAGGATGTGTTCCTCAACGTGGTCGGTGGGGTGAAGGTGTTAGAGACGGCGTCTGATCTGGCGTTGATGGCGGCGGTAATGTCGAGCCTGCGCAACCGACCATTGCCGCATGATTTGTTGGTGTTCGGCGAGGTTGGTTTGTCTGGCGAAGTGCGTCCGGTGCCAAGCGGCCAGGAACGTTTGAAGGAAGCCGCCAAGCATGGCTTCAAACGGGCGATCGTGCCCAAGGGCAATGCGCCGAAGGAATCGCCTCCGGGTTTGCAGATCATCGCCGTGACCCGCCTCGAACAGGCCCTTGACGCACTCTTCGAATAAACCCCCGATCTCTGTAGGAGTGAGCCTGCTCGCGATAGCGGTGAACCAGTCAACGCAAATGTTGAATGACAAATCGCTATCGCGAGCAGGCTCACTCCTACATTTGATCTGTGGCGGATTCTAGATTTCGATCAGGGCACCCAACTCGCGCTCCAGTTCGGCTTCATCCGCCAGATTCAACTCGATCAACCGCCGCAGGCGCTGGATCGATTCCAGGCTGATATGCCGGCACTCAAAACCCAGTTGTCCATGATCATCGTGCTTGAGTTGCACATCCATCTCGATGTCGACATCCTCGCTCAGATGAATGTCGACAAAAAAATCTTTCGTTGGATCCCCAATCCAAGGCTCCGGCCGCTCGATCAGCAGTCCCTTGAGCGACAGATCGATCAGCTTGACCGGCCAGATGAATTGGCCCTGACTCAGCTCGGTTCTGGCATCGAACGCAATACGTTTGAAGCGACGGCGATTGGCTGGGTGTTCGCTCATGGCGCAGTCCTCATGAAGGTTCGCTGACTATAGACCGCGAATGCGGGCGCCAGCCAATCGCTAAAGCGTCTAGACCAACGTCGGGGTATGGCCTTTGGCGCCGTAAGCGCTAAACTCGGGGTGGCTGTCTTTCTTGTCCACCCTGGCTGGAATAATAAAATGAAAAATAATAATAGCCTGCTACGCCACTTACCCTGGCTAGTGCTGGCAATCGTAGGAGCGTGCGCCCTGGGCGTAGTGGCATTGCGCCGCGGCGAGGCGATCAACGCCTTGTGGATTGTGGTCGCTGCCGTGGCCATTTATCTGGTTGCATACCGTTACTACAGTCTGTTCATCGCCAACAACGTGATGCAACTGGACCCGCGTCGGGCCACCCCCGCCGTGCTCAACAACGACGGTCTGGACTATGTGCCGACCAACAAACACATTCTTTTCGGTCACCACTTCGCTGCCATCGCGGGCGCCGGACCTCTGGTCGGCCCGGTATTGGCGGCGCAGATGGGCTACCTGCCCGGCACGCTCTGGCTGATTGCCGGTGTGGTGCTGGCGGGCGCGGTGCAGGACTTCATGGTGCTGTTCATGTCGACCCGACGCAACGGCCGTTCCCTGGGCGACATGGTGCGTGAAGAAATGGGCCGCATTCCCGGCACCATCGCCTTGTTCGGCTGCTTCCTGATCATGATCATCATCCTCGCGGTGCTGGCGCTGATCGTGGTCAAGGCACTGGCCGAGAGCCCGTGGGGCATCTTCACCGTGATGGCGACCATCCCGATCGCGATGTTCATGGGCATCTACATGCGCTACATCCGCCCGGGCCGCATTGGCGAGATCTCCGTGGTTGGCGTATTGCTGCTGCTCGGTTCGATCTGGCTCGGTGGGCAGATTGCCGCTGATCCGGTATGGGCCAAGGCGTTCACCTTCACCGGCGTGCAGATCACCTGGATGCTGGTCGGTTACGGTTTTGTGGCTGCATCGCTACCGGTGTGGCTGATTCTCGCGCCGCGCGACTACCTTTCCACTTTTCTCAAAATCGGCACCATCGTCGCCCTCGCGATCGGCATTCTGGTGACCATGCCTGAGCTGAAAATGTCGGCACTGACCCAGTTCGTCGACGGCACCGGCCCGGTGTGGAAGGGCGGTCTGTTTCCGTTCCTGTTCATCACCATTGCTTGCGGTGCGGTATCGGGTTTCCACGCGCTGATTTCCTCGGGCACCACGCCGAAGCTGCTGGATAACGAAACCAACGCCCGCTACATCGGTTACGGCGGCATGTTGATGGAGTCGTTCGTTGCGATCATGGCCATGGTGGCCGCTTCGGTGATCGAGCCTGGCGTGTACTTCGCCATGAACAGCCCGGCGGCCGTGGTTGGCAGTGATGCCGCGTCAGTGGCACAAATGGTCACGAGCTGGGGCTTTGCGATCACGCCGGAAGCGCTGCAAGCGGTGGCCCATGACATCGGTGAAACCACTATCCTGGCCCGCGCCGGGGGTGCGCCGACCCTGGCGGTCGGTATTGCGCAGATCCTGCACAGTGTCCTGCCGGGTGAAAACACCATGGCGTTCTGGTACCACTTCGCGATCCTGTTCGAAGCGCTGTTCATTCTGACCGCAGTCGATGCCGGCACCCGTGCCGGGCGTTTCATGCTGCAGGACCTGCTCGGCTCCTTCGTTCCGGCGCTGAAGCGCACCGAATCGTGGACCGCCAACCTGATCGCCACAGCCGGTTGTGTGGCGATGTGGGGCTGGTTGCTGTATCAGGGCGTGGTCGATCCATTGGGCGGCATCAACACCCTGTGGCCATTGTTCGGTATTTCCAACCAGATGCTGGCCGGCATCGCGCTGATGCTCGGCACCGTGGTCCTGATCAAGATGAAGCGTCAGCGCTACATCTGGGTCACCTTGCTGCCGGCTACCTGGCTGCTGATTTGCACCACGACTGCAGGCTTCATCAAACTGTTCGATGCCAACCCGGCGATCGGCTTCCTGTCGCTGGCCAAGAAGTACAGCGATGCGTTGGCCAATGGTCAGGTGCTGGCACCGGCAAAAAGCGTCGAGCAGATGCAGCACGTGATCTTCAACGCTTACACCAACGCAACGCTCACCGCGCTGTTCCTGTTCGTGGTCTTCAGCATCCTGTTCTATGCGCTCAAGGTCGGCATCGCCGCTTGGGGCAAAAAAGAGCGTACGGATAAAGAATCGCCATTCCAGGCTCTGCCGGATGCGTAACCAGAGGATTGCACCATGTTCAATGACCTGAGTCGCCTCGGTAAATACCTCGGTCAGGCTGCGCGCCTGATGGTCGGCATGCCCGACTACGACACCTACGTCGAGCATATGCAAACCAAACACCCGGACAAACCGATGATGAGCTACGAGATGTTCTTTCGCGAACGTCAGGAAGCCCGTTACGGTGGCAAGGGTGGGCCGAAGTGCTGTTGAGCTGACAGCGCAAGGTTGAGGTAATCCCTTGTGGGAGCGGGCTTGCTCGCGAATACGGAATGTCAGTTGAATAATTTGGCTGGCACACCGCTTTCGCGAGCAGGCTCGCTCCCACATTTGTTTGTGTGTTGTTCATTCATTTTGTGAAGGGGATCTGTTTTGTCTTCTCCCATTCCGGTAACGGTACTCAGCGGTTTCCTCGGCGCCGGCAAGACCACCTTGCTGCGCCATTTATTGAAAGCCGAGCACGGCCTGAAAATCGCCGTGATCGAAAACGAATTCAGTGACGCCGGCATTGATAGCCAATTGCTCGGCGATGAACCGGTGCAAGTCATGACCCTGGCCAACGGCTGTGTCTGCTGCACTATTCACACCGACCTGACCAAGGCTCTGTATTTGCTGCTCGAGCGGCTGGACAGCGGCGAGATTGCCTTTGATCGTCTGGTCATTGAGTGCACCGGCCTGGCCGATCCCGCACCTGTAGCGCAGACCTTTTTCATCGACGAAGAACTGCGCGAGCGCTACCTGCTCGACGGCATCATCACCCTGGTCGATGCCGCCCACGCCGACGTGCACCTGACCCAGACCATTGCCCAGGCGCAGATCGGTTTCGCCGATCGTTTGCTGGTGAGCAAGACCGATCTGGTCGATGAAGCGACGTTCAATGCGCTGAGCGAACGCCTGACGCGGATCAACCGTCGAGCGCCGATCCGTGTGGTCGAGCACGGCAACATTGATCTGGCCGAACTGCTGGATGTACGCGGCTTCAACCTCAATGCTGATCTCGGTGGCGGTTTGAGCTTGCGCCCGGTGAGCAAGGCGCCGTCGATCGATCGTATTTCCAGTCTGGTGCTGCGTACCGATCAGCCGCTGGATATCGATCAGCTCAGCGAGTTCATGAATGAGCTGCTGGAGGAGCACGGCAAGCAATTGCTGCGGTACAAAGGTGTGCTGAACATCGCGGGCGAGGATCGGCGCCTGGTGTTTCAGGGCGTATTGAAGCTCTATGGCTTCGACTGGGACACCGAATGGGCCGAGGGTGAGGCGCGGGAAAGTGTGATTGTGTTTATCGCTGATGATTTGCCGGAAGAGAAGATTCGGGCGGGGTTTGCCAAAGTGGCTTCTGCCTGATGGATCTTGGTTGTCAGTGATGGCCTCTTCGCGAGCAAGCCCGCTCCCACAGTAGACCGCATTCTGTCAGTTGGAATGCACTCCCCTGTGGGAGCGGGCTTGCTCGCGAAGGCGATCTACCCGGCAACACAAGCTTCAAGGGCTGAACCCAGCAGTGCCTGCTCAAGATGATTTAGACGCCGGTTCATCAACATTCCGGCCTTGGCAGCATCGCCCCGCTCCACCGCCTCGACCAACGCCAAATGCTCCTGCCACGCGCAGCAGCTGTGCGTCTGGCATTCACTTCGTGCAATCGCCAGCGACGTCAGGGGCACCAGACTGCCGAGGAAATGCGCCAACGGTGCATTGCCCGCCATTTGCGCCAAGTGCAGATGAAACTCACCGGACAAGCGAATCGCCGCACCACGCCGTCCCTGCTCGACAGCTTGTCGCTCGCGTTCGATCAGCGTGCGCAAGCGTTTCAAACCCTCTGCCTGTGGACGCTGACACACCAATCGCACCAATGTATTTTCGGCCAGCCGCCGCGCATGCAGGGTTTGCCGCGTCTGTTCCGGATCAGGTGCCGCCACACGCGGGCGATGATTGGCGCGCAGCACAACGACGTGTTCAAGAGACAACTGCGTCAACACCCGGCGCACATCGGCACGGCTGGCGCCGAACATGTCTTTCAGGCTGTCCTCGGTAAAACGGCTGGCCGAATCGATGCGCTGTTCGAGAATCGCGTCGAACAGTCGCGGATACAGATCCTCGACTGATGCGCGGAAGCGGGAGAAGGGCAGGGGCGCAGTCGACGGTTGGGTGTGCGACGGTGAGGCGAAACTGTTCATGACCGGTCTCCCATTGGATCAGCGACTCAAGTTGTCTTCCGGAATATTCAGCTCAACGCCCATGCGCTGACCTTCGCGCAAAATGTGCCGACGCATTTCGGCACTGGCCTGAGCGCTGTTCTTGCTGCGGATGGCGCGGACCACTGCTTCGTTTTCTTCCAGCCGTTCGGCCAGATGTTCCGGGGAATTGCGCAGCACCTCGGCGCTCTGCTTGAGGGCATTGCTGGTCTGCTGCACCACACTCTGAAAGATCGGATTGGAGGTCAGGGTGAACAGCTCTTCGTGGAAGGCGATGTAGGCGCTGACCCCGGCGTCGCTGTCGCCGGCTTCAAGGGCTTCGCGCATGTCCATCAGGGTCAGGCGCAACTGGCCGACTTCCTTGCTGCTGATCGACTGCGCGACCAGACCGACGATAAACGGCTCAAGGGTGTAGCGCAGTTGCAGGACGTCTTCGAGGCTGGCGCCGGCCACTGCGCTGTCGTGGCTCTGGCTGTCGGTCAGTTGCGCGTCGAGGACGACTACGCCTTTGCCTGGCATCGAGCGCACCAGGCCGAGGGTTTCCAGAACGATCACCGCTTCGCGCAGGCTCGGGCGGCTGATGCCCAGTTGCTCGGCCAGTTCACGCTGGCCCGGCAGCATCTCGCCGGAGCGCCACTGGCCACGGGCCAATGCGGCGCGGAGTTTTTCTACGACTGAGTTGACGACGGTTGATGTGGTAATCACTGGTCTTGCTCCGTAAGCCCGTTGGGAGCGGCGCAAGCGAGATCAAAGGATCGCAGCCTGCTGCAGCTCCTACAGGGGTGAAATCAGAACTCCTGCTGGTGCGCCGGAGTTACTGGTTTACGCGGTTGAAAGGTGTAGCCCTGCTGACCGCTGAGTACTTTGTTGGCGCGTTGCACATCGATGTCCTTTTCCCAACGGGCGATCGCTACCGTGGCGACGCAGTTGCCGATCAGGTTGGTCAGCGCCCGGCCGATGCCCATGAACCAGTCCACCGCCAGTACCAGCACCAGGCCGACCACCGGGATCGCCGGAATCGCCGTCAGCGTGGCCGCCAGAATCACCAGTGCCGAACCGGGAATGCCGTGGGCGCCTTTGGAGGTGATCAGCGACACCAGCAGAATCGTCAGCAGATCGGTCATGGCCAGTGGTGTCCCGGTGGCATTGGCAATGAACACGATGGCCAACGTCAGGTAGATCGAGAACCCGTCGAGGTTGAACGAATAGCCGGTGGGAATCACCAGGCCGACCGTCGAGCTGCCGATACCGAGGTGTTCGAGTTTGCGCATGATCTGTGGCAGTACAGCATCCGACGATGCGGTGCCCATGACGATCAACAGTTCTTCGCGCAGATACTTCAACAGCGGCCACATACGCAGGCCGGAGGCACGCATCACCAGACCGAGAATCACGCTGACGAACGCGATACAGGTCAGGTAGAACAAACCGACCAGACTGCCCAGGTGTTGCAGGGAATCGAGGCCATATTTGCTGGTGGTAAAGGCGATGGCGCCGAATACACCGATCGGTGCCAGACGCACGATCATGCCCATGATCCGGAAGATCACATGGCTCAATTCGTTGATCAGGCGCGAGATCCCGGAAGCCGCTTCACCGACCAGATTCAACGCGCTGCCGAACAGTACCGAGAACAGCAGCACCTGCAAAATGTTGTTATCGGCGAAGGCGCCAATCACCGAGGTCGGGATCAGATCCATGAGGAATTGCGTGGTGGTGTGCATGTGCTGGCCGCGTTCGGCGATGTCACCCATGTCGGCGGCGGACAGTTGCTCAAGATGGATATTCGCGCCGCTGCCAATGCCGGTGCTGAAGGCGAAGACCAGGCCGATCACCAGAGCGATTGTGGTCAACACTTCGAAATAGATCACCGATTTGAGGCCGATGCGCCCGACCTTCTTCAGATCGCCCGCGCCGCTGATGCCGCTGACCACCACGCAGAACACGATCAGGCCGATGAGCATCTTGATCAGTTTGATGAAACCGTCGCCGAGCGGTTTGAGCTGGGCCGAATATTCAGGAAGGGTCAGCCCGCAGACGATGCCGAGCACCAGTCCGAGAACCACTTGGAGGAAGATTGAACGCGAGCACCATCTGAGCATGGGAGGAATCCTGGTCGGTGTCCTGGCTGCTGGCGCTTGCACGCTCAGATTCAGGACTTAATTATTGTGGTCTTACCGGTATGTCCAGTGCGGGTGCAGTCTAGGCGTTGGTTTTCCAGAATCGCAAGTGGAAAATAACCGATTGGCATGACCGGTCTGACCAGTTGTGCAGCAAGTCCCATTCTTGAGCGGTTCAGGCGTTTGAAAAAAATGCAGTCGAAAAAAAACCGGCCAATCACTTGGCCGGTTTTTCATGCTGCGGGTTTAACGTCGCACTTAAGCGCCGTACACCGGCAGTTTCTTGCAGATGGCTTTGACTTTCTCACGAACGGCGTCGATCACCGCTTCGTTGTTCAGGTCAGCCAGGATGTCGCAGATCCAGCCGGCCAGCTCTTTGCACTCTGCCTCTTTGAAGCCGCGAGTGGTCACCGCCGGAGTACCGAAGCGCAGGCCGGAAGTGACGAACGGCGAGCGTGGATCGTTTGGCACGGAGTTCTTGTTCACGGTGATGAACGCTTTGCCCAGCGCGGCGTCGGCGTCTTTACCGGAGATGTCCTGCTTGATCAGCGACAGCAGGAACAGGTGGTTCTTGGTGCCGCCGGAGACGACGTCGAAACCGCGCGCGATGAACACTTCGGCCATGGCCTGGGCGTTCTTCACCACTTGTTCCTGATAGGCCTTGAATTCAGGCTGCAGCGCTTCCTTGAAGCAGATCGCTTTAGCGGCGATCACGTGCTCCAGCGGGCCACCCTGGGCGCCCGGGAATACCGCGGAGTTGAGCTTCTTCTCGATCTCGGCGTTGGCGCGCGCCAGGATCAGGCCGCCACGTGGACCGCGCAGGGTCTTGTGGGTGGTGGTGGTCACGACGTCAGCGAACGGCACCGGGTTCGGGTAGACACCTGCGGCAACCAGACCGGCCACGTGAGCCATATCGACGAACAGGTAAGCGCCCACTTTGTCCGCGATGGCGCGGAAGCGTGGGAAGTCGAGAATCTGCGAGTAGGCAGAGAAACCGGCCACGATCATTTTCGGCTTGTGCTCAACGGCCAGACGCTCGACTTCGTCGTAGTCGATCAGGCCGTTGGCGTCGATGCCGTACTGCACTGCGTTGTACAGCTTGCCCGAGGAGGAAACGCTGGCGCCGTGAGTCAGGTGACCACCGTGGGCCAGGCTCATGCCCAGAATGGTGTCGCCACCTTGCAGCAGGGCCAGGTAAACAGCAGCGTTGGCTTGCGAACCGGCGTGCGGCTGAACGTTGGCGTAATCGGCGCCGAACAGTTCCTTGGCGCGGTCGATGGCCAGTTGTTCAACAACGTCAACGTACTCGCAACCACCGTAGTAACGCTTGCCTGGGTAGCCTTCAGCGTACTTGTTGGTCAGGACCGAGCCTTGAGCTTCCATCACCGCTGGGCTGGTGTAGTTTTCCGAAGCGATCAGCTCAATGTGTTCTTCCTGGCGCTGAGCTTCTTGCTCCATGGCGGCAAAAAGGTCGGCGTCGTACTTGGCAATAGTCAAATCACGGCTGAACATGGCGGTCCTCAAGGATCGGGGGCAGAAAAGGGGGGCATTCTAACCCAATGGGTTTTGGATGGCATATGAAACGACATCATGTCGCAGACAAGTGGCGTTCATGACAGATGTGCGGTGCTTTTGCTGACCCCCACAATGGCTGCGTTTCAACCGGAGAATACTGATCCACGGCAAATCCCTGTGGGAGCCAGCCTGCTGTCGATGGCTGCACCGCCGATTTTTCCGGCGTCTGTACCGGCCCTTTCGCGAGCAAGCCCGCTCCCACAGTTAAACCGGTTCTTTCAGGAAAGATGCGGTCAACTGTGGGAGCGGGCTTGCTCGCGAAGGCGTCATGGGCAGCGCCGCAACACTTCAGTCGAACATGAACAGCGCGTCGTTACTGAACTGCGCCTCAAACCGGCTCGCCGGCATCGGCCGTCCGAACAGATAGCCCTGAACTTCGTCGCAACCGTGCTCGCGCAGGAAGTCCAGTTGTTCATGGGTTTCCACGCCTTCGGCGATCACCGCCAGATTCAGGCTGTGCGCCATGGCGATGATCGCCCGGGCGATCTGCGCGTCCTGTTCACCGGACGGCAAGCCATCGACGAACGTGCGGTCGATTTTCAGCACGTCGATCGGGAATTGCTTGAGGTAGTTCAGCGACGAATAACCGGTGCCGAAGTCGTCGACCGCAATGCTCAGGCCAAGGTTTTTCAGCCCGGCGAGTATCTGCATCGCCTCGCTGACTTCGCGCATCAGGATACTTTCGGTCAGCTCCAGCTCCAGGCACGCCGGCGGCAGGCCGGTTTCGCGCAGGATCGTGGCGATCCGCGTGCCGAGCTGGCCATCGGAGAATTGCCGCGCGGAGATGTTTACCGAAACCTTCGGCACGCGGACGCGGTTCTGGTGCCAGGTCTTCAACTGACGGCACGCCTCGCTGATCACCCAGTCGCCGACGTCCACTACCAGCCCCAGCTCTTCCAGCACCGGGATGAAATCCCCCGGTGGCACCAGTCCACGACGCGGATGGCGCCAGCGCAACAGCGCTTCGGCGCCGGTCAGGCGTTTGCCGTCGCCGCTGAATTGCGGCTGGTAATACAGGACGAATTCGTTCTGCTCGAGGGCATGGCGCAAGTCGCTTTCCAGCTCCAGACGTTCCAGCGCACTGGCGTTCATGTCGGCCTGATAGAACTGGAAGTTGTTCTTGCCGCGCTCTTTGGCGTGGTACATCGCGGTGTCGGCGTTCTTCATCAACTGGCTGAGTTCGTTGCCGTCCTGCGGACTCAGGGCGATGCCGATACTGGCAGTGACGAAGAACTCGCGACCTTCGAGCACGAACGGTCGCACCAGGCTGCCAAGGATCTGTTCGGCGACATGAATCGCCCGATTCAGCGCCATTTCGCGGCTGGAACGATGTTGCAGCAGCAAGGTGAATTCGTCGCCGCCCATGCGCGCCACAGTGTCGTCATCGTCGACGCAGGCCAGCAGGCGCGTGGCCATGTCTTTCAACATGCGGTCGCCGGCGGCGTGACCGAGGGAGTCGTTGATCGGTTTGAAGCGGTCGAGGTCGAGGAACATCAGCACCACCCACGACTTCTGCCGCTCGGCCGCTTGCAACGCAGTGTGCAGACGGTCCTGGAACAGCGTGCGGTTCGGCAGGTGGGTCAGGGCGTCGTAATAGGCGAGGCGGTGAATCCGCTGCTCACTGGCCTTACGTTCGCTGATGTCACTGAAGAAGCACACGTAACTGGCCAGATCGCCTTCGTCGTCGAGCACGGCGGTGATGCCGACCCACGCCGGGTAATGCTCGCCGTTACGGCGCTTGAGCCAGACTTCGCCTTCCCAGGTGCTGTGCTGATGCAATTGCTTGAGCACGTAGCGCAGGTGCGCGTCCTGTTGTTCATCGACGGTAAGCATGTTCGGCAACTGGTCGAGCACTTCGCTCACCGCGTAACCGCTGACGCGACTGAAGGCTTCGTTGGCCTGAACGATGTAACCGGCCGGGTCAGTGATCAGAATCGCCGACGTCGAGTGCTCGAAAACCGTAGCGGCCATGCGCAGGTCTTTTTCGGCGCGGCGCTGCTGGCTGATGTCACGACCGACACCGAGCACGCCTTCAAACGCACCATGCTCGTCCCATACCAGCACCAGACGCAGCTCGATCGGGATTTTGCGGCCATCGGCGCGCAGGCAGTCGAACAGGAACAGTTGCGTTTGCACCTGATTGCGCAACACCGCCAATTGCTCGGGTTTGTCCAGCGCCTTGCTGACCCGGTCCATCAGCGTGTAGATGCCGCTCAGTTGCTGCGGGTTGGCGATGGTCGATTGCCAGCCGTTCTGGAAAATCCACTCGGCGTCGTAACCCAGCACCGCCTGCACCGACGGGCTGACGTAGTTCAGCGAGAGTTTGCTGTCGGTGGAGAAAATCACGTCGCTGATGCTTTCGGCGAGCATGCGGTAGCGCTGTTCGCTGTCACGCAAGGATTCGCTGGCTTCGATCTGTTCGGTGATGTCCTTGGCCACGCCGATGATCCGCGTGACCTGATCGTGTTTGTCGCGGGCCAGCGCCTGTTCGCGAATATCGAAACGCCGCCACTTGCCGTCGCGATGGCGGAAGCGCAACTGGCACTGCAACAACTGGCTGTAACCGGCGTGGCGCTGCAACTGCCGCGAGCGATGGTAGTAGTCGGCATCTTCCGGGTGCAGGAGGATTTCCCAGAAATACTCGCCCATCTGGTGCAGTTCGGTGCGGTTGTAACCGAGGGTCTGGCCGAGGTGATGGTTGCTGAAAATCATCCGCTGGCTGATTACGTCCTGCACATATAGATGATCCGGCACGGTGCGCACCACGTCCGACCAGAAGCCTTCGCGTTCGAGCAACGACAATTCGATCAGCTTGCGGCTGGTGATGTCGTTGATGCTCAAAATCACGGCTTTATAGTCGTGCTGCTCGGTTGGCAGACGCAACACCATCCACAGGTGCTGGTCGCGGCCATTGATGTCCGGCAGTTTGATTTCCAGTTCCAGCTGCTTTTGTTGCTGCAGCACAGCGTCGAGCACTTGATTGCCGATGGCGCACTGGCGATGTGGATGGCCGTCGATCAACAGATGCCAGGCGTGCTCGCAGGAATTGACGTTGAGCAGTTGCAGCGCGACCTGGTTGACCTCAGTGACGCGCAATTCCTGCAGCAGTTGCTGGCGCTGCTGCGGTTGGTCGAGCCAGGCCTTGAGCTGGTCGCTGGTCTGGATCTGCGCCTTGTCGAACACCTGCTTCAGCCCGGACAGGTCCAGCACGCACAACGCCACCCCGGTGCCTTCGAAAATGTCCTGATAGCGGCGGCGACCTTCATGCAACTGGCGCTGGCGCCGACGCATGTTCAACAGCGCGATCACCGGCAGCATCGAGAACGCCAGGCCCAACAGGCATTTGCCGATAAACGCCGGCAGCAACTCTTCGAGCACGCGCTGGCGGTCGAACAGCCCGCGCAATTGCCAGTCGCTGCTGCTCAGCGGCACGGTCAACACCGTGTTGGCCATGTCGTCTGGACTCAAGACGCCGGGCCTGGCTGAGGACTGCGCTTCGTCGCGACTGATGATCTGATGGTTGAGGCGGTTTTCCACCAGCCACAGTGGGCGCAGGCCAGTCTCGCTTTGCTTGGTCAACGAGTCGAAGAACGTTGGCGTCAGACGCAACGCCCAATAACCGCGCGTGCTGCCGCTGGCCTGATGCAGCAACAGATGCACCACCGAGCCGTCATCGGCATTGCTGAAATAATGCGCCTGGGCGCGACTGCGGCGCACCAGTTCAGTCAGGTATCCGGCGTCGTGACTGTCGGCCGCGCTGTCGCTGATCACTCGCCCGGACGGGCTGAGCAAGGCGAGACTGCGCAGGTCGGGCAGCGATTGCTGGAGCTTGCGCAGCAGCGCCTGCTGTTCGTCGGCTGATTGCGGTTGTTCGACGATCGGTAGCAGGTTGAGGGCGATCTGCGCGTTCAGCGCCATGTTCAGGCTGACCTGCGAGGCGAGGTCGGCGGTGTAATCGATGGTGTATTGACGCTGGTTTTTCTGGGTTTCGCGCAGTTGATCGAGCAGTTGCCAGAACAGCAACGCCAGCAACAAAAGCACGAGCGTCGCCAGCGCACCCTTTAATGTACCGCGCAGGGACGAGCCGGGCGCCGGTGGGGTGCTGCTCACAGAAGCTGGCGGAGAGACATTGGACAAGCTGTGATCCTGCGATTTGGCTGGACTGGCGCGACGTGCACTATAAGCCGGACGCCCAAAGGGCGGCTAGCATGCCTTGAGTCGTGGCGAAGTGCCAGCCCCGCGCGGCTGGACTGCCTTTCATCATTCAGGTAGCTTTGCCGGTTACGCGGGAGCGTTCCAGCTCCTAGACTCAGACTTTTTCAGCGCGCACGCATTGATAACCATCAAGTGAACGACGCGCATGGTCTGGCCGGGCTTCGCCTGCGCTGCAATCATTCATCTGTCACTGACCCAAGGTTCTCCATGGCTCAATACGTCTTCACCATGCATCGGCTGGGCAAAGTTGTTCCGCCGAAGCGGGAAATTCTCAAAAACATTTCGCTGTCCTTCTTCCCCGGCGCCAAGATCGGCGTACTCGGCCTCAACGGTTCGGGTAAGTCCACGCTGCTGAAAATCATGGCCGGCGTCGACACCGAGTTCGAGGGCGAAGCCCGTCCGATGCCGGACCTCAACATCGGTTATCTGCCGCAAGAGCCACAACTTGATCCGACCAAGACCGTGCGTGAAGTGGTCGAGGAAGCCGTCAGCGTGATCAAGGATGCGCAAGCGCGTCTGGACGAGGTCTACGCCGCTTACGCCGATCCGGATGCCGACTTCGACAAGCTCGCCGCCGAGCAAGCCAAGCTCGAAGCGATCCTGCAGGCCAGCGATGGTCACAACCTTGAGCGCCAACTGGAAGTCGCTGCCGATGCGCTGCGTCTGCCGGCCTGGGACGCAAAAGTGGAACACCTGTCCGGTGGTGAAAAACGTCGTGTGGCCCTGTGCCGTCTGCTGCTGTCCGCGCCGGACATGCTGCTGCTCGACGAACCGACCAACCACCTGGACGCCGATTCGGTGGCGTGGCTGGAGCACTTCCTCCATGACTTCCCGGGCACCGTGGTAGCGATCACGCACGACCGTTACTTCCTCGACAACGTGGCCGGCTGGATTCTCGAACTCGACCGCGGCGCGGGCATTCCGTACGAAGGCAACTACTCGGGTTGGCTCGAAGCCAAGTCCGATCGTCTGGCCGCTGAATCCAAGCAGCAGTCGGCTCACGAAAAAGCCATGAAAGAAGAACTGGAGTGGGTGCGCAAAGGCGCGAAAGCCCGTCAGTCGAAATCCAAGGCTCGTCTGCAACGCTTCGAAGAAATGCAATCGCAGGAATTCCAGAAGCGCAGCGAAACCAACGAGATCTACATCCCGGCCGGTCCGCGCCTGGGCGACAAGGTCATTGAGTTCAAGAACGTCACCAAGGGCTATGGCGATCGCGTGCTGATCGACAACCTGTCGTTCTCCATGCCGAAAGGCGCCATTGTCGGCGTGATCGGCGGTAACGGTGCCGGTAAATCGACCCTGTTCCGCATGCTGATGGGCAAGGAAAGCCCGGATTCGGGCAGCATCGAAGTCGGCGAAACCGTGCAACTGGCCTGCGTTGACCAGAGCCGCGAAGACCTCGATGGCAGCAAGACCGTGTTCCAGCAGATCTCCGACGGTTCCGACCAGATCCGCATCGGCAACTACGAGATCCCGTCGCGCACCTACGTCGGTCGCTTCAACTTCAAGGGCGGCGACCAGCAGAAGTTCGTCAAAGACCTGTCCGGTGGTGAGCGCGGTCGTCTGCACCTGGCGCTGACGCTGAAGGAGGGCGGCAACGTTCTGCTGCTCGACGAACCGTCCAACGACCTCGACGTTGAAACCCTGCGTTCCCTGGAAGAAGCCCTGCTGGACTTCCCGGGCGCCGCCATTGTGATCTCTCACGATCGCTGGTTCCTGGACCGCGTCGCGACCCACATCCTGGCGTACGAAGACGACTCGCAAGCGGTGTTCTTCGAAGGCAACTACACCGAGTACGAAGCGGATCGTAAAAAGCGTCTCGGCGAAGCGGCTGCCCAGCCACATCGGGTACGTCACAAGAAACTGGCCTGATTCGGGTTGGTTGCATAAAAGAACGGAGCCTTCGGGCTCCGTTTTTTTTGCCCGGTTTTTTTCGGCGGGACCGAGGTGTGGCCATCGCGAGCAGGCTCACTCCTGCATTTGAAATGCGTTCCCCCTGTAGGAGTGAGCCTGCTCGCGATAGCGGAATAACTGTTGGTGCATTACTTGGATCATTCCTCCCCATTCAGGTGCAAAATCCTCCAAAAACCCATCGAATTTATATCCTGTGCACCATTTAATTTCATAATTGCGACATTTTGCTCTGTTCCTGCGCGCAATTCGTTTGTTACAGTCCGGCCCAATCTCTTCCAACGACAATAAATTTGCCGAGACTTTTCCCATGACCGAATCCGTCGAATCCTTCCTCGCCCGCCTGAAAAAACGCGACCCGGATCAACCCGAATTCCACCAGGCCGTCGAAGAAGTCCTGCGCAGCCTGTGGCCGTTTCTCGAAGCCAATCCGCATTACCTGACGTCGGGGATTCTGGAACGTATTTGCGAGCCGGAGCGCACGGTGATGTTCCGCGTGTCATGGGTCGACGACCAGGGCAAAGTCCAGGTCAACCGCGGTTTCCGTATCCAGATGAACAGCGCCATCGGCCCGTACAAGGGTGGCTTGCGTTTCCATCCTTCGGTGAACCTGGGCGTGCTGAAGTTCCTCGCCTTCGAACAGACCTTCAAAAACTCGCTGACCTCGCTGCCCATGGGCGGCGGCAAGGGCGGCTCGGACTTCGATCCGAAGGGCAAGAGCGATGCTGAAGTCATGCGCTTTTGCCAGGCGTTCATGAGTGAGTTGTATCGCCATATCGGCGCTGATGTTGACGTGCCGGCCGGTGACATCGGCGTCGGTGCGCGGGAGATCGGTTTCCTCTTCGGCCAGTACAAGCGCCTGAGCAACCAGTTCAGCAGCGTTCTGACCGGTAAAGGCATGACCTACGGCGGCAGCCTGATTCGTCCGGAAGCCACCGGTTTCGGCTGCGTGTATTTCGCTGAGGAAATGCTCAAGCGTCGCGAGCAGACTGTCGAAGGCAAGCGCGTGGCGATCTCCGGATCCGGCAACGTCGCACAATACGCAGCGCGCAAGGTGATGGACTTGGGCGGCAAGGTGATTTCCCTGTCCGACTCCGAAGGCACGTTGTATTGCGAAACCGGGCTGAGTGAAGAACAGTGGCTGGCGCTGCTGGAACTGAAAAACGTCAAACGCGGGCGCATCAGTGAATTGGCGACGGCATTCGGCCTGGAATTCCGCGCCGCTCAACGGCCATGGTCGTTGCCGTGCGACATCGCGCTGCCGTGCGCGACGCAGAACGAACTCGACGCCGAAGCCGCGCGCACGCTGTTGCGCAATGGCTGCGTGTGCGTGGCCGAGGGTGCGAACATGCCGACTACGCTGGAGGCTGTGGATATCTTTATCGAGGCTGGCATTCTCTTCGCCCCGGGCAAGGCGTCCAATGCCGGCGGCGTGGCAGTGAGCGGTCTGGAGATGTCACAGAACGCCATGCGTCTGCTGTGGACGGCGGGCGAGGTCGACAGCAAGCTGCACGCGATCATGCAGTCGATCCACCACGCCTGCGTGCACTACGGCGAAGAGAACGGGCAGATCAATTACGTCAAAGGCGCGAACATCGCCGGCTTCGTCAAAGTCGCCGACGCGATGCTGGCGCAGGGCGTGGTTTAAGCCGGTTCGATGCGGATCACTTCAATCATCTGATCGCCGGCGGGGCGCTGCCACAGCACCTCGTCGTTGAGCCGCGCGCCGAGCAGGGCGCGGCCCAGCGGTGAGCCCCAATTGATCAGGCCTTTGCCGGCATCGGCCTGATCTTCGCCGACCAGTTGTACCCGTCGTTCAGTGTTGTGCTCGTCGGCATAGGTCACCCAACTGCCGATCTGCACTTTGTCGGTGGCGGTCGCTGGAGCGCTCACTTGTGCGCTGCTCAGGCGTTGATTGAAATACCGCAAATCCCTTTGCAGATCCGCCAGCCGTTGCTTGTCGGCCTGTTCACCTTTGGCCGATTGTTCGGCATGCAGGGTTTGCAGTTCGGCGACTTTCGCCTGCAACTGCGCCAGCCCTTGCGGCGTGACGTAATTGGGCTGCGTGCTGACTTGCCGTTCGACGGGCTGATCGGCTTGTGCGGCGGCGTTGTCTTCGTTGACGAATGCGCGACTCATGGTGTTCTCCTCGTATGAGGTTTGGGCCATGCTCGCAGGCATTTGGTTTCACTGGATGTCTGGAAACGACCTATTGCGAGCGATAGGCCCGCCCGGCGTCTTGATCTTTCTGCTGCTGCCAGGCGCGTTCGCGTTCGTCCCAGTG
Source organism: Pseudomonas sp. IT-347P (assembly GCF_949768005.1). Taxonomy (NCBI): domain Bacteria; kingdom Pseudomonadati; phylum Pseudomonadota; class Gammaproteobacteria; order Pseudomonadales; family Pseudomonadaceae; genus Pseudomonas; species Pseudomonas sp. IT-347P. The sequence goes on from NZ_CATKPQ010000058.1 coordinate 215,302, forward strand.
TTCATTGCGATATTGTTCGCGATCCTTGTTTTCCAGCATCGCCTGACACTGGCGAAAGCCGTCGGTCCAGCCTTCGGCGTATTGCTTGTCCTTGAGATAGCGCGGCACGTTCTTGCGGAATTCGCCGCTGATCGAACCAGCCGCCTGCCGACCACTGACACAACCGTCATCGAAGCCGTCGGCGAAGGCCGGTGGATAACCCTTGGCGATCAGATCTTCGTGGGTGGTCTGGCAACCGCCCAGCAACAGCACAACACCCAGCACACCCGCACACCGCCACATCGCACTCTCCCGCGCCGGTTGTCCGGCTTATGGGGAAAGTCTAGAAGCGTATTCATGAGACGGATGTCGAAGCGCCGTGAAAAATCCATTACCCCCACAAATCGACTGTGGGAGCGAGCTTGCTCGCGAAGGCGTCGTGTCAGGCAACTGTAATATCGACTGACCCACCGCTTTCGCGAGCAAGCTCGCTCCCACATTGGTTTTGTGCTGTGTTCAGGATCAGTAGTGATACCACTTCACTTCGAGCATGACTTCCGTTTCCGGCGTGGCAAGGTGGCTGAACTCACGCTGCGCACTCAGGCGCAAACCAAGGTTGCGCGATAACTCCCACTGCTGATTCAGGCTCAGGCTACGACGCACTTCACCATTGAAGAAGTAATCACCCTTGGCTTCCAGGCTCAAATTGCCCAACGGGTTTTTCCACAACACGCCGGTATTGAAACCGCCCGCCGGAGACACGAATTCCGCGAAATCATTGTTGTGTTCAACGCGCACGGTGCCGAGGGCAAAACCCAGCACATCGTCACCCAGCGCCCACGTGCCGCCACCGCCACCGTTGACGTGGCTGACCAGCGTTTCGTCATCATGCTTGCCCGGTACGCGCTCAAGGCCCCCTGTGACTTGCCATGACAACGGCTGCAGCAGCTCATTGCGCGGTGTCAGCGAGCGAATCGTCGCCAGATCCAGCCGTTGGAACTGCCAGTGATTGCCCTCGTACTGCCGCAACTTCATCTGCAGGATTTCGATCTGTGCGCCGAGTGGGAAGCTCTCGGCGTTGTCATTGAGATCGTGGTAGGCCATGCGCAAGCCGTACTCACCGAATGCACGGTCGCCACGGGTGCCGATGCCGGCCTGCCAGGTGCGCGATTCGTGGCCGTCTTCCGGCAGGCCCGGTTGCGGAATCTCCAGCTCCGGCGCCGGGTTCTTGTTGATCGCCCGCAGCAGTTCGAAACTGCGCTGCGCCCGTTGCGGATCGCGTTCCTGGCCGTTGGCGCGGTAGCGCTCCAGGCGATACGCCGCGTCGATGATCAACGCTTGACGGTCACGGGGCATTGCTTTGAAAACGGGGGCCTGCAACTGCTGTTGATCGGCGCTGACGTTCAGCACCCATTGCTGTTCATCACTGCTCAGCGGCTCGGCACGGCTGAGCAGTTCGCGCTCGCGGGACGGGCGGTATTCGATACTTTCCACCAGCCCGGCTTCTTTCACCGCTTTGACGGTGTCGGTAGGAATGGCGGTCAGCGGAAATTGCTCGGTCAGGCGCAGGCTCGGCCGTGCCACCTGCAGCAACTCGAGCAGGCGATACGAGCAGTTTTCGTCAAAGAAGAAATAGTCGAACTGGATCTGTTTCAGCTCCCACACATGCTCGACCATGCGCGCGGTTTCTTCCTGGGTCAGATTAAGTCGGTACTCCCACAGATCGCGGTTTTCCAGGCTGCGGTACTCGGAAAGCTTTTCCTGATACGGCACCAGTGCGAACAGCCCCGGATAACCCCCCATCAAACCTTTCCAGGCGTACAGAATGCTGTTGTCCGAGCCTTCGATGTAGGCGCCGAAGTTGATTGCGTAACTGAGCAGCGAGGTCTTGTCGGCCTGCACATCGGCCTGATCAATGCGCAGCAGGGTGTGGCCGAACATCGATGACGGGCTGTTCAAGTAAGCTGCCGGGAAGATCATGACTGCGCTGTGCGGCGAGACGTCCTTGAACCATTTCTTGTATTCGGCGCACGCCGGTGCCGGCAGATCGCTGAGATTGAGCTGCGCTTTCAGCCAGCGGGTGCGCGCCGGGTAAACGCATTGCGCGTGTTGCTCGCCGAGGCTGACCGGGGCGTACAGCGCTTGCACGGTGGCCGCCAGTTCGCGGTCGGGATGTTCATTGCCATCAGGCGCGAGAAAGAATTTCTTGTCGCTGACATAGCTGCGCCAGCCGCCAAGCTTGGCGGTTTCGTAGTGACCGAGGGAAATCCAGAAGCGGTCGTTGGCCAGTTGCTGCAAACGTTGAGGATCGATGTGAGGCGCGGCGGACAGCGGGGCGCAGACACAGAGCGCCAGCCAGGCAAGGCGTTTGAGCATAGTCGGCAACTTGAACAGGAAAGAAATAAAGACCCAAGGAGGGCGGGCCGAAAAAACAAAACCCGCTTCCCGAAGGAAGCGGGTGGGGTCGAGCTTAAGCCTGAGTTGCGTACTTGGCCAGACGTGGGTCCGATTTCAGTACGGCCAGGGTGTTGGTATGCACGTCTTCAGCGGTCACGTCAGCCTTGCTGAAGATTTGCTGGAAGTGCTCGTGAGTCACCGCCGCGAAGTGCGCACGATCTTCCGGCGCCACGCCCAGTACCACGGCATAAGTCGTCAGCGCTTCGCCGTTGCCTTTGGCCATGTCTTCGGACAGCTCGTTCATCATGCCATTCATGGCAAACCAGGATTTGCCGCCGTAGGTCAGCGATGCATTGGTCGAGCAGCCGTTGGTGCCGGACGTCATCCCGAAGGTGGCGTTACCGGACGTGCCGTTGGTGGTCGAAGCGAGGAAGTGAGCAGGGGTGCCACGCTGACCTTCGAACAGCATGTTGCCCCAACCGCAATCAGGGCCACCTGGAGCTTGTGCCATTGCGTTGATGGATACAGCGGTGAAGAGAGTACCGAGAAGAATCCGTTTCATAGCTTTGTTCTCTTTGTGTGCATACCAATGGACAGGGTTCTGACACCTCACGGTGCCAGTGGGCCAGTATTAGTTCCAGCCGCGCAGTTTGGAGTTTAGGCACGTTCCTGGGGTTCCGTGAGTTTTTACAAAAGATTTGGCGATAACCCCGATTTCATGGGCGCCGGGACATGGGCAGCCGGTTGTCTATGCTTTGTCATGTGGCGCGCCTTGCCAGTGGGGCACGGGCAGCGCCAGAATGCCGCTATCCGCCCCGCCTGATTGTTAAGGAAGCCCGATGCCTGATCCTGTTGCTGCCAGCTTGCGTCTCGCGCCTGAAGCGCTGACCCGTCCGTTTTCCGCTGAACAGTTCAGCTTCACTACCACCAATGATCTGGAGCCCTTTCGCGGTGTGCTCGGCCAGGAACGCGCGGTCGAAGCCTTGCAGTTCGGTGTGGCCATGCCACGCCCCGGTTACAACGTATTCGTCATGGGCGAGCCCGGCACCGGCCGTTTCTCGTTCGTCAAACGCTACTTGAAGGCCGAAGGCAAACGCCTGCAGACCCCGGCGGACTGGGTCTACGTCAACAATTTCGATGAGCCGCGCGAACCTCGCGCCCTGGAATTGCCGTCAGGCACTGCCGGCGCCTTTATCGGTGACATCAACGGTTTGATCGATAACTTGCTGGCAACGTTTCCAGCCGTGTTCGAGCACCCGTCCTATCAGCAAAAGAAAAGCGCCATCGACCGCGCGTTCAACCAGCGCTACGACAAGGCCCTCGACATCATCGAGCGTCTGGCCCTGGAAAAAGACGTCGCTCTGTACCGCGACAGCAGCAACATCGCCTTCACGCCGATGCTCGACGGCAAAGCGCTGGACGAAGCGGAATTCGCCCAGTTGCCGGAAGCCGATCGTGAACGCTTTCACGATGACATTTCCGGCCTCGAAGAGCGTTTGAACGAAGAACTCGCCAGCCTGCCGCAGTGGAAGCGTGAGTCGAACAACCAACTGCGTGCGCTCAACGAAGAAACCATCACCCTGGCCTTGCAGCCGCTGCTGTCACCGTTGTCGGAAAAGTACGCGGAAAACGCCGCCGTCTGCGGTTACCTGCAAGCGATGCAGGTGTACCTGCTGAAAACCGTGGTCGAGCAACTGGTCGACGACAGCAAGACTGACGCCGTTGCGCGCAAGCTGCTGGAAGAGCAATACGCGCCAAGCCTGGTGGTCGGCCATCCGGCCAGCGGCGGTGCGCCGGTGGTGTTCGAACCGCACCCGACGTACGAAAACCTTTTCGGCCGCATCGAGTACACCACTGATCAGGGCGCGCTCTACACCACCTATCGTCAGTTGCGCCCGGGTGCCTTGCACCGCGCCAACGGCGGTTTCCTGATTCTTGAAGCGGAGAAAATGCTCAGCGAGCCGTTCGTGTGGGATGCGCTGAAACGCGCCCTGCAATCGCGCAAGCTGAAAATGGAATCGCCGCTGGGCGAGATGGGCCGTTTCGCCACCGTGACCCTCAACCCGCAGCACATTCCGTTGCAGGTCAAAGTCATCATCATCGGGGCGCGGTCGCTGTACTACACCCTGCAAGACCTTGATCCGGACTTCCAGGAGATGTTCCGCGTTCTGGTGGACTTCGACGAAGACATCCCGATGGTCGACGAGAGCCTGGAACAGTTCGCCCAGCTGCTGAAAACCCGTACGTCGGAAGAAGGCATGGCGCCGCTGACCGCCGATGCGGTGGCGCGCCTGGCAACTTACAGCGCACGACTGGCCGAACACCAAGGACGTTTATCCGCGCGCATCGGTGATCTGTTTCAGCTGGTCAGCGAAGCGGATTTCATCCGTCATCTGGCCGGCGATGAAATGACCGACGCCGGGCACATCGAACGCGCGCTGAAAGCCAAGGCCACACGGACGGGACGTGTGTCGGCGCGGATTCTCGACGACATGCTCGCCGGGATCATCCTGATCGACACCGACGGCGCAGCGGTCGGCAAGTGCAACGGTTTGACCGTGCTTGAAGTCGGTGATTCGGCGTTCGGTGTGCCGGCGCGGATCTCTGCCACCGTGTACCCGGGCGGCAGCGGCATTGTCGACATTGAACGTGAGGTCAACCTCGGTCAGCCGATTCACTCCAAAGGCGTGATGATCCTCACCGGGTATCTGGGCAGCCGTTACGCCCAGGAATTCCCGCTGGCGATTTCCGCGAGCATCGCGCTGGAGCAGTCGTACGGTTACGTCGATGGCGACAGCGCGTCGCTGGGCGAGGCGTGCACGTTGATTTCGGCGCTGTCGAAAACCCCGCTCAAGCAATGTTTTGCCATCACCGGCTCGATCAACCAGTTCGGCGAAGTGCAGGCGGTCGGCGGGGTCAACGAGAAGATCGAAGGCTTCTTCCGTCTTTGCGAAGCACGCGGGCTGACCGGCGAGCAAGGCGCGATCATTCCGCAGGCCAACGTCGCTACGCTGATGCTCGATGAAAAAGTGCTGGCGGCGGTGCGGGCCGGACAATTCCACGTCTACGCGGTGCGTCAGGCCGACGAGGCGTTGAGTCTACTGGTGGGCGAACCGGCCGGTGAGCCGAATGCCGACGGCGAATTCCCCGAGGGCAGCGTCAACGCTCGGGTGGTCGAGCGCTTGCGCGACATCGCCGAGATGATCAGTGACGAAGATCTCAAGGATGCCGAGAAGGAACTGGCACAAGAAGCATTGGCGGAAGCCAAACCGGCGTAACTTCAAACGCGGTGAAAAACCGTGGGAGCGGGCTTGCTCGCGAATGCGGTTTATCAGTCGACAAACAGGTTGCCTGATACACCGCATTCGCGAGCAAGCCCGCTCCCACATTTGTTATGTGTGACGCCATCGGAAATCGCCACAACTCTGGCGCCAATATTCACACAATGACCATTCGGCGCCTGCTGGTCTCATTCGGCTTGCGCAGCGAACTTTTCTTCTATTCTCAGCTCAAGGATATCGACAGTATCACTGGATCGAGCCAGTCCTCCCGTGGGGGCTGAATACCGGCTTCACCGAGGGTCGCCGCCATGTCGCGCAACCTCTGCCTCACCCGTCAATGCCTGGGTCTTGTGACCCGTATCGAATGCGCCATCAAGCCGTTGGCCGGCGATAACGGCATGTGGACGCTGCTTTTCGCCGCCGGCATGGCCGGTGAACAACCTTCCGCCATCAAGGCCCAAGGCCCGTTTCATGGGCCGGTCGCCGCCGAATCGATACTCGACACCATCGTCGAAAGCCTGACGTTGCATGGCTATGAACTGGCCGACGATCCGCAGATCTGGAGCCTGCACCTGCAGGCCCAACTGCGGCAGATCAACGGCGGTCGTGGCCGCAGCCTCAACTAGCGCCTGCCCTCGCAGGCGCTGTCACGGTCCTTGCTTTTCAGTGGGTCGCCTCAGGCACCGGCGCCTTGTCGAGTTTGACCTCAAAGCCGTATTGCACGGTGGCGAGGTCGGTGCGCTGATAGGTTTCCACGTGGCTAGGGCGGCCATAGAAATAATGCACGCCAAACAGCGCCGGGCCTTCTGTGCTCGCATCGTGACTGACCGAGAGAATCTGCTTGAGGTAGTTGCCGCTGTCATCCTTGACGAAGAAACGCCACTCGTTGGGTGGAAACAGTTTCAGGTCCACCACCAGTTGGTTGTTCTTGATCTCCAAGCCTTTGGGCAGTGATTTGGCGTCATACGTCTGTCTGGCCACCGTGGCGAGAAACAACGGCATTGAGCCGACCGCGATCGCCGGGGTTTCCGGGAACAGGTTCAGGTCGTAGGTGATCGTCGCCCGCAGTGGGTCGACCTGGTACGCCTCGGGCGGCAGTTCGATCGGTTCATCAAGCTTGCCACTGCGTTTTTCGGTGAAGAATGTGACAGGGCTGACACCCGGACTGAAGTCGTCGCCCAGTAATTCATCGTTGAACGTACGGCGATGGGAAAACTCGATGCGTGCAGCGCTCGGCTCTTCCACGGATTGATGGATGCGAATGCCCGCCTTCAATTGCTCCTCGGTCAGGCTCGCGCCCTTGAGCCAGCTGGCTGCCAGATCGTCGTAGACCGTCACCGGCAGGTCCAGCGGCTGGATGGCCTTCTGCGTGGTGTGCGGGTTGAAGGTGCGAATCGGCAAGTCCAGCGATTTACGGGTCACGGTCGCCTGGGAGAAATCGAGCACGCTGACTTCCAGCGTGTCGATCGGACCATTGAAATAGACCTTGTTGTAACGACGCGGGTGCTGTTCCTCGAATGCCTGCTGTTCTTGTGTCAGTTGCTTTTCCAGCGTATCGCTCCAGCTCTTTTGCTGTTGCAGGTAGGCCAGTTGTTTTTCGTAAAAGGCCACTTGCTCCGGACTTTCGTTGATCGAGCCGGCGCGTATCAGGTATTGCCCGGTCTTGTCTCGGGCCTGGACGATCAGCGGATTGAGCTGGGTTTCTGCAACTTCTGCAGCCAGTGGCAGGTTATTGCTGAATTCGACTTCGGCGTAGTTGTTTTCGAGCTTCAGCAGTTTGACGCTGAGGTTGTCATTGCTGCGGGTCTGGCCGACGTCCTTTTGCGTCAGGTCGAAGCTGTACAGGCGGCGCGGCGCAATGACTTCGATCTGGCCTTGCAGGCTGACCGGTTGTGGCAGGGATTTCTTGTCCACGTCGAGGCCGTCAATGAACGGGTAGGTCACGGTCAGATCATCGGGGTTGGTGACGTTGGAACTGGAGGGGCTGAGCTGAATGCCCGGATCGGTTTCCGACCATTCCGGCTGATAGGCGATCACGCGTTTGTTGCTCAACGTCACCGACTGCCACTCCACGCCATGGGGGAACAGGAAGCCGCCGGGAATGTTCAGGTTGAACGGGAACACCGGTTGCAGATCGGTGAGGTAATCGGAACTGGCGTCCTTGTGCAGCACGAACAGGCCATTGATGAAGGTGTCGACCAGTGTCTGCGGGGCAGGGTAGTGCTTGAGCACGGCGAGGGCGTCTTCGCCGTATTCGGTGCGCGGTGGATTGTCGTCGAGTTTGACCTGGGCGCGTTCGAGCAACAGCAGTGAGCCGCCGAGTTCGGTGACGGCGTCCTTGAGTTTTGAATCGGTGATGGCATCCAGCGACTGTTCGAACCTGGCGGTTTTTTCTTCAAGGCTGGTGGCGTGTTTGTCGTCGCCGGGCGAGCAACCGTTGATCAACAGAGCAAGGCAAATTCCGGCCGTCGTTATCGATAATCGCACATCCATTTCCACACGTCCTGTCTGCAGTCACTGGGCTTTCAATGATTTGGACACTAGCAGAAAACAATCAGGCATACGCGCAGGTGGCGGATTTTCGGGCAGTTTCTGGCGGTCACAGGGGGCTGGTATACTCCCGCCATTTCCAGCCCCCTGTGTGAGATTCAATGGAACGCTTTATCGAAAATGCAATGTACGCCACGCGCTGGCTGTTGGCGCCGATCTACATCGGCCTTTCGCTCGGTCTGTTGGCGCTGGCGCTGAAGTTTTTCCAGGAAATCATTCATATCCTGCCCAACGTGTTCGCCATGGCCGAGTCGGAGCTGATTCTGGTCCTGCTGTCGCTGATCGACATGGCGCTGGTTGGCGGCTTGCTGGTGATGGTGATGATTTCCGGTTACGAGAACTTCGTTTCGCAACTGGACATCGACGAGGGCAAGGAGAAGCTCAGCTGGCTGGGCACCATGGATTCTTCGTCGCTGAAGATGAAAGTGGCGGCCTCGATCGTGGCGATTTCCTCGATCCACTTGCTGCGCATCTTCATGGACGCCAAGAACGTCGATCCGGAGCACTTGATGTGGTACGTGATCATCCACATGACCTTCGTGATCTCGGCGTTCGCCATGGGTTACCTGGACAAGGTCACCAAACACTGATCACCCGTTGATCGATGCCAAAACACCGCCCGTCTGTTGCGAAACAGACGGGCGGTGTCGTTTGTGGCTTGTACTTTGGTGCGCGCGGGCATATCCCTGTAGAGGTCCTGATTCGTCACTGCGTGAGGTGCGTTCATGAACCTGCAAGAGCTGAATGCGTTTGCCATCGCCAGGAAAGTCGATGAGTTGAACCTGATCTCCATGGAAGGCGGAATTTATCTGCTCGAGGCGCGGATGCACGGGGCGGCGTATCCGTTGAGTGATCTCAAGGGCAACATGCTGACGCTGCGTTCAGTGGAGCATGCGCGGGATTTGCTGCATGGCTTTCCGCAGACACCGTTCAACCTTGTCCACACCTCGGTCCATGACGAAATGTGTGGCCTGGCCGGCAGTATCGATGAAAGCCTGAAGGTGCCGCTCGCCTGGCGTTCAGCCCTGTAGGCCTTGCGCGCCATCGCCGGGCATCTGTGCTAGTCTGCTCGCCCTTTTGGTTCCGGGCGCGCCGGGACGCGCTGTGCACGCACGGCAAGTCTTGTGGCCGTCCGCACAGCGGAGCAGTGTCATGTCCGAAGTAAATCTGTCCACCGACGAAACCCGCGTCAGCTACGGCATCGGCCGTCAGCTGGGTGACCAGTTGCGCGACAACCCGCCACCGGGCGTTAGCCTGGACGCGATCCTGGCTGGTCTGACCGACGCGTTCGCCGGCAAGGAAAGCCGTGTGGGTCAGGAAGAAATGTCCGCCAGCTTCAAGGTTATCCGCGAGATCATGCAAGCCGAAGCCGCTGCCAAAGCTGAAGCCGCTGCTGGTGAAGGCCTGGCTTTCCTGGCTGAAAACGCCAAGCGTGACGGCATCACCACGCTGGCTTCCGGCCTGCAATTCGAAGTGCTGACCCAGGGCGACGGCGCCAAGCCGACCCGTGAAGACCAAGTACGTACCCACTACCACGGCACCCTGATCGACGGCACTGTGTTCGACAGCTCCTACGAGCGTGGCCAGCCTGCAGAATTCCCGGTTGGCGGCGTGATCGCTGGCTGGACCGAAGCTCTGCAACTGATGAATGCCGGCAGCAAATGGCGTCTGTACGTGCCGAGCGAACTGGCTTACGGCGCTCAGGGCGTTGGCAGCATCCCGCCGCACAGCGTTCTGGTATTCGACGTCGAGTTGCTGGACGTTCTGTAAGACCTCATTGTTGGAGCGGGCTCGGCATGTGGGAGCGGGCTCGGCATGTGGGAGCGGGCTTGCTCGCGAAAGCGGTGTGTCATTCAACGATGATGTTGAATGTTATGGCCTCTTCGCGAGCAAGCCCGCTCCCACAGGGCTCGCTCCGACATATTGCATTTTCATAATTCGATCTTGTGATGCAGCTCACTGGTCGGGCGCAAGGCCCGGGCATAGCAGAACAGGAACAGATTGCGCACCAGCTCCTTGAGCACCAAAGGCTCGCTGGAATTCAGGCCGCTGACGTCCAGATCCCCTTGTTCTTGCAGCTCATGCAGGGCTTCTTCTTCAAGCACCGCGCAGACTTCACCGGTTTCCCGATGGAGGATTCTGAGGTAAGGGTGTGGGCGATCCAGCCAGGCGTCGATCAGATAAGTCATGTTCTCATCTCCATTGAAGGTGTTTGATGAGAATAATTCTTATTATCTAAATAGCAAGCGCCTATTGGCAGATTGTGGATTTTTCCGGGTAAAGATTGCGTAAGGTCAAGACGGCTGGCGTTTGGCTATTGTGCGGTTCGCTGGGGGCAAAAGCGGGGAGGGTGAAGCTCCATCCCACGGCTGGCGCGGGATGGATGACAGCCGATTCAGACTTTTCTGACGAACTCGGATTTGAGCTTCATCGGGCCGATGCCGTCGATCTTGCAGTCGATGTCGTGGTCGCCATCGCACAGGCGGATGTTCTTGACCTTGGTGCCGACCTTGACCACCAACGAGGTGCCCTTGACCTTCAGGTCCTTGATCACGGTGATGGTGTCACCGTCCTGCAGAACGTTGCCGACCGAATCTTTCTTCACGGCATCATCGGACGCCACTTCGGCTTCGCCGCTGGCGGACCACTCGTGGGCGCACTCCGGACATACCAGTTGGGTGCCGTCTTCGTAGGTGTATTCGGAATTGCATTTCGGGCAGGGTGGCAACGTGCTCACTAAGGCTCCTTGGGTGTGGATCGCTAAAAGTCGCACATTGTATAGGGTTTTACGCGCAGGAGGGCATAGTGCAGAAACAACTATGGGAGCGACGGTGCGACGATTCGACCTGCTTGCGAAAGCGGTGTGTCAGTCAACATTGATGTCGATTGGCAGATTGCTTTCGCGAGCAGGCTCGCTCCCACAGGGAGTTGAATCAGTGCGTGCGGGCGACCGCGAACTCGCTCAGTTCAACCAGCGCATCGCGGTATTCGCTGGCCGGCAGCGCTTCGAGGCACTTGATCGCGCGGGCCACGTAATCACGGGCCAGTTGCGCGGTGTACTCCAGCGAACCGGAAGCTTCGACGGCAATGCGGATGCTTTCCAGGTCTTCGATCCCGCCTTTCTGGATCGCCTGACGCACCAGGGCAGCCTGTTCCGGCGTGCCTTCACGCATGGTGTAGATCAGTGGCAGGGTCGGTTTGCCTTCGGCCAGATCGTCACCGACGTTCTTGCCCAGGGTTTCCGCGTCGCCCTTGTAGTCGAGCAGGTCGTCGACCAGTTGGAACGCCACGCCCAGGTGATCGCCGAAAGTACGCAAGGCTTCGCTTTGCTCGGCGGTAGCTCCGGCCAGTGCGGCGGCGCTATGGGTCGAAGCTTCGAAGAGCATCGCAGTCTTGCCGCGGATGACTTCCATGTAGGTTTCTTCGGTGGTGCTGGCGTCGCGCACCTTGGACAGCTGCAACACTTCGCCTTCGGCGATGATGCGCGTGGCCTGGGACAGGATCTTCATCACCGGCATCGAGCCCAGTTCGACCATCATTTCGAACGAGCGCGAGTACAGGAAGTCACCGACCAGCACGCTCGGGGCGTTGCCCCACATGGCGTTGGCAGTCGAACGGCCACGGCGCATGCCGGACATGTCGACCACGTCGTCATGCAGCAGGGTGGCGGTGTGCAGGAATTCGATGGTGGCGGCCAGCAGGCGCATGTCATCGCCTTCGCGACCCAGGGCCTTGCCACACAGCAACACTAATAAAGGACGCAGACGCTTGCCGCCAGCCGAGGTGATGTAATCGCCGATTTTCGATACCAGCGGTACTCGGGAAGTCAGCTGCTTCTTGATGATGCCGTCGACGGCGCTAAAATCGTCCGCCACCGCGCGGTAGAAAGCTTGGGGTTGCATCAGCGAGAGTCGCTCCAGAAGGGTTGCGCGGCATGCTAGGACCCCCGTCCAGACCTGTCAAGGCGCGATAGACGGCTACTTGCAAGCCTGCGGCACCTTGCGTACAATCGCGCACCCTGAACTTCCTGGGCAGCACCTGCCTTACGCAATTGCAACGGGCCTTCCAGCCTTATGCAGCCATGCCAGCCAATACCTCTTCTTATAAAGAGCTGGGTGAGCAGGATTATCGGAGAAATACCATGTCTTATGCAGTAATCGTTACTGGCGGCAAGCAGTACAAAGTCGCCCCAGGTGAATACCTGAAGATCGAAAAACTGGAAGTCGCCACTGGCGAATCCGTTACCTTTGATCGCGTTCTGTTGGTTGCCAATGGCGACGACGTGAATATCGGCGCTCCAGTTGTTGCTGGCGCTACCGTTGTGGCTGAAGTGATCTCCCAAGGTCGTCACGATAAAGTCCGCATCATCAAGTTCCGTCGCCGTAAGCACCACATGAAGCGTATGGGCCACCGCCAGTGGTACACCGAGATCAAAATCACCGGTATTCAGGCTTAATTTCAGCCTAATTCCTCACTAGGAGAATTGACTCATGGCACACAAAAAAGCTGGTGGTAGTACCCGTAACGGTCGCGACTCAGAAGCCAAACGCCTTGGCGTTAAGATGTATGGCGGCCAGAAAATCATTCCGGGCAACATCATCGTGCGTCAGCGCGGCACCCAATTCCACGCTGGCTACGGCGTTGGCATGGGTAAGGATCACACCCTCTTCGCGAAAATCGAAGGCGTGATCAAGTTTGAAGTAAAAGGCGCGTTCAACCGCCGTTACGTGAGCGTTGTCGCAGCTTAATTGCGCGATCGCTGGAAAAGCCCTGTCTCGCGACGGGGCTTTTTCGTTTGTGGGGTGAGTCTCTTGCAAAACTGTTTGTATGGGCTGTCGGCGTGCGATACGTGTCGTGTTTTGGGGTCGCTGCGCTCATTTTTGCAAGAGTCTTATGTCTTGATTGTTTTTCGGCTCGTCCGTACGGCGAGAGGCGTTGGTTATGAAGTTTGTTGATGAAGTATCGATTCGCGTAAAGGCTGGTGACGGCGGCAATGGCGCCATGAGTTTCCGTCGGGAAAAATTCATCGAAAACGGTGGCCCGAACGGCGGTGATGGCGGTGACGGCGGTTCCATCTACATGATGGCCGACGAAAACCTCAACACCCTGGTCGACTACCGTTACACCCGGCACTTCGATGCCGAGCGTGGTTCCAACGGCGGCAGCACTGACTGCACCGGCAAGAAAGGCGAAGACCTGATCCTGCGCGTGCCGGTCGGCACCACGGTGATCGACTCCGCCACGCAGGAAGTGATCGGCGACCTGACCAAGGCGGGTCAGAAATTGATGGTCGTGCAGGGCGGCTGGCACGGGCTGGGCAACACCCGTTTCAAATCCAGTACCAACCGTGCGCCGCGTCAGACCACGCCGGGCAAACCAGGCGAGCAGCGTGATCTGAAACTGGAAATGAAAGTGCTGGCTGACGTCGGTCTGCTGGGTTTGCCGAACGCCGGTAAAAGTACCTTTATCCGCTCCGTTTCGGCCGCCAAGCCGAAAGTTGCTGATTACCCGTTTACCACGCTGGTGCCGAACCTGGGCGTGGTCAGCGTCGATCGCTGGAAGAGTTTCGTCATTGCCGATATTCCGGGACTGATCGAAGGCGCTTCCGATGGTGCCGGCCTGGGGATTCGCTTCCTCAAGCACTTGGCGCGTACGCGTCTGCTGCTGCACCTCGTCGACATGGCGCCGCTGGATGACAGCAGTGCGCCGGATGCCGCTGAAGTGATCGTCAACGAGTTGATCAAGTTCAGCCCGTCCCTGGCAGAGCGTGATCGTTGGCTGGTGCTGAACAAGTGCGACCAGATCCTTGAAGAAGAGCACGATGCTCGCGTCAAGGAGATCGTTGATCGCCTGGAGTGGACCGGTCCGGTCTACGTGATCTCGGCGATCGCCAAGATCGGCACCGAGCGTTTGTGCCACGACATCATGCGTTACATGGAAGATCGCGCCGATCGCTTGGCCGCAGACCCTGCGTACAAGGAAGAGCTGGCCGATCTCGATCAGCGCATCGAAGACGAAGCGCGTGCGCAACTGCAGGCGCTGGATGACAAGCGTGCCCTGCGTCGCAGCGGCGTGAAGTCCGTCCATGACATCGGTGACGATGATTGGGACGAAGAGGATGTGGATGACGAAGACGGTCCGGAAATCATTTACGTGCGTGACTGATTCGTTGCAGTAAACTTAAGCGCCGCTCAATCGAGCGGCGTTTTAGTATCTGGAAATCGCAAGTCACAAATAACGTCATGGGCGGCGCTGGGTCGCGCTGCCCTCAAGCTAAGGTTGAAGATGATGCGGAGCAAGGTGACAGGTGCGCAGCGTTGGGTCGTGAAGATCGGCAGCGCTTTGCTGACAGCCGATGGCAAAGGGCTGGATCGCGCGGCAATGAGTGTCTGGGTCGAGCAGATGGTGGCCTTGCATGAGGCTGGCGTCGAGTTGGTGCTGGTGTCCTCCGGGGCGGTGGCGGCCGGCATGAGTCGTTTGGGCTGGACCGCACGACCCAGTGCGATGCACGAGCTCCAGGCGGCCGCAGCTATTGGCCAGATGGGTCTGGTGCAGGCGTGGGAATCGAGCTTCGCTGAACATGGCCGGCACACGGCGCAGATTCTCCTGACCCACGACGACCTGTCAGACCGCAAGCGCTACCTGAACGCTCGTAGCACCCTGCGAGCCTTGGTCGAGCTGAAAGTCATCCCGGTGATAAACGAAAACGACACCGTGGTCACCGACGAGATCCGTTTCGGCGACAACGATACGCTGGCGGCGCTGGTGGCCAACCTGGTCGAGGCGGATTTGCTGGTGATCCTGACCGATCGCGATGGCATGTTCGACGCCGATCCGCGTAACAATCCCCAGGCGCAGCTGATTTACGAAGCGCGCGCGGATGATCCGGGGCTCGATGCGGTGGCAGGCGGCACGGGCGGTGCGCTGGGGCGTGGCGGCATGCAAACCAAGCTGCGTGCGGCGCGACTGGCGGCGCGCTCCGGTGCGCACACCATCATTGTCGGTGGGCGGCTTGAGCGTGTGCTCGATCGCCTGAAGGCGGGCGAGCGCATTGGTACGCTGCTGTCGCCTGAGCGCGGCATGCTTGCAGCGCGCAAGCAGTGGCTGGCCGGGCATCTACAGACTCGCGGCACGCTGGTGCTGGATGAGGGTGCGGTGTCGGCGTTGTCCAAAGGCAACAAAAGCCTGCTGCCCGTCGGTGTGAAATTGGTGCAGGGCAGTTTCCGTCGCGGCGAAATGGTGGTTTGCGTGGCGCCCGATGGTCGCGAGATTGCCCGAGGCCTGGCCAACTACAGTGCGCTGGAAGCACAAAAAATCATCGGTCAGTCGTCTGATGCGATTGTCGGTTTGCTCGGTTACATGGCGGAGCCTGAGTTGGTTCACCGTGACAACCTGATTCTGGTTTAAGGAAAACTCGATGCATTTAGCGAAAGGATTGTTGGGCTTGCTGATGGCGATGCCATTGCTGGCCTCGGCTGAGGAAATCGGTCAGGTGTCGACGGTGTTCAAATTCGTCGGGCCGAACGACCGCATTGTGGTCGAAGCTTTCGATGATCCGAAAGTTGAAGGGGTGACCTGCTACCTGTCGCGCGCCAAGACGGGCGGTGTGAAGGGTGGTTTGGGTCTGGCTGAGGATCGCGCGGAAGCGTCGATCGCTTGTCGCCAGGTCGGCCCGATCAAGTTCAAGGGTGATCTGAAGGACGGCGATGAGGTGTTCAAGGAGCGCACTTCGCTGGTATTCAAGACCATGCAAGTGGTGCGTTTCCTCGACAAGAAGCGCAATACGCTGGTGTATCTGGTTTACAGCGATCGTTTGATCGAGGGCAGTCCGCAGAATGCCGTGACCGCGATCCCGATTCTGCCGTGGGTGCCGGTCCAGCAATAACACCGCAAAACTAACTGTGGGAGCGGGCTTGCTCGCGAAAGCGGTCTTTCAGTTGATATCGCTATCAACTGATACGTCCCCTTCGCGAGCAAGTCCGCTCCCACATTTTTTGTGCTGGATTTACTAAATCACAGGCAATAAAAAACCGACCCTAAGGTCGGTTTTTTAATGACTACGTCGATTAAGCAGCTTCTTTCAGCGCTTTGACGTGGCCATTCAGGCGGCTCTTATGGCGAGCAGCCTTGTTCTTGTGGATGATGCCTTTATCGGCCATACGGTCGATAACTGGCACAGCCAGAACGTATGCAGCTTGAGCTTTTTCAGCGTCTTTTGCGTCGATGGCTTTAACTACATTCTTGATGTAGGTGCGAACCATGGAACGCAGGCTGGCGTTGTGGCTGCGACGCTTCTCAGCCTGTTTTGCACGTTTTTTGGCGGAAGGTGAGTTGGCCACCGTCGAGCTCCTCGAAAGACTTTTTAGGAAATAGCAAACAAAATAGGCCGCGAATCATGCCGATGAAGAGAAGTCTTGTCAAGGGCACTTGAAACGTTCCGCTAAGTGGTAGGTATAAAGAGGCGGGATATTTATTTCCGGCGCTTGACCTGTAAACTCGCGAGCTTTGGCTCTGTGCTGCTGCGGCGCGGAGTATCGCACAAGTAGGCGCTTTGTTCGCCTGCTGTTTATCGACAGGCACAAATTCCCTCAATGAATCTGCTCAAATCGTTGGCCGCCGTCAGCTCTATCACGATGCTCTCCCGGATTCTGGGCTTTGTTCGTGACACGCTGATTGCTCGTACATTCGGCGCCGGAATGGCGACGGACGCCTTCTTCATTGCCTTCAAACTGCCCAATCTGCTGCGGCGTATCTTCGCCGAGGGGGCGTTCTCTCAGGCCTTTGTGCCGATTCTGGCTGAATACAAAAGCCAGCAGGGCGAGGAGGCGACCCGTACCTTTATTGCTTACGTCTCGGGCCTGCTGACGCTGGTATTGGCGGTGGTGACGGCGCTGGGCATGATCGCCGCGCCCTGGGTGATCTGGGCCACGGCTCCGGGGTTTACCGATACGCCGGAAAAATTCCAGCTGACGTCCGACCTGCTGCGGGTAACCTTCCCTTATATATTGCTGATCTCCCTTTCATCGCTGGCCGGGGCCATCCTCAATACCTGGAACCGTTTCTCGGTGCCGGCCTTTGTGCCGACGTTGCTTAACGTCAGCATGATCGTGTTTTCGCTGTTCCTCACGCCGTACTTCGACCCGCCAGTGATGGCGCTGGGCTGGGCGGTATTGGTGGGTGGTCTGGCGCAGTTGCTCTATCAACTGCCGCACCTGAAAAAAATCGGCATGCTGGTGCTGCCGCGTCTGAATCTGCGCGACACCGGCGTCTGGCGCGTGATGAAGCAGATGCTGCCGGCGATTCTCGGCGTCTCGGTCAGCCAGATTTCGCTGATCATCAACACCATCTTCGCCTCGTTTCTGGTTGCGGGCTCGGTGTCGTGGATGTATTACGCCGACCGCTTGATGGAGCTGCCATCCGGTGTGCTGGGTGTGGCCTTGGGCACAATCCTGCTGCCAACGCTGGCGAAAACCTATGCGAGCAAAGACCGCCACGAATATTCGCGAATCCTCGATTGGGGCCTGCGCCTGTGCTTCGTGCTGGTGCTCCCGTGTGCGCTGGCGCTAGGGATTCTCGCCGAGCCGCTGACCGTTTCGCTGTTCCAGTACGGTCAATTCAGTGGCTTCGACGCCGAAATGACCCAGCGCGCATTGATTGCCTATTCTGTCGGTCTGCTCGGGATTATCGTAATCAAAGTGCTGGCGCCGGGCTTCTATGCGCAACAGAACATTCGTACGCCGGTGAAAATCGCGATCTTCACGCTGGTGTGCACTCAACTGTTCAACCTGGCATTGATCGGTCCGCTGGCCCATGCCGGTCTGGCGCTGGCAATCAGTGCCGGTGCCTGTCTGAACGCCGGGTTGCTGTTCTATCAACTGCGCAAGCAGAAGATGTATCAGCCGCAGCCAGGCTGGGGGAAATTCGCTTTCAAACTGGTCGTCGCAGTGACCGTGATGTCGGCGGTGCTGCTGGCCGGTATGCATTTCATGCCCGCTTGGGATGAAGGGCACATGCTCGAACGCTTTATGCGCCTGGGCGCCCTGGTGATTGCCGGGGTGGTGGCGTATTTCGGTATGTTGCTGCTGCTGGGTTTCCGTCTGCGCGACTTCAATCGCAAGGCCTTGAGCTAAGGTTTTACCCTTTATAAACAGGCTCGGGCCGGCAGTTTTGTCGGCTCGTTCACTTTGCGTTACGGTGTTGCCTGTCGTCGACCGTCGGGTGTGGTTATAATCGACCACTTTATGAGCAAGAAGCGCGTTATGCAGCTGGTTCGAGGCCTTCACAACTTGCGCCCCCAGCATCGGGGCTGCGTCGCCACTATTGGCAACTTTGACGGTGTTCATCGTGGTCACCAGGCTATCCTGGCCCGACTGCGTGAGCGCGCGCTCGAGTTGGGCGTACCCGCCTGCGTGGTGATTTTCGAGCCGCAGCCACGGGAATTCTTTGCCCCCGACACCGCGCCGGCGCGTCTGGCCCGATTGCGCGACAAGCTGCAGCTGCTGGCCGCCGAGGGTGTTGACCGGGTGTTGTGCCTGGCTTTCAACCAGCGCTTGAGCAAGCTCAGCGCCAGTGAGTTCGTCGACACCATCCTCGTCGATGGCCTCGGTGTGCAGCATCTGGAGGTCGGCGACGATTTCCGCTTCGGTTGCGATCGCCTCGGCGATTTCGATTTCCTGATGCAAGCCGGGCAAGTTCACGGTTTTACCGTCGAAGCCGCGCAAACCGTCGAGCTGGACGGCATTCGCGTCAGCAGCACCCAGGTGCGTAACGCCTTGGCTGCCGCCGATTTTGCCTTGGCTGAACGTTTGCTCGGTCGCCCGTACCGCATTGCCGGTCGCGTGCTGCATGGCCAGAAACTGGCCCGGCAACTGGGTACGCCCACTGCCAACATTCAACTCAAGCGTCGTCGCGTGCCGTTCACCGGGGTGTACCTGGTGGATGTCGATATCGACGGCAAGACCTGGCCCGGTGTCGCCAATATTGGTGTGCGGCCCACGGTACAAGGTGATGGCAAGGCCCACCTTGAAGTCCATCTTCTAGATTTTGCCGGCGATCTGTATGACCGGCGTTTGACGGTGGTTTTCCACCAGAAGCTGCGCGAAGAGCAGCGTTTCGCCTCCCTGGAGGCATTGAAAACGGCGATCAATGCGGATGTCGCCACCGCCCGTGCACTAGCCGCACCTAGCGCCCATCGCTAATGAAGAGCCTTAAATGACCGACTATAAAGCCACGCTAAACCTTCCGGACACCGCCTTCCCAATGAAGGCCGGCCTGCCACAGCGCGAACCGCAGATCCTGCAGCGCTGGGACAGTATTGGCCTGTACGGAAAGTTGCGCGAGATTGGCAAGGATCGTCCGAAGTTCGTTCTGCACGACGGCCCTCCGTATGCCAACGGCACGATCCACATCGGTCACGCACTGAACAAGATTC
The DNA here is from genome assembly GCF_949768005.1 of Pseudomonas sp. IT-347P. NCBI lineage: Bacteria > Pseudomonadati > Pseudomonadota > Gammaproteobacteria > Pseudomonadales > Pseudomonadaceae > Pseudomonas > Pseudomonas sp. IT-347P. The sequence continues at coordinate 234,940 of NZ_CATKPQ010000058.1, forward strand.
TCAAGGACATGATCATCCGCTCGAAAACCCTTTCGGGTTTCGACGCGCCGTACGTTCCGGGTTGGGACTGCCACGGCCTGCCGATCGAGCACAAGGTTGAAGTGACCCACGGCAAGAACCTGGGCGCGGACAAGACCCGCGAACTGTGCCGTGCCTACGCCACCGAGCAGATCGAAGGGCAGAAGTCCGAATTCATCCGTCTCGGCGTGCTGGGCGACTGGGCCAACCCGTACAAGACCATGAACTTCAAGAACGAGGCCGGTGAAATCCGCGCTCTCGCCGAAATCGTCAAGGGCGGTTTCGTGTTCAAGGGCTTGAAGCCGGTGAACTGGTGCTTCGACTGCGGTTCGGCCTTGGCCGAAGCTGAAGTCGAGTACGAGAACAAGAAGTCTTCGACCATCGACGTGGCTTTCCCGATCGCTGACGAAGCCCGACTGGCTGCCGCGTTCGGTCTGCCGTCGTTGAGCAAACCGGCGTCGATCGTGATCTGGACCACCACCCCGTGGACCATCCCGGCCAACCAGGCGCTGAACGTTCACCCGGAGTTCAACTACGCGCTGGTTGATATCGGTGACAAGCTGCTGGTGCTGGCGGAAGAACTGGTCGAGGCCTGCCTGGCGCGCTATGGCGTCGAAGGCTCGGTCATCGCGACCACCACCGGTAAACAACTGGAACTGATCAACTTCCGTCACCCGTTCTACGACCGTCTGTCGCCGGTGTACCTGGCTGACTACGTCGAACTGGGCGCTGGCACCGGTGTGGTTCACTCCGCTCCGGCTTACGGCGTGGACGACTTCGTGACCTGCAAGAAATACGGCATGGTCAACGACGACATTCTTAACCCGGTGCAGAGCAACGGTGTGTACGTGCCGTCGCTGGAATTCTTCGGCGGCCAGTTCATCTGGAAGGCCAACCCGGCCATCGTCGACAAGCTGACTGAGGTCGGTGCGCTGATGCACACCACCGTCATCGAACACAGCTACATGCACTGCTGGCGCCACAAGACCCCGCTGATCTACCGCGCGACTGCGCAGTGGTTCATCGGCATGGACAAAGAGCCAACCAGCGGCGACACCCTGCGTGTGCGCTCGCTCAAAGCCATCGAAGACACCAGGTTCCTCCCGGCCTGGGGCCAGGCGCGCCTGCACTCGATGATTGCCAACCGTCCGGACTGGTGCATCTCGCGTCAGCGCAACTGGGGCGTGCCGATCCCGTTCTTCCTCAACAAGGAAAGCGGCGAGCTGCACCCACGCACCGTCGAGCTGATGGAAGAAGTTGCCAAGCGCGTTGAAGTCGAAGGCATCGAAGCCTGGTTCAAGATGGACGCCGCCGAACTGCTCGGTGACGAAGCGCCGCTGTACGACAAGATCAGCGACACCCTCGATGTCTGGTTCGATTCGGGCACCACGCACTGGCACGTCCTGCGCGGTTCGCACCCGATGGGTCACGAGAGCGGCCCGCGTGCCGATCTGTACCTGGAAGGTTCCGACCAGCACCGTGGCTGGTTCCACTCGTCGCTGCTGACCGGTTGCGCCATCGACAACCACGCGCCGTACCGCGAACTGCTGACTCACGGTTTCACCGTTGACGAAGCGGGCCGCAAGATGTCCAAGTCTTTGGGTAACGTCATCGCGCCGCAGAAGGTCAACGACACCCTGGGCGCCGACATCATGCGTCTGTGGGTCGCTTCGACTGACTACTCGGGCGAAATGGCGGTATCCGACCAGATCCTGCAACGCAGTGCGGACGCCTATCGTCGTATCCGCAACACCGCACGCTTCCTGCTTTCGAACCTGAGCGGTTTCAACCCGGCCACCGACATCCTGCCGGCCGAAGACATGCTCGCGCTGGATCGTTGGGCGGTCGACCGCACCTTGCTGCTGCAGCGCGAGCTGCAAGAGCACTACGGCGAATACCGTTTCTGGAACGTCTACTCGAAGATCCACAACTTCTGCGTGCAGGAGCTGGGCGGTTTCTACCTCGACATCATCAAGGACCGTCAGTACACCACTGGCGCCAACAGCAAGGCCCGCCGTTCGGCGCAAACCGCGCTGTTCCACATCTCCGAAGCGCTGGTGCGCTGGATCGCACCGATCCTCGCCTTCACTGCCGACGAACTGTGGGAGTACCTGCCGGGCGAGCGTAACGAATCGGTCATGCTCAATACCTGGTACGAAGGTCTGACCGAACTGCCGGAAGGCTTCGAGCTGGGTCGTGAGTACTGGGATCGCATCATGGAAGTTAAGGTTGCGGTCAACAAAGAGATGGAAATCCAGCGCGCGGCCAAAGCCGTCGGTGGCAACCTGCAAGCCGAGGTGACGCTGTACGCCGAAGATGCCCTGAGCGCCGACCTGGTCAAGCTGAGCAATGAGTTGCGCTTTGTCCTGATCACCTCGACGGCCAGCGTGGCGCCTTTTGTGCAGGCACCTGCTGACGCGGTAACCACCGAAGTCAGCGGTCTGAAACTGAAGATCGTCAAATCGGCGTTCCCGAAATGCGCCCGTTGCTGGCACTGCCGCGAAGACGTTGGTGTGAACCCGGAGCATCCGGAAATCTGCGGTCGTTGCGTCGACAACATCAGCGGCGCTGGCGAGGTTCGTCACTATGCCTGATGCCGTTGGCCGTTTTGGACGGTTGAGCTGGCTGTGGTTGAGCTTGCTGGTTCTGGTCATTGACCAGGCCAGCAAGTTCTACTTCGAAGGCAAGCTCGAAATGTTCCAGCAGATCGTGATCATTCCCGATTACTTCAGCTGGACCCTGGCCTACAACACCGGCGCTGCCTTCAGCTTTTTGGCTGACAGCTCCGGCTGGCAGCGTTGGCTATTCGCCCTGATCGCGATTGTGGTCAGTGCGGTGCTGGTGGTCTGGCTCAAGCGTCTGGGCCGCAACGATACCTGGCTGGCAGTCGCGCTGGCGCTGGTGCTGGGCGGTGCGCTGGGCAATCTGTATGACCGCATTGCCTTGGGCCATGTGATCGACTTCATTCTGGTGCACTGGCAGAACCGCTGGTACTTCCCGGCGTTCAACTTCGCCGACAGCGCCATCACCGTGGGTGCGGTGATGCTGGCACTGGATATGTTCAAAAGTAAAAAGACCGGAGAAGCCGTTCATGACTGAACAGGTATTGGCTGAACAACGCATCGGCCAGAACACGGAAGTCACTTTGCACTTTGCATTGCGCCTGGAGAACGGCGACACCGTCGACAGTACGTTCGACAAAGCCCCGGCGACCTTCAAGGTCGGCGACGGCAACCTGCTGCCGGGTTTCGAAGCGGCGCTGTTCGGCTTCAAGGCCGGCGATAAACGCACGCTGACCGTCGAGCCAGAAAACGCCTTCGGCCAGCCGAACCCGCAGAACGTGCAGATCATCCCGCGTTCGCAGTTCGTTGATATGGAGTTGTCGCCGGGTTTGCTGGTGATCTTCAACGATGCGGCCAATACTGAGCTGCCGGGTGTGGTGAAGGAGTTCGACGACACGCAAGTGACCATCGATTTCAACCACCCGCTGGCAGGCAAGACGCTGACCTTTGACGTCGAGATCATCAACGTTAAAGCGATCTAACTGACTCTATGAAGTCAAATGTGGGAGCGAGCTTGCTCGCGAATGCGGTGTGCCAGCCAACAGTAATGTTGCAGGTGATGGCCTCTTCGCGAGCAAGCTCGCTCCCACAATGTTTTTAACTGTTTTCGCGCGCAAGACACGAGGCACAGCATGCAAATCAAACTCGCCAACCCCCGTGGCTTCTGCGCCGGCGTGGACCGGGCGATCGAAATCGTCAACCGCGCCCTGGAAGTATTCGGGCCGCCGATCTATGTGCGTCACGAAGTGGTGCACAACAAGTTCGTCGTCGAAGACCTGCGCAGCCGCGGGGCGATCTTCGTCGAAGAGCTGGATCAGGTGCCGGATGACGTCATCGTGATCTTCAGTGCCCACGGCGTCTCCCAGGCCGTACGTACCGAAGCCGCTGGCCGTGGCTTGAAAGTATTCGACGCTACCTGTCCGCTGGTGACCAAGGTGCACATCGAAGTGGCGAAATACAGCCGCGATGGCCGTGAGTGCATCCTGATCGGCCACGCCGGTCACCCGGAAGTCGAAGGCACCATGGGCCAGTACGATGGCAGCAATGGCGGCGCGATCTACCTCGTCGAGGACGAGAAAGACGTCGCCGAGTTGCAGGTGCATAACCCGGACAAACTGGCGTTCGTCACCCAGACCACGCTGTCGATGGACGACACCAGTCGAGTTATCGATGCGCTGCGCACGCGCTTCCCGGCCATCGGCGGTCCGCGCAAGGACGACATCTGCTACGCCACGCAAAACCGCCAGGACGCGGTCAAGCAACTGGCTGACGAGTGCGACGTGGTGCTGGTGGTCGGTAGTCCGAACAGCTCCAACTCCAATCGTCTGCGTGAGCTGGCCGAACGTATGGCCACGCCGGCCTATCTGATCGACGGCGCCGAAGATTTGCAAAAGAGCTGGTTCGATGGTGTTGAGCGTATCGGCATCACCGCCGGTGCTTCCGCGCCGGAAGTGCTGGTGCGCGGCGTGATTCAGCAACTGCAGGCCTGGGGTGCCACCGGTGCCGATGAACTGGCCGGTCGCGAAGAGAACATCACGTTCTCGATGCCTAAAGAGTTGCGCGTGCGTTCGATCTGACACCTTGCGTTGTTTGACACAGCGCCTGTTCAGCCTCTTCGCTGTTCAGGCGCACGCGACCGGTCGCCGCCAGTACAATCTGGCGCTGGCTGAGCGGCTTGCGGGCCGAGCAGACATGTAAGGTCCCTGCCTGAAATGCCCGCCCGGGCATCAGCGGTTGCCCCAGACTGCTGAAGCGTACGTAACGACTCACTGACCCATTGCCGACAATCGGCACCCGCGTGTCATTCGCACGCTCTTGCAGCAGCGGATTGCTGCTGTCTTTCGGTCCTTTGCCGCTGATATCCAGAATGATCCGCCAGCCCTGACTCCAGTCACCGTTGATGCCATGAATCACCACGCTCTGATTGCGCGTGATAGCCAGCGTACGCGCGTTGCGAAGGCCATCGAGCAGGGATTGCGCCGCCTGATCCCGATGGTTCGATTCTCTGAGAGTGGCGAACGCCGGGCTGACCAGCAGCAGAACAATTGCGCCAATCGCCAGTCCCATAAGCAGTTCGATCAGGCTGAAACCCTGTTGCGACATGAAAACTCCCTCCATGGAGTGTGATGCGCGGCGCGCTCCGTGCGCCGGGCAGGTCAAATCAACCGACGCGGGCCGGTTGAATGTTCTAGCGTGTAGAAGCAGGTATAGCCGACGGCAACGGAGGGCATTGATGGATCTTCGTACAAAAGGTTTCACGCTGATCGAGTTGTTGGTCGCGATCGCGATCTTCGTGATCCTGCTCACCCTGGCGGTGCCGGCGTTCACCCGTTCGGTACAGAGCAGCAAGGCTGATACCGAGATGGGCGACCTGCAACGGGCGATCAATTTCGCCAGGCTCGAAGCCATCGACCGTGGCACCACTCTGCGCCTGCGTCCGACCGCCGGCGGCAGCGTGTGGACCGGTGAGTTGTCGGTCTACGACGGTACTGGCACGTCGGCCAATGTGTTGCGGGTTGTTCCGGCGATGAGCAGCGGCGCGACTCTGACGCTACCCTCAGGAGTGACCGCACTCGATTTCAACAACCTTGGCGGTCTGGCGGCACCGTCGACGGCGGTGGTCATCAGTTACACGCTGGGCACGCAGGGCAGGACGCTGAACGTGTGTTTGAACGGACGAATTCAATTGGGTGGAACTTGCGGATGAGGGCAGGGAGTCAACACGCACAGCAGGGTATGACGCTGATTGAAGTGCTGATCGCGTTGCTGATTCTGACGGTCGGCCTGTTGGGCGCGGCGGCGGTGCAACTGAATGCGCTGAAGTACACCGACAGCTCGCGGATGACCAGCCAGGCCAGTTTCATCGCCTACGACATGATGGACCGCATTCGCGCCAACTCCGGTGCTGACTACACCGTCACGCCGCCGACTTCGGGCAATCTCAGTGTTGCGCGAGATCAGGATCTCTACGATTTCTCCACCAATATCATCAATTTCGGCGGGCCGACGGCGACCGGCACCATCACCCTCAATCAGCGCGTGTACACCATCACGATCAACTGGAGCGATGCGCGGGCAGCCAATACTGCCAGTGCTCAGCGCAGTTTCGTCCTGAGCAGTCGCGCCGCCGTCGATCCGGTGGCTACACCATGAGGCGCCATCAGCGTGGTTTCGGCCTGATCGAAATGCTCATCGCCCTGGCATTGGGGCTGATCGTGGTGTTGGGCGTGGTGCAGATTTTCATCGCGGCGAAAAACACCTATGTCAGCCAGAACAGCGCCGCCGCGATGCAGGAAGACGCGCGGTTCGTGTTGAGCAAAATGATTCAGGAAATCCGCATGGTCGGAATGTTCGGTTGCCTGGGCACTATTCTCGACTCAAGCTCTGCGGGCGACTTCAACGCTGCGCAGGTCACGCCGATCAGTTGGGACAACGCCAATCTGAAACTGACGCTGGTCACTGCCGATATCGGCAGCGGTGGGGGCACACCGACCTGGACGGTGATTTCCGATTGCCGCAACAGTGCGATGGCTTATACCGGCTTGCGATCACCGGCGAGCGGGCAGATCGCCTTCCCGATCCGGCGGCTGATCTACAGCTTCAGCAACAATCAGATTCTCATGGGCACCGGCAGCGGTACGCCGACGCAGCAGGTGCTGGTGAACAACGTCAGTGCGTTCAACGTCACTTTTGGTCTCGCCAGCTCCGCAACGGATGTGGCGGCCTCGACTTACAGCGCCAACCCCGGCGACCCGGCGCGCATCCGCAGTGTGCGCCTGAGCCTGACCCTCACCGATCCGAGCAATCGGGTGCGCAATCAAACCTTCAACGTGGTTGCGGCATTGCGCAATCGCTTGCAGTGAGGGAGGCGGTGATGAGGATTTCCTTGCAACAACGTCAGGCACAGCGCGGTATGGTCCTGCTGGTCAGCCTGGTGTTTCTTCTGTTGCTGACCCTGATCGGTTTGTCGTCGATGCAAAGCGCCAACCTGCAGGAGAAAATGGCCGGCAGCGTCAGTCTGCGCAATCAGTCGTTCCAGACTGCCGAGGCGGCTTTGCGTGTCGGCGAGAGCGCTGTGCAACTGGACAGTTATGCGCTGGCGGTGTGCAGCGGCACGACCCAATGTGCGCCGCCGGCGGAGTCGTCAGTGGTCAATTCAGCCGGTTTCAATTCGACCTCCGGGGTGACCTGGATCGCCACCGGTAATGGCTTTTACGGTGTTCAGAACATCGGCACGACCCTGACGGCGGTAAATGTGCCGAGCAATACCTCGGCGACGCTATATCGCGTCACCGCTGTCGGCATCGCCGGTAGTTCGCGCAGTGTGGTGGAGAGTGTCTATGCGAAGTATTGAACGCTCCGCGTCGCTGCTGCTCGGCATGCTGCTGAGCCTTTATCTGGCGACGCCGGCGTGGGCGTTCACGCCGTCCGATTCACCGCTGCTGAGCGCAGCTGCGGTGGCGCCGAATGTGATGCTGCTGATTGACGACTCGGGGAGTATGAACAGTATCATTTACGCCGCCGGATTTGATCCGAACATCAACCGCACTCCGGCCCGGCAGTGCAATGCCTTCCTCGGATTGTGCTCTGCGCTCAATGCTCCGCAGATCACCGGCGACACGGTGTTTCTATCGAGCCTGCCGACTTCCGGGTGTTCGGGCGGCGCCTATGCGTTCTACAACAACAGCGTGGCACCGTTGTGTCTGAAGCTTCCCGACCCCGTAGGCAATGAGAACACCCGGTATTCCGCCGATTACATTTCCTGGATTGTCAGCCAGGCTATCAGCAACGGCACTCGTGATTTCACCACCGGCGCGATTCCCAACGATTACCGAATGAATGTTGCGCGTAACGTTTCCACAGCATTGGTCAGCAGTAACCGCACCTTGCGCATGGGCTTGTCGACGTTCAACCCGGCCACCAGTAGCAATTCGGGCAATGGCGGATTCATAGCCCGGTCGATTACCGATTTGTCGCCCGTCACGGGCAGCGTGACTCAGGCCCAGGCCGACACCAACTACAACGCGCTGATTTCATCGATCAACGGCTTGAACGCCGTGGCCAATACACCATTGGCCGAAACCTACTACGAAGTCACCCGCTACATGCGCGGCCTGGCGCCTTATTACAACGGCACGCCAGCGACCTATACCAGCCCGATTCAGTACCGCTGTCAGAAAAACTACGGCGTGGTGATTACCGATGGCTTGCCGACCTACGACCGCACCTTCCCCACCAACGACCCGTTGGGTGGCAGCCGTTTGCCGAACTGGGACGGTGTCAACAATGATGGCAGCAACCTCAACGGTGATGGTGAAGGGGACACGCTGTATCTGGATGACATCGCCAAGTTTGCCTTCGATATCGACATGCGTTCGGCCGGCACCGATGCAGCGGGCAAGAGCTGGAATGCGGTGGATTTTCCCAAACAGAACATGAACACCTACACAGTAGGGTTCGCGGCGGATAACGACATGTTGTCCGACGCCGCCAGCTATGGGCAGGGCAGGTATTACCAGGCGACCGACAGCTCGGGACTCAATGCGGCTTTATCTTCGGCACTGAGTGACATTACCTCCAAGGCCGGCTCTGGTGGCAGCGGCGTCACCAGCGGCACGACGCTGGCCAGTGGCACCAGTTATTTCCAGACCAGTTACGACCCGAAGGATTGGCGTGGGACGATCAAGTCATTCGGCTTCACGGCGGCTGGTGCGGTGAATACCTCTGCCACCCTGTGGAACACCGATACCACCATTGTCCCCAGTGCTACCGCACCGACCTTCCAGTCGTGGAACACAGCGAGCAACGCAGCGGTCAGCCTGGCCTTCGGCAATTTTTCCCTGCCTCAACAGACCACGCTCAGCCAGGGCCTGCCCACCGGCATCACTGGCAACGATCTGGTGGAGTGGAGCAAAGGCACCAACAAGGCCGGCCTGAAAGTGCGCAGCGTATTGCTCGGCGACATTATCAATTCGCCTCTGGTGCTAGCGTCGCCCACGGAGAAAACTGCATCCGACCTCTCGGGCGACACTACCTACAGCACCTACCTGACCACCAAGGCGAACACCATGAGCGCCAGTCTGGTGGTGAATGCCAACGACGGCTTCGTCAACGTCATCAACTCGGCCAATGGCACTCGACGCTACGCTTATATGCCGTCCAGCGTATTGCCGTCACTGCGGTTCATTGCCGATCCGAACTACGTCAACGGTGTCAGCCACAAGTTTCTCGTCGACGGTCAGGTCGGCGTGTACGACGCGCAAATCAGCGGCGCGTGGAAAACCCTGGCCATCGGTGGCACCGGTGCCGGCGGCAAAACTTTCTACGCGCTGCAGTTGTTCGACGCCTCGGCGGGGAACGTGATGCGCGCCTTGTGGGAGGTCAGCGCACCGGCCACTGCCAGCACGGCCAACGCTTTCAATGATCTGGGTTATGCCTACGCCCGTCCGGAAGTGGCACGCTTGGCCGATGGGCGCTGGGCTGCATTTATCGCCAACGGTTACGGCAGCAACTCAGGGGTGGCTGCGTTGTATGTGCTGGATGTGCGCGACGGTTCGCTGATCAGGAAAATCGTCATCGACAATACGGAAACCACTAACGGTTTGTCTTCGGTAAAACTCAAGGTCAACTCACAGAACGTCGTGCAGGCCGCTTATGGCGGTGACTTGAAAGGGCGTTTGTGGAAGTTCGACTTGAGCGCGACCTCGACGGACAGTTGGGGCGTAGCGTTTTCCGGCAAGCCGCTGTTCACCACCGCCGGCGGAGCGACCCAGCCGATCACTGCGCAACCGTTGCTGGCGGACAATTCGCTCGGCGGCAAACAGATTTTCTTCGGCACCGGTAAATTCAACGAAACGGCCGACAAGACCAACAAGGATCTGCAAGCGTTCTATTCGGTATGGGACGCCGACGGCGGCTCGGGACAGCTCACGGTCAGCAGTTTGCAGGCGCAGGCCATCACGGGCGTGTTCTCCGGCAGTACCGGGCAGTTCGTGACGACGACGCAAAACGACACGATCTATCCGGGAGAGAAGGGCTGGTACCTGCCCTTGGTGTATAACAACGCGCTGACCGGCGAACGGGTGATCAATCAGGCCAGTCTGGTGCTCGGGCGGATCATCTTCACCACCGCCAGCGTCGACACCACCGACCCGTGTTCCAGTTTTGGTACCGGCAAACTGGTCGAGCTCGATGGGTTCAGCGGTAAGATGCTCAACTACGCGGTGCTCGACACCAACGCCGATGGCGTGGTCGACAGCAACGACACGATTTCCAGTGGCGTGGTGTTCACCGGCGGCATTCCGACCCTGAATGCCATCGTCAACGGCGCCACGCGCAAGATTGTGAATGACTCCAGCGGCGGCATTACCACGCTGGTGGAAAAATCCGGCGGCGGCAGCCGTCGTATCATGTGGCGACAAATACAGTAAGCGAGAGTTGAGGCATGCGCAGATCCAGCCGAGGTTTTACCCTGATCGAAATCATGATCGTGATTGCGATCATCGGGATCGTCATCACCATCGCCGCACCGAGCTATACGGAATACCTGAAGAAAGGCCGTCGCGCCGAGGTGGTGTCGCTGCTCTCGGAACAGGCGCAGACCCTCGAACGCTTCTACACCAGGAACAATACCTACACCAACGTTACCGGGCTCAGCACAGGCAATGATTTCTACACCATCACCCCGACCATCGCTGACCAGACCTTTCTCCTGACCGCCACCCGTAAGACGGGCACGGCCATGGCCACTGACAAGTGCGGGGATTTCACCCTGACCAATACCGGCGTCAGAAGCATGAACAACGCGACTACCGGGCTGACCACCAAGGATTGCTGGGGCCGCTGAAGCGCTTTCTTTCGGGTGCCTTTTTCGCCCACTGTCTTTTTTACGGTTGGATCAAACATGACCAGGCAACAGCAAGTGGTGATTGTCGGTGGCGGGGTAATTGGCCTGCTGACTGCCTACAATCTCGCCTCCGAGGTGCGCAGCGTGGTGCTGCTCGATCGTTCGAATCTTGGCCAGGAATCGTCCTGGGCGGGCGGCGGTATCGTTTCGCCGCTGTATCCGTGGCGCTATAGCCCGGCAGTCACCGCGCTGGCGCATTGGTCGCAGGATTTTTATCCACAGCTCGGCGCGCGTCTGTTTGCCGACACCGGGGTCGATCCGGAAGTGCACACCACCGGCCTGTACTGGCTGGATCTGGACGATGAGGCCGAGGCGCTGGCCTGGGCCGAGCGGGAGAACCGTCCGCTGCGGGCTGTGGATATCTCGGCGGCGCATGACGCGGTGCCGGTGCTTGGCGGTGGTTTCTCCCGGGCGATTTACATGGCCGATGTCGCCAACGTGCGCAACCCGCGCCTGGTGAAATCACTGAAAGCGGCACTTCAGGCACTGCCGAACGTGACCATTCACGAACAGTGTGAAGTCAGCGGCTTTGTCCGCGAGGGTGAGCAGGTTATCGGCGTCGAGACATCGAAGGGAGTGATCAAGGGCGATCAGGTCGTGCTGACGGCAGGGGCCTGGAGCGGTGATCTGCTCAAGACGCTGGACCTGACATTGCCGGTTGAACCGGTCAAGGGCCAGATGATTCTGTACAAATGTGCGGCGGACTTTTTGCCGAGCATGGTCCTGGCCAAGGGCCGTTATGCGATCCCGCGTCGCGACGGCCATATCCTGATCGGCAGCACGCTGGAGCACGAGGGTTACGACAAGACGCCGACCGATGTGGCGCTGGACAGTCTCAAGGCTTCAGCGGTCGAGTTGCTGCCGGCGCTGGCGCAGGCCGAGGTGGTCGGGCACTGGGCCGGGTTGCGTCCGGGTTCGCCGGCGGGGATTCCCTACATTGGCCGGGTGCCGGGGTGCGCAGGGTTGTGGTTGAACTGCGGGCATTACCGTAATGGTCTGGTGCTGGCGCCGGCGTCGTGCCAGTTGTTTGCCGATGTGATGCTGGAGCGGTCACCGATTATCGATCCGGCGCCGTATGCGCCTGAAGGCCGCATTTAGTCAGATAGATTTCTGGTGCCTGGCAGGCCGCTTTCGCGAGCCTGCCCGCGAAGGGGCCCTCAATCCAGGCCTAACTTTTTCAGCCTGTAGCGCATCGACCTGAACGAAAGACTCAAGCGCTGCGCCGCTGCCGTACGATTCCAGCGCGTTTCTTCCAGCGCTTGGAGAATCAGCTTCCTCTCGACGTTCTCCAGATAGTCTTCCAGATTGTCGATCTGGGTCAGATCGGCGATGCCGCCATCCGCCGCGCAGTTGCCTTCACTCAGGCGCAAATCCCCAGCCTCGATCGTGCGGTTTTCGCACAAGGTGTGCGCCCGTTCGAGCACGTTCTCCAGTTCCCGCACATTCCCCGGAAACCGATAGTTCTTCAGCGCCTCAATAGCCTGAGGATGTAAGCGCGCTGCCGGCTGGCCGGTGTCCTTGGCCAGGCGCTTGAGCATGCTGGCCGCGAGCACTTCGATGTCATCGCGCCGCTCACGCAGGGGCGGCACGCGCAGTTCTATCACGTTCAAGCGGTAATACAGATCCTGACGGAAGCGTTCGGCCGCGACCTCCGCATCGAGATCCTTGTGGGTGGCGCAAAGAATTCGTACATCAACCACGCTCTCCTGCTGGCCGCCGACACTGCGCACGGCTTTTTCCTGGATCGCCCGCAGCAACTTGACTTGCATCGGCAGCGGCAAGTCCGCCACTTCGTCGAGAAACAGTGTGCCGCCATGGGCCGCTTGAAACAGCCCCGGCTTGTCTTCGACCGCACCGGTGAAACTGCCTTTGCGATGGCCGAAAAACTCGCTTTCCATCAGCTCCGAAGGAATGGCCCCGCAGTTCACCGGTACGAATGGCTGGCCGGAGCGTGGCCCTTGCTCATGGATCAGACGCGCGACCAGTTCCTTGCCACTGCCGGACTCGCCACTGATGTACACCGGCGCCTGGCTGCGCGCGAGTTTGTCGATTTGCTTGCGCAGATTGCGCATGGGCGGTGAATCGCCGAGCAAGCGTCGATCAATGGCGGTGCAACTGCCTCCCGCTGCTGGCATGCGCAGGGCGGTGCCGACCAGTTCGCGCAAGCGAGTGAGGTCCACCGGTTTGGTGAGAAAGTCGAAAGCCCCTGCTTTCAAAGCGTTGATCGCCGTCTCCAGGCTGCCATAGGCGGTGATCATCGCCACCGGCAGTTGTGGATAACGTTGCTGAATGTGTTGGACCAGGTCCAGTCCTGTGCCATCGGGCAGGCGCATGTCGGTCAGGCACAGGTCGAAATGTTCGCGATTCAGCAGTGTCCGGGCTTCAGCCAGATTACGAGCGCTGTAGGTGTCGAGTTTCATCCGCCCCAGAGTGATTTCCAGGAGTTCGCGGATATCCGGCTCGTCGTCGACGATGAGGATTTTTTGCCGTGGGCTCGTGTTCAACTTTGTTTCCGTCCGTGAGCAAAGGTGATGCGAAAGCAGCCGCCGTCATGGCGTGACTGGAAGTCTAGGCGCGCTTGGTTGCTTTCGCACAGCTCACGGGACAGATAAAGCCCAAGGCCGGTGCCCTGGCTGCTGGTGGTGAAGAATGGTTCGAACAGATGCGTTTGTTCATCGGCAGGTACGCCGGGGCCGTTGTCCTGCACTTCGAGGACCGCCAACTGGCTGTCGGGATCGCTGAACAGCGCTAGCCAGACTTCGGCCTGATCGTGCAGCAGAGCGCTGTGGCGCCAGCCGTTGCGTAGCAGATTGTCGAGAATTTGCGTGAGCTGGTTGGGGTCCATCAGCGTGGTGAAATCTCCCGAATTGATCCGCAGATGAATTTGTTGGCGCTCGCTGGCCTGTTCACGGTTTTGCGCCACGAAGTTTTCCAGCCATGGCTTGAGATCGAGGCGCTGTGGAGCGCTTTGCTGGCGGCGTGACAGTTGCAGGACGTTTTCGATGACTCGGTTCATGCGCTGGGAGTGGTCTTGAATAATCTGCGTCAGACGCCGATCCGCGCTGTCGAGTTCCTCGGACTCGGCCAATAGCTGCGCGGCGTGACTGATGGCGCCCAGCGGGTTGCGAATCTCGTGGGAGATGCCGGCGGTCAGGCGGCCGAGCGCGGCAAGTTTCAGTTGCTGGGCCTGCTGGGTGATTTGTGCGAGGTCTTCGAGAAACACCAGGGTTTGCTGATTCGGACTCTGTTCAAGGGCGATGAAGCTGGGTTGCAGTTCCAGGCCATTGCCGGGAATTTTCAGGCTCTGCGGACGCAAGGTCGGGTTGTTCATCCACAGTTGCAGGCGATCGACCAGCGCCGTGGAGTAGTCATCGATCAAATGCCCCTGAAGGTGCGATTGCGCGAGCAGGGTTTGCGCGCTGTGGTTGGCCAGTTGCACCCGACGCGCCTCGTCGAGCACCAGAATGCCGGTGCGCATGCGTTGCAGGATCAGCGCGTTGAGGGCTTCGAGGCTGACCACTTCGCTGGCGCGTTGCTCGGCCAGGGTTTCGCTGACTTCGAGGCGGCGGATCAGCCCCTGCACCAGCAAGGATGCGGCGAAGCACAGCGCACCGAGGGTGCCGGCCTGCAAGTATTCATTGGCGCTCAGCGGGTGATTGAAGCCCAGCAGGAAACTCGAACCGACGATGCCCAGCGCGCCGATGGCGGCGATCAACAGGCCGATGCGTCGCCGGAGCAAGGTGTTGCTGATCGCCACTGAAACAATCAGCAAATTGCCCAGCGCACTGCCGACGCCGCCCGCGGCAAAGAACAGACCGCATAAAAGCAGGACATCGACGAGGGCCAGACTGAACAGTTGCGCTGGCCGTCGGGTGTTCTCCAGGAACACCACCAGCAGAATATTGAGGATCAGGTACAACCAGCTGCCGCCGCGCAGCAATTCATCATTGGCCGACGTCAGCAGGCGGTTGTCCATGTTGCTGGAGATCAGCAGCACCAGGGTGATGCCGATGCTCAAGCGGTAGAGATGATAAAGGCGCAGCAGGCGCTGCGCCTGTTTGCTGTCGGCGTGGGCGGCCTCAGCGATCACGGGTACCCGGGCCTTGCTCTAGGTGAGCCTGGCTGCAATACCATTGTTGCTGGTTGCCCAGGGCACGGTCGCGGGGCAAGTGCACGCCACAATGGGCGCAACGCACCATCGGCGGGGCGTCCTGCTCGCGCGGCGATTGGGTGGAGGAGGCGGGGGCCTTGAATTTTCGCCAGAGCCAGATGGCGGCGAAGATCAGGGCAATCCAGAACAGTAAACGAAGCATGATGAGCGGCTTTTTGACTGATGATCCGGCAGTTTAGCCAAGGACCCGATCAGCGCACAGCGGATTAAAGCGCGGAAATGAAAAAGGGAGATCCGCAGATCTCCCTTTTCTGTACATCCGGTGTGATCAGTCGAACACGCCGAAAGTCATGTAGCTGAACCACGAACGGTCGGTGTCGCTCGACTCGGGTTCCGGCTCTTCGATCACGTCGCCGTTTTCGTCCTTTGGCTTGAGCTCGTTCGGGATCGCGTCTTTCGCGTCCTGGAACTGCTTCTGCACGTCCTGGTTGGCGCGGGTTTCTCCCGGCGGCAGCGGTGGGCGCGATTCGATCAGGCCCAGAGTCGCCTTGCTCAGGAAAGAACGGTTGTCGGCTTCGGCAACCCGTGGCACGAACTGGCCATCCTGCAGGCTCGGGTGATTTGGGTAGTTGAGCTTCAGGGTTTCCAGGCTGGTCGCTGCCAGATCGTCCAGGTGCAGACGCTGGTAGGCCTCAGTCATTACCGCCAGGCCGTCACCGACCGATGGGGTTTCCTGGAAGTTCTCCACGACATAACGACCACGGTTGGCGGCGGCTACATAAGCCTGACGGGTCAGGTAGTAGTCGGCCACGTGGATTTCGTAGGCGGCCAGCAGGTTGCGCAGATAGATCATGCGCTGCTTGGCGTCCGGCGCGTAGCGGCTGTTCGGGTAACGGCTGGTCAGCTGGGCGAACTCGTTGTACGAGTCGCGCGCGGCGCCCGGGTCACGCTTGGTCATGTCCAGTGGCAGGAAGCGCGCCAGCAGGCCAACGTCCTGGTCGAACGAGGTCAGACCCTTCAGGTAGTACGCGTAATCCACGTTCGGATGCTGCGGGTGCAAACGAATGAAACGCTCGGCGGCAGACTTGGCAGCTTCCGGCTCGGCGTTCTTGTAGTTGGCGTAGATCAGCTCCAGCTGTGCCTGATCGGCGTAGCGACCGAACGGATAACGCGACTCCAGAGCCTTCAGCTTGGCTGTGGCGCTGGTGTAGCTGTTGTTGTCCAGATCAGTCTGAGCCTGCTGATACAGCTCGGCTTCGCTGAGGTTTTCGTCTACGACTTCCTTCGATGAGCAAGCAGCGGTCAATGCGAGGATGGCGATCAGCAGCAGGTGTTTCACTTGCATGGCGGCTTGCGTCCCTATGACGGCCGCTGTCTTGGGCGGGGCCGTCCTGTTATGATGAGCGCCCCGTTGAAAAGCCTCGGGGCAAAAGACGCCGTATTTAACCACAAGCGCGCAGCCGAAACCAAAGGCTGTGCCGACGCCCAGTCAGAGCATGTCCGATAAAATTGAACTTCGCGCAGAGGTGCCGTCCGATTTGGGCGGCCAACGCCTCGATCAAGTCGCCGCCCAACTCTTCGCTGAGCACTCACGCTCGCGCCTTTCCGCCTGGATCAAAGAAGGTCGCCTGACTGTGGACGGGGCGGTCATCCGCCCTCGCGACATCGTGCACGGCGGTGCCATCCTTGAGCTGACTGCCGAGCAGGAAGCCCAGGGCGAGTGGATCGCCCAGGACATCGAGCTCGACATCGTCTATGAAGACGACGACATTCTGGTGATCAACAAGCCCGCGGGCCTGGTGGTACACCCGGCTGCCGGTCATGCCGATGGCACGCTGCTCAACGCCTTGCTGCACCATGTGCCGGACATCATCAATGTCCCGCGCGCCGGTATCGTGCATCGTCTGGACAAGGACACCACCGGTCTGATGGTGGTGGCCAAGACCATTCAGGCGCAGACCAAACTGGTTGCGCAGTTGCAGAGCCGCAGCGTCAGCCGCATCTACGAGTGCATCGTGATCGGTGTGGTCACCGCCGGGGGCAAGATCAATGCCCCGATCGGTCGCCACGGCCAGCAGCGTCAGCGTATGGCGGTGATGGAGGGCGGCAAGCCTGCCGTCAGTCACTATCGCGTGCTGGAGCGTTTCCGTTCCCACACCCACGTACGGGTGAAACTGGAAACCGGTCGTACGCACCAGATCCGCGTGCACATGGCGCATATCAACTTCCCGTTGGTCGGCGACCCGGCGTACGGCGGTCGTTTCCGCATTCCGCCAGCGGCCAACCCGACCATGGTTGAATCCCTCAAGCACTTCCCGCGTCAGGCACTGCATGCGCGCTTCCTTGAGCTGGATCACCCGACGAGCGGTGAACGCATGAGCTGGGAATCGCCGCTGCCGGAAGATTTCGTCTGGCTGTTGACCCTGCTCAAGCAGGATCGCGAGGCGTTCGTCGGATGAACTGGCTGACGCCGGACTGGCCTGCGCCGGCCAGCGTAAGAGCCTGCGTCACCACTCGCGAGGGCGGTGTCAGCGAGGCGCCGTTCGACAGTCTCAATCTGGGTGATCATGTCGATGATCGCCCGGAAGCCGTCGCTGAGAACCGTCGGCGCCTGACCGAGCACTTCTCCGTAAAGCCTGCCTGGTTACAGCAAGTGCACGGGATTGCCGTGGCGCACGCTGATCCGGGCATTGTTGCGACCGCTGATGCGAGCTGGACGGCGACGCCGGGTATTGCCTGTGCGGCGATGACGGCGGACTGTCTGCCGGCATTGTTCTGTGATCGTGCCGGCACCCGTGTGGCTGCGGCTCACGCCGGTTGGCGTGGTCTGGCGGCGGGTGTGCTGGAGGCGACCCTCGACAGCCTTGATGTTCCGGCTGAAGAGGTGCTGGTCTGGCTCGGCCCGGCGATCGGCCCGAAAGCCTTTGAAGTCGGCCCGGAAGTGCGGAAAGTCTTCATCAAGCAATTGCCCGAAGCGGCAAGTGCTTTCGTGCCAAGTCACAATGCTGGCAAGTTCATGGCTGACATCTATCTGCTGGCGCGCTTGCGTCTGGCTGAACGGGGTGTCACCGCGGTTTATGGTGGCGGTTTCTGCACCGTGACCGATTCACGCTTCTTTTCTTATCGCCGTGCGTCGCGCACCGGTCGCTTCGCTTCCTTAGTTTGGCTCACCCGCTAGACTTGCCTGACCTGAATCAATCCGCTGACGCTTGAATCTCCCAGAATCGACCGCATCTACAGTGTATCTGGCAGGTTTCTTTATTCAGGATGGTTTTTAGGTCCGGCCTGCTCAAAAGGAAGGTGACCCCATGCGTATAGACCGTTTAACCAGCAAATTACAGTTGGCCTTGTCCGACGCCCAGTCGTTGGCGGTTGGCCACGATCATCCGGCGATTGAGCCGGCGCACCTGATGCAAGCCATGCTTGAACAGCAGGGTGGTTCGATCAAACCTCTGCTGATGCAGGTAGGCTTCGACGTCAACAGCTTGCGTAAAGAGCTGACCAAAGAGCTCGACCAATTACCCAAAATCCAGAACCCGACCGGCGATGTCAACATGTCGCAGGATCTGGCGCGCCTGCTCAATCAGGCCGATCGTCTGGCCCAGCAGAAGGGCGACCAGTTCATTTCCAGCGAACTGGTGCTGCTCGCCGCGATGGATGAGAACAGCAAGCTCGGCAAGTTGCTGCTCGGCCAGGGCGTGAGCAAGAAAGCCCTGGAAAACGCGATCAACAACCTGCGTGGCGGCGAAGCGGTAAATGACGCCAACCACGAAGAGTCGCGTCAGGCGTTGGACAAATACACCGTCGACCTGACCAAACGCGCTGAAGAAGGCAAGCTCGATCCGGTGATCGGTCGTGATGACGAAATTCGTCGCACCATTCAGGTTCTGCAACGCCGCACCAAGAACAACCCGGTACTGATCGGTGAACCTGGCGTGGGTAAAACCGCGATTGCCGAAGGTCTGGCGCAGCGCATCATCAACGGCGAAGTGCCGGACGGCCTCAAGGGCAAGCGTCTGCTGTCGCTCGATATGGGCGCACTGATTGCCGGTGCCAAGTATCGCGGTGAGTTCGAAGAGCGCCTGAAATCGCTGCTCAACGAGCTGTCGAAGCAGGAAGGGCAGATCATTCTGTTTATCGACGAACTGCATACTATGGTCGGCGCCGGTAAGGGCGAAGGCTCGATGGATGCCGGCAACATGCTCAAGCCTGCACTGGCTCGCGGTGAGTTGCATTGCGTTGGCGCGACCACGCTCAACGAGTACCGCCAATATATAGAGAAGGACGCCGCGCTCGAGCGTCGCTTCCAGAAAGTCCTGGTGGATGAGCCGAGCGAAGAAGACACCATCGCCATCCTGCGGGGCCTCAAAGAGCGTTACGAGGTTCACCACAAGGTGGCAATCACCGACGGCGCGATCATCGCCGCGGCCAAGCTCAGCCATCGCTACATCACTGACCGGCAGTTGCCGGACAAGGCCATCGATCTGATCGACGAGGCCGCCAGCCGCATCCGCATGGAAATCGATTCCAAGCCGGAAGTGCTGGATCGTCTGGAACGTCGCCTGATTCAGCTGAAGGTCGAATCCCAGGCGCTGAAGAAGGAAAGCGACGACGCCGCGAAGAAACGCCTGGAAAAACTCCAGGAAGAAATCGAGCGTCACGAGCGTGAGTACTCGGATCTGGAAGAAATCTGGAACTCGGAAAAAGCCGAGGTGCAGGGTTCCGCACAGATTCAGCAGAAGATCGAGCAGTCGCGTCAGGAACTGGAAGCTGCACGTCGCAAAGGCGATCTGAACCGCATGGCCGAATTGCAGTACGGGGTGATCCCGGATCTGGAGCGCAGCCTGCAAATGGTCGATCAGCACGGCAAGAGCGAAAATCAGTTGCTGCGCAGCAAGGTGACTGAAGAAGAGATCGCTGAAGTCGTGTCGAAGTGGACCGGCATCCCGGTGTCGAAAATGCTCGAAGGCGAGCGCGACAAGCTGATGAAGATGGAAAGCCTGTTGCACCAGCGTGTAATCGGTCAGGACGAAGCCGTGGTGGCGGTGGCCAACGCGGTACGGCGTTCGCGTGCCGGGTTGTCCGACCCGAATCGTCCAAGCGGCTCGTTCATGTTCCTCGGCCCGACCGGTGTCGGTAAAACCGAGCTGTGCAAGGCGCTGGCCGAATTCCTCTTTGATACGGAAGAGGCGATGGTGCGGATCGACATGTCCGAGTTCATGGAAAAACATTCCGTGGCTCGCCTGATCGGTGCGCCACCGGGATACGTCGGCTACGAAGAGGGCGGTTACCTGACCGAGGCTGTGCGTCGCAAGCCTTATTCGGTGATCCTGCTGGACGAAGTCGAAAAGGCGCACCCGGATGTGTTCAACATCTTGCTGCAAGTGCTTGAGGATGGTCGCCTGACCGACAGCCATGGCCGTACGGTGGATTTCCGCAATACGGTGATCGTCATGACCTCCAACCTTGGCTCTGTGCAGATTCAGGAGCTGGTCGGTGATCGCGAGGCGCAGCGTGCTGCAGTCATGGATGCGCTGACGTCGCACTTCCGTCCCGAGTTCATCAACCGGGTCGACGAAGTGGTGATCTTCGAGCCTCTGGCGCGGGATCAGATCGCTGGCATTACCGAAATCCAGTTGGGCCGTCTGCGCAGCCGTCTGGCCGAGCGCGAGCTGAGACTGGAACTGAGTCCGGAGGCGATGGACAAGCTGATCGCCGTCGGCTATGACCCGGTGTATGGCGCACGTCCTTTGAAACGGGCGATCCAGCGCTGGATCGAAAACCCGCTGGCGCAGTTGATCCTTTCGGGTCACTTCATGCCGGGCGACACGGCGACCGGCACGGTCGAGAACGACGAAATCGTTTTCAACTGAGGCAAAGCGCCAGGGAAAAAAGGAGGGCCTCACATTGTGGGGCCTTTTTTTTCGTTAGGCTGTTGAACTCAAAGGAAAAGGCTTGTAAAGTGCGCCCCGCAGTCAGTCACCGGCAGCGTTTCAATCCTCTGGATTGAAAACTGAAATAAGTTGCAAATCATTAACTTGAAAGCAATTTAGGGGGTTGACAGAGGTGTTCTAGGTTGTAGAATAGCGCGCCTCAGACACACGAACGCAGCGATGCGAACGAGTGACTGGAAGCAACAAGTTTCACCGTTGTAAATTGAAATATGTAGTTCCGTGATAGCTCAGTCGGTAGAGCAAATGACTGTTAATCATTGGGTCCCAGGTTCGAGTCCTGGTCACGGAGCCAATTTCAAACCGGGGTATAGCGCAGTCCGGTAGCGCGCCTGCTTTGGGAGCAGGATGTCAGGAGTTCGAATCCCCTTACCCCGACCATTTTTGGGTCGTTAGCTCAGTTGGTAGAGCAGTTGGCTTTTAACCAATTGGTCGTAGGTTCGAATCCCACACGACCCACCATTTTTGAAACCAGTTAGCGCTGGGATCGAATCTTAAGATCAGAGGCCAAAAGCGCTGATCGAAGAAGGCGATCTTTGAAAGGTCGCCTTTTTTTTACCGGGGTATAGCGCAGTCCGGTAGCGCGCCTGCTTTGGGAGCAGGATGTCAGGAGTTCGAATCCCCTTACCCCGACCATATTAAAAATCCTCGTATCGAAAGATACGGGGATTTTTTTTGTCCGACAAAAAATTCATTTCCTCTTCAAGTCATCATACAACCTGCCGATAGCCCGCTAACACGAGGGGACTGCCATGGCTTTCGCCCCTTGAATCTGGCCAATACAAGAATAAGGGCGTTCGTCATGTTGCTTCGTCAGTTGAATATTGCTCCGCGGGCGGCCTTGGGGTTCGCCCTGATCGCGGTGTTGGTGGCATTGCTCGGCGTGTTTGCGCTGGGGCAGATGTCGAGCATTCGCGACAGTGAAGTTGCGGTAGAAAATCAGTGGCTGCCGAGTATTCGTGGCGGCGACGAGATTCGCGAGATCATGCTGCGCATCCGCACCATCTCGTTGCGCATGGCGCTGGATCAGGATCCGGCCAACATTGCGACTTACCGCAGCCAGATGGACACCCGCGACAAAGAACTGAGCGAGAAAATCGCTGCTTACGACAAACTGGTCGACACTCCGGAAGGCCAGCAACTATACGACCAATTCAGAAAGACCTTTGCCGCGTATCGCAGCGGTATCGCTCAATCCTTCGCCCTCGCCGAGCAAGGCAAGCGTGATGAGCTGACCAAGTTGTTGCTGGTCGACATGAAAACCGTCGTCGATGGTTCCGGGAAACAACTTAACGATCTGGCGGACCTGTTCGCCAAGCAGGTCGCCGCCGAGAGTCAGAAGTCCGCTGCGCATTACGAAAACTCGCGCACGATTGTCAGTTTGTTCATTGCGTTGGCCGCGCTGGCCACGGTAGCACTGGCAATGATGCTCACGCGCAGCATCGTCCGCCCGCTGAGCAGCGCAGTGAGCGCAGCAGAAAGTGTCGCGCAGGGCGATCTGACCCGACCGATCGAGACCCATGGCAACGACGAAGTCAGTCGTTTGCTCAAAGCCTTGGCGACCATGCAGCAGAACCTGCGCGAGACGCTGCAGGGTATCAGCGGCTCGGCCACGCAACTGGCAACCGCTGCCGATGAACTCAACGCGGTGACACTCGACAGCACACAGGGTTTGCAACAACAGAACAACGAAATCGAACAAGCCGCGACAGCCGTTAATCAGATGACGGCCGCGGTGGAGGAGGTCGCACGCAACGCGGTGTCGACGTCTGACGCGACCCGTCAGTCCAGCGAGTCGGCGCATCTGGGGCAGGTGCGCGTCAGTGAGACCGCCACGGCCATCAACGCCCTGGCCAGCGATGTGCAACAGACCGGCGAACTGGTGCAATCACTGGCCAATCAATCGCAGGACATCGGCAAAGTGCTGGACGTGATCCGAGCAATTGCCGAACAGACCAATCTGCTGGCGCTCAACGCGGCGATTGAAGCGGCACGGGCCGGTGAGAGCGGGCGAGGCTTTGCTGTGGTCGCTGATGAGGTGCGGGCGCTGGCCTATCGCACCCAGCAATCAACGCAGGAGATCGAGCAGATGGTTCAGGGCATGCGCAGCGGTTCGAGCCTGGCGCTGGAATCGATGCAGGCCAGTACCGCGCGTGCGACCACCACGCTGGCGTTGGCAGAGCGCGCCGGTGAGGCGTTGCACACCATTACCGCCTCGGTGCATGAGATCCATGAACGCAACCTGGTAATCGCCAGCGCTGCGGAAGAACAAGCGCAAGTCGCGCGGGAAGTGGACCGCAACCTGGTGAATATTCGGGATTTGTCCGTACGTTCTGCCGCAGGCGCTGACCAGACCAGTGCTTCCAGCCATGAGTTGTCGCAACTGGCCAACGCCTTGCAGGGCATGGTGCGGCGTTTCCAGCTGTAAATAACCACACATGAAAAAGCCGCGCTTCTCACAGGAGACGCGCGGCTTTTTTCTGCCGATCAGGCGCCGTCCTGGTCTTTCAGGTGCTCGAACAGGCCTTTTGGCATCTTCTTGCCATTGGCTTCGAAGTTGGCCTTCACGTTGTTGTAGGCCTCTTGCTCATCAATGAAGCCGTCATGGTTGGTGTCGATCTTGTCGAAGTCGGACTTCGGCGCGACTTTCAGGAATTCGGCGCGCGAGACCTTGCCGTCACCATCGCTGTCAGTCTTGGCCATCGAGGCGTCGCCACATTTGCCTTCACCGCATTTGCCTTCCGGCGTTTTCACCGAAGTTTCTGCCGAGGCAACCATGTAGCCCTGCGCCAGGGGTTGAGCGGCAAACACCGAACCGGACAACATCAGCCCACCCGCCATGGCGGCGCCGATCAGGCCAATGGATTTTTTACCGAAGGTCGAAGTACGGGACATATACATTCTCCAGGGCTGCGCTGTGCAACCACACGTTAAGGACGATTGCCTGAGCAGGTGTGCTCGGGTGTGGCCATTAAGCGGTCGCGGTGTATCGCGACTGTGTCGCGTAGCGGGGGAGTTTGTAAGCGAAGTTGTGAAGGGTGGGGCGCAGATACAGTCAGACACATATCTTCAATCATATGAAGATCAACTGTGGGAGCGGGCTTGCTCGCGAAAACGGTATATCAGCCACATTAATGTCGACTGACCCACCGCCTTCGGGAGCAAGCCCCTCCTACAGTTTTACTGCATCAATGCAGTTTCAGGCGCGGTTCAGTACCACGGCCAATCTTGCTGCCGAGCATCAGCATCGCCGTACGGAACGGCCCGTACAGCGCCATCTGGTGCATGCGATACAGCGACACGTAGAACATCCGCGCCAACCAGCCCTCGAGCATTACGCTGCCGGTCAGGTTGCCCATCAAGTTACCCACCGCCGAAAAACGCGACAGCGAGATCAGCGAGCCGTAGTCGGTGTACTTGTACTCCGGCAAGGTCTTGCCTTCGATGCGCAACTTCAGCGATTTGGCCAGCAGTGAGGCTTGTTGGTGCGCGGCTTGCGCCCGTGGCGGCACGTTGCGATCGGTGCCCGGTTGCGGGCACGCGGCGCAATCGCCGAAGGCGAAGATGTTCTCGTCACGGGTGGTTTGCAGGGTCGGCAACACTTGCAGCTGATTGATGCGATTGGTTTCCAGGCCATCGATGTCCTTGAGGAAACCCGGGGCCCGGATGCCCGCTGCCCAGACCTTCAGGCTGGCCTTGATCTCGTTGCCATCGGCAGTGATCAGGCTGTCAGCGGTCACTTCGCTCACCGACGCGTTGGTCATGACATTGACCCCGAGTTTTTCCAGAGTCTTGTGCACCGGTCCGCTGATGCGTTCCGGCAGGGCAGGCAGCACCCGTGGCCCGGCTTCGATCAGGGTGATGTGCATGTTTTCCGGTTTGATCCGGTCCAGACCGTACGCCGCCAGCTCATGGGCGGCGTTGTGCAGTTCGGCCGCCAGCTCCACGCCTGTGGCGCCAGCGCCGACGATGGCCACGCTGATCTGCTCGACCACATCGGTTTGTCCGGCATGCGCACGCAGATAGTGGTTGAGCAGTTGCTGGTGAAAGCGCTCGGCCTGTTTGCGGGTGTCGAGGAACAGGCAATGCTGCGCCGCGCCCTGCGTGCCGAAATCGTTGGTGGTGCTGCCGACGCTGATCACCAGCGAGTCGTATTGCACTTCACGCGCCGGGACGAGTTCGACGCCGTTTTCGTCGTAGGTGGCCGCCAGCTGGATTTTCTTCTGCGCGCGATCGAGCCCGCTCATGCGGCCGAGCTGGAACTCGAAGTGGTTCCATTTCGCCTGGGCAACATAGTTGAGTTCGTCTTCGGAAGAGTTGAGCGATCCGGCGGCCACTTCGTGCAGCAGCGGTTTCCAGATGTGCGTCAGATTCGCGTCGACCAGCATCACACTGGCCGTGCCGCGCTTGCCCAGAGTCTTACCCAGACGGGTAGCCAACTCCAGACCGCCGGCGCCGCCGCCGACAATAACAATACGATGGGACATGGGGATAGCTCGCAAGGTTTTTAAAGGAAATCGGTATCGTTACCCAAGCGAGCGCGAGGCAGCTCATAGCGTCAGGTAACTGATAAATCGGCTCAACAGGCCCAGACCAATGGTCACTGCCAGCACCAGCACCAGGAGCATCCACGGCCGGAAAGGCCGGCGCTCGACACGGTGTTGAGACAGTTGCAGGTACTCTTCGACATGTTTCTGGTCTTCGGGTTTCAGGCGGCTGGTCATAAATGCCTCGTCAGGTAGACGTTACTGAATGGGCAGAAGCTACAGCGGTTTTTATCCGGGGTTGAACGCAGCATAGCCGCTGTCCGGAACCGCCTCGACGCTCACTCGGTCTTCGAGGCGAATGATTCCGCTTTGTAACACCCGTGCGGTAATTCCGCCATGCCCGCGCACCGCTTGAAAGGTGCCGGGGCCAAGGTTGTTCTGCAAACGTGCGCAAGGCTGACACCAGCCCGTGGTTTCGAATATGGCCTGACCGATGCGAAAGCGCCGACCCTTGAGGCTGAACAGATTGATTCCGCTGATCACCAGATTGCGCCGCAGATCTTCAGGCTTGACCGGTTGATCATCCGGGCGCCCCATCAAAGCGCTGATCACCGCCAGATGTTCCCACTGAATCAGCGTCACCTGTCGCGCGTTGCGCACACCGGGACGTGCGTGGTCGCCGGTCAGTCCTGCTTCCAGACGCGCCTCCACTGCATCGAGTTCGATCATCGGGCCACGGGATTCTGGGCGCACACCAATCCAGCGCACACAGCCGGTCTGCGGTACATCGGCGATCAATTGCTGCAGTGGTGTCACAGGCTGATTCCCACATCAAAGACGATACTGCGGCCGAGGTTGCTGCGCAGAAAATCCGGTGCATCCGGGTGGGCGAACAGCACGCGGGCGAAGGTCGGACCGACCAGGGACAACGAGCGCCAGCCTTGGCGCAGATATTCGGTCGGCGGGGGGAAATGGCTGTTCAGATCAAGCACTTCGCGTTTAAGGCTGGCGAAAGCAATGATGTCCAGTTCACCCAGATCCATGCCGCGTTCCTTGTAGTTGTGCGCTTTTTTGCGCAAGGTCGGTGCCAGTCGCAGCAGGAACTCGTTGGCCGGGATGCGTTTGGGCTTGGCCTCGCGGCGCACCAGTTGGCTCAGGGAAAAGGCGCTGCGCCGGCGCTGCAGTTCATCACGCCATTCGTCGTTGAGGCGGCGGCCTTCATCGAGCACGAAGAACACCTCGAAATTGGCGTCCCGGAACAGTACGTCCGGCGGTTCGCCGGCCGGCGCGAATTCATCGGCGCGGTAGGGAATGTTCAAGCCTTGCAGCAGGCGCTGGCAAACCCAACGCTCGCGCTCCCATTTGCGGGCATTGGACAGAAAGGCGTTGGCCTGCTCGGCCGCGATGGTCAGCAGGCGTAAATAATCTGAGTCATCCATAAGCCCAAGCTTAGCGTTCAAATGCGACAAGCTGAAAGCTTTGCTTGGCGGATGCGTCAGTACACACGGTGTAGACTTCAATAAATGGATTATTCGCGCGACGACTATCCCGTGTAGGAGCTGTGGTGCAGCAAAGGTAAGGGACAATGATCGGGGCTGAACTGCTTTCCACCGCAAGCCTGACGCTCGGCTGGTTGATCTATCTGCCAGTGCTGCTCTGGGCGATGGTGCGGGCACCGTGGGTCGAGTTGTTCAGCGACAGCCGGCGTCAGCATTTGCTGTTCGGCACCGTGTTTGCGTTGTTTCTGTTGTGGTTGATGCGCAGGGATTTCGATACGGGCGTGTCGTATCACTTCCTCGGCATAACGGCGGTCACGTTGTTGCTGGACTGGCCGCTGGCGATCGTCGGCGGGCTGGTAGCGCAAATCGGCCTGGTGCTGCTCGGGCGTCAGGATCTCGCAGCGATGGGGGCCAATGGCGCCTTGTTCATTTTGCTGCCGGTGCTGGTTACCGAGTGCGTGGCGATCCTCGTCGAGCGTGCGCAGCCGCGCAATCCGTTCGTGTACATCTTCTGTTCCGGATTTTTTGCCGCCGCGCTGTCGGCGTTGTTGTGCCTGATACTGAGCCTGGCACTGTTGTGGTACGACGGCCTCTTCGCCATGCCGGAATGGCTGGAAGATTTCATCGGTTACTTGTGGCTGATCATTTTTCCCGAGGCGTTCATCAACGGCATGATCGTCAGTGCGCTGGTGGTATTCAGCCCGGAATGGCTGGAGACCTTCAACCGCACGCGCTACCTTTCGGCGCCCTGGAAGGACGACGATCCGAAGTCTTGATCCACATCAAACCCGCCACGCGCGGGACATTTCATGCTCGCGCAAATCCCTTCAGGAGCAGCGGCATGGGTGTTTACGAGTGGGCCAGGCAGGAAACCCGGCAGAGTCTGGAAATGGCCCAGGAAGTCGGTTTCGACCCGGGGTTGAGTTTGCGCGCCTTGCTCAGCGCTGTGGTGCAGCAGAGCAAGGCTGTGCGCAATGCCGAAGACCTGGCCGACGAGTTGCGCTTTCTTGCGGAAAACCTCGACGACGATCAGGACTACAGCTTTATGCGGCCCTGACCGGGATCAGTGGCGCGGATCGAAGTCGCCGGAAAACAGTTCATCTTCGGCATCCGGTGCGACCGGAATCTTGTGTTCTTCCGACGCCCAGGCGCCGAGGTCGATCAGCTTGCAGCGATCGGAGCAGAATGGCCGAAACTTGTTTTCGGGGGTGAATTCCACGGGGGCGCCGCAGGTCGGGCAGTCAACGGTGGGGATCTGGCTCATGCTTGGCCTCCGGATAAAGTCAGGTAAAAGTGATGCAGGCGCTCGACCTCGCTGTGCAGCCAGGCAAGGTCGCGGTCGTTGACCACTACGTCGTCGGCGCGGCTCACACGGTCTTCGCGGCTCGACTGGGCCTTGAGGATCGCCTGAACCTGCTGCTCGCTGGTCTGGTCACGCTGCAAGGTGCGTTCGATCTGCAATTGTTGCGGGGCATCGATCACCAGGATGCGCCGGGTCATCGCGTATTGCCCGGATTCGATCAGCAGCGGCGAAACCAGAATCGCGTAAGGCGATTTTGCCAGCGCCAGATGATGAGCGATTTCCTCGGCGATCAACGGATGCAGGAGGGCTTCGAGCCAGCGGCGTTGCTCCGGTACTTCGAAGATCAGTTTGCGCAGGGCGGCGCGGTCCAGCGTGCCATCGGCCTGCAGCACACCGGGGCCGAAGTGTTCGGCAATCTTTGCCAGCGCCGGACGCCCCGGCTCAACCACCCAGCGCGCGGCGTGATCGGCATCCACCACGTGGACACCCAGATCAATGAAGTGCTGGGCGGCCGCGCTCTTGCCGCTGCCGATGCCGCCAGTGAGGCCGAGAATCCAGGGTTTTTCCACAGGGGTATTCATTTCAAACCGACAAACTGCCAATAGAAGGCGGTTATTTGACCACCCCAGAGCAAGGCAATCCAGCCGGCAATTGCCAGGTAGGGGCCGAAAGGGATCGGCGTCGAGGTTTTCTGCTCGCGCAGGCGCAGCAAAATCACCCCGATTATGGCGCCGACCAGTGAGGACAACAGAATCGTCAACGGCAGAATCTGCCAGCCACCCCATGCCCCGAGCAGCGCCAACAGCTTGAAATCACCGTGACCGATGCCGTCCTTGCCGGTCAGCAGTTTGAACAGCCAGAACACCGACCACAGCGACAAGTAACCGGCCACCGCGCCCCACAACGCATCGTGCAACGGCACGAACAGGCCGAAACTGTTGACGATCAACCCCAGCCACAGCAACGGCAGCACCAGTACATCGGGCAGCAATTGATGCTCGGTGTCGATCAGACTCATCGCCAGCAGACCCCAGGTGAGGAAGATCAGCAGGCACGCCGGCCAGCCGAAACCCGAGTGCCAGGCGATGAAGGCCGAGAGCAGCCCACAGGCCAGTTCGGTCAAGGGATAACGTTTACTGATCGGCGCGGCACACGCTGAACAGCGCCCGCGCAGCCACAGATAACTGAGCAGGGGAATGTTTTCCCACGGGCGAATCCGGTGGGTGCAATGCGGGCATTCGGAGTGCGGCAGCATCAGGTTGTAGGTAGGTTGCGGCGTTTCGCCGGGCAGACCGAGCACATCGTGGGCCTGCTGGCGCCAGTCGCGTTCGAGCATCTTCGGCAGGCGCCAGATCAGCACATTGAGGAAGCTGCCGACCACCAGTCCCAACAGCAGGGCGGTGAAGACAAAGGCCAGCGGATACACGGCAAAGAGTTCGTCGATAGGCATGTCAGATCGCTGAGCCGAGCTGGAAAATCGGCAGGTACATGGCCACCACCAGACCGCCGACGATCACCCCCAGAACGACCATGATGAACGGCTCCATGAGGCTGGTGAGATTGTCGACCATGTTATCCACTTCTTCTTCGTAAAAGCCTGCAACCTTGTCGAGCATTTCATCCAGGGCGCCGGACTCTTCGCCAATCGCCGTCATCTGCACGGCCATGATGGGAAAAACGCCGCTGCTGCGCATCGAGAAGTTCAGCTGCATGCCGGTGGAAACGTCCTGACGAATGCGCAGCACGGCGCGTTTGAAGACGACGTTGCCGGTGGCGCCGGCCACCGAGTCGAGTGCCTCCACCAGCGGCACACCGGCGGCAAATGTGGTCGACAAGGTTCGGGCAAATCTCGCCACGGCAGACTTGTACATCAGCGTGCCCACCAATGGCAGCTTCAGCAGCCAGGTGTCTTTACGATCGCGCAAGGCCTGGGAGGTTTTCAGCGCGTGGCGGGTACCGAAAATGGCCGCGACCAACGCAGCGAGAATGGCCCACCACCATTGCTGCATGAATTCAGACAGACTGATCACCATCAGGGTGAACGCCGGCAGTTCAGCGCCGAAACCGGAAAACACTGACTGAAATTGCGGTACCACCTTGACCAGCAGGATCCCGGTAACAACCGCGGCCACCAGCACCACAGCGGTGGGATAGGTCATGGCTTTCTTGATCTTGGCCTTGAGGCTTTCGCTTTTTTCCTTATAGGTCGCGACGCGTTCGAGCAGGGTGTCGAGGGCGCCAGACTGCTCGCCAGCATCGACCAGGTTGCAATACAACTCGTCGAAGTACTGCGGTTTCTTGCGCAGGGCTGCGGCGAAGCTGTTACCGGCCGCGACCTCCTGCTTCACCTCGTCTACCAGCTTGCGCATGGCCGGATTTTCAAAGCCTTCGCCGATGATGTCGAACGACTGTAACAGCGGCACGCCGGCTTTCATCATGGTCGCCATCTGCCGGGTGAACAGGGCGATGTCCCGGGCCTTGATGCGTTTGCCAAAACTCAGCAATGACGCGGACTTCTTGCGCACCTTGCCGGGATTGATCCCCTGTTTACGCAGTTGGGCCTTGATCAGCGCCGGACTCTGTCCGCTCAACTCACCGGTGACTTTGCTGCCTTTTCTGTCCGTACCTTCCCAGGCATAAATACTGATCTTTGCTGCCTTGACGGCCATGTTCAGTCCTTGGTGACCCGGTTGATTTCTTCAAGGCTGGTAATGCCTTGCATGGCCTTGCGCAAACCGGAGGTGCGCAGGTCGTCGAAACCGTCACGGCGCATCTGTGTGTCGATTTCCAGCGAATTGCCTTCGGCCATGATCAAGCGTTGCAGCTCTGCTGTATTTTTCACCACTTCATAAATCCCCACGCGTCCCTTGTAACCGCCGTTGCAGTGATCGCAACCGACCGGCTCGTAGATCGTGAAATGGCCGATGCGTTCCTCGGGGAAGCCTTCCTTGAGCAAGGTTTCGCGCGGGATCTCGATGGGTTTCTTGCAGTGGCTGCAAAGTTTGCGCGCCAGGCGCTGGGCAATGATCAGGCTGACCGAGGTGGCGATGTTGAAGCCGGGAATGCCCATGTTGTGCAGGCGTGTCAGGGTTTCCGCGGCGCTGTTGGTGTGCAGGGTCGAGAGCACGAGGTGACCGGTCTGCGCGGCTTTGATGGCGATCTCGGCGGTTTCCAGATCGCGGATCTCACCGACCATGATCACGTCCGGGTCCTGGCGCAGAAACGAACGCAGCGCTTGGGCAAAGTCGAGTCCCTGTTTGGGATTGACGTTGACCTGGTTGATGCCTTCCATGTTGATCTCCACCGGGTCTTCGGCGGTGGAGATGTTGATATCGACGGTGTTGAGGATATTCAGGCCGGTGTACAGCGACACGGTTTTACCGGAACCGGTGGGGCCGGTGACCAGGATCATGCCCTGTGGTTGCTTGAGAGCGGCCATGTACAAGTCCTTTTGCTCTGGCTCGTAACCGAGGGCGTCGATACCGATCTGCGCACTGGACGGGTCGAGAATCCGGATCACCACTTTTTCGCCCCACAGGGTTGGCAGGGTGTTGACCCGGAAGTCGATCGACTTGCTTTTCGACAGGCGCATCTTGATTCGCCCGTCCTGGGGTTTGCGTCGTTCCGAAATATCCAGGCTGGCCATGACTTTCAGGCGTGCGGCAATACGCCCGGCCAGTTGAATCGGCGGCTTGGCGACCTCGCGCAGGATGCCGTCGGTGCGCACCCGCACCCGGTAGTTTTTCTCGTAAGGCTCGAAGTGCAAGTCGGAAGAACCGCTCTTGATTGCGTCGAGCAGCATCTTGTGCACGAAGCGCACCACTGGCGCATCGTCGGCGTCGAGGCCGCCGATAGCGTCCTGTTTGCTGTCGTCGATGGATTCGACATCGATCCCGTCGAGATCGACATCGGCCATGTCCTCAAGGCCGCTGGCCTGGGTGTCGAAGAATTTTTCGATGGCATCGGTGAGTTTCTCGTCCTCGACCAGAATGGCTTCGGTACTCAGCCCGGTGCTGAATTGAATATCGTTAATTGCTTGATGGTTGCTCGGGTCGGAGATGCCCACGAACAACTTGTTGCCGCGCCGCCACAAAGGCAGGGCGTGATGCTGGCGCACCAGTTTTTCGCTGACCAGGCCTTTAGGCTGGGTTTCCTTGTCCAGGCAATTGAGATCCAGCAAGGCCATGCCGAAATGCTCGGAGGCGATCTCGGCAACCTGCGAGCTTTTCACCAATTTGTTCTGCACCAGATAGCTGACCAGCGACAGCCGATTGCGCTGGGCCTGTTGCCAGGCTTGCTGGGCGCCTTTTTCCGTGAGCAGTTCGGCCTGCACCAATTGCTTGGCCAGACCGCTCAGAGCGATGTCATTCATGGGGATTCCGCACGCTTGCCGTTCATGACTTATAGCCTAGTCAAGTGACAGCGCCAAACACGGCGGGTGCAGGTGACAAAAAGTGTCAGATAGTGCGGTTGCAGGCTGTAGGAAACGGCATCGCTCGCCGATTGCGCCCAATGGACGGGGCTTGCGGGCCTTGGCATGGCCTATGCTCAATCTCTTTCAGATCATGAGAATTCGACTCATGCATGGAGCGTGTCTATGAAAAAACAACAAGGCTTTACCCTGATCGAGCTGCTGATCGTGGTGGCGATCATCGGGATTCTGGCGACCATTGCCTTGCCGCAGTATTCCAAGTATCAGGCGCGGTCGAAGGTGACGGCAGGGCTCGCTGAGATCAGCGCATTGAAAGTGCCGTTCGAAGACACCATCAATCAGGGCACTGATCCGACACTGACACTTGTAGCGGGTGCCGCGACCGTCACGACCTCCAATTGCGCCGTCACTGCATCGGGTACTGCGTCCACGGGTGCCGGGACAATCGTCTGCACGATTAAAAACGCGCCAGGCCCGGTGCTGGATAAAACCATCACCCTTACTCGTTCCTCGGGTACCGGTGCGGGCGTATGGACTTGCGGTACGACCGTTGCACCGGACTATTCGCCAAAAGGCTGTACTGCCAGCGGTACCTGATGTGTTGATGGACAGCCGAATGCCCCGCAATGCGGGGCATTTTTCATTGTGAGTGCTTCTCAAAAGCTTCAATAATTTCAGCGTCTTAGGAACTTTCCAAAAAACCGCAACTTGCATGTGAATATCGCGCAACTCATGCAAATTGCATGATTCCGGAAATTTAGCATATACGTAACATACTGATTTTTAAGGATATTGTGCTTAACAAAAAGTTGGCACAGCGTTCGCAACTACCTTGGTAACCCTGCTGACAAGACAACCAGCAGACTTTCCAGAAAAACAGGAGTTACTCGTATGAAGAAGTTCGCTATCACTGCCGCTGCTGCTACCGCGCTGACCCTGACCATGGCTTCCGGTGCATTCGCCCAATCCACTCAGGCTACCCAGGCTCCAATGACTCTGGCCGCTGGTGAAGTCACCCAGGCTAAAGAAGCTACTTCTGACACTTGGATCACCACTAAAGTCAAAGCTGACCTGGTTACCGAAAAAGGCATTCCAGGTACTGACATCAAAGTAGAAACCAACAAAGGCGTAGTATCGCTGTCGTCGACTACTGCAGTAACTGATGCGCAAAAAGCTACCGCTGTAGCAATCGCCAAAAAAATCAAAGGCGTCAAAGCGGTTTCCGCTGACGGCCTGAAAGCCGAGTAAGGCATGACTTCTCGCCTGGACCGGGAGAAGACGCGACAGACGGGCCGAGCAATACGTCTGCCGCAACTTTAGAGTTCATGCGAAGGGTCACACGGATGTGACCATTACAGGCCCCGCCACTTGTGTCGGGGCCTGTTCTATTTCAGAGACAACACAAAACAATTGTGGGAGCGAGCCTGCTCGCGAATGCGGTCTGTCAGCTGACGAAGATTTCGACTGACACGACGCATTCGCGAGCAGGCTCGCTCCCACAGGGGTTTGGTGTTGGTTTAGTCGCCGCGTTTGCTGTTGATCTGCCGCAGACGATTGCCTTCGAAGCGCAGGTATTGATACATGCCGTTGCTCGGACCGTAGGTCCATTCCTCGACCTGAAACTCCTCGCGACGGTTGGCGCTGCGCTTGTAGCCCAACACATCACGGCTGACCGGTTCGCCGCACTTTTGCACGACTTCGCTGGCACGGTCGCCAAGGCTGATCAGTTGACTGCCGCAGCGCAGCGTATCGGAGGCCGAGGCGTGGCTGGCCGCGAAGGTCATTGCGATCAAGGCCAGCCACTGCAGTTTCATCATTCGGCATCCAGATGCATTTGCGTGACCACGCGGCCATCGCTCTCGGCTTCACCGAGATTGGCATCGATGAAGTACACGCGGTCGTCTGCCAGCTTGCCTTTATCGACCAGATAATCCTTGATGCTGCTGGCTCGGTCCTGACCCAACTGACGCAACAGCACGTCGCTGCTGCTCCAGAACTTGATCACGCCCTCGCGCAGCTTCGCCGTGCGTTCTTCCTTGCCCAGATCCTTCCATTCGGCCGGCGGCTGGGTTTTCAGACGGGTGCGGTAGATGCCTTCGAGCAGTGGGCCTTTCTCGCTGTCCGGCACTTGCAGCAACGACGCCTGCGCCGGGACTTTATCGCCGCGACGCTGGAGCATCTTGTAGTAGTTGTACTGGTATTCGCGTTCCAGGCGCTGTTCGGCGAGCAATGGGCCGTCGCTGCTTTTGGCCGCGGTGCCTTCGATTTCCAGGCGCAGGGCGGGGCGCTCCTTCAGCGCTTGGGACAGTTTCACCAGCGCCGCTTCGGCATCCTTGCTCAACTCGCTGGAACCCGGGGCAAACGACACGGTGCCAAGGTCTTGCGAACTGCCGCCACTGATCAGCCCGCCAATCATTTTGAAGGGCGCGGCAGCGGCTTTGACGATCAGGTTGCGCAAGGTCTGCCAGACAATCGGCATCACGCTGAACTGCGGGTTGTTCAAGTCGCCGGTCACTGGCAACTCGATGGAGATCTTACCGTCGACGTCCTTGAGCAAGGCAATCGCCAGTTTCAGTGGCAGGCTCACGGCATCCGGGCTGTCGACTTTCTCGCCGAGCTGCAATTGCTCGACCACCACTTTGTTTTCGGCTTTGAGCTGGCCCTTGGTGATCAGGTAATGCAGGTCAAGGTTGAGGCGGCCCTTGCGGATACGGTAAC
This sequence comes from Pseudomonas sp. IT-347P, assembly GCF_949768005.1. Lineage (NCBI taxonomy): Bacteria > Pseudomonadati > Pseudomonadota > Gammaproteobacteria > Pseudomonadales > Pseudomonadaceae > Pseudomonas > Pseudomonas sp. IT-347P. The sequence goes on from NZ_CATKPQ010000058.1 coordinate 270,427, forward strand.
CGGCGAATTTGCCGGAGTAGGGCGTCAGTGTCGTCAGCTCGACCCGTTTGAAACTGGTGGCGATATCGAGGCTGGCCATCGGGTCGAATGGATTGACCGCGCCCTTGATGGTCACCGGTGCATAGCGGTCGACCTTGCCTTTGATGTCGACGCTGGCCGGTTTCGCCTGGCGGCTGTCGATGGTACCGATCTGGCCATTGAGTTGCTGCACGGCGGTAGCGAAGTTCGGTGTCAGGCTGAAGTCGGCGAAGTTGGCCGAGCCATCGTTGATGGCGATGCCACCGATGTGAATGCCCAGCGGTTTTTCGTTGCTGGCCGGTTTCGCCGCTGTGGTTTTGGTGCCGCTGTCGGCGGGCTGCGGGATCAGCAGGTCATCGATGTTGGTGGTGCGATCATCGTTGATCATGAACCGCGCATACGGCTGGAACAGGTTGATCCTGTCGATCGACAAGCTGTCGCCGTGCTGATAGTTCAGGCCTTCGACCACCACCTGCTGCCATTTGAGGAAGTCGCGGGTTTTCAGGGTGTCGAGGGTGTGCAGTTGATCGATCTGCGCGCGCCCGGTAACGCTGAGGGCCAGCGGCTCGGTGCTCTTGAGGTTGACCTTCAGATCGCTGCCGAGCATGCCGCTGCGCAGTTCCAGGCGAATGAACGGATTGATGTAGGACTGCGCGACACGCAGGTCGATGTCCTGGGTTTTGACGTTGAGCTGGGCGTTGACGGGGGCCAGATTGACCGTGCCATCAGCCGTGATTTTGCCTTGTTTGCCCACGCCGCCATCGAGCTTGAGCTTGAAAGGCGAACCGTTGAGGCTGTCGAAATCCTGCAGATCGACGTTGAGCGGCGTGATATCCAGCGCCACCGCAGGCGTTGCAGAGCGATCGGCCAGATGCACGGTGTAGTTACGCAATTGCACATCTTTGAGCAGCACTTGCCATGGCTTGCTCGGCGCAGGCGGTGTTTTCGGCGAGTCGGCGGCTGCCGGGGTGTTCGCCGGTTCGGCAGCAGCTTTGGCGGCCGGTTTCGATGGCTGGCTGGCGAACAGTTTCTGCCAGTCCAGTTGCCCATCGGCTTCGAGCGCCGCCCAGGTTTCCAGTTTGTTACTGCGGATTTTGCCGACCACCACTTGTTGTTTGGCCAGGTCCAGCGAGGTCTCGCTGACGTCGAGGCGTTCAAGTTTAGCCAGTGGGCGCCCGTCCGGAGCCTTGATGGCGAACGGCGCGATGCTCACCGCGACGTTGTTCAGCAGCAGTTCGGTTTCTTTCGACAGATTGAGTTTGTAGTCGGTGCTGAGGCTGATCACGCCGTCTTCGAGCACCAAAGGCACCGAGTCACGCACGTAGGGCCAGAAAGCTTTCATCTTGCCGTCGGTGACTTTCAGGGTGCCTTCGGAGGTGAACGGGATCAGGCTGAAATTACCGCTCCAGTCGATTCGCCCACCGGCCGGGCCGATGGCGATCAGGGTCATGTCGGCGCTGTCTTCGGGCAGGGTGCTGAGGTTTTTCAGTTCGAAGCTGAGGTCGTCGTAAAGAAACTCGATGGGCTCGCTCGGGCGCACGTCCTGAAAGTGCACCACACCGCTGGCCAGTTTGATGTTATCGATGCGCAACGGGAAGGGTTTGGCGTCCGGGTCGGCCGGTGTCGGCTCGCTGGCCGGCACATTGAACAGACCGAGCAGGTTGAGCTTGCCGTCCTTGGCAAACAGGATTTCGGTCTTCGGCTTGTCCAGCTCGATGTTCGCCAGATGCAGGGCTTTGGTCCACAGACTGTCGATTTGCAGGTCGGCGTACAAGCGATCGAAACCCACCTGCTCCTTGCCCGGCTCGCCGATGATCAGACCCCACAGGGTGACTTCAAGGCTGAACGGGTTGAGTTCGATGCGCTGGATATGCGCAGGCACCGTCGCGTAGCTGGCCAGTTGCTGATTGGCAATGCGCAGGGCGATGCCCGGCAGAATCAGAAACCCCAGCAAGCTGTAGAGGGCCAGAGCGGTCAACAGGGCGCCAATCGCGCGGATCAATCCTTTGGGCATGTGCGGCTTCATCTGTCTGAATCGGAGTGCCTTGGAGTATGGCACGCGATTCTGGTTCCGAAGTACATCGCAGGGGGCAGGATTGTTCAGATTTTTGTGTAATCACAAACACTGTGGGAGCGAGCTTGCTCGCGAAAGCGGTCGTTCAGTTGATAAATATGCCGACTGACATGACGCCTTCGCGAGCAAGCTCGCTCCCACAGGGGAACAGTTGTCAGCCGCGCGGGCGGTTCAGAGCTGCAGGATCAGGGTTTTCAGCGGCGGTTGCTGGTCCATCGACGGGAAGTCGGCGCCCGGAGTCATCACTTGCCATTCACGCACCGGTCGCCCGGCCTTCTCGGCACAGCGCAGCACCTGCTCGCGCCAGTCGTCCATGCTGACTTTTGCCAGGTTGTTGCAGCAGATCAGCACGCCGTTGTCGGCGGTGGTCAGCAAGGCCGGCTTGAGCAGGCTTTGATAGTCGCGCAGCAAATCGACGGTGCCGAAAGCGCTTTTGGCCCAGGCTGGCGGGTCGAGCAGCACCAGATCGTATTGACGCTGATCGAGGCGCTGGTAGCTCGGCAGTTTCTGCCCGCGACGCTGGCTGATCGGCAGACCGGCTAGTTGGCGAATTGCCGGAAAGTAATCGGACTGGATGAATTGCATCTCGGGCAATTGCGGATTGAGCAGGCCGTTTTCGCGACCGACCGCCAGGTTGCCCTCGGCGAAATCCAGGTTGCACACTTCGCGCGCACCACCGGCGGCGGCACTGAGACCGACGCCACAGGTGTAGGCGAACAGGTTGAGTACGGATTTGCCTTTGGCGTGACCCTTGACCCAGCCGCGGGTGTTGCGCAGGTCAAGGAACAGCAGTGGATCCTGCCCGGCATGGCGACCGCGCACCCGGTAGTTGAGACCCCATTCGTGGCCGACCAGATCGGCCAGCGCTGCGTCATCGGCTTGGTAGACGCTGTCTTCGCGATCAATGCGCGAGTTGCCACGGGAGCGGTCGTTGTAGACCAGAAGGGAGTCGAAGCCCAGGGTCTGGTTGACCATGGCGTGCAGTTGTAGCAGATCGTCACGCTCGAGCGTCTGGTGAAAGCTTTGCACCAGCAGTTGCGGGCCGTAGCGGTCGATGGTCAAACCGCCGGCGCCTTCCTGGCTACCGTGGAACAGCCGATAGCAATCGGTGCCCTGGCTGTGTAGCTCAGTGAGCAAGTCCTGGCGTTGATCGAGGGCGGCGCGCAGCGCCTGATTCAAGGAAGACATGCGGGCGCCTTGCTGGAGAGAATGGGGGCGCGGGAGTTTAGCAGCTTGGCGGGCTATCGAGTGGCGCCCTTCGCGAGCAGCCTCACTCCCACATGGGATCGATGCTGCCAATCCGATCTCCTGTAGGAGCGAGCCTGCTCGCGAAGCTTTTAGGTCAGCAAACCCATCCGGCGTTTAGCCCTTTGCACCGAACCATTGCGCATCGCCCAGCGCAGCATCGGTGCACTGCGCCTGACGCTGGCGCGAATCAATTGCCGTTGCAGCGAACTCTGGCGGACATTGAGCATGTCGCTGGCCCAGTCCGGCAACAGGTCGATACCGGCCTTCATCATCAAATCACCAAGCGGCCGCGCCAGAACACTGGGCGCCGGTGCGTCGAGCAGCAAGCGCAAAACCTCACGGCTGCGCCCATCGCACAGCAACTGCGGGCGCATGCGTTGCAGATAATCAGCGACGGCTTGCCGCGATTTCGGCACATCCCGTGCGCCCAGGCGTTCGGCAATCACCGCGATTTCCGCGTAATAACGATCCTGATCCGCCCCCGACAACTGCGGATTGCGATAACGCAAATGCGCGGCGAGAAAGTTGCTGACTTCGGCCACGTGCACCCAGGTCAGTAAATCCGGATCACTCGCCGCGTAGGGACGACCATCCGGCGCAGTACCGACTACTTGCAGATGAATGGTGCGCACTTTCTCGATCAGCCAGTCAGCGTCCCTGCGCGAGCCAAACGTGGTGCCGGAGACAAACTGACTGGTACGCCGCAAGCGACCGAGCATGTCTTCGCGAAAGTTCGAATGGTCCCAAACCCCGGCCAGCGCCAGCGGATGCAAAGCTTGCAGCAACAGTGCGCTGATGCCACCGATCAACATACTGCTGAAATCGCCGTGCACCTGCCAGCTGATCGAATCCGGACCAAACAGGCCGGGATCGCCCTTGGGGTTTTCCAGATCGAGCTGACCGAGCGACAGCCCGGTCAGGCTCATGAGTTGCTGTTCGATACGGCTGCGGATGAATTCCATGACCACTCAGTGAGGAAGGGCGGGCGCGGCCGGTTGACCGCGCCCGGGGTGTTACTGATTGAGGCGCTTGTCGATCAGGCCTTGCACCACACTCGGATCGGCCAGGGTCGAGGTGTCGCCGAGGCTGTCGAGTTCGTTGCAGGCGATCTTGCGCAGGATGCGTCGCATGATCTTGCCTGAACGGGTTTTCGGCAAGGCCGGTGCCCACTGGATCAGGTCGGGTTTGGCGAAGCTGCCGATTTCCTTGCTGACGTGGGCCAGCAGTTCCTTCTTCAGTTCGTCATTCGGTTCGGTGCCGTTCATGGGCGTGACGAAGGCGTAGATGCCCTGACCTTTGACGTCGTGCGGGTAACCGACCACGGCGGCTTCGGCGATGCTGTCGTGCAACACCAGCGCACTTTCCACCTCAGCCGTGCCGATGCGATGGCCAGAGACGTTGATCACGTCGTCGATGCGCCCGGTGATCCAGTAGTCGCCATCCTCGTCGCGACGCGCGCCGTCGCCGGTGAAGTAGTAGCCGGGGTAGGGTTTGAAATAGGTGTCGACCATTCGCTGCGGGTCGCCATAGACACTGCGGATCTGCGCCGGCCAGCTTGATTTTATGGCGAGCACGCCGCTGCCGGCGCCTTTGATTTCTTTGCCGTGCTCATCGAGCAGCACCGGTTGCACACCAAACATCGGTTGCGTGGCGCAGCCCGGTTTGATTCGCTGGGCGCTGACCAGCGGGCTGAGCATGATGCCGCCGGTTTCGGTCTGCCACCAGGTATCGACGATGGGGCAGCGCTGTTCTCCTACGACGTTGAAATACCAATCCCACGCTTCCGGGTTGATCGGCTCACCGACGCTGCCGAGTAATCTGAGGCTGGCGCGCGACGTTTCCTTCAACGGCTCGGCGCCTTCGCGCATCAACGCGCGCAGGGCGGTGGGCGCTGTGTAGAAGATGTTGACCTTGTGTTTATCAATCACCTGCCAGAAACGTGAACTGTTCGGGTAGCTCGGCACGCCTTCGAACATCAGCGTGGTCGCGCCATTGGCCAGTGGACCGTAGACGATGTAGCTGTGGCCAGTGACCCAGCCGACATCGGCGGTGCACCAGAACACTTCGCCGTCGCGGTAATCGAGCACGTATTTGAAGGTCATCGCCGCTTGCAGCAGATAGCCACCGGTGGTGTGCAGCACGCCTTTGGGTTTGCCGGTGCTGCCGGAGGTGTAAAGGATGAACAACGGGTCTTCGGCGTCCATCGGCTCCGGTGGGCAATCGTCGCTGACCTCGCGCACGGCCTGGTGGTACCAGAGGTCGCGGCCGTCGACCCAGTCGACGTTGCCTTGGGTGCGTTCAACCACCACGACGGTGCTGACGTCGGGGCAACTTTGCAGGGCTTTGTCGACGTTCTGTTTCAGCGGCACGAACTTGCCACCGCGCACGCCTTCATCCGCCGTGATCACCGTGCGGCAGTCGGCATCGAGAATGCGATCACGCAGGGAGTCCGGGGAAAAACCGCCAAACACCACCGAATGGATCGCACCGATCCGCGCGCAAGCGAGCATGGCGTAAGCGGCCTCGGGGATCATCGGCATGTAGATGCACACTCGATCGCCTTTCTTCACGCCACGGCTTTTCAGCACATTGGCCAGGCGACAAACGTGGTGATGAAGTTTTTTATAGGTGATCTGCGCCGATTCAGCCGGATCGTCGCCTTCCCAGAGCAAGGCAGTCTGCTCGCCGCGCTTTTCCAGATGGCGGTCGATGCAGTTGTAACTGACGTTCAGTTTGCCCCCGGCAAACCAGGCGGCTTCACCGGTTTTCAGGTCGTAGCGCTGAACGGTCTGCCACGGCGTGCTCCAGTCGAGGAACTGCGTGGCCTGATCGGCCCAGAAGGTAGCGGGGTGTTCAATGGATTCGCGGTACAGGCGCCGATAGTCATCCTGACTCAACTGAGCAGCCCGGCGGACAGCATCGGCTTTTGGGAACGTGCTGATATCGAACATGACGGTTCCTTATTCTTGTGGTGCGACAGGAATAAAGATGCGCCGAGCGGGCAAAGGGTTCAAGCCGGATCAGGAATCTGAAGGCTGAAGCTGATGTTGAATGCACCTCAAAACAACTGTAGGAGTGAGCCTGCTCGCGATAGCGGTGTGTCATTCAACATCAATGCTGACTGATACACCGCTATCGCGAGCAGGCTCACTCCTACAAGGGATCTCTGTGCCCACAAGATTGGGTTTGAGCCAAACCTTGTGGGCCGAACCATCACATCACCCGCGGTGACGGCCGCGGAAGTAGTTGATCAAGCCCTGGGTGGAGGCATCGTCAGCCAGGGTTTCATCGCTGCCGACCAGACGGTTGTAAACGCCTTTGCCCAGTTCCTTGCCCAATTCCACGCCCCACTGGTCGAAGGCGTTGATGCCCCAGACCACGCTTTGCACGAACACTTTGTGCTCATACATCGCCACCAGCGCGCCGAGACGACGCGGGCTGATGCGCTCGACCACAATAGTGTTGCTCGGACGGTTGCCCGGGATCACCTTGTGCGGCGCGAGCTTGTGTACCTGCTCTTCGCTCATGCCCTTGTCACGCAGTTCCTGCTCGGCTTCCGGCAGGGTTTTGCCGAGCATCAACGCCTGGCTCTGCGACAGGCAGTTGGCGTACAGCCACTGATGGTGGTCGGAGACCGGGTTGAAGCTGACGATCGGTACGATGAAATCGGCCGGGATCAACTGCGAACCTTGATGCAGCAACTGGTGATAAGCGTGCTGACCGTTGCAGCCGACGCCGCCCCAGATTACCGGACCGGTATCGGTCGACACCGGTGTGCCGTCCTGACGCACGCTCTTGCCGTTGGATTCCATGTCCAGCTGTTGCAAGTGCTTGGTGATGTTGCGCAGGTAATGGTCGTACGGCAGGATCGCGTGGCTTTGCGCGCCCCAGAAGTTGCCGTACCAGACACCGAGCAAGGCCAGCAGCACCGGCATGTTCTGTTCGAACGGCGCGGTCTGGAAATGCTGGTCCATGGTGTAGGCACCGGACAGCAGTTCCTTGAAGTTGGACATGCCGATGGCCAGGGCAATCGGCAAACCGATGGCCGACCACAGCGAGTAACGCCCGCCGACCCAGTCCCACATCGGGAAAATGTTTTCTTCGCGGATACCGAACGCCACGGCTGCCGCGTTGTTGCTCGATACGGCGATGAAGTGACGATACAGCTCGGCTTCCGAACCGCCCTGCGCCAGGTACCAGGCGCGAGCAGCCTGAGCGTTTTTCAGGGTTTCGAGGGTGTTGAACGACTTCGACGAAACGATGAACAGCGTGGTCTCGGCGCGCAGTTTCTGCGTCAGCTCGTGGAACTCGCTGCCGTCGATGTTCGCCAGATAGTGGCAACGCACGCCTTTCTGCGCGTAGGACAGCAGTGCTTCGGAGACCAGCTCTGGGCCGAGGAACGAGCCACCGATGCCGATGTTGACCACGTCGGTGATCGGCTTCTCGGTGTAACCGCGCCACAGACCGTCATGAATGCGGCCAACCAGATCGGTAATCTGGTTCAAAACCTTGTGGACTTCCGGCATCACGTTGACGCCATTGACCGACAACTTGTCGCCGACCGGACGACGCAGGGCGGTATGCAGCGCCGGGCGGCCTTCGGAAGTGTTGACGATTTCGCCTTCGAACAGCGCTTTGATAGCGCCTTTCAGATCGACTTCATTGGCCAGACCGACCAGCAGGTTGCGGGTCTGGGCGTTGATCAAATTCTTCGAATAATCGAGAAACAGGCCGCAGCTGCTGAGGGTGAACTGGTTGAAGCGCTGCGGATCGGCGTTGAAGGCTTCGCGCATGCTGAAATCCTGCATGGCTTGGCGGTGATCTTTCAACGCTTGCCAGGCGGGCAGAGCGGTAACGTCTTGAGGAGTGAGGTAATACGCCATCGCTGCGGTTTTCCTTTTTACTTGAACGGCCTTTTGAACACTGAACAGACCCGACACGCCATGTTTGGGCATGGGATCAACTGCGTCGACACGATTTCTGGACACAGGGCGAATACAGTAAACCTCGCGCTGCGTTCTGTCTTGACTTTGTCTGACCAGATCCCTGTACTTTTTTAACATCCAGACCGGGAACTGGCCGACAAACGGAGGGGGAGCGGGGCGATTGAGGAATCAGGCGAGCTGAACCGGGATGGCGTTGCTGGTGTGGCTCAGCTCGTTGCCCGGCGCCATGTAGAGCATGCGCGGCTTGAAATCGACCAGTTCCGCTTCGCTGTAATGAGCGTAGGCACAAATGATCACGCGGTCGCCAACCCTGGCCTTGTGCGCAGCGGCGCCGTTGACCGAGATCATCCGCGAGCCTTCTTCGCCACGGATCGCGTAGGTGGTGAAACGCTCGCCATTGTCGACGTTATAAATCTGGATCTGCTCGTATTCACGGATGCCGGACAAGTCCAGCCACTCGCCATCGATGGCGCACGAACCTTCGTAATCGAGCACTGCATGAGTGACTTCGGCGCGGTGCAGTTTGGCCTTGAGCATGATCGCGTGCATGAGGAATTTCCCGGGTTGGCATCGAACGGCGGGCAGTGTGCCCGAAGGCTTTGGGGGCGGCAATACAGCTGAAATGCAATCTTCATTACAGCGAAAACCACTGTGGGAGCGGGCTTGCTCGCGAAGGCGTCATGTCAGCCGACATCGTGGTCAACTGACAGGTTGCATTCGCGAGCAAGCCCGCTCCCACAGGGGATATTGCGGTGTTGGTTAAACCGGGGTATCGAGATTCAGGTGCAAGTTGTCGATCAACCGCGTGGTGCCAAGGAACGCGGCCACCAGAATCACCAGGTCACGGTCTTCAGCCGTCGCCGGACGCAAGGTCAGGGCGTGGCGGATTTCCAGGTAATCGGGGCGCAGGCCTGCGGCTTCGAGCTCTTGTAACTGGACACTGATCAGCGCCGGGAAATCGCGTTCGCCCTGCTTGATCGATTCGGCAATGTTGCTCAGCGAGCGATAGACCACCGGCGCCACCGCGCGTTGCTCTTCGCTGAGGAAACCATTGCGCGATGACAGTGCCAGGCCGTCGGCGGCGCGCACGGTCGGTTCGCCGATAATCTGGATCGGCATGTTCAGGTCATGCACCAGCGCGCGGATCACCGCCAGTTGCTGATAATCCTTCTGGCCGAAAATCGCCAGATCCGGCTGGACCATGTTGAACAGCTTGCTGACCACGGTTGCCACGCCTTCGAAGTGCCCCGGACGGCTGGCGCCGCACAGGCCTTCGGACAATTGCGGCACGCTGACCCGAGTCTGCCCGGCCATGCCGTCGGGGTACATTTCTTCGACTGTCGGGGCGAACAGCAGGGAACAACCGGCCTCCAGCAGTTTTTCCTGGTCCGCCGCCAACGTGCGCGGGTATTTGTCGAGGTCTTCACCGGCGCCGAATTGCAGCGGGTTGACGAAAATACTCGCGACCACGAAATCCACCCGCTGGGTGGCTTTGGTGATCAGTGCGACGTGGCCGCTGTGCAGGTTGCCCATGGTCGGCACGAAGCCGATGCGCTTGCCTTCGCTGCGGGCGCGGGCCACAGCGGCGCGCAGTTCGCGTACGGTTTTAACGGTGTTCATGCAGAGAATCCGTGTTCGATGCCTGGGAACGTGGTGGCTTTGACTTCATTGACGTAAGCCTTCAGCGCGGACTGGATGCTGTCCTGACCGTGCATGAAGTTCTTGACAAATTTCGGTACGCGGCCGGTGATCGACAGGCCGAGCATGTCGTGCAGCACCAGGACCTGACCGTCGGTGGCGTTACCGGCGCCGATGCCGATGACCGGGATCTTTACCGCCTGGGTGATTTCGGCGGCCAGTTCGCTCGGTACACATTCCAGCAGGAGCATGGCGGCGCCGGCCTGTTCCAGCGAAATCGCATCGGCACGCATCTGCCGCGCCTGATTTTCGTTGCGGCCCTGCACTTTATAGCCGCCGAGAATGTTCACCGCTTGCGGGGTCAGGCCCATGTGCGCGCAAACCGGCACACCGCGCTCGGCGAGCAGACGGATCGACTCGGCCAGCCACAACTGACCTTCGACCTTGACCATGTGCGCACCGGCCTGCATCAGCATGGCGCTGTTGGTCATGGTTTGTTCAAGGGTGGCGTTGGCCATGAACGGCAGGTCGGCGAGGATCAGGGCATCGCTGTTGCCGCGTTTGACGCAAGCGGTGTGGTAGGCCATTTCTGCGATGGTCACCGGCAACGTGCTGTCGTGACCTTGCAAGACCATGCCGAGGGAGTCGCCCACCAGCAGCACTTCGACACCGGCCTCATTGCAGGCGTGGGCGAAGGTCGCGTCATAGCAGGTCAGCATGGTGATCTTTTCACCTTTCTGCTTGAGGCTCTGGAGCGTGGTCAGGGTGATGGCTGGCATGTAAAAAATCCTCGTTCAGGCGCTCTGGAAACTACTGCGAGTAACGCGCGTGATTCTTCATCTACTCAGGCGCACGCTCTTTTGTCGTGCTTATATGGCCTGGATTGCGCCCGTGTGTGCCGGGTTGGCGGCAGCGGGACGCCTATAGTCGTGATGAGCCAACAGGAAGTCAATTGCGTGTGTTACCGCATTGTTACGAGGGGAGTGTTACCGCCGTTACTGATGCGATTCAGCGGCGCGGCGGGGCTGATTCGGGAGGTTTTTGTCGGACAATACATCTGGACATGACACAAGTCAGTGTGGGAGCGGGCTTGCTCGCGAAGGCGTCGTGTCAGTCAGCATCTTATTTAACGGGTACACCGTATTCGCGAGCAAGCCCGCTCCCACAGGGGATTGGTGTCAGGCGAGGGGGTGGCGTTCCAGACCGACGAATGGGCAGGCTGCCAAGAGGTCGGGGAGGGTGCGGCCGTCAGCCAAGCGCAAATCTCGCGGAGCCAGTTCAGCGAGGGGATACAGCACGAACGCGCGTTCCTGAATCTGGTAATGCGGGACTTTCAGGCGTGGTTCGTCGATCAGTCGATCGCCGAACAGCAGGATGTCCAGATCCAGCGTACGCGGACCCCAACGTTCCAGGCGTTCGCGGCCCTGACCGTTCTCGATGGCTTGCAAGGCATCAAGCAGATCAATCGGTGCAAGTGCGCTGTCGAGCGCGGCAACCGCGTTGGTGTAACGCGGTTGGCCGGGCAGCAACGAGTCGCTTTGATAGAAGGCGGAAACGCCTGCGAGTGTGGTCTGCGGCAACTGGCCCAGCGCCTCGACGGCGCTGCGCAATTGTTCGGCGGGGTCAGCGAGGTTGCTGCCCATGCCGATGTAGATGCGCTCCATGCCTTTATTCGCCTGTCGCGCTCGGGGCGCCGGCGCGTTTGCGCTTGGAACCGCTGCTGCGGCGACGTTTGCGCGGCGCCCCGCTGGCGTCATCGCCCTTGCCGCTGAGGTCGCGGATCATGTCGCGGCGCTCGCTGTCGTTGGCGTCCTGATAATCCGTCCACCATTCGCCCAAGCCATCCGTTTCCTCGCCCGCGCTTTCACGCAGCAGCAGGAAGTCGTAGCCCGCACGGAAACGCGGGTTGTCCAGCAACAGGTCGGCACGTTTGCCACTGCGGCGTGGCAGGCGTTCCTGCATATCCCAGATCTCGCGGATCGGCATGGTGAAGCGTTTCGGGATCGCAATGCGCTGGCATTGTTCGGCGATCAGCTCGTGGGCGGCTTCCTGCATCGCCGGAATCGGCGGCATGCCACGCTCTTGCAGACGCAACACGCGGGCGGGCAGGGCCGGCCACAGCAACGCGGCAAAGAGGAACGCCGGGGTCACCGGTTTGTTCTGCTTGATGCGCAGGTCGGTGTTTGTCAGCGCTTCGCTGATCAGCGTGTGGGTGTATTCCGGGTTGTATTCCAGCGCATCGGCGCTGGCCGGGAACAACGGAGCGAACAGTTGCAGATCGACCAGCATTTCGAAAGTGATTGCGCCGTGGCCCGAGAGGAACAACTTGAGCACTTCTTCGAACAGGCGCGCCGAAGGGATCTCGCGCAGCATCGGCGCCAGTTCGCGAATCGGCTGCACGGTGTGCTTCTCGATGCCGAAATTGAGCTTGGCGGCGAAACGCACGGCCCGCAGCATGCGCACCGGGTCTTCCTGATAGCGCTGCTTCGGGTCGCCGATCAGGCGGATCAGGTGATTGCGGATGTCGTGTACGCCGTTGGCGTAGTCGAGGATGCGCTCGCTGACCGGATCGTAATACAGGGCGTTAATGGTGAAGTCGCGGCGTTGCGCGTCTTCTTCCAGGGTGCCATAGACGTTATCGCGCAAAATCCGTCCGCTCTCGTTGCGCGAAGACTGATTGCTGTCTTCGTCGTCTTCGTTGACCGGGTGATTGGCGCGGAAGGTCGCGACTTCAATGATTTCGCGCCCGAAATGGATATGCACCAGTTTGAAGCGGCGGCCGATGATCCGCGCATTGCGGAATTCGGCACGGACTTGCTCGGGGGTGGCGCTGGTGGCGACGTCGAAATCCTTGGGTGTGATGCCCAGCAGCATGTCACGCACGCAACCGCCGACCAGATAAGCCTGGTAACCGGCGCCTTGCAGGCGTTCGACGATATTCACCGCATAGCGGCTGAATTGCGTTTTCTGCAGCGAATGTTGGCCGCTGTTGAGCACTTCAGGGGTGCTGCGGATGTGTTGCGTACGACGCACGGGAGTTCGGAATGACTGGAACAGCTTCTTCAGCATGGGATGCACTGTTTGAAGGAATGTTCGGCCATACCAAAAGAATGACCGCATGATGGGCGCAGATTCTAGCATTTAGTCGAGGGATGGTGTAGGACACCGCCGATTTGAGCTGCAAGCCGCAGGCTACAGGCATCGCGCGCGATAAAAAGGGGGGATTTTGCAGGGAAGAGAAACTACAAGGGGAGCCGAAGCTCCCCAAGAAGTAGTTGCGTGCTCTTTTTATTATTGATTCGGGCTTCTTGTTTTTGTTGAGTGCCCTCGCCACGAAGTGTTCCCTTCGTGACCCTCCCAATCGGGAGCCAAGAGCAAACGGATTGCTTTGGTCGCTGAATTGCAGTGATCTCTCGATCCAACCAGTACAGGCTCTGTCTTAGGACAGTTTTTGTTGTTCTCGGCCTGGTCGTGGGGCAAGCCCCAAATACAACGCCTCTCCAAAAGAATCAGTTAGCTGCGCCTCTCGCCGTCTTGTTTTTATTGTGCGTGAGTCGATTCGTCTTATTTTTATTGTCTTGTGCATTGCTTGTTATTGTTCTTGTACCAGACATATAGCAGGGGGCGTGCCAACTTTTGCGAAGCCCAATAAAACAAGGGGTTAGGTCGATATAACCGTTTTGTCGGGGCGAAAAAAAGCCGGGGTTTCGTTACCGATGACCCCGGCTTCTGTTACGTGAAAGGACTGAGGTAACAGTTTTTTCACATCCTCAAGCGTTACCCACGCACTCGACGGGTTACGTTCAGCTCTCGCTGGCGACCCCGGTCTTGCGCCGTGGAATGCCCAGGCGCTGACGGCGTTCCCACAGACATTTGCGGCTGACGCCCAGTTTGCGCGCCAGTTCGGTCTCAGTCATGTGGTCCTGATGCTCGAGGACAAAATGCTGGAAGTAGTCTTCCAGCGACAGATCTTCGGTCGGCTCATGGCTGCTGTTGCTGGCGTTACCGCCCGTTTGCGGTGGCAGACCGATGAACTCGTCGTCTTCCAGATCGCTCAGCTCGATGTCGATGCCCAGCAGGTCGGCGGAGATTTCCGGGCTTTCGCTCAGAATCACCGCGCGCTCGACTGCGTTCTCCAGCTCACGCACGTTACCCGGCCAGGAATAATGCCGGATCGCCTGTTCGGCATCGGCGGCAAATTTCAGGTCGGTACGGTTGATGCGCGCACTCTGGCGAGCGAGGAAAGCATTGGCGATTTCATTGACGTCGGCGCCGCGTTCGCGCAGGGCCGGCAGTTTCAACGCAATCACGTGCAGGCGGTAATACAGGTCTTCACGGAACTGGCCGATCTTCGCCAGGCTTTTCAGGTCCCGGTGAGTCGCGGCGATCAGGCGCACATCGACCTTCTGCGACTGCACCGAACCGACCCGGCGAATCTCGCCTTCCTGCAACACGCGCAGCAGGCGGGCCTGAGCTTCCAGCGGCAGCTCACCGATCTCGTCGAGGAACAAGGTGCCGCCATCTGCCGCTTCGACCAGACCGGCACGCCCGGCGCTGGCGCCGGTGAACGCGCCCTTCTCGTGACCGAACAGTTCGGACTCGATCAGGCTTTCCGGAATGGCTGCGCAGTTCACCGAAATCATCGGCGCCTTGGCGCGTTTCGACAGGTTGTGCAGGGCGCGGGCCACCAGTTCTTTACCGGTGCCGGATTCACCCTGGATCAACACATTGGAATCGGTCGGCGCAACTTTGCGGATCTTGCTGTACAGGTCTTGCATCGGCGGGCAGGACCCGATGATGCCGATCTCGCCGTTGCTGTTGTCGACGGCAGATTTACCGCTGCCATTGGCCGGTTTGCTGGCAACGACTTCGCCTGCGGCTGGCGCCGATTGGCGATCACGCAGGATCCGCGCGACAGCCTGCAGCATTTCATCGTGATCGAAAGGCTTGGCGATGTAGTCCACCGCGCCCATCTTCATCGAGTCGACCGCCGAGCGCAGGCTGGCGTAACTGGTCATGATCAGCACCGGGGTGCCCTGGCCGAGCTTGATCAGCTCGGTGCCCGGAGCGCCCGGCAAACGCAGATCGCTGACGATCAGATCGAACGTAGGAATGGTGAAGCGTTCTTGTGCTTCCTGCACTGAACCGGCTTCGCTGACCTGGTACTGGTTGCGTTCCAGCAGGCGGCGCAAGGCGGAGCGGATAATTGTTTCGTCTTCGACGATCAAAATGTGCGGCATTGATTCGATACTCTCGACGGTCTCAGTTCACAGCGGACGTCGCTTCGACATGACGCGGTAAGGTCACCCGGATACGGGTGCCGCGTTGGCTTTGTACATCAGCCGGGCTGTCGATGGTGATTTGTCCATAATGCTCTTCAACGATGGAATAGACCAGTGCAAGGCCCAGACCGGTGCCTTCGCCAGGATCCTTGGTGGTGAAGAAGGGTTCGAACAATCGGTCCATGATGTTCTTCGGAATACCACTGCCTTCGTCTTCGACGATCAGATCGACCGTGTGTTCGCCGGCTTCGCTCTTGACCCGTACCGCACTGTGCGGCGGCGAGGCGTCGCGGGCGTTGGAGAGCAGATTGATCAAGACCTGGGCGAGCCGCTGCGGATCGCCTTCGACCCAATGATCCGGATCGCACAGGTTGTAGAACTGCACTTCGAAATTGCGTCGGTTCAAGGCCAGCAGGCCAATCGCATCTTGAGCGACCTCTGCCAGACAAACGGGCTCGTCACTGTGTTGATGGCTGCCCGCATGGGCGAAGCTCATCAGCGACTGGACGATGCGTGACACACGTTTGGTCTGTTCGAGGATCTGTCCGCTGATTTCCGTGAGTTCGCCGTCGTCTTCACGTTCTTCGCGCAGGTTTTGCGCCAGACAGGCGATGCCGGTGATCGGATTGCCGATTTCGTGGGCCACGCCGGCTGCCAGACGACCGATGCTGGCCAGGCGCTCGGAGTGCACCAGTTTGTCTTCGAGCATCTGTGTTTCGGTCAAATCTTCGACCAACAGCACCAAGCCACTGTTACCCGGTGCCAAGGGCTCATCGATCGCCGCTTTGTGCAGATTCAGCCAGCGCGTCTGACCGTCGAGGGCCAGGTGTTGTTTGTGCAAGTGTTCGTCGGGCAGGTTGATGAAACCCTGGAGCAATTCTTTCCACGGCTCGCCGATGGTGCTCAGGCGCGAACCGACCACACGTTGCGCGGCAATCCCGGTGAGTTCTTCCATGGCCTTGTTCCACATCAGGATCTCTTGATCCTTGGCCAGCGAGCAGACGCCCATCGGCAGTTCCTGCAAAGTCTGGCGGTGGTAACGGCGCAGGGCATCGAGTTCGGCAGCCAGACCGGTGAGGCGCGAGTGGTAGTCCTCGAGGCGGCTTTCGATGAAGTGAATGTCTTCAGTCACATAGTTTTCACCGCCAGCCTTGTAGGGCAGGAAGGTTTCCACCATGTCTTGCGCCACGCTCGGGCCCATCAAGCCGGAGAGGTTGGCTTCGATCCGGTCGCGCAAGCGGCGCAGGGCATACGGGCGGCGCTCGTCGAAGGGCAGGTAAAGATCGCGCAGCGCTTGTTCGACTTCTTTTTGCGCAGCCTTGGCGCCCAGCGGTTTGGCCAGTTGCGTGGCGAACTCCTGGGGCGAGGCGGCGTGCAGTTCCCGGCGTTGCGGGCGACGGACGTTATCCACCGCGCAGGCTTCGGCGGCGCTGGCTTCTTCGGGACTGGCGTTGGTGAACAGTGAGATCAGGGTGAACATCAAGACGTTGGCGGCGAGCGAGGCGATGGCCGCCATGTGCCAGCTGGTGTCGTCGAGCACATAAATCATGTTCAGCAGCGGAATGTAGAAACCCTGCAGATTGCCGACCAGCGGCAGCAGCATCGTGACCACCCACACCAGAATCCCTGCCAGCAGACCGGCAATAAAGCCGCGACGGTTAGCGGTCGGCCAGTACAGCACCGACAATACGCCGGGCAAAAATTGCAGGGTCGCGACAAACGCGACGATGCCGAGGTTGGCCAGATCCTGCTCGGCGCCGAGCATCAGGTAGAAGCCGAAGCCGGCCATGATGATCGCGACGATCAGTGCCCGGCGGGTCCACTTCAACCAGCGGTAGATGTTGCCTTCGGCCGGTGGCTGATAGAGCGGCAGCACCAGATGGTTCAGTGCCATGCCCGACAGCGCCAGCGTGGTGACAATGATCAGGCCACTGGCCGCCGACAGGCCGCCGACATACGCAAGCAACGCCAGCGGTTTGCTGTTGGCGGCGATGCCGATGCCGAGGGTGAAATATTCCGGGTTGGTGGTGGCGCCGAGCTTCAGGCCGGCCCAGAGGATCAGCGGCACCGCCAGGCTCATCAGCAGCAGGAACAGTGGCAACCCCCAACTCGCGCTGACCAGTGAGCGCGGATTGAGGTTCTCGGTAAAGGTCATGTGATACATGTGCGGCATCACGATCGCCGAGGCGAAAAACACCAGCAGCAGCGTGCGCCACGGGCCTTCCTGCAACGGCGTGTGCAGGGCGGCGAGGGCGGTCTGGTTTTGCAGCAGCCACAGCTCAAGCTGCTGCGGGCCGTCGAACACACCGTACAGTGCGTATAGGCCCACGCCGCCGAGGGCGACCAGTTTGATCACCGACTCGAAGGCAATCGCAAACACCAGTCCTTCGTGCTTCTCACGGGTGGCGATATGCCGGGAGCCGAAGAAAATCGTGAACAGGATGATCAGCGCACAGAACGCCAACGCCACCCTACTCTGGATCGGTTCGCCGGTGAGAATGCCGATGGAGTCGGCCACCGCCTGAATCTGCAACGCCAGCAGCGGCAGCACGCCGATCAGCATGAAAATCGTGGTCAGCGCGCCGGCCCATGTGCTGCGAAAGCGGAACGCGAACAGATCCGCCAGCGACGACAGTTGATAGGTACGTGTGATTTTCAGGATCGGGTAGAGCAACACCGGCGCCAGCAGGAACGCGCCGGACACACCGAGGTAACTGGAGAGAAAGCCGTAGCCGTACTGATAGGCGAGGCCGACCGTGCCGTAAAATGCCCACGCACTGGCGTAAACCCCCAACGACAGCGTGTAGGTCAGCGGGTGGCGAATGATCGCCCGTGGGATCATGCCCCGTTCGCTGATCCAGGCAACGCCGAACAGCACCGCAAGGTATGCGGCGCTGACCAGGATCATCTGGGTCAGGCTAAAGCTCATCGGCATCTTTTTGGCTCTGCAGGATAAAGGTCACGACAATCAGGATCAGCCAGAGCAGATAAGGGCGATACCAGGCGCCCGTAGCGTCGATCCACCAATCCATGATGGCGGGGGAAAACAGGTAGATCCCCACGACTAAAAGCAGGACCAAGCGATAGATGTACATCCCGGCCTCTCTTTTTTATGCGCGTGCCCGAAAACGTGCGGCGATGGTAACGGATGGGCGCGCGACTGCAAGTGTCGTCATAGCAGTTGCGCTTCGGGCAGGGTCAGTGTGCGCGGGATCTTTGTCGCATCCCAGTGCGCGCAGCCCCACGCCAGCAACTCTTGCGGCGAGGCGTGAGCCAGTTCGGCGTCGGGATTCTGCCCCAGTGCGCGCAGGGCTCGCAGTAACAACGGCGTGGCTTGATCGGCTTGCAGCGGCGGCGAGCGGTAGGATTTGCCGAGCTTGTTGCCATCTGGCTGGATGATCAGCGGCAGGTGCAGGTAACGCGGCTGGCGCAGGCCGAGCAGTTCTTGCAAATAGAGTTGGCGCGGGGTCGAGTCGAGCAGGTCGGCACCGCGCACAATGTCGGTAATGCCTTGCCATGCATCGTCGAGCACCACGGCCAGTTGATAAGCGTAGAGACCGTCGCGGCGACGGATCACGAAATCGCCGACGTCGCGGCCCAGATGCTGGCGGTATTCGCCCTGCACGCGGTCGATGAAGTGGTATTCCAGCTCCGGCACACGCAGGCGGATCGCCGCGCCTTGCTGATCGTGACCGGCATTGCGGCAAAGGCCCGGATAAATGCCGTTGTACGCTTCGAGTTGTTTGCGCGAGCAGGTGCAGGCGTAGGCCAAGCCGTGATTGAACAGGCTGTTAAGGACGTCAGCGTAGGCGTCGTGGCGATCGCTCTGGCGCACCATGTCGCCGTCCCATTCGAAGCCATAACTTTCCAGCGCTTTGAGGATCGCCGCTTGCGCACCGGGCTCTTCACGGGGCGGATCGAGGTCTTCCATGCGCACCAGCCAGCGACCGCCGACCGAACGGGCGTCGAGGTAGGAGGCGAGGGCGGCCACCAGCGAACCGAAGTGCAGGTGACCACTGGGGGTGGGGGCGAAGCGGCCGATGTAGGCGGGGGATGTTTTGGCAATCATGGGAGCAATATAACTTTTCAGGTTTCGCGCACATTACCTTTGTGGGAGGGGGCTTGCTCCCGAATGCGCTTGATTAGTCAACATCTCTGTTTATGACACACCGCATTCGGGAGCAAGCCCCCTCCCACAAAGGCAGAGAAGACAGGCAAAAGGCAGAAACAAAAACGGAGCGTTCGCACGCTCCGTTTTTCGTTCAGGTCGAAATTACTTGCCGACCTGCTTTTCCTTGATTTCCGCCAGGGTCTTGCAGTCGATGCACAGGTCCGCCGTCGGACGGGCCTCGAGGCGCTTGACGCCGATCTCGATGCCGCAGGACTCGCACCAGCCGTATTCTTCGTCCTGAATCAGCTCCAGCGTCTTGTCGATCTTCTTGATCAACTTGCGCTCGCGGTCGCGGGCGCGCAGCTCGAGGGCGAATTCTTCTTCCTGGCTGGCACGGTCAGCCGGGTCAGGGAAGTTGGCCGCTTCGTCTTTCATGTGATCAACAGTACGGTCGACTTCCTGCATCAAGTCCTGCTTCCACTTGTTCAGGATCTTGGTGAAGTGCGCTCGCATCGGGGCGCCCATGTACTCTTCACCGGCCTTCGGAACGTAAGGTTCGAAACCGCTGATCGTCGTTTGCTGCTGTTGCTTTGCTTGGGTGGGCATGAAATGGACCGCCTCTACTCTTGTAATCCATTGCGCAGGATTGCTCCATCACCGACACCTGCCGGCCCTGCGGCTGCAAGCGGGCGAACTTACCAGATCAATTCGGCCTGCGCTACTCCCGGATGTCGAGGCCCCGGCGGGTGGCGCTTGCAAATGTTTGGCAAGCCGTGTCTGGCGGTGCTGAAGACCTGTTCAATCACTGATTTTAGTCAATCCTGGAGCGTACGCTCATATCGTTACAGTCCAGCGTTCTTGAGGCTGTGACCGCTGCGGGTTCTCGCTCGTTCCGGCAGATGGGTAGAATCGTCTCTTTTTCCCTGCCGAAGGAACACCAATGGCTCAGCCCTACAGTGCGCGCAGTCGTGCGATTGAACCGTTCCATGTGATGGCGCTGCTGGCGCGGGCCAATGAGTTACAGGCTGAAGGTCATGACGTGATCCACCTGGAGATCGGCGAGCCGGACTTCACCACGGCCGAACCGATCATCCGCGCGGGGCAGGCAGCGCTGGCGGCGGGCAAGACCCGTTACACCGCCGCACGCGGCATTCCCGAGCTGCGCGAAGCGATTTCCGGGTTTTATCAATCGCGGTATGGCTTGAACATCGATCCGCGACGGATTTTGATCACGCCAGGTGGCTCCGGTGCGCTGTTGCTGGCCAGTGCGTTGCTGGTTGATCCAGGTAAACACTGGTTGCTCGCGGACCCGGGTTATCCGTGCAACCGGCACTTCCTGCGCTTGGTCGAAGGGGCGGCGCAGTTGGTCCCGGTCGGTCCGGACGTGCGCTACCAACTGACCCCGGATCTGGTTGAGCGCCATTGGGATCACGACAGCGTCGGTGCACTGGTTGCTTCGCCGGCCAACCCGACCGGCACGATCCTGACCCGCGACGAACTGGCCGGGTTATCCACAGCCATCAAAGCGAAACACGGGCATCTGGTGGTGGACGAGATCTACCACGGTCTGACTTACGGCACCGATGCGGCGAGCGTGCTGGAAGTCGATGACAGCGCTTTCGTGCTGAACAGTTTCTCCAAGTATTTCGGCATGACCGGCTGGCGTCTGGGTTGGCTGGTAGCGCCGGATGCGGCGGTCAGCGAGCTGGAAAAACTGGCGCAGAACCTCTACATCAGTGCACCGAGCATGGCCCAGTACGCGGCATTGGCCTGTTTCGAACCGGACACCATCACGATTCTTGAAGAGCGCCGCGCCGAATTCGGCCGGCGCCGTGATTTCCTTTTGCCTGCGTTGCGCGAGTTGGGCTTCAACATCGCCGTTGAGCCTGAAGGCGCCTTCTATCTCTACGCTGATATCAGCCAGTTCGGCGGCGATGCCTTCGCATTCTGCCGATATTTCCTCGAAACCGAGCACGTTGCCTTCACCCCGGGTCTGGATTTCGGTCGTTATCAAGCCAGTCATCATGTGCGTTTCGCCTACACACAAAACCTCCCTCGCTTACAGGAAGCGGTGGAGCGAATCGCTCGTGGCTTGAAGAGCTGGCAAGGCTGATGCGTTTTTATCCCGAACTTGAAGAAGCGCGTCTGATCCGTCGTTACAAGCGTTTTCTCGCCGATATCGAAACCGTTAGCGGCGAGTTATTGACCATTCACTGTCCGAACACCGGTTCTATGCTCAATTGCCAGGTTGAAGGCGGGCAGGTCTGGTTCAGTCGCTCCACCGATCCGAAACGCAAATTGCCCGGCACTTGGGAAATCGGCGAAACCCCGCAAGGCCGGTTGTTCTGCGTGAATACGGCGCGGGCCAATGGCTTGGTCGAAGAGGCTTTGCAGGCCGGCGTTATCAGCGAGTTGAACGGCTTTACCGCGCTGAAGCGCGAAGTGGCGTATGGGCAGGAAAAGAGCCGTATCGATTTTCGGCTCGAGTATCCGAGTGGTCCGGCGTATGTAGAGGTGAAAAGCGTCACTCTGGGTTTCGATGGCACTGCGGTCGCGGCGTTTCCCGATGCGGTTACTCAGCGCGGCGCCAAGCATTTGCGTGAATTGGCGCACCTCGCGCGGGACGGGATTCGGGCGGTGCAGTTGTATTGCGTCAATCTGACCGGGATTGAAGCGGTGCGGCCGGCGAAGGAAATCGATTCGGCCTATGCCGATGCGCTTCTCGAAGCAGTCGCTTGCGGTGTTGAGGTTCTGGCATATGGCGTGCGGCTGGACCATCAAGAGATGGTCATCGACCGGCGTCTCGACGTGTTGCTCAACGGTTAAACATCGATCCACAGGCCTTGGGCGTCTTCCCGGCAAGGAATGGCGGTCAGTGATTGTCCGGCGCAGGGGCCGGCGACGCATTCACCGTCCTCGATCAGAAACAGTGCGCCGTGGGTGGCGCACTGGATCAGGCTGTTGCTCGGGTCGAGAAACTGGTCGGAGTGCCATTCCAGCCCGACGCCACGGTGCGGGCAACGATTGAGATAGACGAATGCCTGTCCGTTGCGACGTACGGCGAACAGCTTTTTCCCATTGACTTCAAACCCACGGCTGGTGGCTTCGGCGAGTTCCGCGCCCGGGCAGAGAAACTTCATGGCTATCCTCTAATGTCCGCTCGTGTCTGGATATGTCCGAGCTTGACGTTTAAATGCAAACAATTATCAAATGGCGGCCTTCGCCCGCAGGCGGCTGGCAGCTGTCGAGGATACTTGGCCTGCCATCCTGATGCCCGGGAAAACCTTAATCAAGGAAGCTGTGTATGCGCCTGAGTACCCGCGTTGCTGTGCTGTGTGTCGGGCTTTTGCTCAGCCACCAGGCCGCAGCGGCTGAGTTGCCGCAACGTTGGGTCAGTGCTGGCGGTGCACTGACGGAGTGGGTGAGTGCGCTGGGTGGCGAGTCGAAACTGGTCGGCGTCGACACCACCAGCCAGCACCCGGAATCGTTGAAGGCGCTGCCGAGCATTGGTTATCAGCGCAGTCTGTCCGCTGAAGGCATTCTCAGTCTGCGCCCGGATATCCTGATCGGCACCGAAGAAATGGGCCCGCCTCCGGTTCTGTCTCAGGTCAAGGCAGCAAAGGTGCAGGTGGAATTGTTTTCGGCGCAGCCGGATCTGCCGACGCTGGAGAAAAACGTCACACATCTGGGCCAATTGCTTGGCGCCGAACCACAGGCTGCGCAGTTGCTTCAGAGTTATCAACAGCAACTCGATGCGCAAAAAGCACGGGTGGTTCAAGTGCAGAGCAAACAAAAAGCGCCGGGCGTGTTGCTGCTGCTCGGGCATGCGGGCGGCAAACCGTTGATTGCCGGCAAGGACACCGCCGCCGACTGGCTGCTGCAACAGGCTGGTGGGCATAACCTGGCGACCCATACCGGTTACAAGCCTTTTTCCGTCGAATCCCTCGCCAGCCTCGACCCCGAAGTGCTGGTGTTCGCCGACCGTGCGCTGACCGGTGACGCGGCGAAAGCGGCGCTGTTCAAGGAAAACCCTATTCTCAATTCAAGCCGCGCAGCCAAAGCCGGGCGGGTGCTGGAGCTGGACCCGACCTTGCTGGTCGGCGGTCTCGGGCCACGTTTGCCAGCGGCGCTGAAAAGCCTAACTGACGGTTTCTACCCGGCCAAGAGCGGCCAATGACCATATCGGTAAAGCCCCGTGGCTTGTTCATCGGTCTGACGCTCCTGTGTTTAGTGGCGATCTGGCTGTCATTGGCGCTGGGGCCGGTCAGCCTGCCGCTGGTCGATACGTTGCGTGCAGCGCTGCGCATGCTCGGCGTGCCGCTGGCGCCGGACGGTCTGGAGCAGGCTGAGCTGATCCTTGGGCAGATTCGTTTGCCGCGAACCTTGCTTGGGTTGGCGGTTGGCGGTGTGCTGGCGTTATCGGGTGTGGCGATGCAAGGGCTGTTTCGCAATCCACTGGCGGATCCGGGATTGGTCGGCGTCTCCAGCGGCGCGGCCCTGGGCGCTGCGATCGCAATCGTCGGCGGCTCATTCTTTGGCGGTTTGCCGGAGTGGTTCGCACCGTATCTGCTGTCGGTCTGCGCGTTTCTTGGCGGACTTGGCGTGACGGCACTGGTGTATCGACTTGGCCGGCGTAATGGCCAGACCAATGTCGCGACGATGTTGCTGGCGGGCATCGCGCTGACGGCGCTGGCCAGTTCGGCGGTCGGCCTGTTCACTTACCTGGCGGATGACGCAACGCTGCGCACGCTGACCTTCTGGAACCTTGGCAGCCTCAATGGCGCCAGTTACGCGCGGTTGTGGCCATTGCTGATCATCAGCGCCGGTGTCGCGTTGTGGCTGCCGCGTCGGGCCAAGGCGCTGAACGCCTTGCTGCTCGGGGAATCCGAGGCCGGGCATCTGGGGATTGATGTCGAACGGCTCAAGCGTGAACTGGTGTTCTGCACGGCGCTGGGTGTTGGCGCGGCAGTGGCGGCCGCCGGAATGATCGGTTTTGTCGGGCTGGTGGTGCCGCATCTCGTGCGTTTGCTGGCCGGGCCGGATCATAAGGTGTTGTTACCGGCATCGGTGCTGGCGGGAGCGAGCCTGTTGCTACTGGCTGATCTGGTCGCGCGTTTGGCGCTGGCGCCGGCGGAGTTGCCGATTGGTATTGTTACCGCGTTTATCGGCGCGCCGTTCTTCCTTTATTTACTGTTGCGAGGGCGTGCCTGATGTTGCGTGCGCAAAATCTGCACGTCCATCGCGGTCGCAAGGCTGTGCTCAGTGATGTCACGTTGCAGCTCGAACCGGGTGAAGTGCTCGGCGTACTTGGGCCGAACGGTGCTGGCAAAAGTACTTTGCTCAGTGCCTTGTGCGGTGAGCTGGCAGCGAGTGCGGGTGGGGTTTGCCTCGACGGGCAGGCGTTGAGTCATTGGACGGGGCCGCAGCGCGCGCAACGACTGGCGGTGTTGCCTCAAGTGTCGACGCTGGATTTTGCCTTTCGCGTCGAAGAAGTGGTCGGCATGGGCCGATTGCCTTGGCAGAGCGGGCGGCTGCGGGATGACGAAATCGTCGCGCAGGCATTGGCGGCGGCGGATGCCGGGCACTTGAGCGGTCGCAGCTATCTGGCGCTGTCCGGGGGCGAGCGACAGCGTGTGCATCTGGCGCGGGTGTTGGCGCAACTCTGGCCGGGATTGGCCGGGCAAACGTTGCTGCTGGATGAACCGACGTCGATGCTTGATCCGCTGCATCAACACACCACGCTGCAGGCTGTGCGCGAGTTTGCCGATCGCGGCGCGGCGGTGTTGGTGATCCTGCATGATCTGAATCTGGCGGCACGTTATTGTGATCGCATTCTGCTGCTGGAAGGCGGCCGCCCGGTGGCGCTGGATACACCGCCGCAGGTTTTGCGAGCGGACACGCTCCAGGCCGTATTCGGTCTCGAAGTGTTGGTGCAGCCGCACCCGGAGCGTGGGCATCCGCTGATCATCGCCCGCTGATTTTCTCGTTGAGGTGATGGCATGCGTGGCTTGTGGCTGTTGGCGGTGATGTGGCTTGCGGGGTGTCAGCACGTGGTTGCGCCACCGCCGATCAATGGCGAGATTCGCGATCTGCGCAGCGGTCAGGTGCTGACGGCGCAGCAGTTGCTGACGCGTCTCGCCGAGCCTGAGCGGCTGATCATCGGCGAGCAGCATGACAACGCCGATCATCATGCCGCGCAATTGTGGCTGTTGCGCTCGCTTGGTGAGCAGCGGCCGCAGGGCAGTCTGCTCCTGGAAATGCTCACGCCGGACCAGCAGCCTCGCGTTGATCAAGTGCGTCAAGCAACAACGCCACCTGCTGACCTGCCCGGTGCATTGGCCTGGGGGGACGGCTGGGACTGGAATCTCTATGGGCCGATTGTCCGCTTCGCGCTGACTCAGCCATATCCGCTGCTGGCGGCCAATCTCGATAGCCTTGAAATCTGCACCTTCTATCGCGATCCCCCTGTGTTGAAGGGCAAACGCAGCAATGCGCAATCGGTGAAAACCGTCTTGCTGGAGCAGATCAGCGACTCCCACTGTGGCCTGCTGCCCGAATCACAGATGCCGGCGATGCTTGCCGTTCAGCAACAACGCGACCGGCGTATGGCTGAGCGTCTGCTGGCGGCTCCCACACCTTCACTTTTGCTGGCCGGTGCGTGGCATGCGCGCAAGGATGTTGGCGTGCCGTTGCACTTGCTGGACTTGGGCGCTGCTCAGGCCCCCACAGTGTTGATGCTGGCAGAGCAGGGAGCCGAAGTGAGCGCAGCGATGGCCGATTACGTTTGGTACACGCCCGCCACGCCAAAGCAGGATTATTGCGAGCAGATGCGCAAACAGTTCGGTCAATGACTTTTCCACAGGCAAAAAAAGACCCGGTAAAAACCGGGTCAAATAACCGTGATTAGCCTGATGAGGAGATAATCTGAGAGTCCGAACCAAGGGCTTTTCAGAATATCGACTGATCTCGCGACCAGCTGTGATAATCATAGCGATTCTCATTACCGAGTCAACAACTGATTTCCCGTTTCTGTGAATTCGTCTGGAAAATGGCCGGTACGCCCCGTAAACAAAGGCTTTCAGATCTGCTCTTCAGCCGGCTTCATGTGCGTGATCTGCCGATTCAACTGGCCGATCCGCCGCGCCATGCTCTCGATCAGGCTGTGGGCGATCTTTGGGTTAGTGCAGGTCATGGTCAAAAATTGATCACCGGGAACCAGCATCACCGTGCTCGGTTCTCTGGCTATCACCGTGGCATTGCGCGGCTCGCCGGTAAACACGGCCATGGCACCGAAGATCTCGTCCCTGGCCACGTCGCCAACCTTCTGCCCGTCGACAAACGCCTCGGCATGCCCGGCGATGATCACGAACACGTGATCAGCCGCATCCCCCTGCTTGATCAGCGTTTCACCCGCCTCGACCCGTTTGAAGCCATTGGTGCTACGAAACTCGCGTGGCTTCAGTTCCGCGACGGCGTGAGCGAGGATCGCCATTTGCCCCAGCAGATATTCCAGAAACTGGTCAGCCCGACGTGCGTCGGCATACAAGTGCTGGAAAACCTCCTGACGCCGATAGGGTGTCAACAGCAACGCTCCGTCGCTGCACAAACGGCAATCGGCCCAGTCCTTACCCCGCTGAAGGCCGATCAAGTCGCCATCCTGCCAATAAAACAACGGACGGGCGCCGATACAGCCGTTGATCAGGCCTTCATTCAGCAGGAAAAGCTGGTCGGCGGGTAACTGCGTCAGCAAATCATCTGATGCCTGCAGTTCCAGCGCCGGTCCGCAAGGCGCCAAATCGCGCAGCCACAGCGCGGGCAAGCTCTGCAACCGGTTGATCAAGGCATCGGCCCAAGCCGATTGTTCCCCCAGTAAATACATAACGGTCTATGCCCGTTCAATTCTTGTGGCGCGAGGAAATGGCTTCAAGCTGCTTGTTCAGGGCGTCCTTGCGTTCGGCGGGGATGTCGTTCCAGTGCACATCCATCAACGCGCCTTCGATCGCATACAACAACACCTTCGATGCGCGAAACCCGCGGGTACGCACGGCCCGGTAGGCGTCCACCGCGCCCAGTCGACGCAAGTCCGAGGCGCTGTGGATGCCCACGGCATGCAGCCATTGCGCCGACGTCTTGCCAAGATTCTTCAGGTGTTGCAGTTCATCATTCATCAAGCCTCCTTGCGACGGCCGAATGGTGCGTGGGCGAGCTTCTCAGGAGTGTAGCCATCAGTAGGAAAAGCGTGGTTGTTTGGTCGGATTCAACGCAAACGCTTCTAAGAAAGGGCGCGCGAAAGCTCTGCGAACGCAGAAAGAAGGAAAAAACACATATCAATGTAGGAGTGAGCCTGCTCGCGATAGCGGACTGGCAGGCACACATGTGTTGAATGTTAGACCGCTATCGCGAGCAGGCTCACTCCTACAGGGTGGGCGTCGTGTGAGAGGGGGAGGCGACTATCAGCGGGTGCGATAGCGCAGGCGCGTACCGAAATTCATCGACATCAGAATCTCGTCAGCACTCAGCTCTGGCGGGAAGTACGCCCCGGAAATCTGCGCATGAGCCAGGCTCGCGCCTTCCAGCGACGCGTTGCGGAAATCGATGCCGCGCAAATCGGCAGAGCGGAAGTAGGCGTCCCGGAAATCCACGCCATCGGCGTTCAGTTCGCGCAAGTCAAGGCCGCGAAAATCGCCACCGACCATGTCGATCGGGCCGTCCTGCGGGCGCTCTTTGTTGAAACCTGTGATGTCGTCTTTGTGCAGCAAGGCATACAGCGGGGTGTCGAGAAGTTTCGGCTGGCTCATGTCATATCACCGTTGGTTTTATGACGCCAGTATAGTGCCACTATTTGACGGCCGTGAAGCAAGCGAGAGCTTCACGGCCGAAATAGTTTCTTACAGGCCTGGCAGGCGCTGACGGATCTGCGCGACCACGGTGTCCAGCGTGCCGGATTCATTGGTCTGCACACGTTTGCTGCGCAGGATTTCTTCCGGCGTCAGTGCTTCACGATTGGCTTGCTGCGCTTCGATCACGGCCAGGGTGGCGTCGGACGGATCCTTTTGGTCGGCCTGACGGATCGCCAGCCAGCTCTCGATCACCGCTTGCGGTGCGTTGCAGTCGAGGATCAGGAATGGCGTGCCGGTGGCTTCGGCGATCTTCGCTGCATTGTCGCGTTGTTCGCGTTTGAGGTAAGTCGCGTCGATGACCACCGGGAAACCGGCGTGCAGGATTACTTCAGCGATTTCATGCAGACGCGCGTAGGTCGCGGCGCTGGCATCGGCACTATAAATGCCGGCCTGCACGTCGTTGGCGACGGTTTGCTCGCCGAACAGGCGTTTGCGTTCAACGTCGGAGCGCAGACGGATGGCGCCCAGCGCTTCGACCAGACGCATGGCCACGTGGCTCTTGCCGACAGCGGAAACACCGTGGGTGATGGCCATGAAGCGCGAAGGAATGGTGCTATAGCTTTCCGCCAGGTTGGCGTAGTTGCGGTACTGGCGCAGGGTGGTGGCGCGTTGCACCGGGGTCGCGTCCGCCGGCATGCTGAACAGGGCAACCTTGGCGCGCACCAGGGCGCGGTAGGCTTTATAGAAGTTGAGCACTTCCAGGCCTTGATAATCGCCGGTCAGTTCCAGGTACTGGCTGATGAAACGGCGCGCCAGGGACTTCAGGCCACGGTCTTCCAGGTCCATCGCGAGGAAACCGGTGTCGGCCCAGACGTCAGTGAAACGGAACGGTTCGTTGAATTCGATGCAGTCGAAGATCACCACGTTGCCGTCGATGACGGTGGCGTTGCCCAGGTGGATATCGCCGTGGCATTCACGGGTGAAGCCGTCGGCCTTGCGCTGGGCGAACAGCGGTTTGAGGCGTTCGAAGCTGCTTTCGGCCCAGGCTTTCAGTGCCTCGAGTTGCAGCAGATCGTTTTTGTCGCTGAGGAACGGCAGGATCTGTTCGAAGTTTTGCGAGACCGGCGCCATCACGCTTTCCGGGGTGCCGGCATCGTGTTCGGCCGGGACTTTTGGCGCGGTAAGGTGGAAACGCGCGATTTGCTCGGCCATTTCGTCGATGTGCTGAGTCGTCAGTTCGCCGTTGGCTTGCAAGGTGCTGAGCAAACCGCTTTGCGGGAATTGACGCATTTTCAGCACGTATTCGATGGCCGGGCCGTCGCCGCCCAGTTGCGGCGCTTCGATGCTGCCGGTGACTGGCAACACTTCCAGATACAAATCATCGGTCAGACGCTGGTTCAAACGCAGCTCTTCAGCGCAGAAATGCGCGCGTGAATCGAGGCCAGTGAAGTCGAGGAAGCCGAAATTGACCGGCTTCTTCACTTTATAAGCGAAGGGACCGGTGAGGATCACCCACGAGATATGGGTTTCGATGACCTGAAACCCTTCGACAGGGTGCGGGTAGAGGGCCGGGTTTTGCAGGGCAGCGATCAGTGACTGGCTCACGGGCGATCCTTCAGAGACTGGGGGAAATTCGAGGTCGCCATTATGGCCGCTCGCCAGCCCGACGCAAACCTCGGAGCGCTCCTGTTGAGGATGAATAAAGTGCGTATAATCCGCCGCCATGACTCGAACTCGATCCCCCCGTACCAAGAAAAAACCACCCTCCAAGGGCCTCAGCCCATGGTTGAGCTGGGCCATTAAACTCAGTCTGGTCGGCCTTGTCGTGCTGGCCGGCTTCGCCGTTTACCTCGATGCCGTGGTGCAGGAGAAGTTCTCCGGTAAGCGCTGGACCATCCCGGCCAAGGTCTACGCGCGGCCGCTCGAGCTGTTCGTCGGACAAAAGCTCAGCAAGGACGATTTCCTTACCGAACTCGATGCCCTCGGTTATCGTCGTGAAGCCGTGAGCAATGGCCCCGGTGCCGCAGCGGTCAGTGGCAATACAGTCGATCTGAATACCCGTGGCTTCCAGTTCTATGAAGGCCTGGAGAAACCGCAGCCCGTGCGCGTGCGTTTCTCCGGCGATTATGTAGCTGAGCTGTCGGCGACCAACGGTTCGAAGTTGTCCGTGGTGCGCCTTGAACCGCTGCTGATCGGCGGTATTTATCCGAAGAACCTCGAAGACCGCATTCTGATCAAACTCGATCAGGTGCCGCCGTACCTGCTCGAAACCCTGATCGCTGTTGAAGACCGCGATTTCTACAGTCACTGGGGCGTGTCGCCGAAGTCGATTGCCCGCGCTGTCTGGGTCAACACCTCGGGCGGCAAGATGACGCAGGGCGGCAGTACGCTGACTCAGCAGTTGGTGAAAAACTTCTACCTGACCAATGAACGCAGCCTGACCCGCAAGCTCACCGAAGCGATGATGGCGATGCTGCTGGAACTGCATTACGACAAAAAGGAAATCCTTGAGGCCTACCTCAATGAAGTCTTTGTCGGCCAGGACGGTCAGCGTGCGGTGCACGGTTTCGGTCTGGCCAGTCAGTTCTTCTTCGGCCAGCCATTGTCCGAGCTGAAATTGCATCAGGTGGCGATGCTGGTCGGCATGGTCAAGGGGCCGTCCTACTACAACCCGCGTCGCAACCCGGAGCGCGCACTTGAGCGTCGCAATCTGGTACTCGACGTGCTTGCGCAGCAGGGCGTGGCGACGGCCGAACAGGTTGAAGCGGCGAAGAAAATGCCACTGGGTGTGACCACGCGCGGCAAGCTCGCCGACAGCTCGTTCCCGGGCTTTATCGATCTGGTCAAACGTCAGTTGCGTGAAGACTATCGCGACGAAGACTTGACCGAAGAAGGCCTGCGCATCTTCACCAGTTTCGACCCGATCCTGCAGATGAAAGCCGAGGCCTCGGTGAACGACACCTTCAAACGTCTGGCCGGGCGCAAAGGCTCCGATGACGTGGAAGCGGCGATGGTCGTGACCAACCCGGAAACCGGCGAAGTCCAGGCGATGATCGGCAGCCGTCAGGCCAGTTATGCCGGGTTCAACCGTGCGCTGGATGCCGTACGACCGATCGGCTCGTTGATCAAGCCGGCGGTTTATCTGACTGCGCTGGAGAGACCGAGCCAGTACACCCTGACCAGTTGGCTGTCGGACGACCCGTTGTCGGTCAAAGGCGCGAACGGTCAGGTGTGGAAACCGCAGAACTATGATCGCCGCTCCCACGGCACGGTGTTCCTCTATCAGGGCCTGGCGCATTCCTACAACCTGTCGACCTCGCGTCTGGGTCTGGAAGTCGGCGTGCCGAATGTACTCAAGACGTTGGGTCGTCTGGGCGTGACGCGCGAATTCCCGGCATTCCCGTCGATGCTGCTCGGTGCCGGTGGCATGACGCCGATCGAAGTGGCGACCATGTACCAGACGCTGGCCAACGGTGGTTTCAACACGCCGATGCGCGGCATTCGCAGTGTGCTGACCGCCGAGGGCGAGCCGCTCAAACGTTATCCATTCCAGATCGAACAGCGTTTCGATCCGGCGTCCATTTATCTGATCCAGAACGCCATGCAACGGGTGATGCGTGAAGGTACCGGCAGCTCGGTTTATAACGTATTGCCCAAGACTCTGACGCTGGCGGGCAAGACCGGTACCAGTAACGATTCCCGTGACAGCTGGTTCGCCGGTTTCAGTCAGGATCTGCTGGCAGTGGTGTGGCTGGGTCGCGATGACAACGGCAAGACGCCGTTCACCGGGGCCACCGGTGCGTTGCAGGTCTGGACCAGTTTCATGCGCAAGGCCGATCCGCTACCGCTGGACATGCCGCAGCCGGACAACGTCGTACAGGCCTGGGTTGATTCGCGTACCGGGCAGGGCTCCGATGCCAACTGCCCGGGAGCGGTGCAGATGCCGTATATTCGCGGCAGCGAACCGCCACCCGGCGCCGCGTGTGCGGGCGAAACGCCTGCTTCGCCGGAGTCGGTGATGGATTGGGTCAAGGGCTGGATGAATTAAGCAAAGAGGGTTTCAAGTGAACAAGTGGTTGATTCCAGCGGTGACCGCCGTGGCTTTGCTCAGCGGCTGCTCTACCGTACAGCGTGGTTCGATTCCGGTGGTTGATTCCGGTACTGCGGTGTCCAACAGTGAGCGTATGTCGGCCAATGGCGGCTTCCGTCAAACGACGGTCAAGCGTCCTGCGCAGGGCCAGACTCAGGCGATCCCGCAAGGTGACACTGGCGTGGTGGTGATGGTACCGGGTGGCGGCGCGACGACTTCGGCACCGATCAGCTCTGCGCCAATCGTGCCGGGTCCGGCCTCCGGTGGTATCACTCCGGGTCCATACAACCCATCGGCGGTTGAGTCGGCACCGATCAACTCCGGCAGCTACAGCATGCCGTCGACGCCGAGCGGCATTCCTTCGGCCAGCAGTGGCGGCGGTCTGTCGGCCGACGAGCAGCTGGACGGTCCGGTACTCGCACTGCTGACCACCGCGCAACAGCAGCAGGCCGGGGGCGACCTCAACGGTGCGTCGTCCAGCCTGGAGCGCGCGCAGCGTGTTGCGCCGCGTGAACCGCAAGTGCTTTATCGTCTGGCACAGGTGCGCATGGCTCAAGGTGATGCGCCACAAGCCGAGCAGTTCGCCCGTCGGGCGCTGACCATGGCCAACGGCCGTCCGGATCTGCAAGCCAGCTTGTGGGAAATCATCGCTCAGTCTCGTGAGAAACAAGGCGATGCCGCCGGCGCTGCTCAGGCCCGTCAGAAGGCCAAGGTTTCGCTGTGATGGATGCTCGTTTCCCGAAAATCGCCGATCAGTTGCTGCTGATCGAGCGTGAGCTGCGTACGCAGGGCTGGTGGGACGAAGTTTCGCCTTCGGCCGAAGCGTTGAGTAGTGTCGAGCCGTTTTCGGTCGACACGCTGGACTTCGAACAGTGGCTGCAATGGATCTTCCTGCCGCGCATGAAGATGATCCTCGAACAGGATCTGCCGTTGCCGAATGCCTCGGGCATTCAGGAAATGGCAGAAATGGTCTTCGCCCAGCGCAATCTGGGTGGCAAGGATCGTCAGCTTCAGGTGCTGCTCAAAGAGTTTGACCTGCTGCTCACCGCCTCGCGCTGATCCCGTCCTTTCGGGTTGACACAGTGCCGGTGTAGGCACTGCCGCAGGCTGCGGCAGCGCCTACCGGTGGCTATTCGCAGTTTTGCGTAATCTGCTTCTGCGCTTCTACGATACGTTCCTGCCGCTGCGCATCATCCAGCCTGCGCAACCGTCCTTCTACCTCTTCTCTCAAGCGCGGATTGTTTTGCAACTGTGCCAGGTTCGTCCGTGCCTGCTCGCAAAACTGTTTGAGTTGCGCCTGTTGGTCGGCCACCTGCTTCTTCACCTTGTCGTCGATAGACTTCTGGTCACCGAGTACGCCGCTGCCCGGCATGGCTGCAGGTTTCGCCGGGGGCGAGGAGGGCGTTTGCAACGTCGTCGATGGCTGGCCTGGCGGTGGCTGCGCATCGAAGTGCGTGACACCCTGAGCATCGACCCATTTGTAGATTTGAGCGGCCGTGCACCACGGACTGAGGCCGATCAGCAGAGTAAGGAGGAGCGTTCGCATGCTGATTCCTTGGCAAAATTGCGCAATTGACACTAACAGAGTAGCGGTTTTCAGGTTTTTTCTTGCGTTCTCATGTGCTTACCCACAATTAACCACATAGACGGCTTGACTTGGAGATGGCGAAACAGAAGAATCCAAAGTCCGCTGTAGAGGGACTGCCAGAAGCAGACCCACTCGGTAGATCATGAGGCGCACATCCGCGCCGACCTGTTACACCCGCAACGCGTTACCTCGCGCTGGGTGGGAAAGGCCCGCAACACTTGGGACGATCCCAATACTTGCTCAGTCAGTGCTGACGTAGTCGGCGACCACCGTCGCTCATGCTCTGCCGAGAAGTAAACCTATTAAGACCCGCCCCTTTTTGTGGACGGTATTCTGGCGTTTTAGAGGTGAACAACGTGGAGCTTTTATCTGGCGGTGAGATGCTCGTCCGCTTTTTGCGTGACGAAGGCGTCAAATATATCTACGGGTACCCGGGTGGTGCTCTCCTGCATGTTTACGATGCCCTGTTCAAAGAACCGGAAGTGACTCACATTCTGGTTCGCCACGAGCAAGCGGCAACCCATATGGCTGACGGTTATGCCCGTGCCACCGGTAAAGCCGGCGTGGTATTGGTGACGTCCGGTCCTGGCGCCACAAACGCCATCACCGGTATCGCGACCGCCTATATGGACTCGATTCCAATGGTGATCATTTCCGGTCAGGTGCCAAGCACCATGGTCGGTACCGACGCGTTTCAGGAAACCGACATGATCGGTATCTCCCGGCCGATCGTGAAGCACAGCTTCATGATCAAGCATGCCTCGGAAATCCCGGAAGTCATGAAGAAGGCGTTCTACCTGGCGCAATCCGGTCGTCCGGGCCCGGTCGTAGTCGATATCCCGAAAGACATGACCAACCCGGCCGAGAAGTTCGAATACATCTTCCCGAAGAAAGCCAAGCTGCGTTCCTACAGCCCCGCCGTTCGCGGTCACTCCGGGCAAATCCGCAAGGCAGCAGAAATGCTCCTGGCGGCCAAGCGCCCGGTGTTGTACTCCGGCGGCGGTGTCATCCTCGGCAACGGTTCCGCACCGCTGACCGAACTGGCGAAAATGCTCAACTTGCCGGTGACCAACACGCTGATGGGCCTGGGTGGTTTTCCGGGTACTGATCGTCAGTTCATCGGCATGCTCGGCATGCACGGCAGCTACACCGCCAACCTGGCGATGCACCACGCTGACGTGATCCTGGCGGTCGGCGCGCGCTTCGACGATCGCGTGATCAACGGCGCGGCGAAGTTCTGCCCGAATGCCAAGATCATCCACATCGACATCGACCCTGCTTCGATTTCCAAGACCATCAAGGCCGACGTGCCAATCGTGGGTCCGGTCGAGAGCGTCCTGACCGAAATGGTCGCGATCCTCAAGGAAATCGGCGAGACCCCGAACAAGGAGTCCGTGGCCAGTTGGTGGAAGCAGGTTGATGAGTGGCGCGGTGATCGCGGCCTGTTCCCTTATGAAAAGGGCGACGGCAGCCTGATCAAACCACAGACCGTGATCGAAACCCTCTGCGAAGTGACCAAGGGCGATGCCTTCATCACTTCCGACGTGGGCCAGCACCAGATGTTCGCGGCGCAGTACTACACGTTCAACAAGCCGAATCGCTGGATCAACTCCGGCGGTCTGGGCACCATGGGTTTCGGTTTCCCGGCGGCCATGGGCATCAAGTTGAGCTTCCCCGATGACGACGTTGCCTGCGTCACCGGTGAAGGCAGTATCCAGATGAACATCCAGGAGCTGTCGACCTGCCTGCAATATGGCTTACCAGTGAAAATCGTCATCCTGAACAACGGTGTTCTGGGGATGGTTCGTCAGTGGCAGGACATGAGCTACGGCAGCCGTCACTCGCACTCCTACATGGAATCGTTGCCTGACTTCGTCAAGTTGGCTGAAGCCTACGGCCACGTTGGCGTACGCATCACCGAATCGAAAGATTTGAAGTCGAAGATGGCAGAAGCGTTCGCCATGAAGGATCGCCTGGTCGTGATCGATATTTCGGTCGACACCAGCGAGCACGTCTATCCGATGCAGATCAAAGACGGCTCGATGCGCGACATGTGGCTGAGCAAGACGGAGCGTACTTAATCATGCGGCACATTATTTCCTTGCTTCTGGAAAACGAACCCGGCGCTTTGTCTCGCGTAGTCGGCCTGTTCTCGCAGCGCAACTACAACATCGAAAGCCTGACCGTGGCTCCGACTGAAGACCCGACTTTGTCGCGTCTGACGCTGACCACGGTTGGCCACGATGAAGTCATCGAGCAGATCACCAAAAACCTGAACAAGCTGATCGAAGTGGTCAAGCTGGTGGACCTGTCGGAAAGCGCTCACATCGAACGCGAACTGATGCTGGTCAAGGTCAAGGCCACTGGCGCCCAGCGCGCCGAGATCAAACGCACCACCGATATTTACCGTGGACAGATCGTCGACGTCAGTGCCAGCGTGTATACCGTTCAATTGACCGGTACCAGCGACAAGCTCGACAGCTTCATTCAGTCCATCGGCACCGCATCGATTCTGGAAACCGTCCGTAGCGGCGTGACCGGTATTGCCCGCGGCGACAAAGTACTCAGCATCTAAACCAAATTAGCGAATGGCCTGAACGGCCTGGATATAAAGGGGAAATTCATGAAAGTTTTCTACGATAAAGACTGCGACCTGTCGATCATCCAGGGCAAGAAAGTTGCCATCATCGGTTACGGTTCCCAGGGCCACGCCCAGGCGTGCAACCTGAAAGACTCCGGTGTCGACGTTACCGTTGGTCTGCGTAAAGGTTCGGCTACCGTTGCCAAAGCTGAAGCTCACGGCCTGAAAGTGACCGACGTTGCTTCTGCTGTTGCAGCTGCCGACCTGGTCATGATCCTGACCCCGGACGAGTTCCAGTCCTCCCTGTACAAAAACGAAATCGAGCCGAACATCAAGAAAGGCGCCACCCTGGCCTTCTCCCACGGCTTCGCGATCCACTACAACCAGGTCGTTCCGCGTGCCGACCTCGACGTAATCATGATCGCGCCGAAAGCTCCGGGTCACACCGTACGTTCCGAGTTCGTGAAAGGCGGCGGTATCCCTGACCTGATCGCGATCTACCAGGACGCCTCGGGCAATGCCAAAAACGTTGCACTGTCCTACGCTGCTGGCGTGGGTGGCGGTCGTACCGGCATCATCGAAACCACTTTCAAGGACGAGACCGAAACCGACCTGTTCGGCGAACAAGCCGTACTGTGCGGCGGTACCGTTGAACTGGTAAAAGCCGGTTTCGAAACCCTGGTTGAAGCTGGCTACGCGCCGGAAATGGCCTACTTCGAGTGTCTGCACGAACTGAAACTGATCGTTGACCTCATGTACGAAGGCGGTATCGCCAACATGAACTACTCGATCTCCAACAACGCTGAGTACGGCGAGTACGTGACTGGCCCGGAAGTGATCAACGCCGAGTCCCGTCAGGCCATGCGCAACGCCCTGAAACGTATTCAGGACGGCGAATACGCCAAAATGTTCATCAGCGAAGGCGCAACCGGCTACCCTTCGATGACCGCCAAGCGTCGTAACAACGCCGCTCACGGTATCGAAATCATCGGCGAGCAACTGCGCTCCATGATGCCGTGGATCGGTGCCAACAAGATCGTCGACAAAGCTAAAAACTAAGTCGTCGTCCCTTGTACGAAAAACGCGGCCTCGGCCGCGTTTTTTCGTTTGAGGCGGTGGTTCTGGTATAAAGCTGCATCGTTTGTGGCCGAACTGTCGTCCTCAAGCACCTGTCGAATTTTCTCCAAACCGTTGCAAGGTAATGTCCATGAGCGAACGTCCCGAAGAGCCGAACAAGGCTTCTGACGCCGAAAGCCTGCTGCCCATCGATGAACACATCGAAGAAGGGCACGACGCAGAAGGTCGTAAAGTCCGGCATCGTGGTATCTATCTGCTGCCGAATCTGTTCACCACTGCGAACTTGTTCGCAGGGTTTTACTCCATCATCAACTCCATGAGCGCCCAGGCTGCTCTAAGCGCTGGCGACTCGGCCAATGCGAGCAAGTATTTCGCGTTCGCCGCGATCGCGATTTTTGTCGCCATGGTGCTCGACGGCCTCGACGGTCGTGTCGCACGCATGACCAATACGCAGAGTGCCTTCGGCGCCGAGTACGACTCACTGTCGGACATGGTCGCGTTCGGTGTTGCTCCGGCGCTGCTGGCGTTCGGTTGGGCGTTGGGCGACATGGGCAAGGTTGGCTGGATGGTCGCCTTCATCTATGTAGCGGGCGCGGCGTTGCGTCTGGCGCGTTTCAACACGCAGGTCGGTACGGCGGACAAGCGCTATTTCATCGGTCTGGCCAGTCCGGCAGCGGCCGGTGTGGTAGCGGGGATTGTCTGGGCGTTCAGCGATTACGGAATTCAGGGTTCGAAGATGTCGTTCCTGGTCGCGTTGATGGTGGCAGCCGCCGGCATGCTGATGGTCAGCAATATCAAGTACAACAGCTTTAAAGAGCTGGATCTGAAAGGGCGCGTACCGTTCGTGGCGATTCTTGCCGTGGTGCTGGTGTTTGCTGTGGTGTTCAGCGATCCACCGCGCATTCTGCTGCTGGTGTTCCTCGCTTACGCGGCTTCCGGTCCGGTTCAGTACCTGTTGCATCTTCGTCGCCACAAAAAAGCCGAGTGATGTAATTTCCCGCATACTCCGCAGTCTATGGGTGCATCTGTCCTCCAAAGCTGCGGAGTTGCCATGTTGATCAAAGTCCCCAAAGCGTCCGACTGCCACGAGTCGGATGTCACGCCTGAAGCCATTTATCTTTCTCGCCGCCAATTGCTGGGGGCCACTGCTGCCGGTATCGCCGTCAGCAGCCTGCCGCGCTGGGCCAATGCCGACGATGCGGCGCGGTATGCCGATGCCGAGCCGGGCAAGGCGCCTGCCTGGTTTGCCGAGAAGCTGCCTTCCACGAAGTGGGGAGCGGTCAACGTCAAGGATGAGGCGATCACGCCTTATAAAGACGCCACTCACTACAACAACTTCTATGAGTTCGGTACCGACAAGGGCGACCCGGCGGCGAATGCCGGTTCGCTGAAAACCGAACCGTGGAGCGTGGTGGTCGATGGGGAGGTGGGTAAACCGGGGCGTTATGCGCTGGAAGACTTCATGAAGCCTTACCAGTTGGAAGAGCGTATCTATCGTTTGCGCTGTGTCGAGGCGTGGTCAATGGTCATTCCGTGGATCGGCTTTCCAATCTCGGCGCTGCTCAAGCAGGTAGAGCCAACGTCCAATGCCAAATACATCCGGTTTGAAACCTTGCAGGATCCCAAGAGTATGCCCGGTCAGCGCTCTGGTTTCGCTCTGATCGATTGGCCTTACGTAGAAGGTTTGCGTCTGGATGAGGCAATGAATCCTTTGGCGATTCTGGCGGTGGGCATGTATGGCCGCGAATTGCCGAATCAGAATGGCGCGCCGCTGCGTCTGGTAGTGCCGTGGAAGTATGGCTTCAAGAGCGTCAAATCCATCGTGCGTATCAGTCTGGTCAGCGAGCAGCCGAAGACCACTTGGCAAAGCATCGCCGCAGATGAGTATGGCTTTTACGCGAACGTGAACCCGACAGTCGATCACCCGCGCTGGACCCAGGCGCGGGAGCGGCGATTGCCGAACAGTCTGTTCAAGCCAAATGTGCGCGACACGCAAATGTTCAACGGCTACTCGGATGAAGTTGCTTCTTTATATACAGGGCTCGATCTGCGGAAGAACTACTGATGCGATTCCCGTTGTGGCGTATAGGCGTTTTCATTGCGGCAGCAGTCTGGCCGATGCTGTGGTTGTATCAGGCGCTCGGGGATTTGCTTGGGCCTGATCCAGGCAAAGTGTTGGTAGACCGGCTGGGGCTGGGGACGTTGGTGCTGTTGTTGATCACATTGAGCATGACACCGATGCAGAAGCTCACCGGTTGGGCGGGGTGGATTGCGGTTCGCCGGCAGTTGGGGCTTTGGTGTTTTGCCTATGTGGTATTGCACCTGTGCAGCTATATGGCGTTTATTCTGGGGTTCGATTGGTCGCAGCTGACGGTCGAGTTGCGCAAGCGACCTTACATAATAGTAGGGGCGCTGGGCTTTCTAGGATTGTTGGCGTTGGCGGTGACGTCCAATCGCTACAGTCAGCGTCGTTTAGGCGTGCGTTGGAAGAAGCTGCATCGCTTGGTCTACGTGATTCTTAGCCTGGGTTTGTTGCATATGCTGTGGATCGTGCGCGCTGATCTTGAGGAGTGGGCGATCTATGCCTTTATAGGTGCGGTGCTCCTGCTACTGCGTATTCCGCCGGTGATGCGCCGAATCCCGCGTTTGTTGGCTAAAAAGCAGGTTATGCAAGAAAAGCGAAATTAACGGTTGACGGCAGATTCAGGATGTCTATAATTCGCCCCACTTCCGGCGCAGTCGAAACGGAAAACTCCTTGAGATTCAATGAGTTACGTAGGTTTCGATAGCAGGTTGCTTCAGTTCATCGAAGCCAGCAGGAAGTTGAAAAAGAGGTGTTGACAGCT
>NZ_CATKPQ010000059.1:0-300706 GCF_949768005.1 Pseudomonas sp. IT-347P
CCACAATTGGATCTGCGTTTGACTTAGAGACCGAGGTCAGACAGGCCCGGATGGTCATCCGGGCGCCGACCCAGCGGCCAGTGGAACTTGCGCTCGCTTTCCTTGATCGGCATATCGTTGATGCAGGCATAGCGCTGGAACATCAGGCCCTGCTCATCGAATTCCCAGTTTTCATTGCCGTAAGAGCGGAACCAGTTACCCGAATCATCGTGCCACTCATAGGCATAACGCACAGCGATGCGGGTATCGGAGTAAGCCCAGAGTTCCTTGATCAAACGGTAATCCAGCTCCTTCGCCCATTTACGGGTGAGGAAGGCCTTGGCTTCTTCGCGGTTGTTGGCGAACTCGGCGCGGTTGCGCCATTTGGTGTCGAGGGTGTAGGCCAGCGATACCCGTTCCGGGTCGCGGGAGTTCCAGCCATCCTCGGCCAGTCGAACTTTCTCGATGGCCGATTCACGGTTGAAAGGTGGCAATGGCGGACGTACCTGGGCTGCAGTAGACATATCAGTCTCCCGATCTGATTAATAGTTGAACAACAAGTCCGGCTTATTAAGGCGTTACAGGTCCAATAACTTTCGCGCCATGCATTGCGCATTATCGGCGGCACTGTGATCACCCATCACAAGCGCTACGGTAATGGCACCGTCAATCAGGATCAGCAGCTGTCTGGCCAGCAGTTGCGGATCCTCGGCACCATGTTCGGTACACAGCTCGCACACGTAGTCGAGCAGTTTCTGTTTGTGTTCTTTCGCTACCAGCCGCACCGGGTCCTGCGGGTCGCCGGTCTCGCCGCTGGTGTTGATGAACGCGCAGCCGCGAAAGCCTTCTGAGGCAAACCAGCTCTTGAGCACGGTAAACAGGTTGAGCAGGCGATCGGCCGGGGTTTCGGCCTGATCGACAGCGCTTCTGTACCAGTGCATCCAGCGTACGTCACGGCGTTGCAGGGCGGCGACGGTCAGCGCGTCCTTGTCGGCAAAGTAACGGTAGATGCTTTTTCTGGAGACGCCGGCGGTTTTCACCAGAAGATCCATGCTAGTGGCAGCGATGCCACTTTTGTAGATCAACTTTTCGGTGACATCCAGAATGATGTCGCGTGTGTCGTTGCTAGTGATTTCGTTCATGGGTCGAACAGTAGAACGATTGTTCTCCTTGGTCAAGCAAGTATTTTTATTGCTGGTGAAATCGCTTTCGCGAGCAAGCTCGCTCCCACAGGGGAATGCATTTCAAATGTGGGAGCGAGCTTGCTCGCGAAGGAGGCATTACTGACACTGACAAGACCCGAAGGATGCGATGGTGTAAGCTCTGGGGTTCTTCGGATTCGACCCATTGCGAGCCCTATGCCGTTGCTTTTCAAACGTTCTTTGCTGCCCAAATTGCGCAGCTTTCCGCTGACCGCCGAGGCCGTG
Organism: Pseudomonas sp. IT-347P; assembly: GCF_949768005.1. Lineage (NCBI taxonomy): Bacteria > Pseudomonadati > Pseudomonadota > Gammaproteobacteria > Pseudomonadales > Pseudomonadaceae > Pseudomonas > Pseudomonas sp. IT-347P. Next base: position 1,407 of record NZ_CATKPQ010000059.1, read on the forward strand.
ACCATTCTGTCCGGCGCCGCCGAGTTCCGTCGTTGCCTGCTGGAAAAGATCGCCGCTGCGACCCAGCGCATCTACATCGTCGCGCTGTATCTGCAGCAAGACGAAGCGGGTCAGGAAATCCTCGATGCACTCCACGCGGCCAAGCTCAAGCGCCCCGAGCTGGAAATCGCCGTGGTCGTCGATTGGTTGCGCGCCCAGCGCGGGCTGATCGGCGCAGGCAAGCAGCCGGGCAATTCGGCGTGGTACCAGGAAATGACCCGCACGCACCAGAGCGAAGTGCCGGTGTACGGCGTGCCGGTGCAGACCCGCGAGTTGTTCGGTGTGCTGCATTTGAAAGGCTTCGTCATCGACGACTGCGTGGTCTACAGCGGCGCGAGCCTGAACAACGTCTATCTGCACAAGTTCGACAAGTACCGTTTCGACCGTTACCACGTGCTGCACAGCCACGAACTGGCTGATTCGATGCACCACCTGGTCAAGCACGGCCTGATCGAATCAAAGGCGGTGCACCGTCTCGATCTGCCGAACCTGCCGACCACACGCAGCCTGCGTAATGACATCGGCGATCTGCGCAGCCGTCTCAAATACGCGACGTACGACACCGCTAACGGCAGCACCGCCCGGGAAGGCCTGTCGGTCAGCCCGCTGCTCGGCGTCGGCAAGAACAACCCGCTGAACCGGGCGATTCTCGAACTGATCGCCAGCGCGCAACAACAGCTGACCATCTGCACGCCGTACTTCAACCTGCCACTGGGTGTGATCCGTGAGATCAATCGCGCGCTGGCCCGTGGCGTGAAGATCGACATCGTGGTCGGCGACAAGACCGCCAACGACTTCTATATCCCGCCGAGCGAACCGTTCAAGGTCATCGCAGCGTTGCCTTATCTGTACGAGATCAGCCTGCGCCGCTTCGCCAAGCGCCATCAGCGCAACATCGACAGCGGTCAGTTGAACCTGCACCTGTGGCGTGATGGCGACAACACCTATCACCTCAAGGGCATGTGGATCGACCAGCGTTACACCTTGCTGACCGGCAACAACCTCAATCCACGGGCATTCCGCCTGGATCTGGAAAATGCGTTGCTGATTGATGATCCGAAAGGTGAATGGCTGGCGCCTCGGGCGAAGGAGCTGGAAGAGATTTTCCGCCATACCACGCGGATCGCCAGCTTTCAGAATCTGGAGACGCTGCCGGAGTATCCGGCCGGGGTGGCCAAGTTTCTCAAGCGCGTGAGTCGGGTGCGGATTGAGCGGTTGCTCTACCGGATTCTGTAAGGCTTTAAATTTGTAGCGGTCATACAACCGCTATCGCGAGCAGGCTCACTCCTACAGGGGAACGCATTCCAGATGTAGGAGTGAACCTGCTCGCGATAGGGCCTTAACAGACGCTAAAAAACTTAATTCAGACCGAGCTTGCCACGCAACGTGGACAGGTCTTCAGCCAGCGTATTCACCGGCCCGACCAGCGCCTTACGGTCGTTATCCTTCACTTTGTCATACGTCTCAAAGCCACCATCCTTGGTCTTGTACTTGGCCAGAGTCTTGTCGACGGTGGCAAAGTTCTTGTCCACTTTCGCTACGAACGCCTTGTCCTGCTTCTCGATCTGCGAACGGAACAGGTCGACGATTTTCTTCGCGCCGTCGATGTTTCCCTGGAAGTCGTACAGGTCGGTGTGGCTATAGCGATCTTCTTCACCGGAGATCTTGGTCGCGGCGACTTCTTCCAGCAGTGCGGCGGCACCACCGACGACTTTCTCCGGCGGGAAGGTCAGGCCGGCGACGCGGGTTTGCAGGTCTTTGACGTCGCTGTCGAGCTTGTCTGCCAGCTCGTTCAGGCCTTGGGTGCTTTTTTCCGAAAACAGCGAGTATTCGATGCGGTGGAAACCGGTGAAATCTTCTGCTTTCACGCCTTTCTCGTGGTCGTCGACACGGGAGTCGATGGACGCATCGAGATCACTGAACAGCTCGGCGATCGGCTCGATCGACTCGTAGTAAACGCGGGTTGGTGCGTAGAGTTTTTGCGCGGTGGCCAGATCGCCTTTCTTCACGGCGTCGGTGAATTGTTGGGTGTGGCTGCCCAGTTCATCCAATTGCTCGGTGACATAAATCTTGTAGTCCGAAACCGGCCCCACCAGATCCAGTGGTGCTGTGGCGGCGAACGCCGACAGCGGGGTATTGAGCAAACCAAGGGTCAGCAATAACGCGAGTGGCGTCTTTTTCATGGGGGCGGCTCCAGTGTCGGGATGTTGTTTCAGGCAGCGGTTTTCGGTTGTGTGGCGTTGAGCAGCGAGCGACCGATGAAATCCTTGTCGCCGGTGACACCCGGCAGGGTGAAGAAGTAGCCGCCGCCGACGGGTTTGAGGTATTCCTCCAGCGGCTCGCCATTGAGGCGGGTCTGCACGGTGATGAAGCCTTTTTCCAGATCAGCCTGGTAACAGATGAACAGCAGGCCCATGTCGAGCTGGCCGTTCTTGTTCACGCCGTTGGAATAGTTGAACGGTCGGCGCAGGATCAGGTTGGCCTGGCTCGCGGCGGTTCGCGGGTTGGCCAGGCGAATGTGCGCGTCGAGTTTGGTCAGCTTGCCTTCCGGGTCTTTGCTGTAGTCCGGGACTTCCGTCTCATGTTGCGCCCCCATCGGCGCGCCGGTGGTTTTGACCCGGCCGATGATGCTTTCCTGTTCCTGCAGCGGCGTGCGATCCCAGCGCTCGACGAAGTTGCGAATGATCCGTACCGCTTGATAACTGCCGTGAGCAGCCCAGGCGGGTTCGTCACTGCCCGGTTGCACCCAGACCAGGCGATCCATGGCTTTATCGTCGTTGGAATCCGGGTTGGCCGAGCCGTCGCGGAAACCAAGGAAGTTACGCGCCGATTGCGCCGGCACGCCCGGTTTCGCCGGGGCCTGTGGCGGTACGCTGCCTTCCTGTTTCCAGCGCACCAGCAGCAGGTCGGGGAGATTTTTGACGATGTCGCGCAGGGCGTGAATGTTGGTGTCGGCGGTGTTGGAGCAGAATTGCAGGCTCAGGTCGCCATGGCAGCAATCAGGGTCCAGCGCATCGTTGGGAAAACCGACCATGCGCATCAGACGCTTGGGCTTGGCGGCGGCCAGACCGAAGCGCTCGTCGAACAGCGACTCGCCGACGGACACGGTGATGGTCAGGTTGTCCGGCGTGACATTCGGTCCAAGGATGCCGGAATCCGGCGGCGGCAGTTTCGGATCGATCTGCGCCACCGGGCCGCCCTTCATCAGGAAGGCGATGCGCTCGTTGAGGGTGCGGAACAGCCGCTCCAGATCTTCACGATCACTGGCCAGTACGTCAAACGACACCAGCATGCCCGAGGCCGGGCGTGGCGTGACGATGCCGGTCTGGTGGACGCCGTGGAAATCATGACGGTCTTCGGTCTTGTCGCTGCTCGGTGCTTCGGTGACTTGTGCCGGCGCGGCGGCCATGGCCGGGCAGCTCAGGGCGGACCCGGCGAGGGCGACACCGGCGGCGCCCATGCCCATCAGGACTCGGCGACGTTGCAGGTTGAGGCTTTCTGAATCTTTCATCGGGAATGGGTCTTCTGCTTACAGGCCGGAGAGGCCGAGGGCGGGATCGATGCCATCCAGTGCGTCGGCCAGGGCCTGGGCCTTGTCGGCAATCTGCTTGCGTTGTGCGCCGCTGACGGAGTCGTAGCTGGCGTAGCCGTCCTTGATCTTGTAGGTGTCGAGTTCGCTGTCGAAGTCCGCCAGTGCCTTATCGATTTTCGGCAACAGGTCGGCGGCCGACTTGGTCAGCATCGGCCGCAGCAGCTCGACGACTTTGCGCGCGGTTTGCGCGTTGGCGGCGAAACCGTTGAGGTCGCTGTGGCTGTAGCGTTCCTCTTCACCGCTGGCGGCGCGGACGTCGGCCAAGGTGTTGAGGTTGCGCACGATGACGTTGACCAGTTGCTCCGGTGGCAGGCTCTGCGCGAGCAGTTGCTGTTTGAGCGTGGTGACATCGCTGAGCAGGCGTTGGGCCACGGGCGTCAGTTGGTCGAGATTGCGTTGTTGGAACAGTGCGTATTCGAGGCGGTGGAAACCGACGAAACCCGGATCCTGTTCGCGTTTTTCAAAGTAATCGGCGCGGGCGTTGATGCTGTTGTCCAGTTCTGCCAGGCGTTGCGCGGCCGGGGCCAGACGTTGATATGCAGCACGCGCCGGCAAGTACAGGGCTTGCGCCTGACTGAGGTCGTCGTGTTCAATCGCTTGATCGAGCACAGTCACGGCTTTGATCAACGCGCTGCTCTGGCTGGCCAGGTACACGCGGAACTCCGACAGCGGCCCGACGAAGGCAACCATCGACGGTTTGGCCTTGGCCGCCGCATCAGAAGCGGCAGTCGGCGTCACGTGCAGGGTGCCGCGCGGATTGCTCAGCAGGCCGCAGGTGATCGCGTAATCGCCCGGTTGCAGGTTGGCGTTGATCACCTGGCTCAGGCCCGGCGCGATGTTTTCCCGTTCTTCGACGACCAGCACGCCGTCAAGGATTTCCCATTCCACGGCACGCTCGGAGCGGTTGACGATGCGGAAACTGGCGCGGCCGGCCGGCACCGTCAGTGCATTCGGTTCACAACTGCCGGGATGAATATTCACCACCACTTCATCGTGATTGTGCTGACGCTTGGCGGCGGCCATTTTCGAGGCGTAATAAAACAGACCACCGGCGGCGATCATCACCACCACCGAACCGGCCACCGCCCAACGCAAGGCGCGGGGAGGGGAGGCCTGAGGAGTATTAGGCTTTGACATGAATGCCCTTATTGGCTGGAAACGGAAGACGTCTGCGTGGAAGGAGTGGGCGCGGGAGCCGGGTAAAAGAACATCACCAGCGCCACCAGCAGATAAATCAGATAGGCACCGAGGGTGCTGACGGTCGGCGCATCCTGGTAACCGAACATGCCGGCCAGCACCGAGCCCAACGGGCCGTCCATCGGCAGCGTCGCGCTGAAGTCGAAGAGTACGGTTTGCAGGTGATTCCACAGCCCGGCTTCATGCAGCGCCTGCACCGAGTTGGCAAGAATCCCGGCGGCCACCACCAGAATGAACAACCCGGTCCACTTGAAGAACGCCGAAAGATTGAGGCGCATGCTGCCGCTGTAGATCAGGAAGCCGACGATGATCGCCAGAATCAACCCGAGCAGGGCGCCGATCGGCGCGCCTGGACCTTCGCTTTGCTGGAACACCGCGAGCAGGAAGAACACCGTCTCCAGGCCTTCACGGGCGACAGCAAAAAAGACCATGGCGATCAGTGCGATGACCTGATGCTTTGATGACGTCAGCGCCTGATCCAGCGAGGCTTGCAGTGAATGCTTGATCGAGCGCGCGACTTTGCGCATCCAGAACACCATCGAACTGAGAATGCCCACGGCCACCAGCCCGACCACGCCCTCGAACAGCTCCTGCTGTTTTTGCGGGAATTCGGCACTGACCAGTTCCAGACCACCGCCGACCAACAGGGCGAGGGCGGCAGCGAGAAACACGCCGATCCATACGGCGGGCATCCATTGGCCACGGCCGGTCTGCTGGAGGTAGCTGGCGATAATGCCAACGATCAGCGCGGCTTCAATGCCTTCGCGCAACATGATCAGAAAGGGAACGAGCATTCGGTATCCACGGGGTCATTCGAAGAGGTTACAAGTAGTAACATAATGACAAGCATTCTCACATGACAATCATTGACATAAACCTGAACACAAGCTGAACAAGAGGAATGTTTGCTTCGCATGGATCCCTCTGGGAGCGGGCTTGCTCGCGAAGGCGGTGGGTCAGCAAAAAAATTTGTACTGACCCACCGCCTTCGCGAGCAAGCCCGCTCCCACCAGGGATTTGTGTTGGCTTTGGGTTAAGATGCCGGTCACTCAAAAACAACAAGGTCTACCGCGTTCCATGTCGGAAAAAGACACCATCGCCGCCCAACTCGTGCGTGAAGCGCTGCTGCAAAGTTGCGCCCCGGGCGCGGCCACGGAAGAGGTCTTGAACAAGGTCGGGATCGATCCGGCATTGCTGCAAACCAAACACGGCCGGGTGCCGGCCTCGCAGTACGCCAAACTCTGGCGGTTGCTGGCCCGCCGTGGTGACGACGAGTTTTTCGGCATGGACCCGCGCAAGCTCAAGTCCGGCAGCCTGGAATTCCTCTGTCGCAGCGCGATGGCGCAACCGACGCTGGCAGCGGGTTTGAGTACGGGCCTGAGCTTTTTGTCGCTGATGCTCGAACGCCTGCCGGCGCAACTGGTACACCAGCAAAGTCTCGCCGAGATTGTGCTGCTGGAGGACGATCCCGAACCACGCCGCGCCTTCACCTATTTCACCTACTGGATGATCGTCCATGGCGTGGCCTGCTGGCTGGCCGGGCGGCGGATACCGATTCTGGCGATTGAATTGCGTTGCTCCGAGCCGGATTTCACCGACGATTACCGGGTGATGTTTTCGGAAAACCTGCGATTCGACCGACCTCGAACGCGGATGATCTTCGCGGCTGATTGCCTGGATCTGCCGATCAAACGCAGCGCCGAAGAGCTGAAGCGCTTTCTCGCCCATGCCCCCGCCAACATTCTGGTGAAGTACCGCGACCCGGAGAGCCTGGCCAGTCGGATCAAGCATGATCTGCGGCAATTGCCTGCCGAACAGTGGCCGGAAACCGAGGCGTTGGCGCAGCAATTGTGCATGTCGGCCTCGACCTTGCGCCGACGCCTGGCGGAGGAAGGGCAGACCTATCAAGGGCTCAAGGACAGTGTGCGCAAGGAGTTGGCGATTATCTGGCTGGCTGAGCCTTCGATCAGTTTTGTCGAGATTGCCAGCCGATTGGGGTTTGCCGATGCGAGTTCGTTCTACAAGGCGTTTCGCAAATGGTCGGGGTCCAATCCCGGGCATTACCGCACGTTGATCCTCAATGAAGTTGTCTGATCTGGCGCCATCGCGAGCAGGCGAAGGCCTACATTTGAAATGCGTTCCCCTGTGGGCCTTCGCCTGCTCGCGATAGCGCCATTCCAAGCGCCACAAAACTAAAACCCTGGCCAAACCAGTCAACCACTTTGATAGCTTTGACCATTGCCGCCACCGCCCCACAGCGCGACTATCCCTCTGTTGTTTACGGTTCCCAGCCTAATAAAAACACAGAGGGATTCAGGCAATGCGCGATTACTTGTCTGCCACCGCACAGTTCGACTATCAACACACCGTGGAGGCCGCGCTCAGCGGTACGCTGGAGGCGCTCAACGCCTGCGTCGAATGTTGCGACCGTCATGCCTTGCCCGGGCGCATTGCGCTGTTCTGGGAGGGCCGCGACGGCGCCAGTGCGACGTATACCTTCAGCGATCTGCAGGACAAAGCCGCGCGCTTCGCCAATTTCCTCCTCGCCCAAGGCGTGCAGAAGGGCGATAAAGTCGCCGGTCTGCTGCCGCGCAACATCGAATTGCTCATCACCGTGTTCGCCACCTGGCGCATTGGTGCGGTGTATCAGCCGCTGTTCACCGCGTTCGGCCCCAAAGCCCTCGAACATCGCCTGAACAGCTCCGGTGCCAAAGTCGTGGTCACCGACGCCGTCAACCGGCCCAAACTCGCCGACGTCGCTGACTGCCCGACCCTCGTCACCGTTGGCGGCGCCAAGGGCCAGGGTATCGTCCGAGGCGACTTCAGCTTCTGGGCCGAACTGGCCAACTGTTCCAATGTTTGCGAACCGGTCCTGTTGACCGGCGAAGACCCGTTTCTGCTGATGTTCACGTCCGGCACCACCGGCCCGTCGAAAGCGCTGTCGGTACCGCTCAAAGCCATTGTTGCCTTCCAGAGCTACACCCGCGACGCCGTGGACCTGCGCCCCGAAGATGCTTTCTGGAACGTCGCCGATCCGGGCTGGGCCTACGGCATCTACTTCGGCGTCACCGGTCCGTTGTCGATGGGCCATCCGATCACCTTCTACGATGGGCCGTTTACCCTCGAAAGCACCTGCCGGGTGATCAACAAGTACGGCATCACCAACCTCACCGGTTCGCCGACGGCTTACCGTCTGTTGATTGCCGGTGGTGATGAGTTCGCCAAGTCGATCAAAGGCAAGCTGCGCATCGTCAGCAGCGCCGGCGAGCCGCTGAACCCGGAGGTGATTCGCTGGTTCGCCGACAACCTCGGTGTGGTCATTCACGACCATTACGGCCAGACCGAACTGGGCATGGTCCTGTGCAACCATCACGGCCTCGATCACCCCGTGCATGTTGGCGCCGCCGGTTTTGCCTCGCCGGGCCATCGCATCGTGGTGCTCGATGATCAGTACAACGAACTCGGCATCGGCCAGCCGGGCATTCTCGCCATCGACCGGCCGCAATCGCCGATGTGCTGGTTTGGCGGCTATGAAGGCACGCCGACAAAAGCCTTCGTCGGCGATTACTACCTGAGCGGCGACACCGTGGAATGGAATCCGGACGGCAGCATCAGCTTTGTCGGTCGCAGCGACGACGTGATCACGACCTCCGGCTATCGCGTCGGCCCCTTCGATGTTGAAAGTGCATTGATCGAACACCCGGCAGTGGTCGAAGCGGCGGTGGTCGGCAAGCCCGATCCGGAGCGCACCGAACTGGTCAAAGCCTTTGTGGTGCTGAGTGCGCAATACCGCGCCGCGCCGGAGTTGGCCGAAGAACTGCGCCAACACGTACGCAAGCGTCTGGCTGCGCATTCATACCCGCGTGAAATCGAATTTGTCAGCGAATTGCCCAAGACCCCGAGTGGCAAGTTGCAGCGCTTTATCTTGCGCAACCAGGAAATCGCCAAGGCTCAAGAGGCTGCGGCGCATAACGTTTCAGCTTGAATCAGGAAATACCGTCATGCAGATCGAGAACAAGGTTTTTATCGTCACCGGCGGCGCGTCCGGCCTCGGTGCCGCCACCGCTGAATTGCTGGTCAGTGCCGGCGCCAAAGTGATGCTGGTGGACATGAATGCCGAAGCGGTCGCCGCGCAGGCGCAACGTTTGGGCGCGCAAAGCGTGGTGGCCGACATCAGCAACGAAGCCGCCGCCGAAGCCGCCGTGCAGGCCACGGTCAAAGCGTTTGGCAGCCTCAACGGTCTGGTCAACTGCGCCGGTATCGTCCGGGGCGAGAAGATCCTCGGCAAGAACGGCCCGCATGCGCTGAGCAGCTTCGCCCAGGTGATCAACGTCAACCTGATCGGTAGCTTCAACATGCTGCGCCTGGCCGCTGCGGCGATCGCCGAAGCCGAGGCCAATGGCGACGGTGAACGCGGCGTGATCATCAACACCGCCTCGGTCGCAGCCTTTGACGGGCAGATCGGCCAGGCAGCGTATTCCGCTTCGAAAGGCGCAATCGCCAGTCTGACCCTGCCGGCCGCCCGTGAACTGGCACGCTTCGGCATCCGTGTGATGACCATCGCCCCCGGTATTTTCGAAACGCCGATGATGGCCGGCATGACCCCCGAAGTCCGTGATTCGCTGGCCGCCGGCGTACCGTTCCCGCCGCGTCTGGGCAAGCCTGCCGAGTACGCCGCGCTGGTTCGGCATATCATCGAAAACAGCATGCTCAACGGCGAGGTGATCCGTCTCGACGGCGCCTTGCGCATGGCCGCCAAGTAAGGAGGATTAGTCATGACTATTTCCAGTGATCCGATTGTTATCGTCAGTGCCGTCCGCACCCCAATGGGCGGCTTTCAGGGCGAACTGAAAAGCCTCACCGCACCGCAACTCGGTGCTGCTGCGATCAAGGCTGCGGTTGAACGTGCCGGTGTTGCCAGCGACGCGGTCGATGAAGTGCTGTTCGGCTGCGTATTGCCGGCCGGCCTCGGCCAGGCACCGGCACGTCAGGCTGCGTTGGGCGCCGGGCTGGATAAATCCACCCGTTGCACCACCGTCAACAAGATGTGCGGTTCGGGTATGGAAACCACCATTCTCGCTCACGACATGCTGATCGCCGGCAGCGCCGATGTGGTCATCGCGGGCGGCATGGAGAGCATGTCCAATTCGCCGTACTTGCTGGATCGCGCCCGCGCCGGTTACCGCATGGGCCACGGCCGCGTGCTTGACTCGATGTTCCTCGACGGCCTCGAAGATGCCTACGACAAGGGTCGCCTGATGGGCACCTTCGCCGAGGATTGCGCCGAAACCAACAGCTTCAGCCGCGAAGCGCAAGACGCCTTTGCCATCGCCTCGACCACCCGCGCGCAGCAAGCGATCAAGGACGGCAGCTTCAAGGACGAAATCGTCCCGCTGACCGTGACTGTCGGCAAGGAGCAGGTGCTGATCAGCCACGACGAACAACCGCCAAAAGCCAAACTGGACAAGATTGCCTCGCTGAAACCGGCGTTCCGCGAAGGCGGCACGGTGACGGCGGCGAACTCCAGCTCGATCTCTGACGGCGCCGCAGCACTGGTGCTGATGCGTCAGTCGCAGGCGCAGAAACTGGGCTTGAAACCGTTGGCGGTTATCCATGGCCACGCCGCGTTTGCCGACACTCCGGGCCTGTTCCCGGTGGCGCCGATTGGTGCGATCAAGAAGCTGATCAAGAAAACCGGTTGGTCGCTGGCTGATGTCGATCTGTTCGAAGTCAACGAGGCGTTTGCCGTGGTTGGCATGGCGGCGATGACCCATCTGGAAATTCCCCATGACAAGCTCAATGTGCATGGCGGTGCCTGTGCGCTGGGGCATCCGATCGGCGCATCGGGTGCGCGGATTCTGGTGACGTTGCTCTCGGCGCTGCGCCAGAGAAACCTCAAGCGCGGTGTCGCGGCAATCTGCATCGGCGGCGGCGAAGCGACGGCCATGGCTGTGGAATGCGTCTATTAACGTTGGCACCGGACCCTGTGGGAGCGGGCTTGCCCGCGAAGGCGTCGTGTCAGCCAGCGTTGAGTTGAATGACACACCGCATTCGCGAGCAAGCTCGCTCCCACAGGATTTGTGTCTGAACTTGAAGTAAGGATTCACCATGATTCCCAACGAAGACCAAGCCCAGATCCGCGACATGGCCCGGCAATTCGCCGAGGAACGCCTCAAGCCGTTCGCCGCCGAGTGGGATCGCGAACACCGATTCCCCAAGGAAGCCATCGCTGAAATGGCCGCGCTGGGCTTCTTCGGCATGCTCGTGCCGGAGCAGTGGGGCGGCTGCGACACCGGTTACCTGGCGTACGCCATGGCCCTGGAGGAAATCGCCGCCGGTGATGGCGCCTGCTCGACGATCATGAGCGTGCACAACTCGGTCGGCTGCGTGCCGATCCTCAAGTTCGGCAACGACGATCAGCGCGAACGTTTCCTCAAACCCTTGGCCAGCGGCGCCATGCTCGGTGCCTTTGCGCTGACCGAACCGCAAGCCGGTTCCGATGCCAGCAGCCTGAAAACCCGCGCACGCCTGGAAGGCGATCATTACGTGCTGAATGGCTGCAAACAGTTCATCACCTCAGGGCAAAACGCCGGGATTGTGATTGTGTTTGCGGTGACCGATCCGAGTGCTGGCAAGCGCGGTATCAGCGCGTTTATCGTGCCGACCGATTCACCGGGCTACACAGTCGCCCGGGTCGAAGACAAGCTTGGCCAGCACGCGTCCGACACCTGTCAGATTCTTTTCGAAGATGTGAAAGTGCCGGTGGCTAACCGTTTGGGGGAGGAGGGCGAGGGCTACAAGATTGCTCTGGCCAACCTTGAAGGTGGCCGCGTCGGCATCGCGTCGCAAGCAGTGGGCATGGCCCGCGCGGCGTTTGAGGCGGCGCGCGATTACGCCCGTGAGCGCGACACCTTCGGCAAGCCGATCATCGAGCATCAGGCCGTGGCCTTCCGTCTCGCTGACATGGCCACGCAGATCGCCGTCGCCCGGCAAATGGTGCATTACGCCGCGGCCCTGCGTGACAGTGGGCAACCGGCGCTGGTCGAGGCATCGATGGCCAAACTGTTCGCCTCGGAGATGGCCGAGAAGGTCTGCTCGATGGCGTTGCAAACCCTCGGCGGTTACGGTTACCTCAACGACTTCCCGCTGGAGCGTATCTACCGCGACGTGCGCGTCTGCCAGATCTATGAAGGCACCAGCGACATTCAGCGCATGGTCATTTCGCGCAATCTTTGACAAGGAATTTTAATTCATGACTTACGAAACCATTCTGCTCGAAACCCACGGCCGCGTTGGCCTGATCACCCTCAACCGCCCGCAGGCGCTGAATGCCCTGAATGCGCAACTGGTCAGCGAAGTGAACCAGGCCCTCGATGCGCTGGAAGCGGATGCGAACATTGGTTGCATCGTCCTCACCGGTTCGAAGAAAGCTTTCGCCGCCGGTGCCGACATCAAGGAAATGGCCGAGCTGACCTATCCGCAGATCTACATGGACGACCTGTTCAGCGACAGCGATCGCGTGGCCAACCGGCGCAAGCCGATCATCGCCGCCGTCAACGGTTTTGCCCTGGGCGGTGGTTGTGAACTGGCGTTGATGTGCGACTTCATTCTGGCCGGTGACAACGCCAGATTCGGTCAGCCGGAAATCAACTTGGGCGTGCTGCCAGGCATGGGCGGCACCCAGCGCCTGACCCGCGCAGTGGGTAAAGCGAAAGCCATGGAAATGTGCCTGAGCGGGCGCATGATCGATGCGGTGGAGGCCGAGCGTTGCGGCATCGTCGCGCGGATTGTGCCGAGTGATGAACTGCTCGAAGAGGCGTTGAAGGTTGCTGCGGTGATTGCCAACAAGTCGCTGCCGATTGCGATGATGATCAAGGAAAGCGTGAACCGTGCCTTTGAAGTGAACCTGACAGAAGGCGTGCGGTTTGAGCGCCGGGTGTTCCATGCGGCGTTTGCCACGCAGGATCAGAAGGAAGGGATGGCGGCGTTTATTGCCAAGCGTGAGGCGGCATTCCAGGGCAAGTAATGTGCTGAACTGACTGACGCTTTCGCGAGCAGGCTCGCTCCTACATTGGGTTTTCGGCGAACACAATCTCTGTGCTCACTGGAGATCCCTGTGGGAGCGAGCTTGCTCGCGAAGCTTTTTTTGGCTTGATGTACATCAAAATCAAAAGCCCCTCACCCTAACCCTCTCCCGGAGGGAGAGGGGACTGATTGGGGGATGCTTTAGATGTACGCCGACCTGAGAGAACTTTACTGAATCCTTAATTGACTTCCATATCGACTCGGTCCTTCAGGTCGATGTACAACGCCAGACACCTCGGTCGGCCCCCTCTCCCTTTGGGAGAGGGCTGGGATGAGGGAAAAATGGGGCCAACACCCTTACAACTGATAGTTCTTCAGCTCCCGCGCAATCACCATCCGCTGAATCTCGCTCGAGCCTTCATAGATCTGGGTAATCCGCGCATCACGGTAGTACTTCTCGACCGGATAATCTTCCAGATACCCATACCCGCCATGAATCTGAATCGCCGACGAACACACCTTCTCGGCCATTTCCGAGGCAAACAGCTTGGCCTGCGACGCTTCGGACAAGCACGGTTTGCCCGCCGTGCGCAGACGCGCCGCATGCAGGATCATCAGCCGCGCCGCGTTGATTTGCATGTGCATGTCGGCCAGCAGGTTGGCGATGCTCTGGTGTTCGTTGATCGGTTTGCCGAACTGAATACGCTCGCGGGAATACGTCAGCGCCGCCTCGAACGCGGCACGGGCAATGCCCAGGGCTTGCGCGGCGATGCCGATGCGTCCGCCTTCAAGGTTGGACAGGGCAATCGCCAGGCCTTTGCCGCGCTCACCGAGCAGATTCGCTTCGGGGATGCTGCAGTTGTTCAGCGTCACTGCGCAGGTGTCGGAGGCGCGGATGCCCATCTTGTGTTCGGTGCGATCGACGATGAAACCCGGTGTATCAGTCGGCACCAGAAACGCGGAAATGCCTTTCTTGCCCAGTTCCGGATCGGTCACCGCAAACACAATCGCCAGTTTCGCCCGTTTGCCGTTGCTGACAAATTGCTTGGCGCCGTTGATCACCCATTGGCCGTCGCGCAGTTCGGCGCGGGTGCGCAGGTTGTGCGCTTCGGAACCGGCCTGTGGTTCGGTCAGGCAGAAGCAACCGATGGTTTGCCCGCTGGCCAGATCCGCCAGCCAGGTCTGTTTCTGTGCGTCGCTGCCGTAATTGAGCACCGGGCCGCAACCCACCGAGTTGTGGATGCTCATGAACGCGCCGGTCGCGCCGTCACCGGCGGAAATCTCTTCCACGGCCAGTGCGTAGGCGACGTAATCGACGTAGGTGCCACCCCATTCCTCCGGCACTACCATGCCAAGCAAACCCAGTTCACCCATCTTCGCAACGAGCGCATCATCGATCCAGCCAGCCTTTTCCCAGGCCTGCGCGTGCGGTGCGATTTCGCCACGGGCGAAGTCCCGGGCCATGTCGCGGATCATCACTTGTTCTTCAGTCAGTTCGAGATCATGCATGGCTCAGCTCCCGCTCTCAGCAAACCCGTGGAAGAAACTCGCGACATGCTCTGCGTCCAGCGCAGCGAGGGTCGGCGGGTTCCAGCGAGGTGTCTTGTCTTTGTCGATCAGCAGGGCGCGCACGCCTTCGATCAGGTCGCCGCGGGCGAACCACTGGCGATCCAGGTGCAGCTCCAGCGCGAAGCACTGTTCCAGGCTCAGGTGCCGGCCGCGACGCAGCATCTCCAGGGTCACCGCCATGGCCAGCGGCGAGCGGGTTTCCAGCAGATCAGCCGTGGTGGTCGCCCATTCGTGGCTGTCGGCGACGGTCACTGCGCGTAACTGCTCGACCATGCTCGGTACATCCGGCAGGGCGAAGAAATGGTCGATGGCCGGGCGCAAGGCTTCAAGTGGCGCATCGGGCAGGGTTTGCACGGCGTGCTTGGCCAGCAGATTCTGCAGCGCCTTGAGCGGCGTGTCCTGCCATTCCATCTGATCGAGTCTTTCGTCGAGCAGCGCCAGTTTGCTGCTGTCCAGATACCAGTCGGCGAGGCCGCAATACAGCGCATCGGCCGCACGGATCTGCACGCCGCTGACACCCAGATAAATCCCCAGTTCACCGGGAATGCGCGGCAGGAAATAACTGCCACCGACATCGGGGAAATAACCGATGGCCACTTCCGGCATGGCCAGACGGCTCTTCTCGGTGACCACCCGCAGATCGGCGCCTTGCACCAGGCCCATGCCGCCGCCGAGGACGAAGCCGTCCATCAGTGCCAACACCGGTTTGCGGTAATGATGAATCGTCAGGTCGAGGGCGTATTCCTCGACGAAGAAATCTTCGTGCAGCGTGTCGCCGCTTTTGTAACTGTCGTACAGGGAACGAATATCGCCGCCAGCGCAGAAAGCTTTTTCACCGGCACCGCGCAGGACTACCGCCTGCACATTGGTGTCAGTCGCCCAGGCGTCGAGCTGCTGCTGCAGCAAACGCACCATGTCGAGGGTAATCGCATTGAGGCCGGCGGGGCGGTTGAGGGTCAGGTGACCGATGTGATTGCGAACGTCGGCCAGCACTTCGTTTTGCGTGGCATCCATGGACGGGGTCCGCGGGGATGAAGCCTGAGCTGTCATCAGTAACTCCCTGCTTTTATTGTCTTTATTCGAGAAGCTCGCGCGCGAGCGTTGACCGATCGTAACAGTGCAAATTTGCCGTGTACAACCGGGATATTCGCAGGGGGAGTTTGCGTTTTTGCAGTAGGCGCAGCCTTCGGCAGCGCCTGCACGGGGTCAGCGGAATGTATCGGCAATGCTGCGACGCTTGGCATGCATTTCACTGGCATGGATCAGTTGTTCGAGATCTTCGGGAGTGATGTCGATAAAGGCTTCCATCTCGGCCAGCGCGAGTTTGAGGTCTTCGGCGGTGATCGCCTGACTGTCGACCGGTGCCAGCAGCGGCGCCGGTTCTGCCGGGCGTTTCGGATAATGAATGCGGGTCAGGTTGTTGTAGGCGAGGGCGCTGAGCAGCATGCTCGCGGCGCCGAGCATCACCGGTTCCATGGCTTTCCAGTCCATGGCGATGGTTGCAGGGTCGGCCAGCACCAAGGTCAACGCCAACGCGCCGGCCGGCGGATGCAGGCAGCGCAGCCAGCACATCAGGATCAGCGCCATGCCCGCCGCCAGGCAAGCGCTGCCCAAGGTGCGGCCAAGCACGTGCGCCACCAACAGCGCGACAACCCCGGCACATAAATAACCACCGAGAATCGACCACGGCTGGGCGAGGGCGCCGGAGGACACGGCGAACAGCAACACCGCCGACGCGCCCAGCGGGCCGATCAGGTGATAGGCAACGTCATGGCCAAACACCTGCGCGCATAACCACACACTGAACAACGTGCCCAAAGCCATGCCAATCGCGGCGCGGCTCCATTCAGTGGGACGGGTGTTGATGGCAGCAGGTAACCAGCGAGCGAGCATGTGAATCCGATCCTTGCAGCAAATTCGAGGCAAAAAAAAGGACTTGTCCGGCATGTCCGGAAAGCCCTCGAAGTGTTCCAACATTGGGGGAGGAACGCACACAGTGTGCCGGGCAAACTCGATGCTGACAAATTCATATTAATGCAGATTTAGTGCATTAATTTTGAACTGAAGCAGCGCGGCGTCCACTGATGAAGCACAACCAGCCGCCCACAGCCGCGAGGGCGCTCAAGGCATAGAACATGCTCGGCGCCGGGGTGTGCATCAGTAGAAACCCGCATATGACCGGACTGGCCGCACCGCCGAGGGCGGCGAGGTTCTGCGCGCCGTAATAGCTGCCGCGCAGCTCTTCCGGGGCGAGGGTGTCGACAAACAGAAAGTCGGCCGGGTAAATGATCATCTCGCCCAAGGTGAAGATGAACATCGCCACGCACCAACCCACCAGGCTGTCGGCAAGACTGAAGCCGATCAGGCCAATGATGAACAACGCGGTGCCGCCGGCAATCCAGTGGCGCAGATGTTCGCGGGTCAGTAAACGGCCGATCTGGTACTGCAGCACAATTACCGTGATCGCGTTGCAGGCGAGCAGGGCGGCCATGGTGTCCAGCGTCTGTTGCTGCGTGTGGGTGACCAGCAGGTACTGCGACAGGTACAGGGTGAAACGCCCGTGCACCAGGGTGCTGAGCAGGCAACCCAAGGTAAACAGGATCATCGTGCGGTCGTTCTTCAGGATGATCAGGGTTTTCAGAAAGCTGGATGGCGCAGCGATTGCCGAGACCGGATTCACTTCACGCGCGGCACCGTACAGCAGAAAGATGCTGCCGATGGCAATCGCGCCCGCCACGATAAACGGCGCTGACGGCTGAACGCCGGCGATCACCACGCCGATCATCGGGCCGACGGCATAACCGATGTTGGTCAGCGTGTAATTCAGGGAAAACGCCTTGACCCGCTGGCCTACCGGCAGGTTTTCACTGAGGATGGCTTTGGAGCCGATCAGGAACAGCGCCGACGCCGTTTCGCTGATGATCAGCACCAGGGTGACGAGGTACAGGTTCTGCGCGAAGGTCAGCAGGATCAGACCGGTACCGCTGGAGAGCATGGTCAGGATCAGCAACCGGCGCTTGTCCAGCCGATCGATGATGTAGCCGCCGTACAGCGACAACAGCGTGGCGCTGAACACCGCGATGCCCAGCAGCAGGCCGACATCTTGCGGGTTGAGGTCGAGCTTGTTGCTGAGGAACAGCGTCAGTAGCGGGCTGATCAGGGCGCGGCTGATAACGACGGTCAGCGAGCTGATCATCAAGCGGCGGATGAGGCGCGAGTAAGTGGCCACGAAGGGTCAATGTCCTTATTTCAAATGCTTGGCGAGCGTGCATCATCCTTACCGGGGAGCCACCACCGGTCAAGCCGCCACACCACAATTCCTGTGGGAGCGAGCCTGCTCGCTCCCACAAGGACTTTCATTGCGTTCAAATCAGGCGCAGGCGCATGGCACAGCGACGTTCCGGGGGAAAGCCGTGGAGGATTTCCGATTGCAGTGCTTCGTGTAAATGGCGATCAGCTTGTGCAAGCGTCAGCTCGGCAAATCCCATCCGTTGATAAAACGGCGCATTCCACGGCAAATCACGGAAGGTGGTCAATGTCACTGAGTCCAACCGCATCGCGCGCGCTTGTTCAATGACTGCCGCAACCAGTGCGCGACCGATGCCTTTTCCTTGAAAAGCCTGACTGACGGATAGCTCCTCAATGTGCATCTGCTGATTGATGTCTACCGCACGAACAAATCCGGTCAGTTGCCCATCGCTCTTTTCAGCAACCCACACGTACGTCTGTTCGATGGCCTGCAGATGTTGGGCAGCATCGGGTACCTCGGCATCAGCCAGCCACGCCAATGGCGGATCAAGACGAAACAATTGCGCGGCCGAACGCTCGATCGGGGGGAGGGCAACCGCGTCAGCAAGGCTGGCGCGGCGTACGTCGAAGGTCATGTTAAGGCGCATCCTGTCGGTCAAGAGTTCGACAGGTTACGGTTTGAGCCACAGCAATACATAGTCGTTTTTGTCGAAACGCCCGCTCAACACTGTCTGCGCGCTTTCCAGCGGCGTGCCCTTGAGGGATGGCCGATCGCTGCGATCCATCATCAGCCACGCCGGCCCCTTGAGCGCTTCCAGTTGCTGGATCGAGTCGCTGAACTGCGGTTGCAGATCCTGCTCGATGTTGACCATGAACTTGATCGCCTTCGCGTCCTTGCCCATGCCGTGCAACACCAGCGGCGCCGGGTTTTGCTGAACCTGGGCGAACACCGCGCGGCTGAATGCCTGAGTGTCGTACAAACGTCGCTCCACCGGCTCGAACACTGCCGCGTACATCGTCCATAAGGCCAACACCGCAGACAACGCCAATACCTCGACCCGCCAACGCGGGATCAACAATCGCGACAACGCCAAGAGTTGCAGCACGCCCAGCGCGATCAGGACCCAAGACACGTCACTCAACGGCTCGGTAAACCGCTGTCGGGCGACCAGCAACACCACCAGCAACAATCCCGGCGTGACCAGCCACAACCCCAGCATCAACCCGCGCAACCCGCGAAACACCCGGCCGTGCGCGACCTGAAACGGATACGCGGCAATGATCGCCGCCATCGGCAACATTGGCAGCAGATACCGCGCCTTCTTCGCTTGAGGAATCGACAAACCCACCATCACAATCAGTCCCGCTGCCGCGCAGTACTGCACCAGGCGTAATGTCGGGCCACGTTGCTGCGGTTTGCTCAGCCAGGTCGCTACCAGTACCAGCAATGCCAGCGGATAGGCCAGTGCGTAGTTGCCGAGCGAGCGGGTGAAGTAGTACAGCGAACCGCTGACGCCTTCGCTGCCGTCCATGCGCCCCAGGAACTGCATGCGAACCACGTCCTGCAAGAAGAGCGGACCACCGCTGAGTTTCGCCAGCCACAACAGCAGGCCGACGCAGGCTGCGAGCAACAGCGACGCCAGTACACCGAACACCAGCAGGCGCGACCACTCCCGGTCGAGCAGGTAATAGCTGCACAGCATGCCGGTCGGCACCACCAGGCCAATCGGCCCGCGAATGCCGAAACCGAGCAACAGCAGCGCGAAGATCAGCGGCCAGTGACGTCTGCCGCCGAAATGATCATGGGCATAACCCAGATAGAACACCGCGAAGGCCACTGCCGCGAGCATCAAATCCTGCGACACCGCGCGCACTTCAGTGACGAAACCGCTGGTGAGCATCAGCAAGGCAATACTGATCAGCGCCCAGCGCCGCGAGTACGGCGCCAGCAGTCGGTACATCAGCATCACGATCAATGCGCCCGCGATCGCACTCGGCGCCCACGCGGTAAACGCATTGACCGCACCGAACGGCAACGACAGCAGCCAGATGAACAGCGTCGAAAGCGCTGAATAATCCGCATACGGTTGACCATAGGTGGTCGGAAACACCGTCGGCCCATGGCGCAGCATCTCTTGCGCAAACAACACAAACCGCGAATCAAAACCGATCGGCGCCTGCCCGTGCACGCCGGCCATGAACAATAAAAACGCCAGCAGCCCTGCGATCAGGGATTGCCGGCGAATCTCAGGCGATAACCTCATCAAGCGACGTCGGACGCATGTGGCCACTGTTGCAGCGGGATCGGTAATTTACGCGATTCGCCCCGGCCCATCGGGAAGTATTGGAAACCGTTACGCGCCATACGCTCGGCGTCGTACAGGTTGCGGCCGTCAAAGATCACCGGGGCGTTGAGGCGCTGTTTGATCAGCTCGAAATCCGGGGCCTTGAACTGCTGCCATTCGGTGCAGATGATCAAGGCATCGGCGCCGGGCAATACCGATTCCGGCGTGCCCATGAGCATCAGCTTCGATTCGTCCGGGTAGAGGTTCTGGGTTTCCTGCATGGCTTCCGGGTCGAAGGCGCGCACGCTGGCGCCGGCGGCCCACAACGCTTCCAGCAGGACACGGCTCGGCGCGTCGCGCATGTCATCGGTGTTGGGTTTGAACGCCAGGCCCCACAGGGCGAAGGTCTTGCCGCGCAGGTCACCTTTGTAGAACGCGTTGATGCGTTCGAACAACTTGTGCTTCTGCCGCTGGTTGATGGCCTCGACCGCTTGCAGCAGATCGCTGGAGCAGTGCGCCTGCTCGGCGCTGTGGATCAACGCGCGCATGTCTTTCGGGAAGCACGAGCCGCCATAACCGCAGCCCGGGTAGATGAAGTGATAACCGATGCGCGTGTCGGCACCGATGCCCTGGCGTACCGACTCGATGTCGGCACCCAGGTGCTCGGCCAGTTCGGCGATCTGGTTGATGAAGCTGATCTTGGTCGCCAGCATGCCGTTGGCGGCGTACTTGGTCAGCTCGGCGCTGCGCAGGTCCATGAACATGATGCGGTCGTGGTTGCGGTTGAA
This sequence comes from Pseudomonas sp. IT-347P, assembly GCF_949768005.1. Classification (NCBI taxonomy): domain Bacteria; kingdom Pseudomonadati; phylum Pseudomonadota; class Gammaproteobacteria; order Pseudomonadales; family Pseudomonadaceae; genus Pseudomonas; species Pseudomonas sp. IT-347P. The sequence goes on from NZ_CATKPQ010000059.1 coordinate 22,151, forward strand.
TGGCGAATACAGATCGCGCATCACGTCGCGCACTTCATCGCGTTCGCAGCCGATCACAATGCGGTCCGGACGGCGGCAATCGGCAACGGCCGAGCCTTCCTTGAGAAATTCCGGGTTGGAGACGATATCGAACTGCAGCAGGCGGCCGACCTTGATCAGGGCTTTTTCGATGTGCGTGCGCAACGTGTCGCCAGTGCCCACCGGCACCGTCGATTTTTCCACCAGAATCAGCGGTTGCTCACGATGGCGGGCGATGGCATCACCGACCGAAAGCACGTAGCGCAAATCCGCCGAACCGTCTTCACGCGACGGCGTACCCACGGCAATGAAGGCGACCCGACCGTGCTGCACGGCAAGTTTTTCATCGGTGGTGAATTGCAGGCGTTTTGAATCCAGACCTTCGCGCACCAGGCTGGCCAGCCCCGGTTCGAAGATGCTGACATGCCCCTGGCGCAACAGGTCGACCTTGTTCTGGTCGACGTCCATGCACACGACATCATGGCCGACCTCGGCCAACACAGCCGCTTGCACCAGACCGACATAACCGCTGCCAAATACTGTGATTTTCATGGAGCACTCCTGGATACGGGCGCACGAGCCGGACGCGTGTTGATGGTGATGACCCCGAGCATGACCAGCGCCACGCCCAGTGATTTGCTGAAACTGAAGGATTCGTTGAACAGCGGCAGACTGGCCGCCAGCAGATAAACCAGCGCGTAACTGATGCTCAGCAGCGAGTAGGCCCGGCCCAGGGGCAGATCGCGCAGGGCGGCGAGCCAGCAGAGCATCGACAGGGCGTAGGCAACAATCGCTGCAATGACCACGGCCAACGCCCGCCGATCGAGGCTGTCGACGGGCAGCCATTGTTCCGGCACGGGCAAGCGGGTCATGCTCCAGCGCATGCCCAGTTGTGCAGCGCTGACCAACAACACGCTGCCCAGCGCGAAGGTCAATCCACGGCGCGGGTTCATGGCGGTTGCCCCAGCAAAACGACGCCGCCGATGACCAACGCCACGCCGAGCCAGTGCCGGCGGTCGAGGGGTTCACGGAAGACCAGGCGCGCAATCAGGGTGATCAGCACGAAATTGAGGCTGAGCATCGGGTAGGCGCTGCCGACTTCCAGCCGCTGCAGCACCAACAGCCAGATCAACAGACCCGAGCCGAGGGCGAGCAGGGCCAGCCACAACCACGGCGAACGCAATTTGTCGGCCCAGCCCGACTCGACGCCGCGCCAGCTCTCCACGGCGTACTTCTGGGCGATCTGGCCCAGACAGGTCAGCAGGCACGCGGCCAACAGCAGCAACAGGCTCATGACGCCTCCTTGGGCAGGATCATGATCACCAGGTTGCCCTGTTCGTAACGGAGGCCGTCCTTGGGCAACTTATCGATTTCGTCCAGTTCGTCCTGCCCCTTGACGCGCATTACCACGCCGACCGCACCGCTGCGGCGTGCCTCGCGCATCCACTGTTGCACGTGTTCGGGATCGACCCGCTGTTGAATGCCGTCAGGATAGGCAAGGCCATATTTCAATTCGCCTATCGTGTTGTACAACTCCACGTGCGGCGTTTTCAGACGCCAGGCCAGCGCCGCAGCAGCCCCCAGATCGTTGCTCAACAGGTGGGTGGTCTGCGCCAGTTCCGCGACGTGATGCCTGATGAACTGATCCGGCATCTTGTTGGCCACCACCGACTTCGGCAGCGCCGCTGGCAACACCGCGATCAGCAACAGGCTGCCCAGCGCCGGTGCCGCCCAGCATTGCAGCGGCAGGAAGGCTTGCAGCAGGTTGGCGATGATCCAGCCGGTCAGCGCGATGAACACCAGCACCAGGCTGTGCAGTTCGTGGTCGTACACCGGTTTGCTCAGTTGCAGATAAACCAGCGCGATCAACACCGCGATCCCCAGCGCCAGATTGAGCAGGCCATTGATGCCCAGCGCGCGACCTTGCGCCAGGCGCAAACGGTCGGCGAGCGCATTGCCCAGCAGCAACGCCAGCGGCAGCAGGCACGGCAGGATGTAGGTCGGCAACTTGCCGTTGCTCAGGCTGAAGAACGCCAGCGGCATCAGCAACCACAGCAGCACAAAGACGATTTTCGGCTGGGTGCGGCTTTGCCAGGCTTGCTTGAGCGCGGTCGGCAGCAGTCCCGCCCAGGGCAAACTGAACGCCACCAGCAGCGGCAGGTAGAACCACCACGGCGCATCGTGTTGCGCATCGTCCCCGGCAAAGCGGCGGATGTGCTCGTGCCAGAAGAAGAACCGCCAGTAGTCCGGCTCCTGCGCCTGCACCGAGAGCACCCACGGCAGGCTGACGATGATCGCCACGGCAATCGCCAGCGGGCCGAATATCAGCAGTTCACGCCAGCGTTTTTGCCAGAGCATCCACGGCACGGCGATCAACACCGGCAGCAGCCAGGCAAGAAAACCTTTGGTCATGAAACCCATGCCACACGCCAGCCCCAATACCGTCCAGGCCACCATGCGCTTGCTGCCGGTATGGCTGTCGACGGCAAACCATAGCGCTACCAGACTCAGGTTGACCCAAAAGGTGAATTGCGGATCGAGGTTGGCGTAACCGGCCTGACCGGCCACGAGGGTGAAACTCATGTAGAGCAGGGCACAGACGAAGCTTTTGCGCGGCTCGTTCCACAGGCGCCGGGCGACCAGATAACACAGGAACACACTCAAACCGGTGCTCAGCGCCGACGCAAAGCGCACGCCGAACAGGTTCTGTCCAAACCATTCCTGACCCAGCGCGATTATCCAGTAACCGGCAATCGGTTTCTCGAAGTAGCGCAGGCTCATGTAGTGCGGCGACACCCAGTCGCCACTGAGCAGCATGCCCTGGCTGATCTGTGCGTAACGGGTTTCGTCGGGAATCCACAAGCCGTGCGTACTCAGCGGCAGCAGATAGGCCAGCAAACAGATACCCAGCAACAGCAGGGCGCGCGTCCAGCGTTCAGTCATGCGCCTTGCACTCCCAGCCAGCCTTCACGGCCGTCGAGGGCGCCGCGCTGCACGCGCCCCACGGGCAAGGTGTTGAAGAACTCGGGCAACAAATCGCCCAACGGTTTGAAGTCGATGTGACGCTGACGTGCCTCGGCCAGCAATTGACGGAAATCCTCAGCCATGAGAATCCCTTCCACCTCGGCATGAACGGTGTAGACGTTGAGTTGTTGCGGGCGGAAGTGATCAAGGATGAAGCTGTTGAAGTCTCGCGCCGCAACGATGGGGCCGACGATTTCATCGAAGGTCGGCAGGTCCACCGGAATCTGCGGCGTGCCCGGCGTGCCGTCCGCCAGCAGCGGACGGAAAACACGCGAGCCACGGCAATCGCTGTTGTAACGAAAGCCAAAGGCTTGCTTGGCCTCGATCACGCGCTCATCGGCACGCCAACCGGCCGCGGCCGAACAGTGGATTTTTTCGCCGAGAATATCGCTCAAGGTGTCGACGCCCTGGCGGATCTGCTCGATCAGTTGCGCATCGCTCCAGCGCCCCGCATTAGCCTGCCAGCCGTGGTGATCCCAGGCGTGCAGGCCGACTTCGTGACCGGCGTCGCGGGCCTGACGCATCAGGTGGCCGAGCTCGCGGCCAATCGGCTTGCCCGGCCACGCGGTGCCGGCCAGCAGAATGTCCCAGCCATACAGGCCGGCGGCATTGGAGCGAAGCATCTTCCAGAGGAACTGCGGGCGGATCAGGCGCCACAGATGCCGGCCCATGTTGTCGGGGCCGACACTGAAGAAGAACGTTGCCTTGATCTGCGCCTCGTCGAGCATTTCCAACAGGCGCGGCACACCTTCACGGGTGCCGCGAAAGGTGTCGACGTCAATGCGTAGACCGGCCTGCATCAATGCTTGTCCGCGATTTCGAGCATGGCTTCACGCAAGAAGAAATCCAGCGTGTTGCCGATGGTCTCGCGCATTTCCACGGTGGGCGTCCAGTCGAGCAGACGCTTGGCGTTGGCGATGCTGGGCTTGCGGTGTTCCACGTCTTGATACCCGGCGCCATAGAACGCCTTGCTTTCCACATCACGGAAACCGGCGAACGGCGGGAAGTTGTCGCGCAGCGGATGCGCTTCGAACTGGCGCAGCAGCTCTTCGCCCAACTGGCGGATGCTGGCTTCGTTGTCCGGGTTGCCGATGTTGATGATCTGGCCGTTGCACACGTCGTTGTCGTTATCGATGATCCGCGCCAATGCCTCGACACCGTCAGCGATGTCGGTGAAACAACGTTTCTGCTCGCCACCGTCGAACAGACGAATCGGCGTGCCTTCGACCAGGTTGAGAATCAACTGGGTGATGGCCCGAGAGCTGCCGATGCGTGCCGAATCCAGGCGGTCGAGGCGCGGGCCCATCCAGTTGAACGGGCGGAACAGGGTGAACTTCAGCCCTTTGGCGCCATAAGCCCAAATCACCCGATCGAGCAATTGCTTGGAGACGGAGTAGATCCAGCGCTGCTTGTTGATCGGGCCGACCACGAGGTTGGACGAGTCTTCGTCGAAATGCTGGTCCTGGCACATGCCATAGACCTCCGAGGTCGACGGGAAGATCACGCGCTTGTGGTACTTGACGCAGTAGCGCACCAGTTTCAGGTTTTCTTCGAAGTCGAGTTCGAACACACGCAGCGGGTTGCGGGTGTATTCGATCGGCGTGGCGATGGCCACCAGCGGCAGGACCACGTCGCACTTCTTGACGTGGTACTCGATCCACTCGGAGTGAATGCTGATGTCGCCTTCGACGTAGTGGAAGTGCGGATGGCTGCGCAGCCGATCGATGGCGTCGGAGCCGATGTCCAGACCATAGACCTCGTAGCGATCATCGCGCAGCAGGCGCTCGGACAAGTGATTGCCAATAAAACCGTTGACGCCGAGGATCAGCACGCGAGTACGACGTGGCGCACGGCCGGACTCGGCTCCGCGCAACAGCGAACCGTCAACCAGACCAAGTTCACTGGCCAGTTGCGGACCACTGAGGAACAGGCCGTTGTCGTTGCGCTGACCGGAGAGGATCACCAGCGAATCTTCGCCGCATGCAATGCGCAGTGGATCGACGCTGATCACCCGGCCCGGCGCCTGACCGTCGTTGCCTTGGACGACTTCGGCGCTCCAGACGATGAGTTTGTGCTCACCGACCGCGCAGAACGCGCCCGGATACGGCTGGGTCACGGCGCGCACCAGATTGAACAGGTGCTCGGCAGGTTTCGCCCAGAGCAGTTTGCCGTCCGCAGCAGTGCGTCGCCCGAAGACAGTGGCTCTGGATTCGTCCTGCGGGGTTTCGCTGGTTCTGCCTTGCAGCATCGCCGGCAAGGTGTCGCGCAGCAGATCGGTGGCGGCGATACGCAGCTTGCCGTGCAGGCTCAACGCGGTGTCGCTGCGTTCAATGGCGACACGCTGTTGGGCAACGATGGCGCCGGCATCGGCGCGTTTGACCATGCGGTGCAGGGTCACGCCAGTTTCGCTTTCGCCATTGACCAGCACCCAGTTCGCCGGCGCGCGACCACGGTAGCTCGGCAACAGCGAACCGTGCAGGTTGAAAGCGCCTTTTTTGGCAACGGCCAGCAGCGACTCGCTCAGCAGATTGCGGTAGTAAAACGAGAAGATGTAGTCAGGGGCGAGTTTGGCAATCCGCTCGATCCATAGCGGGTGGTTGACGTCTTCGGGAGCCTGCACCGGGATGCCTTTGCGTGCGCAGAGTTGCGCGACCGAAGCGTAGAAGGCGTTCTCTTGCGGGTCGTCGGCATGGGTGAACACCGCCGCAATGTCATAGCCACTGTCGAGCAGGGCTTGAATGCCGGCGCAGCCGATATCGTGATAAGCGAAGACAACCGTTTTTGCGCTCATGAGAGAACCTGATCATTGGAGGAAGAGAGACCGTCGACGGTGATGGCGCGCGGCGGCAGGGCGGGTTGGCCGCGCAAGACTTTTTCAACGAAGAAACGCGGGCGGGCGCGCACGTCGCTGTACATGCGCCCCAGGTATTCGCCGAGCAGACCCATGCCGATGAACTGGCCCCCGGTGAATACAAACAGCACGGCGAACAGCACGAACAGGCCGTCACCGGCCCAGCCGGCACCGAACACCAGCCGCAACACGATCAGCGCCGCCGCGAATACCACGCCCAGCCCGGCCATGGTGAAACCGACGATGCTCAGCAGACGCAAAGGCGTGGTGGTCATGCAGGTGATCAGGTCGAACATCAGGTTGATCAAACGCATCGGGCTGTACTTCGAATCACCGTGTTCACGCTCGGCGTGGGTGACGACGATTTCCGTGGTGTGCCGGGCGAAGCTGTTGGCCAGAATCGGGATGAATGTGCTGCGCTCCCGGCAGGCGAGCATGGCGTCGATGATCGTTCGGCGGTAAGCGCGGAGCATGCAGCCGTAGTCGCTCATGGCGACGCCGGTGGAGCGCTGCACGGCGAGGTTGATCAGCTTCGACGGATAACGGCGCAGGGCCGAGTCCTGACGGTTGCCGCGCACGGTGCCGACCACGTCGTAACCCTTTTCCGCTTCAGCGACCAGGCGCGGGATTTCTTCCGGCGGGTTCTGCAGGTCGGCGTCGAGGGTGATGACGACATCGCCTTTGCATTGCTCGAAACCGGCCATGATTGCCGCGTGCTGGCCGTAGTTGCGGTTGAGGATGACCGCCACGAAAGGGCTGTCTTCACGGGTCGCGGCTGCTTCCAGAAGATAAGCGGAATCGTCACGGCTGCCGTCGTCGACAAGGACAATTTCATAATCGTGACGCAGCCTGCGGCACGCGGTTTCAGTGCGTCGCAGCAATTCCGGCAGGCTGTCCTGTTCGTTGTAGACCGGGATGACGATCGACACACAGCGGATCGGATAAGGTTTCACGGGCGTTTGTCCATAAGAGTGGCAATGGCAGCGACCACGCGATCAAGGTCTTGATCGCTCATGTCGGGGAACAACGGAATCGAGCACAGTCGCGCCGAGTTCCATTCGGTGTTCGGCAGGTACAGGTCGGGGTTACGCTGGCGATACCAGGTGTGCAGGTGGGTGGCGATGAAATGGATTCCGGTGCCGATGCCTTGGTCCTGCAAACCCTTCATGAAGGCTTCGCGGTCGATGCCACAGCGCTCACTGTCGATGCGCAGGATGAACAGGTGCCAGGCGTGGGTTTGCGCGTAGGCGGGCAGGGCCAGTGGCTGCACCGGCAGGCCTTCGAGTTTTTGCCGGTAAGCGGTGGCCAATTCAGTGCGACGGGCGTTGATCGCGTCCAGCCGCTGCAGTTGCACCAGCGCGATCGCGGCATTGATGTCGGCGAGGTTGTACTTGAAACCCGGCTCCATCACCTGTGCCTGCGGCTTGCGGCCCCCGGTCAGGCGATCGTAGGCGTCGACGCCCAGACCGTGGAACTTGAGCCTGCGCACGCGGCTGGCCAGCGCTTCGTCATCGGTGACGAACATCGCGCCTTCGGCACAGGTCATGTTCTTGATTGCGTGGAAGGAGAAAATCGCCGTGCCTCGCGCGCCGACAGGGCGGCCCTTGTAACGGGTGCCAGCAGCGTGGGCGGCATCCTCGATAACGGCGATGCCGTGCCTGTCGGCCAGCGCGTACAGCGGATCGAGATCAAATGCGGCGCCGGCGTAATGCACCGGAATGATTGCTTTGGTGCGCGGGGTGATCGCCGCTTCGATGCGCGTGGCGTCAGTCATCAAAGTGTCGCGATCAACGTCGACGAACACCGGCGTGGCACCGAGCAGCGAGATCATGTTGGCCGTCGACACCCAGGTCTGCGACGGCGTGATGACTTCGTCCCCCGGACCAACGCCCAGGGCCAGCAACGTGATGTGCATGCCGCCAGTGGCCGAGGAAAGTGCTACTGCATGCTGGCAACCCACATAGTTGGCGAATTGTTCTTCCAGGGCCTGACATTGAGGACCCGTAGTAATCCAGCCGGAACGCAATACTTGTTCAACGGCAGCTATCTCATCATTGCCAATACTCGGCCGGGAAAACGGCAGGAACACTTGACTCATAAGAACCTCGAGGCGACAGCCATCCTTCAGCCGATTGTCTGAAAAACACGGGATTTCAATGGGTTGAGAGACCGGCCGGGGAATGCCTGATTGACTTTTAAGTCCACGGACGGCAGGGTTGCAGGCCTTTCGGGGCAACCTGTCGTGATTAAGGTTATGCGCGTTTTTGTGAAAGGAACATGAAAAAGCGGTCGGCGATTCGTCTATCTGTAAGCCATACAGCCACCGTTCAGACTTCTTCCGTTCATCGGCTCTTTTAATTGAAAAGCCCAGCGAAAGCGTCGTTCTTTATATAAGTTTGTTTGCACTTTTAAGTTGTTTCGTTGAACTGTTTTCCATTCAAGGCCGTTTCGTTTGATTGACTTGTCGAGTACTCAATCCACCCCGTCCAACACTAATCCGCTGACGCTTTATCTGACGCGCCTGGCGCCCTCCAGCCAACTGACCATGCGTTATGTCTTGCAGGACGCTGCTGACCGCCTCGGCTTCGAAGACGTGGACATCGAGGAAATCCCCTGGCACGGGCTGCAACCGGAAGACGTCGTGGCACTGGTCGCCGCGTTACGCGCCGACGGCTATGCACCGAACACTTCTTCGCTTTATGTGAATGCCGTGCGCGGCGTGATGAATGAAGCGTGGCGCATGAGCCTGATCTCTCAGGATCATTTGTTGAAGATGCGCTCGGTCAAAGGCATTGCCGGTACGCGCTTGTCCCAGGGACGCAATTTGAAGCGCACCCTGATCCACGAATTGATGGAAGTCTGCGCCGCCGATCCGCGCCCGCAAGGGCTGCGCGATGCGGCGGTAATTGCGTTGTTGTACGGCACCGGCATGCGTAAATCGGAGTCGGTGGACCTGGACCTGAATCAGGTCGACTTCACTGAACGCAGTCTGACCGTCACCGGCAAAGGCAACAAACAACTGATCAAGTACGCGCCGGCGTGGGCGTTTGCCAAACTCGATGCCTGGCTGGAACTGCGCCGCTCGCAACTCAAGGAAGGCGAGAGCGACGACGCCTTTCTGTTCAACCGCATCCGTCGCGGCAGCCATATCACCCGCGAGCGCATCACCAAACACGCGATCTATTACATCGCCCGTCAGCGGGGCACGCAGGTCGGGGTGAAGATCATGCCCCACGACTTCCGTCGTTCGTTCATCACGCGGGTGATCGAGGAACATGATCTGTCGATTGCGCAGAAGCTCGCCCACCACAGCAACATCCAGACCACCGCCAACTACGATGTGCGTGATGACAACGAGCGGCGGCGTGCGGTGGATCGTTTCGATCTGTAGGCGCCGTCAGGACGGGGAGGGGCAGGTGCGCGCGTTGCCGGCTGCCGCCCGGCTGATCTGATCGGCCAGACGTTTGACGTTGTGCTGCTGGGCACCCACCAGATCATCGATGGTCGGGCCGGACGGGGTTTGCAGGGTCGAACGGCAGGTCAGCGAGCCACTGTCCGTGGCGCCGACGGGACGCAAGCGCCATTTGGCGTCGATCAGGCCGTACTGCCCGGGGATCGAGTCGAAGCGTTGCACTTCGATGCGAACCGAAACGTTGCCTTGCCCACTGGTATTGCTCAATTGGTCGGCCAACGCACCGCGCAACTCATCCGCCAGTGTCGCCCCCCACCAATCGGTTTCCAGAATCGCCAGGCCGCTGTTGCCTTGGCGGATAACAATTTGCGCCCGGTCGACCTGCGGCGGCACGCTCAGCGCCTCAATCGGAATCTGCGCGCCGGTCCGGGTGTTGGCGACCTGCACCGGCGTCAGGGTGTGAAAGCTGATCGGGTCGCTGCGACAGGCGCCAAGCAGCATGAACGCAGCGAGCACGGTGATTTTCAGCGGTAAAGCCATTGCGGTAGCTCCTGTGCTCAATTGCGTGGCGGTCCTTTGAGATCCAGCGGCGCGGCGTTATCGGGACGACCGCGAATCAGCGATTCCGGATGCCGGCCGAGGTAATCCGACAGTTCACGCAGCGAACGCGACATGCGCCCGAGTTCGTCGAGGGTTTCCGTGAGTTTCTCGCGCTGCGGCGAATCTTCGGCGAGCGTCGAACTGGCCGACTGCAAGGTCTTGCTGACATCGGCGAGGGTGCTCTGCACGCCCGGCAAGGTCTTGGCATTAAACTGGGTCAGGCCTTTGCGCAGCTCGACCAGATTGCTGTCGAGGTTGCTGGCGATGCGGTCGACCGGCAGCTTGTTGAGCTTGTCGACCACCGCTTCGAGTTTTTCCTGCAACTGTTCGAGGCTGCCGGGCACGGTTGGAATCACCACCGGGCGCGCCGTGGGGTCAAAGGCGACTTTTTCGGCTTTCGGGAAGAAGTCCAACGCAACGTACAGTTGACCCGTCAGCAGGTTGCCACTGCGGGCCTGAGCGCGCAGGCCATTGTCGATGAAGGTGCCCATCAGACGAATGCCGGCCGCTTCGTCGTTGGGGTCGTGTTTGAACGCGGTGAGCATTTTGCTGTAGGCCTGACCGAGGCGCTGCGGGTAAATGACGATGCCGACGTTCAGCGGGAAGCTGCGCTTTTTCGCGTCGAAATCGAGATTGATGGCCACCACCCGACCGATTTCCATGCCGAGGAACTCCACCGGTGCGCCGACCTTGAGGCCGCGCAGGGACTGGTCGAACCGCAGACTCAGGTATTGCGCCTTGCCGTTGGGCGGTGCGAGGGCCGTCTGTTGGTCTTCGAACAGTTCGAAGTCCTTGTCATCGGCGGCGGCCACATCGTTGGGGCTGTAGTCCGGCGCGCGGAAGGCGATACCGCCTACCAGCATGGACGACAACGATTCGGTTTTGACCTGGAAGCCGTTGGCGCCGACGTTGACGTCGATACCGCTGGCGTTCCAGAAACGGGTGTTTTCGGTGACGAACGCATCGTTGGGCGCGTGAATGAACACTTCGATGTTCACGCCTTTACCGTCAGGCGCCAGCGCGTAGGTGACGACCTGGCCGACAGGGATCTTGCGGTAATACACCGGCGAACCGATGTCCAGCGAACCGAGATCCTGAGTGTGCAGCATGAACCGCTTGCCCGGTTCGCCGTAGGTGATCGGCGGCGGGTTTTCAAGGCCCTTGAATTGTTTGGCGCGATTGTTGGACTGCCCGATGTCGGCGCCGATGTAGTCGCCGGAGAGCAGGGTGTCGATACCCGACACGCCGCCTGCACCAATACGTGGGCGCACCACCCAGAATTGTGAATCTTCGCGGGTAAAGCTTTCGGCTTGCTTGGCCAGTTTGATGGTGGCGTTGACGCTCTTCTGGTCATCGCTCAATGCGACATCGGTGACCTGACCGATCACCACGTTGCGGTACTTGACATCAGTCTTGTTCGCCACCAGCCCGCTGCCGGTCTTGAAGTTGACGGTGATGCTGGGCCCTTCCTGCATGATGTTGTGCACCACCAGCGAGATACCCACCAGCACCGCCACGATCGGCACGATCCAGACGAGTGAAATGCCGAAACGGCGGGTTTTGACCGGGGCCTGGCCTGGCGCTCGCGGCTCGTCGGTGGCTGACGACTTCATCCATGTCCTCCTCGATTGATTGGGCACTGAGCGTCAGGAACGCCAAAGCACCTCATGAATATAGAAGTGCTTGGCGATAGAGCAAATGTGTACGGGGCGTACGCCCCGATTCCCGTGGAGATGCCGCAGGGATTGGGAGTTAACCGAGCATTTCCCGCAGGCGATACCAGAACATGCCCAGTGCCAGCAGCGGCGAGCGCAGGGCCGGGCCACCGGGGAAGGTCATGTGCGGCACGCCGCTGAACACATCCATGCCCTGACTGTGACCGGCATCAATCGCCTCGCCGAGCAGTTTCGCGCACCAGTGGGTAACGTTGAGGCCATGGCCGGAGTAGCCTTGGGCGTAGAACACGTTCGGGTGTTGCTTGAGCCGGCCGACCTGCGGGAAGCGGTTGGCGGTGATGCCGATCCTGCCGCCCCATTGGTAATCGATGCGCACATCCGCCAGTTGCGGGAAGACCTTGAGCATCTTCGGTCGCATATAGGCTGCAATGTCCGCCGGATCGCGTCCGGAATAGTGGCAGGCACCGCCGAACAACAGGCGCCGGTCCGCCGAGAGCCGGTAGTAATCGAGGCCGACTTTCTGGTCGCACACCGCCAGATTGTGCGGTATCAGCTGCGCGGCGCGGGCCTCGGACAACGGTTCGGTGGCGATGATGTAGCTGCCCGCCGGCAGCACCTTGCCACTGAGTTGCTGTTCGAGTTCGTCCAGGTGCGCATTGCAGCCGAGCACCAGACTGCCGGCGCGCACCGTACCGGTGGCGCAACGCACCTGCACGGTCGCGCCGTGGATGATTTCCAGCACCTCGCTCTGCTCGAAGATCCGCACGCCCAACGCGGCCGCCAACCGCGCTTCGCCTTGCACCAGATCGAGCGGGTGCAGGTGACCGGAACCCATGTCCACCAGGCCACCGGCATAAATGTCTGAGTTGACTACCTGCTGGCGGATCTGCTCCGGACCAATCAGGCGGGTTTCGTGGGTATAACCGAGTTCGGCGAGGTCGACCAATTCATCCTTGAAGGCAGCGAACTGTGCCCTGGTGTTGGCCAGATCGCAGAAGCCCCAGCGCAAGTCGCACTCGATGCCGTTGGCGCCGATGCGCTGGCGCACCAGCTCGACCGAATCGATGCCGGCACGCTGCAAGTAACGTACGCCTTCCTGACCGACATACTTGGCAAAACCTGTCACCTCATGCCCGATCCCGCGAATCAACTGGCCGCCATTGCGCCCGCTGGCGCCCCAGCCGATGCGCCGGGCTTCGAGCAACACCACCGATAACCCGCGCTGAGCCAGCTCGATGGCGGTGTTGACCCCGGTGAATCCGCCGCCGATCACGCAAACATCGGCCGTCAGATCACCGTCCAGCAGCGGATAAGGTGTGCTCGCCCGGGCCGAAGCGGCGTAGTAGGAGCGGGCGTGTTCCTGGGTGTACTGATTCATTTGTTCGACTTCACTTTGCTCCAGGAGCGGGTCATCAGTCGCATGATCGCCTGGGGCGGGGTAGAGGAGATGTAGAGCTTGTCGAGTACAGCCTGAGATGGGTAAACCTCAGGGTTGTTGACCAGCTCCTGATCCATATATTGCTTGGCGGCCGGGTTCGGGTTGGCGTAACCGACGGAGGCGCTGACCTTGGCGATCACTTGCGGATCGAGCAGGTAATTAATGAAGGCGTGGGCTTCTTTGGCGTTGCTCGCATCGGCAGGGATGGCCAGCAAGTCGAACCAGAGGTTGGCGCCTTCCTTCGGAATGGCATAGGCGATGTTCACGCCGTTCTTGGCTTCCTTGGCGCGGTTGGCGGCCTGGAACACGTCGCCGGAGTAACCGAAGGCCACGCAGATATCGCCGTTGGCCAGATCCGAGACGTACTTCGAGGAATGGAAGTAGGTGATGTACGGGCGGATGCTCAGCAGTTTCGCTTCAGCCTTTTTATAGTCTTCGGGGTTTTCGCTGCGCGGGTCCATGCCCATGTAATTGAGCATGGCAGGGAAAACTTCGTCAGCGGAGTCCATCATCGACACGCCGCACTGGCTGAGTTTTTTCAGGTTCTCGGGTTCGAACAGCACCGCCCAGGAATCGATGTGGTCGATGCCCAGCACTTGCTTGACCTTGTCGACGTTGTAGCCGATGCCATTGGTACCCCACAGGTACGGTACCGAGTGCGCGTTACCCGGATCATTTTTCTCCAGCAGTTCGAGCAGTTTCGGGTCGAGGTTCTTCCAGTTCGGCAGTTGCGAACGGTCGAGCTTGAGAAACGCGCCGGCCTTCACCTGACGGGCGAGGAAGTGGTTGGACGGCACGACCACGTCATATCCGGTGCGCCCGGCGAGGAGTTTGCCTTCCAGGGTTTCGTTGGAGTCGAAAACGTCGTAGATCACCTTGATCCCGGTTTGGCTCTGGAAGTCGGCGAGGGTGGTTTCGCCGATGTAGTCGGTCCAGTTGTAGACGCTGACCTGGGGTTGGGCTTGGGCTACGGCGCTGAACAGCACGCTCAGGGCGACCGGGAGTACGGATTTCAACAAACGCATTTCGACACCTCTTAAATTTATTGGATTTCTCAGGTGGTTCGCTAATCCCCATGTGGGAGAGCGCTTGCTCTCGAAAGCGGTGTGTCAGTCGACATCAACAGTGAATGTGCCGACGCTTTCGGGAGCAAGCCCCCTCCCACAGGGATTTGTGCAGATTTGGCTTAAACGCTGAGCATCAGGAACTCACGCTCCCACGAGCTGATCACCCGCTTGAAGTTTTCATGCTCGGCACGCTTCACCGCGACGTAGCCACGGACGAATTTGTCGCCGAGGTATTGCGCGACGGCCTCGCACTCTTCCATTTGCGTCAGCGCTTCCTCGATGGTGATCGGCAGGCGCAGGTTGCGGCGTTCGTAGGCGCGGCCTTGTACTGCAGCGCTCGGTGCGATGCCTTCGACCATGCCGATGTAACCGCAGAGCAGGCTCGCGGCAATCGCCAGATACGGGTTGGCGTCGGCGCCCGGCAAGCGGTTCTCAACGCGCATGGCTTCCGGGCTGGAGGTCGGCACGCGCAGGCCGACGGTGCGGTTTTCTTCGCCCCATTCGACGTTGACCGGCGCCGAGGTGTCCGGCAGGAAGCGGCGGAACGAGTTGACGTTCGGCGCAAACATCGGCAGCACTTTCGGGATGTATTTCTGCAGACCGCCGATGTAATGCAGGAACAGTTCGCTCATCTGCCCGTCGGCGTTGGCGAAAATCGGCTGGCCGGTGGCGATGTCCACTACGCTCTGGTGAATGTGCATGGCGCTGCCCGGCTCGTCGCCGATCGGCTTGGCCATGAAGGTCGCGGCGACGTTGTGCTTGAGTGCGGCCTCACGCATGGTGCGCTTGAACACGGTGATCTGGTCGGCCAGATCCAGCGCGTCGCCGTGGCGGAAGTTGATTTCCATCTGCGCCGGGCCGTCTTCGTGGATCAGCGTGTCGAGGTCCAGCCCCTGCAGCTCGCACCAGTCGTAGACGTCTTCGAACAGCGGATCGAATTCATTGGCGGCATCGATGGAGAACGACTGTCGGCCACTTTCGGCGCGGCCCGAGCGGCCCAATGGCGCCTTGAGCGGCAAGTCCGGATCCTCACAGCGTTGGGTCAGGTAGAACTCCATTTCCGGCGCAACGATCGGCTTCCAGCCTTTGTCGGTGTACAGCTGCAAGACTTTCTTCAGCACGTTGCGCGGCGACAGTTCGATCGGGTTGCCGAACTTGTCGAAGGTGTCGTGGATGACGATGGCGGTCGGCTCGATCGCCCATGGAATCACGTAGACCGCGTCAGCCACGGGCTTGCAGACCATGTCGATGTCGGCAGGATCGAGCAGGTCGTAGTAGATGTCGTCGTCGACAAAATCCCCGGTTACCGTTTGCAGCAGCACACTTTCCGGCAGGCGCATGCCTCGCTCATGCAGGAACTTGTTGGTCGGTGCGATCTTGCCGCGGGCGATGCCGGTCAGGTCGCTGACCACACATTCAACTTCGGTAATCTTGTGATCTTTCAGCCACGTCAGCAGCTGATCGAAAGGGGCATTCATAAAGACCTCGTTATTGGTTTGAGAGACGCCGGGGAGGGCGGGTTTCATCTTCCGCCCCTTCCCCTGTGGCGCGTTGACGACTATCTTGGGCGAGCCTTGCTGTTCCATCTATCCACTTTAAGCAGCACCAAAGCGCACCAAAAGAGTGCGCAAAGGTCACCCATGACAACGTGCAATTCGCTCCAGGTTCAAGCGTTCAACACCGCCGATGTGGCCGAGCAGGTCCGCGCCACGCCGGGCTGGGTCCAGCATTACCAACAGATGTCGCCGGGTCATTTCGCCGGGCAGATCCGCTATCTGGATCTGCAGGGTGTCGAGGTCTATGAAGAGCAGATGAACACCCGCGTCGAGCAGAATTTCAGCGCGCCATCGGGTGCCCTGGCGTTCTGTTTTGATCGCAGCGACAACGCGCTGTACCTGCTCAATGAAGAGAGCCGCAACATCTGGATCACCCCGGAGAACTATCAGGAAATCGCCGTGGTGTTCGGCCCGGAGTTTGTCCGTCAGCACGGTCTGAATGTGGCGAAACTCGAAGGGCTGTTCATGACACAACTCAATTGCGGGCAGAACGCCTTGTTCAGTCGCTGGTTAAGCTCAACTCTCACGAAGTTGTCGCAAGTTATTGATCCGCTTGATAAAGATGCACTGACTCAACAACTGCTCGAAGACTGTTTATTCATTCTGGATAACGCTCACACCAGCCTCGATCGCGGCGGATTACAGCGGCGCAGCGAAGAGCGCACGATCATGAAACGGGTCGGGGAGTGGGCGGCGGATTCGCCGGAAGACATCGTCAATCTGCTTGAACTGTCCCACGTGGCAGGCGTGCCGCTGAGGCAATTGCAGCAGGCATTCAAGGCCTACACCGGGATGACCCCGAGTCACTGGCTGCGCCTGCGCCGGTTGAACAGCGCCCACCGCGAATTGCTCAAGCGCCGGCCCACGGAAACCACCGTCGCCGAGGTGGCCATGCACTGGTCGTTCTGGCATTTGGGGCGGTTTTCCAGCAGCTATCGGGCGCTGTTCAAAGAGCTGCCGAGCGAGACCTTGAAGCGCTCATGAAAGCCGTTTTGTATAAAAAGGCTTTGTGTCGTCGCTCAAGTTAAATAGAATCACTCTCATTTGAAACTGACTTCGCGCAGGACTCTTGAGATGACTGAAGCAGCGACGCCATCGCCGCAGCACCTGCACGAACTGTATCGCGATCACCGCGGCTGGCTGGAAACCTGGCTACGGCGGCGCATGGGCAATGCCTGGGATGCGGCGGATCTGAGCCAGGACACCTTCATGCGCGTGCTGTGCAGTGCGCAACCGATTGCCGACTTGCGTGAACCGCGCGCGTATCTGCTGACGGTGGGCAAACGCCTGCTGAGCAATTTCTACACCCGCCGCAGTCTGGAAAAAGCCTACCTCGAAGCCCTCGCGCAATTGCCCGCGGAGTGCGTGCCGTCGCCCGAACAGCGCTGGCTTCTGCTGGAAACCCTGCAAGCGCTGGATGAACTGCTCGATGGTTTGCCCCGAGCAGTACGCCGGGCGTTTTTGTGGAGTCAGCTGGAAGGCCTCGGTTACCGCGAAATCGCCGAGCGCCTGCAGGTTTCCGAGCGAACAATAAAACGTTATATGGCAATGGGTTACGAGCATTGTTTGATGTTGGATCTATGACGCGTGTAGCTCCCGATGCAGAAGTGCGCGACGTGGCACGCGCCGCCGCGCAGTGGCTTGCGCTGCTCGAATCGGGCGATGCCACCGATGACGATCATGCGCGCCTGCAGGATTGGCGCAGCAGCGACAGTCGTCACGAGAACGCCTGGCAGAAGATTCAGCTGCTGCGCCAACGTTTTTCTGCCGTGCCGGCGCAATTGGCCATGGCCACGCTGGATCGTCCGGATCTGGCGCGGCGTGCCGCACTGAAACGTGCACTCGGTCTGGCTGCGCTGGTGCCAGCGGCGTGGCTGATCAGTCGACAACTGCCGATGGATGCGTGGCGTGCGGATCTGCACACCCGCACTGGAGAGCACCGACGGTTGCCGTTGGCGGATGACAGTTGGCTGGATCTCAACACGGACAGCGCGGTAAATATCGATCTGGCCGCGCGTCAATTGACCTTGGTTCGTGGCGAGATAGCGCTCAACGTCCCGCAAACGTCGTCGCTGACCATCAACGCGCCTTACGGGCGGATCATCGTCAGTCGCAGCGAGGTTTGCGTGCGTCTCAATGAGCGCGATTGCAATGTTTCGGTGGTCAGCGGCTCGGTCCGCTTACAACCGCTGCGCGGGCCTGTGCTGGTGTTGAATCAGGGGCAGCAGGTCAGTCTGCGAGCTACTGGCGCAGGTTCCGTTACAGCGTTCGATGCATTGATGCCGGACTGGCGTCACGGCGTGTTGATGGCGCAGAACCAACCGCTGGGGGATTTCCTGCGTGAGCTCAGTCGCTATCGCTCGGGACTGTTGCGCTGGGACCCGGCTTTGGAAGCGCTGCGCATCACCGGTAGTTTCCGCCTCGACGACACCGATCAAATCCTCGCATTGCTCGCGGCCAGCCTGCCGCTCGAGGTTCATACGCGTACACGGTTCTGGGTGTCCCTTACGCCGCGAAACATTCCTCCCACAGAAAAAACTGGCTGAAGCCTGTCCCTTTTTTTCGCCTCGCTGGTCATTCCAGGCAAGTGAACAAAACCGAGAGCTTCTTCCAATGCCCGCCGTATTCCCAAGTCGTTTGCGTCCGTTGTTGCAGTTGAGCCTGCTGCTGAGCCTGAGTGCCAGCCCCGTATTGATCCAGTCCAGCTGGGCCGAAGACGCCCGGCGCAGTTATCAGGTGCCGGCCGGCAGCCTGAGTGCAGCGTTGACGCGGTTTGCCGGATTGGCCGGGGTCAATCTGTCGGTCGATCCGGCGCTGGTCAGCGGGCGCAACAGTAATGGTTTGTCCGGCGAGTTTGGCGTGGAGGAGGGGTTCACCCGGTTGTTGCTGGGCTCCGGTTTGCAACTGCAATCGCTGGGCGAACACGCTTACACCCTGGTGCCGGCAGCGGAGGGCAGCAGCCTGCAATTGGCGCCGACTTCGATTCTCGGCGCCAGTGATTCGACCGGCGCCGATGTCTTTGCCGGAGGGCAGGTGGCGCGGCGCGGCTCACAGGGTTTGCTGGGGTCGAAAGACTTCATGGAAACCCCGTTCAGCATGACCACCTACACCAGCGAAACCGTGAAAAACCAACAGGCACGCACGCTGGGCGATCTGATCGCCAGCGACCCGTCGGTGCGCGCGACCAACCCGGCCGGTGGCCGTTACGAGCAGTTCACCATCCGTGGTTTCAGTCTGTTCAACAGTGACGTGGCCTACAACGGCCTCTATGGGGTTTTGCCGACTTACACGATCGACATGGAAATGGCTGATCGCGTCGACATTCTCAAAGGCCCGAGCCAGCTCATCAACGGCATCTCGCCACGGGGCAGTGTCGGCGGGGGCATCAACGTGGTGCCCAAGCGCGCAAGCGACGAGCCGATCACTTCGCTGACGGCCAATTACGCGTCGAATAATCAGGTCGGGGGTGCGGTGGATGTCGGCCGCCGTTTCGGTGAAGACAACCAGTTCGGCCTGCGTTTCAACGGCGTCAAACAGTCCGGTGACACGGAGTGGGATCACCAGAGCGTCGACCGCGACATGGCCGTACTCGGCCTGGATTTTCGCGGCGAGCGCCTGCGGCTGTCGACCGATATTGGCCACACCGAGCGCGACACCGACGCACCGCAAGAGCGCGTGCAAGTCGCCGCCAATGCCAAGGTGCCGAACGCCAACGATGTGCGCGACAACTACGCGCAACCGTGGAGCCAGGCGCGGACCAAGGATACCTTCGGCACGGTTAACGCTGAGTTCGATGTCAGTGATTCGGTGATGGTGTACGGCGGTGTGGGCGCTCGCAAAAGCAATCACGACTTCCTCCGCCATGCGGTTTCCGTGACCAACGATGCCGGTGATTTCAGCGTTCAACCGCGTGATTTCACTCGTGACGAAAATGTGCGCACAGCTACGGCAGGCGTACGCAACTGGTTTCACACCGGGCCGGTAAGCCACGAGGTCAATCTGGCGGCCAGTTATTTCTATATGGATTTCGAGAATGGCGGCGCGCGTTATGCGGCCGGTCGCAGCAACCTTTATGAGCCGGTGGAAATCGCCAAACCCGGCACGCCGACGCGTTATGACGCCAAGGTTTACACCGAGAATCGCTTCAGCGGTGTGGCGTTGTCCGACACCTTGGGCTTCTTTGATGACCGCCTTCTGTTGACCCTCGGTGCGCGCTGGCAACGGGTAAAAGTCGATGACTGGAGCGATGACGTGAAAGGCGATACGGCGTATGACGAGGAAAAAGTCTCGCCCTCGGGCGGCATTCTGTTCAAGGCCACTGACAAGCTGTCGCTGTACGCCAACTACATGGAAGGCTTGAGTCAGGGCAAGATCGCGCCGTCGACCTCGGTGAACGAAGACCAAATATTCCCGCCATTCATCAGTCGTCAGGTTGAAGTCGGCGCCAAGTACGACGCCGGCGCCTATGCACTGACCGCAGCGGTGTTCCGGATCAAACAGCCCGCTTATGAAACCAACGCCACGACTCGAGTTTTCGGCCCGAACGGCAAACGACAGAACAACGGCGTGGAACTGAGCGTGTTCGGCGAACCGCTCAAAGGCGTGCGGTTGCTCGGCGGCGTGATGTACATCGACAGCGAGCTGACTCACACCACCAACGGCACGTTCGACGGCAATCGCGCGCCGGCAACGCCGAAATACAACGTCAATCTGGGCGCCGAGTGGGACGTGCCGACGCTACAAGGCCTGACGCTGACCGGGCGCGGCATTTATTCGAGTTCGCAGTATCTGGATCAGTCGAACGACAAGGAAATCGACTCCTGGGAGCGCTTTGACGTAGGCACGCGGTACGCCTTCAAGGTCGATCAGAAAACCGTCACCTTGCGCGCCAATGTCGAGAACGTGCTGGATAAACGCTACTGGAGCTCGGCAGGCGCTTCGGACGACAGTGAGCCGGGGCTGACGCTTTCGACACCGCGCACCTATTTGTTGTCGGCAACCGTGGATTTCTGAATGACTGCACCTGACGAAAGTCCAGGGATGGGCTTTGCCGTGCTGAGGCTGAGCAGGCTCGTAACTGGATCGCTTGCCTGCTGAGTCACTCGGCTCTGGCGCCGGGTATCGTTGTTGCCGATACCTGCCAGCGTCGCATGCGATTGGTGCATCGGCAAACCGCTGGATAAGGTCATGATTTGTTGTGGACCATGCCCGTCATCTCGGGCAAACACCTGACCCTTTCAGCGGAACCGACATGCGATATCGACGCCTTGACCTCAATCTATTGGTTGCGCTGGACGCTTTGCTGAGCGAATGCAGTGTCAGCCGGGCGGCCGAGCGTCTGTGCCTGGGACAGTCAGCTGCCAGCTCGGCACTGGGCCGCTTGCGTGAACATTTCAATGACCCGTTACTGGTGCAGGTTGGACGACGCCTGGAGCCCACCGCGTTGGGGATGGAGTTGCTGCCAAAAGTGCGTGCTGCGTTGGCGCTGACACGGGAAGTCGTCGACGCGCCACTGAATTTTGATCCGGCAAACTGCGACCGGCACATTACCCTCGTAGCCTCCGATTACGTCGCCGATGTGCTGCTTGCGGCGGTCAGCCGTGCATTGGCGCGTATCGCTCCGGGTATTCGCTTGAGCCTGCGTGACATGCCGGTGCCGCGTGACGGCGATGTCGTCAGCGAAGCATTGGATTATCGGCGCAGCGACTGTGTGATCGTGCCGCAGCGACGGTTGAACCCGGCCTATCCCCATGTGCCGCTGATGACGGACCAGCTCTGTTGTATCGTCTGCGCGCAACAGCCACAGTTTGCCGAGCAGCTGAGCCTGGCCGACTATCGCGCGGCAGCGCATGTGGTGCGCGAGTTTGCCGACGGGCACAACCTGGCGATGGATGCCATGCACCTGCATGAACTCGGGATTGAGCGGCAAGTCGCGGTGACCGTTGAAAGCTTTGTGCTGATGCCGGAGTACATCATTGGCACCGCGCGCATTGCCACGGTGTTTCAACGACAGGCGCAACGCTTCGCCCAGCGTTATCCATTGCGCGTCCACTCGGCGCCGTTGGCTTTTCCCGAGGCCGTTCAAGTCTTGCAATGGCATCCTTATCAAGAACATGACCCGGCCATGCAATGGTTTCGCGGCCTGCTCCTGGAACAGGCCGCGTTGCTCGATCAACCCTCTGCCTGATCGCCGGTGTCGGCGACCAACCCGGCTTTGGCGATGGCCAGCAATGCGCAGCGCTCGTCGTTGTCCGAGGTATCGCCGCTGATGCCGATGGCCCCGAGCACCATGCCCTCGGCATTACGAATCAGCACGCCGCCCGCCACCGGTATAACCTCACCGCCGGTCAAACTGTTGATAGCGTCGAAAAACGCCGGCATGGCCTGCGCGCGTCGTGCCAGTTCACGTCCGCCAAAACCCATGCCCAGGCAACCGCGTGCCTTGCCGATGGCGATTTGCGTGCGCAGGTAAGTGGCGTGTTCGTCGCGCAGAACCGCCAAGGGATGGGCGGCGGCATCCAGTACGGCGACGCCCAGAGGTTTGATCCCGGTTTCCCGAGCAATGCGAATCGCATCGCTGGCCAGGTTCGTCGCAGTCAGTAGATCAAGTCGTTGCATGGCTTCTGTCCTCAAACGGCCCATTTGCCTAGTTGGGCAACGCGGTCGCGGGTGTAAAGATCAGTCCATTTCAGCGAATTGAAATCGGACACTTGCTTGGGGTTGTAGGGGTTGCGATCCATGCGTATCGGTTGGCCGGCCTTGTACACCGCTTTGATCCGCGAACGATCCTGAAGGAGGCGGATGTCATCCAGCGGTGAACCGTCGAGCAGCAGAAAATCCGCCTGCTTGCCCACTTGCAGCGACCCGAGTGTTTCACCGCGCGGCATACAGCGCGCACCGACAGCGGTCGCGGCGTACAACGCTTCAGCCGGGGTGAATCCAAGCCGGGTCACCAGCAACTCCAGCTCACGGGCGTGCCACTCGCCGTAAGGCGTTACCGCGAACCCGCTATCACTGCCGCAGGCAAACGGTACGCCGGCTGCTTTGGCGCGTTTAAGGACCGCCGAGCCGACTTCCAGTGTGCGCGCACAATAACCGGCATAACCGGTGCTGATCGCCGGGTCGTGGGGCTGGCAGAAATCCACGGTGTTCTGCGGGAAGGTCATGGTCGGGGCGAGGATGCTGCCGGCCTCAAGCAGCGCTTCGATGCACGCATCGTCCATGTAAAAGGCATGGAAAACCAGATCAACGCCCGCGCGCGCCGCGTACATCACGGCCTCGCGCCCGTAGGCATGCGTGGCGACCTTGCAGCCCAGACGATGCGCTTCCTCGACCATTTCGAAGGTTTCGTCGGCGGTAAAGGCCGCAATGATTTCGCCATTGGGGCGACGGTGCGTGCCGTCCATGGCGATCTTGATCAGGTCAACGCCATCCTTGGCCTGCTTGCGGATCTCCGCGAGGGCGTCGCTACGGCTGGTGACCAATTGGGCGGTGAAGTATTCCGGGGCGCCCACCCGACTCGGGAACCAGTCATTGAGACTCTGGCGATTGGTAATGACACGGCTGCTGGCCGCGATCCTCGGACCTTCGAATAAACCTGCGGTGACGGCATTGCGCACCGCGATGCTGAGCTGGCCGCTGTCGCCGGGACAGACCATGCTGGTGACGCCGGCGGCCAGCACGTGTTGCGCGAAGAACATCCCGCGCAATGCGCGAAATTCGTCGCTGGTCCACAGATCAATGTCTTCTTCGCTTTGCGCGTTGCCGAAGGCCAGATGCGTGTGCACGTCCACCAGCCCTGGCATGACAAAATTACTCCCCGCATCCAGCAGGGCATCGCCTGGCTTGGGAGCAGGTGCCAACGCAGTAGGCCCGACGTAACTGAGCAGGCCGTTTTCGACAATCAATGTCTGTTGTTGACGAGTTTCCAGTCCGGTGCCGTCAAACAGGGTCTGGCATTTCAGGTGCAGGGCGGTCATGGCGTCTTCGCTTTGTGATTGTTCTGCACATGAGGCTAAAGAGCAGGCGAGGGGGCCACCAGCAGATTGCATCGATGGCTGCGCATTGATCGTGTCAATAGCTGCGCGGAGCTGAAGCCGTTAACGAAAACGCCGGACAATCGAGAGATTGTCCGGCGTTTGTTTGTGCATGTCTTTCAGTGATCAGGCGGTACGGCCGCCCAGCGTTTCGGCGACCCAGTCGGCAATGTATTGCCCGGCATTGATGCTGTTGTCGAAGCTCGAATGCTGCACACCACCTTCACGCTCAGTGAACACTTTCAGTTCACATTTTGGACTGTTGACCAGTTGTTCATAGGTGCGATGCGCCCACTTCAACGGAATCTGCGAATCCTGTTCACCGTGGGTCACGAGGAACGGCACTTTGATCCGGTCGAGCACGCCATCGAGGTGGACGTTTTCGGCGATGGTCATGAACTCTTCGACGTCCTTGGCGCCCCACACCCAGCAGACATGCGCCCAGTAATGCGGCACCGGGAAGCTGCCTTCCTTTTCGAGTCGACGCTTTTGCACATCACGCCAGTCATGGTTGGCGCCCCAGACGACGCCGCAGGCGAAGCGCGGTTCGAATGCAACCGCCCGCGGGCAGTAATAACCGCCCAACGAGACACCTTCGAGTCCAATGCGTGCAGCATCAACGTCGCTTCGGCTTTCCAGCCAGTCAACTACGCGACTGGCCCAGTGTTCACTGTCGAATCGTGCGGTCAGGCCATGCAGGCGCAGCGCTTCGCCGGTGCCGGGCTGGTCGATGATCAGCGAAGAGATGCCTCGTTTCGCCAGCCAGGCTGGCAGGCCCACGCGGTATTTCATTTCTTTGGTCGAGTCCAGACCATTGACCTGCACCAGAATCGGCGCCGGCCCCTCGACGCCTTCGGCGCGCACCAGCAAGCCGGAAAGATGTTTGCCCTCGTACGGGATTTCCACCCGTTCACAGTTTTCCCGCGACAGTTCGACGCCGCGCTTGAAGGTTTGCAGAAAACGCTGATACAGCTCGGTACGCCCCGGAGCGCCGTGGGCTTGCAGGCGCTCGCAGGTCAAATAGTAAGTGGCGGCGCGGTTGTATTTTTCGCCAGCCGAGAGCATCCGGCCATTGCCTTCGTCTTCCTCGGCCAGACCGCAAAGCTTGTCAGCCATTTTCGCCCAGGTTTCGCGAAAGGCCCGGGTGCCGGCCGCGTCCGGCTGCTTGGCCGCCTCTTGCAGTGGGGCGCACATCTCTTCGATTTCACCCATGCGGGCGCCCATTTCAATGGCCAGGTCGACAGAGAGATTCCAAACGTAGTTGGTCGGGAAATAGCGAAACATGATTATTGTTGTCCTTATGGTTGCCTTGGCATTCCCAAGGCACGTTAAGGATCACCCGACTAATTGGCCAATCGTGACGGCGGATACGAGGTATCGCGAGATACGATGGGCGCGTGTTGCAGATGCTGGATGGATTCGCTGATGCGTTCGCGCAGCCAGCGGTGCATCGGGTCGCCGTCAACGCTGCGGTGCCACAACATGTACTCGCGCATGATCGGGATTTTCACCGGCGGCGGCAGGATGCGCAGCGGCAGATAGTGCGCGTAGAGGTTCGCCAGGCGCTGGTGCATCGTGGCGATGCGCTGCGTGCCGACGATCAGTTGCGGCAAGGTATTGAAGTCGCTGGTGATCACTTCAATGCGCCGATTGAAGCCGTATTGATTCATGAACCATTCTTCGATGCTCATGTGTCGGGTACGGCCGAAGCCCACCGAGACATGGCCCATCTCCATGTACTGCTCAAGGGTCAGGGTGTCGCCGACTTGCGTATTGCCTTGCCAGACCACGCACACGTGATCTTCCTCGAACAGCAGGCGCGAAGGGTGGCCATCAATGATGTAGCGCTCGGGAACAATCATCAGATCGACCTCGCCACGTACCAGCAACTCGCCGGAATTGTCGCTGGGGCCAAGCATTTCGAAAGTGATGTTGGGCGCTTGCTGATGAATGTTCTGGATCACCTGGGCGAACAGCACGCTGATCAGATAGTCGGAGGTCACCAAGCGAAAATGTCGCTTGCTGGTGGCCGGGTCGAACACCGGTTTGGCGGTAATCGAGGACTGGATCGTCAGCAGCACTTCACGCACCGGTCTGGCCAGTTCTGTGGCATAGGGCGTGGGCTGCATCTTGCGTCCCACCTGGACCAGCAGCTCATCTTCAAAGTAGGTGCGCAAACGCGCAAGCACGCCGCTGGTGGCGGATTGGGTCATGTGCAGGCGTTCAGCGGCGCGGGTGATGTTCTGCTCTTCGAGCAATACATCGAGCGCGACCAGCAGGTTCAGGTCCAGATGGTTGAAACGCATGGGCAGGTCCGTTTTTGTATTTATTTTCGCAATACATTCGAACGAATCCATCGGCGCGTCAACCTTCCTCGCAGGTATCGCGTTTGCCGATAGGTCGCATCCCGACTCGCGATTAGTCAGCTGCCAGCCCTTGCGCCAATCTTCGCCGCAGTCGGCCCCGCTGCCGACACCACCACCGGTTTCCAGTCAGGCCCGGCGCGCTGCAAGGCGTCCACGGCGACGGTCACCGGATCATAATTTCAATGGAGTGGTAAGCCATGAACATCATTGGCCTTGACGCCCTGATTTTTGGCGTCGATGACATTCAAGCCTGCACCGATTGCCTGCGCGACTACGGCCTTGCGCCGGTTGGCGTTGACAGCGAGGGCGGGCGTTTCGAAGCGCTGGACGGCACCGCGGTGATTATCCGTCGAGCCGACGATCCTGATTTGCCGGCGGCAATCGGCCCGGCGCCGTCGATTCGCGAGACGGTCTACGGGGTCGCTGCGCTCAGCGATCTGGATGCCATCGAAGATGAGCTGGCCCGTGATCGTAGTGTCCGTCGTGATCAACACGGCGTGCTGCACAGCGTTGACGACATGGGTTTCGCCATCGCGTTTCAGGTCAGCATCCGCAAGCCTTTCAGCGCACCGAATGACCTGACCAACGCCGCCGGCCATGCGCCACAGCGGCCACTTAACCAGCCGGGCATTACTCTCGATATGGGCGCTGTCCCGCGCACGTTGTCGCACGTGGTGTATTTCGTCCCTGATGCAGCAAAAGCTGAAGCCTTTTACGCCGAGCGCCTGGGTTTTCGCACCACCGACACCTTCATTGGCGCCGGCCCCTTCATGCGCCCGGCCGGTTCTGACGATCACCATTGCCTGTTCATGATCCAGACCCCGCCGCACATGAAGGGCTGCGAACACTTCACCTTCCACATGGGCAGTGGCACCGAAGTGCTGCTGGCCGGGACGCGTTTCGAGCAAAAAGGCTGGACCAGTTTCTGGGGCCCGGGTCGTCACCTGTTTGGCTCCAACTGGTTCTGGTACTTCAACAGTCCGCTGGGCTGCCACATCGAATACGACGCCGACATGGACAAGCACGATGACGCCTGGGAGGCCCGTCGCGCGCCGCTATCGGCGGATAACTCGCAGCTGTTCCTGTTCAGCGCGAAAGAAAAATGGGCCCCGGGCGGACCGCCGCCAAAACTCGGTTGAGGCAGGCGCTGATCATGAGCGGCATTGCGCAGCCACTGTGTCGGCTGGACGAACTGGAGGAGGGCCGGGCGCGCGGATTCGATCCGTTGGCGCAGGGCCGCGACAGCGTGTTTGCCCTGCGTCACGACAATCAGGTGCGGGTCTATCGCAACCGTTGTCCGCATCTGGATGTGCGCCTGGAGTATCGCAAGGACCGTTTCCTGTCCGCCGATGGCCAGTTGATCGTCTGTTACGCCCACGGTGCGCAATTCCTGCCGGCGACGGGCGAGTGCATTTACGGGCCGTGCCTGGGCCAAAGGCTGGAGGCGCTGCCGTGCGGCGAGAACGACGGCTGGCTGCTGGTGCAAATGCCTGAGCCGGGATAAATCGAGGTATCGCGTACGGCGATACATCGCATCCCTACTCGCGATTAGTCAAATCCCTGCTTTGCCGGGAAGCTTCACCCAACGATGCCGTGCCCGACGCAGCATCGATCACAAGAATAAAAAGAGAGAACACCATGAGTGCAGTGAACAACGTTCTGATCGTGGGCGGTGGTATCGGCGGCTTGTGTGCGGCCATCGCCCTGCGGCGTAAAGGTATCGCGGTCGACCTGATCGAGCTCAAGTCCGAATGGACAGTCTACGGCGTCGGGATTATCCAACAGAGCAACGTCGTTCGTGAAATGGCCAAGCTCGGCGTTCTCGACGGCTATCTCGATGCCGCTTATGCCTTCGAAGACGTCGCCATATACGGCCCCGGCGGACAGCAACTGGCGCGCATTCCGGGTCAGCGACTGGCCGGCCCGCAGTATCCCGCCAACGTCGGCATTTCCCGCCTGGCGCTGCACAAAGTCCTCAGCGAAACCGCCCTGCACCTCGGCGCCAACGTGCGTTTGGGCCTGAGTGTGGAAGCGCTGGACGACAACGGCACGGAGGTCGACGTGTTGTTTACCGACGGCAGTCGTGGCCGCTATGACCTGGTGGTCGGCGCCGATGGTCTGTTCTCGAAAGTGCGCAGCCTGGTCTTCGGCGATACCTACACCCCGCGTTTCACCGGTCAATCGGTGTGGCGCTACAACTTTCCCCGCGCGCCACAAATCGATCATCTGGCCAACTATCAAAGCGCTGACGGCAACGCCGGGCTGGTGCCGCTGGCCGGCGACTTGATGTACCTGTTTCTGACCTCCCACGAACCGTCCAATCCGTGGATGGATCCTGCCGATCTGGCGGCGCAGATGCGCCAGCGCCTGCAAGGTTTTACCGGGCTGATCGGCGAACTGCGCGAGCAAATCACTGACAACAGCCTGGTCGTCTACAAGCCGATGGAAGTGGTGTTTGTCGATGAAGCGTGGCATCGCGGTTGCGTCCTGCTGATCGGCGATGCGGCCCACGCCACCACGCCGCACCTCGGTCAAGGCGCGGGCATGGCCATCGAAGACGCGATTGTGCTCAGCGAAGAACTGACTCGCGAGCAGTCCGCCTCCACCAGCGTCGAACAGCAGCTGCAGCGCTTCATGGCGCGGCGCTTCGAGCGTTGCAAATACATCAGCGAAAGCTCGGTGCTGGTCGGTGACAAGGAGATGCAACACGACCGCGACTTCGATCGCATCGGCCTGGTCAAGCAAATGCTCGCGCGCACCGCCGAGCCGATCTAGGCGCCACCTGCGACGCATCCACAGCAGTTACCACTATAAAAACAAGAGGTTAACGCGATGGTTAGTTCTACGACTGCGGCGCTCGCGCGTCGCCCGGTCTGCTCGTCTGCACCCTTTGGTTTGAGCGTCGCTGCGCTGCTGGTGCTGTGCAGCCAGGCCGCTCAGGCTTTCGACATCGATACCGGCAACCCGGATTTCAAGTTGCGCTGGGACAACACGGTCAAGTACAGCGCTGCCTGGCGCACGCAGAATCCGAGCAGCAAGTTGACCGAGGGTCAGGTGGCGCTCAATCAGGACGATGGTGATCGTGCCTTCAAGAAAGGCCTGATCTCCAATCGCACCGACATCCTCTCGGAGCTGGATCTGTCGTTTCAGGATTTCGGCGCACGTTTGAGCGGCGCAGCGTGGTACGACAGCGAGTACCAGGGCAACAACGACAATAACGACCCGTCCCGCGCCAACGCACGTTCCGTGGACTACGACGAGTTCACCGACGATACCCGTCATTTGCATGGTGGCGACGGCGAAATCCTCGACGCGTTCGTCTACTGGAACGGTGAACTGGCCGACCGTGCAACCTCGGTGCGCGCCGGTCGTCATGGCCTGATCTGGGGCGAAAGCCTGTTCTTCGGCGCCAACGGCATTGCCGGTGGCATGGCCCCGGTTGACGTGGTCAAGGCGCAGTCGGTGCCGAACACGCAGTTCAAGGAAATCACCCGTCCGGTCAATCAACTGTCTGGCACGTTCCAACTGACTGACGACGTATCGCTCGGTGCCTACTACCAACTCGAATGGGAAGAAACCCGCCTGCCCGCCGCTGGCAGTTATTTCTCCACCAGCGACACCATTGGCGAAGGCAATGAGCGTTTGATCGTCGGTGCGCCGTTCCCGGCCTTCCTCGGCGGTAACCCGGCCAGTCCCGCCGCGTTTTTCCACGGTAATGACAAGGAAGCACGCATTTCGGGGCAGGGCGGTCTGCAACTGAAATACAGCGCTGAGACCGTCGAGTACGGCCTGTACGCCATCCAGTACCACGACAAGACGCCGAAGCTGTATCTGAAACCATCGACCGCGGCGCCGAACTTCAGCACCGGACAGATCGGCGAGTACTACTGGGTTTACCCCGAAGATATTCGCGCGCTGGGCGCGAGTTTTTCCACCACCGTGGACGAGTACAGCTTCGCCGGTGAAGCGTCGATGCGCTGGAACATGCCGCTGGTTTCGAACGGTCAGACCGTGCTGCCCGGCGTCATTGCCGACAACGATGATGACGCGCTGTACGCCGTGGGTCGCACCGCTCACGTCAACTTGAACGTGTTGGCGTCCTTTGGCCCGAACTTCATCGCCCGCGAGTCCGGCCTGGTCGGCGAAGTGGCGTGGAACCGCTTGCTCAGTGTGACCAAAAATCGCGCGGCGCTGGACCCGAACGCCACCGATGATGGCCTGGGTTTCAAAGTCGTCTACACGCCGACGTACCGCCAGTTCTTCTCCGGCATCGATATCAGCATTCCCGTTGGCGTGAGTTATTTCCCGTTGGGCAAATCAGCGGTGGTCAGCTCGTTCGGCCCGGACAACGGCGGCGACATCAACATCGGCATCACCGCCACTTACCTCGATCGCGTCACGGCCGGCCTGACCTACACGCATTACTACGGCGCCGAGGATACCAACCTCAACGGCCTCAGCCAGTTCAATTACAAGCAATCGTTGAAGGATCGGGATTACCTCGCCTTCTCCGTCAAGACCACGTTTTAAGAGGACTTGCGCATGACTTCTCACCACCACAATCGCTTCCCACAGCTGAAGGCCCTGTGCTTTGCCTTGCTCGGAACGCTGACCGTCCTCAGTCAGGGAGCCACGGCGGCCACCGCAGAAGAGGCCGCCAAACTATCGAGCAGTCTCACGCCAATGGGCGCCGAGCGCGCAGGCAATGCCGACGGCAGCATTCCGGCCTGGCAGGGCGGTTACACCAAGGTCGACCCGGCGTACAAACCGGGCGGCAAGCGCAACGATCCGTTTGCAGCCGACAAGCCGCTGTTCAGCATCACCTCGAAAAACCTGGCGCAATACGCCGCCAAGCTCAGCGATGGCACCAAGGAAATGTTCAAGCGTTTTCCCGAGACCTATCGCATCGATGTCTATCCGACTCGTCGCTCGGCCGCCGCGCCGCAATGGGTGTATGACAACACCCTGAAAAACGCCACCCGCGCCAAGCTGGTCGACAGCAGCGCAGGACCGGTGCCTGAAGGTGCGTTTGGCGGGATTCCATTCCCGATTCCGCATAACGGCGCCGAAGCCATGTGGAACCACATCCTCAACTGGCGCGGCACGTCACTGGCCATGCACTTTCGCCATTACCTGATGACTGCAGACGGCAAACAGGTGATGACCACCGACGGCCAGGCGATTCAGGACATGCCTTATTACTACCAGGACGGCACGCCGGAAAGCTTCGCCGGTGATTACTGGCTGTTCCGCCTGCTTAACGTCGGCCCGCCGCTGCGAGCCGGTGAGCAAATCATGGGGCGCACCAATATCAACGGCGACAAGTCCCAGGCTCACGTCTATCTGACCGGCCAGCGCCGCGTGCGCAAGTTGCCGAATGCCTGCTGTGACACACCGACGCCGGCCACCGCCGGGGTGATGTCGTTCGATGAGTTGAGTGTGTTCCAGGGGCGCATCGATCGCTTCGACTGGAAACTGGTCGGCAAGCAGGAAATGTATATCCCTTACAACACCAACAAAGTCCTCACGGCCGGCAAGCCGGAAGACCTGTTTCTGGCCCATCACATGAATCCCGATTACGTGCGTTGGGAATTGCATCGCGTATGGGTGGTGGACGCCGAACTCGCGCCGGGCAAGCGCCACCAATTGCCGAAGGGCCGCTACTACCTCGATGAAGACACCTGGCAAGCGATGCTCGGCGATCGCTGGGACGCCAACGGCCAGCTCGCCAAAACCTTGTGGTCGCTGCCGGCCGTGCTGCCGGATCTGCCAGCGCAAGCGCAGCTGTCTTCGGGGTTCTACGACCTGACCTCCGGCGCCTGGTTTATCCAGAACGTCTATACCGGTCTGCCTGAGCAATACGGCGTGGTCGATCGCTACAAGGCATCGGAATTCTCGCCGGCGGCGATGGCGGGTGCCGGGGTTCGTTGAATCGGGCCGGATCGCGACACGCTGTGGCGATCCGGTTTCACAGGTGGTTTCGAGGTCGGTATGAACAGAATCTGTCAGGTGCTCGGGCGGTTGTTAGCGTTACTGGCGCTGCCTTGCGTATTACCCGTGAGTCAGGCTCAGGCCGCTGTCGTCGGTGATGTATTGCACACCCCGGCGATGCGCGCGCCGCAGGCCCGGCAAGCCGTCCTGCTTGATCTGGCGCGGGCAGGGGCGCGGTTGGTGGCGGTCGGCGAGCGCGGCATCGTCTTGCTCTCCGATGACAACGGGATCAGTTGGCGGCAGGCGCAGGTGCCGGTCTCCGTCAGCCTTACGGCGGTGCAATTTGTCGATGCCAACACGGGCTGGGCGGTTGGCCATGCCGGTGCGGTGCTGGTTTCCCATGACGGTGGGGAAAACTGGGCGTTGCAGCTGGACGGCAACCGCGCTGCGCAACTGGAATTGCACGCCGCACGCGAGCAATTGCCGACAGCGACTGATCCCGACGCAGCGGCGGCACGCGTGCAAACCGCCGAACGCATGGTCAGCGAAGGCGCGGACAAACCGTTTCTGAGCCTCAAGTTCACCGATGCGCTTCACGGCCTGATCGTCGGCGCCTACGGCCTCGCTTTTAGCACCGAAGACGGCGGGGTGAGCTGGAAGTCGCTGATGGGCCATATCGACAATCCGATGGGCGCGCATCTGTATGCCATCGCGCAACAAGGCGAGCGTTGGTTCGTCGCTGGCGAGCAAGGCTATGTGGCGCGTTCCGAGGACGGCGGACAATCCTTCGTCGCGCTCGACAGCCCGTACAGCGGCAGCTTCTTTGCCCTGCAAGTGCGCGATGACGGCGCGCTGCTGGCGGCAGGACTGAAAGGCAACGCGTTCATGTCCACCGACGACGGCAACAGCTTCGTGCCCGCGCCCGTACCGATGCCCGTGTCCTTCAGTGATGCGATCCGCAGCGCTGACGGCCAGCTGTTGTTGGTCAATCAGGCGGGCGCAATGTTTCGCACCTCGGGTGATGCACCCACCCTGCAGCCTTTCGGCAAACCGCTGGGCAAACCGATTGCCAGCGTCGTGCAGGCCGCCGATGGCAGCCTGGTGCTGGCCGGTTTCACCGGGGTGACGCGCCTGGCGTCGCCCACCGCTACTGCTTCGGAGTGAGGTTATGAAACCATTCGACAACGCCACGGCGAGCCTGGCGAGTTTCGACCCGCGCTCCGGCTCGGTCGTGGAACGCACTTTGTTCAATCACCGGTTGTGGGTGTTGCTGGTGTGCCTGGTGACCACGCTTTTCTTGGGCTATCAGGCCACGCGTGTCGAGCTGAACGCCAGTTTCGAAAAGATGATTCCCACGCAACAGCCTTACATTGCCAATTATCTGCAACATCAAAAGCAGCTCAGCGGTCTGGGCAACTCCTTGCGCATCGTCGTCGCCAATCGCCAGGGCGATATCTACGACGCTGAGTATCTGAAAACCTTGCAGGCGTTGAGCGACAGGCTGTACCTGCTGCCCGGCGTTGATCGCGCCTACATGAAGTCGCTGTGGACGCCGGCAACGCGTTGGGTCGCAGTGACTGAAGACGGCCTGGATGGCGGCCCGGTAATTCCGGATGACTACGCGGGCACCCCGGCCAGTCTCGAGGCCTTGCGCCGTAATGTGCAGCGCTCCAACGAGCTCGGCCAGCTGGTCGCGTTCGATCAAACCTCGAGCATCATTTACGTGCCATTGCTGGCGACGACTGCCGACGGCCAGGCGCTGAATTACTCGGTGTTGTCCGAGCAACTGGAGGCGTTGCGCAGCGAGTACCAGAACGACAGGATCGCCATCCACATCACCGGTTTCGCGAAAAAGGTCGGCGACCTGATTGCCGGGCTCAAGCAGATCCTGCTGTTCTTCGCCGTCGCAATCCTGATCACCACCGCCGTGCTGTTCTGGTACACACGCTGCCTGCGTAGCACGGTGCTGGTGGTGTTCTGTTCGCTGGTGGCGGTGGTCTGGCAGTTGGGTCTGTTACCGTTGCTCGACTATCAACTGGATCCGTATTCGGTGCTGGTACCGTTTCTGGTGTTCGCCATCGGCATGAGCCACGGCGCGCAGAAAATGAACGGCATCATGCAGGACATCGGTCGCGGCATGCATCGGGTCGTTGCCGCACGGTTTACCTTCCGCCGACTATTCCTGGCCGGGCTGACGGCATTGCTCTGCGACGCAGTGGGTTTTGCCGTGCTGATGCTGATCAAGATCCAGGTGATTCAGGATCTGGCGGTGATCGCCAGTATCGGTGTGGCGGTGCTGATTTTCACCAACCTGATTCTACTGCCGGTGTTGCTGTCCTATGTCGGCGTAACGCCGCGCGCGGCGCAATTGAGCCTCAAGAGCGAGCAGAACGATCAGGCCGGCGCGCGGCGTCATGGCTTCTGGCGCTTTCTCGATCTGTTTACCCGACGTCGCTGGGCCAGCCTGTGCATTGTCATCAGCCTGGCGCTGGCGGCATTGGGCTTTGTGGTCAGCCTGCAATTGAAGATCGGTGATCTGGATGCCGGCGCACCGGAGCTACGGGCCGACTCACGCTACAACCAGGACGATGGGTTTCTGACCCGGCATTACGGCGCCAGCAG
Source organism: Pseudomonas sp. IT-347P (assembly GCF_949768005.1). Taxonomy (NCBI): domain Bacteria; kingdom Pseudomonadati; phylum Pseudomonadota; class Gammaproteobacteria; order Pseudomonadales; family Pseudomonadaceae; genus Pseudomonas; species Pseudomonas sp. IT-347P. The sequence continues at coordinate 56,748 of NZ_CATKPQ010000059.1, forward strand.
TGATTTGTTCGCGGTGATGGTCAAGACCCCGGCCGGGCAGTGTGCGCGTTACGACATCCTCGCCAAGGTCGATGCGCTGGACTGGCAACTGCGTGCGCTGCCGGGGGTAGATTCGACCAACTCGCTGGCCTTGCTCAATCGACGCATGCTGGTCGGCCTCAGCGAAGGCAGCGCCAAGTGGTACGAGCTGCAAAACAATCAGGCGATGCTCAACATGATCACCGCCAGTGCACCGCGCGGCTTGTACAACGAGGATTGCAGCCTGTTGACGCTGTACGCCTACCTCACCGATCACAAGGCTGAAACGCTGACGCGGCTGGTCGATCATGTCGAGCAATTCGCCGCTGCCAATAACAACGATGATGTGCAGTTTCTGCTGGCAGCGGGCAATGCCGGCATCGAAGCGGCAACCAATATCGTGGTCAAGCAAGCCAATCGCGAGATGCTGTTCTGGGTCTACGGGGCGGTGATCGTCCTGTGCCTGATCACCTTCCGCTCGTGGCGCGCCACGCTGTGTGCGGTAATTCCACTGATGGTCACCTCGATCCTCTGTGAAGCGTTGATGGTCTGGCTGAACATCGGCGTGAAGGTCGCGACGTTGCCGGTGATCGCCTTGGGTGTCGGCATTGGCGTCGACTACGCGTTGTATGTGATGAGCATCCTACTCGGCCATCTGCGCCAGGGCGCGAGCCTGTCCGAGGCTTATTACCGCGCACTGGTGTCCACCGGCAAAGTGGTGATGCTTACCGGCATCACACTCGCCATTGGCGTGGCCACGTGGATCTTCTCGCCGATCAAATTCCAGGCCGACATGGGCGTGCTGCTGGCGTTCATGTTCGTCTGGAACATGGTCGGCGCGCTGCTGCTATTGCCGGCGCTGGCGTACTTCCTGCTGCCTGCTCGGCGCACGAACACCGACGCAGAGACGCCGGAGGAGGCCATCAATCTGGCCGTGCCGGCGCGAGCCGTGGCGGTAGATGTTCATCAAGCACGTCATCGGGAGACCTGTCATGGCCGTTGAGTCCTCATTGGAAAACAGCGGCCGCCACGCTGGCTTGACGCAATCGTTGCTGTTGCTGCTCGGCAGCTGTCTGCCAGTGCTTGGCGCGGTATTGCTCGCGCCGGTATTGCCGCGCATGCAGGCCCATTTTGCCGAGGTCGCGGGCAGTACGGTGCTGGTGCCGATCGTGCTGACCTTGCCGGCCCTGATGATTGCATTGCTGGCGCCGTTTGCCGGGGTCATTGCCGACCGGCTCGGACGCAAACCGCTGTTGTTGGCGAGCATGGCCCTGTACACGCTCTGCGGTGTGTTGCCGCTGTGGCTGGATTCGCTGCCGGCGATTGTCGCCAGCCGGGCGGGGATCGGTCTGGCGGAGGCGGGGATTATGACCTGCTGCACCACGCTGATGGGCGACTACTACAGCGGCGCGCGCCGTGAACGCCTGTTTGCGCTGCAGATGGTCGCGACCTCGCTGTCCGCTGCGGTGTTTATCGCCCTGGGTGGTTTTCTCGGACAGGACGACTGGCGCACACCGTTCGCGCTGTACGCGGTCGGGCTGATCTTCCTGCCGCTGATGGCGTGGAAACTCTGGGAACCGCAATCCCGCGTGCAACCGGCAGCGCCGGTGCCAGTCCAGCGCCTGTTTCCGTGGCGCGCACTGACGCCCCTGTATGCGTTGTCGCTGCTTGCGGGCCTGAGCCTGTTCATCGTGCCGGTGCAGGCCGGCTATTTGCTCAACCTGTTGCACGTGGATGCTCCGCAGCAGATCGGCATGACCATGGGCGCCAATCAACTCGGCGTGCTCGTCGGGGCGTTGAGTTTCCGTTTGTTGAGCGGTCTGCGCAGCCAGCATCTGTTGCTGATTGCCTATGGCCTGGCCGGCATCGGCGGCCTGTTGATGGCCGCCGCCGGCAGTCACGCGCAAGTGGTGGTCGCGGTGCTGGTCAACGGTCTGGGCATCGGCCTGATGTTGCCAACGTTGATCACCTGGATCATGGCGCAAGTCGGTTTTGCTCAGCGCGGGCGAGCGGCGGGGTGTTTCACCGCAGCGATTTTTGCCGGCGAGTTCATCAGTCCGCTGGTGGTGCTCGCCATCACCTCCGGGGTTTCCACGGCGTTGCCGCAGGCCTTGACCATGATTGGTTGGCTGCAACTGCTCGTGGCGCTGTTTTGTCTGTCCGTGCCGAGGCTCGGTGGACTGTTGACCCGCACCAATGTCGGCGGGCACGACTCCATCAGCAATGGCCATTGAACGAGGAATTTCCATGCAAGCGCTTCCCCCCTTCAAACGCGTGGTCACCGGGCATGATGCCCAGGGCCGCGCGGTCGTCGCCAGTCACGCAGCAACCGCAAACGTCTTCGCACTGCAAGCGGTGCCAGGCACGGTATTTCATGAAATATGGAACAGCAGCGGCAGTCCGGCAATGCTGGACAATGCCGATGATCCAACCCGCAAACCCTTGCAGCTGAGCCCCGACCCGCTGGGCAGTGTGATTCGTGTCGTCGACATTCCGCCAGACAGCGTGCAGAACCAGGTCAGCGAGGCCGATGCAGCGGCTGCATTCGCCGAGATAGGCCAGGCGCATGCCGGCACCGGCCAGGCGAACTCGCGGCACAAACTGATGCACCGCACCGAAACCCTTGATTACGGCATCGTCACCGAAGGCGAAGTCTGGCTGGTGCTCGACGATGAAGAAATCCACCTCAAACGCGGCGACGTGGTGGTTCAGCGCGGCACGAATCACGCGTGGAGCAACCGTACCGAGGCCATGGCGCGCATGGTCTTCATCCTGCTGGACGGGCGTTTCGCCGCTGAACTGCAAGATTGCACGGGAGAAAAAGCATGAAGCTCGCAACCCTGAAAAACGGCAGCCGTGACGGCCAGTTGGTGGTGGTTTCGCGCGACATGGCCCAAGCGCTGGACGCCCGCTCGGTCGCGCCGACCTTGCAGCAGGCCATCGAAAACTGGCGCGAAGCCGAGCCGCGTTTGCAAGCCCTGGCGCGTCAGCTTGAAAACCACGATTGCCGTGAGGCCTTCGCCTTCGACCCCGCACAGGCCATGGCGCCGTTGCCGCGTGCTTATCAATGGTGCGACGGTTCGGCGTTTCTCAGTCACGGCGCACTGATGCAGAAGGCGTTCAACCTCGACCCGATCGAAGGCGCCGACCGTACGCCGTTGATGTACCAGGGCGCCGGTGATGACTTTATCGGCGCACACGATGACATCGAATTGCCGAGCGAAAGTCAGGGCATCGATTTCGAAGGTGAATTTGTCGTGCTGGTCGATGATGTGCCGATGGGCTGTTCGGCCGAAAGCGCGTTGCAGCACATCAAGCTGATCCTGCAGATCAACGATGTCAGCCTGCGTGCACTGGCTCCGCGGGAAATGCGCACCGGGTTCGGATTTCTGCAAGCCAAACCGTCCTCCAGCTTTGCCCCGTTGGCGATTACCCCGGATGAACTCGGCGAAGCCTGGCGAGACGGTCGCGTCAATCTGCCCCTGCAAGTGCAGTGGAACGGCGAGTGGTTTGGCCAGCCGCAAGGCGCGCAGATGAACTTTCATTTTGGTGAGCTGATCGCCCACGCGGCCCTGACCCGTCGCCTGCGCGCCGGTGCGCTGATCGGTTCCGGCACGGTGTCGAACGCCGAGCGCAACGTCGGCTCGGCGTGCATCGCCGAACGTCGGGCCATTGAGATGATCGAGCAGGGCGCGCCGGTGACAGGCTTCATGCGTTTCGGCGATCGCGTGCGCATGGACGTCACCGGCAGCGATGGTCGGTCGCTATTCGGTGCGATCGATCAACGCGTCGTCAAGGCCCACGGCTAAGGAACGCCCATGCGTGTACTGATTACCGGAGCCAATGGCTTTGTCGGTCGCGAACTGCTGCGTTGTCTGCTTGCGCGCGGCAGTCTGCGCGGGCAAGTCATTCGTTCGTTGCTGGTGCTGGACACCGATGTCGAAGGCCTGCCCGACGACCCGCGTCTGCGTCGGCACAGCGGCAGCGTGACGGATGCGGCGTTGATGCGCCGTGTCCTGGCCGATGGCATCGATGTGGTGTTTCACTTGGTCAGCATCCCCGGCGGAGCGGCGGAGGCGCATTACGAATCGGGTTATCAGGTCAACCTGCTGGCCAGCCTCGAACTGCTCGATCAACTGCGCAACAAGGCACGTCCACCGGTGCTGGTGTATGCCAGCAGCGTTGCGGTGTACGGCGCCGATCTGCCGGCAAAAATGAGCGAGCAGGCTGAATTGCACCCGCAATTGTCGTACGGCACACACAAGGCGATGGTCGAGCGCGCGCTGATCGATCTGGGTCGGCGCGCTGAAGTCGATGGCCGCGCGGTGCGCCTGCCGGGGATTGTCGCGCGCCCGAGTGAACCCAACGGCTTGCGCTCGGCCTTCATGAGCGACTTGATGCGTGCATTTGCCGAGGGCGCTGAGTATTGCTGCCCGGTATCACCGCAGGCGACGGCGTGGTGGATGTCCGCGCGCTGCTGCGTGAACAACCTGATCCACGCCGCCGAACTGGATGACGCCGCCGCGCAACAGCGGGTCTGGCAACTGCCGGTGCTGCGTTTGTCCATCGCCCAGGTCATTGATGCGCTGGCGGCGAATTACGGCGAGCAACGGCGTGCGCTGATCAGTTTCGCCGCGGACCTTGATCTGGAAACCCTGTTCGGGCGCATGCCGCCCATGAAAACCCCGCAGGCCCGCGCTGCCGGCTTCAGCCATGACGGCAATGTCGCCACGCTTGTTCGCAACGCCCTCAACCCAGCCCCTTATCGGCCTCTGCCGTTGAACGGAGATACGCCCCATGTCACAACCCATCCAGCGTAAACGTCGTCTGGTCGACCTTTCGGTGACCCTCGATAACAACCCGTACACAGACCCGCCACCGCTGTTGCCGAAAATCGATTACATGGATCACCAGCAAGGCTGGCCGGAGATGGCGGCAATGTTCCCGGGTTTGCAGCTTGAGCAGATGCCCGGCAATGAATCGTGGGCCGCCGAGCGCTTGCAGATCACCACCCACAGCGGCACCCATATGGATGCGCCGTGGCATTACGCCTCGACCACCGATGGCGGCGAGCCGGCGTTTGGCATTGACGAGTTGCCGCTCGACTGGTGTTTGCAACCGGGGGTCAAACTGGATTTTCGCCATTTGCCCGACGGTCACGTGGTGACGGCTGAAGAGGTCGAAGCGGAACTGGCACGTATCTCGTACGTGCTGCAACCGCTGGATATCGTGCTGATCAACACACGCGCCGGCGCGCTGTTCGGTCAGCCGGGGTATCTCGATGCGGGAATCGGCATGGGGCGCGAAGCGACGATGTATCTGCTGGAGCGCGGCGTGCGCGTGGTCGGCACGGATGCCTGGAGCTGGGACGCGCCGTTCAAATACACCCGTGAACGGTTTGCTGCCAGCGGCGATGCCTCGATCATCTGGGAAGGGCACAAGGCCGGGCGCGATATCGGCTACGGGCAGATGGAGAAACTGGCCAACCTCGAATCCCTGCCAGCGAGCGGCTTCACGGTGTCGTGCTTTCCCTACAAGATCCGCCGTGCGTCTGCAGGTTTTGTGCGTGCGGTGGCTATTTTCGAAGAGTGACCGGGCTGTTCGAGACATTCCTTCAACAACAATAAGAGAACACCGATGGCACTCACGCGAATTCCGCTGACGGCACTGTTTTGCGCCCTGGCAATGGGCGGCGGCGCGGCCATGGCGGCCAGCCAACCGAATATTCTGCTGATCGTGGCGGACGATCTCGGGTACTCGGATCTGGGCAGCTACGGCGGCGAGATTCACACCCCCAGGCTGGATGAACTGGCGCAACAGGGCGTGCAATTCACCAGCATGTACGCGGCGCCGACCTGTTCCATCACCCGCTCGATGTTGCTGTCCGGCACTGACAATCACCTTGTCGGGCTGGGCACCATGGCCGAAGCATTGCAACCGTTTCAACAGGGTAAACCGGGGTATGAGGGGTACCTGAATGGGCGGGCCTACTCGGTTGCCGAGCTACTTAAAGCGGGCGGCTACAACACGCTGATGGTCGGCAAATGGCACTTGGGGCTGGAAACCGACCAAGGCCCGGATCGGCGCGGTTTCGCGCAGTCGTTCACGTTGCTGGAAGGCGGGGCGACGCACTTCAAGCCCGCCAGTGTTGCACCCACACCGTTGGAGCAAGTGCATTACCGTGAAAACGGCCAGCCGGTTGAGGTGCCCGACGCGTTCTACTCCACAGACTTTTACACCGACAAGCTGATTGGCTATCTGCAAAACACCCAGCGCCAAGGCAAACCGTTTTTTGCCTATGCCGCCTACACATCACCGCACTGGCCATTGCAAGCGCCCAAGGAATACCTGGACAAATACCGCGGCCGCTTCGATCAGGGCTACGACACCGTGCGCTCGTCGCGCATTGAGCGGCTGAAAAAGCTCGGCTTGCTGGACAAGGACTTTCAGCCCGCGCAACCGTTGCCCGTTAACCCGAGACTGCCCGGTTGGCAGCAACTCACGGCTGAGCAGCAGAAAGTCGAAGCGCGGAAAATGGAAATCTACGCGGCAATGGTCGATAACCTCGACCACAACATTGGCCGGGTGATCGACTACCTGCGCCAAAGTGGCCAGTACGACAACACGATGATCGTGTTCATGTCCGACAACGGCGCGGCGGCGGAAAACCATGCGCAGTTCTATCCACCCGGCGCGAACACCGATAACAGCCTGGCCAATCTGGGCCAGCGCGGCTCGCAGATCGACTATGGATTGCGCTGGGCGGAAGTCAGTGCCGCGCCTTTTCACTTGTTCAAGGGCACCACGGCCGAAGGCGGAATCAGTGTGCCGGCGATCATTCAACTGCCCAAGACACTGCGTCGTCAGGGCGTAGAAAGGGGCGTGGCGCGGGTGGATGATCTGGCACCGACATTCCTTGATTTGGCGGGCATCGCTTTGCCGAGCGAAGCGGACAAACTGCCGATTACCGGCCGATCCATCCTGCCCATGCTTGAAGGCAAAGGCAGCCCCCACGACGCTGAGAGTCTGGCCGGCGAGTTGTTCGGCAATGCTTATTATCGTGAGGGCAGTCTCAAATTGTTGGGCATGCGCCCGCCAGCAGGTTTTGGCGATCACACGCAGCCGCCGCAATGGCAGTTGTTTGATGTTGCGCAGGATCGTGGTGAAACCCATGACCTGGCGGCTGCCCAGCCGCAGACGGTCGAACGGCTCAAGGCCGCATGGCTGAAGTATGCCGAGCGCGTCGGCGTAGTTTTTCCGCCGCGTTAGCAGGGCAGAGGCTTTGTACACAGTGGGCGGCGTTTGCCGCCGCCACTGTTTTAAGGCCTTCAACTCGTCGGGTTGCGCAGTCGTTCGATGATTCTGCGGGCACGATTGGCGCCGACGTCGACGTGAATATCAATCATCGGGCGTGTACCGAACCGGCACATGTTCTGGTACTGCGCTTCGATCACCACTTTGTCTTCGTCGAACGTCAATCGCGTCTGGTGCAGAACTTTGGCTGTGACGGCCTCGGGATCATGTTCAGGGTTGGTGGCCATGGTCCAGAAATAGTGGCTTGTGGTGTCTGTCTCCGGTGTCACGCCGTGAAAACCACGCATATGAAAACCGCCTCGATCCGGGTTGTTCAGATCGTCCGTGCCCGCGTCTATCGCGCCAGTCCAGATGCGCAGGTGATTGAAGTGAAATTCGATTTCCTGCCAGCGGTCGATGTTGCCTTTGAACGGGTAGGCCGCGGTGTAGGTCGGCGGCGGAACGGAGTCGGGCATGTGGCGAACCACGCGAACCATCGAGTCGTCGCCGTCCACGCTCATCTGCGCATTCATGTGAATGCTGGCGTTGCCGCCAATGGTGTGCAGATGGACATAACCCAGGTGGCTGAGATCCATAAGATTGTCGTGGATGAGTTGATAGGGCGCGTCGTAGTGATAGACATCACCGTCGAACAGGTATTTACCGCTGCTGTGCACGTCGTAGACCGGTGGTGCGAATGTCGGCTCTGGATGCTCAGCGCTGCCAAACCAGATCCAGATGATCTGATCCTGCTCCCGGACGGTGTAGGCAGGGACTTTGGCTTTGCTCGGGATCTTGTCCTGGCCAGGAATTTCGATGCATTTGCCGCCTTCATCAAATAACAGACCGTGATAACCGCAGCGCAAACCGCGTTCCTCTACCGTGCCGCCGGACAGCGGCAGTGCCCGATGGCAGCAACGGTCCTCCAGCGCGGCGACCTGGTTATCCGCCGTGCGGAAAAGCACCACCGGTTTATTCAGCAACGTACGGCCAAGGGGCTGGTCATTCAGCTCCCGGCTCAAGGCCGCGACGTACCATTGATCGAGCGGGAAACTTGGCGCATTGGCCGGGGCAATTTCGTGTGCGAGAGGTTGGGCTGCGGTCGTCATGATGTTCTCCAGCGAGCGTTCGATGCTCGGTTCAGGTCAAAGATCCAATACCAGGCGGGGCGATTTGGCACGTGAACAGCACGGGGTGAAACGGTCATTGGCTGCGTGTTCTGCAGCCGTCATGAACTGGTCACGATGATCAGCAAAGCCTTCGAGCAAAACCGTGACACAGGTGCCGCAGACGCCTTGCTCGCACGATGACTCGATGGCGATCCCGGCCTCATCGAGCACTTCGAAGACCGTGCGATCGGCGGGGATGTAAAAAATCTGCCCGCTGCTGGCGAGCTGAACTTCGAACGGCGTATCCGCGCTGTCATCGACGGGAGCTGCGGCGAAGAACTCTCTGTGCACGCGGTCTTCCGGCCAGCCAGCGATCTGCGCGGTGTCGAGGATGAAATTCATGAAACCGGCGGGGCCGCACACGTAAAGGTGAGTAGTGGTATCTGGCGCGGCGAGGAGGGCGGTTGCATCGAGTTTCTGTTCGGGCGATCCGCTGTCGTCATGCAAGTGCACGTGGCTGGCGAACGGCGCTTGCCTCAGGTATTGGATAAACGCGGCACGCTCGCTGGATCGAAAGCTGTAATGCAGCTCGAAATCCGCGCTTTGATGATGAAGTTCGTGGGCCATTGCCAGCATCGGCGTAATGCCAATACCACCGCCAAACAGCAGGTGACGCTTGGCTGAGTTCGCGAGTGGAAAGAGGTTGCGGGGTTCGCTGATGCTGAGAATCTGCCCCTGGCTGATGGTGTCGTGCATCGCAGCAGAACCGCCGCGCGAGGCAGGATCCTTCAGCACACTGATCACGTAGCGATGACGCTCTCTGGGGTCATTGCACAGTGAGTATTGGCGGATGAGACCTGCGCCGATGTGGATGTCGATGTGTGCACCGGCGTCGAACGGTGGTAACGGCTGATCGTCCACTGCGCACAGCTCGAAACTGCAAATACCCTCGGCCTCGACGACCTTGCGGGTGACGTTGACTTGAAGCATGACTTCTCCCTCCACATCGAAGTGGCTGCTGAAAAACGAACGGCAAAAAGGGGGGCGAGCGGGTGACGAATCAGCCGGGCGCGAAGAAGTAGAAACGGTAGGTATTCATGGGCGCCACGGAAGGGCACGGCTGGCGAGGGTTCATAAGCAAGACCTGTTAATTATTTTTTTGAGGTGGTGCTACGGCGTATCATGCGGCGCATTGTCCGCAATGATTGGCTGAGTGAATCCTCAGATAAATTGGTTGCGGTGTCAACCAAATTGCAGGATCTTCGATCTACGGTGTTTTATCGATGGCTACCGATACACAACTGAACCTGTCGCGTTATGTACCTGGCCTGGTGACGTTCCTCGCGAACAAGCTCGCCACCGGGGCTTCCCAGTGTTATCGCAAACACTTCGGCATCGGCGTGGTTGAATGGCGCATGCTTTCCATGCTCGCCGTTGAATCCGACATCACCGCCAATCGAATCTGTCAGGCGATCGGTCTCGACAAGAGCGCCGTCAGTCGTTCATTGCAGACGTTGGAAGCGGCGGGGCGGATCACCAGTCAGCTGGATCCCAAGGACGCGCGGCGTTACACCGTGCGATTGACGGCCAGCGGCAAAGAACTGCATGACCGCGTGCTCAAAGTTGCACTTGAGCGAGAATCGCGTCTGCTCAGCGGACTGACCCCGGCGGAGGTCGACACGTTGATTGACTTGCTTGGGCGCCTGCATCTGCAAGTGCCTAATGTGAACAGTTACGACCCGAGTGAGGAGTAAGTCGCGGCAGACTGCAGCGTGAAATTGAGGGCTGCAGCCCGACGCGAGCTGGCGGGCTGCTGATTGGATCAGGGGTTGTAGACCGTCCAAAAGGCTGGGAGGCTAGCGTGACATCTACCATAAGGACATGCCGGAATGAGCTCAGGAAAAATCCTCGTCACAGGTGCGGCAGGAAAGATCGGCGCTGCTTTTTGGCAAGAGCGCGATGATCAATCCGATTTGCGTTTGGCCGATTTAGACGTAACTCAACTTCCGGAATCGGCACAGCGTTTCGCTCTGGATGTCACGGATCAAGCCAGTTGCCTTCGAGCTTGCGAAGGTATCCATACCGTCATCCATCTAGCTGCTGACCCAAATCCAGACGCCGATTTCATGGCCTCACTGCTTCCAGTGAACATCGTGGGCACTTACAACATGCTATTCGCCGCAAAGGCACAAGGCTGCAAGCGTTTCATATTTGCGAGCAGTGCCCAAGTGATCGAAGGATATCCAACGGATGTTCAGGTACAGGAATGCATGGCCCCTAAACCAGGCAATCTTTACGGCGTCAGCAAGGCGTTTGGAGAAGCTTTGGCTTCGATGTATGCAAACGATGGACAGATGACAACCATCGCAGTCCGTATTGCCAACGTAGCCAAATTTCAACAAGGGCAGACCCACAGCCCCAGAGACGTCGCGGCCTTCATCAGTTTTAGAGATGTTGTCGCGCTACTCAATAATTGCGTTGAAGCCCAGCTGAAGGGTTTTCACGTTATCCATGGGGTCTCAGATAACCGCTATAAGCGTCTCTCTATTGATCAGAGCAGAAAAGTTGTCGGATATGCTCCCATTGATGATGGGTTCGAGATTCTGGAAGGAGGCGCTCAATCTGAGTGAACGCAAACTTCCTCTGAGAAGGTCACCTTGATGCGCCGGGAAAACGTGCTGGTTTAATGATTGGAAGCGTTGCTCAGTTGCTGAAGCTCAAGTTGCCTGGCGGCACTGGCTTCCAGAGTGGCGCGCTCTTCATCCAGATACCGATAAATGCTTTGGAGGTTGGCGATTGTCAGACAGGCCGAAGCTGACGCTCATGACGACCGCTTCCGATCCATAGCGGTCATCCCACTGAAGTCGCCACGCTGGTTCGATACCTATGTGAAGTCTAACAACACCAACGCGGCGGACGGGCTCTCAAGGGTGGTGGAGTTTGTACTCCTGGCTCAAACCGCCATAGCCGTAGGCGCTGGCGCGGCAGTCGATCACATGTATGTTTGAGTGCGGGTGTACATTTCCTATTGCTTTGGCCAGCAACTCGAAAGCCTCATGTTGATAGCGCGCTTTCTGGGCCTTGGTATTGCTTTCATCCGTGATGGTGACCTCCAGACGGAACGAGTTGCGTCCTTGTTCGGCCAGTGAAAGGTTATCGATGAACCAAAGTTCATGAGGCAGGAACTGCACCATCACCAGTGTCTGTTCCGGTCGCTTTTCCAGTACTTCACAGGTCAAGGCAGTGAGTTTGGGGACGATGCTATGGACCAGTTCAAGGTTCGGATCGCCAGAAATCTTGAGTGTAATACCGGGCATGTTGAACTCCTTTTTCGGGCAATGAATGTCAAGCGAAGAGTAAGAAGTTGCGTTGATGCTGAAAAGCCGGAAGATATGCATTCATCTATCGGAAAAACGGCAGGATCAACATGCGCCCCTTTGACCTGGATCTCTTGCGTTCCTTCACCGTTGCCATGGCTTCCGGTAGTCTTTCGGAGGCCGCGCCGCACCTGTGCCGGTCGCAATCAGCGTTGAGCGAACAATTACGCAAGCTGGAAGCATTCGCCGGTGTAACGCTACTGGAGCGGGGCAAAAAAGGTGTCCGGCCTACGCCCGCGGGGGAGCGATTGATGGTGCATGCACGAGAACTGTTGGCCATGAGTGATCGCGCTCTTGAAGACGTACGCGGAGTGACGTTTGCCGGCGAATTGAGATTGGCGATCACCGACTACTTCTTGCCCGTTTCGATTGCGGAGTTGTTGAAGCAACTGCGCCTGAGATATCCACGCCTTCGACTGCATGTGTCGGTGCGAAAGAGTATGCAGATAGAAAGCGGTGCAGATGCAGGCGACTTCGATATCGGCCTTTCAATGCGCATACTTGATGGCCGCAGCGTTCCCGAGGGCATTCCGGTACGTCGGGAAGCATTGCATTGGGTATCAGCCATGGGGTCTGAGCCGAGGAACGAAGAGGATGGCGCGTTGCCGCTATTGGTGCTACCGCAGGGGTGCAGTCTCCAACGTTTTACCCGAGAGACGCTGGACGCACATAAGGTGCCTTATGTGATTGCCCATTCAGCATCCGGAGTAGCAGGGCTGCAATCAGCACTGATGGCGGGGCTGGGCGTCGCTTGCCTGAATGCCTCGGCTGTGCCGGTGGGCGCAGAGATATGCCGGCCAGCCTTCCCGTTACCGGCTTTGCCCGACGTTGAGTTCAGCCTGTTGCCTGCGCGCACTGGCGAGTCTGATTTGGTCGGTGCTGTCCGGGAAATGCTTGCCAGCAAATTTGGGGGATGAGTGACAAATCCTTGAAGTGAAAACGCCGGTTTTGGACGCAATGGGGGCACAGAGAAGAGGCTGCTTTTGGCCGATTGCTTCCCTCACCGCCAAGCAAAAATCAAGCAGGGGAGTTCTCATGTCCACACTCACGCTGACCTCACAGCGTCAGTAGCACGATATCGGGTGCCCCTAATACTTGAAGCGAAGCGAAGGAACCTCTCTGGATGGCAACTTCAAATATCACCGATATGAGGTCGACTACGGAAGCGGCGAATTTGCAGACGGCTCCCTGGAGCAATCACCAAACGCCTTGCGCAACTCATGATGAGATCGCTCGATCATTTTTCGACTCCATCAAATTCATTCAGGTAGATTGCCGAGGCATGCCACTTAGATAAGCCGATTAGTCGTATCGGCTTTCTGCTGCCCCGCAGAACTACCTAAAAGTGTTCTCAATCCCGACATGGATTTTGAGCTTGTCGCCGAGGAACGGAACCAAGTGTCTGTTCATGACGAAGACTCTGTCATTGTGCCCCCAACATTGCGTCGCTTGGGCTGGCCAATACGAAGTTACGTGCACTCCTACCCAATTCGCTGACTCTTCCTACTTTTTTTCGGCCATGTCTTTGCTAGCGTAGCTGTCGCATTTGTTGGGTTCACGACAGCAAAGCATTCGGACTGGGACTCGTAGGGTAGGAGATGGGATTGAAGGATCACTTGAGCACTTCAGGGATCAAAGATTCGAAAGGGTATGAAGCGCTACGCACGCGGCTGGATGATTTAGGCTGTTCGGTTGAGTTTTTGGTCATGGACGTCGCTAGCCATGTCTCAGTGGATGAGACATTGCATCGACGGGTCCTTTCTGAACTCTATGACCGGATTATAGATGATCAGCGTAAGTGGCACAGAAAGGTCTTCGAAGCTTTACCACCAGCAAATTACTCAGAACCCACCATGCTTTGGAATGTTGCGCGCGCGTCTGGTCATGCCCTGAGTTCGGATGCGATTCTTAGTTTCCATCAGACTGAGTCCCTGTCCGATGCAAGGCCCTCGCTCTACGAAGATTTTTGTAACTCTCTGTACTTGGGGAAGCAAAGGATCGAGAGGGCTGAAATTCAGTCGCTATTCTCGAATTGGTTAGATGGACTGGGAATCAGAGATCAAAGCGGTATTGTTGTATTGAACTGGACCGACGCATTTGAGCTTCCTGCGTCGAATGACACCGCGTGACCGGAGCTCTTCCGATCTTGGTACGTTTTGGCTTCAACGGAGAAATCAGGGAGGGTAGGATTAATTAGCCCAAGTTCAGAAATCAAATTTGCTGATCAAGCTTCTCCGACGCACGTTTTCTCAGCCCGTTCAAAGCGGTACGGGTGGCGTTCTCATCGGTGCATACAGATAAGTCCAAAGCCTCTGCGTAGGCTCGATAGCCAGGATTGCCATCACATTCGAGTACCTCTCCCATTGCTGGATAGTACGTCAGGTCCCACACCTGGCTACGCCAGTTGTATGGCCCTTTGTGGGGGGCCACGCATTGGAAGATATAGATGCGCAACTCGCTGCGGCTGTTCTCGACGATTGATGCTTCTTCGGCGTTTTCACCATTGCCGGTGTCGTTGCGGACCCAAACGTCGAATAACAGATCCCCCTTCTCATGGCAGTGCACAGGATCTTCCTGCCCGCCGTTACGAAGCCATAGCACGGAGATGTCATTGAACGGCAGAAAACGTTGCCCCGCGCTGTTGCTGACCTCTAGCCCATCCAAGCTCCGGGGCACACGATTTCGCGGTATCTGAGAGTAGTAATCGGCGCTCAGCTCTTCACGTATGAAGCCCAGTAGCTCAAGAATCCGCTGTTGATAATCTGCCAGCAGGCGATAGGCCTTGCGAACATCCAGAAGCGCGTTGTCGATTGAGGTTGCAGTGGTCAAGTTAGTCAGCTCCAACGTGCAATGGGGAATTGGGTAATTTGAATAGAAGGTGCAGAAAGGTTGGTTAGGAAGCTGGATGTCGCTCCGCGGCTCGGGACTCGCTTGGCGCTAACGGTTGCGGGCGCGAAGATAGGCGCGCGCGTGGAGTTGATCGATACCGGGGCCAGTTGACCCAACCAGCGCCGGGGAAGAATGCGCAGCCCATGCCATTCGTAAGCGGCGGCAATATCATCCAGCAGACGCTGAAGGCCTGGCGATGAGTCCGTCGATGCATTGGAAATCGTTGCCTCTAGAGCCTGGAACAACTGATACCAACTGCAGCACGCCAACTCGTAATCTAAGCCTGCCCCGCACAGTTCTCTCTCGATTAGGGATCCCAGCTCAGAAGTGCTTTTCTGCGTGTAGCTGTGTAGGCCACCAATGGTAAGGAGTATCGGGTCTTCACCCAGATTTTCGCCTGCCCAACCAGCCCGCAACTGATTTGCCAGTTGTACAGCGTATTGCTGTTGCAGATCGTCGTGGCGCTTGGCCTCAATCAGCAGCGTACGCTCCGAGCCATACAGCACAACATCGGGTTCGACACGTCGGTCGTCCAGCCACCATGATGGCCAGAACTTGAAATTCTCCAAGGTGCCAATTGATCTGTCTGGCCCTAATAATTGGACGAAGAAGCTATCCCGAACAGATTCGGGAAGATAAATCAGGCGCTCGAATATGGTGGCGGTAAGGATGTCTTCCGCCCCAGTGGCATTTCCCAGGTTTGAATGCTTACCTTCAACGCCGCTACCTCGGCGCTTGCCGTTCAATATTGCAGCGAGCATGTTACCTCCAGGCTAAAGCGCCAAGGAGTTTCATCGTGCGATGTGAGCATCAGCGCAATCCTGGTAGGGTAGGGTCTAGAGCGCGGTCGATCTCTTCAATGCAGTCCCGGATTTTGCTCAGCGCTTGGTTGTAATGTGTATCTGTCGCTTCGTCACCCAAGTCAAAAATGCACCGTTCATGTTTAATTTGGTAGCCGCTTGAAGCCACATAATGCCCAGCCCAGTCAGGTACTTCCCGCGGGCTGGAGGTGAAGTCGGGTAGATGTTTTGCCAGCTCGGTGGTATCAGCGGCACGGAAGTAAGGAAAAACGCCAAGCCAGGTGTGCTTGTAGAGTTTGATCCAGAGACCATCGGGCCATTCTTTTACCCGCACGTCCAAGTCATACCGCTTTTTGTCGACATTGCATGTCGGCCTAGTTTCGATCTTACCGACCCAGTCGGCAAACATAGGCGCGGTTTTAACCTGGGTTTCCAGCCATTCGAAGCGCTCTTGTAGCTTGCGATTCTGGCAATAAACGAAATGTTCGTGGATATGACGATACGCCTCTTCGTTTTGCTGGAAGATCTCCCAGCACAGCTGTTTGAGCTCGGTGTTTCCCGACATGGTCTTCTCGATATGAGTGACAAACTGATGGATAAACAGGAGGACCCGCGGATCCACGCTCGTCTGTTGACGTAGAAGCTCGGCCAGCTGTCCATAAGATTGGTAATAGACGGGCGTCGGGGAGTCTGGATCGATCGTCGGAGACGCCCGGCCTTTGGGCGTCAGATACACCAGCGCCCTGTGGGTATAGTGGGGAAACAGTTCCTGCAATGCTTTCTGGTAACGGGCAACCTGACGGCTCTGGTCCAAGGCCCATATCTTGTTCTCGATTGCGATCACGAGTTTGAGGGATGGGTAATCGAGCAAGATATCGATATGTTCGAGTTCGCGCGCTACGTTCGCTCGCACGCCAACAGTGCTTGATAGTACGGCTTCCGGTAGCGGGCTCCGCTCGCAACGGCAGCCGAGAAGCGACCTTACGTAATCATCTCTGAAGGCGCTGCCCATGCCATGGGCTTCCCGGTCGTTCAAGAGGGAAGCAATGATGTTTGAGTGGACCAGCTCCTTTGTGCTCACACCCATGGCTTTGAAAAGATCAAAAGCCTTGGTATAGCCCGCCAGGTTATTAAACGCTGCAGATACGGACATTGCTGCTAGTTGTTCACGGGCATCCATGTCGATCTTCTCTCTAGATAATGCTTGTGCAGTCCGTTTTGCCTGCGCTTACATTTTCAATGTGTCTTCGTGCAAATGACGGTGGTTGACCATTGGAGCAGCGCGAGCTGTAGAATCCTGCCTGACCCCGAGGCAAATGGCCAGTATCTCGGTAGTGCTCTCCCTAAGCAAATTCATTGGTCCCAGATGAGAACGATGGGCTGGGAGAGACCTACGCAATGGACAAGTTCATAACTTTATGACTCGGAGCTTCTGCCAGTCATGTTTCTCGCCAGTCCGCCGATACCTCGGTAGACATATGTCCGCCGCAAGGGTCTGGCATCTAATTTCAAAGATGAACCGAGGAAGAAACAATGGCGATGGAATCACCCGCGCTCCTGCTGACCGATCTGAACAAGGCACTGCGTCGTCTACGCGGTGCCTGCACCGACCTTGGTAACGAGGAAATCGACGAAAAGCTGCTTGAGGTGATGCGCCGCCTGCTACTCGCCGAGGTGCTGGGTAATACCTGGATCGTTGTGATGGGCGGCTCTCAAGGCGCGGGCAAGACGACGCTGATGGCGAGCATCTATGACCTGCGCGGCGATGGGCCGAGGTGGCTGCAGAGCAATGAGGGCCGTGGCGAGAAAATGCCGGTACTCATCATCGAGGTAGAGGGCCTCGATCGCGCTCATGGATATGTTCGCAGGCTGGTTCCGGACTCGGCGGCGCAGGGCTACAGGCTGGATGACTTCGAAGTGGATGTTCCGGAGTTCCAGCGCGCCATCTGCGACCCCAATGCCGAGGATCTGCTGCCGATCCTGAAAGTGCCTCGCCGCTATTTCAAACGCGATAACCAGGCGTGGTTGCTGCTTCCAGGGTACGAAAAGCAGGAGCGCGACAACCGCGCATGGCAAGAGCTGATGCGCCAGGCGATGATCGCCGCAGGTGGCTGCATCATCGTGACCGATGAGACGCGCATGGCCAATCAGCAGCAGCTCGAGATCGTTCAGGACATGCTGAAGAACGAGCTTAAGGGCTGTAAGCCGTACGTTGTGGTCTCCAAGACCGAGTCCCATCGCAACGATCCCAAGCGCCAGGCCGATCTGCGCTCAAGCGCCCAGGCGACGTTCCAAGTGGCGCCCGAGCTGGCCGAAAAGAACATCATTCTGAGTGGTACCGACGACGTCGAGTACGTTGAACAGTGGATGCCCCACCTTCGTCGCGCCATTGACGACCTCAACTTCACCGGGGAATCGGATCGCCACTTCCAGATGAGTCATCTCTCTGAAATCGTGGGTAAGGATTTGACACGGGTGTTGAATGCGATCCGCAGCAAGGCGCGGCTGTATTTCACGAGCGATCAGGCGAGTGGGATTGATGGCGCTGAAGTGCTGGAGGAGGTTTTGGGCAGGTTTGATGAGGCAGCAGCGGAGCTTCGGAGCCAGCATAATCGGCTTGTGAGCGAGTTGGCTGGGCAGGCGTTTTCAAAAGCGTCGGATTCAATGAGCGCTCGGCTCATCGCCGATCACGAAGGTTTCGGCAACTGGTTTTCGAATGTCTTCGATACCACCAGCCAGACCAGAATGAAAATGCAGGATCTCGTCCAAGGGGCATGGCGCGAAGCGGCGCCGACGTTTTTTCATAATTACTCTCAAGGCGTATCGTCGTTAACAGCGAGTAAGCTTGAGCGAGTGCCCGAAGAGAAATCGGGGGAGGGCTCTCCCGCGCGCGTGCCACAGGCGAAATCTGAGAATCTGATCCAGATGGGCTTTGTGCACGCATCGGGGCAACCCGTTCGTTTCGCGAAGCTAACCCCTGAAGCGGTCAGTGATATCAGCATCCTTCTGGGCAATGGCCGCCGGGAGGAATGGCAGGCTAACCAGGATGTCAGCAAACAGGTGGGTACCAGTGCCGAGCTGATACCGGCGATGTCGCTGGAATACACCCGGCTTCTCTTCGCTGTGCCTGAGGTCGTTGGCGTCAAGCAGGACTTCGTGCCCACCGACAACACTTCTGGCGCGAATGCCGTCTCAGCGAGTGTCGAGAATCTCAGAATAGGCGTCGAGCTTGGCAAAACTACTATTCGTTCGCTTGCCACTGTACTGGCGGTAGACGTGGTCAGCGATGGAGACTCCGACATACTGGGTGCGCTCTTCGGCAAGACGACCGACGCTGATGCGGCCGATGCTGCGGATGCAGGCGATTCCAGCAATTCAGACAATTCAGGATCGGAGACCAAGCTCCCTATGCCGCTCACGCTGCACCCCGCTGCAGTAGCGGCCACCGCAGTCGTCGCAGCTGCGTATCTGACCGGCGTGGCGGTAACGCGGATTCGCAGCATCGAGAAAGCAGCAAGCGCCCAGGCGAGAGTCATGCTCGGCACGGTCCATGACCACCATGTTGAAAATCTTCGCACGTCTTTCGATGAGACCATGGCCGTGGCGCGTGCGCGCGTCTGCGCGAGGTTGCGTGCCCGCTATCGCATGGACGAACTGCTGATGCGCAAGGACCGCCTTGCCAAAGCCATCGCTGATGTCACCTCGATCACCAGTGACTTGCGCTATGAGTTGGACTCGTCGGCTTCTGGCTTGCAGCTGTTCATCGCTGACCGTGGTGTCTGACATGGTCAAGCAAGACGTGATGGACCATTGGCACGCTCTGCAGGCACATCAGTCGGACTGGGCGTTTCGTGCCTATGCACGGTTGATCAAGACGTTGAGCAAAGACGTCCAGGAAAAGCTGCAGCTCAAGGAGGAAGTGGCCGAGCCCTATGTGGTCATATTCGGCAAGACCCAAGTCGGTAAGACCACGTTGCTGCTCGACCTGATGGGCATTGACCCGGCTCAGTTGGGAAGGATTTCGCAGGTCATGCGTGGCGGGCGCGAGGCGGGCAAGTCGGCAACGGCCACCGCCATGGAGTATTGCCGCTCGGTCGACGGCCGCTGGGGACTGACTCTGCGCTCGAAAACGCATTGGTTCGAGGCCGAAGCCGATGTTACCCGGGCGCTTGGCCAGCTCAGGGAAGACATGGAGGCCGGGCAACTGGTTGCCGAGTCGCCCTGTGTGGTGCATATCCCAACGTCTTTCTTTGCCAGCCAGGCCGCCGAGGGGCCGAGCATTCGCATTTTGGACCTTCCGGGCGATAACCCTGCCAATGCCGCAGAGCAGGCGCATGTGAACCTTATGGCGAAGACTTATCTACCCTTCGCTGACCTGGTGTTGCTGGTTGGCCGGGGCGATGACCTGGTGTTCCTGAGGCCTGAGGCGCTGACGTTGCCTGGAATCGAAGACTGGCAGGCCATGCCGCACCGTTTTCGCATTGTCACAACCTATTCGTACTTCGCACAGTCGATCAAGGACGCTGCTCGAGAGGATGCGAGATTCGATGCTTCTAAATCTCGGCGCCGTCTCATCCAGCAGATCGAGCTCTTCGGTCGCCTAAGCGATCAGGCTCGGGATGAGCACCTGTACTTTCCGCTGGAATTCGGCACCAGTTGGATGAGCATGCAACAGAATGAGCCGGAACTGCATGCCCGGATAGCGCCGTTGATTGCCGGACTGCGCAGCGAGTTGCTGGAGCAGATCTCGCAATCCACAAGTCCGGTTGGCCGTCTGCGTAGTACGCTCGATAGTCATTTGGGCGTCGGGTATATCCAGAAAAAGAAGACAGAGGCTGTTGAACAGGCCATTAAACAACTGGAAAGCAAAAACACGACGCTTGTGCGCGAGATCGCCACCTGGACCGCAGCGATCAAGAAGGCGCAGGATAAGTTGAAAACGGCATTGCAAGACCTGCAAACCAATACATTGGAAGATGGCATGCAACTGATCGAGCACGCAGGCTCGCGCCCAATGTTCACTGTCTCCGGTAGCTATCCTCCCAAAGCGGGTGCGGTTAACGATGACTGCCAGACACTCAGGATTTTGGTTAACGACTATTACAGGCTACTCAAGGGGATGCGCCTGGAGGTCAAGGGCAATCCCCGATTGTCGAAGTCCTGCGCTTATTGGGAAGGTGTGCGTAGGCTCGTGAATGAGCCTGGCTCGGGGGTAATCGAGGATATTATCGACGACGCGTTCAGTTCCATTCGCTACATACTCGCGGACTACACCTTCGATACCTATCTGTTCTCATCAAACTATCAAGAAGACTTGAGGAAGGTTCACAACGCAGGCAACGAAGCCCTGCACGAATTGGTTCGCTTGTGGAAAAATCGTTTGCTCGGGGCACTGACGGTGCTTGATCAAGAGTTCAAGCGCGACATGAAGGCGCTCGAAACCAGCCTCGAACTGCAGCAGCATGAGCAGATGCTTCTGATCAAGGAACGCGAGCGAGTCGAGCACGAGATCGCCCTCAAGTACGGCGAGTTGAAGCGCATTGCCCATAACTCGCAACAAGACCTCGATCGTTGCAAACGCTTTACTCACTTGCTCGACGAGGAATACCTTGCCGAACTCGGCCAGCGGATGAGTTCGGCGATGAACGAGCAAGATGATTTTGACGCGTTAATGCAACTGCTGGCCTGTGTGCAATTGAGCAACCAGCGGGTTGAACTGATGAGACTAAGCCAAGATGGCCGGGCCTGAAAAATGAGTACAGCTACAGAGATTCACAATAAAGAAAGGACCCTTGCCGAGTTGATGATCAAGATCCTGAAGGAGCCTCTCAAACCACTCGAAGTCTCGATCAAGGCAATGAGTGGTGACCTTGCGGACACAAGAGATTCCATCACTGAGATCAACGACACCTTGGGCGCTTCTGCGGGCGATGCGGAAAAAGCAACGAAGTCGTTGCTACAGGCGTTGCGCAAGATGCGCGAAGAAGATGTCCCTTCGTTGCTCACCAAGCTTCAGAAACACATCACAGACCAGAGCGCGAGTGACGCTCGTGCAGTCGAGGCCTTGCTCGTGCGATCTACGGCCGTTCACACCTCTAGCCTGAGGTCGACTGAGGCGGTGCTGCTCGAAGCACTCGCTGGTGCGACCCGCCACCAAGGGGATCTGGCACAGTCTATCGAGGCGTTACGTCCGCACATCGAAAGCTCGGCTGCTGAAGTGGCGCGTCAGTTGTCGTCATCGCACAGCTCAAGTGTCATCGATTTCAAGGCAGTGGTCGTTGACGTCGGCGTTCGCATCGCCGAGCAGCAGCAAGCTTCGCAGGAAACGCTCCTGGCCGGGCTTGAAGCACTCGGGCGTGAAGACCAAGCGGCCAAGGTCGAGCGCGCCGAGGTGGTGGAAAAGGTCTTGAAAGAAATTGCGTTGAACCGGGAATTCAGCAAGAGGTTAAACTCGGTCTTGGCGACGCAAGTCACCACCCTAGGCACGGACATGGCAGGTGTATTCACCCAGCTGTCGGCGCAGGTCGAGGCCGTGGCGGCTGAAAACAAACGCTTTGTGCAACAGCTCTCGGCAGCGGCTACGAGCGAGCAAACCGCACTGGTCACGCTGCTGACCCAGCAGAATGCGGGCCTAGCTGCGCAGCTCTCAGCCAGCCAGCTTCATATGAAAAGACTGACAGTCATCACGGGCGTGTTTCTCGGATCGATGCTGCTATATGCGGGGTATGACATCTGGCGAACTTTGCTCTGAATGAACATGTAGCAATAGTGACCCTTTGGCTGCGAGCAGCCCACCGTGGGAAGCTGCTCGCGGCCAAAAGCACTTGCTAATGCCCGAATCAAGCCTTGCCGGGAAGCGGCTTCAGCCTGATGGAATTGAAAGTGCCCACCACCGACTATTAGGCAGGTTAGGAGGTCCGCGCGTACTGAACTATCACAGTTCCCTTTTACTCGTTGTGTTCTGGTTAAGCTCACCGCCTCCAGTGAGTATGCCCACTTCTAGATGCCTACCCGCAGCCTCAACTCAAGTAACAAATCTTCCCTTGAGCGGTGCACCAGGTTCGTATTCCAAAATAGCTCTGGCGTCTCAGAACCACTGAACTATGAGCTGTCACGTCCGAATTTTGACCTAACGCCGCCCCTTCATAGCTCTTCCGTTATCGCTCAAAGCGTCCCAGACAGAGTTATGAGCACGCCTTTAGTACTAAAGGCCGCCGTAACCAGCCGAACAGTCCTTGCGGACAATGCACATCTTAGCGGCAGCGGAGCTGCTTGCACCTGGGTCGCTCTTGATTTTGCGGCTGCATTTCACTGGCCGCACTTGTCTGGTTGAGCTCTGTCAGCAGGGAGACGGATCTGCCATAAGGGAAGGAGCATAACCGTTCATTTTGTTTACATATGGTTGCCTGACGGTAGCGATGGGTCACCAGACGCTGCACGTTGATCACCGTAATTTTTCTTGAATTTTGCCAGTCCGATCGCGCTGGCAACACCGACTAATACAACCAAGGCTGAAGCTCTTCCAAGTTGGAGACTACCAACTGCTGTGCACTCGGCTTGGTATGCACCTTCGTCGTATCGATCTGGTATCTCTGTAACACGTACTGCACCAGAGCACCGCGCGTTCGAATCACGAGCTGGCCGTTCTGCATCCCATAATCCGCGGCCAGAATTTCCCGCTGCTCAGGCTTGAGGCGAGAGTCAGGTTCAAGGATGACGGTAATTGAGGCATTCCATCCTGCATCCAGCTCGCGGCTGTGTTCTGACGGCTCATCCATGAGTTCAGGAATCCCCCGAAAGCGGCTGAGCACAAAATCACGGTATTCGCCGTTTTTTTCGCAGTAAGCCCTCACATGCCAGCGCATCCCGCTGTAGATCAGCGTGTGAGGGGCGATCAGGCGTGTTTCGCCACCTGGTGTCCTGAAAGACACGTATTCGACCTCAAATCTCAATCGCTCGCGACAAGCCTTGAGCAGCGGGCGCAGCACTTCTGGCCTGATTGACCTATCCGGTACATCCAGCACTTCTATGTGCGCGTACGCAAGGCTCAGGCCCTCGATATGCGGAGCACGTTCGTGGTTTTGGTTCAGCAGCTGCAGATAAGCATTAGCGCTGTCGGAAATGAACAGCGGGACGAAGCTACGCGTCGGTACATAGCCTTTGAGGTGCTTATCGTATGACAGGTTCTTCGGCGCATGCTCGTTGATGTAGGTGTTGATGTCCTTGGACGCTTGTTGCCGACTAATACCGAAACTCTGCATTAGATGATTCGTGGTCAAACGACCTTCCCACCATGCCACCGTTTCAATCAGCCGGTAGCGCAACGCTAAATCCCAACGTACAGATTCGATTGTTTGCCTACGCTTCATTGAAACCTCACCTGCTTGAAAAGTTTACCTGTACAGGTAAACACTCTAGATATGTCGACTGACTTTACATACCGTTGATTTCAGGCGCAAGCATACGAACGGCGGTGTAAGACCTCGACGTCGGCAGCGAAATCAAGCCTCTGATAGTAAAACTGCCCTGAGTTAGGTGCGAACCCCCTAGCTTGGTGATGCCCCATCGACGGTAGAGCGGATTCACGTTTAGAAGTCATTTCAACTTTGGGAAAAAATATGTCTCAGCTCATAAGAATCATATTGATTGACTCGCTTTGTGCAGGCGCCAAGGCTGAGCTCGCCATGGACAGTAATACCAGCGTCACTGGCACAAACGGTATCGGCAAATCTTCGTTCATGAAGCTGATTCCAGTGTTCTACGGCGCGGCACCGGGTCGATTGGTGAAAGCGAGCAGCAACCGGGAGAGCTTTGCCAACTGGTACCTACCCAATCTCTCCAGCTTCATCGTGTTTGAATACACCAATTACATGAGCGCTGCTCGTTGCGCGGTCATGCATCGCAGTGGGGAAGGCTACGCATACAGGCTGATCAACGCGGCCTGGCGTCCTGAGCTGCTTTACCGCGATTACGAAGCCGGAGAGCTGGTGCTGCCTGGCGAGCTGAATCGTCATCTTGCCGCCCAAGGCGCGCAGTGCTCACCCGAGCTGCAACCGATTCATTACCGGCGGATCATTCAGTTCAACAGCGGAACTGCTCACCTAGAGGATGTGAAGGACACCGCGAGGCGCAAGATGATCACCGCACTTCGCCCACAGTACTCACTAGCGCCCCGGCGCAAGGACTTCAATGGGATCGATAACGTGACGCTCGCACTTCTGGAGAGCGGCGGCACATTTGATACGATGAAGGCGACAATGGCGGAAATTCTTCAGCAAGAGAATGCTGATCCTAGCCGTACTTTGTTGATGCTCAACGCCCAGCTATTTAAAAATGTGATCGACAACCGCGCGGGCTATCTTTTGATGGACGCTCTCAAGTCGACTATCCAGCAAATGAATCAGGTCCGCCTGGAAGTTCATGCAGTTGTCCGGCAGCTTTGTCTGCAAAAACGCAAAGCGATGCTCTTAGATGATCATTTAAAGAAACGCGAGATAGAGCGCGATGAAGCCTTGGCGGCTCTTAGTCTCGAGCAAACCGCTTTGGGTGAGGCCAGCCTTGGAAAGCGTTCCACACTCGTCCATAAACGAATGGATTTAGAGGCTT
Source organism: Pseudomonas sp. IT-347P (assembly GCF_949768005.1). Lineage (NCBI taxonomy): Bacteria > Pseudomonadati > Pseudomonadota > Gammaproteobacteria > Pseudomonadales > Pseudomonadaceae > Pseudomonas > Pseudomonas sp. IT-347P. The sequence continues at coordinate 81,840 of NZ_CATKPQ010000059.1, forward strand.
CCCTAAAAACCGAACACGAATGGATTTCAAAGGTTGAAACCCAGCGGGATGAACATGCTGAAAAACGCATGGCTACGCTGTCGGAGCGCCTTGACCGGCTGCCGGCAATGCAAAGTCAGCGCGATCTGAAGCAAAACCATCTCGATCAACTCAGTCGCAACGGACTCGATATCCGTCGGGTTTATGAACAGTCGACTAAGCTGGCGGAAGAGGCTGCTTACGCTCAACGGGAGACAACGCGCGAACAAAGTGAGGCCTCCATTTTTCTTCTTCAACTGCGAAAAGAGGAGTTTGATGCGCGTCAAACCGCGCTGTACGACCAAGCACGAGAGCAGCAGTCATCTGAAATGGACAAGCAGCAAGTTCAGTTAAATGCCGCTCTCACGCAGCGGGTGAAAGAGATGAACACCCTGACTCATTTGCAGTCGAGCGCGGTGTTGCCGACTGATCAGGCATTGCTGAACCAGGCAAGACAGGAGATCGATGAGCAGCTCGGAATATTCAAGGAACACCAGAGCGGTATCGGCTCGCTTGAAGACGCTGAGCAAGCACTGCACACCGAGCAAGCAAAACTGGCTGCTGAATTTCAAGGCATTCAGAACCAGATCGAAGTCCTGCAGGACAGCCGCGAAGAGTTAAAGATCCAGCTCAATGCCAGTGCCGAAACCTTCCTTGGATTCCTACGCCGCCACCATCCGGATTGGTCGAGCAATATCGCGCGACTGGTACCGGCAGACATCTTGATGCGTACAGACCTCAATCCTGCGCTGCTCAACGTCACACAAAATAGCCTGTATGGCGTTGAGTTGTCTCTCAACGTGCTTCCTGCTGCGACCATTGCAAGCGTGAGCGAGATTGAAAGCGAAATTGCTTCGCTAAGCTCGCGGATCGACTCCTTAAATAATGAGCTCGAAAGTGTGCGCAGGCGGACGCGGAATCTGGAAGAGCGGGTCAGAATACAGTCAGCAACGCTAACATTGGCCCGAAATGATGAGCGACATGCGCACGCCGAACTGCTTTCTCGCCGGAGCGTTTTTGAAGGATTGCAGTCGCGGGCACTGGAAAATCACTCGCTTCAAATCGAATTGCAGACTCAACTGGTACAAGAAGCCAATGAACGATTCGACGTCATGAACGAGCGGCTTGATGCGCTCAAGGATGAGCACAAACGTTATCTGAGGGATCTGACATCAGCGTCTGAGCAGGCGAAGCACAACTTAAAACTGGAGATCAGCAGTGTCCAGGTTGCGCGCGATGCATCGCTTGCCCGCATCTCTGAAACCCTGACAGCGCAGTTACGTGAGATCAACGATGAGTTGATCGCTCGATTGCATGACGCCGGTATCGACGACCGCGTGAACCAGCGGCTGGCGGCGGAAATCGAAACGCTGAAGTTGGAAATCAAAGACGTAGAGGCCCTACGTTCGAAGATTGAAAGCTATCGACATTGGGCGTCGGATATTTACCCCCAACTCGCGCAACGCATCGAACGGAAAAATCTCCTGCAAGGTGATCTGGATCGCCAAAACCGTCTCATTAACGAACATGACCTAGAAACCAAAGAGGCGCAGGGCGTGCTCAGTAGCCGCCGCAGCAAGCTGGTAAAGGAAGGCGGGGAGGATGCTGATCAACAACGAACTTTGCGTAATATCCTTCACCCATTGGCGCCCTATGAGCCTGCAGAAACGGGTGCATGGAACCCCAATCTCAACGCGGCGGACATCGAAGTCGAGGTCAATGGGCTAATACGTCGGCGTAACGACTTCCAGCGACAAGGGAGCAATCTTTACCGGGTTGTGCGTGCGCGATTTCGTGAGGATTCGCTGTTGCACACTCCACAGGGGGCCGCCATCGAACAGATCGTCGCTCAGGCGAGCAACTCGGCACACGAACCTGAATTCGCCTGGCTGGACGCGGCGCCTCATTTGTATGAGTACATCGAGGTGTCGCACCCCGATCAAAAACTCAAATTGATCATCCAAGCCAAGAATCTTTCAGACGAACTCTGCGATAGTCGCGCCAAGCTTCAGCAACTGCACAAAAGCATTCAAAAGCTCGGGCGCGATGCGACCGAAAAGGCTGGCGAGGTACTAGGCGCCTTCGAGCAAATCCGTCAGTTTGAATTCAAGGTCACCTCGCGAATTCACAGCCTGACATTCTGGGATGATCTTTCCAACTACGAAACGCAATATCGCCGTTGGACAGCCGTGAACGACACGCAGTTGCCTTCAGATGCCTTCATGGACGCACTACGCAGCATCGCCCGACAAATCACGGAGGGCGCCTTCTCGTCTAACCTTTCAGATTGCTTTGACGTCAGCGTCTCATGCAACGATCAAGGTCGGCTTAAGGTGGCGACCAACAACGCTGACCTCATCGGTATGAGCAGCACTGGGCTGACAAAAATCATCGTAGCGATGATCTATGTCTCATTGTTCGAGCTGTTGCGCCAGGACGCAGACTTCCGCATGTCCATTCCCATAGACGAAGCATTAGAGCTGTCTGCTGAAAACTACGTCGCACTGGTCAATTATTTTAACGAACGTGGTCTTTCCATGCTTGCTTGTTTCCCAGGAGGGGCACCGGAGCTGCTGCGTCAGTTTGCCAACCGCTACACCCTCGAACGACGTGCTGATACGGGTGCCATTATCGTCAAGGAATACGCAGAAGAGGGTGATGACGAACTGGATGATCTGAATGAGGCGCTGGCGCCTGACCAAGCGGAATTTGCACTGTGACCCCTATCAGAGAAGTTTTGGAGGTCCTGCTTGGCGGCGGGTTCATTTGCCAGTACGCCTATCCCGAATTGCATCGGCGGATGAGGGTGCCAGAATTTACGCAAGAAATATCTGCCGCCCTCGCGCCTCTGGGGCGCGCATTAGGCACGATAGGCGAGGTCGAGACGCCCGACACTTATTTTGCGCGGTACGTCGATCTGAAAGAGCCCATGGACCGCAATGCTGCATCCTCTCAATTGGTCGTCATACGGGATCAACTGCGACCGTGCCTTGAGTTTATTCGATTGATCAGCCGGGCAGGGCGTAGCGATATTTGCCTGGCCCCCGGGGACGTCGTGTCTTTCGCAGACCTGTTGGACGCTATAGAAGGGCACATTACCTATCGGGATCAACTATGGGATCTCAGTGCGCACGAATTTTTCAGCAAGTCGAAGAACGCAAAAACCATCAAGGATCGCCTGACACTCGTTCTTCGCGCGCTGGAAGATACTGGCTATCTCGTAAAACGCAGCAGCGAATCTGCGAATTTCGTGGCCACCGGCAAAATGGGATACATCTACATGTTGCTGACTTGGCTGATCGAGTTCAATCACATTGATCTCGATATCGATGCGAATGGGGACTTTGGTGCCGATCAACAAGGAGGCCTGAATCTGTGAAAGCAGCGGATTGGGAAGAGTTGGGTAAGCATCTGCAGGCAAACGCAGCTTTCCTTGAAGAGCTTGCAACCGCGGACGAGACAGGAGTGCCTACACCGGACCGGATGACCAAAGGCATCTCGTGGATGATGTCCAAGGGTTTGGTAGAGGAAGACGGTGAATTATTTCATCTGAGCAGCTTACTGCTGGATGTGGGCGCGCAGATTTCCATTCAGGGGTTCGAGCGGGTTTCACCGGATTTGCAAGAGAGCCTCATCGTCATGGAGCAACTGTGCGAGGCGTATCACGATGCTAAGACAGCCAACCTCGTCAGCGAGACCGAGCGACATCTGAAAAGGCTGATGCACACCTCCCGGCAAGTGATCAACCACCTGCGCAATGAGCACAGCCAAACCCGCGCTTTCATCGAGGGCGGGTATGGTTACTCGCCACGACTGTCCGATCGCTTGAGAGAAATCAAAAACGCAATCAACCGCTTGAAGCGGCTGGACGATAAGCTGAGACTTTTCTCCCATGTCGGCTTGCTGAAGCTCAGCCGTAGCGATCGTGTGCTGCGCCGCGTGCTCATCGAGGGCCTGCTCGCGGCGGTGTCGAGGAATCGGTTGGCGCTTGATGAAATGATCGGCCGGCTGGATCGATTGAGTCTAGCGGTGCGAAAACGCAACAAGATGCGCCAAGTGGCACATGCGATGGACACGTTCCTGCAGGCCGGCAATGCGATAGATCTGGAGCCGTTGCTTGACAGACCTGACGGTGCTCAATGGGCCGGTGCGTCCTCTATGCCACTTAATGGTCATGTTTACTGCGATCTTCAGGCTGGCGAAAGCCTCGAAGAGCTGGAACTGCTAATCGGTGAGCTACCTGCGCCGAAAACAAGACCACCCGCCAACGAGCCTTCCCAAGCGCGCGGTTCCCGAGCCGTGCCGGCCCAAGCCAGCGAAACGCTGGAAATGGAAAAGCCTTTTGCCCGCGATTATTTGAAAGCCATGTTGAAGAAGCTGGGCGAGACAAGAGAACCTCAATCCGCTGTCGAGTTCTGGAAAACACATGGCGATCCTGAGGTAAGCATGGGTATATGGCTGTACGCGTTGGATGGTTACGTGCAGCTACAGGTCGCCTTGAGCAAAACTCAGGGAAAGAAACTTTTCTTCCGACTCAGCCCCACCTTTGAGCCCTTCTCACGAACGTCGGCGAACCGACGAGTGCTTGATCTAATATTGGAGCAGGCCAAACGGCCTAACTGACGCATGTTGACTAACAAACGATCCATCGAGACTGTGACTGTTGCATTGAGGCGGCACAGCAGCAAAGTCCAGCTTAATGCCACGTGGAAGCAGCTGAACACAGAACACGGCATTGGCACCCTCATCGGCAGCAGTGCATTGCAACTGAGCGACGCTGATCATGTTGAATTAAGAGCGATGTTGAAAAGAGACATGACGTTCGACCCTTTGGCTGAGGGTATGGATGCTTTTGAAGGTGACCGACTGAAGCGTGCTAAAAATACTAGGGATGAAAAAGTCGGTGGCGGAACGGTTGCAGACCACGTTGTGATGGTGGCGAGCTTATCGGGTGAATTGGATCTTGCGTCAGGAACGTACCGGCACCCTGTAGGCGGCACGCTCAGCGTGCCAGCTGACGAGCTCCATGGGCTTAAACAAGTACTCCTGATCGAAAACCTCCATGTCATGTTTGCGCTACATCATTACTGCTGGCCACAAGAGGTCATGCGCATACCCATGCTTTTTCGTGGCAGTCCCCAAATCACCCCGAGAGCTGTAAAGACTGCATTAAGCGGAATCGAGGAAATGATCAGTTTTCCGGATTACGACCCTCAAGGCTGGATGAACACGCTGACTGCTAAAGCACGAGCAATCATCGTGCCTACACCTGAAACGGTGAGTTGCATTGTTGGTGCAAAGCTAGACAAACCTAAAGATTTTGAGACACAAGTTGATGCACGGCTATGGCTTGCAAAGTCTAAGATAGAGCAGGTGCAGACTATGCTGCGCGACGAGCTCGCTATCTCGCAGGAGTCGATTGCAGGTATGCCGTTGGAAATTTTGCAACTGGGGCCCGCTGTCCTATCTACAGAGTAGAGGTTTTAGATGATCTTTCAGGCCGCGTGCGTGCTGCTTTCTTTCCACGGGCGCCACTACAATCGAACACCTCAGCCTGACACCTGGAAACATCTTGAGCTGCGTGCGGATTTAACATTCGCTGAGTATTCAGACGCCCTGTACCCGTGCTCTCTGTCGCAGAGCCGGCGACTTATTTCACCGACAAATCCGCCTACTTAATCCAGAAGGTTGGAATCTTTAATAAAAATTATTATGTGGCCGGTGATGCGTTCATCGAGTTGGCCAGATAATGCTGTTGCTTCGCCATGACCTTCTGCGTGTAGTCCCCCAAATCAAGGAATGGTCATTGCCATTGACCACGTTCCAGCGTCGAGTTTCACGATCAAGCACCATGCCCCGACGCTTTGCTTGCTGAATGATTGCGATGTCACCGAAGGAACAACCCTGAAAGTTTGGTGTTCTCGGGGTCGTGTTCACGGCTAAGGTCGAACCAATGGAAGGAGAGATCTAAAAGAATGTCGCTGTTGATGTGAGTTGTTATCTGTTGTGGAATCCATTTCAAGCCGTTGCCTTCACGGTATTTTCCAGAAGTGTCCAAAACCAGTCTTGAATTTGAGTTTTTGTCTATACGGTTGGCGTCAATATCCGCAAATTTAGACATCGATCTCCGTTCGCAAATTCTTGATTAAGTCTTTATCCGGTACGTCTGAATAAGCGAAATCACCAGCGAGAAAGAATTTGCGAAGCGGAACGTATTCTATGCCTTCGCGCTTTATTAACTGTCGCAATGACGCTACTCCTTCAATTTCCCCTTTAATCTCAATACCCTCAGCATTACCAATCATTTCGAAAGCCAAATAGTTCGGCCCCCAGTTGATCCACGGTGTTATATTTGGAGTTGGATCATATATTGCGCATTGAAGCACAGTCTGCCGAAACACTCGGTGCGTTAGCTCGACAAAGAGAATAGTTGTATCGACTGCTAGCTCAGCTTGTTCTCGGGTCGGATTGACGAAGTCATGCTCAATCGCATTTCGCAATTTGTTGATTTTTTCTAAAATACGTGGAGCCACCAGACCGATCTTTCGGATTGCGGCTAACCTGGACGGGAAGCTCTTACCGCCGGGAAGCCCAAGTGTCTCCATGACCGCTTCAATTTGGCAGTCGATTGCTCTCTTTGCATTTGCCACTGCTTCACGGTCACCTCCGAGAGTCAACCTCGATAACGATGCCTCTGCTTCGCTCAAATAGTTGTGAGGGGTTACTTCGTAGGGAAATACGAAGTCGCGAAATGCACAGCGCTCATACTCCGTCAACAAAGGGTGGAATTCATTCAGGAAGCGTTTCAAATCCATGGTGTGCTACCTAAAGCATAGTTAATTTGCGCCTATGAATGCACAGACGTATTTCGATATTCAGCGTTTCCGCGCATGCGACATAAGCTCATGCCCAGTCATTCGACTCTTAGAATCGGCACCTAAAACAATGCCGCTGAGTGCTGGTGAGCAAACCTCATACTACGTTGGTCTTTATAATAACGCATGATGGGTCACGGCCATATTGCGAGGCAAGATTTCCGCTAACGTCAGTCCGATACCAATGGATATGATCAGGGGGAGTACGTCGGTGGAGCTGCGCAAGCCGGAACTCAAGAAATCGGGCATCGGATCATAGTCGCCCAAGGAAATTCTTTCATCAAAGAACTACTATGCGACAGCGGCACCAAGAATCGGAGTAACTAGGGAGATTTCGCGAACAATTTAGATGCTGCCTTTGATGAACAAGTCATCACCAAGGGAAAGCTGGAAGCCTAGCTTGCAAAGGTAGAAGGCTGAGGCGATCAGCACTTCCACTTATTCCAACCTCCAGAAGGCGATGCTGCCGCGCTTGCCAATGGCATCGCCACTAGTCCTCATGGTAGCGTTCTTGGCTCCCAGAGCTAGCCTCTATTTTCCCGATGTACTTGAACTCAAGCATATCGGTTCGGATACGCCGGATTATCGATGAATGGCACCAGTGCAAAGAACGATGGAATCGCTGGAAGCCGAAGGGTCTTATCGTGGAAAAGAGCACGAACGGTTTCGATTCGATGCCTATGGTCAAAGCTTCGATCATAGTGTTAGTCGATACGAATGGCGTTTCGGTGATAGCTACTCGCGTTCTTGATTCACCGTAACCCGCAGAGCGACGACGATGAAGTTCTCCCCGATACCCATGACGTATTGGTGGGCATTGGCTGCCCCAATATTCCTCGGAAGATAACGCTCAGCCAAGCGGAAGGTGAACGTCAGGGATGAAAGGGGCGTGCAATCGACTAGGTTCGAGCTACACAGAGGCGATGTGGAGATGGTGTGAACTCTGGCTGAAGGGGGAATCGAATCCGTGGAAGCAGTTTGGGCGTGTACTCCATGCAATGCATGCGGGCCAATCCGGTGCTGTGAAGTGTCTATACCTCGGCCCATGCTGAGTCCACATACCTCTCGTGGCGTGTGGCAAACTCGACTTGAGCTTGGCGAACCGGATAGACTCGTATCAATCTGAAAAGTCTCAGGTTTGGATCCTCGTCTAGAGCTATCCTCCATCGTACTCTCTGCGCCAAGCCTTTTGGTTTGACTTATGCATGCTGTTTTCCAGGATTCGCCATTGACGCCCGTACCTTCTATTGATTCAGCTGATACCCCCGCCCTGCGCAAGGAGCGAGGAGCATTCTTCACACCTGAGGAAATCACTCAGTTTGTATCCCTGTGGGCTATTCGCAAGCCGGATGACTTGGTTATGGAGCCTTCAGCTGGCGATGCTGCGTTTCTGGTAGCTGCAGTGACGCGGCTCAAAGATCTAAGCTTAAGAGACGATGTTCGACCAATAGTCGATGGCGTAGAGATCCACGAGCACAGTGCTAAGGTCGCAATTCAGCGTGTGCTTGACGCTGGCGGTGAGGCCAAAATTAGGCACAGCGACTTCTTTGAAGTGGAACCTGAGTCCCTATACGACACTGTTATTGGAAACCCACCGTATATTCGCTATCAAGACTTTTCTGGGAGCGCCCGCGCCCGCTCTCGCGAGGCCGCTCTCAGAGCCGGCGTGTCCCTGACGGGCCTTGCGTCCAGCTGGGCTGCCTTTACCCTGCACTCTGCAATGTTCTTGAAGCGAGGAGGGCGCCTCGGGCTGGTTCTTCCTGCCGAGTTGCTCTCCGTGAACTATGCGGCTCCTGTACGCCGTTTCCTGTTCAGTCATTTCCGGCACGTCCAGCTCGTACTCTTTGATGAGCAGGTTTTCCCTGAAGTAGAGGCTGATATCGTATTGCTTCTTGCGGACGGCTACCAAGAGGGGCCTGCGGATCATGCGACCATTCGGCAGGCGAAAAATGCCAAGGAGCTTCACACCCTCGGTGAAGGGCTCGTATGGACACCAAGAGATCCAGGCGCGAAATGGACGAGCAGCGTTATTGATCCAAGGGCGGTGAAGCCTGTAGATAATCTTCTTCACGCAGGTCATTTCACGAGTCTGGAGAAATGGGGGGATACGACCCTCGGCATCGTCACCGGCAATAACAAGTATTTCACGCTTTCTCCTCAGCGTGCGAAAGAGCTTGGCCTGCGTAAGCAAGAGTTGCTTCGCCTGTCGCCTCCAGGAAGTTCCCACTTGCGCGGTCTTTCGCTTTCCGAGGCCCAACTCAATAAGTTGGGCGCAAGTGGGCAAGCGACCTATCTGTTCTACCCCAATGACCCACCCAGCGCACAAGCGCTTGCCTATATTGAAGATGGGCATCGAACCGGCGTCGATACTGCTTACAAATGCCGGGTGCGCAAGACATGGTACAAAGTGCCTCTAGTACCTGCACCGGACCTATTCCTGACGTGCATGAATGCGGACACGCCAAGACTGACAGCTAATGATGCCGGTGCGCGTTACCTCAACTCCGTTCACGGCGTTTTCTTGAAGAACAATCTTCGCGATCTCGGTCGCGAACTTTTGCCGCTTGCCAGCTTGAACTCGGTCACGCTGCTACACGCCGAAATGGTCGGACGCACTTATGGCGGAGGAATTCTGAAAATCGAACCAAAGGAGGCAGATGCTTGGGGAATGCCTTCACCAGTATTGATTTCAGAAAACGCCGATGCGCTTCGTGCAATAAAATTGCAGGTCTCGAAGCTTTTAGAGGAGAGTAGACTGCTTGATGCCGTAGAGATCGTGGATCGAGTCCTACTTCAAGATTCCGGCAAGCTAACCGCAGAACACCTTGAATTTATCCGAGAAGCGCGGGAAGCGCTTGCTCAACGCCGCACATTAAGGGGAGCCAGTGGCCGCTAAAGAAAGTAAATCGACCAGAGCGGAAGCATGGGCACTCTTTGACCGAATCGTCGCGGTTGCTGCACCTGGTGGTACGCATTCCAATCCATGGATGAAGACCTCCGACGGATCGCTGCGTTTTGAGCCTGACTACAATACACTCTCAAAACTACTGGGCGTTCCGCTATTTTTGAAAGCGGGAACACAATCTGGTGTGCCGGCGCTGGCGCTCGATGTTTGGCTCAGCTATGAGCTGCGGCGAGCAGGTTTCGATGCTGATCAAGCCTGGCCACGCCCATTACCTCCCCGCATCCTCCCTGCATCTGTAGCGTCATTGCTGAAGTGGTTACCGCGGACCATGCGCGATACCGTGTTAGATCGTATGACCAAGGAAACATCAATCCCAAATGTAATGTCATCCAGTGCCAAGATCCTCGGGAAGAACTACCTTAAGCAAGTCGACGTGATAATCACGGATTGGTTTACTGGGCCGGAACTACTGATCTCGACAAAACGCATGGACTCGTCATATGGCAAGAACGCTCCAAATCGAGTCGAGGAGTCGTACGGTGACGCCAAGAATCTACGCTTGCGGCATCCCCTTGCAGCCCTTGGGTTTGCGTTCGGGTTGCGCTCCGACATTCTTGAGAAAGAACCAGCAGTTGCCGAATGGTTGTTTGACCTTCTCGCCAAGTTGGGACAGGAAGATGATGCCTATCACGCAACGTGTCTAATATTGATGGATTATGCAGCTGAAGTTGTAGTCCCCGACACCGGCGAGGATGTGTCCGAAGTCGGCGTTCCAGAACCCGGGACAGAGTCCGATGATGAGGAAGATAGGCCGGCACCCGCCGCTTTAAGCAAGGTTGACCGCGATATTAAGGAATTGCCGATGGTTAATATTCTCACGGAAAAGACGCCAGAGGATCTTGATCCAGGACGTTTCCTCGCTGCGATGGTCAAGCGTGTGCTTGGAGCAACGCCGGTCAACATGCATAAGGACGCGCGGCAACGTCGCGCGTCTCCAATGCCAATCTGATTGAACAGCAAAGCGTTCGGCTGCTGGCATCGTAAGAGGAGTATGTGCCCCGATACTCGAAAGTCGCCCGGGCTAACTGGTTATAACTCTTCATTAGCGTGCGCTTCACCAGCGGATGGGCAAACACTCCTCATGTCCTCGGTAGCGAATGTCCGAACCTCGCGGGAAGCCCCAATGATTAAAGGCTGAGGCCAATAAACTATCGAGCCGCAGCTAATGCCTTCACCATGTCGCTTGTCGTTACAGGCATTGATGAGTGCCGTGGATCTACAACTGCAATCCATTGTGTCGACGGGGGACTTGCCACAACCTTGCGATAACCAGTAAAGGGAAAGCGTCTGGCGAACACACCTATGAATGTGTTGCACCGAAGATAACGGCATCAGCATTTTAATTGTCCATAGGTTCGGGCCATGACTTTCCCAGGTTTTCGCGTCGACAGGAATCAGATGCTCAACACGCAACGACTCCATCGTAATGTCGAGAAGCATGCCAAATGTTGTAAAAGTTGACATGAATTTCAGTTCCCCCGTGCCTTTAGTCGAGCTGCGTTAGTACCAACGGAGGGAGTTCATTTGTCAACGTGGAAGCCTCTTGAGGCGTGGGGAGGCTTTTCAGAAGCGAAGCGAGCCCAGGGTTGCTCGGGTCCTCTCTAGCTGCCCCTTTGCCAAGCAATCAATCTGATTTCCTCGACGTTGTTCAGATGATCGCCCAACCCTCCAGGCTTCAGCAGCGTTACCAACAGATTTAGGCCTTCTGCCGCATCGGCACTCAGGCCGACCAGATCGAACAGCACTCCAGTGCTGGCGTTGGCTGCCAATGTCTCCCACTGACTCCCCCAGACAATCGCTGGTGCTGGGTTGTTGGCATGAAGCAGGTGAGTTGTAGCGTCACGAACAGCCTCCCATGTTTAGCGAGGTAAGAGGTGTTGCTTCGTAGCGCGTTGCACAACCACTGGCGAGAAAGACACTATTGCAGTGATCTAGAGTCGCATCGAGTGCCATGAGTGGTTTATGCAGAGTCAGTTTGCTTGGCGCGCCCTGTCTCGATGCAGCTGAGGTGGCGCTGAGAAATACCTGACATCAAGGCTAGGTCGAGTAGGCTCAATTTTGCCTGACGTCGCAGTTGACGCAACAAGCTGGAAGGATTCCCTGACAGCCATTACACAGCCAGAACTCACTGCCTGCACGGTCGGTATGCCGTTGAAGAGTACCAAGCCACTCTCCAACGGCTACTCCTCGATTACAGCCCTATAAATATCTGTGTATTCCCGATCTCGGGCGCAGTCAACACGACGGCAATGTGATGCAGCGCCTTACCCTGCACGACTGAGTCTTTTTTGAAGTCGAAAAGCTGCTGCTGCCGGTGACTCATGTTGCGATCCACTTGCCAATATGAGAAGCCCTGATCGAGACGAATCCGGATTTGTTTGCCAGACTCGAAAATCAGCTTCAACATGCGCCCATGTTCGATGCCTGGCTCACTCCTGACCTGAGCGTCAAAGCCTACGTAATCCAGAGCTTCCTGAAGCGCGTGATCACGGTCGACATCACTGAGCCAGTCATGCCAAATCCGCTGAGGGGCACGGCTTTTCGACTCAAATTCTCTGCCGGTTATTTCTACAGGCAACGTGCCAGACTCCACTGTCGCGCGATCTCTCAAGGCCGTCAGGGCTTCGAGCAGCAAAGCGGCTGCCAATGGCGTCACCACATAGCGGTCAGTGTATGCCACAGATTTGAGGGGATCGTTTCCTTCCAGGGCCGCACGTAATCCCGGCGATTTATCACAAAGCAGAGCCCAGAGCTGGTCTCCGAATCGGGCGATGGTTCCATCCAAATCCTTGTGGATATCGACCTCGATGTCGCCAGTTTTGGGTCGTACTTCACTCAGGGTGTAGGGTCGGGTAGGTTCGGATTCACGGCTGAGCAATCCTCGCACCAGTGGGCTTTCCCCGTCGCTTTCTCCCCAGTGAGGGTTGGCGATGCCTATATGGGGTTGTCTGCTTGCCCAAGTCAGTGCGCCGTCTGTACCGCTCAGCCCGACTAATAAGTGATGGCCACCCTGAAGATTCATGCGCCCAGGATCGCTTTCCTCGTAGGTAATGCCTACGTCGACCCAGGATGCTAAGCTGTAACGACTGGCTTCATCGAGCAGGGCAAGAGTGCCTTTTTCGGCGATGAGCGTTACATCGATCTTTCTATGGCATTGCCATCCGAGCACTTTATCTCTCAACACTGTGGCCATCGGAAGATCCCAGAGCGAAACAGGGCCTTGAAGATAGAGGGTCACTGCACCGTATTTATCCTGAGCAAGATACCGCTCTACAGCTTCAAGAAGCGTTGAGGTTTCAGCGACAGAATCCGTTCCAAAGGCCGCTTCGTCATCTGGAAGTACGAGGAATGTTCTCCAATCGTTGGATATCCATTCCAATGCCTTGTGACGATCAAGCTTTTCGCCATCAAACCGGGTGTCAAATCCGATCAAACATTCTTGACATGCCCCGGTGCAATGGCATGACAGGCTATCCAACACATTATCCCAAAGAATTGGGCTGTTCATCAGGTGAACAGCTTGGGACGTATAGCCGCCACTGCGCAGGTCGAATACTTGTATGAGTCGAACGGGCTCTCGTTGCCACTGAACGTGCTTGGTACCAAAACCGAGCTCGTCGGACATCACTCCCATTTGATCAGCAATTGCATCGCGCAGAGCAACCGCAATGCTGAAGGCGGCAATTTCGTCATTGAGATACTCGCCCGTCATAGGATTACGGATCATCACTTCCAAGGCATCTGCGACACTGTCATGTCCTAAATGAACATTGCGTTGTATTTTCCAACTGTCGGAGCTGCCTGCACAAATGCTCTCACCATCGTCGGTGCGACCGCCCCTGAGCCTTCTGTGTTGTTCGCCGCTGCGAAATTTGTGCGGAAGAAATTTCTCGTTTTTGGCAGCTTGCTCATCAGGGTACTTAAGCATTGCCTCGGCACGACCACACTCTAGGCAGAGTGCAAACCCTTGCCCACCATCCCCGCTAGTATGGTTGAACAAGCGTGCTTTGGCGCTTGCTCTGAATGCGCCATTGGCTGGATTCGCGAACGTCAACCAAGGCTCGTTTACGCTTAGCCAAGGCCGCTGAACGGGGATATAGGTGGGTTTGCTGATATCTGTGTGTGGATCCTTGCCGTAGAAGTCCACAGCGAATCCTGAAGGCACCAAATAGCGCACAACATCCTCCTGCTCTTCCAGAGCATTTCCACACTGTCCGCAGTCGCCCGGTTGTTGGGAAAACGTACTCCCGCTTGCGCCGCAATGTGAGCAACGCCACGCATACTTGAAAAGCTGCGCTTCACGCAGTATCTCTTCGGACGCGGGGAGCCTCCAGTTGAGTGAGATGCCCCGCGACTCATAAACCAATCCATCCATGACCACTTCGGCGCCGGGCGCATATTCCCGCAGCCCGGTTACACGGTCTCGTGTCGCGAGATCCAGATAGCGTCCGCGGTTATCTTCGCGTGAATATTCCCGAGCTTTGTCAGGCGGCTGTCTGATTATGTTGTTGAAGCTGACGATGTCTGTGGGGAAACCGTAACCTGGAAGGAACCGGCGAGTTGCCAGCTCACTCAGCAGGTATTCACCCGTGATCCGCTCGAGCTGAGCGTTCAGCGCGCGCAATGCGGCGCTTTTCTTTTCTGAGCAGCCTTTGAAGTAGCCGAGTTCCTGGCTGGCGTTGCTATAGTCGTCTCTCCAGCTCTGCGCGGCATCTCGCATGGCGGTTGCGGTGTGGCGGGTTAGCGTTTCAGGATTCATGTCCACTAGCGGACTGCGATGAACCAGCTTCTCGATGCCTTTTATGACCGCAGGCACGCTGCCCGCGGAATTGGCGCACCACGCTTCGAATCGACCCGCCAATGAATCGCCTCGTTCCTCCATACAGAAGGGGCCTATGGTCATGCTTTTGAGCTCCTCTCGCCCTAATACTGTCTTGAGCCAGTAGGACAAAAGGTAGGAATTGACGTGGCGCGCGACCAAGTCAGGGCTTCGCAGGGAGACGGCAGGAATGATCATGTTCGTATCGAACGGCCAGCGAGGCTTAGCGAACACGTGCTGGTCGTGGGGTGTCTTGCGGCAAATGGTCAACGCAACTGCGCGTCCTTCTCCGCGTCGTCCCGCCCGGCCTGCCCGCTGCAAGTAGTTTGCCGTCTGGGGCGGTACGTTATTCATCGCGACGGCCGTAATACCGCTGATGTCGATCCCCATCTCCATGGTGGTCGAACAACTCAACAGATTGATATGACCTGAACGGAACTGAGCCTCGTAGGATTTGAGCTTGGCTTTCGGTTGTTGGGCAGAGTGCTCCGCGGTACGGAAGTAAGACGCCCCCTCGATAATCCGGTCATGCAAGTCCGACCAAAGCCCCTCATCACGAAGTCCGATCACCTGTGGTTCTGAATTTAGCCAAGCGCGGGCGTTGAGGATTTTCTCTGAAGCATCTACATCTCCGCCGAATGCCTGAGGATAACGAGGCATTGAGACAGGCCGTATTGGCCGCAAAGGATTCTGCCCGCCAGGCGCTGAATAAGGAGAAAGGTTGCTGAACGAGGTGTCCAAGAGCCGCCGGGTGATGGGGCACAGAAACACGTCGGAGCTCAATCGAAAATGGAGAGATTCAAGGTGCAGTTGATAGCCTGTTTCACTGCTTCGCAGAATCGTCGAAGTCGTCGTCAGGGCAACCCAGGCTTCTTGAAGAAGGTGGTTGATCTTGTCCTGATTATCTTGCGCGTCCCAGCTGAAAGCATTGCAGAGGAGCTGGATTGGTCGCGATTGGCGCTTAGAACCTAGATTAACCTGCGGCCAAGTCTTGATCCTTGAAGTGTTTTTTTCCTTGGAGGTTGGTGCGAGGAGCCATTTTGGGCTGATCTTTGCGCCGATGAAACGTTGCCACTCCTGGTCAAGGTGCAGGAAGCTGTTCTCGCGAACATAAAAGTCGAGCAGAATCTTCAGGTAGGCCCGCCAGCTCACAATGTTGCCTGTAGGCCATTCAAGGGGGGCTTTGACGACGTGCGCAAGGGCAGGGTAGGTGATCTCCACCAAGCCCATGGTTTCCAGATTGTTCTGTCGTTTGGGGCGACGAACAAACTCCCTCGCAAGCATCACCCCTGCAAGGGTTCTCGCACCGCTGGCTTCAGGAAATGCGGTCTTCGATAGGGTGCTGTAATAGCGCAGCAATCCCTCCTGCAGGTCCTTATTCGTGGTCAAGCTGCTCACCATCTCTGCCCAAGGCAGTTCAACACCTTTGGCTAGACTGGCCTTGCGATCCTTCAGCTCCTGAAGTCGGCGCACATCACGTGGTCGGATAGTACCTGCGCGCTCTTCTTCCAGATAATCCTGCAAATCCTGCTCGTCTTCTTCGGACAGCGATGCTGATGGCGTCGCGCCTAACAGCGAGTGGTACACCAGACTGCGGATTCGATTTCGTTCGGAGTCCTGCTGTAGCTTCACCGCGATGCGGGCAGTGCCTTGTCTGCTGTCGGTAAACGAAATCATTTTCCGACCGCGGAAGGGTTTGTTTAAAGGATCAATTTTGTCTTCGGGGCAGAACTCGAGCACTGTCGAGATAACGGTGCTCAGCATGAATGGGGTGCCAATTGACGCTCTGCGAAATTGTCGGCTTGAAACCGACTCCTGCGCACAACAAGGGCATTGGTCTCGCTGTATCTGATTAAAGACCCTCATCTCGATTGAATTGGGTGTAGACGCACGGCCTTCCACCTGCTTTTTGACGGGATTGAACCAAAGCCGTTCTGTCTGAACGCCAGCGACGCGGTTTACGATCAGCATATGTACATCTGAAGTGGCGCCGGAGGACTCATCCCCATCCAACTCCGTTTCTCCATCGAGGTTGATGGAAAACTCATCTTCCGAATGATCGTCAGCAGTTGTCAGCGAAAGATTGCCACGTCGATGCGCAAGCAAAAATGGCTGGTTGCAATCGTTGCAACTGACTAGGCCAATCAACGGACAGCCGCAATCGCAGCTCAACCGCTCGGCCGTGTACACCATTCCGTAAGGCCAATCGGGCGTGTCTAGGACGGTTCGAAGCTTGTGAGCGCATTTGGGGTCGATGCAGACCATAATGCCTGACAACACGTTGTGAAACAGATGTACGCGCAGAGGAAGGAAGAACGGGTCATCATCCGTGCTACCACTTCGTGTGCCGGAAAGGATATCCAGCATGTTCAGGATATCGGCGGGGCTCACCTCTCCTTTTATCGAGCGATGAATATCTGCAAGCGTGTTTACGCGAGTACCCCCTGGTTTCAGGAATTCAGCTCGGATTTGGCGTGCCAATGGATGCTGCGTGAGCGCGTGATACCGCTCTTTACTGATCTCCTGACCGTTCCCGATTTCCATCAGCTCATTTATGGACTTATTCGACAAATGTTGCGTCTGTATGGGCGCGATGTCGGGAACGTGCCGGGAACCGTGAACAACATAGATCTGGTCAGGCTCAATGCCGGCCATGTCAGCTAGGAAGGATTGCAACGACTCAACGGTCTTTTTATCCGAACCAAACGTTGCGGAGGTAGCGATGAACCGGACGTCACGAGGATCTACATCGAATGCGAGCATGACCCGACGTAGCAGGAGCGCCATTTCGGCGGCTTGCGAGCCAACATAAGTGTGTGCTTCGTCCAGAACGATCCAGCGAAGCTGCCCCTTGGACTGCTCAAGAATGGGGGCATCTTCCTTACGAACCAGCATGTACTCAAGCATGGTCGCGTTAGTGACTAGGACCGGGGGGGCGCTGGCGCGAAGGGAGGTACGATCTGCCACATGGCCGGCAGACTGTTTTGCAGTGCTCTTGACTTCGTTCTCTAGAGCACCGGTATAAAGGCAATAGCGCAGATCACCGTCAAACCCATCTGTCCAGGCGTCCAGACGGCTCTGCTGGCTGTTGATAAGCGCGTTAAGCGGGTAGATAAAAAGGGCTTGAACACCCTGCAGTCTACCCCTGCGTTCGATATCACGGGCCAAACTGTTAAGAATTGGGACGAGAAAGCATTCGGACTTGCCCGACCCCGTGCCGCTGGTAACAACAAGGGATGCCGGTTCTTCCTGCCCCAAGATCTCCCATGCTTCCAGTTGGTGGGTAAATATCTGCCTATCGCCTGGAAACGTATATTCATCGGCGAAGACTGCAGGCGGCCGCTGCATGCACTTTACCAGTTGTGAGCTGAGCAGCCCGCCTGACAAGGACTGCAAGGTTGCGCCGCTCTTGAGCCATCCGAAGGTGGGCTCAAACACAGGGTCGGCCAGCAGAGCATCTTTTGATCCGGGTGTTGCGGCCAGCTTCTCGTTCAAAAAGTCACGAAGAGGTTTGCTTTCGAGCGAAAGGAGACTCTGGATCGCCCGGGTGCTCCGGGTTTTGAGTTCAGTGATCAGTGATTCAAAATAAGCCATGGTTTTCCGTCCAGATGGAATGCTGTTATGCCGGTTTGAAGAAGTGAACGAGCGAATAGTGGTAGGCCGCGTCGAACCATGCCGGATCAAAGCTCTGATAGGTTCGAAGTGCATGCAGCCTGTCTGGTCGCGCTAACCAGTCGAGGGCAGCGCCTCGGGTAACCTCGTAACCGACCCACATAGGAAAGGCGATTGTCAGCCGCTTGAAATCTCCCAATACCGGTGGAAACTTGGAGAGGATCGACTTGCCTGACGCGCTCCCGATGAATTTAGAAATGTCCTGATGAAGCTCGTTAGGCCACATGTCGCCACGGTCAGATTGGCGTACCAGTGATTGGAGCGGGCTGTGCTCAATTTCTACCAAAGCTCGAAGGAGATGGTCATCGAGCACAGCGTTGTGGTTCAGTAAAAGCTTTGTTTCCTGAGTCGGAAGGCTCATGGCTTCATGACAGGCCAAGTCGATTCCAAGCACGGTGCCAGGTTGCGACATACTCATGCTTTGTTTGATCGCCTCCAGGTTTCGCTTCAACGCGCGAACACCTCGATCGCCGTCATCCTGATGGTAATACTTCCTCAGTATTACGACGCTGCTGACCCAGTCTTGGGGAGAGGCTAAGACCCATTCGAAAGGAAGCTCTTCGGTGATCCGCTGTGCGACGTGCTCGGCGAATCCTTCCAGGTGAACCAGGGCGGTGATCATGGCGGCGGGGCGGCGGGCGAAAACCCGCCATATGTCCAATCCCGCTAGCGGAAGGTGAGAAGTATGGATAAGCAGTTCTTCCAGCAGCCGCCAGTCAGCATGGCGAGGATCACTGGTCATCGTGTCCACGGCAGTTGTCAACGCCGCGAAGCGCGCTCCTGAGGACTCAGCAGCCAGTGCTGCACGTAACCCTTCAAGAGGGATGACAGGTTGCGCGCTTGGTTGACCATGCGTACTCCACGCGAGGGGCCTGAACGCATTTCGCGACTGGGCATCCGGATAGATCAGCCATGCGCCTTCTGGTTTGGTCTCGGGGTTAAACCACCATCGCTCCAGGCTGTCTTCTTTGGATCGGGCGCGCGTAAGAGTTTCGGGCCCGTCTTCGGGGTGAGTAATGCACAGCGCGAGTACATCAAGCTGCTTGAGCGCGTCTTCATCAGGCGCCAGCGCATGGTCTGGATAGTGCACGCTGCCGTTGCCTCTATCGATTTCTAGCCGTGTGGCATAACGTCTGACCAGCAGCTTCGCACGCAGGGAGCCGCCCTCCAAGGCTTCTATCTGAACGTACGCGTCCAGATCCTCGGTGCAGGCCAGCATTTGTCGGATCGGTCTCATGAACTCAAAGAGCCGAACCTCGCAGGAACGACCATAACTGAACACACGAGTTGCCAACTCCTGGCCGCCTCGTTTTGACTTCAACGACAAACACACCTTCCAAGTGACACCATGGCGGCCTGGCATCAGTGTGAGGCGCGAACCCAGGAGATTGTTGACGTCAAACTCCGCATCAGATGCTAGGCGCGTGCCTGCCGAATCAAGAAACACTGCGCCCTTTCCAGGAAACGGCAGGGTTATCTTCTGCGTTCTTCCACCCGCCCACGCCAGTTGCAGACTGACGTGCGAGGGAATCTGGTTGGGCTGCGCGGTTACTGCTACTCGCCAGGACATGCCATCTGGAGATGCGTCCACATGGCATTCGTTCCCAGCTGATACAACAGCCTGTGCTGGCCAGCCTCTCAGGTGAATTATCCCGGTCGAAGCAGATGCACCCGCTTCGGATTCGATCACGGCGTTGCTGGGTAGGCATACTGCTGTCTGGCGGATCTGAGTTTCCTTATCCAGCTTCCATGACAACGTGCCCATCCCCAATGCCGGGCGTGCGTCCGAAACGACGCGTTCTTCGCCAGCGACTGTGCTCCACACTATCTCTCCATCGGTTACGCGCGAGGAGGAGCCATCCTTGTGAACGCGGTGTAGTGATGGCATGCCTGCATATACAAATGCAGGTTCCGCTTGAACGTCGAGAATTCGGCCGCGCCACTGCAGCAGCTCACTTTCGTTCCCTTGAACGCCACAGTGGATACGATACACATCGCCCTTGTATGACATTCGAGAGGTGCCAGAGGTGAGCAGCTTCAGCGATCTGCCCTCCACGGGGCTGAGTCTGGACTCGAATTCACCTTCTTCACTGAAGAAAAATGCGGCGCCAGGGATGCAGGCTAGGGCAGTAGGTGCGCCGATACGTAAGCTCCCCACCTTCAGCAACCGGGCAACTGGGAATGTGTTTTCGAATACCCACGGTGCGTTTTCTTCCAGTCTTTCGCCGCCGGGGAGCATGGCGGTGTGGAGTGTTTCTCCATACCGGCTGAGCTGTAGCTGTGCAAAGGACATATGGCAATCATCAGGGAGCTGAACGTTCTGCACAGCCATGCGTATGCCTTGGCTACGCACCACGCACTCAGCTAACGCAAAGCGATTACCGCCTACGATCAACGAGATTTGAAATGACGCAGGCAGTTCTTCCGGTGCGCATCCGAACAGCTGCGCTACAATGGCGGGGGTGCTCGTGGGCAGCACTTCGACCCTGGTCTCAAGAACGCACGAGCCGTCAACATCGAAGCTCAATTGGCGTCGCATCCAAAAGGGTATACGGCGATCACATCGCTCAGTTTCACCCGCTTCGCGTACCAAGCCACGAAGCAGTTGCGATGCTGCTTCCCCGTCTATGCGTAGCGGGAATTCGTCGGCCCATTCAGGGTAAGCTCGCTGAAGGGAAATGATGGGATCATCGGCGCCTTTGAGCGCGTAGCGATACCGCAAATCCTTGACGACATCTACCACTTTACCCAGCAAGTCGTAGATCGCAGGTTGACGATAGCTTCGGGGAAGGAGAGGGTGCAGATTTTGGACTTCAGCCCTTATCGCGGCTGAGGACAGATCGAATAGGATCGTCTGACGCAGCACCGCATGAAGCAGCCGAGATACGTTTCCTTGCGCAGTCTCAATTAAGCGAAGGGGAAGTCCGCCCTGAATGGCGACCTCACCAATGTATCGCTTCCCTCCATTCATTTCGCCTACGAGATGCCAATACTTTCTGCCCGATGCAACCAACTGCCGAATATGTTGATGCGATGGTACGGGCGTATTGATGCTATCGAAGAGTGGCTTCCATGCCCAGGCACCGCCTCCATAGCACCGCTTCCACCATTCTGCGGCATAGAGCAGCCAGCAGGCTGCATATGTTGAAGGCTCGGCGGGCTGAAATGCCCCGGTGAATTGATGTTTGAGTTCATTGCGCAGGGACGCAAACTCGTCATCCGTTACCTTCAGAGCGTACAGCGCGGAACCTGTCGGTTGCTCAGCACCTCGCGCTTTAGCAAACACCTGTAGCCAATCTCGCAGGCCAGATCGCGTCAATACACTCGATTCCATTCGTGTCCATCCTAATCGCCATTTTGCAAAGGCTGGCACTATGCTAGCCATCTGGGGCGCAGCGGTACTACGCCAAATTTTCAGCAAAATGTCGAGCGATAACTACTATCCCAGGTACTGACCACATTCTCACTCGGCGGACTTCCGAAGTCCGGTGAGACAGAGGATGAATTCGTGTTCCGCGCCAAAAAAGCAATGTTCAATATGCTGCAAGGCAAGTTCAAGTGACGAGAGGCCCCGCAAAGTGGGGCCTTTTTGAAACACAGAAGGGATGGCCGACGCTCGAAGTATACGAATTCTCCTGACGTATAGCTGCATAAAAACTGGACTAGGCCTCCAGCTTGAGTTCGTAAAGCATTTGTCCGGCCTCTTACCACCGAATTGCTGGACTTTGTAGTCTTGACCAAGCGAAACCGCCGGACGCGCAGTGAAGCGTTTGCCGTATTAGCGGACGCTTACAGTTTTTTTGTATTTTGGTATCAGCCTGCAGGCGAGCTGGATAATAGGCGATTGACTTAGCATGGTTCATCCTTACGGGAAGCGTCCATTGCCAGACACCCACTATGCATCTAGTTGCGATAAACCAGCCCTGCTGAAGACCACTGTCTTTAGCAAAAATATCTTTTCCTTCTGCTAGATTGATATCGAACATTTTGCGAGGGCGGGGGCTAAAGAACGAATTCTAATGACATTGAGCCTGACGCGTCATCTTTTGGTCTATGCGATACACGTTTTTGGTATACCGCTCACGTGTAAACTGCATGAAACAATTTCTTATGACGACAGTTGGAGTGGCAGAGGCTTTTCGAGTGATGTGCTTCCTAACTAGTTAAATGTATTGAGTATTTTGTTTTTTTCACTGGCGGCCCAGCTCAGTGGTGCATTGATCAATAAAAAATTGTGAATCATTAACTTAACAGGCTGCATCATAAAGCGCTTGCACTTAAAATATTAAGCCTTGACAGATCCGGGACAAGCTACTATTTATTGATTGGCGATATCTTCGTAGAAAGAATTCTGGTTTTGCAAGCTGTTTCAATATCTTTACAAATGCTATGAGTAGATGCTGTTGTCGAACTCCAGAGCGCCTCCGCAGCCTTTCGCGTTGTGAGAATGAGAGCGTAGTTGAATGCTGCAAGTGTTCCCATGAGGAGAGCGCTATGAGTGATTTCAAGTTTGGTCCGGAGTCCCTGAAAGAGTTGAAGAACGTACACCAAGATTTGGTTGCAGTGGTCAAGATGTCTCTGATTTACTCGGTACAGGATTTTTCGGTACACGATGGGATTCGGTCTTTGGAAGAACAGAAACAGCTTCTTGCCAAAGGTGCGACCAAGACGCTTGACTCTCGTCACATCACTGGACACGCAGTTGATTTGGTTCCCTATATCAACAACAAACTAAGATGGGAGTGGCCTCCCATTTTTCTGATTGCTGAAGCTGTCAGAATGGCGGCAAAGGAACTCAACGTACAGTTACGATGGGGCGGCGCATGGGATCTGGATTTCACTTACTCTGATGTGGCGCCTGAGGATTTGATGGCGGAATATAGCGCGCGGATCAAAAGACAAGGTAAACGACCGTTTTTAGATGGACCTCATTTTGAACTAAAAAGATCGCAGTACCCATGACCCTGTCACCAATACGTACATTGTATTGTCGTGATCTGAATTGAGGTTGACAACGAACTATCCTGCCTACAATTAAGTCGTTGTGCCCAACATCTATAAGAAGGAGCTACCCCATGTCCGAAAGCCCGACGTTCGATGCGCCCGCCACTCCGGATGGTGCGTGATCAGGCATGCAAGTCTTTTCATAAAATGTATTTAATTCGTCGATGTAGAGTTACATATTAAATAAAATTACGTTTGGGTATGTGGAAGGCGTTAAAAGGTTGTGCTACATACATTAATCCCCAGCGCCTTTACATTTCGTGCACGGAGGATCTATGGCGCAGTTAGTGTTTGTACATGGTGTCGCAACTCGGGATTCGCCTGAGTATAAGAATTCGGTGAAAAACCGAGAGGCGCTCTTTCGCGAGCTGCTATTTTCCAATAAAGCGGTAACATTTCAATCGCCAATGTGGGGGCATTTCGTACCTGAAGTCCCATCAGAAGTTTTCAAAACCAATGACAAAAAGCTGGGCACTTTCTCTCTGAACGTTGAGGCGCTTCCCAGCATGGGGGGTGGCCTTATGGGGGGTGGTAAAGGCGGTGGAAATGTTGACCTCTCCGTTGGTGCCATTGGTAAGCAGGATCCGATCGCTGCACTTGACGCAATTTGCTCTCAGATCGCGGATCAGGCGGCAGCACAGAATCGAGCGTTGAAGCCTGAGGAGATACAGGCGTTTCGTCTTGCAGCTGAACTCATAACCTCGAATAAAGCCTCTGTTCTGTTTGATGGAAACGCGAGTCCTCAATCCATTACTGCTCAGTTCAACGCGAATGCGCCTAAATCGTTAGGTATTGGCAGTTTCATCGGCGATGCAGTGACTGCGGTCACTGATCGAATTCGCAATGCAGCTTCGACGCTCGGATTCAATGCAGTCAGGGGGAATCTCACTCCGGCGATTGGGTTGTTTATGAGTGACGTATTCGTCTATCTAAAAGACGGTGATGCGCGGAAAAATATTCAGAAAGTCGTCGCAGAGTCCTTAATAAAGGCTCATC
This sequence comes from Pseudomonas sp. IT-347P, assembly GCF_949768005.1. Taxonomy (NCBI): domain Bacteria; kingdom Pseudomonadati; phylum Pseudomonadota; class Gammaproteobacteria; order Pseudomonadales; family Pseudomonadaceae; genus Pseudomonas; species Pseudomonas sp. IT-347P. Next base: position 106,189 of record NZ_CATKPQ010000059.1, read on the forward strand.
AGCAAGCGAAGAAGGACAATGGCCCACTCGTGGTCGTAGGGCATAGCATGGGAGGCGTAATTCTCGTCGACATGTTCAATGATCCTGCAGCAGTAGGCCTTCCCGATGACCTTTCTGTGGATGCACTTCTAACGGTTGGGTCGCAGCCCGGCTTCTTCGCTGCTCTTGATCTTATTGCGCAAAATTTACCTACCCAATTGGCCCGCCAGAGAGCCGATTGCGTCCGGCATTGGATGAATGTTTTCGATCCGATCGATCCGCTGGCCTTTCGTTCCGATATGATTTTCAGGGATGTCATCGACCTTGAATTCAATTCCGTAGCAGGGATCTCGGAAGCGCATTCAAAATACTTCCAGCGCCCACAGTTTTACGCTCGGGCGCGTAAGCGCTTGCAGGAATTCAATGTTCTATGAGGACGAGTTGATGACATTGCTGATTGATCGTCCCCTTGCCGGTCCTAAAACCCACGCCTTCGTCATTGGCGTGGGTGACTATCCTTACGCTAAAGAAAACGAGGGGATTCAGGAAAACCTTCGAGGCGTCAACAACCTCCCCAGTGCAGCGGATAGCGCAAAGCTGATGTGTGATTGGTTGATTGAAAATCAAGAAATACTTACAGCTCCTCTAGCGACATTGGAGGTTCTGATTTCAGATCCTCAGGACACTGCAGGCCGATATCCATGGAACCGTGGTCCGGTGGATAGGGCTACTGAAGTGAATGTTTTGGAACGAGGGGAGGCCTGGTTCAATCGGGTAAGTGCCGAACCAGGAGATATTGCTTTTTTCTACTGTTGCGGCCATGGCGCGTCGCATTTGCAACAGCCGGTTTTATTCCTTGAGAATCTCAACCAAACCGCGATTAACGTCTGGAAGCACATTGATCTAGGTTCGCTCGCCAATTCGCTAAGAAAAAACCAATCTATATCTGCCGCTTTTCTGTTTTCTGACACCTGCGGTGAATATTTGCCTGGTTTCGAGCTCGGCAGGGCTCAGGACTGCCGTTTTTATCCTGATCCAAACCTCTTTGCAGTCAGCCGTAATCAAGTATCTCTACTATGCGCTGCGGCTGAGGGCATGCTTGCTTACGAGGGGTGTTCGGTTGAAGACGGGACCTTAAAATTTGGCCGCTTCACTCAAACGTTAATCAAAGGCTTGAGTGGCTCCTCTGCGCGATGGCTTCAAAACCGTTGGGGTGTGATACCTCACCATCTACTGATGGATCTCAAATCCCTGCGGCGTGTGTTCTTCAATCACTGGGACGAGAATTTGCCATTCGAACCCTACCAGGCAGTGATGCCATCTGAACTGACGCCTATCGTTTTCCCGCAACAGTTTGAGCTTCCCATCGTGGTCATGACTGATCCGCCAGATAGGATGGCGCATTTCAATTTCGTTATCAGCCAGCAGAATGATCCCACGCTACCGTCGTTGAAGTGTCGAGACGCTGGCGACCCAAGTGCATGGTTCACGACGGTTCCACCTAGTTGCAACGCACTGTATGCCATTGCAGTGGATGGTGCCGATTACTACCCAGCTCTTTTTCAGCCGAATGCGCCGTTGTTTGATCAGAGGGTCATCGTGCGATGAAAACAAGCCTGCATCTAGAAGCGCCCAATGACTTGTCTGTCGGAACTGTCCGTATCGAAGGAGAGGGGCAGGAGATTGCCGATTGGGTAGCCACTCCCAACAACCGGACATTTGAGCAGGATGATGTTAAGCCTGGCCTCTATTCATGCGTGATCACCCCGGCAGGTGTGCCACCTCAATCCGTGTTTTTTGAAGTGCGCGAGGGCGTTGCTAACACGGTTATCCTGCCGTCTTTCTCAGCATTGTCGTCATCGGGGGGTAATTCCAGCTTTTTCGACGTGGAAACACAGCAAGCGACCGGGGAGTTTATATACCCGACGACTGAACGAAGCGTCGCTGAGTTTAGGCTGCGGGGAAATACGAGCTTTGAATCATTCAATAGCGAGAGATACTCCAACGACGGGTCCAGAAAAATCAATATCTCTGAAGAGAGAAAACGGATCTCGATCGGGCTGTCAGAGGAAAATCGCAAGTGCGAATCTTTCGATCTTTTTAAAGGACAGTCGACCTTAGAGCTTTTTGCAGGACGGTTGGAAATTGAGTTGCCTACAGACTTGGGTCGTGATCTTTGGGCGGACTATCGGGTGAGAATGTCGGTTGCGATTGAGAAAGCGCGAGTCGAAAGATGCCTTCTTCCGATGTATCGGGGAGGTACAAAAATCACCGTTGCTGCGCCGTCTTTTTCACCGGCCGACCTCGAGTTTGTGATCATGCCCGCCGATCCCAAAGTGCGAGCACTGGTACGCGCTTTGGACGCCGGGTCTTCTGCTGAAGTGGCGGCCATTCGCGATGACGTGATTGGGAATGTTGATCCTGCGACGTTACTCCTCCAAGACGCTGATCCTTGGGCCGCAATCCTTGTAGGGCTGATCTCTATTCGCTTTCCAGAGCATTTTCCACAAATTGGACTGGCTTGGGCAGACAAACTTGCAGAGCAGGTGGGGTGGTCCTTTGATGCAAATGTTATCCGGGCGAGTTATGCCCTTACGGCGGCCAGCACGACTGCAACTGGAAATCAAAATATTGAGAGTCTTCAGGATGCCGCTATTGGTAAAGCCATTGCTTCTCTGGCTAAAGCACAGATAGCGGGATCACCGTACTACAGCTCCACAAACAACCTATTTTCAGAGCTCACGATAGGCATCTCTGACTATCTGAAGAAAAAAGAAGCGAGTCTTGATCTTGAAACGGTCAAGAGGTTTGATCGTATTCTGACCCGCTGGCATCGCGAGCTGCCACTACAACGCGGAGCGGGTGCGACGTTCACTTGGTTGGCTCGTGATCTTGATGCATTAAAAAGTCTCAAAATCCTTGTGCCAAAACGAAACTCGTCTGGAATGCTGCGTCATCGAGACTCGCTGGTCATATTTGAAGGACAGGTAAGCGCCGGTCAGATTGCGATTTATGGCGGTAGATCGAATGCATATAGCGATATGCATGAGAACTACAATTCCAATGCATTTGCGAAAGATGGATATCTCGAAATGCCGGCACTCCGTCGTGCCCCAGGACCTGCCGACGATCCCAATCGAGGTCGGTTTGGCGAGCGTGCCAGTCGTAGCGGTTATCGATTGAGCGCTACATTTGAGCCGACGGAGAGCCGAAACTGGGTCACCATCAACCTGGACCTAGAAGCTGATCGTTCGCGCATAGTTCAGCTAGGTGATTTTGCGTGGTTTGTGCTTCATCCTACTTTTTCTCCCTCGTCGATGAAGGTGACGTTCCGGGGTAGTCGCGCGACGCTGCGCCTTCGAGCTTGGGGTGGATTCACAGTTGGCGTATGGATGCCGAAAGCGGGCATCGAGCTTGAATGTAATCTCGCCGAGATTGAAAATGCGCCACACATCATAAGAACGTTGTGATACGCCTAACATTTTGCATTTACGCAGAAAGTCGATGAGCTCGTGTTGCGGAGGTATCTAGGCGCCCTATGGCTAAGCTGCAGATCCTTCGGCCTTGATAACCCTTAAGGCCAGTAAAGGCTGCCGGTCCGGTGGCTGAGAGGGTCTCCAGTAGATCGAAATGTCCCTCGTTGTGAGCGTCGGCAATCAGTTGAGCAATCGCATCGAAGTGCTGGTACCGACATTGCCAACGCTCGCTGAAGACGGCCTCTAACAGCGTTCCATTTTTAGCTAGCTCGACGACATCTTCGAGGGTGGGAAGGATCATCAGTGGCTCCTCAGGTGGACGCAATTTGATGGCAAATTCTATTGGTAGCGAGGGTATGGTTAGAATGTGATTTGCGTCGTCTGAGGTAAAGATTTTGCGCCGCGACCACTTTCTTTATACCGGAGCTGTGAAGCGTGTACTTTCAAATGGAGTCTAAGTTTTTACGCCGCCGAGGTTAATAGCTGCGAGTGGTGGATGACCGTTATTGGCCGATTTCTGGCTGTCCTCACCGGCCGCTTAGGGCCCAGAGTGTGTAAAAACGCGCTGATGCACTGTCGGCGCGCAGCGCTGACCGGTTGTTAGCTGAGTAATTGCTCGCAATAAGTCCTGCGGATCATCACGAGGGCCTGGGAGCCCTAGTGACGCGTCTACCTTACGGGGTGGCCAAAATACAGACCTTTTCAGGCCGAAAGCGCCTTCATTAAACCGCTGGTACCGAGGATTTTCATGACTCGTTTCAAGTTGTAGGCGAGGACGTTCAAGCTCATCTCCGCACTTACTCCGTTCAGCTTTCGTGTCAGGAAATGCGTGGCGCCCATCCATTGTTTGAGTGTCCCGAAGGGATGCTCTACCGTACGCTTGCGGACTCGCATCATGTCCGGCGCGTTGCTCAGCCTGTTCCGCATTTCCTCCAATACGGCTTCATGCTCCCATCGCCGAACTCGCCGTTGCTTACTCGGTGTGCACGTCGATTTCAGCATGCATCCCTGGCAATTAGAACTCCAGTAACGGTGCAACTTCAGGCCCTTTTCAACGCTGGAAAAGCGCCAGATCAACGCCTCTCCAGCGGGACAAATGTATTCGTCTTTTGCCGAGTCATAGATGAAGGCATCGTTATTGAAACGCCCGTCCGCCTTGGCTCCAGATGTCATCGGTTTGGGCACATAGGCGGTGATGCCTGCATCGTGGCAAGCCAGGATTTCTTCGCTTTTGAAGTAACCTCGGTCCGCCACTACCGAAAGCGTTTCTGACGCCATCGCTTCGCGGGCCTGCTTGGCCATCGAGCTGAGTTGATCGCGGTCGGAACCGACGTTGGTAACCTCATGGGCAACGATCAAATGGCGCCGGGTATCGACCGCTGTCTGCACGTTGTAACCGACGATTCCAGTGCCGCGAGTCATCATGGAACGGGCGTCTGGATCGGTCAGTGAGACCTGTCTATCCGGCGATTCATTGAGTTTGATTTCGATCGTTTGAAGCTCCTTCATTTGAGTTTTGAGCTTGGCGATTTTCTCTTCCAGCCGCACGGCACTGGGCTCGGAAGCTGTGGGTTCTTGCTGGTCGGCTTTGTCGAGCGTAGTCAGATATCGATTAATACTCGATTCAATTTCTTCCATTCGCCGCTTCAGTTTGGCGCTGGTGAAATTGCGGTCGCGGTTGTTGACGGCTTTGAATTTACTTCCGTCGATGGCGACCAGATTTTCTCCGAATAATCCCAACTGCTGGCACAGCACCACGAATTGGCGGCAGACGCCTCGGATGGCCTTGCTGTTGTCTTTTCGGAAGTTGGCAATGGTCTTGAAATCGGGCATCAAGCGGCCGGTTAGCCACATCAGTTCGACGTTACGCTGGGCTTCTCGCTCCAGGCGCCGACTCGACTGAATGCGGTTCAGATAGCCGTAGATGTAGATCTTCAGGAGGATCGCGGGATGGTAAGCAGGCCGGCCAGTATCGGCTGGAATGGCACCTTCAAAACCCAGTTTGACCAGGTCGAGTTCGTCGACAAAGACGTCGACTACGCGCACCGGGTTGGTATCGCTGACGTAGTCGTCGAGGCTCTCGGGAAGTAAGGTGCCTTGGCCTCGATGTTCACCTTGGATAAAGCGTTTCATGGGCGATCCCTACGATGAAATCCTCAGAAATCATAGTAAGGGTTCGCAAAAGCGTTCACACACTCTGAGCCAACGCAGTCTCTTATGAGAGGCGACTATTGACCCAAGGCTGACCCTGCTCTCGCGAAACGCGGGGTCGGAGTTATCAGACTTGGAACAGGCGGGAGATCGCGGTCATGGCCTTGTCTCCGTCAGTTTCATAGAGACCGAACAGGCACGTTTGGTCGCTCAGACGATGAAGCCGAAAATGGTTATAGAACGCTTGGCCTAAGCGCTGATTATCGAACGCTCCGCGTTCCCAAAGAGTTAAAAACTCTTGATACGCAACGCGCTCAATTTCCATTCTCGGCATGCTTTCCATATACACATCCATTTATGTCAGTGATGACCGAATCCTACTGACGCCGGACAGATGCGGCAATCCGCATTTGGAGGCAATTTTTAATCATACGAGCTGGTTTTGGAGTTTTTACACACTCTGGGCCGATAGCGGCCCCCAAGAGAAGGAGTGACTGCTGGCCGGATGCGGTACGTTGTCAGCGACGGCTCGTGCAATGACTTCCTGTCACGAGCGTCCGTTTTTTGCCGTTACTTCCCCTAACTACATCCCGTTTGCTGTAAGTGTTGACATCCAATACAAAACAGTTCAGTGCAAATACGCTCAAGGTCGCTCTTTCACTCGATTCCGAAGCAACAAGGGCTGCCTGTTCACTCCGGACTGTCTACACCACTCCAGCACCGAGACACCAAACCATCGATGAAAAGCCCGCGAAAATGTACTGACGTCGGCGTAGCCAAGCAGGTGCGCTACTTGCGGCGGACTGATCGTTGGGACCTGCAGGTATTTGCGCACCAATTGCTGGCGCGTCTCGTCCAGCAACTGCTGAAATGAAGTATTTTCCTCCGCCAGGTGGCGCTGCAAGGATCTTGGGTTGACGGACATGCAATCGGCCACTCTGTCGATCGTTGCACGTCCGCTGGGCAAAAGATTGCGCAGCAATTGCCTGACGTAGCCCGGCATCGCGTCGGTCGACAGGCGTTCAATCCCTGCCAAATGTTCAGCGATGAGCTGATGCAAGGCTTCACTGGCGCAATCTAGCGGCTGCGCCAGCGCACTGGCGTTGAAGAGCAATCCCGTGTGGGCGGCTGAAAACGTCGGCGTGATGCTTAGTGCCTGCCGATAGAGGCCTTCATCCGCCAGCGGGGCATGGCGGAGCATGATTGCCTCGGGTTGCCATTGTTCGCCGGCCAGGTTTTGCATCAGGCGTAAACCGATCCCGCACGCCAGTTCTTCGGCCTGAGCCAGGCCGTCGATCTCCTGCTCATCGGCTCGATAACCCAGCAACGCGATACCGTCTGCAATCTCCAGATAGAGATGCGCAGCGCCGTTGTACAGGGCGAAATTGGCGCGCAGTTCGAGCAGCGCGTCGCCGACGGTACGGGTGTTGTGAATCAGGAAAAACATGTCACCGAAGACGTCGACTCCCTGATGGAGGCCGAACTCCAGACCGAACAATGCGTTGTTCGAGCGCTGCCGACATTGAGCCAACAAGCGACAGTAATTGCGAAAGGACAGGATATCTTCCGGGCGCTGCAGTGACGCGACAGGCAGACACGCCTGGCGTAGCATCCGGTTCGGCTCCAGTCCTTGACGCCGGGCGAACGGATCGAAGCCTGTCAGGCTGATGGCGCGAATGAACGGGTTGCAAGCCATGTCGATTTACCGAGGTAAGTGTTGCATGCGTTGTTTCCACTGCTGCGGGCTGACCCCGTTCCAGCGCGCGAATGCCCGGGAAAACGCGCTCAGGTCGGCGTAACCCAACAGACCGGCCACTTGCGTCAGATTGAGCGACGAATCGCAGAGGTAGCGTGCGGCCATCGCCCGGCGCGTCTGGTCCAGCAGCTCCTGAAATCCCGTGCCCTGCGCTCGAAGATAGCGCTGCAGGGTGCGTGGACTGATCATCATGTACTCGGCCATGTCACGCAGCGTGACCGGGCCGTGGGTCAGTTCATTGCGCAGCCTTTTTTGCAGGTAAGACGGCACCTCCTCCAGCGTCACGCGGGCCAGTTCGTCGATATGTTGCAGGGCCAATTGTTGGTATCGGGCGTCGGTCGCGCCCAGCGGTAGCGCCAGTAATGACTCATCAAACACCCAGGCGTTGACCAGGCTGTCGAAACGCGGCGCCACGCCGAGTAACGCGCGATAGGCCAGGCGGTTGGTCGAAGCACTGTGGCGCAACAGCAGCGCTTTCGGTTGCCAGGCGTGTCCGAGCAGTTCGCGCAGCAGGCAACTGGCAATGCTCATCGCCAGTTCCACGGTCTGACGTACCGAGATCAAGGTGCCATCCGTCACGTCGTAAAGCAGCAGGGCGCTGCCGGCCTGCCGCTCAAGCTGCACGAGCGCGCCGTCGCTATGGATATGAAAATAACGTGTCAGCAAGTTCAGCGCCTCGCCGACAGTGGCTGAACTGCGCATGGCGAAGAGCAGGGTGCCGAGACTCTGCGTACCTTGGCGCAAGCCGAACTGCACGCCGAATAGCGGGTTGTTCGATCGCTGCGCGCACAATTCGATCAAGGCATTGAACTGCACGCCGGAGAGTCCAGCATTCAGTGGGTCTTTAGGCAGATCAACCGCGGCCAGCGCCGAATCCGGGTCGATGCCCTGACTGGCACAAAATGCCTTGAACCCCAGCAGCGCTATACCCCGAACCGTAGACATCCGCTCAACCCTCAGAATGACCGACCGCTGGCCGGAAAAGAACTGGCACGATTTGCAAAATCACTGGCGTGATCTGCCAAGCTTTCACCTCGCTCCAAGGACCAGACTCGAAGCACCAATAACAATAAAACTGCGTTCGGCCCGCGGCTGGACGGTGGAGGTGTTCGATGCGTCGGTTCCTGTTTGCTTTGCTTGCGATCGCACTGGTTTCGGGTGCGCTGTATTTTCAGTCCCGGCCCGCAGGCCACACAGTTGTCCATCATTCCAGTCACCCTCCGGTCGCCAGCATCAGCGATGCCTTCACCCATTTTTGATCGTTAGAGCATTTTTTCCGGAACGCAGGCGTGCTCGCGCAATTCACCACCGGCCAGCGCGCCATGCAGGAACATTTGCTCAAGGATCCGTGCCGAATCGGCGTTGGCGGCACGCCCGCGCTGTTCGGCATCCACCAGGCCATACACCAGCGTGATGAATAGCTCGGTGAAAATCGCGGCGGTGATGTCGATGCGAAACAACCCTTGTTGCTGCCCCCTCAGGAAAAAACCCTCCAGCGCCTCTAGGTAAAACTGCCAGCGTGTGTCGCCCCGTTCGAAATCGAGAAAGTCGGGGCGGTAATGCGCCATCAGAAAGGCCAGCAGCTCGCGGTGGGCGAGGTGCTCGCGGATCAATCGACGTAACGCGTCCAGCGGCTGCAAGTGCTGCAAACTGGCGCGGCGGATAATCAGATTGAGCGTTGCTTCGGCGTGTTCTTCCAGTCTTTGCACCAGGTTTTCCCGTGTTCCGCAATAGCGGTGCAGGGTGGCCTTGCTCACGCCTGCCAGTTGCGCCAGCTCCTTCATGGTTGCCCGCGGCCGGTTGACGACCGCCACGGTCAACGATTTGAGCAGATGTTCTTCATGGGAAATCAGGTTCATCACCAAGCCTCAAGCGATCGTCGCGCGATTCACACATTTCTCATATGAGACAATATTGACTCATTAGGGTTTTGAAAGTAGCATTCGCACCAAATTCAATCAAGCCTCGGGTGAGTTATGGGCAATTTGCGTGCAGTAGGAATGGCGGGGTCGTTGGCAATCGCCATCACGCTGGCCGGATGTGGGCCGGCGAATGAACAGGCGGATGTGGCCGAAGTGGCGCGTCCGGTAGAAGTGTTGGCAGTGAAGACCGAACCTCTGGCATTGACGTCGGAGCTGCCGGGCCGGGTGGAACCGATGCGCGTTGCGGAAGTGCGTGCTCGGGTGCCGGGTATCGTGATGCAGAAGCGTTTTGAAGAGGGCGCTGATGTCAAAGCCGGCGACCTGCTGTTCCAGATCGACCCGGCACCACTGAAAGCAGCCCTGGCTCGCGCCGAGAGTGAACTGGCCCGTGCGCAATCCGTTGCACTTGAGGCTCAGGCACGGGTCAAGCGTTATGAACCGCTGGTGAAGATCGAGGCGGTCAGCCAGCAGGACTACGACAGCGCCATGGCTGAGTTGCGCAGTGCACAGGCGGCCACGCGTTCGGCCCAGGCCGATCTGCAAAGCGCCCGGTTGAACCTGGGTTATGCCTCGGTAACAGCGCCGATTTCCGGGCGTGTCGGCCGCGCCCTGGTCACCGAGGGTGCCTTGGTCGGTCAGGGTGACGCAACGTTGATGGCGCGGATTCAGCAGCTGGATCCAGTGTATGTCGACTTCACCCAATCGGCCGCTGACGCGCTGCGTCTGCGCGAATCGCTCAAAGGCGGAAAACTCTCCGCCGACGACAACAAGGCGTTGTCGATTCGTGTCGACGGCACTGCTTACGAGCGTCAGGGAGCACTGATGTTTACCGATGTCGCCGTTGACCGCGGCACCGGCCAAGTCTCGTTGCGTGGCAAGTTCGCCAACAGCGACGGTGTGTTGCTGCCGGGCATGTTCGTGCGCGTGCGCACACCTCAAGGCACCGACAACCAGGCCATTCTCGTGCCGCAGCGCTCGGTGCAGCGCGGCAGCGATGGCGGCGCGCAGGTCATGCTGGTCGGCACCGACGGCCGCGCCGAAGCGCGCAATGTGGTGACCGGTTCCATGCAGGGTTCGCGCTGGCAGATCAGTGAAGGCCTGAAGGCTGGCGATCAGGTGATTGTCAGCGGCCTGAGTGGCCTGCAGGCAGGCGCCAAGGTCGTGCCGGGTCAGCCCCAAGCCCAGGCGCAGGCGCCTGAGTCGAAACAGTAAGGGCGCCGTCGCCGCGAGGATATTCCGATGTCTCAGTTTTTCATCAAACGCCCGAACTTCGCCTGGGTGGTGGCGTTGTTCATCTCTCTGGCCGGTCTGCTGGTCATTTCGATGCTGCCGGTGGCGCAGTACCCCAACGTCGCGCCGCCGCAAATCAAGGTGACGGCGACCTATCCCGGTGCCTCTGCGAAGGTGCTGGTGGACTCGGTCACTAGCGTGATCGAAGAGTCGCTCAACGGTGCGAAGAACCTGCTGTATTTCGAGTCGACCAACAACTCCAACGGTATCGCCGAGATCGCAGTGACGTTCCAGCCGGGTACCGACCCACAGCTCGCTCAGGTTGACGTGCAAAACCGCCTGAAAAAAGCCGAAGCGCGGATGCCGCAAGCCGTGCTCACCCAGGGTCTGGAGGTGGAGCAGACCAGTGCGGGGTTCCTGCTGATCTATGCGCTGAACTATAAGGAAGGCACCCAGCACAGCGACACCACCGCACTGGGCGACTACGCCGCGCGCAATATCAACAACGAGCTGCGCCGGGTTCCGGGTGTCGGCAAGCTGCAGTTCTTCTCCTCCGAAGCGGCGATGCGCGTCTGGCTCGACCCGCAGAAACTGGTGGGCTACGGGCTGTCTATCGACGATGTCAGCGCGGCCATCCGTGGCCAGAACGTGCAAGTACCGGCCGGCAGCTTCGGCAGTACGCCGACCAGCAGCCAGCAGGAACTGACCGCCACCCTGGCAGTGAAAGGTACGCTGGACAATCCGGAAGAATTCTCACGCATTGTCCTGCGTGCCAACGAGGACGGTTCCACAGTCAAACTGGGCGACGTCGCCCGCGTGGAAATCGGTCAGGAAAGTTACAACTTCAACTCGCGTCTGAATGGCAGACCCGCCGTGGCAGCGGCGATCCAGTTGTCGCCTGGCGCCAACGCCATCCAGACCGCAACTGCGGTCAAGCAGCGCCTGGCCGAACTGTCAGCCTACTTCCCGGATGACGTGGAATATTCCGTTCCTTACGACACCTCGCGTTTCGTTGATGTCGCGATCGAGAAGGTGATTCATACCCTGATCGAAGCGATGGTTCTGGTATTTCTGGTGATGTTCCTGTTCCTGCAGAACATCCGCTACACCCTGATTCCGTCGATTGTGGTGCCGGTATGTCTGCTCGGCACGCTGCTAATGATGTACGTGCTGGGCTTCTCGGTGAACATGATGACCATGTTCGGCATGGTTCTCGCCATCGGCATTCTGGTGGACGATGCAATCGTCGTGGTGGAGAACGTCGAGCGGATCATGGCCGAAGAGGGCTTGTCGCCGGTCGACGCCACGGTGAAAGCCATGGGGCAGGTATCGGGCGCGATCATCGGTATCACCCTGGTGCTGTCGGCGGTGTTCATGCCGCTGGCATTCATGTCCGGCTCGGTCGGTGTGATCTACCAGCAGTTCTCGGTATCACTGGCGGTGTCGATTCTGTTCTCCGGTTTCCTCGCACTGACTTTCACCCCGGCGCTATGCGCCACGCTGCTCAAGCCGATTCCACAAGGGCACCATGAAAAGCGCGGCTTCTTCGGCGCCTTCAACCGTGGCTTTGCCAAGCTCACTGATCGCTATTCAGTCCTGAACAACGGGCTGGTGGCGCGTTCCGGCCGGATGATGTTGGTGTACCTGGGCATTATCGCCATGCTCGGTTACTTCTACCTGCGCCTGCCGGAATCGTTTGTGCCGGTGGAGGACCAGGGCTACATGATCGTCGACGTCCAGCTACCGCCGGGCGCGACCCGTACCCGTACCGAATCGACTGGCGAACAACTGGAGCGTTACCTGGCTACCCGTGACGCGGTTCAGTCGACGTTCCTGGTGTCCGGCTTCAGCTTCTCCGGGATGGGCGATAACGCAGCGCTGGCATTCCCGGTGTTCAAGGACTGGTCGGAGCGTGGCGAAGATCAATCGGCCATGGCAGAAGTCAATGCGCTGAACGAGCAATTTGCCGTGGCCAACGACGGTGCGGTGATGGCCGTGCCACCGCCGCCGATTGACGGGCTGGGCAACTCCGGTGGTTTCGCCTTGCGCCTGCAGGATCGTGCCGGTCTGGGCCGTGAAGCATTGCTCGCTGCCCGTGATCAGGTGCTTGGCCAGGCCAACGGCAACCCGAAAATTCTCTACGCGATGATGGAAGGGCTGGCCGAGTCGCCGCAATTGCGCGTGGTGATCGACCGTGACAAGGCGCGCACCCTGGGGGTGAGTTTTGAATCGATCAGCAGTGCGTTGTCTGCCGCGTTCGGTTCGGAGGTGATCAACGACTTCACCAACGCTGGCCGCCAGCAGCGCGTGGTGGTGCAGGCCGAGCAGGGCGACCGGATGACTCCGGAAAGCGTGCTCAAGCTGTATGTACACAACACCGCGGGCGATCTGGTGCCGTTCAGTGCCTTCGTCACCACGCATTGGGAGGAAGGTCCGGTGCAGGTAGTGCGCTACAACGGTTATCCGTCGGTGCGCATCGTCGGTGATGCCGGGGGGGGCTACAGCACCGGTGAAGCCATGGCAGAAATGGAGCGTATCGCCGCGCAGTTGCCGGCCGGTTTCAGCTACGAGTGGACCGGTTTGTCCTACCAGGAGAAGGTCTCCAGTGGTCAGGCCACGCAACTGTTTGCGCTGGCCATTCTGGTGGTGTTCCTGCTGCTGGTGGCGCTGTACGAGAGCTGGGCGATTCCGTTGACCGTGATGCTGATTGTGCCGATCGGCGCCATCGGTGCGGTACTCGCGGTGATGGTCGCCGGCATGCCTAACGACGTGTACTTCAAGGTGGGTTTGATCACCATCATAGGTCTGGCGGCGAAGAACGCGATTCTGATCGTCGAGTTCGCCAAGGAACTTTGGGAGAAAGGTTACAGCCTGCGCGACGCCGCAATCGAGGCCGCACGGCTGCGCTTTCGACCAATCGTGATGACGTCCATGGCGTTCATTCTCGGCGTGGTGCCGCTGGCACTGGCGACCGGGGCAGGGGCCGCGAGTCAGCGGGCGATCGGTACCGGGGTGATCGGCGGCATGCTTAGCGCGACGCTGCTGGGGGTGTTGTTTGTACCGATCTGTTTTGTCTGGGTGCTGTCGATGTTGCGCAGTAAACCAGCGCCCATTGAACAACCCGCTTTGACTCAGGAGTGACACATGCGTATTTCAGGATTTTCTGCGCTGGTGATCGCCATGCTGCTGGCCGGTTGCTCGTTGGCGCCGACCTATGATCGGCCCGTTGCACCGGTCGCGGACAACTGGGCGGGCGAGTCGCTGAAACAAGGCGTTCCGATCAACCAATTAGCGTGGCAGGCGTTCATCGTCGATCCCGACCTGCGCCGTCTGGTGGAGGTTGCGTTGGATAACAATCGCTCATTGCGCCAGACCCTTCTGGACATCGAGCAGGCTCGGGCTCAGTACCGCATTCAGCGGGCCGATCGGGTTCCCGGGCTGAATGCAAGCGCGTCCGGCAATCGCCAGCGCTTGCCCTCGGACCTGGCCAGCGACGGCCGGGCAGGGGTGGCCAGCCAGTATCAGGTCGGCCTGTCGCTGCCCGAATACGAGCTGGATCTGTTTGGCCGGGTAAAAAGCCTCAGCGACTCTGCGCTGCAGGAATATCTGGCCACCGAAGAAGCCGCCCGCGCCGCGCAGATCGCGCTGATCGCCGAAGTCAGTCAGGCCTATCTGGTTCATGACGGCGCCCAGCGTCGTCTGGATTTGACTCAACAAACCCTGAGCAGCCGCGAATACTCGTTCGCGTTGATCAGCCAGCGCCGCTCCAGCGGCACGGCGACTGCGCTGGATTATCAGGAAGCACTGGGGCTGGTGGAGCAGGCGCGGGCCGAGCAGGAACGCAATCTGCGCGAGAAGCAGCAGGCGTTCAACGCGCTGGTTTTGCTGCTGGGGACAAAGGATGCAGGGAAAGTGATTCCCGAGCGGCTGACGACGCAGCCGATGCTGGTGCAGGACATCGCCCCGGATACCACCTCGACGCTGATCGAGCGCCGGCCGGACATTCTTGCCGCCGAGCATCGACTGCAAGCGCGCAATGCCGACATCGGCGCGGCACGGGCGGCGTTCTTTCCGCGTATCAGCCTGACCGGCAGCTTTGGTACTTCCAGCGCGCAAATGTCCGGTCTGTTCGACGGTGGCTCGCGCTCCTGGAGTTTCGTGCCGAACCTTTCGCTGCCGTTGTTTGATGCCGGTCGCAACAGTGCCGGGCTGAGTCTGGCCGAAGCCCGCAAGGATTCAGCTGTGGCGGCCTATGAACTCACGATTCAGACGGCGTTCCGCGAGGTCGCCGATGCATTGGCTGCCACCGACACCTTGCGCCGGGAGGAGGCCGCGCGCCGAGCACTGGCCAACACCAGCACTGAAACCCTGAGTCTGGCCAGGGCTCGGTATGAAGGCGGTATCGACAGCCACCTGCGTTATCTCGATGCGCAGCGCACCAGCTTCGTCAACGAGATAGCGTTTATTGAGATCAGCACGCAACGGCAGATCGCTTTGGTCGATCTGTTCCGTTCGCTGGGCGGTGGATGGTCCACGCCGACAACCGTCAGGTAACGCCCTACCGGAGCTCCTTTGGGTTGGCGCATCCAACCTTTTTTTGCCCCGTGAACCGATAGGTCACGGGGCTTTTTTTGCGGGAAAAAATGAGGATCAGGGGGCGGGCGTGGCGGTGGCGGCGCCGTGCAGAAACATCTGTTCCAGCACGTTGGCCGAGTTGGCACTGGCCGCGCGTCCACGGCGCTCGGCATCGACCATGCCGAAGATCATGGTCAGGAACAGTTCGGTGAACACCGCTGCGGTGACATCGATGCGGAACGCGCCCAATTGCTGGCCACGCAGGAAAAAGGCATCGAGTGCATCGGCATAAGTCTGCCAGCGGTCGCCCTCACCATTTACCGCAAACGTGTCGGGGCGGTACTGAAAGAGTAGGAAAACCAGCATTTCCCGATGCGCCAGATGCTCGTTGATCAGACTGCGCAACGCCTGCACCGGCTCGCCGTGCAACAGGTCAGTGGTGGTGGTGATCTGGTTCAGCACCGTCTCACCATGGCTTTCCATCATCTGAACCAGATTGTCACGGGTGCCGCAAAAGCGATGCAGGGTAGCCTTGCTGACGCCAGCCGCTTCAGCCAGTTCCTTGAGTGTCGCCCGGGGGCGATCAACGATGGCCAAGGCCAGCGCCTTGATGAGTCGTTCATCTTGAGGAGTCAGGGACATCAGTCGGTCTCGAATCGAATTTCAATACGCTGAATTGTGCCCGAAAAGCTCATTACTGCAACGAAAACCACCGAAATAGAGCAAATGAGTTCATCTGAGACAGTTTTTGTTCATCGCGCAGGTCGAAATACAGAGCGTTCGACTGTCATGAACTGCAAAAAACCTGGCGCGATCTGCCAAGCTTTTGCGGCGCGCGCTACCCAGAATCAAAACCCTCAATAACAAAAGACACTGCATTTGGCCCCAGCCAGATGACGGAGGTTAGTGATGCGCCCAATTGTTTTTTCCTGCATGACCGTGACTCTCGTCTCACTCGCCATTTACTCGATTTATAGCTTTTACTCGACCGGCTCGTACGGCGCGTTCAGCACGGTGAGTTCGACGCTGCCGGCGCGCGCGCAGCCTGGTTTGCCGGTTGCCAGCATCGGCGACGTATTCCGCAAGTTTTGAGATACGCCATGTCTGACCAGGTCTATTACCGTTTCGAAGACGGCCTTGCGCTGTCCGCTCTGAACCGTGCGCCGTACAAGATCAATAAGGTGGCGGTGATCGGTGCCGGCACGCTGGGTGGTGGCATCGCGATGTGCTTCGCCGATGTCGGCATTGCCGTGGCGATGATGGATGTGGACAGGCGCACGCTGAACCGTGGCCTTCGACGCATCCACGAAAATTATCAGCTCCACGTCCAGCGCGGGCAGCTCATCGCCGCACAAGTACAGCCGCGGATGGAGCTGTTATTCACCACGTTCGACTACGCAGATCTTTCGGATGCCGACCTGATCATCGAGGCGACGTGCGAAAAGCTGGAGAGCAAACACCAGGTGTTCCTCGCGCTGGATCAGGTCTGCAAAGCGGGCGCCATTTTCGCGACCCATACGTCGTCGCTGGATATCGAAGCGCTGGCGAACACGGTTTCGCGGCCACAGGCTTTGATCGGCCTGCGTTTCTTCGGTCCGGCCACCGATATGCGACAGGTGGAAATTGTGCCTTGCCAGGCCACGGCGGCGGATGCGGTAACGGCGGTCGTGGAGATCGTCCGGCGTATCGGAAAACGGCCGGTTTTGTGCTGCAACGCTGCCAAGTCCAATTTTATCGAGGTGCACTGATGACTCACGATTTCGCCCAGAACTTTTCCCTCGCCGGCCGAACGGTATTGATCACCGGCGCCTCCAGCGGCATTGGTGCGCATCTGGCGCGGGTCGCTGCGCATGCCGGCGCCCGGGTGGTGCTGACTGCGCGGCGCGTGGAAAAGCTTGCGCAAGTGGCCAAGGACATTGAGTGGGATTGCGGGCAGGCGCTGTCGGTTGAACTCGACGTGACCGATCGCAGCAGTGTCGAAGCCGCGTTCGATACGGCCCAAGCGCATTTTGGCGTGGTCGACGTGGTGCTCAACAACGCCGGAATCGGTAACGGTCAGCGCCCGCTGGAGATCAGCGAAGAACAGTGGCGCGCAATGCTGTCGACCAATCTGGACGGCGTCTGGCGTGTGGCCCAGGTTGCCGCTCAACGGCTGGCCAAGGCCGGGCGCAGCGGCAGCATCGTCAACGTGGCGTCGATTCTCGGATTACGCGTCGGCACCGGTTACAGCCATTACAGCGCCGCGAAAGCCGGGGTTGTCCAACTGACCAAATCCCTGGCGCTGGAACTGGCGCGGTACAACATCCGGGTCAATGCCATTGCGCCGGGCTACTTCAAGACCGAGATGAACCAGGCTTTTTTTGAAGGCGAGAAGGGCAACAACTACATCCGCGACCTGATCCCGATGCGGCGCCTGGGCCAGTTGCATGAACTGGCCGGACCGTTTTTGCTGTTGGCCAGCGATGCCGGGGCGTTCATGACCGGCAGCGTATTGGCGGTGGATGGCGGCCATCTGGTCAGCAGCGTGTGAGGATCGACTCAGTGACTGGCCACCAGCAAGGCCAGTGCCGTGCAAGCGGTCTCGGTTTCGGTTCGCAATCGATCCAGATCACCGTGGGCCGACCAGGCAATGGTCAGCCCGTCTACCAGTTGGATCAGCAAGCGACTGGTCGCCTTTAAAAAAGCTTCGTCCAATTCAGTTCCCATGGCCCGCTGCAGCGCCTGCTCGGTGGCTTCAATCGCCACCGAGTAAATCTTGCTGGCCATTTGCGGGTCATTGCGCATTGCCCAGAAGAACAACTCGGTCTGAGCCCTGGCCGCATCCGGATGATCGATGAACCAGGTGATTAACTGGCGCAGAACTTCGGCAGCCGTTGCCGCAGCAGTAGTGCCGGCCGGTACCCGTTCCAGCGCTTGCGGGGGCAGGCTGAACAGCGATTCGTAGACGGCATAAAACAGGTCGTTCTTGGTATGGAACACGTAGTGCAACGAGGCCAACGGACAGCCGGCCTGCGCCGCGATACGGCGGGTCGTGGCATTGGCTACGCCGTGCTCGGCGATCACTCTGATCGTAGCTTCGACGAAATCCTGCCGGCGTAATTCAGCGCCCATTCTGGCCATGGTTCAGCAATCTCCCTTATTCCTGGCGCCCCCGAAAACGAAGAGGGCGATGTCGACGCTTGCGGATCCTACAGCAACAAATCGCTAGACGTCATGAATGAAAACGGTACGTGAAATGGCTGCACCAATAATGGTAACAACTGTTTCGTTATTTCCCGTATTGGTGCGTTCCGACGAAACAAACGGAAACACTCTCCGGCAGTTTCCTCGCGTCGTCGTTCCGGTGATCGCGCAATCGATTGATAAGAAACGACTAATTCCGGCCCGGCGAATCTTGGCACCGGGCTTGCTTTGATCGCATGACTTGGTCATTTGATCAAGTCAGTTGATTAGGTTAGCGCAGGCATCGGGTTGCCACCGTCAAGACGACCCCGTTGCTGATCAAGGCCCACGAGGATCCCTCCCATGAACACAGTGATTGAGCGCCCCCATAACAATTTTTCTACCGGCGCCGTAATCCGGCACCTGGTCGCAGCCGTCGCCGCCTCGGCGTTTTTCTGTACGGCACAGGCGGCAGACAAGGATCCTGCATTGCTCGGCAGCAAACTGACCCCGCTGGGAGGCGAGGCCGCGGCCAGCTCCGACGGGGTGATTCCCGCCTGGACTGCGCCCGGTCCTCAAGGTGGCAGTTGGAGCCACGGCCAGGTGCGCGGCCAGCAATGGAAATTCAAGGATGACAAACCGCTGTTCAGTATCGACTCGGGCAACGTCGCGAAGTACGCCAGCAAGCTTTCACCTGGGCAGGTGGAAATGTTCAAGAAGATTCCGGGCTACCGCATGGACGTGTACCCGACGCGACGTAGCTGCGGCGTGCCGGATTTCGTCGCGGACAACACCAAGAAGAACGTCGGTTTCGCCAAGCTCGACGGCGACGGCCTAGCGTTGCAGGAAGCCTACGTGCCGGGCATTCCGTTTCCATTTCCAGCCTCGGGCGCCGAGGTCATGTGGAACATGAAAATGCGCTATCGCGGCGTGGGTTTCGATATGTCGAAGACCGTGTCCGGCATTTCGCCACGCAAGGGCAGTGAGGACTGGCTGCGAACCTCCACCGACTGGTTCATGTACACGCCATGGGGCGTGAAGGGCAGCGCACTGTTCTCGTCATTCGATCGTCTGGAAGTCGCCACCTACTTCAGCTACACCGACCCCGCCGCACTGGCCGGACAAGCCGGAGTGGTCACGACCAAGGCTGGCGAGCAAGCCACCACGTTCTATTACTTCCCGGGCCAGCGCCGCGTGCGGCGCATGCCGGCGTATTCCTACGATGCACCGCAGATCGGTCTGGACAATCAATACACCATCGATGAATCCAATGTGTTCTTCGGCCCCATGGACCGCTTCGACTGGAAGCTGCTGGGCAAGCAGGAAATGCTCGTGCCCTACAACTCGTTCGGGGCCTACGACAACTCGGCGAAGATTGAGGACGTGGCCAAGCGCGACTTCATCGCTCCCGAGTCGCGTCGCTATGAGCTGCACCGCGTGTGGGTGGTCGAGGCCACTGTTCGCCAAGGCATGCGTCATCAGGCGCCGAAGCGTCTGTTCTACATCGACGAAGACAGCTGGAACGCGCTGATGGCGGTGGACTACGACAAGCAGGGGCAAATCTGGAAAGTCCGCGAGGGCTACACAATCCCGGTGTACGAGACCGGCACCTGCGACATGGAAGCCCAGGCGCAATACAACCTGGTTGACGGTCGCTACCTGTACGACATGACCTCCATCGGCACCGGCAAGAATGACCATCGCTGGCTGACCGACGGGGCGAGCAATCCGCGCCTGAAACGTGACTTCTACACCTCAGACAACCTGCGCGCCACCAGCGAACGCTGACAGCGGCTTTCGGGAACAGACATGAAAAAAATAATCAGTAGAACCTCAGGTCTTGTCATCGCGTGTGCAACCCCATTTGCCATGGCGTTCACCTTTGAAACCGAAAACATTCGCGGCTCATTCGACTCCACCGTCGCCGTGGGCATGGGTCTGCGCACCGAATCGCGTGGCTGCAACCTCATTACCAGCAGCCCCGGCGGGCACAATCCACCCAGTGGCTGTCTGGCGCCCAGCGCCGGGATTGGTGATCAGGGCGACTTGAATTACGACCGGGGCGACCTGTTCACCAATTACATAAAAGGCACCCATGAGCTGGTGCTGAAATTTCCCGAGGACTACACGTTCATGGCGCGCGGCAGCTGGATCCGCGACTTTGCCGCGACCGACACCAGCGGCGCGTTGTCGGCGGACCGCCCTGCGGGCGTCCGTAGCGACGGCCTGACGAGCAGCGCCCGCGACGATCTGGAGTTCAAGGCGCGGCTGCTGGATCTGTGGGTGAGCAAGAGCTTTGATGTCGGTGACCAGCGGGTCCGCGCTCGCCTGGGTAATCAGGTGATCAACTGGGGCGAGAGTCTGTTCGCGGCCGGCGGCATCAACAACACCAACGCCTACGATGTCATGGCCTTGTCGCGCCCCGGTACCCAGCTCAAGGAAGCCTTGCTGCCGGCGCCGATGCTCAGCCTCGCGTCGGGGCTTGGCGCCGGGGTGAATATCGAGGCGTACTGGCAGTTCAACTGGAACAAAAGCGAATTGCCGCCAGTGGGCAGCTATTGGTCCACGACCCATGCGCTGGGCGAGGGCAGGGGTGCCTACGGGTACGATGAAAAAGAGGCGCGCAACGGCGGCCAATGGGGCGTGTCGCTGCGCTGGCAGCCTGACAACACCGATCTCAACCTGGGTCTGTACGTGATGCGTTATCACGACAAACTGCCGTCACTGAGCGTGCAGGTGGATCCGCGAACCTTCGCCGTGGCGCCGACCTGGGAATATCCGGAAGACCGCATGATGTACGGCATCAGCGCCAACATGCCGGTCGGCGACTGGGCCTTGGGCACCGAGTTGTCCTACCGCCCCAAAGATGCGGTACCGCTCAACCCGGTCATCGATGCCTGCGCCGCCAACGGCGGCAAATGCTGGAAAGACGCAAAGAAACTGCAGTGGCACCTGACCGGCATCTACAGCATGACGCCGTCCAACTCGCCAACCTTGCTTGAATTCACCGGTGCTAGCACCGGCACCTTGTTGAGCGAACTGGTGGTCGTGAAATACCCCGGCCTGCATAACGACTACGCCGGGGAACCGATCGCCGCGGGCCTCAATACCTGGCAACTGGATCCGGCCATTGCGCCAAGCGCCAAGGGCAACAAAACCTCTTCCGGCATCAGCCTCGATTTGAGCCTGACCTACGACAACACGCTGATTCCCGGCTGGCAGGTCACGCCCGGCGTGTTCTATTCGCGCTCGATCAACGGACGCACCCCGAACCTGTCGGCCACGTTCACCGAAGACGCCAGCAGCATGAACCTGTACCTCAATTTCGTGCGCAATCCGGCGAGCTGGCAGATCTCGGCCAACTACGCAAAGTTCATGGGTGGCAAGACCCCTTACGATCAACTGCTGCGTGATCGCGATTACGTCGGCCTTGTGGTTTCCCGAACCCTGTGAGGCGCGCCGTGAACAGTTCCCTGAACCTCAAGCAAAACCCCGTGCGCGGCGTCCTGCCGCGCATCGAACAATGGCTGTTCTCGCACCGCCTGCTGACGTTGGCGGGTCTGGCGCTGTTCACCCTGGGCATGGCCTGGTTTGCGGTGCAGTTGCGCATGGAAGCCGGGTTTGAAAAGCAGTTACCCATCGGCCACGAATACATCGAAACCTTTGAGACCTATCGCAATGACTTGCTCGGCGCGAACCGGTTAACGGTGGTGGTCAAGGCGCGCCAAGGGACGATCTGGAGTCAGCCAGCGCTCAAGCGTCTTTATGACGTCACCCAGGCGCTGATCTTTCTGCCCAACGTGTCACGCAGCAGCGTGCGTTCGTTGTGGACGCCCAACGCGTTCGTCAATGAAATCACCGAGGAGGGCTTTCGTGCAGACCCGCTGGTACCGGGGACGGTAACCCCGGAAAGTCTCGATGAGGCGAGCATTGCGATGATCGCCAACTCGACGGCGCAGGGCGGTTTTATCGGAACGCTGGTGGCTCGCGACCAGAGCAGCGCGATGATCACGGTCGATCTCAACGAATTCGATGCCAACGGCCAGCGCCTGGATTATGTGGCGTACAACCAGGTGCTGGAGCAGCAGATTCGCCGTCAGTTCGAGGACACGGATTTCGAGATCCAGATCATCGGCTTCGCCAAGCAGATCGGGGACATTGCTGTGGGTGCGTCAGCGGTTCTCGAGTTCTGTCTGCTGGCCTTGTTGCTGACGGCGGCTGCGGTGTACTGGTACTGCCATTCGCTGCGCTTCACCTTGCTGGCGGTGGGGTGTTCGTTGGTGTCGCTGATCTGGCAGTTCGGCGCCTTGCGTCTGCTCGGTTACGGCCTGGATCCGCTGGCGGTGCTGGTGCCGTTTCTGGTGTTTGCCATCGGCGTGTCCCATGGCGTGCAGCAGATCAACTTCATCATTCGCGAGATCGCCTGCGGCAAATCGGTGGAGGGCGCAGCGCGGGCCAGTTTCAGTGGGTTGCTGATTCCCGGCACGCTGGCGTTGGTCACCGCATTTGTATCGTTCGTGACGTTGCTGTTGATCCCGATCCCCATGGTGCGGGAACTGGCAATCACCGCGTCACTGGGGGTCGCGTTTAAGATCGTCACCAATCTGGTGATGCTGCCGGTGGTGGCCTCGATGCTCAGCGTGCAGGACGGTTACGCTGCCGCCGAGGAAGTTTCTCGCCAGCGCCGCGCTCGTTGGTTGCACGGTCTTGCGCGTTTGAGCGAATGGCACAGCGTGCGCTGGGTGCTGGGCATGGCGGTGCTGATCTTTGTCACGGCCGCCTGGCAAAGCCATGATCGAGTCGTCGGTTCCTTGCAGGCCGGCGCCCCGGAACTGCGCGAGGATGCGCGATTCAATAGGGATGCGCTGTCGATCGCCAGCCATTACGACATCGGTCTGGACTGGCTCAGTGTGGTGTTCGAGGTCAAGGTCGAGGGCGGGGCGAACGACTGCGAAAACGTTGCGCTCGGCCAGTATCAGGACCGCTTCGTCTGGGCCATGCAAGGGGTGCCTGGTGTGGTCTCGGTGACCTCGTTTTCCAACAGCCTACGCCAGTTCAACGAGGGTTATAACGAGGGCAATCCGAAAATGAACGCGGTGCCCATCGACCCGACCAACTATTCGTCAATGGCCGCCGAGGTGGCTCGCGTGCCCGGCATGATGCGGCCCGATTGCAGTATGACCGCGGTGCATCTGTTTCTCGCCGATCACAAGGCGACCACCATTCACCGGGTGATCGCCGCGGCCAAGGCGTTCCGCAGCCAGTTCACTCAGCCCGGAGTGAGCGTACGTCTGGCGTCCGGTAATGCCGGCGTGATTGCGGCGATCAACGAAGAGGTGGAACGCAGCGAGCTGCCGATGATGCTTTACGTCTACGGCGCAATCGCGCTGCTGGTGTTTGTCGTTTATCGCGACTGGCGCGCCGTGCTGGTCTGCTGCTTGCCGCTGACCCTGGGCACCTTCATCGGCTACTGGTTCATGAAAGAACTGCAGATCGGCCTGACCATCGCCACCTTGCCGGTCATGGTGCTCGCCGTCGGCATCGGCGTGGATTACGCGTTCTACATCTACAACCGTTTGCAGTTGCATCAGGCCCTCGGCCAGCCGATCACCAAAGCTGTCGAGCACGCGTTGCTGGAGGTCGGCGTCGCCACGATTTTTACCGCCATCACCCTGGCGGTGGGCGTCGCCACCTGGGCGTTTTCCGATCTGAAGTTCCAGGCAGACATGGGCAAGCTGCTGGCTTTCATGTTTCTGGTCAACATGATCATGGCCATGACCGTTCTCCCAGCCTTCGCCGTATGGCTGGAGCGGACATTCCCGCGGCGGCGCCCAGTGCGTCTGATCGGCTCACTGGTGCATTGAGGACATAGCCATGCGAAACCTGATGCCTTTACTGGTTCTGATGTTGCCGACGCTGTTGCAGGCGTCATCCTTGCCGGCGGTTCCGGCGGCCGTGACGGCCAGCGCCACAGCCGCGACGCTGTTGAGCGTTGCCCGCGCCGGGGAGCGAACCGTTGCCGTCGGCGATCACGGTGTGGTGCTGCTGTCGGACGATCACGGCGGGCATTTCCGTCAGGCTGCGTCCGTGCCGTTGTCCACGCCTCTGACCGGGGTGTCCTTCGTCGACGCCCGTCAGGGGTGGGCCGTGGGTCACTGGGGGGCGATTCTGGCCACTACTGACGGCGGCGATACCTGGCAGGTGCAACGCCTGTCCAGCGCGGAAGATCGGCCGCTGTTTGCCGTGCACTTTTTCAATCCGCAGCAAGGGGTGGCGGTGGGGCTATGGTCGCTGGTGCTGACCACCGATGACGGCGGCAAGACCTGGACCGAGCAGCAACTTGAAGCTCCGCCAGGGTCGAAGCGCGCCGATCTGAACCTGATGGGGCTGTTTGCCGATCGAGAAGGGCGCTTGTACGCCACCGCCGAACGCGGCCAGTTATTGCACTCGGACGATCAGGGCAAGCACTGGCGCTACATGGATACCGGTTACAGCGGCACTTTGTGGACGGGGGCGGTGCTGGGCGACGGCTCGCTGCTGGTGGGCGGGCAACGCGGCACGTTGCTGCACGGCTCCGCCGATGGCGCACGCTGGCAGCGCGTACCGCTGCAGAGCAAGAGCTCGGTCACCGCCATCGATGTTTCCGGGCAGACAGTCATTGCGGTAGGGCTCGACGGCTTGCTCGTGCGCAGTGACGACGGTGGTCAAAGTTTCCATGAGCAACCCAGCGGCGACGGGGTTTCGCTCACGGCGACACTGCTGAACGGGGATGGCTCGCCGATCGTGTTTTCCCGTAGAGGCGTCGTTCCTCGGCGCTGATACCCGGGTGGATGTCGGGAGGCGGGCGCCATGCCGGTTTCCCGGCAGTTCAGCTCGATTTTCTCAAACAAACTGCTGATTTCCGGCCGGTTTTCCCGTGCCTGAAGAAGTCTTTGCAAGCTCGAAATAATAAACATAACGTATGTTGCGTTAAATAATTTTGCTTGTTAGAGTCGATGACAAATAACAAGACGCAGCACGTTGCAAGCGCAGCGGTTGCCACTCTCGATGGAGGTACTTCGATGATCTCGCTCAAGTCGACACTCACCCTGCCAGCCGCCGGACTCACCGGTTTCGAAACCCCGCTGACAGAAGAGGAGGCTGCGATTCAGGCCTCCGTGCACCGCTTCGCCAAAGAAGTGTTGCGACCATTGGGTCGCGAGCTGGATCGCATGACCGCCGAAGAGTTGGTTGCCCCCGGCTCGCCTTACTACTCGCTGTTTGCCGAATTCGCCAAACTCGGCCTCGACCCGGCGCTGTTGGCGCAGCTGCCGCCGGACATGGCGGTGCGGATCGAATCGCTGATCGGTGAAGAACTCGGCTGGGGTGATGCCGGGCTGGCGATCTCTTTGGGCTGCGCCGGTTTCCCTCTGCAAATGGCCGTTGCCGCCGGCAATGCCGAGTTGGTCGAACTCTGCCAGGGCCGGATCGGCTGCTGGATGGCCACCCAACCCGACCGTGGCAGCGACAACCAGATCTTCGACATGGCGCGAGACTGGCCAGCGGGCAAGCCCGGCAATATCGGCAACTTGACCGCCAAAGTGGTTGGCGATGAAGTCATCCTCAACGGCCAAAGCTCGGCGTGGGTCTCCAACGGCGTCATCGCCCAAGTGGCACTGGGCTTGATCTGTGCTGATTACGGTGACGGTTTTTACGATGAGAACGGCCGGCCGCACGGGATTGCGCTGATTATTCCGCTCGATCTCAAGGGCGTGTCCAAGGGCAAGCCGCTGGACAAGATCGGCCAGCGCTCCTTGCCCCAAGGCGAAATCTACTTCGACAGCGTACGAGTGCCCCGGCGCTTTGCTATTGCCGAGCGCGACAACTACTACGGCGCCGTCAGTTCTTCCTGGTCGTTCGCCGGCACCCACATGGGGCAGGTGTTCACCGGCGTCGCACGTGCCGCCTTCGAAATGGCCCTGCAGTACTGCCATGAACGCCGCCAGGGCGGGCATCCGTTGATCGACCACCAGATGACCCGACTGCGTTTGGGCGACATGTTGCGTCGGGTCGAAACGGCCCGTGCGGTCGCCCGCCGTTCGCTGAGCTTCGCGCGCCTTTCACCGCAAACCCATCCGTACGCTACCGCCTCCGCCAAGGTCACGGTGACCGAAGAGGCAATGGCTGTTGTGCAGGAAGCTTTCCGTCTGTTCGGCGGCAATGGCACCACCCGTGAATACCCGATCGAAAAACTCTTGCGTGACACCCAGTCGTCATTGATCGAGGACGGCGAAAACCGCGTCCTGACCATGCGCCTGGGGCTGCTTGCCCAGCAGCTGTACGCCGAAGGTTGGGCCAACAACTGATTCTGCATTCACCCGACATCACTCATCCAAAAACAACAAATGAGGTAAATCCCGATGGCCAAATATCCTGTCGTTGTCTACGGCGCCAGTGGTTACACCGGCATGCTGATCATGGACTGGTTGATCGACCAGCACATCCCGTTCACCGCCGTTGCACGCAACGCCGCGCGGGCTCAGGAAATGATGGCGCAACGCGTCGTCGGTCTGGAGTCGGCCACTTACGAAATCATTGAATGCGCCCACGAGGTCGACGCGCTGGTTTCGGTGTTTAAAGGTGCGCGCGTGGTGTGCAACACAGTCGGCCCGTTCATCAATTTTGGCCTGACTGCCGTGGAAGCGGCCTTGAAAGCTGGCTGCCATTATCTGGATCCGGCCGGTGAGCAGGCGCACATCCGGGCCTTGCGCGACCAGTTCGGTGAGCTGTATCGCCAGGCCGGGCTGCTGCTGTCGCCATCGTTGGCGTACATGTACACCTACGCCGAAATCGCCGCCGAACTGGCCCTGGAAACGCCGGGTGTCGATTCGCTGGAAACCGCGACCCTGACCCGTGGCCCGCGCACCGGTGCTGCCGGGGTGACTGTCGGTTCTACGGCGACCATTTTCGAAGGCGTGCGTTACCCCGGTGCCTACCTGTGGGAGAAGGAACTGGTGCCTTATGCACCGAACGCCAGCTTCAACGTGGTCTGCCCCGATCTACTGGAAGCGGTGTTCTGCCTGCCTTGGGGCGGCACCTCGCTGCCGGTGTTCTTCGAAGATGATGGCCGCGTGCGAAGCTGCATGTCCTGTGTCGGCTTCTACGACAACCCGGTGATGAAAATGGTCCACGGCCTGGGCGAGAAGTGGGAAGCCGAATACAAGCACCTGCCCAAGGAACAGCAGGACGCGGTGATTCAGAGCCTCGTGCAATCGACCACCCCGAGCATGCCACCGCGTGAGCGCAGCACCCTGCAACGCACCGTCGACTTCGCGATCGGCCGCGGTCAACTGACAGCAGTGCGTGCCACCGTGCATGGCATCACGCCGTACATCGCCACCGGCGCCTTGCACGCCGCTGCCGTGGTCAAGCTGTTGAATAACGACACCGCCAGGACCGGTTTCGCCTCGTCCTCGAAAGCCTTCGGTCATCGCTACCTGCTGGGCTTCCTTGAACAGCGTGGCCTGGCCCGCGCAACCGTTACTCAACTGTGAAGTGACCGACATGGCGATTATCGATTTCTTCGACCGTGGCTGGCGGATCAATCCGCACGGCGCGGCGTACATCCAGGACGATCGGGTGTTCACCTTCACCGAAGTCCGCCATCTGTCCTGCCGGATCGCCAACGCATTGCTGGCGGCCGGTTTGCCGAGCGGCACCAAGGGTGCGGTCTGGTCGGCCAACGACGCGGTGGCCTGGACCTGCACCCTGGGACTCTGGCGCGCCAACCTGTGCTGGATTCCCGTCGGCGCACGCAACAGCGCCGAAGAGAACCGGCACGTGCTCGATGCCTTCGACTGCGAGGTGCTGTTTTTTCAGCGAGAGTTCGCGCCGATCATCGACGCCTTGCGTCCGAGCCTGCCGAAAATCCATTTGTGGATCTGCATCGACGAGCACCTGCCGGGCGCACCTTCGCTCAAATCCTGGATTGAGGATCAGCCGGTCACGGCACCGAAGGTCGAGTATCAACTGGACGATGTCGTGGCACTCTCGCCAACCGGCGGCACCACCGGGCTGCCCAAGGGGGTGATGAACACTCATCGCAGCATCCAGACGTTCTGCGCGCACTTCATGATCAATTTCCCTTACGGGGATGACCATCCGCCAGTCAACCTGGCGGCGGCGCCGATGACCCACACCGCTGGCACGCTGTCGCTGCCGTGCACCTCGCGCAGCGGCACGGTGGTGATCATTACCAAACCGGATCCGGCGCTGATGCTGGCAATGATCCCGAAGTACAAGGTCACCGAAACCTTTTTGCCGCCGACCGTGATCTATCGACTGCTGGATGTGCCGGATCTGGCGCAGAAGGTAGATTTCAGCTCGCTGAAGTATTTCCTGTACGGCGCGGCGCCGATGTCGGTGGACAAACTCAAGCAAGCCATCGAGACCTTCGGCCCGGTGATGGCCGGCGGTTACGGCCAGACTGAAGCCCCGGCCTCGATCTCCAACCTGCCGCCCGCCGAGCATTTGCACGGTGGACGTCTGGCATCGGACGAACGCCTGTCTTCGGTGGGCCGGCCCAATCCGCTGGTGCGCGTGGAAATCCTTAACGACGCCGGGGACATCCTCGGTCAGGGGCAAACCGGCGAAATCTGTGTACGCGGCGATCTGGTGATGAAGGGGTATTACAAGGACCCGCAGAAAACCGCAGAAACCATCATCGATGGCTGGCTGCACACCGGCGACATCGGCCACGTTGATGCGCACGGCTACCTGCACATTACCGACCGCAAGAAAGACATGATCATCTCCGGCGGATTCAACGTTTATCCCAGTGAAGTCGAGCAAGTGCTGTGGAGTCATCCGGCGGTGCAGGACTGCGCGGTCATCGGTGTGCCGGATGAGCAATGGGGCGAGGGCGTGAAAGCCGTGGTCGAGTTGAGCGCCGGGCATACCGTCACCGCCGAGGAGTTGATCGAGCTGTGCAAGAGCCGGCTCGGCTCGGTCAAGTCGCCGAAAACCGTGGATTTCATTGATGCATTGCCGCGCAGCCCGGTCGGCAAGGTGCTGAAGAAAGATCTGCGCGCCCATTACTGGCAAAACGTTGAGCGGCGTATCTGAGGGGAATGATCTGATGGAACCTATTTACATCGCCGGCATTGCCATGACCCAGTTCGGACGCCACCTCGACCGCAGTCTCCAGGATCTGGCGCTGGAAGCCTTGCAGGGCGCACTCGCCGACTCCGGCGCCTTGCGCGCTGATATCGGTGCGGTGTTCTACGCCGGCATCACCAACGGTCATCTGCAAGGACAACTGTCTATTCCCGGGCAGGTGCTGTGCAGCAAGATCGGCCTCGAAGGGGTGCCGGTGTACAACGTCGAAAACGCCTGCGCCTCGGGCAGTACTGCGGTTCATCTGGCAGTGCAGAGCTTGCGCTCGGGGGCTACCGATGTGGCCCTGGCGTTGGGCGCGGAGAAAATGAACGTGCCGGACAAGACGCGGGCGCTGGCCCTGTTCGAAACCGGTTGGGATGTTTCCACCGCCGAGGAAAACTACGCGACTCTGGTGAAAATGGGCGAGGGCATCGTGGTGCCGCCGGGCTCGGAATCCGATCGTCCGTACAGCAAGTTCATGGCCATCTATGCCGCGATGTGTCGCTGGCACATGAAGACCTACGGCACCACTCAACGACAGATTGCGGCGGTATGCGCCAAGAACCATCAACACTCGGTGCACAACCCGTATTCCCAATTTCGCAAGACCTTCACCATCGAAGAAGTGCTCGCCGCGCCGCCGATCACCTATCCGATCACGCTGCCGATGTGTGCGCCGTTATCCGACGGCGCGGCCGCCGCGATTCTCTGTACCGAGGCGGGACTGAAACGCATCGGTGCCGACCCGAAACGTTGTGTGCGGATCGCCGCCAGCGTGATCCGCAGCTTCAGCCTGCGCGGGCTCGACGAGCCGCACAAGCACGTCAGCCTATTGGCAGCGCGTGAAGCCTACGAAATCGCCGGCCTCGGCCCGCAGGACATGCACGTGGCCGAAGTGCACGACGCCTCGGCCATGGGCGAAATCATCCAGGCGGAAAACCTCGGGCTTGCGCCGCTGGGGGAGGGTGGGGTGTGTGCCGAACGCGGCGATTTCACCTTGGGTGGCCGCCTGCCGATCAATCCCTCTGGTGGCCTGGAATCCAAGGGCCACCCGCTGGGTGCGACGGGGATCGGCCAGTTGTACGAGCTGACCACGCAGTTGCGCGGGGAGGCCGGTGCACGCCAGGTACCCGGTGCGCGGCTTGCCATCCAGGAAAACGGTGGCGGTCTGCAAGGTGTCGAGGAAGCCGCCGTCGCTATTCACATCCTGAGTCGATAGGAGCACATCACATGTCCATGACTTACCAATCACGAGAGCTGGAAAGCCACTTCGCCGGCGGGCATTTTCGTCGGCTGGGTGGCTGGGTCGAAACCCCGGCGGATCTGCAACCCGAGCTCGAGGGCGATGTCAGCGCGGACGTC
The DNA here is from genome assembly GCF_949768005.1 of Pseudomonas sp. IT-347P. Classification (NCBI taxonomy): domain Bacteria; kingdom Pseudomonadati; phylum Pseudomonadota; class Gammaproteobacteria; order Pseudomonadales; family Pseudomonadaceae; genus Pseudomonas; species Pseudomonas sp. IT-347P. The sequence goes on from NZ_CATKPQ010000059.1 coordinate 136,938, forward strand.
ATCGTGATCGGTGCCGGTTTCGCCGGGCTGTCCACCGCCCTGGAACTGACGGCGTTGGGGGCCAAGGTTGTGGTGCTGGAGCAGGCGTTTGCCGGTTTCGGCGCCAGCGGGCGGAACGCCGGCTATCTGGGTGGCAGCATCGGCATTGAGTTCGAGCTGTTCTTGAAACGTGTCGGCAAGGAAAAAGCGCAAAACATCGTCAGGTTCTATGACGAAGCTGTCGCCTACGTCGAAGGTCGATTGCGCGAACTGGGGATCGACTGCGACTACAACGCCTCGGGCATCATCAGGGCGGGCATCCATCCGTCGCAGGAGAAAAGGCTGCGCAAAAGTATGGCCGTGGGCCACGAATTGGGTTCGCTAACCGAGTTTCTGGATCAGGCACAAATGCGCGCGCGGGGGATTCCACCGGCCTTTCTGTTTGGCTGCCTGCAACGCCACGGCGGTACCCTGGACCCTGGCAAATACGTGATGGGCCTGCGCCGCGCTGCACTCCAGGCGGGGGTAAGGCTGTATGAAAACACCACGCTTGAGTCGTTCTCCGACGGGCCGACGATCACCTGCCGGACGCCACGCGGGCGGGCGAGCGCGCCAATAGTAGTGCTGGCCACCAATGCCTATACGCCGCAGCTCGGACTTCTGCGCGACAAAGTCGTACCGTTTCGGGTGTCGGCGGTCGAAACCGAGCCATTGACACCACAGCAGTTGGCATCGCTGGGCTGGGCAGGGCGGGAAGGGTTGACCACGCCGCACCTGGTGATGGAAAGCCATCGCCTGACCGCACGCAATACGCTGCTGATGACCACCAAACGGCTGGGTTATGCCTACGGCTCGAAAACCCCGAACATTCCTGATGAGGTGACCTACCGAGCGTTGCAAGACAACCTGGGCGTGCGTTTCCCGACGTTGCGCGGTGTCGGCATTCAAGCGTGCTGGAGTGGTTACGTCAGCATGGCCTACGACGCGTTGCCGGTGGTGGGCGAAACCGGGTCGCACCACAACATTCTCTACACCGCGGGTTGCTCCGGACACGGCGTCGCCTCGCAGTCGCTGATCGGCCATCTGCTGGCGGAAAGAATCGGCGGTATCGAGCATCCGCTGCTCGGCGCGCTGCGGCATAAAACCCCGAAAACCCTGCCCGAACCGCTGCAGTGGTGCGCCATGAATGTGGCGCTGGGGGGAGCACATCTGCTGGACGAATACACCAACCGCAAAGTTGCGCGCCCTCATGCCTGACGGTTGAGGCTTATAGAACCAACACGCTGATTTTCCGTGGTGACGCTGACCTTGAAGTCCTGGGGCCGGCAGGCATTCGCCTGCAGAAAGACAAACGAATGTTTGCGTTTTCGTCGCCACTTTTTTACTGCCACACCCACGCTCGGCCACGGGCGTTCAATCCAACAATAACGTGATGTGAGGCATCGAACATGAGCACTGACGCCCCTCCCGATCTGAAGCGAAGACAATTGCTCAAACTGGCCGGTGCCACCGCCGCCGTGGGATCGATCGGTTTGAACCTTGGCCTGGCCAATGCCGCCGATGCGCTGCAAAAAGACAGTCCGGACGATGTGTTTGATGTGGTGATCATCGGTGCCGGCCTGGCTGGTTTGACCGCCGCCCGTGATCTGCATCTGGCAGGTTGTGAGTCACTGCTGGTGCTTGAAGCGCGTGATCGTGTCGGCGGCCGCACCCTCAATCATGACTTGGGTTCCGGCTATATCTCCGAAGCCGGCGGTCAGTGGATCGGCCCCGGACAAACCGCCGTAGCGGATCTGGCCCGTGAGCTTGAGGTCGGCACCTTTCCCAGTTTCTATGACGGGGAAACCGTGATCCTCGGGGGCGATGGACGTGTCGCCGTAGATTTGAAAGGCACCTTCGGTACCGACGAAAGAGTCTCGGCAAAACTCAGCGAGCTGTCGCGTGATGTGCCGTGCGGTGCGCCATGGAAATCCCCCAGGGTGACCGAACTGGACAAGCTCTCGGCGGGCGACTGGCTCGCTCAGCAAAACATCAAGCCGGAAGACCGCGCAGGGTGGAATGCCAGCTTCCTCCTGACCTGCGGTGTCACGCCGGCGAAGATGGGCTTCTTGCACTTTCTGTCGATGATCAATTCGGCCGGCAGCGAATACATGCGGCTCGACTCGATCAAGGACAGCGCGCAAGGCACGCGGATCGTCGGCGGTTCACAGGTTCTCAGCAGCAAAATGGCGCAATTGCTGGGCGACAAGGTTCGCTTGTCGTGCCCGGTGCGCAAAATTGCTGACTGGAACCGCGACATCGTCAGACTGCAAACGGATCAGGGCGAGATCCGCGCGCGCCGGGTGATCATGGCGATTCATCCCGCGCTTTGCCAATGCCTGCAATTCGATCCACCGCTGCCCGAAGCTCGCGCCGCCCTGCAACGGGCCTGGCCAGCGCACTCGCCGGCACGCAAGACCGCAATGGTTTACCCGCGGCCTTTCTGGCGCGACAAGGGTTTGAACGGTCACATCATTCAGGTCGGCGGGCCAGTCATCTGGGCTTACGACAACTCACCGCCAAACGGCGAAATCGGCGTGATCAACGCATTCATTCTGAATTCCGCAGCCCCCACCGACCCCGAAGCCGCGAAGCGTGTGCAGACCGAAATCTATGCACGCGCCCTGGGGGATGCAGCGCTTGAGCCGGTTTCCTACCACGATCACGACTGGGCGCATTTCGACCCGTGGACCATCACATGCGTGTCGCCGATTCCCCCTGGTTTCTGGTCGACACATGGCGAGGCACTGCGTCCGCCGTGCGGCAACCTGTTCTGGTCGGGCACCGAAACCGCTGACATCTGGGCAGGTTACATGGACGGCGCCGTGCGCGCCGGACGCCACAGCGCCTTGCAGGTGCTCAACGCGTTACGTCGGGCATAGGAGGCGGCAATGAAAAAAATCATAGCGCTTGGCGTCATCGCGGTCATTACGGTGCTGGTGGCGGTTTTCGGCCGTGATCTGCTCGACCTGTATCGGCTGCAGACTTACATCACGACCTCCACGGAGGCCTATCAGGCCGACCGCGGAAACTGGCCACACCTGACCGATGCCTGCACCGGTTGCCATGGCAGCCACGGTAACTCGCTGAACCCGACGTATCCGAGCCTGGCCGGGCAACCCGCCGCGTATCTGTCTGCCCAGTTGCGCAACTTCGCGAGCGGGCAACGGCTTGCGCCCAACATGGGGCCGCTGGCGATGACCCTCAGCCCGGATGAAGTTGATCTGCTGGCGAAGTTCTACGCCCGGCAATCGGTCGTTGCTCATGCGGCTGTCAGCCCTGACGACGGGCTGAAGGATCAGGGCAAACAACTGGTGAAAACCCGAGGTTGCACCGCCTGTCATGGTGCCGAGCTGATGGGCCACGACGCCTTCCCGCGCCTGGCTGCACAAGGCCAGGACTACCTTTTGGCCCAGCTCAACGCTTTTGCCAGCGGCGAGCGCATTGAGCCCACTGGCGCGATGCAAGCCATGGCAGCGGCGCTGTCAGCGCAGGAGCGCCAGGCGATTGCGGCTTACCTGGCTGCACTGGTTCCTCAATCCCGCTAACCCATCAAATTTTCTGTCAGCTGTACCGAGGCTATCGTTATGGAACCGAGAAATATTGTGCTGTGCCTTGCCTGTTTCTTGCTGCTTGCCAATGGTCTGACCTTTGGCATCAGGTTTCTGAAGAAGAGAAACCTGCTACTGGCTCTGGAGTGGTTTGTGGTTGCCTTTTCCGCGACAAACTTCTTGATCTTCTTCCTGACAGGATCGGAGCATGCGTACCTGATTTCATACTTCTGCGACGCGTTCTCCAGAGCCTTCGGGATTCCACTGATTACCGTGCTCGGGCTGATGGCGGTAACGCATGCGTACAAGCCCTCCGTGAGCAAGGAGCTCATGATGTTTGCCGGCGCTCTGTTGGGCACGCTCGCGTTGATCTCTACCAAGGTCCTGGTCACGCTCCTGCCGTATTTCTACGTGCTGATGTGGGTGATGTTTTCGGTCTACCTGGTATATTTCGCGGTACGCCTGGCAAATGCCGGAGAGTCATTGCATGCGATCGGTGTGATGTTTGGCATGCTCGCCTCACTGACCATTGCCTGCATCTACGACTTCTACAAGATCCCCGGCGACGACAGCAATGTGCTGCTCAACTTCTACGTGCTTGCACTGACGACCTGGGCTTATCTGCTGGTGCACCTGTATTACGCGTATTGCGCGCTGGAGCGCGCGAAGGGCGCAATGACAGTTCTGCAAACGCGCTGAGGGGGAATTGAAGTGCTCGAAGCCGCCGTTCTGGCGGCTTTTTTGCGGGATGCGGAGTAGGGCGGTGGGCATCCTTGCCCGGGCAGGATCAAGGCTTCAGCTTGGCCAGATAATGCGCCACGGCCTTGATGTCCTCGTCGGACAGGGTGCCCGCCATGGCATTCATGGCCTGCGTCGGATCGGTGCGTTGGCCACGTTTGTAAGCGCTCAGTTGATCGCTCAGATAAAGCTGCCCTTGTCCGGCGATACGCGGAGCCAGGGGGCCGCCAGAGAGTTTTTCGCCGTGGCAGGCTGCACAACCATTGGCGGCGACCACACGCTGACCGCGCTGGTCCAGTGCATCATCCTTCGCCGGGACTTCAGTCACGCCTGGTTGCTGTTCGGCAAAATAACTGGCCAGGCGCTTGATCTGCTCGTCGGTCAGATTGGCCGCCAGCGGCTGCATCTGGGCATTGTGGCGACGCCCTTCGGAAAACGCGCGCAACTGGCTTTCGATGTACGCCGCGGGCTGCCCTGCAAGCGCTACGTATTGAGCGTCGCGGGGTTGACCGTTGGCGCCATGGCAAAGTGCGCAGGTGTCCTGCAACTGTGGCCACGCTCCGCCATTGGCCTGGTATGTAGCGTCGCGCTGATCCACGGCCTGCATGAAACGATAGCCCGCCCACAGTTCCGGCCCGTAAATCGCTATTGATCCGGCCAACGCTGCGCTCACGGTGATGGCTCCAAACACCATAGTCCGCTTCATCAGGCGTTCCTCCGTGTTTGAAGCAACGCCTGCAGCGCTTCCATTGCCGCGCGATGTCCAGCGCGGACCGCACCGTCCATTGCCCCGGCCCAGATCTCCGCAGTTTCGGTACCCGACCAGATCAGGCGACCGACCGCCGGCGTCAGGTACTCGCCCCATTGCGTCCAGAAACCGGGGGGCATGGGGGAAATACAACTCAAACTCCACGGGTCGATCTTGCCCCAGTCCAGATCATGAAACTGAATCGGGTGCAGGGCTTGTTCGCCCATGGCGCTGGCGTAAATCGCCGACAGGGTGTCCTGCGCCGTTTTCGGGTCATGGGGTAATTGGCCGGTCCTGACGAAGCCGCTGAGCACACCCAGGCTGCCGTCCGCGGGGGAGTTGTCAAAGGCCCAGATCAGCGGACCGTCCACTGGCACAATCTGCCCGTTGAGGTCTTGGTCGCGCCAGAACGGGCGCTCATAGACGTGCACGGTCTTGCGCATCGGTGCATGGGCCGGCCAATGCCGCTGCAGCTCGGCACGCCCGGATGGCAGGGGCGGATCAAAGACGATCTGATTGCACAGCGCCGGACTCAGCGCAGCAATTACCTGCCGCGTGCGGATGATGCCCTGATCGGTGTGCAACTCGACGACATCACGTTCCCAACCGACAATCTTGCGCACCGGGCACGCCAACCGGACTTTATCTCCCAGCGCCTGAGCCATCTTCAAACTGAGAATTTGCGAGCCGCCAGCCAGGCGAGATTCCTGCGCACCGCCCTGGACCCCTTCGAGCTTTTCAAGGCGGCAGTCCGACGAGTTGATCATCGCCAGGTAATGCAGGAGTCCCATGCCGGCCGGCGTGGTACCGAAGGTGAGGCTCACGGACATGTTGAAGCCGATCTTGTCGACGTTGCTGATGCCTTGTCCGGCCAGCCACTGGCCAATCGACAGTTTGTCCAGCTCAGCCGCGTCCTTGGCTTCCCACGGCGCTTTGCTGGGGACGCCTTCGGCGAGCTTGTTCAGTTTTGCGACGACTTCTGTATTGGAATTCGGCCCGTCGCTGAGATCTTCCTGGATGTTGACCTCGTCGATCAGATACACCGCCTTGCCCTTGTAGTAGGTGGGGAAGGTGGCGACATCGAGCTGTCTGGCCAGGTCGGCGATCGACGTTTGCCCCGGGCCGATCCATTGGCCACCGGCCTCGGAAATCACGCCATTGCCCAGATCATGGTTAAGCGTGCGACCACCGACGCGGTCGCGTGCTTCAAGCACGGCAAACGACTCGCAGCCAGCGGCCTGGAGGTCCCTGGCGGAGGTGAGCCCGGAAAGCCCGGCGCCAATGATCACCACATCCAGTATCGAGGTATCTACAGCTTCGGTTTGCGCCATCGCACGACCGGTGACACCGAGTCCTCCGGCGAGGGCTGCGCCTCCGATCGCTTGCAATAACAATCGTCGCTGTCGTGATTGCGTCGACAGTTCATCGAGATCCGCATTCATCTTCACCTCCGTCTTTTATTTATAATCACAGATGTTATGCGAATATATGACGGAACAGGGATTCAGCAAAGTGAAATCGGCGCGATGTCGATTAACCGTGGGTTTTGAGTGAAATGCGGGCGCGACAAAGCAGGGTTCGCTGCGCAAATGAAGCGAAACTTGTTGATGCCGGAGGGCAGGGCAGGGTTTAGCGAGCGGGGCTAATCAGTGTGATGACCGCATCCATCAAAGCCTTGCTGCGTTTGGCTTCAAATCGCTCAGGCTCGATTGGCAACATCATCATCCAGCCGTCACTCAGCGCACTGAGCTGATCGGCAAGCAGATCGGCAGCAATGTCCTTGCGAATGATGCCTTGGGTTTGTCCCTTACACAGAATGCTTGCGAGATCCTCGCGGAAGCGCGAATAACGTTTCTGGATAACGTCGGCAAATACCGGTTCGTGTCGGGCGTGGGCAAGCATCTGAAACAAGGCCAGCCAACGCGCCGAGTCGTTGGCTTGAGTCAGGTTCAACCATTGCTCGATCATCGCCCTGACGTCGACTTTCTCCTGATCGGCATCCAGCAAATGGTCAAACTCGTCGAACAGACTCTGCGCCGCCGCCGTGATCATTTCTTCTTTATTGGCAAAGTAATAGGTCACGGCGCCGGTGGTGCAGCCGGCATGACTGGCAACCTTGCGCAGAGACGTTCCGGCATAACCTTCCTGAGCAATGACTTCGATGGCTGCGGTCAACAGTTCACCGCGTTTTTCCAGACGATTACCTACGGGACGACCGCGACGTGGAGCGGGCGCGGAATCACTGTCAATGGAGTGCTGACTATCCGTGGAAGGCGCTTGAGCATCATGCATGAGAGAAAGTGATTCCGTTGGTTGAAGGCGTTGAGCCGACAGTGGCTGCGAACGCCATTTTGGCTTGGCACGTCGCGATCATGCAATCGTTCAGAGTCGACCGCTGCCAATCACCGCGACGGCCCGGACTTCCACGCGCAAGTCCGGCATTGCCAGCTGGGAAATGCCGACAGCGGTCCAGGCTGGATAACGTTCAGGGAAATATTCGTCCTTTACCTGTCCAAAGGCGTGCACTTCGGCCTGCAGATCGGTATGAAACGTCATCAGCTCGACCACATCGGCCAGACTCGCGCCCGCAGCTTCGAGGATGGTCCGCAAAGACTGAAACGCCAGATGGGATTGCGCCTGGATGCCCTCGGCGGGAACCATGGTCTCGTCGATACCGACCTGGCCGGACACCCAGATCATGTTGCCGACGCGTGTTGCCTGGGAAAAGTGGAAGTTGTCGTAGATCGCCTGGGTGTGGCCAGGGTTTAAGGATTGACGCTGCAGTTCTTGAGTGCTCATCGCGGTGCTCCTCTTATATCAATTGGCGGAAGGTTGGGTGGCGGAAGGCGTCTCCCGCTTTCAACGTCGACAGCTCTTCAGTGAAAAGCACGCCTTGCTGCGGATAACCGCCGGCGCTGTATTCTGGCAAGGGATGGAAGGTGGCGTCGTCGCCAAAGAAACGGAAAACGAAGGTGTGACGGTCCGGGAAGGCGTCATCCACCGGAGCGCCGCCATGCAGCGAACCCGGATGCAGCAGGAGGATGTCGCCAGGCTCGGTGGCCCACGAAATGATCTCGAATGCCTCGGAATCGTTTTGCCGCAAAGCCTCAATGTCCGGCAGGCGTGGCAATGCATCGCCGCCATGCAGCGGCTGAGTCGGATCATTCGGATCTCGAAACGTGGTGCCGTCGTAGCGTGGTCCTTTGTGCGAACCTCGAACGATTTCCAAAGCGTTTTTCTTCGGCACTGATTCAAAACTGATCCAAGCATTGGCCCAGTGGTTTCCGGCCCACGGCAGATAAGACGTGTCCTGATGCCAAAGCGTGCGAGATCCACGCCCACCAGCTTTGAGAAACACCTCTTCGGCGAAGTACCACACGTTCTCCGAGCCCCAGAGCTGCGCAAACAGCTGGCCAAAGGGCAGGGAGGTCACCAGTTCTTCGAGACGGGCCTTGGCGACGGGGTTGGCATTGTCGACGTGCGACTGTTGCTCCGTTCCGTCGAACATGCGAGTCGCATGAGGGCCGTGATTCTCGACAGCCCAGTCATAGGCCGCCCGGCACTCGGCCAATTGATCTTTGTTCAGAAAACCTTTGATCAGGACGGCCCCGTCTTCCAGGAACGCCTTCCGCACAGAGAGTTGCATGAGAGCTTTCTCCTCGAAAATGCCACTTGGCGATTTCGATGCTAGCAGGCGACCAGATTAAACACAACGATCGTTATTTTAATATTGCGTACAGATTGCGGTTGCTGGTTTTGGAAGACGATCACACACCAGCAACGGCGCCGTCAGAATCAGACATGCGAGGGTTTCAGCCCGTATTTGCTCACTCGGCCACAGCATCGTTGGGAGTGCGACAGTTCGAGATTGTTAACATAACGTATGTTATTATTAATGAATGCCTATGCAGACGCACTTCGGCAAGGCACCCGGTGATCACCCTGCTGATGATGGGTCGTTCAACCGTGCCGTGGGTCTGAGGCGGCACACACTTACTCAAGGTCTTAATGCTGAGCTTCTATGGAAAACCCAGGTTTCGTTAAAACACTGCTAGTAGAGGACGATCAGAGGCTGGCGAAACTCATCACTAAATTTCTGGCCCGGCATGGTTTTGCAGTGCAGGTTGTCCGCCGGGGCGACGAGGCATTGGCGGCCGTCGTTGAACTCAAGCCACAAATCGTCGTACTTGAGCTTCTGCTGCCGGATCAGAACGGACTGCACCTGTGCCGTCGGATTCGTGATGTTTCCGATATCCCCATCATCATTTTGACTGCCAAGGGAGATGACAGGGATCAAGTTCTCGGCCTGGAATCCGGTGCCGACGACTATGTAATCAAACCTGTCAAACCATTGGTATTCCTGGCTCGATTACGCGCTCTGCTGCGACGCCATATACCCACGAAGCAACCGACAGCGTTGGACATCCTTGAATTCGGTCAGTTGTCGATCGATCGCAGCGGCCGGATAGTGAGCCTGGCCAATCAAAGGATCGATCTGACAACTATGGAGTTCGAACTGCTGTCCTTGTTGGCCAGTGCGGCGGGCACACTTTTTTCTCGTGACGAAATCCTCAACCGTATCCGCGGCATTCCTTTCGACGGGATCAACCGCAGCGTCGATGTTCACATCAGTAAATTGCGCGGAAAGCTCAATGACAACCCTCGAAATCCAGAGCTCATCAAGACGATTTGGGGCAGGGGGTACCTTTTTAATCCGTTTGCTTGGGAAGCATAGATAAGTATGAAAAAGGACGTGCTGATTTTACTGTTTTTTGTCTGGATTCCGGCGTCGCTGTATTCGGTTTATGGCTGGCATCAGACACAGGGAAAACAGATCGTCGATGTCTATCGGTCAACGACGGCGCCGGCTATCACGTACCAGTCAACAAGTAACAAAACGAGTGTTCATGATTCAGCGACTTTCTTGTGCACGATCAGCAAATTGCCACATGGCATAGAAGAGCCGGATAAATAAAATGCAGTAGGCTAGGCTTACCAAAAACTGTTCATGATCGCGAACGGATTGAACGCCGGGGGTGGTCGAACTCATAGTGCAAGGAACCGCGCTTTATGGCTCGCGTATCCCACTTGTGGATGTGCCTGGATGGGTCACGATGGAGGTGGTCAAGGGGGGATATTTCGGTAGTCGCTAAATCATAAAGCGCGCGCAAATCATAGATCTGCAATACACTCTTAGTAACCTATCTACTCGAGACCTGTCATGTCCAAACTAGCAGAATTTCGCCAGCTTGAAAAACACCTCGCCGAACAGTTGCAAGCGCTCGAAGCCTTAAAAGGTGACGCGGGTCTCAAGAAAGAAATTGAGTTCGAAACCAAGCTGCGCGATTTGCTCGAAAAATACGATTACAGCTTAAAGGACGTGGTCAACCTGCTTGATCCGCAAGCCGGTCGTCGTGCACCAGCGGCTGAATCCAAAACCGGAAGTCGCAAGCCTCGCCAGTTGAAGGTATATAAAAATCCGCACACTGGAGAATTCGTTGAAACTAAGGGCGGTAATCACAAAACGCTGAAGGATTGGAAAGCAGAGCATGGCTCTGCGACCGTTGAGTCTTGGCTGACCAAGTGATTTATTTTGGAAACAAAAGGGCCCGTACGGCCCTTTTTGGTATCGATTTTTAGCAACTCGAGAGGGGATTTTGTAGATCTAAATGCAGTACCGACCGCATTGGCCCTATCCAAGCGTTTCGTGAGGAACAAGGGTATGAAGAACCTGCTCAGGGATCTGCCGCGTTAGCATATGGAATACGTGTTTATGACTCGAAGATTTGCGGGGCAGGGTGCTGGCTTTAATATGATTGCCGAGTGCAATTAATGTCAATTTGGAATCTAACTCAACTAAATGAATGTTTAGTTGAGTTAGAGAATATTTCACGCAGAGATTGTTAAGTGTTCACTTTCGGCGAGAGCGCCCTCAAGAGTACATACCTCTGCAGACATACGCCAGGGCGCCTTCCGGCAACTGGGAGCTTTGAAAGCCTAGGTGTGCTAGACGAATCAAGGTTCACACATGATTCAATATTACTCTGTAAACTCGTTTTTTGACTTGTTAGCTACAGCGGCTAACAAGTCAAAAAAGCGGTTAACAGAGGCGTCGGGCGGGCATTCCACTGAGCTATTTATGCAATCAGGTAAGGCCGGCTTCCCAAGATATTTGGAGGTCGGAGAGCTCAATGGGATTCAAGCGAAACGGTTTCGTTGCCAAACTTGTGAGTAAAGAACTCAACGGTCTTCAAAAGCAACGGGAGCATTGCCAAACCGTCAGCGCCGGCAAGCAAAGCAATGGACGTTTGTGTTTTCCACGAGTGGCTGCCCTTGAAATCTGCTCACTAACTCCACGCTGAACGCTGCAGATTTCACACAGCGACGCGTTTACAGGTGGATCTGTGATGTATGCAATGCCGTAAACGAACGAACGCTCACCAAAAAGATTCCTTAAATCAAACGAATAGACGATTTCGCATGCGATGTGAGATCACGCCAATCGAAGGCAATGTTTTTGAATTCGCTGTGCATGACGTAAAATCAGGCATTACTGCGCTGACAATGGCCGCGCCAGAGCCCATAGCACTAAGATGTTTACCGATCAGATGATCCGCGAGTGAAACCGTAAACGAGAGACGAAAGGCTCGATTCACGCGATTACTTCCCGTTTTTTCACACGTTTACTTCTGAGAACTCGAAATGATCGAGTCAGAGCGCGCGGAAGTGATTTTCTGAAATTGGGACGAAACCGCCGTTTCAAAGATTTACTTTCCAAAATTTCAAAATTTCACTTCAGAGCGCTTTATTTGCATATTTAGCAAATCTCGACAGGGCAACGAGGCTAATCTCGAAACATCTTGTTACGTGTAATGTATATTATGTTAAATCATGTATTGCGCCATGCGCTCCGTATAGCTACACAATCACTCCAGCACTTTATAGATCTCAGCAACCACCTGCCTCGTAGCCTCTTCAATCGTTCTCTCGTTACGACATAGAACCCAACCGTGATCCGCAGCAGCTTTCTCGAACATTTCTGTACACGCCACATGCTCTGCGTGTTTCTGAATCACAGTGCCGCCCAGTCCTCGTGATCGTGTTGCAGCCCGGGCCCATGAAATATCCGCATCTGTCACGACGCCGACATGCAGGTCCGGCACTCGCACGTCTCGCTCCATATTCAACTGAAGAATCTGCGCAAACGGGATGGTTTGGCGAAATGCGGCATCCGACGGATACCAGCGATCGATCAGGATAATGCTGTCCAACGGTTGCTTCGTCAGTACGTTGCTGGAGATCCACCGCCGGCTATCGGCAAGGCGCTGACACACAGCCCATTCCAGATCCTGGGATGGATTTCTCGCAAGTGTGTTCACCAAGGCCATGGTTTCACCCCTGAACGGATCGCTTTTCCTTTCGCAAAGCCGGATGACTTTCCGATTGCCTGCCCTCAGCACTTGCGTAACGGCCTCCAACAGCGTGGTTTTGCCGGTGCCTTTAGGCCCATCCAGAGAAACGAACAGCGGACGATTCATTGTTCACGCAACCATCAAGATATTGATGACCACTCTAACCTCATTAACGCGTCCCTGCCCCTTGCTGATACTCCCGCGGCGTACAGCCAAACTCCCGTCGAAACACCGTGTGCAAATACTGCGCAGATTTAAAGCCACAACTGCGCGCCACGTCGGCTATCACTGAGTCAGTATTTTTCAGACCGCTGGTGGCCGCTGCCAGTTTGAAACGCAGAATCTCGTCATGCACGCTGCAGCCGCGCTCGGCGCGGAAATGCGCTTCGAGTGATGAGCGCGACACGCCGACATAAGCCGCCACCTGCGCGGTTTTGATCCCTTGGCAAGCGTATTGGCGGATGAACAGCAGCGCTTGCATGACGTAGGGATTGCCCAACGGTTGGTGCAAGCTCGACACCTGCACATTGACCGCATCGGGCGGGATCAGGATTTGCGTGCCGGTGGACGGCATGCCGTGCAGCATCTGATGAAGTAGTTGCGCGGCGGTACGGCCCATGGTTTCCGTGCCCTGGATGACCGAGCTCAGCGGCACTCGCGTCAGGCTGCGGGTCAGCGGGTCATTATCGATGCCGATCAATGCCACTTGCTCCGGCACGGCGATCCCGGCAGTCAGACAGGCTTGCAGCAACTGCCGCGCGCGGGCGTCGCTGACGGCGATGATGCCGATGGGCTTGGGCAGGCTTTGCAACCAGGCGATCAGTTGTTCGACGGCGCTGTCCCACAGCGGTGCGCTGGTGCCCATGCCGCGGTAGATTTCGCCGTGCAAGCCGTCGCGCTGCATCAGTCTGCGAAAGGCCTTTTCCCGCTCCTGCGCCCAACGATTGGCCTGCGCTTCAGGCAGGCTGAAGCAGGCAAAACGTTGCAACCCTGCCTCAATCAAGTGCGAGTAAGCCAAGGTGATCAGCGCGTTGTTATCGGTGGCGACGTACGGAATCGCTTTCGGATAGGCGCGTTTATCCTCATACGAGCCCCCTACTGCTACCACCGGCAAGTGAATATCAGCCAGCGCTTCGCCAATCAGCGGATCGTCGAAGTCGGCAATGATCCCGTCACCCTGCCAGCGCTCGATCCCTTTCAAACGACAGAGAAAATCCTCTTCCAGAAACAGGTCCCAGGAAGCACGGGTGCTGCTCAGGTAGTTGCCGATGCCGCTGATAATCCCACGGTCGTAGATCTTGCTGCCGTTGAACAACAGAGCGATGCGGTGAACAGGCGGTACGGTTTTCATTGTTTTTATGCTTGTTCTGAGCCCCTTGTCACAGAGGCGACTGGCACAGACTAGGCGCCTGGCCGAAGAAGCTCAATACGCAAAATCGCACTCCGTGTTGATGTTTTTCATAATCAGCGGGGTCGGAGCCGTTGCTAGTATCGAGACACCGCCAAGAACAACAAGGACAAGGTCCATGCAGTATTTCCCCGATGTCGAGCCGATTCGCTTCGAAGGCCCAAACAGCGATTCTCCCCTCTCCTTTCGTCACTACGACGCCGACAAACTCATCCTCGGCAAACCCATGCGCGAACACCTGCGCATGGCTGCCTGTTACTGGCATACGTTCGTCTGGCCGGGTTCCGATGTGTTCGGCGCGGGGACGTTCAAGCGCCCTTGGCAACACGCCGGCGATCCCATGGAGTTGGCGATCGGCAAAGCAGCCGCTGCCTTCGAATTTTTCTCCAAACTGGGTATCGATTATTACTGCTTCCATGACACGGACGTCGCCCCGGAAGGCAGCTCTCTGAAGGAGTACCGCAACCACTTCGCGCAGATGGTTGATCACCTGGAGCAACACCAGGAAGCCAGCGGAATAAAGCTGCTGTGGGGCACCGCCAATTGCTTCAGCAACCCGCGCTTCGCCGCAGGCGCCGCGAGCAACCCGGACCCCGAAATCTTCGCCTGCGCCGCTGCGCAAGTGTTCAGCGCCATGAACGCGACCCAGCGCCTGAAAGGCGCCAACTACGTGCTATGGGGTGGTCGCGAAGGCTACGAAACCCTGCTCAACACTGACCTGAAACGCGAACGCGAACAGCTGGGGCGCTTTATGCGTATGGTGGTCGAGCACAAGCACAAGATCGGTTTCACCGGCGATCTGCTGATCGAACCCAAACCACAGGAGCCGACCAAGCATCAATACGATTACGACAGCGCCACCGTGTTCGGCTTTCTTCAGCAGTTCGGGCTGGAGCACGAAATCAAGGTCAACATCGAGGCCAACCACGCGACGCTGGCCGGGCATAGCTTCCATCATGAAATTGCGACGGCCGTCTCGCTGGGGATTTTCGGCAGCATCGACGCCAACCGGGGTGATCCGCAAAACGGCTGGGACACCGATCAATTCCCCAACAGCGTCGAAGAAATGACCCTCGCGACCTATGAAATCCTCAAGGCCGGCGGGTTCAAGAATGGTGGATTCAACTTCGACTCCAAGGTGCGCCGTCAAAGCCTTGATCAAATCGATCTGTTCCATGGTCACGTCGGCGCCATGGACGTTCTCGCCCTGTCTCTGGAACGCGCAGCGGCCATGGTGCAGAACGACGAACTGCAACGGCTCAAGGATCAACGCTACGCCGGCTGGCAGCAGCCGTTCGGGCAGGCGGTACTGTCCGGTGACTTCAACCTTGAATCGTTGGCCGAGCACGCCTTCACCAACGAGCTGAACCCGCAAGCCGTCAGCGGCCGCCAGGAAATGCTCGAAAACATCGTTAACCGCTACCTCTATCGTTGATCGCCACGGGGACTCTGCCGGCGCCACGGTGCTGTGACAATTGCACGACAATTCTGTGCCTGCGGCGCCTGCGGATTCTCTACAGTTTTACCAGCCCGATACTCATCGTCAGGCCGTGTCTTTCCAACAACAATAAAAGGACGCCCCATATGAAGAATGTAAAACGCACGCTGTTGGCCACTGCCCTGGCGTTGCTGTCACTGCCGGTAATGGCTGACGCTGCCCACCCGAAAATCGGCTTCTCCATCGATGACCTGCGCCTGGAACGCTGGTCGCGTGACCGTGACTATTTCGTCGCGGCGGCCGAAAAAATGGACGCCAAGGTTTTCGTACAGTCGGCCGATGCCAACGAGCAGAAGCAGATTTCCCAGATCGAAAACCTGATTTCCCGAGGCGTCGACGTCATCGTCATCGTGCCGTTCAACGCCACGGTGCTGACCAACGCGGTAGCCGAAGCGAAGAAAGCCGGGATCAAGGTTGTGTCCTATGACCGGCTGATTCTCAACGCCGATGTCGACGCCTATATTTCCTTCGATAACGAAAAAGTCGGTGAGATGCAGGCCAGCGGCGTGCTGAAAGCGGCGCCCAAGGGCAATTACTTCCTGCTCGGCGGCGCGCCCACCGACAACAACGCGAAGATCCTCCGTGAAGGCCAGATGAAAGTGCTGCAGCCGGCCATCGACAAGGGCGATATCAAGATCGTCGGCCAGCAGTGGGTGAAGGAATGGAACCCGACCGAAGCACTGAGCATTGTTGAAAACGCCCTGACCCGCAACGACAACAAAATCGACGGCATTGTTGCCTCCAACGACGCCACGGCAGGCGGCGCCATTCAGGCGCTGGCGGCACAGCAACTGGCCGGCAAGGTGCCGATTTCGGGGCAGGACGCCGACCTTGCCGCAGTCAAGCGCGTGATCGCCGGCACGCAAACCATGACCGTGTACAAGCCGCTGAAACTGATTGCCTCCGAAGCGGCCAAGCTCTCGGTGCAACTGGCGCGCAACGAAAAACCCGCCTTCAGCTCGCAGTACGACAACGGCAGCAAAAAAGTCGACACCATCCTGCTCACACCCACCCCGTTGACCAAGGACAACATCGACCTGCTCGAACAGGACGGCTTCTACACCAAGGCGCAAATCGCCGGGAAGTGACCCATCACAAATCTCCGGTAATGCGAAAACCCTTGTGGGAGCGAGCTTGCTCGCGAAGACGGCAGCACATTCAGTATCGATGCCAGCTGAACCACCGCTTTCGCGAGCAAGTTCGCTCCCACAGGTTTCGTGGTGTCTGAGTCCTTGTTATACGAGCCCTCTCCATGTCCGACTATCTGCTGCAAATGAACGGCATCGTCAAAACCTTCGGCGGTGTCAACGCGCTGAACGGCATCGACATCAAGGTCAGGCCGGGTGAATGCGTTGGCCTGTGCGGCGAGAATGGCGCCGGCAAGTCCACGCTGGTGAAGATTCTCTCGGCGGTCTACCCCTATGGCTCCTGGGACGGTGAAATCCTCTGGGACGGGCAACCGCTCAGGGCGCAATCGATCAGTGAAACGGAAGCCGCCGGCATCGTCATCATTCACCAGGAACTGACGCTGGTGCCCGACCTGTCAGTGGCCGAAAACATCTTCATGGGCCATGAACTGACGTTACCCGGCGGCCGCATGAATTACCCGGCGATGATCCACCGCGCCGAAGCGTTGATGCGCGAATTGAAAGTGCCGGACATGAACGTATCGCTGCCGGTATCGCAGTACGGCGGCGGTTATCAGCAACTGGTGGAAATCGCCAAAGCCCTGAACAAAAAGGCCCGCCTGTTGATCCTCGACGAGCCTTCGTCGGCCTTGAGCCGGTCGGAAATCGAGGTATTGCTGGACATCATCCGCGACCTCAAGGCCAAGGGCGTTGCCTGCGTCTACATCTCGCACAAGCTCGATGAAGTGGCCGCCGTGTGCGACACCATTTCGGTCATCCGCGACGGTAAACACATCGCTACCACTGCCATGGTCGACATGGACATTGCGCAGATCATCACCCAGATGGTCGGGCGGGAAATGAGCAACCTCTACCCCACCGAACCCCACGACGTTGGCGAGGTCATTTTCGAGGCTCGCCACATCACCTGCTACGACGTCGACAACCCCAAGCGCAAACGGGTCGACGATATTTCTTTCGTCCTCAAACGCGGCGAAATCCTCGGCATCGCCGGGCTGGTCGGTGCCGGCCGTACCGAGCTGGTTACCGCGCTGTTCGGCGCATACCCTGGCCGCCACGAGGGCGAAGTCTGGCTGGACGGGCAACCCATCGACACGCGCACGCCGCTCAAATCAATCCGCGCAGGCCTGTGTCTGGTACCGGAAGACCGTAAGCGCCAAGGCATCATTCCGGACCTGGGCGTCGGCCAGAACATCACCCTCGCCGTGCTGGACAACTATTCGAAACTGACGCGCATCGATGCCGAAGCCGAACTGGGCAGCATCGATCAGGAAATCTCGCGTCTGCACCTCAAGACCGCGAGCCCGTTCCTGCCAATCACCAGCCTGTCCGGCGGCAACCAACAGAAAGCCGTGCTGGCGAAGATGCTGCTAGCCCGCCCCCGTGTGCTGATTCTCGATGAGCCAACCCGAGGCGTGGACGTCGGCGCCAAATACGAAATCTACAAATTGATGGGCGCGCTGGCGGCCGCCGGCGTGTCGATCATCATGGTTTCGTCGGAGCTGGCCGAAGTGCTCGGCGTGTCCGACCGCGTGCTGGTGATCGGCGAAGGCCAGTTGCGCGGTGACTTCATCAACCATGAACTCACCCAGGAACAGGTACTCGCCGCCGCCCTCAGCCAGCCCGGCAGTCATAACAATAATGATCGGAAAACCGCGTAAATGAATCAGGTCAAACAACTGTTCACCCGCTACAAAATGCTCGCGCTGGTGTTTGCCGTGGTGCTGATCTGGCTGTTCTTCAGCTGGCAGACCGAGGGCGGATTCCTGACCCCGCGCAACCTCTCCAATCTGCTGCGGCAAATGTCGATTACCGGGATTCTTGCCTGCGGCATGGTGCTGGTGATCATCAGCGGCGAGATCGATTTGTCGGTCGGCTCATTGCTCGGCCTGCTCGGTGGCCTCGCGGCCATTCTCGATGTGGTCTACCACATTCCGCTGCTGGCGAACCTCAGTCTGGTCGCCCTGTGCGGCCTGATGATCGGCCTCGCCAACGGCTACATGGCGGCTTACCTGCGCATCCCTTCGTTCATTGTCGGCCTGGGCGGCATGCTGGCGTTTCGCGGGATTCTGCTAGGGATTACCGGCGGCACGACCATCGCGCCGGTCTCGCCGGAGCTTGTCTACATCGGCCAGGGTTACCTGCCCCACGCGCTCGGCACCGGCCTGGGCGTTGTGCTGTTCGCGCTGACCGTGTTCCTGACCTGGAAACAACGGCGCAATCGCGCCCTTCATGGCCTGGCGGCGCATTCGTTGGTACGTGATGTCGTCCGCGTGTTGGTGATCGGCGCCGTGCTGGCCGGGTTCGTGCAGACACTGAACAGCTATGACGGCATTCCCGTGCCGGTCTTGTTGCTGTTGATTCTGTTGGGCGTGTTCAGCTACGTGACCAGTCAGACCGTGTTCGGCCGGCGCGTGTATGCCGTGGGCAGCAATATGGAAGCGACGCGCCTGTCCGGGATCAATGTGCAGGCCGTGAAGCTGTGGATCTTCGGGATCATGGGCGTAATGTGCGCCCTCGCCGGCGTGGTCAACACCGCGCGTCTGGCCGCCGGTTCACCTTCGGCCGGGAGCATGGGCGAACTCGACGCCATCGCCGCCTGCTTCATCGGCGGCACCTCCATGCGCGGCGGTTCCGGCACGGTGTACGGCGCCCTCCTCGGCGCCCTGGTCATCACCAGTCTGGACAATGGCATGTCGATGCTCGACGTCGACAGCTATTGGCAGATGATCGTCAAGGGCAGCATTCTGGTGTTGGCCGTGTGGGTGGATGTGAGTACGCGGACCGGTCGCCGCTGAGCCGCAGACATCACGCTGCGGGCGCGGGCGCCGGGCTGAGAATGTCCATCAGGAAATCGATAAACACATTGATCCGGCTGGAGCCACGGTGATTGGGCAAGTACAACGCGTTGATGCAACTGCTGGCATTGCCGGGATTGACCTCGTACTGCTCAAGCAACCGGGTCAGCCGGCCGGCTGCCACGTCGTCGCGCACCAGCCAGTCGGCCAGCAGCGTCACCCCGCCGCCACCGATGGCGGCTTCGCGCAGGATGTCGGCGTTGTTGCTTTGCAGGCGCCCGTGGACATTGAGCTGAATGGGCGCGTCTTCATTCTGAAAGGTCCAGTGCTGGTGGGTGCCGCCGTAATCGAAACGCAGGCATTGATGCTCCAGCAAATCCCGTGGATGACTGAGCGCCGTGCTACGCGCCAGATACGCCGGACTGGCCACCACCCAGCGTTCAAAATGCCCCACGCGTTTGCTGACGATGTCTTCACTGACCACCGACGATCCCAGTCGCACCGAAACATCGATCTGCTCGCTGAGCAGGTCACTGACCTGATCGCTCAGCGACAGACTGATTTCCAGACCCGGATGCCGCTCGAGCAAGCGACTCAGGTGCGGCGCGATCAGGCGCCGGCCGAACTCCACCGGCACGCTGATGCGCAGACGGCCCTGTGCTTCGCTGCCACGATCGGCGACAACGGCATCGGCTTCGTCGATCGCGTCAAGAATCGCCACAGCTTTTTCGAAATAGGTCTGGCCGGCAACGGTCACGCTGGTGTTGCGCGTGGTGCGATTGAGCAGGCTCGCGCCCAACTCGTGCTCCAGCCCCGCCACTTGCCGTGTCACCGACGACGTGGAGATCCCGAGTTTGCGCGCCGCCGAGGAATAGCCCCCGCAGCGCACGGTTTCCACAAACATCTTCAGTGCCAGCAACTTGTCCATAAGCGGGATCCGGTCAAAAGGGAACGCGGATGATTGTGCATCACTGCTCCCCTGTCGTCTTGTACCACCGTGCTTCCACGCAAAGTTGACGAGGGCGTTGCTTGTCACGCAACGCGCTGTTGCGTGTGGCGGTGATTCTCCCGCGCAAGCGGTTTCTCTACGCTTCGGCCTTTGCCGCCGTCGTCCCCCTCGGCGCCCGTCCCCGGCTGTCACAAGGAGCGTTGTCATGACCCGAACCCTTTCCGTTCTGCCATTGCCTGCCGCGTTGTTTCCTGTCCCATGAGCCGCCATTGGCTGAAGTCCAGAACACTATGGATCAGCGTGGCCGCTGTCGGTGTACTCGGCTTGATCGGCGCTGTATGGCTGATGTGGCGCCCGGCGATTGCGCCCATCGAGCGCCCGCCGGCCTTCGCTGCCGCGCAGTTGCAGCGCGGGGCGCGGGTGGTCGAAGCCGGCGATTGTGCGGTCTGCCATACCCGCCCCGGCGGTGAGTATCTGGCCGGCGGGCTGCCGTTGGTGACGCCGTTCGGCACGCTGTACAGCACCAACATCACCCCGGACGCAGAAACCGGTATCGGCCAATGGTCGCTGCCGGCCTTCGAGCGGGCGATGCGTCAGGGCATCGCTCGCGATGGGCATTTCCTCTATCCGGCGTTCCCCTACGTGCACTACCGGCGCATGAGCGCAGCGGACATCGCCGACGCCTATGCCTACTTGATGAGCGGCCCCGCCGTGCACGCGCCGGCCGAGCAGAACCAGATGAATTTTCCGATGAACATTCGTCCGCTGGTGGCTTTCTGGAACCTGCTGTTCCTGCACGGTGAGCCACTGACGCCGCTGGCGGGGCGCAGCGAGGCGTGGAATCGCGGGCGTTATCTGGTCGACGGCCCGGGCCATTGCGCCGGCTGCCATTCGCCGCTGAACCTGATCGGCGCGGAAAAATCCTCTGAATATTTGCAGGGCGGCAGCGTTGACGGCTGGCACGCGCCCGCGCTGGTCGGCATGGGCCAACGTGGCAATCCGTGGAGTCGCGAGCAACTGGCGGGCTATCTGCGCGCCGAGATCGTCGATGGTCACGGCACGCCCGCGGGGCCGATGCGTCCGGTCAGCTTGAGCCTGGCCCGCCTCCCCGCCAGTGAAGCCGAGGCAATTGCCGAGTATCTGCTCAGTCTGGAAAACCCGCGCGCGGTGACAGAGACGACAACGAAGCCCCCCGCCAGTGAAGCGGCCGACCACGCGAGCGGCGCCCTGCTCTTCAGCAGCGCCTGCGCCGGCTGCCATGGCGCGGCAGCACCGATGCGCACTATCGATGGTCGCCCGGGCCTGCAAAACACCTCGGCGCTGCAAGCGGCCAGTTCACGCAACTTCCTCAAAACCGTGCTTGAAGGTTTGCCCGCCACGCCCGGATCGCCCGGCCCGGTGATGCCGGCGTTCGCCGCCAGCCTGGACAACGCGCAACTCGGCGCACTGGCCGCGTACCTGCGCGAGCAAGCCAGCCCCGATCAGCCGTGGGCCGACCTCTCTTCCACTATTGAAGCGTTACGTCAGGAGACGAAATGAGCCAGATCACTCTCAACGTCAACGGAGCCGCGCAAGCGCTTGAGCTGGAGCCGGACATGCCGTTGCTGTATGCGCTGCGCAATCACTTGAACCTCAACGGCGCCAAGTACGGCTGCGGTCTCGGTCAGTGCGGCGCGTGCACGGTCATCGTCGATGATCAACCGGTGTTCGCCTGCCTGACGCCCTGCGCCGGCCTCGAAGGCAAAAAAATCCGCACCGTGGAAAGCCTCGGCAGCGCGGTAAAGCCCGGCCCTCTGCAAGCGGCGTTCATAGAGAAGCAGGCCGCGCAATGCGGTTACTGCATTGCCGGCATGCTGATGCGCGCGCAGGCGTTGCTTGAGCGTAATCGCCACCCGGATGAGGCAACCATTCGCGAGCACATGGCCGGTAACCTGTGCCGCTGCGGCACGCACTTGCGGATCATCGAGGCGATCAAACAGGTCGCCGGGCATAACGGGAGCCTGACATGAGTGAGTCGAACGGGTTGCAGCCGAGTCGGCGCGCCTTCCTGCGCGGTGGAGCGTTGCTGATGGCGTTCACCTTGATGCCGGTCGCGCGACGTGTATTGGCGGATACGGAAGTCGATACGCTCGGCACCGTGGTCCTCGCGCCCGACCTTCCCGGAAGCCTGCGCACCAACCCGTTTCTCGACGCCTGGATCCGCATCGGCGCTGACGGCATCACCGTCTACACCGGCAAGGTCGAACTGGGTACCGGGGTGAAAACCGCGTTGCTGCAAATTGCCGCCGAACGCTTGCAGGTGCCGGCAACCGCTATCAACCTGCTCACCGCTGACACCGCGCTGACGCCCAATGAAGGCTACACCGCCGGCAGCCACAGTATTTTCGACAGCGGTACCGCGTTGTATAACGCCGCCGCGCAGGTGCGCGAAATGCTTGTCGAGGCCGCCGCGCGCCGTTGGCAGCTGGATGCGGCGCTGCTCGGCACTCACAACGGCGTGATCGAAGGCCCGGCCGGGCAGCGAATGAGTTACGCCGAGGCGGTCAAGCATGTCGATGTGCACCAATACGCCAAAGCGCAGTCACTGACGATGGCTGCCGCTGACTTCAAACTGATCGGCCATTCGTTGCCGCGCCTCGACATTCCGGCGAAAGTCAGCGGCGGTGCGGCATTCGTCCAGGACATGCGCCTGCCGGGCATGCTGCATGCGCGGGTGATCCGCCCGCCTCGTCCGGGCTGCACGCTGCAAGCTCTCGATGCGGCGGCCATCGAAGCGCTGGCTGGCGTGGTCAAGGTGATTCGAGACGGTAACTATCTGGCAGTGGTCGCCCGTGATGAGTGGCAAGCGATCAAGGCCATGCGCAAGGCCAGCGAGGTGACGCAATGGAGTGGCGGCGAGGCGATTCCCGAAGCGGCAGAGATTCATGACCTGCTCAAACGCCTGCCGTCACGGCGCTACCCGATCAGCCACAACGGCACGCCCAGCGGCACGGCCGACACGCGTTTTCAGGCGCGGGTCACCAAGCAGTATCTGATGCATGGCTCGATCGGCCCATCCTGCGCGGTAGCCTGGTTCAAGGACGGCACGCTCACCGTCTGGACCCACACCCAAGGCGTCTACCCGCTACGCGCCGGCATTGCCGAAATGCTCGGTCTGCCACCTGAGCGGGTGCGTTGTATTCATACCGAAGGTTCAGGCTGTTACGGGCATAACGGCGCCGATGACGCCGCCGCCGATGCGGCGTTGATCGCGTTGCGCGTGCCCGGTACGCCGGTGCGCGTGCAATGGATGCGCGAACAGGAAAATCTTTGGGAGCCGTATAGTTCGGCGATGGTCACTGAAGTCGACGCCGGCCTCACTCAGGGGCGCTTGCAGGACTGGGCCTACGAGCTATGGACCACGCCGCACAACGAACGCATCGTCAACGCCGGACGCCTGTTGCCGGCACGCTTGCTTGCGCGGCCCTTCGCCTCGGCGCCCTCGGTGCCGATCGCCCAGCCCGAAGGCGATGGTGATCGCAACGCCGTGCCGCTGTACGAGTTGAACTCGACGCGCATCAACATGACCTTCGTTACCGAAATGCCCTTTCGCACCTCGGCCATGCGTTCGCTGGGTGCGCACATCAATATCTTCGCCATCGAGGCGAGCATTGATGAACTGGCGATCAGGGCCGGCATCGACGCGGTCGCGTTGCGTCTGGCCCACCTCAGCGACCCGCGTGCCCGTGCGGTCGTGGAGCGTGTGCGTGATGAGATCGGCTGGCCGCAAAAAAGCAGCGAGCCCGGCGCCGGTATCGGTTTCGCCTTTGCCCGCTACAAAAACATCATGGGTTACTGCGCCATTGCCGTGAAGCTGCGGGTGCATCCGCAGACCGGCGAGATCCGCATTGATCATGTGGTGACGGCGGTCGACGTCGGCCAGATCGTCAGCCCCGATGGTCTGCGCAATCAGGTCGAGGGCGGGATCGTGCAGTCCGCGAGCTGGACCCTGTACGAAAAAGTCGCCTACGACGCGGGGGGCATTCGCAGCTACGACTGGAGCGGTTATCCGATTCTGCGCTTCACGCAACTGCCGAAAAAAGTCGATGTGCATTTGCTCGACCAGCCGGGAGAACCCTTCCTCGGCGCTGCTGAAATCGTCCAGGGGCCGATGGCCGCCGCCCTTGGCAACGCCGTCGCCAACGCCACCGGCCGGCGCTGGCTGAACCTGCCGCTGACCCGCTCCAACCAGTCCGCCTGAGCCACGCCCGTGTTCATCACCGATGAGCACGGGCGCCGTTGCGCCCTGCGCAAAACAGCGTAGCGCCGGTCACCGATTATCAGCCCCGCTGCACCCGGTTAAGTTACCGGCACTGGTTCGCGGCACCGCTGCCGCGCTTGAATCCCTTCGATTGATATCTGGAGTTCCCCATGACCCGCCGCCTGTTCCAACCCATTGCACTCGGTCCTTACACCCTCGCCCACCGCGTGGCGATGGCGCCGTTGACGCGCTCCCGCGCCGGCCAGCCGGGCGATGTGCCGACACCGATGAACGCCGAGTACTACCGCCAACGGGCCAGTGCCGCGCTGATCATCACCGAGGCCACACAAATCTCCCGCCAGGCACAGGGT
The DNA here is from genome assembly GCF_949768005.1 of Pseudomonas sp. IT-347P. NCBI lineage: Bacteria > Pseudomonadati > Pseudomonadota > Gammaproteobacteria > Pseudomonadales > Pseudomonadaceae > Pseudomonas > Pseudomonas sp. IT-347P. Next base: position 161,817 of record NZ_CATKPQ010000059.1, read on the forward strand.
TACGCGTGGACCCCGGGCATCTACAGCCCCGAGCAAGTTAAGGCGTGGCGTGACGTCAGCGCGGCGGTGCATGAGGCCGGCGGTCTGATCTTCATGCAACTGTGGCACGTCGGCCGGGTGTCTCACCCCAGCTTTCAACCGGATGCCGGCCTGCCGGTTGCGCCCAGCGCGCTGCCGGTGCCGGGCAAGACGTTTATCGTCGACGAACACGGTAACGGTGTCTGGGGTGATGTGCCGGTGCCACGCGCACTGGAAACAGCGGAAATCGCCGGCATTGTCGAGGACTACCGCGTGGCCGCGCGCAACGCCTTGCAGGCGGGCATGGACGGTGTGGAAATTCATGCCGGCAACGGTTACCTGCTCGACCAGTTTCTCAACAGCAACAGCAACCAGCGTGACGATGCCTATGGCGGCAGTGTGGAGAACCGCGCGCGGTTTCTGCTGGAAGTGGTCGCGGCCGTGGCTGAAGAAGTCGGTGCCGAACGGGTCGGCGTACGCCTGACGCCGATGGGGCGCTTCATGGGCATGGGCGATGACACCCCGGAGGCCACCTTCGGCCACCTCGTCGAGGCGCTCAACCAATGGAATCTGGCCTACCTGCACCTGGTCGAGCCAGCGATGGTCGGCACCGTCAAAGATGAGAATTTCGACCCGCGCTGGGACGCGATCATTGCCCAGTTGCGCAAGACCTGGAACGGTGTGCTGATCCTGGCCGGCGGCTACGATGCGCAATCTGCCGAACAGGCGCTGATCGCCGATCGTGCCGACATCATTGCGTTTGGCCGCCCGTTCCTGGCCAACCCGGACTTGCCGCGCCGGCTGCACGATGGCTTGGCGCTCAATGTGCCAGACCCGAGCAGTTTTTTCGGCGGGGATCAGCGTGGGTACGTTGATTATCCGTTTCATGCCTGAGCAGCAGGCGACTCGCACCTGATGACGGTGTAAATCGCCTGAAAGCGAGAACTGTGGAAGGGGCCGACGCGCCCCTTTTTTCTTGGTCATACGATCTCTTCACTTAAACAAAGATGCAGGAAATTCGCTACAACGGTGGCTTGCTGCGTCTTTCTGCGTTTTCAGGCCTGTTGCCGGGCGACTCTAAATACGTTAAAACCGTCTAGTTGTACGACAACATAATAAAAACTTCAGTCGCCTGAACGGCTAACAATCCTGAGATCTGCCATGCCTCGTCCTACCGTTGCGCAAACCGTACCGCCGCCCTACCCTCGTTATCTGGCTGTGATCATTCTGTTGTGCATGGGCTGCGCGTTTGCCGGCAACCATGTCGCGGCGCGGGTCGCCTTTGATGATGGCGCGGGTGTCCTGCTGGCGATCCTGATGCGTTCCGGCGGAACCTTGCTGGTGCTTGCCATCCTGGTGCTGTGGCAAAGACAAAGCCTGCGTTTGCCAGCGGGCGCGTGGCGCTGGCAACTGTTGCTGGGGCTGCTGATCACTGCGCAGAGTCTGTGTCTGTATTCCGCTGTCGCACGGGTGCCGGTGGCGCTGGCGCTGCTGGTGGCGAACGTGTTCCCTATTCTGCTGGCATTGCTCACCTGGGCGCTGGGTGGTCAGCGACCGAGCGCCCGCACCGCGACGCTGATGGGCTTGATTCTACTGGGCCTGGTGTTTGTGCTGGATGTCCCCGGGCGGCTCTCGACGACGACAGACGTCAGTGCGCAATGGCTGACCGGCGTCGCGCTCGCGTTCTGCGCCGCCAGCGTGTTCGCCTGCGCGTTGTGGATCACCGATCACAAGTTGTCTCAGGTACGCGGTTCGGTGCGCAGCCTGCTGACCATTTTTATCGTGTTCAGCAGCGTCAATCTGGCAGGGTTGACGGGCGCCCTTCCCGGCGGACTGAACCTGCCCGCCACCTCGACCGGATGGCTGGCCCTGGCCACCCTGGTGGTGCTGTACGGCACGGGTTTTATCGTCCTGTTCATTTCGGTACCTCGACTGGACATGCCGCGCAATGCGCCGGTCATGAACATCGAGCCATTGGCAACGCTGCTGATGGGCTGGATTGTGCTGGACCAGATGCTCAGCAACGGACAGATACTCGGCGGGGTGATCGTCGTCACGGGCATCGTTTTGCTGACGTACCGTAAGTCGGTGGTCAAGGCTGAGGTCGAAGCCGAGGTGTGACGGCTGTCTCGCCGGCGTTTTTTCACAGGCGCGTTCGTGCGGCGCTGGCGGCAGGCAGGAAAAACCCGGAAACGGACTGCCCTGCTGACGTCACCTGCCCGCCAGCCAGCGTCCATAGAGCTTTGGAAACTGTTCGCCAATCCATTCGACGAACGCTTCAACCTGCGGGGCCAGGTGCGAACGACTGGGATACAACACTGATACGGGACGTGGATGCGGGCGATAGCCCTGCAGCACTTCAACCAGTGATCCGTTGGCCAGAAACCGATCCAGGGCGATGCCGGGTGCCTGAAGAATGCCAAAACCGGCAACACCGCATTCGACATAAGCGTTGGACTCGTTAACGGTGATCCCTTGGCGACAGATGTGTGATTGCTCGCGGCCGCCCTCCACGAATTGCCAAGCCAGCGGACGCTGGTTCTGCCCCGACAGGAAGGTCACCCCACGGTGTTTGCCGAGATCTTCCAGGGTTTCAGGCTCACCGTACTCTTCCAGGTATCGCGGCGCCGCACAGGTGACCATGGTGGCCAAGCCAATGCGCCGTGCGATGAGACTTGAACTGGGTAACTCGCCAATGCGCAACGCACAGTCCACACCTTCTGCGACGAGGTCGACCGTTCTGTCCGTCACCCCCAGAGCCAGTTCGATTGAGGGATAGCGCGTGGAAAATGCTCGCAAGCTTTCAATCAGCCCAGGCTGCGAAAAAGCAGTGGGTAGATCGACGCGTAATCGACCCCGCAAGTTTGAATCCGGCGTCGAGAACATCGCCGTGACATCGGAAATCTCCCCGAGAATGGTTTTGACCCGCGAATAGAATTGCTCACCCTCCGAAGTCAGTCTCACTGTCCGGGTGGTGCGCTGAAACAGGCGCACGCCAATCGAGGTTTCGAGTTCCTGAATAGCACGGGTTACCTGCGGCCGGCCGATCTGCATCGTGTCGGCTACCCGGGTAAAACTGCTGAGCTCGGCCAATCGGGCGAACACCTGCAAGGACTGCAGCAGTTCCATAACGTCCTCTGACGATTTATTTTGTTGCCGCCAGCCTAACAGGTATCGGTTTGATTATTGCTTTCAGAAATAACAATCCTGTGCTGTGCCAGGCATTTATCGAGGCGCCCTCCCCGGGAACAATGTCTTCAAAACCTACCCACTGGAGACAACGTCCATGAAAGCCTGGCTTCTGCATGATTTCGGCCTCGACAACCTCGCACTCAGCGACACCCCTTCGCCTCAACCCAAGGCCGGCGAGTTACTGGTCAAGATCGGCGCGGTTTCGCTCAACTTTCGAGACAAGGCCATCGTTGAGGGCTTTTATGAGCCGCACTTGGTGCCCAAGCCATTGATTCCGGTCAGCGATGCGGCAGGCACGGTCATCGCTGTGGGTGAAGGCGTCAGCCGATTCAAGGTGGGCGACCGCGTCAACTCGCACCTGTATTCACGCTGGCTTGATGGCGAGCCGGGGCCGGACGAACCGGCCTACTGCTTCGGTATGCCGCTGCCGGGTGGCCTGGCCGAATACATGATCATTCACGAGCAAAGTGCAGTTCGTGCGCCGGACAACCTGTCCGACGAAGAGGCCTCGACATTACCGATCGCAGCGCTGACGGCGTGGTACTCGCTGGTCGATTACGGCCAGATCCAGCCGGGTCAGACCGTGCTGGTGCAAGGCACCGGCGGCGTCTCGATCTTTGCTGTGCAATTGGCAACGGCCCTTGGCGCCAAGGTGATCGTAACGTCCAGCAGCGAAACCAATCTTGAGCGAGTGAAACAGCTGGGCGCAGTGGCCGGCATTAACTATCGGACCTTTCCGCGCTGGGAAGAGGAAGTGTTGAAGCTCACGCACGGCAAAGGCGTCGACCTGCTGCTGGATGTCGCCGGGGGTGAGGGTCTGAACCAGTCCATCCTGGCCACCAAGGCTGCTGGGAAAATTGCGCAAATCGGCTTTCTGACCGGACAAACGACCACGCTGAGCCTGATGCCGCTGATCTTCCGCCAGACCACAATCCGCGGTATCGCCGTGGCTCCTCGTTCATCGTTTGATCGCATGAACGCGTTCCTCGACAAGCACGCGATACGCCCGGTGATCGACGCGACCTATGCATTCGAAGACGCGCACAAGGCGTTCGAGCATTTGGCCCGTGGCGCTTTCGGAAAAGTGGTGATCAAGGTTGCGTAACTGACGGTCAGTAAGCAACGCGCCATAAATCTCGGTGACGGTGTTCACACCGCCACCGAGTGCTGGATCGCTGGAGCGCAGCCTGATGATTATTTCTTTTTCAGGGTCGCGGCCTGGTTACCGCCTTGCTCGGCGATCTTGCTGAGCTTCTCGTCCGCGCCCTTTTCTTCAGCGAGCGTAGCGGCCAACAGCGCGGCGGCGTCGTCGAGTTTGAGATGCTTGGCCATCGCAATCAGGGTGCCGTAAGCCGCAATTTCGTAGTGCTCGACTTTTTGCGCCGCCCCAATCAGTGCCGCGTCGAGAACCGCGCCCTTGTCGATTTCTTCCAGCAGCTCTTTCGACTCTTCGACCAGTCCTTCCATGGCCACGCACTTCATGCGCTTCAATTTGATACCGGTCAGCTCCACCAACTGATCGATGCGCTCAATTTGCCCGTGGGTCTCCTCCAGGTGGGACGTAAAGGCGTCTGCCAACAGTGGATTGGTCGCGGCCTTCGCCAAACGCGGCAATGCTTTGGTGATTTGTTTTTCCGCACTGTAGACGTCAGAGAGTTCATGGATAAACAAGTCTTCGACAGTTTTTCTAGCCATTTCAAAACTTCCTTCTGGTCAGTATTGGCGTCGCCTGGTGGGCGTCCGCGAGGGATCAACAAGCAGGCAAAACTTGCCGTGCATGAGGACTGACCTGCCGGATTCAGAGGCTGTTCCGAAAATTTTCACGGTGACGGATAAAAGGTTGCAAGCTGACCGCAGGTGGTTTCCAGGCACCTTCAAAATCAGCGTGCCAGCCGCCAAAGTGTCACGGCGTCAGTCTTCCCGGGCAATGAAGGAAATCTTGCCGTTGCGCTCAATGATCGCGAACTTGATCTCTTCCAGTTTCTCGATGCCCTGACTGGAACGCGCCGCTTCCATCACGTCAGCTTCAACCAGGCGAGCATGACGCAGGCGCTTGTGCAGGAGCTTGCCGTTCTCGACGATGATCGTCGGTTCGCCATCGATCAACTTCGAGACCCATGCCGAGCGTTGTTTAAGCAGGGACAATCCGACATCGATCGCGATCAGGGTGACGATGACGATCATGGCGTTGGTCAGCGAAAAATCATCGCCCAGCAAGGCTTGCTGAGTGGCCTCGCCGATCATCATCAACAGCACGAAATCGAAGGTTGTCAGCTCCGCCAGCGAGCGCCGTCCGGCGATCTTGAACAACACCATCAGCGCCAGATACATGGCCCCTGCACGCAATACCGAATCCATAACTCACCTACGGGAAAATGAACTGATCAAGCTTTACGCCAGGGGTGCCGGGCGTTGCGATATGACTGCGAAACAAGCCGAGGCCATCGCCGCGCAAGGTCATGTAGAGCGTCGCTCGACCGTCACGGTCGGTTTGCAGCCACAGCGTGATGCCTTGCGCAGAACTGCGTGAACGCAACGGTTGCGGTTGCAGCGTTTCGATGCTGAAACCGTCCAGCATCTCCCCAGCGAGCTGCAACTCCACCGCTGCATCCGGGGTTGAATTCAGCGTTATTTTCATCGCATTGGTCGAGCCGTTGCGATGGAACATTTCATACGCCACACGAAGCTGGCCGTCCTCGCTACGCACCTCTCTTGAACTGAGCCAGCCTCTGGAAAAAACGCCCGCCAACGCCATCACGACGACCAGCACCAACACGTACCAGCCAACGCGCTCGAAACGCCAGACCTTCAACTGATAGGTCATGTCTTCGTGAATCGGTCGCTCGCGGCTTTTCAAGTCCGGATGATCTGAATCTTCGCTCATCAAGCGTCTTCCTTTTCGCCCGCTCGTGCACGGCGATGAAAGTGTGGCAACCACTGCAATGCATACTCCGTCGCCTCGGTCTGAACCTGGCAACGGTCCCCGGAGAAACGATGCTCACGACTGAACACGTAACACTCATCCGCCGATTGAAAGGCCCAGGCAAAACAGATCGTGCCCGCCGGGATGCCATCGACATCGTCCGGACCCAGAATCCCGGTGGTGGCAATGGCAGCTTTTGCGGTGCTGTCGCGTAACGCGCCGGTGGCCATTTCTCTGGCGACTTCAACGCTGGTCAGATTGAACGTTTCAATGGTCTGCGGGTTGACGTGAAGCAGGCGTTGTTTGGCTTGTGGCGAGTACACGACATAACCACATTCGATAAATTCGCCACTGCCCTCCACTTCCGACAACAACGTGACAATTTTGCCGGCCGTGCAGGACTCCGCCGTGGTCACCACCAAGGCGTTGTCGCGCAGGTATTGAACAGTGTCATCGGCGATGGACATAAGCGCAGTGCCCTCCTCAGTGATAATCCTCTGCCGGGAGGCCTGTTGCCGGCCTCCCGGTGCCGAACGGTCAGGAGGTGCCTAACCCGTCAGATAGATCAGCGCTGGTGGCCGTTGTGCCTGTTGAGGCCGTTGCGCCTGGACCGGCCTGCGCATGCTCGGTGGTTTTGGTCACGGTATCGCGCACCGCTTCGTAACCCTCGTGGGCCTGTTTTTTCACTTTGTCGACCAGCCCTGCGCTGGTGCGCCCCATATACCGTTGCTCAGTCCGGGTAGACGGCAGCGCTGCGCCGAGCAAGGCGCCCAAGGCAATGCCGGCCGCCGCCACCACCAACGGCTGCTCCCTGAGCAACTGATTGAATTGCTGCCCCAACATGTGCGAATTGTGGCTAAGCCGATCGCTGACGTCGTGCACGGTGTGACTGAGGTTTTCGCTGGCCGCGCTGACGTTCTCGCTCAAATGAGCAGCCTTGCCCTTCAGCGACTGGTAACCCCCTTTGAGCGTGTCAGCGGTCTGGTGCAGATGCTCGCGAGCAGAGTCCAGACCTTCTGCCAAACCGTCAGCCCACTCCCCGGCTTTATCCTGATCCGGCCCCGTGCGATAGACCGGCTGCACCACCGGTGGCCGATTCTGGCCCATCATCAGCCAGAGCAACCCAACCGATGTCAGCACGGCAGGTACCGGGTTGTTGCGCACGCTGGTGCCGAGATTGCTGACGAAGGTCGAGCCATTGTTCTGCATCATGCCCCACGCCTGATCAAACATCTGGCCGGGGGTGAACTTGCTTTCCAGCTTGTCGACGATGTTGCCGATACTGGCGCGCTGCGCGTCTATTTCCCGCTCGATCTGTTCGGGACTTTTTTGCGACTCGATATCCAGTTCAGTGTTCATGAGACTTTCCTCCGCAGCGCTTCCTGATCTTTGTTCAAGGCATCCAGCGTGCGATCAGGTTTGAAGTGGGATGGCTCGAATTGTTTCTTGCCGGATTGCACCATGGCGAAGCCAATGATCATCACCACCACACCGACGATGAGGGCCGCCAGCCACGGCGCCATGAACAGACTCAAACCGTAAACCACCGCCAGCAGCAGAATGATGAAGCCCGCCAGAAACACAATCGCACCCCCCGCCACGGCCGCGATACCGGCCTTGAGCGTGGTGAGGCTGTTGTGAAGTTCGGCTTTGGCCAACGCCAGTTCCTTGGTAAACAAGGCGGGGACTTCGCGGGACAACTGCCGCAGCAGGCCCACCACTGAAGCGTCATCCGGTTGCGCGAGCGGTCTGGTGCCCGGCAGATCCTGATCGTCTCTGTTCATGACAAGTCTCCTCTCGCGTTGGGCGAAACAGTGGCTGATGCGCCCGCAAAATCAGCGGGATGATCGTGGGCATCGGGCGACGCAGGTGTGATGCCGGTCGCCAGTCCTGGGCTCGGGTCGCCAGACGATGCGGGGGACGTTTCATAAGGCCGATGCGCGCCATAGCCTGCCGAGGGTGGTGTCGAGCTTCCTGCCGCCGGATCCTGCTCCGCACGGACGGTGGCCGCTGCCGAGGTCCCCGTTTTCAGGAACCGCGACAAACCAAACCCGATAGCCACGCTGCCGGCAATAAACAGCGCTGGATTGCTGCGGGCCAGATCGGTGGCGTCATGCAACAGTTGCTCGGCGCTTTTACCGCGCAGATTGCCGGCAAGCCCCGTCATCGACTCCGCCATGTCCGTGAGATAGTCGGACATGCCCAGGGTGTCTTTGTCCTCCAGTTCAGAGACGAAGCTTTTTGCGCCCTGTGCCAATGCTTCGATTTGCTCGGCTGCGGTGTCGCGGTATTGGCCGAACTGCGCATCGGCTTGCTGTCTGGCGCCACCGAGTGCTTCGGTGACTTCTTCCTTCAAATGCTCAAAGTCTGGTCCGGACTTAACGTCGGCAGGATCGTCTGCCTGAGATCCCGCCCTGCTGTCTGAAGTGTTCATGTGGCCCCTCGCTTCCTGTGTGAAAACGTCGATCGGGACTACGCAGCAGTATTGCCCTGAGCCCCTCATAGCAGAGGACGGAAGAGGTTGAAGAAGAGTTCAAAGAGGATGATGAGCGTCGATAACGGCCACTGTGTTTCGCGCGCGGCCAACGCCTGCTCCCGGTTGGAAAACCGTTGATACGCCAGAGAGGGCAGTTGCCGAAGTTGGATTCAGGGGTGAGCCACGCCCGATGAACGGTTGAATTGTAAAAAAGAATTTCAAGAGTCTGACGTGGTCCATCAGTGACCACCACCAGAGACCCCACTATGAAATTCGCACGTTTCTGCCAGGCACTTTCCAATTGGGCTGGCAGCTCAAAGACCTTTCTTCTGGCCATCGCACTCATCGCAGTCTGGGCGCTGACCGGGCCATGGTTTCATTACAACGACACCTGGCAGCTCATCATCAACACGTCGACCACCATCATCACATTCCTGATGGTGTTCCTGATCCAGAACACGCAAAACCGCGACAACGACATTTTGCATCTGAAGATCGATGAGTTGATTCGCGCCACCAAGGACGCGCAAAACGCGACGTTGGGTCTGGATAAAATGCGATCACGGGACCTTCGCAAGCTGCGGGATCACTACAGTTCTCTGGGTGAACATGCTGAGGTTGACCTCGACATGCACGCCGAGGACGAATCACTTCCTGCTGCCGTGGCGCCGCAACCGGAGAAAACCCAATCAGCGGGTCAGTAAAAACTTCATCCGCACTTCACGGTACAGCTTGATGCTGTCGCCAAATCGCCCCGCCACTCCATCCCGTGGTCGCGGCGATCTGGCCTCTTGCAGCAAGGCTGCTGTCAGGATGCGTCAATCCAGATGGTTTTGATTTCAGTGTATTGGTCATGCGCCCAGATCGATTTGTCGCGCCCGCCGAACCCCGACTCCTTGTAGCCGCCGAATGGCGTCGAGGCGTCGCCCTCCCCGAAGCAGTTCACCGTGACAATCCCGGCGCGGATCCCGCGTGAAAGTTTCAGGGCATGGCGCAGGTTGCCGGTATAAGCCGACGCCGCCAGGCCGTAGGCGGTGTCGTTGGCCAGCGCAATGGCCTCGTCAACGGTCTGGAACGTGGTGACGCTCAGCACCGGGCCGAAGATCTCTTCCTGGAACAGGCGGCTGTCGCGGCTCACGCCATCAACGATGGTCGGTTCGACGAAGATCTCGTGGCGGGTGTTGCCGCCCACCAACACGCTGAGGTTTTCGGCGCGGGCCAGGTCAAGGTAAGCACTGACCTTGTCGAAATGCGCCTTGCTGATCATCGAACCCAGGCGGTTTTCCGGGTCCAGCGGGTCGCCCATTTTCCAGTCGCCCAGATGCACTAGCACACGCTGCAGCAGTTCATCCTTGATCTCGGCGTGGACGATCAGCCGCGAGGAGGCCGAACAGTTTTCACCCATGTTCCAGAACGCGCCATTGACCACATGCTGGGCGACGAGGTCGATGTCTTCGACATCATTCATCACCACGGCCGGGTTCTTGCCGCCACATTCCAGCACGATGCGTTTGAGGTTCGATTCGCTGGAATATTTGAGGAACAGCCGCCCGGTGTCGGTTGAACCGGTGAAGCTGACCATCGCCACGTCCGGATGACGCCCGAGCGGCTCACCCGCCTCCTTTCCGCCTCCGGGCACGACGTTGAATACACCGGCGGGAATCCCCGCCTGATGCGCCAGTTCAGCGACGCGCAAGGTGCTCAAGGTGGTTTCCTTGGCCGGTTTGACCACGATCGAACAGCCTGCGGCCAGCGACGGGCCGATTTTCCAGGCGAGCATCAGCAGCGGGAAATTCCACGGCAACACCAGGCCGACCACGCCGATCGGCTCGCGTACGACCATGGTCACCGCACCGGATCCGACGGGGGCCGTTGCGTCGTAGATCTTGTCGATCAGCTCGGCGTGCCAACGCAACGTATGAATGGTTTCCGGCACGTCGATGTTCTGGCATTCACGAATCGGCTTGCCACTGTCCAGGCTTTCCAGCACTGCCAGTTCATGGGCGTTGTCCTCCAGCAATTGGGCGAAGCGCAGCAAAACCGATTTGCGTGCGGACGGCGCCAGTGAATGCCAGCGTGCGTCTTCGAAGGCTTCCTTGGCTGCCGCCACGGCGGCGTCGACGTCGTCGGCATTGCACGCACTGATCTCGGTCAGTACCTGTTCGGTGGCCGGGTTGGTCGTGGTAAAAGTTTTGCCCGATCGGGAGGCGCAAAACTGGCCATTGATGAAGGCTTGATTGCGGAACTCGAGCTTCGCAGCCAGTTCACGGTATTGCTCTTGACTCAGCAGATCAGCCATTTCAAGCCTCCTCAACAATGCGGGCGACGTTTTTCTGAAGGGTTTTGATCACGCTTTCCAGCGCTTGCTTCTCGGACGCCTCCAGCGGTTGCAATGGCGCTCGCACACCGCCGGCACGCAGACCGCTGAGTTCGCTGCCGTGTTTGATCGACTGCACGAATTTGCCGCTCTCAAGGAAATCCATCAACGGCAGCATCGCCGACATGATCCGTCGACCCTTATCGAAGTTTTTTTCGACGACACAGGCCTCGTAGAGCGCGATGTGTTCACGCGGGATGAAGTTCGAGCCGGCACAAACCCAGCTGCGCGCACCCCAGGCGAAGAACTCCAGCGCATGATCATCCCAGCCACAGGACAGCTGGATCGCCGGATGGGCATGGGCCAGACGGTGCAGTCGACTCATCTCGCCCGAACTTTCCTTGATCGCGGCAATGTTCTTGCAGCCGGCAATCGCTTCGAAAAAATCGTCGCCCATTGCCACGCCCATTCGCGACGGATAGTTGTAGAGCATGATCGGCAGCCCGGCTGCCTTGTCCACGGCGAGCACATGGGCGGCGATTTCCTTTTGCGTCGGCAAGGCATACGGCGGCGAACCGACCAGGATGGCATCCGCTTCGAGCGACTTGGCCTTTTCGGCGAAGTACACCGAGTCCTCGGTGCGGATGCCGCCGGTGCCGATGACCAGCGGCAAGCGCCCGCGGATTACGTCTTTGGCTCGCTCGGCGACAGCCACGCGCTCCTCGGCGGTGTGCGCGTAATACTCGCCGGTGGAGCCGCCAATAACGATGCCGTGAACCTTGGACTCGATCAGGTATTCGAGCACCTCGGAGAACGCCGAGTAGTCGATCTGGCCATCAGCGGACAACGGGGTAATGGCAGGGGTAAAAATTCCGTCAAAGTTCATAGCGTTTTCTCCAGTGGTTCAATGTTCAATCCGTATGCCAGAGGGCATGTCGAGCACATCGTGGTTAAGCCTCAGCTTTCTCTCCCGGCGCGGTATTGCCCCCACTTGAGGTTCATGTTCACCCCAAGCGAAAGGAACGGTTCCGGCGGGTTGCTGTTGGGACCCGGCGCCTGCAACAGAAAATCAATCAGTGGGTCACGCTGTCCCGCCAGCCAGTCGGCGAGCAATTTGCCGGTGACGGTTCCGCGCGTGACACCCAGACCGTTGCAGCCCAGCGCGCCATAAACATTGGGCGCCAGTTCGCCAAAGAAACCGTTGTGATTGCGCGACATGGCCAAAGCGCCGCCCCAGGTGTATTCGAACGTCACGTCCGGCAACATCGGGAAACGCTGATCGAAAGAAGCCTTGTGCCGGCGCACGAAACGTTCGTTGTATTTGCTGTTGCTGCGACCATCCGGGTTGAAGGTGAAGCTGTTGCGGATGAGCAGGCGGTTATCCGGGGTGCGGCGAACGGTTGTGCCGAACGGATCGGCCGGAATGGCGCCCCAGAACGGTTTGCCACCGAGGCGCGCCTGTTCCTCTTCGGACAGCGGTCGCGTGATGCTCGCGTAGGTGTAGATCGGCAACATGCGCCCTTGCAGGAAACCGAAGCGCATGCCGAACGAGTTGTTCGCCAGAATCAGCTTGTCGGCGGTGATACTGCCGTGGGCATGTTTGAGCAGCGTTTTGGCGCCGTATTCCACTTCCAGAATCGGCGTGCGCTCATACAGCGTGACGTTCGACGGCAGATGGTCGGCCAGGCCTTTCACCAGTCCGGACGGTTGCAACAACACTGCACCCGGGGTGAACAATGCCTTGCGGTAAAACCGCGTGCCCAAGTGTTCGGGAAGTTCATCGGCATCGATCATCTGAAAAGGCTGATCGAGTTTCTCCAGACCGCGACGATAGGCATCGAGGACGGCGATGCCGCGGTCCTCTACCGCCGCCTGATATTTGCCGCAGGCTTTCATCTGGCAGTCGATGCGGTATTGATCGACCAACTCGCGAAGTATCGATTGGCCGGCCAGATTGAGTTTCAAACTGGTGCGGGCCAGCGCGATGTCACCGATGTAATCATCGGCGCCAATGTCATGGGGCAGATCAATGGCAAAACCGGCATTACGCCCCGACGGCCCCAGTCCGACTTCCTGCGCTTCGATAAGCACCACTTCGTCGTCGGGAAAATTCAACGCCAGTTGCCGTGCGCACGCCAGCCCGGTGAAGCCGGCACCAATGATCACCCACCGCGCTGAACGGTGCCCACGGTGAGCCGGCTCGGGGCTGCGTGGCTTGCTCAGGTGAAACCAGCCACAACTATCATCATCGGCAGGTAATGAACTGACTTTCATAGTGTTGAACCGTTAATCGTTGAAGTTGCAAAACGCACGCGGCACAAAGCAAACGCACGCAGTGGCGTTGATCCGGAAACTTGCAAAACTGGCTCTTGCTCAAACAGTTAGATTGGCTGTTTGTTTTAAAAACTGGCTGCCACGGCATAGCGTCCGTGACTGGCATAGTCGCTGGTGTAGTAATAATCCCTGAAGGTCATGGGCGGTAAGCCGAACAGGTCCTTGAAGCGTTTATAGAAGTGCGGATAACTGACGAACCCGGTGGCCAGCGCTACATCCGTCAACGAGCGATCACTTTGCACGATCAATTGCCGCGCTCGCGTCAAACGCAGTTCCAGGTAATACCGATTGGGTGCTGCATTCAGATAACGGGCAAACCGTCGTTCCAGTTGCCGGCGGGACACGCCGACCTGGCTGGCGATGGCGTCGATTTCCAGCGGCTCTTCAATGTTTTTTTCCATCAAGTCGAGCGCGATGTTCAAAGGCTTGGGAATCGCGGAACAGCGGATGCTGTCGGTATTTCTCGGTTGAACGTGTCCAGGCTGGTGAACCCGTTTTATTTCATCCACCAGTGCCGCATCGTTACGCGCCCCCAGTTCCTGCATGATCGCCAGAGTCATATCCAGCGCCGAATGAGCGTTGGCGCAGGTGGCTCGGCGCTCTGCGCAAACAAACGCGCGAGCCGAGACTTTCAACTGCGGGAAATATTCATTGATCAGTCCGCAACTGTCGCTGTGACAAGCAAAATCCCCGGCCTCGAGCAAACCGGCATCGGCCAGATAAAACGCGGCATTCCAGCAACCGGCAATGATCGCTTTACTGGCGGACTTCTTCAGCACGCGCCGCAGCAACGGCTGCGCGGCAAGCCTCACACGCTGGCCACCGACGACAATCACCGCATCATGACTGAAGCCTTCCGCCACCAGCCTTTGCGAGGACAGCGACACGCCGATATCACTTTCAACCTGCCCGCCCCGAAGGGAGTAGGTCGACACCGTGTAGATCGTCTCACTGTTGATCAGGTTTCCGCTGGCCAAGGCATCCATTGCCGTGGAAAGGGTCGTCAGCGAAAAATGGTCGAGCAGGATAAACGCCACCCGCACCACACGTTCATGACCCGACATCACGGTGTTTTGGCGAAAACCGATGTTCTGTTGCTTCAACGGACTCTGGAAAGTTTCCATCCTGCGTCACCCGCTCGCCTTCACTGAAACGACAATCTATTGGTTTGGCGACCGGCACCGCCCGCCGCCAGCCCGTGGTCGAACCGATTACTTCGCTGCCGCCCGCGCATCACTCAACCAGCCGTCATAGGCTTGCTGATTGGCCTTGATCCACTCCGCGGCATGGCGCTTGATGTCGGCGAGGGATTTTTCACCCTGCTGCATACGCAGGTTTTGCGCACTTTCAGCCGCCGTAGGGATGCTGACTTCAGAGAGGAACTTGCGCGCCACCGGGTTTTTCTCGGCGAACTCTTTGCTCATGACGGCATTGATCGTGTCCACCGGGAAGCCGAGGTTCTTGCCGTCATGGAAGGTGTCCTTGCTCTCCTGGCCATCCGGCAGCGAAGTGAAAGGCACCGGCAACCAGACCACGTCGCGCCCTTCCACTAAAACACTGGCGATCCACTGCGGAACCCAAGTGAAGAACAGCACGGGTTTGCCTTGCTGAAAGCGCGCAATGGTGTCCGCCATCAAGGCGAAGTACGAGCCGCGGTTGTCGACTACGGTTGGCCCCAGACCATAGGCCTTCATGTGGTGTTCGACCATGATCTCGCAGCCCCAGCCCGGGTTGCAGCCGGTCAGGTCAGCCTTGCCGTCGCCGTTGCTGTCAAAGAGTTTGGCAATTTCCGGTTTCTTCAGATCCGACAGATCCTTGATCTGATAAGCCTCGGCGGTCTTCTTGTCGATCATGTAGCCCTGCAGTACACCCTTCATGACTTGCCCGACCTTGACCATTACGTCATCGCCGCCGGCCTTTTCATAAAACGCTTGGTGCAGGTGTTCCCACTCATGCACGGTGAAGTCTGCGTCGCCGTAAGACAGCGCGAGAAACATCGCCGGGTAATCAACTTCTTTTGGCTGTTTGACGTCGTAGCCCAATTCCTTCAGGCCGGCGATCACCACTTCACCACGGAAGCGCTCTTCGGCAATCGTCGGGAAAATCGGCGTGATCGAAACACCGGCACCGGGCTTGTTGGCATCAGCGGCGTAAACCGCCGAGCACAACAAGGCGCCAAACACTGAAGCCACCACGCTCGCAACTACGCTTTTCTTGAGATTTGTCAGTTTCATGTTTCACCACGCTTGGAATTTTTAATGGGGTGAGCAGGCCAACTCAATTCGTCACTGGACGTGCAACGTGCTTCTTTTTCTTCAGTTTCATGACCAGCCCTACCGGGCCGCTTTCATACCAGCGCTGACCGGTGGCCAGATCGCTGCTGCGCTCACCCATTGCCTGGGTCAGGCGGTCGAGGAATACCGCGAGCAGCACCAGCCCGGCACCGCCGACACTGGCCAGGCCCATGTCGAGACGGCCGATGCCGCTCAACACCATCAAGCCGAGACCGCCCACCGAGATCATCGAGGCAACGACCACCATCGACAGCGACAGCATCAAGGTCTGGTTGAGGCCGGCCATCATGGTTGGCGCCGCCAAGGGCAACTGCACCTTCATCAGCATTTGCGTGGCGGTGCAGCCAAACGCTCGGGCGGCTTCGACCTTGTCGGCCGGCACCTGACGAATGCCGAGGTTGGTCAGCCGCACCAGCGGCGCGACGGAAAAGATGATGGTGACGATCACGCCGGGGACATTGCCGATACCAAACAGCATCACCACCGGCACCAGATAGACGAACGCCGGCAGTGTCTGCATGGCATCCAGCACCGGGCGGATGATCATTTCCGTGCGATCACTGCGCGCACACAGAATGCCCAGCGGTATGCCGATGACCGCGCAAAACAACAGCGACGTCAGTACCAGGGCCAGCGTGACCATCGCATCGTTCCACACCCCGATCAGTCCCAGCCCGGTGAGGGTGGCGACGCTGAAGATGGCGATGCGCTTGCCGCCAATCTGCCAACTGATCAGCCCGGCGATGATGATGAACACCGTCGGCGGAACCGACAGCAGTCCCCACTGGACACCGTCCAGCACTTGATCGACCGGCCAGCGGATCGAGCGAAACACTTCCCTGAAGTTATGCACCAGGTATTTAAGGGCGGTCTCCACCCACGAACCCAAAGGGATATTTAAACTTTGAAAAGGATCCAGAAAGTTGAAGTCTGACATGGTGCTACCTCGCCCTCAGAAGCGGTAATTCAATTCTGATTATTCGCAGTTCAGCTGTTACACAGGCAGCTGAGAAGATGGCCTTGCGAAATCGAACCTTTATAAAGTCCAACTTCGTCCACCACCGGCATGGGAGTAGCCGAGGCAGCCACAAGATGAAAGATGTCGCGAAGAGACGCTTCCGCTTTGATCGGTGTTTGCCCGCCCGGTATATAAGCGATAGTTGAATCCTGCTGGGCGATATCGCCCGCTTTCAGAATGCGACTGGTATCAAAGCCATTAAAGAAATCGCGCACATATTTATTCACCGGTTTGCACAGAAGTTCACGCGGCGTGCCGATTTGCACCACGCGCCCGCCTTCCATGATCGCAATGCGGTGCCCGATGCGAACCGCTTCTTCTATATCGTGGGAGATGAAGATGATGGTGCGATCCTGCTCGGCCTGAAGCTTGATCAGCTCGCCCTGCATCTCGCTGCGAATCATCGGGTCGAGTGCCGAGAAGGCTTCGTCCATCAGCAGAATGGCCGGATCGTTGGCCAGTGCCCGGGCCAACCCGACACGTTGCTGCATGCCGCCGGAGAGTTGGTGAGGAAAACTGAATTCCTGCCCGGACAGCCCGACCTGTTCCAGCGCGCCCATCGCCCGGCAATAGCGTTCTTTCTCGCTGACACCGCTGATTTCCAGGCCGAAGCTGACGTTGTCGATGACGCTCATGTGCGGCATCAGGGCAAACGACTGGAAGACCATGCCCATGTCTTTGCGGCGAACCTGCAACAAGTCCTTGTCGCCCAGGCCGGTGATTTCCTTGCCATTGAGAAAGATCTGCCCGGACGTCGGTTCGATCAACCGGTTGAACAATCTGACCATGGTCGATTTGCCGGAACCGGACAACCCCATGATCACGAAGATCTCACCGCGGCGAACGGAAAAGTTGGCATCGAATACACCAATCGCCTGACCGGTCTTTTTGAACACTTCAGCTTTTGATGCGCCCTCTTCAATCATCTTCATGGCAAGTGCTGGCTGCGTACCGAAGACTTTGAAAACATTCTTTACGCAGATGATCTCGTCGGAACTTGTCATACCATGCCTCCTTCGCATCGCACATCTTTCGCATTAAGCGACAGGCAAACGAGCAAAAATAATGTTAAGCGGCAGCGGTAATGAATAAATGTCTTCACGACGGGCTTCCTTTTATTATTTTTGAGGACCCTGGAAAAAGGGATGTTTCAAATCTATTAGCATCACCCCGCTTAATCCAACTACATTTACAGGGACAATTCGATAACGTCAGGTTATCGGAGTCGGTGAGGGTCGCGAATGACAGTCGCCGTCGTACCCTGAGCGACCGGGTCTATCCCCGCAGCGACGCTGGCATAGCCCTCCCCGCACGGTTCCGTTACCCTCCTCGCGCTTCGTTGGGGAGCTGTATCGTTAGGAGAGTGTACGAATGAGCAAGCATGTCGACCCTGACACCATCCTGCTGAAAATGCCGTCCTTGAGGGCTGTGAAGGCATTTGTCGCCGCGGCCAAATACGAAAGCTTCACCCGTGCGGCGGAGGCATTGTGCGTTTCTCAAGCGGCCATCAGCCGGCAGATCCGTGAGCTGGAAAGCTATCTGGGCGCGCAGCTGTTTACCCGGGTCGGCCGTGCGGTGGAACTGACGGCCGCCGGCGCGGTGTTCTTCGATGCCGCGCAACTGTCGTTCGTCAACATCGCCCAGGCCGCCGAACGCATTCGCAGCAGCCAGTCGACCAAGAAAGTCCTCACCGTGTGTTGCTCACCGGCCTTTTCCGCACTGTGGCTGTCGAATCATCTGCAGGAGTTCTTCGCCCAGTGCCCGGATATCGAACTCAACCTGATCACCACGCAGAACTTTCTGACCATGGAACCCGGTGTGCAGCCGGACATTTTCATCACCAAGATTTCGCGGATCCGTGACGGTTATAGAAGCTACCCGTTGTGCCACGACGTGATTTATCCGGTGTGCACCCCGCAGTACCTGGAAAAACACCCGGAAATTGCGACGATCGAAGGCGTGCGCGATTCGGCATTGCTCAACCTCAGTCCCTACGGCCGCTCGCAGGTCGCCGAGCATGTCGACTGGGGCGTGTGGCTGGCGTTTCAGGCCATCGATATCGACGATCGTCCGCCGAACAGCCCGCAGATCTTCAATGCCAACGACTACAACCTGCTCATCAGCATGGTCTTGACCCATCAGGGCATTGCGCTGGGCTGGAATCACCTGGTCACGGGGTTAGTGCAGCAAGGCTTGCTGGTGCGACCGATCGAGCAACAGGTGCAATTGCGCAACAGCTGGCACTACCTGAGCTGCCGCGAAAGTTCCGAAAACGAAGACGAGCTGCGGCGTTTTCGCGAATGGATTCTGGCGAAGTTTCCCCGCCGATAATCCGCTCGGCACAGGCGTCGGGCGATTTGGTTATCAATAGCCCGACGAAAATGTTGCTGGAGCGGCCCCCTGTCCCTGGATCAATGTTGAGCCGCGCCGACCATGACCGGTTCGGCTCAACTCACAGGAAGGGATTGTTGAATGTCACTCTTCGAATTCTGTCGCGACTTTGATTTCCTCGATGCCCCGCGCAAGACCCGTGCAATCGTGCAGGACAGTCTGCTGGACATCGTTGGCGTCATGGCCGGCGCGGCCAGTAATGACACCAGTTGCGCGATGCGGCATTTTGCCGAACTGCATTACCCGGCGGGCGCCTATGGCAGTCGCCTGATCTTTGCCGGGCAACGTGTCAACGTGCTCGGCGCGGCCTGGGCCGGAGGGTTCAGCGCTGACAGCCTCGACGCCCACGAAGGTCACTTCAAATCCAAGGGCCATGCCGGCGCCACCGTGGTTCCCGCCGTGCTTGCTCTGGCCGACGCGCTGCATCATCAAGGCCGGTCGATCAGCGGCCATGAACTGCTCACCGCCCTGTGCATCGGTTATGAAACGGCGCTGCGGGCGGGCTCCGCTTTGATGGCGACTTCGCCGACTTATCACGCATCGGGTGGTTTTTCCGCGCTGGGCGTTGTCTGCGCCGGGGCACGCTTGCTGGGCTTTGATGAAGCGACGTTTCGCCACACCCTGGGGATTGCCGAGTACTTCAGCGCACGCTGTCCGATGATGCGCGTGGTGCAAGCGCCGACGATGCTGCGCGATGCCCACGGCGCTGGGGCGTTTACCGGGTTGAACGCGCTGCTCATGGCCCGTGAAGGTATCACCGGTGCGCCGGCAGAAATCGTTGAAGACGTCACCGTCGCCGAATACTGGACCGACATCGGTCAACGCTGGGAGATCGACAGTCAGTACTTCAAACCCTGGCCAGTCTGTCGTTGGGCGCAACCGGCGCTGACCGCCATGCTCGAACTGCAGCGGGAACACCCTCAACTTGATGCCGACTCGATTGAAACCGTTCGCGTCGAAACGTTCTACGAGTCGATGTGTTTGCAAGGGCATACGCCGAGTGACGCCGACCAGGCGCAGTACGCCCTCGCCTTTCCGCTGGCCGCCCTGATTGTCCGGGGTAAGGTCGGTCCGGAAGAAGTCACCGGGGCAGCGATTTTTGCTGAAGATATTCTGGCACTGAGCCGCCGTATCGAAGTCGTCGAAGCCGCCGATATCTCCGCCCGATTCCCCGACGAAATCCTCTCCAGATTGACCATTACCCTGAAGAACGGTGCGGTGCTGGTCAGTCCGGTCACCGCCGCGCGTGGCGATCCCGAAACGGCGCTCAGCGCTGAAGAGCTGGATCGGAAATTTGATCTGTTCGCCAGCGGTCTCGGTGTAGAGCGCAGTGCCGAGGTGAAAACGGCGATCAAGCACATGGCTCAATCCAGCTGTGCCATTACCACCCTGGAATCGATTTTTCACCCGGTGCCGGCACGCCAGTAAGGCCCTCATCGATAACGCCAACGCATGAATTGCCCACAGCAAATGTCGTTTGTGATGGCTGTGCTGCGCCCTATAGGCTGAGGGCTATGTCGCCCCTGGGAGGATAACAATGAATAAAGAAAGCGTTTTTGACCTGATCGCACAGCGCAAACCCTGGCACTCGCTGCCGGGTGTTCTTTACAGCAATGAAAGCGTTTACCGTCAGGATCTTGAGCAGATCTGGCACAAGGAGTGGATCTTCGCCGGCCACACCTTTGAAATTACCAAACCGGGGCAGTATTTCACTCTGCAGATCGGTGACTATCCCGTCGCTGTGGTCCGCGGCAAAGACGGCGAGGTTCGGGCATTCCATAACGCCTGCCGGCACCGTGGCGCAAAAATCTGCGAGGCCGATCACGGCAAAGTGGCGAAGATGGTTTGCCCTTATCACAAGTGGACGTATGAGCTGGATGGCAACCTGTTGTTCGCCGGCAACATGGGCCAGGATTTCGACAAGTCCCAATACAGTCTGAAAAGCGTTCACTGCGAGATCGTCGATACCTACATTTATGTCTGTGTGGCCGCCAAGGCGCCCGACTTCGAAGGATTCCGCAAAGCCGTCAGCCCTTTCGTAGCGCCGCACTATCTTGAAAACTGCAAAGTGGCGTTCGAGTCGAACATCGTCGAGAAAGGCAACTGGAAACTGGTCTTCGAGAACAATCGTGAGTGCTACCACTGCGACGGCTCTCATCCGGAACTGCTGCACTCGTTCGTCGATAACCTGTCGGTGGGCGGCATCAGTGGCGAAGACGATCCCGAACTGTCGGCCTACTGGTCCAAGTGCGAGAGCGCCGGGTTGCCAAGCCGTTTGGTGATGGATATCAACGGCCAGTTCCGCATGACCCGTATTCCGCTGTCATCCGGTGCCGTCAGTTACACCATGGACGGTAAACCGGCCGTTGCCGGGCGCCTCGACAAAACGTCTGAAGCAGACATCGGCGCGCTGCTGTACTTCCACTACCCCTCCACCTGGAACCATTTCCTCGGTGACCACGCGTTGAGCTTTCGCGTGCTGCCGATCAGCGCCACCGAAACCTTGGTTACGACCAAATGGCTGGTACCTGACAGCGCAGTGGAAGGCGTTGATTACGACATCGAGCGCCTGACCAAAGTCTGGATTGCTACCAACGATCAGGACCGCACGCTGGTCGAGGGCACCCAGCGCGGCGTGACCTCGCCGTCGTACGAACCCGGCCCGTATTCGGAAACCGCCGAGACCGGTGTTTGCCAGTTCGATGACTGGTACTGCGCGACCATGATGGATAGGCTCAAAGGCCCGATTCCGTTGAAGTCTGTTGGCTGATCGGCGCTCTCTTACGAGTTGCACCCTCCTCCCTTCAGCGTCCCGACGGATGCTGAAAGGGAGTTTTTCGTCTCTAAAAGCTGTTATTCCGGTTCGTAGCCAAAAAAAACCGGGAAACACCGATAAGGATGTCCGCCTCAATGAACACCTCGACATCATCCCTGGCGGCTTTTGCAAACTACGGCGAGCGTGTGTCGACGCGCATCGTGTTTTTGATCACCGGCATCGTGATGTCGGCCTGGGCGCCACTCGTGCCGTTGGTGAAAGCGCGCACCGGGCTGGACGATGGCGGACTGGGTTTGTTGTTGCTGGGATTTGGTATCGGCTCGATCGTCGCCATGCCGTTTGCCGGTTACCTGACCGCGCGTTTTGGCTGCCGTCCGGTGATCATCTGTTCGACTGTCGCGTTGTGTGCCGTGCTGCCGATGCTCAGCCATCTGACCTGGCTGCCGGGACTGGCGCTTGCGGTGTTGGGGTTTGGCGCCAGCATGGGCATGCTCGATTGCGCGATCAATATCCAGTCCATCATTGTTGAAAAGAACAGCGGTGAAACCCTGCAATCCGGTTTCCACGGGCTCTACAGTGTCGGCGGCATTGCCGGCGCGGGGGCAATGACGGCGATGCTCAGCCTGGGGCTGGATCCACTGCTATCCGTGCTTTGCCTGGTGGCGATCATCCTCGCCGCGCTGTACAAGGCTGCGCCGAGTCTGCTGGCCTATGGCACCGAGAGAGACGGCCCGCTGTTGGCGATTCCACGAGGAATCGTGCTGCTGTTGGGCTGCCTGTGTTTCATTGTTTTTTTGACCGAAGGCGCCATGCTCGACTGGAGCGCGGTTTTTCTCGCTTCGCAACGCGCCATGGAACCCAGCTACGCAGGCCTGGGCTATGCGAGCTTCGCGGCAGCGATGACGCTCGGACGCCTGACCGGCGATGCCGTCGTCAGCCGGCTGGGTGGCATTCGCGTGGTCGCGCTGGGCGGGATCTGCGCGGCGGCCGGCATGCTGGTTTCGCTTGTGTTTGACAGTTGGCAGGCGTCATTGCTGGGCTATGCCCTGGTCGGCATCGGCTGTTCGAACATTGTTCCGGTGCTGTTCACCGCCGCGGGTCGGCAACAGCGCATGCCGCAACGCACCGCGATTCCGGCGATCATTTCCATGGGCTACGCCGGCATTCTCATGGGGCCGGCGTTCATCGGCATGGTTGCCCACCTCAGTACGCTGGTGATCGCTTTGGGTGGTTTGGTATTTCTGCTGCTGTTCGTCAGCTACGCCGCGAGATTTCTGAAGGCCTGATGCGCGGGTCGCACAATCAGGAACATTGATCTTCTTGAAGGAAATCTTTCAGCGCAGTCTGATAAATCGTCAGTGGTCGATTGGCGGGTTCAAACAGCGCAAATGGAACCATCACGAGGTGTGAATACGTTGTGGCGCTTACTGAATAGGTTTTCTGCCGGCAAAAGCCGTTATCTTTATTCAGAATGAAATCAAACTTGTACAGATTGCTCCTTGTACACCAGCTCGGAATCAAACCGAAACTCAAACCGGTCAAGTAATCTTGTACGCAAGCGCCGCCCATTGAAAATTCCGAGATTTTTATCTCCAGTGCAGGGAGGCCGGAAGCTGCGTGCTGGGCGCCATGATCTTGTGCCTGTGGAATCAGGCTTTTTGTCAGTGCGTAGGCGTCCTTGCCAAGGCGACTGCCTTTGAAGGGAGAGTCTATTTCGTAACTGAAGCTGGAAATGTTTTCCTGTGTTCCGGTTCCGCCGTGTTCGTTGATCGTCGGCACGGTCGCATAGGAGGTACATCCTGAACACAGCATTGCAACACTGACAACAACACATCCATGAGCTATTAAGCGGCGCATTCTTGTTTTCAGTCCCGATTATTGATTAGCGAAGGGTTTAAACAGCAGTGATAAGCCCGGTACTGCCAAGGAACGGTTCCGGGCTGAACGGGCTACCGGCGTGGCTTCCATGCTGTTCTGCATAAACCCGCATGATTGCGGGAGACTTGCATCACAACGGTAATCTAGCACCCGGTAGGCCTCTTTCAGTGAGGGTTTTCGCCCACGCTGACCTTGATCGGCGTTGCCAGGGCAACGTCGCGTTGTCGGGTTGCATGCCAACACAATAGCGAGCCCGCCGTCACCAGCACGGCACCCTGCCAGAACTGCATCTGCAAACTGACGCCCAGCCACACCGCCGCGAACGCTGACGACAGCACGGGCGCGGAGTAGGACGCTGTCGCCAGCAAGGTCAGATTTCCCCGCAGAATGCCGATGTTCCAGAGTGCGTAACCACCGGCCATGGCGATGCCCGCCGCCAGCAGTTCCAGGGAATTTACCCAAGTGAATACCGGGATCTGCTCATTGCTGACGTACCACTTCAACCACAGCACGGCAGACGCCAGCGCGAAAAACAGCACCACCAGATTTTGCCCGCCGGCGTAGCGCCGTGTGACATTGCAATACAGGGCAAAGGTGACCGCACAGGTCAATGCAAGGCTGTAGCTCAGCGGATTGGACTGAACATTGCGCACAATCTCCGGCAGCGACAACCCCTCGCCACTGACCACCCACAGAATGCCGAAAATCGCCAGCGCGGAGCCTGGAATGATCAACCACCGGGTCTTTTGCCCATTCATGACAATCGCCAGCACCACGGTCAGGCATGGCCAGAGATAATTGACTACGCCCAGTTCGATGGCTTGTTGACGATCACTGGCAAATCCCAGCGCCAACGACAGGCACACCTCATAAGCGACGAACAATGCGCTGCCGAGCAGCAGATAGAGCTTCGATGTCGAACGAATGCGCGGGCGGCCGAGAAACACCAGCAACAGCACGGCGCCCAGCGAATAGATCAGCGCAGCGCCACCCAACGGCCCGAAATGTTCGCTGACGCCCCTGATCAATCCGGCAGCGGTACTCCATAAAACAATCGCCACCAACCCACACGCCGTGGCGGCCCGCTCACTTCTGATCTGCATCATGACTCCTGGCACACATGGCCATCCGACCGCACAGGCTAACCAGCGCATGAGGATCCATAAAGGAACATTTTTGCCGTGCAAACGATGAGCTGTGGTTATGTCTCGACCTTGATTGACCTGCGTCCAACTGTCGCAGCAAACAACCATTGGAAAATTCCGCACAAGCCTTAGAATCCGCGCGCTCTTGCCGTCGCCAGAGTTGGCCCGGCTTGAAGGGCTAGCCACACCTCGCTCACGAGTGACCGACTCAAGCGCCCCGCCCGTCCGGCAGGCACTCGCACCACACACTTTTTCGGCTTGGCAATCACCTGCGCAGAGGCGCACGTTGTGCTGTTCGATCTCCAGAGGTTCTTATGTCTCCGCGTTTGCTGGCCATGGCGCTGGCGCCCCTGCTCGGGCTGTTCATTGTTGCGCTGGGCAACGGTTTCATGTCGTCGCTGACCACCCTTCGACTGGACGCTGCCGGTGCGTCAACCACGATGATCGGTATCGTTTCATCGGCCTACTTCATCGGCCTGACGCTAGGTGCAGTGTTCAATGACCGTTTGATTCTGCGCATCGGCCATATCCGTGCCTATGGCAGCTTTGCCTCGCTGATCGCCGTGACCATCCTGTTGCAGGGCTTGTTCTATGACACGTGGGGCTGGTTCGCCCTGCGCCTGATCAACGGCTGGGCCACGGTCGGCGTGTTTCTGGTGATCGAAAGCTGGTTGCTGCTGGCGGGCGACGCGAAGATTCGCGGGCGCTTGCTCGCGCTGTACATGATCGTCTTGTACGGTGCCGGTGTGCTGGGCCAGGCAACGCTGGGGAAAATCACCGGGTTGAGCGACAGCGCACCGTTCATGGTCGCTGGCATGCTCGCCTCGCTGTCGGTGTTGCCGATCGTGATCCTGCCGCGCGTGTCGCCCCTGCTTGATCAGGTCGAACCGCTCAAGCCACGGCAACTGTTGGGCGTGACACCTACCGGACTGGTCGGCTGCTTCGGCTCGGGCATCACCATCGCGGCTATTTACACCCTGTTGCCGCTGTACCTGCAACGCAGCGGTCTGAATGTCGGTGAAGTCGGCAGCATGATGGCCTGGACGATTCTCGGTGCGATGCTCCTGCAATACCCGGTCGGACGCTGGTCGGATCGCAAGGATCGTTTGCAGGTGCTGACGATTTTGACGGTGGCATGCACGCTGTTGTCGCTGGTGATTGTCGCGCTGCCGTTGTCCTCGACCCTGCTCGCGGTGATGTTGTTTCTGCTCGGCGGCGGTGTGTTCGCGCTGTACCCGGTCGCGGTCAGCCACGCCGCCGACCGCGCCCCGGCCGAAGCTTTGGTGCCGATGATTCAGGGCTTGCTGCTGATCAACTCGCTGGGGTCGGCGCTGAGTCCGATGATGATCTCGCCGGTCATGAACTCGTTCGGTGCCAATGGTCTGTTCTGGGTGTTTGCGCTGGTCAATCTGTGCATGGTCACCTTCTTCCTGTGGCGCCGCGGCAAACGCCCGGTTCCGGCCAATCCCGCGCCGTTCGCAGCGGCAGCCACGTTCTCGCCGACAGGTGCGGAACTGCGCGTGACCGAAGATTTGCGTCAGGCGGTGCAGGAGCATCCGCCGATGGTAGATGCGTTGAGCGGCGAGCCTGCGACGCAATGTGAAGCTCGTTGATTCATTGCACAATTCGATCAGCTCATCCCTGCCCTTTGCCTACACTTGCTTGCCAATGATGTTTCTTCTCTGCCGAAGGAGTCACCCATGTCAAAGCTCTATCCCAGTGTCGATCCCGAGGGGCTGATCGAGTACTCGGTGGTCTACACCGACCGCTCGCTCAATCACATGTCGCAGTCCTTCCAAGGGGTGATGAAGAATATTTCCAGCACCCTGAAACAGGTCTACAACGCCGAGGCGGTGGCGGTGGTTCCGGGCAGCGGCACCTTCGGCATGGAAGCGGTGGCGCGGCAGTTCGCCACCGGCCAGCAGTGCCTCGTGATTCGCAATGGCTGGTTCAGTTATCGCTGGAGCCAGATCCTGGAGATGGGCAACATCCCGGCGGCCACTACAGTGCTCAAGGCCCGGCCGGTCGAGTCAGGTCGCCAGGCAGCCTACGCTCCGCCGCCGCTGGACGAAGTGCTGGCAGCCATCGCGGCGCACAAGCCGCAGGTGGTCTTCGCCCCCCACGTGGAAACGTCATCCGGGATCCTCCTGCCCGACGAGTATCTGCGCGCGGTTGGCGACGCTGTGCATGCGGTGGGTGGCTTGTTCGTGCTGGACTGCATCGCCTCCGGCACGATTTGGGTGGATATGCACAAGTGCGCCGTCGACCTGCTGATCAGCGCACCGCAGAAAGGCTGGAGCGCTTCCCCTTGCTGCGCCCTGGTGATGTTCAGCGCTGCAGCCCTTGCGCGCATCGAACAGACGCAAAGCAGCAGCTTCGCCTGCGACCTGAAAAAGTGGCTGCAGATCATGCAGGCCTACGAACAGGGCGGACATGCCTATCACGCGACCATGCCCAGCGATTCCCTCGCGCGGTTCAACGAGGTGATGAAAGAGACGCAAGCCTACGGGTTCGACAAGGTCCGCGATGAACAGCAGGCGCTGGGTGATCGGGTGCGCGCCCTGTTGACCGGCAAAGGCTTCAAAAGCGTCGCCGCTTCGGGCTTTCAGGCCCCGGGTGTTGTGGTCAGCTACACCGATGATGCCGACATCAAGAGCGGCAAGAAATTTGCCCATCATGGCCTGCAGATCGCTGCCGGCGTGCCGCTGCAATGCGACGAACCGGCCGACTTCCAGACCTTCCGCCTCGGGCTGTTCGGACTCGAGAAGCTGCAGAATATCGAGCGCACGGTCAGCCTGCTTGAACAGGCACTAAATGAGGTGATGGTTGACTGATACCCAATGGTGCCCGCAGCAGATTCCGAACGTTTGAACTCGAGAAGGGCATCACGGCGAGCGCCCTTCTTTCATCGAGGCTCTTTTCATTGGTCTGTCGGCTAGTTGGCCCCAGGGCCAATCAGCGAGCTTTCAATCTGCACGCCGGGCATCATTTGCTGCAAACCTGCGATCAGCTTGTCCCCCGCTTCAGTCAGGGCTTCAAGTGGCATCGCGGGCAAACTCTCCAGAATGAACCACATGTTCTGCGCATCGGCCCCAAGGCGCGTTCTGACACCTTGCCGCCAATTCCAGCGGCGGCAGGTCACGCCTTTGTCATCACGCCAGACCACCTCGCCGGCATCCGGATACTCGACAGCAGGAACGCCCTCTTTCATCGTGTCAAACGGCTCGCTGCCACCGGCGACGACAAGCTGCGGAGCGCCTGAATAGGCGTCTATGTTTTCCCCGCCCACCGGAATGGCGTACTCGATACTGATGGCGTTGTAGAGATCGACGATGGGATCGAGGCTCGGCAAGGTCCCGTCACGTAAAACCCTTTTACGCAACGCTTCGGCTGAACAAGGCGTGCGCTGCGGCTTGGCCCCGAACTTTCTGAAGGCGTCGGCCCAGGCGGCAAGGTGAGCTTCGCCCCAGCTTGGCCCACCCGCCTGCACGGCCTTGCACGCATGATCCAGAGCAGCCCGGGCAACTTCAGGATGAGTGAGTGGTGCAGCCTCCACCACAATGCTCAGGGCCCGGAACTCCGGCGCCAGTTCTGCAACGGCTTGATCGATCAACGGCAGTACGGACAGCATCAAAAACCTCCAGGATTCAAATATCGTTTCATGCTAGCCAGTGATGACCAATACAGTCAATATAATGACCGTCGTGCGGGTGAGCCGATTGACGCCACGTCCGGTAAAGACCGAGAATTCCGCCACATTTTTTTCTGAACCTGATCAATGACCATGAATGCCAGCTTGTCGACTACCCCGGGGGCTGATGCTCAAGCCGTCAGCCTGGCCGTCGCGCGCACGCTCAAACAAGCCCGCAAGGCACAGAAAATCACCTTGGACGAGCTTTCTCGCCGCTCAGGAGTGAGCAAGGGAATGGTCGTCGAAATAGAAAAATGCACGGCGAATCCCAGTATCGGCATTCTTTGCAAAATCGCCGCCGCGCTGGGCCTGTCGGTTGCCGACATCGTCAATGTGAGCGAAGCCCCCTCTGCTCATATCATCGAAAGCCAGGATATCCCCACGCTCTGGACCGGCGACCTTGGCGGGACCGCGCGCCTCCTGGCAGGAACGTCCGGCCCGAACATGATCGAGTTGTGGCGCTGGGAAATGCATCCCGGTGAATCGTTCGCTTCAGCGGGGCACCCTCAAGGCACGCTTGAACTGTTCCATGTGGAGAAAGGCACGTTGAAATGCACGGTTGGGGAAACCGAGCTGATCATTCCGGCCGGGAGTTCGGCAGTGGCGAAAACCGATGTACCTCACTCCTATTCCAACGCGGGCAGATCCAGATTGGTGTTCACCATGTCCGTGACCGAGATACATCAGTAGATACCCGACATTCGGGCACAGGCTTCATGACATAACTGTCAGTAGTTGAAGTCGTGCCCCAGCTCATTCTGCATCCACTCCAGAAATCGCCTGACCCGCGGAAAACCGGCGTGCGCTCTCGGGAACACCAGGTGGTGTGCGGTGATCGGGGCACTCAGCCCCGGCGCTACCTCGACTAAAGCACCACGCGCCAGATAATCCTGCGCAAGCAGCGTGCTTTCCAGCGCAAACCCAAGACCGTGGCTGGCCGCCTCCAACGTCATGTACGAGCGGTCAAAGCTGAGTGAATAGGGTTTTTCCGGACGCGACAGGCCATGTTGAGCAAACAGCTGCGGCCACTTGATCAGCGTCGCTTCCGACAGGATCAGATTGCAGTCGAGCAGATCCGCGACTGTGCGGATCGGGCGTTGCTGCAGCAGTTTCGGCGACGCGAGCACCGCGATCTTTTCATTGCGCACCGTACGGACTTCGAAACTTGGCCAGTTCGGCATGCCGTGACGGATGTCGACATCGATCTTGTCGCGACTGAAATGCAGGGATTCGTAAGAACAGGAAAGGTTGAGCTGGATATCAGGATGACTCTGGCGAAACTGTTCCAGCCGCGGCATCAGCCACAGCAGCCCGAAGCTGGGTGACGAATGCAAGCGCAGGCAATCGAGGCTGACATCGCTGGCGGCGCGTTCTGTCGCCACCGCGAGGCTGTGCAGAATGCCGGACACTTCGGTCAGGTATTGCTCGCCCACTGGCGTCAACGTCACGCCTCTGGCTGTTCTGAGAAATAACTGACGCCCGATCATCGCTTCCAGTTTGGCCAATTGATGACTGACCGCTGACGGGGTCAAGTCCAGCACTTCGGCCGCGCGGGCAACGTTGCCGAAGCGTGCCGTTTGTTCAAAGGCCTGAATGGCTTTCAGGGGTGGCAGGGTCGCAGGTGCATCGCCAGATGAACTCATGATGATTGTTTTTCCGCTGCAAGGGGCTTGGGCCGGGATTATGGCTATTCAAGCATTGGCAGACAGCGCTGGCGAGCGCTGAATTTTTTTCAGCACCCAGTGAAGTTTGCGTTATTGCTCAGGGCCGGTCTGGAGGACAAGCTGAGTCATCGGTTCATTGCGAACCGGGCCAATAAAAACAATTCGAGGTATTCCTCCATGCTTCTCCAAGGCAAAGTCGCAATCATTACCGGTGCCGCATCTGCCCGTGGCATCGGCCGCGCTACAGCGACAACGTTCGCACAACAAGGCGCTCGTGTCGTGATCCTTGATCTGGATGCATCCGCAGCGCGTGACGCCGCTGCGTCGCTGGGCGAAGGTCACCTGGGACTGGCGGCTAACGTCGCGGACGAGGCGCAGGTTCAGCAAGCCGTTGCCACCATCATCGAGCACTTGGGTCGTATTGATATCCTCGTCAACAACGCCGGCATCACCCAGCCACTCAAAACCCTCGACATTCGTCCTTCGGACTACGACAAGGTGCTGGACGTCAGCCTGCGTGGCACCCTGCTCATGTCCCAAGCGGTGATTCCGCACATGCGTCAACAGGCCTGCGGCAGCATCGTCTGCATGTCGTCCGTGTCTGCCCAACGCGGTGGCGGCATTTTCGGCGGCCCGCATTACAGCGCGGCCAAGGCCGGAGTGCTGGGGCTGGGCAAAGCCATGGCGCGGGAGCTGGGCCCCGACAACATTCGCGTCAACTCCATCGCGCCGGGCCTGATCCACACCGACATTACCGGCGGCCTGATGCAGGATGAGCGCCGTCACGCCATCATCGACGGCATTCCGCTGGGTCGCCTGGGAGAGGCGCAGGACGTCGCCAACGCTGCGCTGTTTCTCGCCAGCGACTTGTCCTCTTATCTGACTGGCATCACTTTGGATGTGAACGGCGGCATGCTGATTCACTGAGTACTTCTGGGCGGGCCTGTGCGGCCCGTGCGGTTCTGGATCGATGACGCAGCCGGGCCTGATGGCCTGGCGGTCAATAAAAACAAGAGATCAGACCATCATGACTACCCTGTCGCTCGAAGCGGTTTCGACCGTGCGCTCCTCTGCCTATCGCAAAACGGCCTGGCGCCTGATGCCTTTCTTGATGCTGTGCTATTTGTGCGCCTATCTGGATCGGGTCAACGTCGGCTTCGCCAAGCTGCAAATGATGAACGATCTGGCCCTCAGCGAAACGGTCTACGGACTTGGTGCTGGCGTGTTCTTCATCGGTTATTTCCTCTGCGAAGTGCCCAGCAACATCATTCTGCACAAGGTCGGTGCGCGTGTATGGATCGCGCGGATCATGATCACCTGGGGCATCGTCTCGGCGCTGTTCGCCTTCGTCGAAACCGCGTGGCAATTCTATGCGCTGCGCTTTTTGCTGGGGATTGCCGAGGCCGGCCTGGCACCGGGCCTGTTGCTCTACCTCACCTACTGGTTTCCGTCCTACCGTCGGGCACGCATGACCGTGTTGTGGTTCATCGCCATTCCGCTGTCAGGCATGGTCGGTGGCCCGCTCTCCGGCTGGATCATGAACCACTTTGCCGGCGTGCACGGCTGGGCCGGCTGGCAGTGGATGTTCGTTCTGGAGGCGGTGCCAACCGTGGTCGTCGGGCTGCTGGTGCTGAGCTATCTGAAAGACGGCGTGCATCAGGCCACTTGGCTGAATGACGAAGAAAAAGCCTTGATCAGCCGCGAGCTGGCCGAAGACGATCAGCAAAAGGTCACTCACGCGTCGGTTGGCGAATTCATTCGCGATCGCCGCTTGTGGCTGCTGGCGACCATCTACTTTTGCGTGGTGATGGGCCAGTACGCAATCACCTTCTGGCTGCCCACGCTGGTGCGCAATGCAGGGGTTTCCGACCCGTTGCACATCGGCTTCATGACCAGCCTGCCCTACCTGTGCGCCATCGTCGCGATGTTGTTGGTGGGCCGCAGCGGTGACAAACATCGCGAGCGCCGCTGGCACCTCATCGTACCGATGATTGCCGGGGCGATCGGTTTGAGCCTGGCGGCGCTGATGGGCGGCAATTCGACGCTGTCGATCCTCAGTCTGTGCCTGGCCGCTTCCGGCATTTTGTCGGCGACGTCACTGTTCTGGATGCTGCCCACCACGCTGCTCGGCGGGGTCTCTGCCGCCGCCGGCATCGCAGCGGTCAACAGCTTCGCCAATCTCGCCGGGTTCTGCTCGCCTTATCTGATCGGCTGGATCACCACCCTGACCGGCTCCAGCGCCATCGGCATGTACCTGATCACGGGCGTGCTGTTCCTCGGTGCCTGTCTGGTCCTGCGCATTCCCGCCGCCCTGGTCAATCGTTGAGTTAACGGAGTTTCATCATGACGACTAATCTTTCACACGCTGCATCCCTGAGCCTGACGGAGCGCGCGCACAACATTCGCCGCCATGCGCTGCGCATGGGCCAGGTCCAGGGTCAGGGCTACGTCGGCCAGGCCCTCGGCGCTGCCGATCTGCTGGCGGTGTCTTACTTTCATGCGATGAACCATCGCCCCGCAGACCCAGAATGGGAGCAGCGCGATCGCTTCTACCTCTCCATCGGTCACTACGCCATTGCGCTGTACGCAGCGCTGATCGAAGCCGAAATCATCCCGCTCGATGAGCTGGAAACCTACGGCTCGGACGACAGCCGCTTGCCGATGTCGGGCATGGCCGCCTACACCCCGGGCATGGAAATCACCGGCGGCTCGCTGGGCCAGGGGTTGGGCATCGCGGTCGGCGCCTGCCTGGGACTCAAGCGCAAAGGTTCGCCCTCCTTCGTCTACAACCTGCTGTCCGATGGCGAGTTGAACGAAGGCTCGACGTGGGAAGCGATCATGTCGGCTTCGCACTGGAAGCTCGACAACCTGATCGCCATCGTCGACGTCAACAACCAGCAAGCTGACGGTCACTCCAGTGAAATCCTTTCGTTCGAACCCATCGTCGATCGCTGGCAGGCATTTGGCTGGTTCACCCAGCGCGTCGACGGCAATGATCTGGAGGCGCTGGTCAGCGCATTCGATGCCGCGCGCAATCATTCTGGCAGCCAACCACGAGTGATCATCTGCGACACCAAAATGGGCAAAGGCGTGCCCTTCCTGGAAACCCGCGAAAAAACCCACTTCATCCGTGTGGAAGAGCACGAATGGGACCTGGCGCTGCGTAATCTTGAAGAAGGAAAAAACCAATGAACAACGCCGTCAAAACACCCATGCCGACTGCCGAGCCGAGCAAGAAACGCCTGACCACGTCGGCGATGATCGCGTCCATTGCTTCGGAGGGCCAAGCCACCAAAGCCGCACCCTTCGGTCATGCGCTGGCGGCGCTGGCCGATCAGCGCCAGGACATCGTCGGCCTGTCCGCCGACCTGTCCAAATACACCGACCTGCACATCTTTGCCAAGGCCCACCCGGACCGGTTCTATCAAATGGGCATGGCCGAACAACTGCTGATGAGTGCAGCCGCAGGCATGGCCCGTGAAGGTTTCGTACCCTTTGCCACGACCTATGCGGTGTTTGCTTCGCGGCGCGCCTATGACTTCATCTGCATGGCCATCGCAGAGGAAAACCTCAACGTCAAAATCGTCTGCGGCCTGCCCGGCCTCACCACCGGTTACGGCCCCAGCCATCAGGCCACCGATGATCTGGCTATCTTCCGTGCCATGCCCAACCTGATGATTGTCGACCCCTGCGATGCCCTGGAAATCGAGCAGGCTGTACCCGCCATCGCCGCGCATCAAGGGCCTGTATACATGCGTTTGCTGCGCGGAAATGTACCGCTGGTTCTTGACGAATACGGCTATCAGTTCGAGATCGGCAAAGCCAAAACCCTGCGCACCGGTAACGATGTGCTGATCATCTCCACCGGCCTGATGACCATGCGTGCACTGGAGGCAGCCAAGGAACTGCAAGCCGATGGCGTCGATGTCGCCGTGCTGCACGTACCGACGATAAAACCGTTGGATGAGCAAGCCATTCTTGCCGAGGCTCGCAAATCCGGTCGACTGGTGGTTACCGCAGAAAACAGTTCGATCATTGGTGGTCTTGGCGAGGCCGTTGCCGGGGTGCTGCTGCGTAACGGGGTCACCCCAACGTTCCGGCAGATCGCCTTGCCCGATGCGTTTCTGGACGCGGGGGCATTGCCGACATTGCACGATCGTTATGGCATATCTACACAAGCTGTCTGCGCGCAGATCAAAGGCTGGCTTGACCGCTAATCAAACAGGGCGCTTATGGACAAGCGCCCTACAACTCGCGGACAACGAACAACTTGTACGATGTCCTATCACAAGGTATTACTACGTCTCCCCGAAAATAAATAAAACCACGGAGATCGCTACATGGACTCATCCCTGTCCGCTCGACCTGAAAGCCCTGACCGAGCGCAAGGCAATACCCGCCGCAGCTTCCTGAAAAAATCCCTCGCCGTTTCCGCTACGCTCGCCACCGTCGGCAGTGCCACACTGCCCCGACTCGCCGAAGCCGCCGAACCCTTGAGTCAGCGCTACCCGGATCCGCTGATTCATATCCTCGACGACAGCTTCCTCGACCTACGTGTTTTCAACGCCAGTGTTGAAAAACTTGCCACCGGTATGCGCTGGGCCGAAGGACCGGTGTGGGTTGGTGATGGCCGCTATTTGTTGGTCAGCGACATCCCCAATAATCGCATCATGCGCTGGGACGAAATCACCGACACCTTCAGCGTGTACCGCGAACACTCCAACTTTTCCAACGGCATGTGCCGGGATCGCCAAGGGCGTCTGATTGTCTGCGAAGGCTCCACCACCACCAGCGAAGGTCGGCGCATCACGCGCACCGAAGCCAATGGCACGATCACCGTGCTGGCCGACAGCTTCGACGGCAAGCCCTTCAACTCGCCCAACGACATCGTCTGCAAAAGTGACGGCTCGATCTGGTTCACCGACCCGCCCTTCCAGACCGGCAACAACTACGAAGGCCACAAGATCACCCCGAGCCAGCCCCACGCGGCGTACCGCATCGACGGCGAGAGCAAAAAAGTCACGCGGGTCATCGACGACCTCAACGGCCCCAACGGTCTGTGCTTTTCTCCCGATGAGAAAACCCTGTACGTCGTTGAAGGTCGCGCCAAGCCCAATCGCCTGATCTGGGCGATTGCGGTGAAGGACGACGGCACACTGGGCGAGCGCCGCAAGCACATCGAAGGGCTGGAATATGCCGCGATCGACGGCATCAAATGCGACGAAGCCGGCAATCTGTGGTGCGGCTGGGGCGGCAATGGTGATCCCAAGGCCGACCTGGAAAAACTCGACGGCGTGCGCGTGTTCAATCCGCAGGGCAAGGCGATCGGGCACATTTCCCTGCCAGAGCGCTGCCCGAATTTGTGCTTCGGGGGACGCGAAGGCAATCGGCTGTTCATGGCTAGCAGTCACTCGATCTATTCACTGTTTGTGAATACCCGGGGGACTACGTTTGCGTTGTAAAAGCCAGGTTCGTCTCGCGACAGTTTCGTGAGCGTCGAAACACTGCTTGCCGCGCATCCGAAGGTGCGCGGCACTCTAGCCCGGTTACTGTCACCGCCACGCCGGACCTTGTAGAGCGCCCGTAACGTCAGACACTGCACGATTGTGTTCGGAATTGATAAAAGTCTTTCCCTGATCCGCGCCTGTTTCCGCAAAACCCTCGAGCCTAAAGTTCGTCCTGCCAGCAAGACCAAACTTACTTTAGGAAATCTCATCATGAAAACGGCAATGATCATCGTCGCACTGTTGGGCTTCAGTTCAGTGGTAGCGGCACAGGACGGTTCTGCAAAGACTCAACAGGTCGAGCAATATCGCTACGGCACCCATCTGGATGTCGCCAAGGTCATCTCTGAAGACCCGGTGCCGGATGTTTGCGCAGTGGTACCGACGCACATGACCTACCAGGATTCGCAGGGCAAACAACACGTACTGGCCTATAACGTCATGGGCCGTTGCAGCCAGGGCTAAGTCAGCTGTTCGCCCATCATTGCGCCTCGGAGAGTGGTCTCATCGAGGCGCAAATACCTTTTTGCCCCACAGCGTTTCAATCGATCAGTGCTTGGGCCGTGGCTGCCAGTCGACTGCCAACCCGATCTTTCAGCGTTTCAATAAACCGGGTGATTTTTGCATCGACAAACTGCCGAGAGGTATAGACGGCATACACGTTGCGCTCATAGGTATGGTAGTCAGGCAAAACCCGCACGAGCTTGCCGGAGCGCAAATCATCGATGGCCGTAAACCCGGCCAGCAAGCCAATCCCCGCGCCCTCTCGGATGGCCAGCGCCATCGCATCCATATCGTTAACGCTGAAACTTGGCCCTGTCGGGACAAACGTCGCGTCCCCGGCCTTGCTCTTGAGCTGCCACTCGTCCCGCACATAGTCCACGGTGCCCAACAGCAGACACTGATGATCACGCAGGTCTTCAGGCGTTTCCGGGGCCGCATGCCGCGCCAGATAGTCTGGCGACGCCACCAGCACACAATGGCTGACACCGATCTTTTGGCTGACATACGCCGAATCGGGGAGCGCGCGGGCAATCAGAATCGAAACATCCAGTTGGTCTTCCAACAGGTTCGGCATGCGTTGCGAGAGCAATAAATCCACGGTCACCTCCGGGAATTGCTGGCGGTACTCCAGCACAGCCCCGGTGACCAGATGCCGGGCCAGTCCGGGAACGCAATGCACCCGCAGTGTTCCCCGAGGCTCCAGCGCGGCATTGCTGGCTTCGGCTTCGGCACTCTCCAGATCAGCGAGGATCTTCGTGCAGCGCTCATAGAAGCGTCGCCCCGCATCGGTGACCGACAGGCGTCGGGTCGAGCGTTGCAGCAGGCGTGTATCGAGCACGTTTTCCAGCGCAGATACAGCACGCGATACGTTACCTACAGTGGAGTCCAGATGATTGGCCACGGCCGTGAAACTGCCCATCTCGACAACCTTTATGTACACCGACATGTTCGAAAGCTTATCCATCGCGACCTTCCTGTAGATCTGACGCTTACCCGTGATAACACGCATTTTTCCCGGATGCTACACGTTCGGCCTGCGGCTCGATATTACCTCTGGCGACAACAATGATTCCCTCTGGCTCGTCTAAATCAAGGGACGCACCTTCCATAGACTTGGTTGCACAGGCCGCCTGAACAGGCGCCGGGTTTCTTACGAATCTGTGACAACCAACTGAAGGGCACATCATGAAGACTTCCTACGACCCGCTTTATCTTTTCATCGGTGGTGAATGGATCAGTGCCGAAGGGCGCGATACCGCCGCCGTCGTCAACCCGGCCACCGGCCGGGAAATCGGCCGCGTCCCTCTCGCCACCGCGAGCGACCTTGATCACGCCCTTGAAGTGACTCGCCTGGGCTTCGAGCAATGGCGCCAGACCGTGCCTGACCAACGCGCAAAAATCCTCAAGCGTGCCGCCGACCTGATCCTCGAACGTGCACCGCAGATCGCCGCGCAGATGACCCTGGAGGAAGGCAAGCCGCTGAATGAAAGCCTGGATGAAGTGACCCGTGCGGCGGAGTACTTCGAATGGTTCGCCGAAAGCGCCCGGCGTATCGATGGCCGGGTGGTCCCGGCCAACCGGCCAGGCGTGTTGCAACTGGTCAAACGCCAGGCCATCGGCCCGGTGGCCGCATTTACACCGTGGAATTTCCCGGCCATCACCCCGGCACGCAAGCTCTCGGCAGCACTGGCCGCCGGTTGCAGCGTCATCCTCAAACCGGGTGAGGAAAGTCCCTCCACAGCACTGGCCCTGGCGCGTGCACTCGACGATGCAGGATTGCCCAAGGGTGTGCTGCAAGTGGTCTTCGGCGTACCGGATCAAGTGTCCAGCCATCTGATCGCCTCGCCGACCATTCGCAAAGTGACCTTCACCGGCTCAGTGCCTATCGGTCGCCTGCTGTCTGCACGCGCTGCCGAAGGCGTGAAGCCCATCACCCTTGAACTGGGTGGGCACGGACCGGTGCTGGTGTTCGAAGATGCCGACATTGAAAAAGCCGCCGTCGAAGGTGTCGCCAATCGCTTTCGCGGCACCGGGCAGGTGTGCATTTCATCCACTCGGTTTCTGATCCAGCGTGGCGCCTATCAAGCTTTTGTCGATCACTTTGTCGCGGCGACCCAATCCCTGAGAATCGGTGACGGTCTGCATCCGGATACTCAAGTCGGACCTTTGGCCAACCCAAGGCAATTGGCAAAAATGGAAGAACTGGTCGCCGATGCCGTTGAAAAAGGCGCTCGGGTATTGGCCGGTGGCGAAGCTTTGTCCGGCGAGGGCTACTTCTTCCAGCCCACCGTTCTGGCGGATGTGCCGATGAACGCCCGCGTCATGCACGAAGAACCCTTCGGCCCCATCGCCGTGCTGATGCCGTTCGATGAACTGGCCGATGGACTGCAAGAAGCCAACCGTCTGCCCTACGGACTTTCGGCCTACGCGTTCACCTCCAGTGCGCGCACGGCCATTGATGTCGCCGACGGATTGGAGGCCGGGATGATCGGCATCAACCAATACCGCATCGTCGCTACCGAACTCCCATTCGGTGGCATGAAAGAAAGCGGTCACGGCTCCGAAGGCGGTATTGAAGGCATCGAGCACTATCTGACCCACAAATTCATCAGCCAGGTTTAAGGAACTCGCCCATGTCCAAGCTCAATTTCAGCAGTCCTCGCGAAGCCGCGCGTGCGTTCACGCCAAAGCTGGCGCAATTCGTGGACTCGACGCTTTATCCGCAAATCTGGAGCGATCCCGCGCTGTCCCCGCGCGACCGTAGCCTGATCACCGTGGCGGCATTGATTGCCGCTGGTCACTCGGAAGAGTTGCCTGCCCACTTACGCCGCGCGGCTGGCAACGGAGTGACCCAAGACGAACTGGCGGCAGCGATCATGCACCTGGCTTTCTATGTGGGCTTCCCTGGCGCCATCACTGCGTCTGCTATCGCCAACGCCACGTTCAGAGAAACGGAGAACAACTGAATGAAAGCCATCAACATCAGAGAATTCGGTGCGCCAGACGTCCTTGAACTCGTCGAAGTCGCCAATCCTGAAGTGCGGCCTGACGACCTGCTGGTGCGTGTCTATGCCGCCGGGGTGAACCGTGCCGATCTGACGCACCGGACCGGTGGCTACGGCCATCCGGATTTCGGCGACTCGCTGATCATCGGCCTGGAAATCGCCGGCGAAGTGATCGGCAAAGGTAACGCAGTGGCCGGGTTCGAGGTGGGAGATCGCGTCATGGGCGTGGTCGGCGGCGGTGCCTACGCCGAGCTGGCGCGTATCGATTACCGCATGGCCATGCACATCCCTGCGCAGCTGGACTATGTACACGCGGCAGCCATTCCCGAGGTCTTCGTCACCGCCCATGAAGCGATGATGCACTTGGCGCGCCTCAAGTCCGGCGATTCGGTGTTGATTCATGCGGCCGCTGGCGGCGTCGGGTCTGCTGCGGTGCAGTTGGCTTACGCCACCGGCGCTACGGTGTATGCGACCACCGAAGGCAGCAAGTTGGCGCGTGTCGAGCATTTGGGCGCAGACGTGGCGATCGACTACAAGACCGAGGATTTCGCTGAGGTGATCGCCGACAAAACCCAGGGTCGCGGCGTCGATGTGATCATCGATTTTATCGGTGAGCCCTACTTCGCCCGCAACATCGCGTCCCTTGCCAAGGGTGGCCGTCTGGTTCAGGTGGGGATTCTCGGCGGTGGCGGCAACGTGACGGTAGCGCTGGAGGACATTCTTTACCGCCACCTGCAAATCATCGGCACGGTGATGAAGTCGCGCACGCAACCGGAGAAGCACGCCATGATCAAACGCTTCCGCGAGCACTGGCTTGATCGCTTCGAGGGTGCCGGAAGCCTTGAGCCGGTGGTCGATAGCACGTTTGCGCTAGCGCGGGCTGCCGATGCGCATCGCAGAATGGAATCTTCCGCAAACGTCGGGAAGATCATTTTGACCATGCAGCCCCACGACCTCGTTTAGTGCCGCTCATCTTTCAGTGAAACTGAAAAGGTGCCTGTGACGGGCACCTTTTGCCGGTGAGAAATTAATCTCTCCTCAAGACCAGAAGCCTTTGTGCGGTTCAGCCGCCTCGCCTTCCAGCATCGGCCCCAACACACTGACCTTGCGCTGCCCCTTGGCGAACACCTCGCGGCACGGCAGCGAGAACGTCGGGTTCTCCGGATGGTCACCCGTCAACCCCAGCAACGCATGCTCCGACAAGGCATAAACCACCCGCCCGATCCCCGTCCAATACACCGCGCCGGCGCACATGCAGCAAGGTTCGGCGCTGGTGTACAGCGTGCACAATTCCAGCTCTTGCGGTGTCAGCAGCTTGGCCGCTGCAGCCGCTGCAACCAGTTCGGCATGTTGGGTAGGATCGCCTTCCGGCGGCATCGAGTTGTTCCCCGCTTCGACAATCACCTTGCCGTTGCGGTCGGCCACCAATGCCGCGAATGGATGGCGACCGCGTTGCTTCGATGCCTCGGACAAGGCGATGGTCTGGCGCAGCAAGGTCAGATCAAGCTCGCTGACGCCGGCCGGGATGAGCTGAGTGAATTGATTCATGGGTAACTCCTGGGCAGTGGTAAACAAACAGTCAGTCGGCCAGTTCAGCGCCGATGGTTTCGGTCGATTTTTTGTCGTTGTTGAGCAGGATGTTGAGGACGATGGCCGTGATCGCGCCGAGGAAAATCCCGCTGTCGAGCACCAGTTTCAGGGTCGGGCTGACGTGTTCGAACAATGCCGGAAACGACATCGGCAGCACGCCGACACTCACCGACACGGCGACAATGATGCCGTTGCGCGTGCCTTCGAATTGCACTCGCGACAGTTCCTGAATCCCCGCCACCGTGGTCATGCCGAACATCACGATCGCGCAGCCACCGAGCACCGGAGTCGGTACCGCGGCGATCAAAGCACCGAGTTTCGGGAACAAGCCCATCAGCACCATGATTGCCCCGGCCGCGGCCACGACGAAGCGGCTTTTCACGTTGGAAAGCGCGATCAAACCGGTGTTCTGAGTGAAGGCGTTGTAGGGAAAGCTGTTGAACAAACCACCGAGCATGGTCGACAAACCATCGGCGCGGAACGCGTTGCCGAGGGTCTGTTGCGTGGTCGGTTTGCCGGTCAGTTTGCCGATCGCCAGGCAATTGCCGGTGGTCTCGGCCATGATCACCAGCATCGCCAGGGTCATGATCAGAATCGGCACCGGTGAGAATTCCGGTGCGCCGAATGCCATCGGCGCACTCAGCTCAAACCACGCGGCTTCGCTGACACGATTGAAGTGAGTCATACCGCAAGCTGCTGCGATCAGGCTGCCGACGAACAGACCAATCAGCACGCTGAGGTTGCCGAGAAAGCCCTTGCATTTGGCGTATATCACTAGAGTCACGCTGACCGTCGCCAAACCGAGCAACAGGTTCGCGGGATTACCAAAATCCGCCGAGTCGGGATTGCCGCCGCCCAGCCAGATCGCAGCTGCCGGCATCAGCGAGATGCCGATAATGGTGATCAGACTGCCAATCACCACCGGCGGAAAAAACCGCAGCAAGCGGCTGAACACCGGTGCCAGGGCAATGGTGATAAAGCCAGCGGCGATCACTGCACCGAATATCTGACTAAGGCCGAATTCCTTGCCGATCATGATCATCGGCGCCAAGGCAATAAACGAGCAGCCCTGAATCAGCGGCAGCCGCGCGCCGAATTTCCAGAAGCCTAGGGTTTGAATCAACGTCGCTACGCCAGAGGTCAACAGGTTGGCGTTGATCAGCAACACCACCTGCGCCGAGGTCAGCCCCATCGCACTGCCAAGAATCAGTGGCACAGCCACCGCTCCCGCGTACATCACCAGCACATGCTGCAAGCCAAACGTGAACAACTGTCGCAGTGGCAAAACTTCGTCCACCGGATGAATGCGTTGTGTGGTCATTTCACACGCTCCTGAAGGTGCGGCATCTGTTGAGATCGCGGGCATGCTCAGGGGCGCTTGAAAGTCAGATCCGCCCCGGAGATCGTTTAACGCGGGGCCATAGTTGAACGTTTATTGCGATGAACCAAATTAGCAACCATCGCTTTTTTCGATGGCACGAATCTGGCATTGGTTTGGATTGGTTATCTGCTTTAAACCTCCATCCTCGACCCAGGAGTTCACCGCTTGCGCTTCTCACTCGATCAACTGTTGATGTTCGTCCAAGTGGTCAAAAGCGGATCGTTCTCCGCCGCCGGGCGCAAACTAGGCAAGACTCAATCGACCATCAGCGCGGCGATTGCCAATCTGGAAACCGACCTTGGCGTCGAGCTGTTCGACCGCAGCAACCGCAGCCCGGCCCTCACCGCCAGCGGCCACAAATTGCTGGTGCAGGCCGAATCCGTGCTCGAACGCTGCATGACCTTCGAAGCCCACGCTGACTGCCTTTCGGACAACGTCGAAACCAGCCTGACGCTCGCCATTGAAACGCCGTACGGGCCGATCATGCCGGTGCTCAAAGCCTTCGAAGCCGCGTTCCCCTTTGTCGACCTGATCATCCGTCATCCGGTCTATGGCGACGTCAGCGAACTGGTCAGCAGCGGTGAAGCGGTACTCGGCGTGGCGTTTTCACAACCCGGCTATCCCAAGGAACTGGCGTTCCAGCAACTGGGCAAACTGATCATGCTGCACGTCTGCCATCCCGACCATCCACTGGCGCAGCTCGATAACGTCACGTTCGATGACCTGCATGTGCATCGGCGCCTGGCCTTCAGTGCCCACGCGAGCAAACTGCCGAGCAGCGAATACCTGCGCTCGACCCAGTTGTGGCAAGCGGAAAGCTATCTGGCGTTACTGGAAATGGTCCGTGCCGGGCTCGGCTGGGCCACCCTGCCCCGCCAGCTTGTTCAGCGTGAACTGGCCAAGGGTGAACTGGTGGAACTGCAGCTATCGGCGTATCCGCATACGGACTGGCAGATTGGTGTGGATTTGCTGTGGGCGCGACAACGGCCGCTGGGAAAGGCGGAACGGTGGCTGAAGGAGAAGTTGCAGGGCAACAAGGTGTATGAACTGGATCGCAACGGGCAGATCACCACGCTTTGACGTGGGGGACAAAGAGGCCCGCCAGAGCGGGCCTCGATTTCAGGCTTTGTAACTACGCCAGTCTGACTGTCTCAGTCTGAGCCTTGTGTTCAGGACGGATCTTGAACCAGATGGAGTACATCGCCGGCAGGAACACCAGCGTCATGATGGTACCGACGAACGTGCCGCCAATCAGGGTGTAAGCCAGCGTGCCCCAGAACACCGAGTGTGTCAGTGGAATAAACGCCAGGATGGCCGCCAGCGCCGTCAGCAGGACCGGCCGCGCACGTTGCACCGTGGCTTCGACCACGGCGTGAAACGGGTCCAGCCCTTCCTGCGTGTTGTGGTGGATCTGCCCGATCAGAATCAACGTATTGCGCATGAGGATCCCCGACAGCGCAATCAGCCCGACCAGCGCATTGATGCCAAACGGCTGATTGAAGATAAGCAGCGTTGGCACCACACCAATCAAGCCTAACGGCGAGGTGAGGAAGACCATAATCATCGCCGCGATCGAACGCACCTGCACCATGATGATCAGCAACGTCATGGCGATCATGATCGGCAGCAAGGGCAAGATCGCCTTGCCCGCCTTGCCGGACTCCTCAATGGCGCCCGCCTGCTCAATCCGGTAACCAGATGGCAGTTTTTCGATGATCGGCTGCAACTGCTTGAGGATCACGCTCGAAACATCTGGTGGCTGCAA
Source organism: Pseudomonas sp. IT-347P (assembly GCF_949768005.1). Taxonomy (NCBI): domain Bacteria; kingdom Pseudomonadati; phylum Pseudomonadota; class Gammaproteobacteria; order Pseudomonadales; family Pseudomonadaceae; genus Pseudomonas; species Pseudomonas sp. IT-347P. The sequence goes on from NZ_CATKPQ010000059.1 coordinate 205,683, forward strand.
GCCTTCGGCAATGTCGCCACGCACGGTGATGGTCGGCGTGCGGTCACGGCGGCGCAGAATCGGATCTCCCATGCGTACATCGACCTCGCCGACCTGCGACAAAGGGATGCGCTGTCCCGCCGCGCCGACCAAGGTGAAACCTTTGATCTGCGCCGGGTCGAGCCTGATATTGCCAGCGGCACGCCCGACGACCTGCACAGAGCGAATATCCTCGCGAACCGCTGTGATCGGCACTCCGCTCAGCAGGAACTGCAGTTGCTGGGCAACCGCATTGGAGGTCAGCCCCACGGCTTGCAGACGGTCCTGATCGAGACTGAAATGCAATGTCGGGGTCAGCGGCCCCCAGTCAGTGTTCACCGTTCTCATCATCGGGCTGTCTTGCAATACGACGCGGACCTGCTCGGCGATATCGCGCAGCTTCGCGGGATCAGGTCCCATCACCCGGTAGGCAACGGGAAACGGCGAATAGGGACCAAACACAATTTGCGTGGCCCGTACGCGAGCCTCCGGCGCAAGGCCTGCTGCAACCGCTTCGCGCAAGCGCAACTTGAGGGTCTCACGCGCCTCCTGACTGTCTGTCAGCACGACGATTTTGGCAAACGAAGGGTCGGGTAATTCCGGCGCCATCGCCAGGAAGAAACGTGGCGCACCCTGGCCGATATAGGCCGTGACGATTTTGGCCTCCTCCTGCTTGTGCAACCAGGCTTCGACCTTGGCGGCCGAGGCGCTGGTCTGCTCGATCGAAGTCCCGTAAGGCATCTGTACCTCGATCATCACCTCGGGGCGGTCGGAGGTCGGAAAGAACTGCTTCTTCACCAGCCCCATGCCGGGAACGGCGACGAAAAACAGCGCGACCACCGTGCCAGCCACCAACCATTTGCGAGCGATCACTGCGGTCAGCAAACGGCGAAAGCGGTTGTAATTCGGCGTGTTGTAAATAGCCGCGTGGCCACCTTCGACCTGCTTGATGTCCGGCAACAACTTCACGCCCAGATACGGGGTGAACGCCACCGCGACGACCCAGGACGCGATCAGCGCGATGCCGACAATCCAGAACATGTTGCTGGTGTACTCGCCGGCAGTCGACTGGGCAAAACCGTTCGGCAAAAAGCCGATCGCCGTCACCAGCGTACCGGACAGCATCGGCGCCGCCGTATGGCTCCAGGCATACGCGGACGCTTTGATGCGGTCGTAGCCCTCCTCCATTTTCACCACCATCATTTCAATGGCGATGATCGCGTCATCCACCAACAGCCCGAGCGCGAGAATCAATGACCCGAGGGTAATGCGATCAAAGTTCTTGCCGGTGGCGGCCATCACCACGAACACGATCGCCAGGGTCAACGGCACAGCCGCGGCGACCACCACCCCGACCCGCCAGCCCATGCTGAGAAAGCACACGAGCATGACCACCAGCAGCGCGACAAAAAACTTGACCATGAACTCGCCGACAGCGGAGTCGATATTGACCGCCTGGTCGGTGACTTTGGCGAGGGTCATGCCCAGTGGTATTTCCGCATTAATCCGCGCGGTCTCGGCATCCAGCGCCGTGCCCAGATCCAGACCGTTCCAGCCCTCGCGCATGACCACGCCCAGCAGCAGCGCGTCTTCACCGTTATTGCGCACGACAAAGGTGGCCGGGTCCTCGTAACCGCGTTCAACCGTTGCCACATCAGAGAGCTTGAGCGTGCGGCCCTGCACGGAGACCGGTGTGTCGCGAATTTTCTGTACCTTGTCGAAAGCACCGTCCAGACGCAGAAACACCTGTGGCCCATTGGTTTCGATGGAGCCGGCGGGCGTCAGCACGTTCTGACTGTTCAGCGCGGCGAAGATCTCCTGCGGTGACAGGCCGAGGGTCGCCAAGCGGTCATGGGAAAACGAAACGTAGATGCGCTCGGCTTGCTCACCGATGATGTTGACCTTCTTCACCCCCGGCACGTGCAGCAAACGCTGGCGCATGGCTTCGGCATCACGCACCAGCAAGCGCTGTGGCTCGCCTTTGGCTTTCAAGGCGAACAGCGCGAAGGTCACGTCGGAAAACTCATCGTTGACCATCGGCCCGATTACACCGGCCGGCAGCCTGATGGCTTCGTCGTCGAGTTTCTTGCGTGCTTGATAGAACTCTTCCTGCACTTGCGAGGGTGGCGTGCTATCGAGCAGCGACACCATCGTGAACGCCAGTCCCGGACGGGTATAGGTTTCCGAGCGGTCGTACCACTTAAGTTCTTGCAGGCGCTTTTCAAGGGGTTCGGCGACCTGATCCTGCATCTCTTGCGCCGTCGCACCGGGCCACGCGGTAATCACGGTCAACTGCTTGACCGTAAACGGTGGATCTTCCGCACGTCCCAACTTAAAGAACGACAACGTCCCCGCAACAGCGATCAGAAAGATCAGGAACACCGTGATCGCCCGCTCGCGCACGGCGATGGCCGAAAGGTTGAAGCGCCCCTGGCTCATGGGCGACTCCCGGCAACGCTGGCTTCGTTCTGCTGCGGCAATCGCACCTCTTCGCCATCGCGCAGTAGGTGGGCGCCCAACGCTACAATCTGCTCACCGGCAGCGAGGTCGCCGGCGATGCGGGCCGAATCATCGCTCAACCCCAGCACCTGCACCGCTCGCCAGGTCACTGTTGCCGGTGTTCCAGCGATCACCCACACACCCGGACCTTTGCCCGGGTCGTAAATCGCGGCAATGGGGACTTGTAACGCCTGTGTCCGGGTGGCGCCCTCGGCAATGCTGAGGGAGACGGTCGCACCGATCGGCGCATTGGCCAACGGTCCCTCGAGCACATACCGCGCTTCGAATGTGCGCGTCGTGCGGTCTGCGGAGTCCGAAAGCAGCCTGAGACTTACCGTGACAGGAGCTGAGTTCACTCCGTAAAGGCTGGCTTGCGCGGTGGAGCCGACTGCCGGGCGTAGCGTTTCGGGCAGATGCACGATGGCTTCACGCTGACCTGCGCGCGCCAATCGAACCACCGGTTGTCCCGGGCTGACTACTTGTCCCGGTTCAGCGAGGGTTTCCACCACCACGCCGTCCGCATCAGCGACCAGCAGCGCATAACCCGAAGCATTGCGGGCCACGTCGGCTTGCGCTTGCGCGGCGTTGAGCTGCGCTTTTGCAGTCTCTGCGGCGGCTCTGAACTGATCGTAGGCTGATGCCGAAATGGCGCCAACGCCGACCAGTTTGCGATAGCGAGCCTCATCGTCGGCTGTCTGTTTGGCGCTGGCGCGAGCTGCGATGACCGCCGCCTGCTGCGCCCGCGCTTGCAGTCCGAGGTCGATCGGGTCGAGACGCATCAGCGGCTGCCCTCGCTTGACGACCTCCCCCGTATCAACCAGACGTTCGAGCACCTTGCCCGACACGCGAAAACCCAAGTCGCCCTGAACGCGCGCCGCGACCACTCCGGTGAAAGAACGAGCGACATCGGGTGACGCTTGAACCGCAGCGGATCTGACCAGCGGCGCCTGGGTACGGGGATCTGCAACGCTTGAAGATTCGCCACAGGCAGTCAGGGCAAGAGGCAACAAGCATGCGGCAATGGGGAAAGGTCGGAGCCGGCGCATAGATTCCCTTACTGAGGAATAGGATGATCATCATATTCTCAGTCTTGTGACCAACATCGTCAATAGTCACTACCTGAGAAATAACTGTATCCTGGCCATCAGCAACATCGGACTACGGATCGACTGACAGCCCCGACTAAAAACGGTAGCTCACAGAAGTCCCAAGCCCGCTCGCACTGTTCTTGTATCTGGCACTGTAGGCACCTCTCGATGCCGAGGTGTCGTTGACCTCCACGCTCTCCTCCCAAAGGTAGGAATAAGCCAGGTCGATCGTGACATTTTCCACCGGCGTCCAGCCGGCACCGAAGCTGAGCACCTTGCGGTCGCCCGTCGGAATGCGCGGCCCCCGATTAGTGTTGTTGGCCGGTGACTGATCAACCGAAAAACCGGCACGAAGCACCCATTGGTTATTCAGTTGATAGGCCGCACCGATCGCGTGAGCCCAGGTGTCGTGCCAGTTCTGCTCTTCGCTGATCGTCCCCAACTGGCCACTCAGCAACGGCGGCAAGCCACTGTTCTCGATCGTCAGCTCCTTGAAGCGGCTCCAGCGCGTCCAGGTACTGCCCAGATAAAGCGTCCAGTCGTTATTGAATTGGTGCGTGACCGAAAAGTCCACCGACTCGGGCGTGTCGACGTCCAGCGATGCGTCATAGCTGCGGCCGCTGACGCCCAGCACGCTGAAGATGCCATCGGTGACCTTGGTTTTCGCGTCCAGGTGGTAACTGACTTTGGAGTGATAGGTCAGCCCCAGGCGGGTCTGATCTGTCGCCTGCACCAGCACACCGGCGTTGAAACCCAGCGCGGTGTCATCGCCGGTGCTTTTCAGCTTGCCGTCATTACGCCCCGGGCTGAGAGGATTGGGCACCATGCCCGAAATCTCTCCACCAATACGGTTGATGGTCGGGCCGAAGCCGATCGAGACTTTTTCGTTAAACGCATAGCTGATGGTCGGCTGGAAAGTCAGCGTGGTGACTTCGCTCTTGTTGGCGTAATAGCGCCCGGCAAAACCACTGCCATAGTCGGTGATCAGCCCGAACGGTACATAAAATCCGACGCCGAATGCCCAGTGTTCATCAATGGGTTTGACGTAATACCCCATCGGCACGGTGGTCGTCGGCACCATGTCGCCGTCTTCCTTGCCGCCGAACGTACTGCGCGTCCGGCTGATATCAGACTTGGCGAACAGCGTCGCCGCGCCCACGCTGACCTGCTCTTGTTTAAGCCGCGCCATGCCCGCCGGGTTGCCGTAGATCGTACTGGCGTCTTCGGCTGAAGAAGAGCGCCCGGCAAAACCGGAGCCCATCCCGCTGATGCTTTGTTCGTTGAGTGCAAAGCCACCGGCAAACACATTGGAAGACGCAAGCACGAAGGCCAAGCCCACGGGGCTCTTGAGCATTGTTTTTTTCATTATTGGACTCTATGGAGATCACTGGAATAGAACATCGAGCACTACAGCGAACCCATATTATCCATGTGACTAATACAGTCAATGGTCACATTACAGAAAACTCAAAGCGCTCCCGGCATGCACGTGCCGGGGGCGGGAAAACTAATGAGGGGGTGTCGCCTTGGCCCGAATCGACTGAAAATTCTACTCAGCGACAGGTCAAGGCATAAGGCTGCGCAGGATGAGATTGGTGGTCAGCGTTGGCGCTTGTTCGATCAGATCCAGATTGTGTTGCAACAGCAGCGGATTGACGAAAGGTCGCAGCGCCAGATTGATCGCCTCGACGGTTTCGTCCAGCGGGGTCTTGCGCTCGAACTCCCCCGCTTCTCGCCCCTGACGCACGATGTCGAGGATAAAGCCCTTGATCTGTGCTTCGTACACCTGAGCACTGTTCCAGCGCTCCGAAGCGGAAAACGCCGCAATGTCGTAGAGCTTGCGATCATTGAAAAACAGGTCAACCCCCGTGGCGATCACGGTTTTGACCAACCTGCGCAAACGCTCGGTGGCTGAAACCGGTTCTGCGTTTATCGCTTGTTCGACCGCGGCAACGATTTGCCCCAGGCAGTTGGCGCAAATGGCCTCGCCAATCGCCTGCTTGGAGTCAAAGAATTTATAGATGTACGCCTTGGAAAAACCGATGGCCTTGGCCAGGTCGGAGACCGTGGTTTTACCGTAGCCATATTGGCTGAAGTGCTCGTTGGCCGCGGCGACAATCTGGTCACGAATGTCGTGTTCGGCGGGGCCGCGAGTGCTCGGCGAGGAGGTCGATACGGTTGGCTGATTCATGGGCGCAGCTTACTCAGCCTGTCGGCGACTGACAATGTGTGATGCTCTATGAACAGCGCATTTCATCCCCAACCCTGTGCCTCTTCAATGAAGTGCAGCACCGCGCTGGACCTTTCATCAATCCGCGAAATCAGCGAAAGCTCACTGACCATTTCCGCTTGAGCCAGCGGCACGATGCGTATGCCGGGCATGGTCAAGCGCGTCATGGTTTCCGGGACGATGCTCAGGCCGATGCCGGCCGCCACCAGCCCCGGAATGCTCATCAGCGATGGCACGTGCATGATGTTCTCGGGGTGCAACTGGTTCTGCCGGCACGCCTGGAGCGTATGTGAGGTCAGGCCGATGCCGGCGCTGTCCTGCAGAAATACGAATTTCTCATGGCGCAGCGTCGCCAGTTCGCCGGTAAAACTGTGCGCCATGTCATGGTTGTCCGGGATCAGCAGGACCAGCCTAGACTGGCTGAAGTGATGAGTGCGCAGACGGTCCGGCAGGTGATCCTTGAAGACCCGGGCGAAGGCCAGGTCAAGCTTGTGCTCGAGCAACATGTCGAACTGCGCGCGGATACCGGCGTCCACCAGCGACACTTTGACTTCCGGGAAGGTGCTGAAGTAATGCCGCAGCAACTGCGGCAAATTGGCCTCGAACAGCGCCGAGTGATAGCCGATGTTGATCTCGCCCACTTCACCACGGCGCGCCCGCCGAGCAGCGGCAATCGCCAGTTCACTGGATTCGATGGACTGCCGCGCATGGGGCAGAAATGCCTCGCCGGCAGCGGTCAATGCGACACCGCGGTTTTCCCGCCGGAACAAGGTCAACCCCAGCTCGGACTCCAGGGTTCGCATCAACTGGCTCAGTGCCGGTTGCGCAACGCCCAACTGCTCAGCCGCCCGACTGAAGTGCTGCAAGTCAGCGGCAACGACAAAGGCTTTCAGATGACGCAGTTCCATACTTGCTACCCATAAGGCTGGCTTATCTATTTATCGTGATTTCGATAATTATTCTGCAAGCAGGATGCGCTAACGTCTAGCCACCTCGACGATCCCTGCCCATTGCGTGGTTACTGCGCAGACCGTCCGGGCATCCCGACACTATAAAAATAATGACGAGCACCCTTATGAGCACAATCAGTCACGAGACTCATGATTCGCGCATGCCTCGCAAAGCGGTGACCGCTGCGACCATTGGCACGGCCCTGGAGTGGTTCGACTTCACGCTGTATGGCGCGATGTCCGCGACCATTTTGCCCAAATTGTTTTTCCCGGCCATGGAGCCGACCGCTGGCCTGCTCGCCTCCCTGGCAACCTTCGGCGTCGGCCTGGCCGCGCGGCCATTGGGCGCTATCACCTGTGGCTACCTGGGTGACAAACTCGGCCGGCGCAATCTGATGCTGGCCACCGTGACCATGATGGGCCTCGCCTCGGTGCTGATGGGCTTGTTGCCCACCTACGCTCAAGTGGGTATCTGGGCGCCGATCCTGCTGGTGCTGCTGCGGATCGTTCAAGGCTTCGCGCTGGGCGGCGAGTCCACCGGTGCGCAACTGATGGCGCTGGAACACGCCTCCCCCGATCGCCGCGGGCGCTATTCCGGCATGCTCGGCTTGTGCTCACCGCTCAGCCAGATATTGGCCAACGGCGTGTTGATGGGCCTGGCGGCGACACTTTCAAGCGAGCAGTTTGAAAGCTTTGGCTGGCGAATTCCTTTCCTGATGAGCTTCGTGCTGGTGGTGGTGGCCATCTTCATCCGCCTGAAGGTCGATGAGACCCCGGCGTTCGTGGCCTTGAAAAAGACCCCGGTCAAACAGGAAAAAAGCCCACTCAAATCCGCTGTCGGCAGCCACTACAAAACCATCCTGCGCCTGATGCTGTTTTTCTGCTCGCCCGCTGCGCTGTTCTATCTGATCGTGATTTTCTCACTCAGCTATCTGACCAAGCACTTGGGCTTCAGTCAGTCGACAGGCTTCATGTCGCTGATGGTGGCTAACGTCTGCGCAATTTTCGGTGCGCTGGCCGGCGGTTATCTGTCCGATCGCTGGGGCCGGAAAAAGGCCTTGGCACTGGGTTCATGCATGACCTTGCTGATCCTGTTCGTGTATTTCCCGATCCTCAACACACTGAACGTTGCGGCCATCATGGCAATCATGGGGCTGTTCCTGGGCTTCACCCAGTTCCAGAGCGGGATTCAACCTGTGGCTTTTGCCGAGGCGTTCCCGACCCAGGTCCGCTATTCGGGTTCGGCACTGGCCTACACCGGCGCCAACCTGGTGATTGGCGGGCCGATGCCGATGATCGCCGTATGGCTGATGAGCCAGTCAAACAACTCGCCGTGGCCGCTGGTGACCTTGTGCGCGGTGATCAACCTGGTCTCCCTGGCCATGATTGTCATCGGCCCGGAAACCCGCGGCATCGACCTGAACGCCGTCGCCAGCGACGAGGCCCTCGACACTCGCGCTACCGCCCTTCTTTCCAAATAACGCAGCAGGACCACCATGAACCGCACCGTATTCATCCTCAACGGCCCAAACCTCAACCTGCTCGGTCGCCGCGAGCCGCACATTTACGGCCACACCACCCTCGAGCAGATCCGCCAGCGCAGTGAAAGACTGGCCGAGGAACTTGAGCTGATCTGCGATTTTCGCCAAACCAACCACGAAGGTGTGATGGTCGACTGGATTCAAGAGGCGTTCGAGCAAGGCGCGGCCGTCATCATCAACCCGGCCGGCCTGTCGTTCCACTCGATTCCGGTACTGGATGCGCTGAAGCTGCTCGCCACACCGCTGATTGAACTGCACCTGTCGAACATCCATGCCAGGGACGAACTGCACCGTCACTCGATCATGTCGGGCGTGGCCAACGCGGTGATTTGCGGCATGGGCGCCGACGGATATGCCCTGGCCATCCGGGCCGTCGATGACTTGTTGCGTCGTCAGGCAGGCGATCACTGACACCGCTTCGCCCTCGCCTGCCACCCGAGCAAATCGTCACACCACGGCGGCTTCAATTGTTCTGGTGCGCCAAGCAAACGCCAACACCATCAGCAGTCCCAGGCCGGCCATTGCTGCGCCGGCCAGGGAGATCGCCGGATAACCCAGCCCGCTGCTGATCACCGCGCCGCCCAGCGCCGCGCCAATCGCGTTGCCGAAGTTGAAGGCGCCGATGTTCACCGCCGAGGCCAGATTGGGCGCGTCCTTGGCCGCTTCCATCACACGCATCTGTAGCGGCGGCACCAGGGCGAAGCTGGCGATACCCCAAATCAGAATGGCCACGGCGGCCGGCAGCGGCCAGCGCATCAGTACGGTGAACGCCAACAGGATCACAATCAGTACGCTCAGCGAGACGATCAGGGTGCGATCGATCGAGCGGTCAGCGGCTTTGCCGCCCCACATGTTGCCCAGCGTCAACCCGACACCGTAAAGCATCAGCATGGCGGTGATGAAGGCGGTGGATGCATGGGTCTCGCTGCTGAGGATCGGCGCGATGTAGGTGAAAACGGTGAACATGGCACTCGAGCCGACAACGGTCAGGGCCAGCGCGGCCAGCACCGGGCCGCGCCCCAAGACGCGGATTTCCGCCATGACACCGACGCTTTGCGGCGCCCGCACATTGGGCAAGGCGAACCACAGCGCGGCCATGGTCATCACGCCAAGGCCGGTAATCCCCCAGAAAGCCGTGCGCCAGCCGAAGAGTTCGCCAAACCAGGCAGCCAGCGGCACGCCGCCGATGGTCGCCAAGGTCAGGCCCATGAACATCGCCGCAACCGCCCCGGCACGTTTTTCCGGGGCGACTAGGGTGGCGGCGACGACGGAGCCAACGCCAAAGAAGGCACCGTGGTTCAGCGAGGTCACGACTCTGGCGACCATGAGACTGTAGTAATCGGTGGCCAGGGCCGACATCAGATTACCCAGGGTGAAGATCGCCATCAGCCCGATCAGCAGATAGCGTCGGGGAATCTTGCCGGTGGTCAGGGTCATCAGCGGTGCGCCGAGCAATACGCCCAGCGCATAAGCGCTGACCAGCAAACCGGCTGCGGGAATGGACACGCCCAGATCCGCAGCGATACCCGGCAACATGCCCATGGGGGCGAATTCTGTAACGCCGATGCCGAAGGCACCGATGGCGAGTGCAACAAGTGGTGGATTGATACGCATGGAAAGCTCCTTATCTATGCCGCCAATGCTACGATCCCGTCTTTTCCGGCGGTAGATGGCATTTTTGGCAATCACCTTTGCGTAGGAGGCACAAGTGGATTTCAACGGCAGGTCAGGTGAAATGAGCGTGTTCACCACCGTGGCGCAGGAAGGCAGCCTGTCGGCGGCCGCGCGTGCTCTGGGCCTGACACCCTCGGCAGTCAGTCGGATCATCGCCCGCACCGAGCAACGGCTTGGCACTCGCCTGCTATTGCGCACCACACGAGCGCTCACCTTCACCGCCGAGGGCGAAGCGTTCCTGCGCGGCGCCCGGCGTATCCTCGCCGACATGGACGAGGTCGAAGAAGCCATCGCCGATCAAGGCGTGCCCAGAGGAAGATTGCGCGTCAGTGCCGCCCTTGGCCACGGCCGTCTGGCCATCGTTCCCTTGGTCGCAGCCTTCAGCGCCCGCTACCCGAACATCGTCATCGACCTCAGCCTGGGCGACGAAGTGGTCGACATTCTTGGCGGGCAAGCCGACGTCGCGATCCGCTTTGGCCATCTGCCCGACAGCCCGCTGACCGCCCGCAGGATCGGCGACACCGGCCAGGTCGTGGTGGCATCACCGGAGTATCTGCAGCGCCACGGCATCCCGCAGGAACCGGAAGACCTGCTGCAGCACAACTGCCTGCGCTTCAACTTCCGGCGGGCCGAATCCAACTGGCCATTTACCCGCGATGGCAAAGCGTTTTCCCTGAAGGTCAGCGGCAACATCGAATGCAGCAGTGGTGAAGCGCTGGCACAACTTGCGCGAGTGGGTGCCGGCATTGCCCGTATCGGAGAGTTCAGCGTGAGCGAAGATCTGCAGCGCGGCGACCTGATTGCGCTGCTGCAAGCCCGGAACCCGGGGGACCAGGAACCGATTCATGCGGTGTTCGTCGGCGGTGCGGCAATGCCGGCGCGGGTGCGATTGTTTGTGGACTTCCTGCTGGAACATCACCGGATGTCAGCGCAGGTATAAGCTGATATGTGCGCAGCGGCATTGCGGATAATTCGAAGCGGGCGAATGACATCCCAAACACAAGGTGCGGAGCAAGGAACCGACTAATTGAGTACATTTCGAAAGTATCTTTGCCTGGACTTGTTACTTTGGATCTACCTCGGCTGTTGGAATACCACGCTACCGCTGATCATCGTGCAGCGAGGAAGCCTGCTGGAGCTGGCAGCCTACGAAACAGCACTCGCACTCGCGGCGATCATTTCAATGTTGTGTCTGGCGCCGCGTGTTGAGTCAATGCGCCGCAGCACGGCGCTCAAGGTAGGCTGTTTTGCGATCTTGATGGCGAGCGTATTGCGATACTTTTTTGCCGCAAGCTGGTATTCCCTTGATGCGCTGATACTGATCGACGTGATCGCTGCATCAGCATTTGGAATGATCCAGCCTCTTTTGGGTATCTATCCTGCGGAAACCGTTGATAAACATCGTACGGACGCTGCATTTCGCGTCCGGCGCATCGTTGTTACTGTCGGCCGGGTTGCTGGACCTTTGTTGGCGGGTATCGTAATTACGGTTTATTCACTGGAAATCTCGCTGCTATTCGTGTCGATAGTGGGATTCCTCATTGTGGTTTTAGCCATGGCGTTACCGGTGAGTGCAGCCCCTTCCCTGCAACCCAGAAAATCATCAGCCGATCTTGTTAATGACATGCTCTTGGGGCTTAAACTCAAATGCGTTCTACCGCCAGAACAATTTTTGACGTTTTCCGGATTACTGCTTGGTCTGGCCGTTACCGCGACCGTACCGATGCTGGTGCCAGCGCTCATACACACTCGGGGTCTAGCTGAAGGTAGCGTTGGCCTGTTCAATGCGGTATTCGCGGGTGGAGCCGTTGCAGGCTTGTTCTTTTTAAGCCCGCTGATTACCAAAAAGGAAAATCAGCGCGACAAGTATCTTGGATGTTGGGCCCTATTAACGTTTGCACTCTGTGCAGCGACGCAAGCCGACGAAATCTGGGAGTTGAGTACTTGCCTGTTTTTCGCCGGGGCAGCGAGTGCATGCATTACGATGGTCGGAATGGACAAGAGGGTCATGTCGATCCCCTCCGGCGTACGCGTGCGACTAATGGCATCCACGTTAGTGATCAGTCAACTAGGAAGCTCGGTCTCATTCATGATGACGGGCGCCATCATGTCCAGATCCGGCGCGACCAGTTTGATGTGGCTTTATCTCGGGGTATTTCTGATTATCGTCATGTATTCCGTGCGATCAAAAAAGATATGGCACTTCCTGGAAGATGACGCTGAGTCAGAGCTGTATTACGCGAAAAACCATCCGAAACTGGCTGCGATCATGACTCCATGAAATGTCTCCTGAGTATGTGCCCGGTAGCCCGGACGACGGATGCAGTGCCCCCAGACAGGAACCTGACCCAGTCATTTCACCGGGTCATTGCTGATCAACGTCTTCGGCTCCAGATACGCGCTCATCCCCCACCTGCCCATTTCGCGCCCAAGGCCTGAATGCTTGAATCCACCGAATGGGGCACGTGGTTCGTGGGCCAGAGTGTTGATGAGCACGCGTCCCGCGTCGATCTGACGGGCGATATTCACACAACGTTCAGCGCTTTTCCCCAGCACCAGGGCGCTCAGCCCATAGTCCGTATCGTTGGCAATGCTGATCGCATCGGCGTCGTCCTCGTAGGGGATGATTGTCAGCACGGGGCCGAAGATTTCCTCGCGCGCGATGCGCATCCGGTTGTTGGCATCAGTGAAGATCGTGGGCTTCACGAACCATCCGGCATGCAAGCCTTCCGGGCGACCTTCGCCACCCGCCAGCAACCTCGCGCCTTCTTCCTGGCCGGTACGGATGTAGCGCTGCACCCGTTCCCATTGTTTCTGGCTCACCATCGGACCGATGTCGGTGTCGGTGTTACGCGGATCGCCCGATCGGACCTGTGAGACGCCCTCCTTCGCAATGCGCTCGAACTCTGCCAGCCGGCGGCGCGGCACGAGGATGCGAGTGCCCGCGATGCAAGCCTGGCCGCTGTTGAGAAATCCGGCTTGCAGCACCAGCGGCATCACGGCTTGGAAATCCGCATCGTCAAGCACCACGGTGGGCGACTTGCCGCCGAGTTCAAGCGTCACGCGCTTCATCGTGTCAGCACCGGTTTTGACCAGATGTTGGCCGATAGCGGACGAACCCGTGAACGAGATCTTGGCAACGTCGGGATGACGGGCGATCTCCTCGCCAACCACATCGCCTCGCCCGTTGACGATGTTGAATACACCCGGTGGCAGCCCCGCCTCGTGCAACGCACTGACCACGACCTGCGTCTGTAACGCGCTCATCTCGCTAGGCTTGATGACGGCGGTGCAACCCGTCGCCAGCGCGGTGGCCAGTTTGTTGCAGATGAAACCCGCATTACTGTTCCAGGGCGTGATCAGACCGGTCACACCCACGGGCGTCAGAATGACCTTGGCCATGCCGACCTGTTCCTCGAAATCGAACGCCTCCAGTGCATCGATTGCTTGCGCGATCACCTCGGCCGGATAAGTCGCCATCCAGCGACCGCGAACCGCAGGCGCGCCGTACTCCACGAGGATGGCTTCCAGCAACTCCTCCTCCCTTGCCGCCATGGCCCGGTGCATGCGGCGCAGTGCCGCAATGCGCTCCTCCCGGCTGGTACGGGCCCACGCCGGGAACGCAACCTTGGCGGCTGCGATCGCGCGCTGTGCGTCCAGTGCATCGCCCAGCCGAACCTGGCCGATGACTTCCTCGGTACTCGGATCATGAAGGTCGAACCATTCCTGACCGTGTGGAAGGACGAACTCGCCGTTTATGTAGATATGTTCAATGCGTTGCATGGCGACTCCTCGCTCAAAAACGACTCGCCTGAATCGAGCCTCTGTGATGGAGTCTAAGAAGGGTTCATTATTCCGATAAGCCATCCTTTGGCTGATGAAGCATCCTTATATTCAGGACAATCCATGCACAGAACAGCAATGACCGAGCTGGAAGTGGTACTGGCCGTGGCGCGCCGCAGCAGTTTTCGCGGCGCAGCCCAGGAGTTGGGCATGTCCACTACCGCCGTGAGCAGCGCGGTGGCCGGCCTGGAAGCACGCCTGAAAGTGCGCCTGTTCAATCGCTCCACGCGCAGCGTTGCCCTCACCGACATCGGCCAACGCTATGTGGCCCGCATCGCCCCTGCGTTGGCACAGATCAAAAGTGCCGGCGAAGAAGCCAGCGTCGGCCCCGATGAACCCAGCGGCACATTGCGCATCAATGCACCGCATGGCGCGGCCTGCCTGCTGTTGGATCCGCTATTGAAGCAGTACGCTCAGCGCTATCCCGAAGTGCGCATCGACATCGTCAGCGAATCAAGCATGGTCGACATTATCGCCGGTGGTTTCGACGCCGGGATTCGCCTGGCAGAATCTGTGCCGCAAGACATGATTGCCGTGGCACTGTCAGGTGACATCCGGATGCTTGTGGTGGCCACGCCCGAGTACCTCGAACGCCACGGCGTGCCCGAGCATCCGCGAGATCTGCTCACCCACCGGAGCATCGGCATGCGCATGGCCCATGGTGGCCTCTACCAGTGGGAATTGGAGTGCGATGGCCAAAAACTGCAGATGGATCTGCCGGTGTGCTTTGCGTCCAACGAGTTGCTGGCCATCAAACAGGCCGTGGTGTCGGGCCTCGGCATTGGGTTCATTTCCGAGTGGTTCATCCAGGAGGAACTGGCGAGCGGCGCCCTGGTGCCAGTGTTGATGCCGTGGTGCCCGTCGTTTGGCGGGTTGAGGCTCTACTACTCGGGCCATCGCTTCGTGCCGGCGCGATTGCGCGCACTGATTGAACTGGCGCAGCAGTTGCGGCCCACTGTGGCTTGATCTGGGCTGAGACTTATCTGAAGGTCGCCGGCAAATTTGATGAGGTTGAAGGGTTGCTGTGGGGAGATGATTTCCGCCAGACAAATCTTCACCACCAACGCGCAGAATCGGGAAGCCACACATTCATGGATCAGAAAAACGGCCAACCAGGCAGCGCCGACTGGGTCATCCGCAGTGTTCAACCAGGAGGCATCGAGCGTATCGAAGCGTGGTTCGGCAGCCACGGCTACGATCCCCATCGACACGACACCTACTCGATCGGCCGCACATTGGCCGGCGTCCAGAGCTTTCACTACGGAGGCTCGTTGCGCCACGGTATCCCCGGCAATACGCTCGTGCTTCATCCAGACGAACTTCACGACGGCATGGCCGGCACCGACGCAGGCTTTCGTTATCGAATGGCCTACGTTGATCCGGCATTAATCCAGAACGTCCTGGGTGGGCAACCGCTGCCCTTTATCGCCGGGGGACTTTCGAGCGATCCGCGTCTGTTCCATGCCAGTGAAGCATTCGTGCAAGCGGTGGATCATCCACTGGAAACACTGGAGGAACAGGACGCGCTGTATGACCTGGCGATGGCGTTGCGTGCCGTCGGGGGCAAGCCGCGCGGACGCAAGCGTCTGGATTACCGGGCCGCCGGGCGCGCCAGAGCATTCATCCTGGAACATCTGCATTCATGCATCACCCTGGAGATGCTGGAACATGCCAGTGGGCGCGAGCGCTGGAGCCTGTCACGCGATTTCAGAACGCTTTACGGGACGAGCCCTTACCGATTTGTCACGCTGCGCCGCCTGGATCGGTTTCGCGAAATGGTGCTTGAAGGTTTCACCTTGGTAGATGCGGCCCTCGTCGCGGGTTTCCACGATCAAAGTCATATGACACGTCACTTCACCCGCTGCTACGGAATCCCGCCGATGCGCTGGCTGGAACGATTGCGGGCCGCGCGCTGACTTGCAGGATCGTACAAGAGCGCCCTGTTCCATGCGCTATAGGCTGGCGACTCCAAACACAGAGGATCCGTCATGGCAGAGCTCCGTCATCAACAATCATCAGTTCCTGTAAACCTGGCACGTAAAGCTTCGCTCATCGACCAGCACTGGAGCCCCAGGGTTGTTGCAGAGATGAATGACTACCAGTTCAAGGTTGTACGAATAGAAGGCGAATTCATCTGGCACTCCCATCCTGAGACCGACGAAGCATTTCTTGTCCTGGAAGGCACCTTGCGCATCGACCTGCCGGAAGGCTGCGTCTATGTGAATCCGGGTGAACTGTATGTGGTGCCCCGTGGCGTGGAACATCGGACGGCTGCAGAAGGTGAAGCAAAACTGATGATGATCGAGCCACGAGGCATTTTGAACACAGGGCATGAAGATGGCGAGAGAACGGCTTTGAACGACATCTGGATATAAACCGACTACATCTTATCGACTGGTCGCCCGGACGTGTTCGCAGTTGGCCCTTACAGCCCAGCGCTGGTGGGGACGATCGTCACAACGGCCAGCAGTGAAAACTGGCGCTGTTGAAATTGCCCCACACATCAGGCTCTCTATACTGGCCTTCCAGGATGGTAAATAGAGCGCAAAATATGCCCGTCGTACCCAATCAAAATTCTTTGGTCATTTTGGTCCCAGCTCAACAAAGCGACGTGGACAATCTTGTAGCCATTCGAATCGAGGCCATGCGCGAAAGTCTGGAGCGTGTCGGGCGATTTGATCCGGTGCGTGCGCGTGAGCGGTTTCTTAGCGGTTTTGAAGCTCGCAACACACACTACATCGAGGTATCCGGAGAGAGGGTTGGTTTTGTGGTGGTCAAGCATCATCACAATGAACTCTTGCTCGACCACTTGTATGTGAAACCGAGCGCACAAGGATCAGGTATAGGCTCTGTTGTTCTTGCTCAGATTTTCAAAGTGGCGGATGCGGCTGCGCTCCCTGTTAAAGTTGGAGCGCTCAAAGAAAGCGCTTCGAATCGCTTTTACATCCGCCATGGCTTCCAATTCGTCGAAAGCGGTGAATTCGACAATTATTATGTTCGTCAGAGCGTTCCGGCGGTTGGCCCGGATTGCTAGCTGGACAGGATGAACCTCAAGGTACGCTTCACACACTCTGGGCCAGAAGCAGACGTGCATGGGCACCGCCGTGAGGGGCCGATCGTTTCTTCCCTGAGCCTTATGCGTTAACGCGTCGCCATTCACCTGGTGAAATCTTTTCCCATTGCCGGAACGCCCGAAAGTAAGAATTGGCGTCCTCGTACCCGAGTAGATAGGCCACTTCTTTCAGTTCAAGGCTTGTATCAGCAAGCAAGTGAAAGCCCACGTGGCGTCGGGCCTCATTGAGCAGTTCGCTGAACGTTGTGCCCTCTGCTGCCAACCGTCGTTGCAGCGTCCGTTCACTTTGCAGCAGCTCTTGAGCCAAGTGTTGCAGGGTTGGTCGTCCGTCGGCCAAGGCTCGTTTCAGCAAGCCGATTACCTGCTCACGGAATCCAGCTGGCGCGCCGATCTCTTGCAAGGCGGCAGTCATGCCAGGGGTCAGGACGTGGAGCATTTCCGGGTTATGTTCCAGAAACGGCAGGCTCAAGTCGCTGGCGCTGATTGTCAGTTGGTCACGAGCTGCGCCATAGCGAATGGGACAGCCGAAATAATGCGCATGGGTTTCCAGGTTTTGCTCCGGGCGTCGCAGGCTTACTGTCAGAGGCACCAAGTGCGTCCCCGTGCCGCGCCGACCGAGCTCCAGCAAAAAAGCAAAACATGCCTCCACCGCGAGATGAGGCTGTGGGCCGCTGCCAGCCGGCCAAAGAATAGTGAACAACACCTCGCCGTCACGCTCCTCGACACAGATCTGGTCGGGGCTGCATAGGCGCATGAAGCGGGAATACCTCGCCACCCCTTCGCGAAAATCGGCGGCATATAACGCGGCAAGGAACGCCAGTTTGTGTTTTCCGCTGGGCGTGTCGCGGACCATTTTTATGGCGAAAGCCGGGTCTGCCGATAACGCCTCAATGGCCCGCCAAACAGCGAACAGCTGATCGATCGTGACAACGGCGTCGTTCCGGTGAAGGTCGCTTGGCAGTTGCGCATGTTGTTGAACCGCCACCGGGCTGAGACCCAGTCGCTCTATCGCCTGCCAGAATACTTTGGGTAGTTTGCACCGCTCGGAGCGGATCTCAGGTTGGGACATTTCAGGCTCCGAGCCGCACGTAAGCGGCAACGCGTAATGCAGCGCCAATCTATGGCGCGTTTCGCAAGTGTTCTGACGCAAACCGCCCACGAAGGAATGCACCCTCGCGCTTAGCATGATCGTTAATGAAACGAGCTGAGGTGCTCACGATGGCAACAACGTTCTATACCAATCCCAATTCTCGCGGCCGCATGGTGCGCTGGATGCTAGAAGAAATCGGCTGCACCTATGACGTGGTCATTCTGGATTACCAGTCGGCCAGTGGAGCTGACCGCTGGGGCGGCGCTGCACTGGAAGTACCCGTGCACACCAGCGCTGATGATCCACATGCAGTTTTTTTTTCGCGACGTGAACCCGATGGGAAAAGTCCCCGCGCTGGTGCACAACGGGCAGACCATAACAGAAACTGCTGCCATCTGTGCCTATCTGGCTGACGCCTTTCCCAAAGCCGGACTGGCGCCTGCGCCGGAGGACCGGGCGGCGTATTACCGTTGGCTGTTTTTTGCAGCAGGCCCCGTGGAGCAGGCCGTAACCAACCACCGCGCGGGCTTCAACCCTGAGCCTGAGCAAGAGTTCTTCTTTGGCTATGGAAGCTATGCACGCACAGTGGACCAGCTTGAGCGCGCGGTGCTGGCCAGCCCTTTCATTGCCGGTGAGCGCTTCACCGCTGCGGACGTGTATGTCGGCTCGCACATCGGCTGGGGACTTGCCATGAACACCTTGCCGCCCCGGGCCGCATTTCTCGCCTACGCCGAGAAACTTACCGGCCGCGAGGCGTATAAACGTGCGGCAGCAAAGGATGAGGCGCTGCTCGTGGCGGGCTGATTAACGGAAACTGCCGGAGCGCTACCCGAAGGCGCCATGCAGGTGCAACCACCTGAGAAAAGCGCCTTCGCCCGCAACGCAATGGATGGCGCCGCCAGAACCTGCCGATGGGGCGGCGCACATTTGCAACACACTTGAGGAGCTTTGCCATGTCGAACACTTCACCGGACTTCACCGAACGCCTGCTCGTCGATGCCGGAATCCGCGAAGGCATGCGCGTACTGGACGTCGGCTGCGGTTCAGGCGATGTCACCTACTTGCTTGCGCGCCTGGTCGGCAGCACCGGGGCGGTGGTGGGTGCGGATCACGACGCCAATGCACTGGCCATTGCACGCCAACGCAGTACCCCGACGGGCCATGCCCAACCTGAATTCATCGATAGCGATCTGCTCGGACTTGCCGAGTCGCTTGGCGTGTTTGACGCAATCGTTGGTCGGCGGGTGTTGATGTATCAGACTGATACCGTCGCGGCTGTACGGGCACTGGCGCGACACTTGCGGCCTGGAGGCATTCTCGTATTTCAAGAACACGACACCACTCTGGTGCCGGCGAGCCTGGACGGATTTGCGCTACACAAACGCGCCCAGGGCTGGATACAACGCATGATCGAGCGTGAAGGGGCTGATCTGCATATCGGTTTCAACCTTCATCGCATCTTTACCCAGGCCGGTCTAGCCGTAGAAGCGGTACGTGGAGAATGCCTTATTCAGACGCCCGGCAGCCCCTACGCGCTGGGACATATCGTACGAGCCTGTCTGCCGCGAATCCTTGCGCACGGCGTCGCCACGGCAGAAGAGGTCGAAATGGAAACCCTGCAAGCACGGCTAGACGATGAACGCACCCAATCTGAAGGTATCTATATTGGCGACATGATCTTCGGCGCCTGGGCGAAAAAATCGCAGTGAGTGGGCAACCGGGTTTGACCGACAGCCACCCTCTCCAATCGCGGCTATACACCACGAACGGCCGACCTACTGCGAGTTTCGATTTAGCTGTTTGTCGCTTTCACGCTCGGCACGCACCACTATCCAGACACCCAGCACTGAAATTGCGGTTCCGACTGCCATCAGCCACGACAAAGGTTCGCCGAAGGCGACCCATGCCCACACCAAGGTGACCGCCGGGCTCAGGTACAGCACGCTGGCAACTCGGGTAGCGCTCGAACGCCGCAAGCACAGCCAGTACAGACCATAACCGCCAACCGTCGACACGGCGGCGGTCCACAGCACACTTATCGCCAAACCTGCGGTCAGCTGCGGGACAAGACTGCCCTGCCAGCTCTGATGCACACCGAATGCAATTGCCGAAACGGCGCATTGCAACCACAGGTTAGGCAACAAGGCCATCATCGTGCGCGGGGACAATTGCTTGCGCCACAGCGTCGCCAGGGCCAGCGAGCCCATGCCCAGTAGAGGCAGCGAGTAGGTCCAGAGAGGAGCGTCACTCAGCGTCAATGCATCTCGGCCTACCAGTATTACGCCGACCAGGCCGGTGCCAAGGCCGAGCCAGACCCGCCATGAGAGGCGGTGACCTGGCATGACTGTGGTCAGCAGCGCCATGCCAATGGGCAACATGTCGGCCAGCAACGCAGCCAAGCCTGCGGGTACGCCCAAAGCAATACCTTGCACCACACCCCACAAATATCCGGTCATCGCCAAAAACCCGATCCCTGCGTTTTGCAAAAGTGCTTTGGCTGACGCATTGCGCAGCGCCTTGGCAACGAACGGTAGTAGCACCAGGCAAATCAACGCGCAGCGCCAGAACACCACCAGCAACGGCGGCGAATAATCGATGGAAAAGCGAGCGCCAATGAAGCCCGAACTCCAAGCCAGGACCAATCCCGCTTCCAGGACAAGTATTGGCAGGCGATCGAACCATGGCCGATGGATGGATGAGCAGGAAACCGCATTCGTGATGTTCATAGGGGACAACCCTACGCACGCCCTATAATCTTATAAATCAAAATAATCTACACAAGTACTTCAAGGTTATTGAATGATGGCGACCACTCTCGATATTGATCTGCTGCGCACGTTTCATGCGGTGGTCCGCTTGGGCAAGTTCAGTGGGGCGGCACAAGCTCTGCACAAAAGCCCGGCAGCCGTCAGTGTGCATGTCCAGCGGCTCGAGACGCTGGCCGGAGGGCGTCTGCTGCATCGGGATAACCAAGGGGTGACGCTGACACCGCTGGGCGAGCGGCTGTTGAAGTCGACGGTGGACCTGTTGCACACCCATGATCGGGTGCTGGCGCAACTGCAGGGCGCGCAGCTCAACGGGCAGATAACGCTGGGCGTTCCCGACGAGTATGCGGCGCATGTGATCCGCGACATTTTGCCGGGCTTTACCGCGGCGTGGCCGAACGTGGTGCTCCGGGTGCTGACGGCGCCGAGCTATACGCTCAGCGACTGGGTACAGCGAGGTAAAGTGCAGATGGCGCTGGTGTCACGTCCAAGAGCATCGCGGCCTGATGTGGAAGTCGCCACTCAAGCACAGGTGTTGGCTGTGACCACGCCGGTATGGGTGGCCGGAACAGCGGGACCCACGCCCACTTTCAGCCAGACCTCTGCCCCCCTGCCACTGGCGCTGTACGCCGACGATTGCCCTTACCGGCGGGCGATGCTCGATACATTGCGGGCCAAGGGGCGCACCTGGCGGGTGGTGCTGGACAGTCCCTCGACCCAGGCCGTTCGAGCGTGTGTGGAGGCCGGGCTAGGAATTGGCCTGATAGACCGGGAAGCCATCACTGCGCAAATGCAAGTGCTTGAAGATTTTCCGCCCGTTGGCGAGCACGAGGTGGTTCTGGCGCGCGCCGTTTCAACCCCGAATGACGAAGCAATCGAATTGCTCACCCAAAGCCTTCATCGGCATTTTCGGTTGTAGTGCAACGCCGTCTCCAATGACTGGAATCGTGGACTGCGGCCAATTACATTCATCGAGTTCCAATACTGCCTCATGAAGAACGGCGGACGCCTCAGGCCGTCGCATTCGACTCAACAAAATGAACCTGCGTGGCATTGCGCCCCGCCAACCAGGCCAACACTGAGGCGACAACCAAGACAGCGGCGCTGAGCTCGAATGTAGCTTTGTAACCGCTCAGATCGAAGGCCAGCCCACCAATGATCGCGCCTCCTGCGATCGCCAGTTGAACAATCGCCACCAGCAGTCCACCTCCGGCCTCCGCATCATCCGGCAGCGTTTGCGCCAGCCAGGTCCACCAGCCGACCGGCGCGGCGGTAGCAACCAGTCCCCAGAGGCCGAGCAATACCGCGGTCAGCACCGGTGATTTGCCGAAGCTGACCAACGCCAGCGCGATGGCCGCCATGATCAGCGGGATGACGGTCAATGTGCGGTAGAGGCCGCGACCCATAAACCTATCAATCAGAAAGGTGCCGATAAAACCGGCCAGTCCCAGCCCCAGCAGCATCAAGGACAAGGTCGAGACACTGACGCCGGTCACGCCTTCAAGAAAGGGCCGCAGGTAGGTGAATAGCATGAACTGGCCCATGAAAAACACGCTGACGGCGACCATGCCCAAGGCCACTGGCAACTGCTTCATCAGCCGCAGCACGTTACCGCTACCGACCTGACGCTCGGCCTTGAACGACGGCAGGCTGATCAGCAGCCACACGGCGGCCAGCACTGCGACCGGAACCACGCAGAAGAACGCGCCCCGCCAGCCGATCAGCGAGCCGAGAAAGCTCCCCGCCGGAGCGGCGATCACCGTCGCCAAAGCGTTACCACCATTGACGATGGCCAGCGCACGCGAAACCTGTTCAGGCTTGACCAGACGCATTGCGGTCGCCGCCGAGAGTGACCAGAAACCACCAATCGCGATCCCGATCAACGCACGTCCGAACATGAATGACGGGTACCCCGGCGCGACCGCTACGACCGTACCGGAGACAATCATCAGCAAGGTCAGGCCCAGCAGCAATGTCTTGCGTTCGATGCGCGCGGCGACCGAGGCGATCAGCAGGCTGGTGATCAAGGCGAAGGCACCGGACACGGAGATCCCCTGCCCGGCCTGGCCCTCGGTGATGTGCAGATCGGCCGCAATCGGCGTCAGCAGGCTGACCGGCATGAACTCTGAAGCGACCAAAGCGAAGGCGGCCAATGACATGGCCAGCACGGCGCTCCAGCCGCCTGTTTTTTTAGAAGGATCTGTAGAAGGAAACGTCATGGGAACTACCTGTGGTGCAAAAAACCTGTGGATGTGATGCGCAGGGGCAAGCAGTTTGTCGCTCTCGCGAGCACTGCCCCTGTAACAGATAGACACATTCTCCCGGTCAATCCGGCCCTGCCCTAGTGCATTCCTCTTGAATGCTTGCCTGATTCTCTGGCGATGCAGGGTGATGGATAGGAAACGTCTCGCGTGCGCATTAGAGTTCGATCAACCGGAGTGAGCCCAGATGATCCCTACCGCCCTGCCCCAACAATCGCCATTGGCATTGCACATTGACCCGCGCGTGAGCGCACCGGGTGACTTCGCCACGGCGATACCCGGCTTGTCGCTGTTTCGTCGCGACCAACCAGCGCCGCCCGTGGTGTGCATGATCGAACCGAGCCTGATTCTCGTCGGTCGCGGCGAGAAGCGCTTGTGGGTCGGTGGTGAGGGCTACAGCTATGACCCTTCGCGGTTTCTGGTCACCTCGCTGGACCTGCCCGCCAACTCCGAAGTGACGCTTGCCAGTCCTGAGCAGCCCTGTGTCGGTCTCGTGCTGAAACTGGATGTCGGCATGCTCGCTGAGGTCATCACCAAGAGCGGCTTGCCGGCCAGGCGCCAGCCATCAACAGGCACGGGCGCCGCGATTGGCAGCCTGTCGTCTGCGCTGGAGGACGCGCTCGATCGCCTGCTGGCATTGCTCGATGAACCCGAGGCAATCCCGGTGCTGGCGCCGCTGATTCTGCGCGAAATCCACTATCGGCTGCTGCACACCGACCAGGGCGCACGGCTGCGGCAGATCACAGCCGTCGATGGTCAGGGCTACCGCATCGCCAAAGCGATTGACTGGCTCAAGGTCAACTACACCGATGCCCTGCGCATCGACGATCTGGCCGCGCGGGTGCAGATGAGCGCGCCGACCTTTCACCATCATTTCCGTCAGCTCACCGGCATGAGTCCGCTGCAATACCAGAAATGGCTGCGACTGAACGAGGCCCGCCGACTGATGCTGGTCGAGCGCCTCGACGTTTCGCGGGCGGCGTTTGCCGTCGGCTATGAAAGTCCTTCGCAGTTCAGTCGCGAATATGGCCGCCTGTTCGGCACCGCGCCGAGTCGTGACATTGCCCTTTTGCGCGGGCAGCCATTCGATGCCGAAGCCCTCGGCACAGTCGCGAATTGAACGAAAACCGGTGATGCGCCTCGCCGCGTGCCACCGCTCATAACAATGCACGTCAACCGATGATCAGCGGGTGAATCATGGAACTACGAATCAACCAAAAGACCTATCAGGTCGATGCCGACGCCGATACGCCCTTGCTCTGGGTGATCCGCGATGATCTGGGCATGACCGGGACCAAGTACGGCTGCGGATTGGCGCAATGCGGCGCCTGCTCAGTGTTGGTGGACGGCAATGTGGTGCGCTCGTGCGTCACGCCGGTGGCCGGTGTGGTCGGCCGCGAGGTCACCACCATTGAGGCGATCGAGGCCGATGACGTGGGCAAACGGGTGGTCTCGACCTGGGTCGATCTGCAGGTCGCGCAGTGCGGTTACTGCCAGTCCGGGCAGGTGATGGCCGCCACCGCGCTGCTCAAACAAAACCCCAAACCGAGTGATGCGCAGATCGAGGCGGCGATGGTCAATCTTTGCCGCTGCGGTACCTACAACGCCATTCATGCCGCCGTGCATGAGCTGGCCGGCAAGGGAGACGCGTGATGACCGTTCGAATCGACCCCTCACTGCAAGCCTCGGTACTGGATTTGCACGAGCCGATCAATGTGTCGCGCAGACGTTTCCTGACTGGCACTGCCGTCGGCGCACTGGTCCTCGGCTTCGGTCTGCCGCTGGGGGCGACACGCGTGCAAGCTGCCGTTGCAGCGGCTACGGCCGAACGCGGCACGCAGGTGCCGGCGTTTCTCGAGATCCGCCCGGACAACCGCGTGCGTCTGCTCTGCCCGTTCATGGAAGGCGGACAAGGTACGTTCACGGCGATGGCGCAGATTGTCGGTGAAGAACTCGATGCCGATCCGTCGACCTTTCTGGTCGAGGCCGCCCCGCCTGGCGAAGCCTATGTGGTGTTGGAAAACGGCATGCGCATCACCGGCGGCAGTATGTCGGTGCGCATGAGTTACCCGGTCATGCGTCGCCTCGGTGCCCTCGCCCGCGCCATGCTGTTGCAGGCGGGCGCGCAGCAACTCGGCGTGCCGGTGAGCGAGTTGAGCACCGAGCCTGGCAAGGTCGTGCATGCCAAGTCGGGCCGCTCGTTGGCCTACGGTGAACTGGCTGAGCGCGCGATGGATCTGCCGGTTCCCGATCCGGCTTCGGTGCAACTGCGTGATCCGAGCCAGTTCCGCTGGATCGGCAAACCGGTGAAGCGCCTCGATGCCTATGACAAATCCACCGGCAAGGCGCTCTACAGCATCGATCTGAAGGTCGATGACATGCTTCATGCTGCCGTGCAACATGCCCCGCGCCTGGGCATGACCGTGGGCAACCTGCGCAACGAAGATCAGGTCAAGGCGATGAAAGGCGTGCATTCCGTGCATCGTCTGCCGGGCGCCGTGGCGGTGGTCGCCGAGCGCTGGTGGCACGCCAAACGTGCGGTCGAGGCGATTCAGGTCGACTGGCAAGAACCAACGGCCGACAGCCCAGTGCGGCCGATGCCCGCCGACTTTTCCAGCGATGCCTGGTTCAAGCGCCTCGCTGAAGACAAGGGCCCGGCCAAAGATGATGAACATGAAGGCGACGTGGCTGCGATTCTCAAGGACACCAAGACCCGCATCGACGCCACTTACCACAACCAATACCTGAACCACGGCCAGTTGGAGCCGCCTTCGGCACTGGCCAGATTCAACCCGGACGGTTCGCTGGAAGTCTGGCTGCCGAATCAGGCGCCGGACATGTTCCGTGCCGACATCGCCAAACGCACCGGGCTGGACCCGTCGCGCATCACCTTGCATTCGCCGCTGCTGGGCGGGTTCTTCGGCCGGCATTTTCTCTACGATTCGGCCAGTCCCTATCCGCAGGCGATCGCGCTGGCGAAAGCGGTTGGCCGCCCGGTCAAACTGATCTGGAGTCGCGAGGAAGAGTTCCTGCGTGACGTGCTGCGCCCGGTTGCCGCGGTGAATTTCCGCGCTGCGCTGGACAGCGATGGCTGGCCGCTGGCAATCGAAGCGATCAGTGCCACCGAAGGCCCGACCGAAGCCCTCGCCGGCAAGCAAGGTGACAAGCTCGACCCGACGGCGCTTGAAGGGTTGTCCGGCAAGTCCTACGCAATCCCCAACAAACGCATCGCACAGATCTACGTCAAAGGCCCGGCCATGCTCGGTTATTGGCGTTCGGTGGGCAATTCGCTCAATGACTTCTTCTACGAATCATTCCTTGATGAACTGGCCGACAAGGGCGGCAAGGACCCATTCGACCTGCGCCTGCATTTGCTGCGTGACAACAAGCGCCTGACCACACTGCTACAAGCGGTGGCGGAACTGTCGGGAGGCTGGAAGCGCGGCCCGTTTACCGCCGAGGATGGCAGTCGGCGTGCACGCGGTGTGGCCATGGCTTCGCCGTTCGGTACGGAGACGGCGGTGATCGCCGAGGTGTCCATCGAAAACGGCCAGGTCAAGGTGCACGACATCTGGCAAGCGATTGATCCGGGCAGCATCGTCAACCCGGCGATTGTCGAGGCGCAGGTCAATGGCGCCGTGGCGCTGGGACTGTCGCAAACACTGGTGGAAGAAGCCGTGTGGGTGGATGGCAAGCCCCGGGCGCGCAACTACGACTTGTACCCGATCCTGCCGCCTGCGCGGATGGCTCGGGTCCATGTGCGTGTGGTCGAGAGCGGGGAAAAAATGGGCGGCATCGGTGAACCACCGTTGCCAGCGGTCGCGCCCGCCGTCGCTAACGCGGTGGCGACGCTAACCGGTCAGCGGGTGCGCAGCCTGCCCATGAGCCGACACACCTTCACTTGATCAGCGCCGGAGCGTCCATGAATAACAGCCGATTCGCAAGAACCGCAGGCTGGCTGGCAGTGCCGTGCCTGGTCGCGGCAGGCCTGCTGGCCTGGTATGTCACCCGCGAGCCCGTCTCGCGCCTGGAAAACCATCAGATCGCCGTGGCCGACATCGAACCGGCGCTGGTCACTCGTGGCGAATACGTCGCCCGGCTCAGCGATTGCGTGGCCTGCCACAGCGTGCCGGGCGGTGCGCCGTTTGCCGGCGGCCTGGAAATGGCCACGCCGCTGGGCGCGATCCATGCGACCAATATCACCCCCGACACGGAAACCGGCATCGGCCATTACAGTCTCGCGGACTTCGACCGAGCAGTGCGTCACGGCGTGGCACCCGACAGTCGCCGTCTGTATCCGGCAATGCCCTACCCGTCCTACGCCAAGCTCAGTGACGACGATGTGCGTGCGCTGTATGCGTTCTTCATGAAAGGCGTGGCGCCGGTGAAACAGGCGAACATCCCCAGTGCGATTCCGTTTCCGCTGAACCTGCGCTGGCCGATTGCACTGTGGAACGGCGTGTTTGTCGACGCCGAACCTTACGCGGCCAAACCGTCGCAGGATGAAGTATGGAATCGTGGCGCTTACCTCGTTCAAGGCGCCGGGCACTGTGGCAGTTGCCATACACCGCGCGGCCTGGCGTTCAACGAGAAGGCACTGGATGAAAACGGTAAGCCGTACCTCGCCGGCGCCCTGCTCGACGGCTGGTACGCACCGAGCCTGCGTGATGATCACAACACCGGGCTAGGCCGCTGGAGCGAGCCGGAGATCGTGCAGTTCCTCAAGACCGGACGCAATAAACATGCGGTGGTCTACGGCTCGATGACCGAAGCGTTCAACAACTCCACGCAGTTCATGAGCGATGAAGATCTGAGCGCGATTGCCCACTACCTGAAGTCGCTTCCCGGGGATCGCGAACGGGACGGCGCGCCGTGGCAGTATCAAACGGTATCGGCAGCGGAACGTCTCGATTCGCCCGGTGCTCATACCTACGTGACGCGCTGTGCTTCCTGCCATGGTCTGGACGGCAAGGGCCAGGCCGAATGGATGCCGCCGCTGGCGGGCGCGACTTCGGCCTTGGCCAAGCAAAGCGCCTCGGCGATCAACATCACCCTGAATGGTTCGCAACGGGTGGTGGCGGCCGGCGTGCCGGATGCCTATCGCATGCCGGCATTCCGTGAGCAGCTGTCGGATCAGCAGATCGCCGAAGTGCTGACCTTTATGCGCAGCACCTGGGGCAATCAGGGCGGTGCTGTCGATGCGCAGACGGTGGGCAAGCTGCGTGAACACACCGATCCGGCGAGCAGCAGCCCGATCATTCTGCAGATGCGCTAAGAGGAGTTTCTGATGGAAAGCATCGACTTGCTGGTCCTGCGCACAGCGCGGGACTGGCTTGCCGGCGGCGAGCGGATGTTGCTCGCCACGGTGGCGCGCACTTGGGGTTCATCACCACGGCCGACGGGTTCGATGATGGCTTTGCGTGACGACGGCCGCGTAGTGGGCAGCGTGTCCGGCGGCTGCATCGAGGACGATCTGATCCATCGCTATACCACGGCCCATGGCGGCAGCGCATTTAGCGACAGCACGCCGCAAGTGGTGCGCTATGGCGTCAGCGCCGATGAAGCGCATCGCTTCGGCTTGCCCTGCGGTGGCACGCTCGAACTGATCCTTGAGTTCAACCCGGCGTGGCAGTCGCTTGATGCGCTGCTGACGCAACTGGACACCGGGCAACTGGTTCGCCGTCGCCTGGCGCTGGAATCCGGTCAGGTGATCCTCGAACCGACCGCAACGCCGGAACAGTTCAGCTTCGATGGCGTGCAGATGCTCAACACCTTGGGGCCGGGCTATCGGATGCTGATGATCGGTGCCGGCGCGCTGGCCGAATATCTGGCCACCATGGCGTTGTTCAACGGTTTCAAGGTGGCGGTGTGCGATCCGCGTCCCGAATACATCGAGACCTGGGCGGTGAATGGCGTTGAGCGCATTGTCGGCATGCCGGATGACGTGGTCCGGGATTTCGCGGTCGATCTGCGCACCTGCATCGTCGCCTTGAGTCATGATCCCAAACTTGACGATCTGGCCTTGCTCGAAGCGCTGCACAGCCCGGCGTTCTACATCGGTGCGATCGGCTCGCGGCGTAACAGCCAGTTGCGTCGCGAACGCCTGATCGAGCATTTTGGCGAGACCGAGGCGTCGCTCGAGCGCCTGCACGGGCCGATCGGCCTGTACATCGGCAGCAAGACGCCGGCGGAAATCGCGGTCAGCGTGATGGCCGAGATTCTTGCCACAAAGAACGGCGCACATCTGCCGCAAGTGCTTTCAATCGCCAAGGCCAAAGCGCTCGCGGAGTGAGCTGTACTTCTACTGCACGTCGGCGTTATCGGCCGGCAACGAAGCGAGCATTTGCGCGCGGCACACTTCCAGGATTTCATCTGCCAGCGCGGAATCGTCCGGGCAGGCACGCGACAGGATAATCGCGCCGACGGCCCGCGACAGCAGGTCGATCATCTGCCTGCGCCCCTCTCCCGCCTCGGCCCCCGACGCTGTCGGGTATTTCTCGCCCAGGGTTTGCAGGGTCTGCTCAATGCCCTCGGCAAACGTCGCTTTCACCTCATCCGACTGGCGCGCCGCGTCGCCGCCCAACGCAGCCATGGTGCAACCGTCGCCACGTCCGTCGCGATGCTCTCTGTTCACGTAAATGTTGATGAACCCTGGGACATCCAGCGCCTGGGCGGCTGTCAGCGATTTGGCCAGACTGCACGCCGAGGCTTCGGCCATCAGGTCGGCCTTCGACCCGAAGTGTTTGTAGAAACCACCATGGGTGAAACCGGCGGCCGCCATGAGATCCGCCACGCCGACGCCGTCAAAGCCGCGTTCACGGAACAGCTCCGAGGCGGTTTCAACGATGTGTTCTCGATTGGCCTGCGCCTGGGCCTTGGTCACTCTCACGTGCAATACCTCGTGTTTCCGGGGAAATCCTGCGTCCGATGATACATAGATGTTGGCCATAATCAAAACCATTGACAGTTTAGATTTCGATCATCATCCTAATTGCTCGCACCATCGATCTTCATCAACCGGCACGGAAGAAACATCAGATGACCGAGCAAACCCTGTTCACCCCTTACACGCTGGGCAATCTCACGCTGTCGAACCGCGTCGTTCTCGCGCCGCTTACACGTAACCGCGCCGGCCAGGGTTTCGTCCCCAGCAAATTCGCGGCGACCTATTACAGCCAGCGCGCCAGCGCCGGTTTGCTGATCAGCGAAGCTACGCAGATTTCCCGACAGGGCCAGGGTTATCAGGACACCCCGGGGATCTACACGCAGGCACAGGTCGACGGCTGGCGCGCCGTGACCGATGCAGTGCATGCCAACGGCGGAAAAATCTTCCTGCAACTGTGGCATGTCGGCCGCGTCTCGCATGTCGACCTGCAGGAAAACGGCGCCGCGCCTGTGGCCCCTTCTGCGCTGCGCGCCGCCACCAAAGTGTTCGTCAACAACCGCTTCGAAGACGTTTCCGAGCCGCGCGCACTGGACATCAGCGAACTGCCTGGGATCGTCAACGATTTCCGTCAGGCAGCGGCCAACGCGATCGCCGCCGGCTTCGATGGCGTGGAAATTCACGGTGCCAACGGTTACTTGCTCGATCAATTTCTTAAGGACAACGCCAATCTGCGCACCGATGCTTACGGCGGTTCGATTGAAAATCGTGCACGCCTGCTGCTGGAGGTGACCACGGCAGTGATCGGTGAAATCGGCGCAGATCGCACCGGTGTAAGGCTGTCGCCGGTGTCGCCGGCCAATGGCGTATCCAGCAGCGATCCGCAGGCGCAGTTCGATTATGTGGTCGAACAACTCGACGCCCTCAACGTGGTTTACCTGCACGTGGTCGAAGGCGCGACCGGTGGCCCGCGTGATGTGGCGCCCTTCGACTTCGCCGCCCTGCGCCAGCGCTTCAAAAACACCTACATCGCCAACAACGGCTATGACCTCGACCTGGCGACTTCGAAACTCGCTGAAGACCAGGCCGACCTGATCGCGTTCGGTCGCCCGTTCATTGGCAATCCGGATCTGGTGGAACGCTTGAAACTCGGTGCGCCGTTGTCCGCGTTCAATCCCGCCACCCTCTATGGCGGCGGCGCGGCAGGCTACATCGACTACCCGACACTGGCTGAATCAAGCGTCAGCACACGCTGAGCGCGTTCTGTTTCTCACACCTTGAAAGAGAGATACCCATGAGCACTCGCCCTACTGTTCTGATCACTGGCGCCTCCACCGGCATTGGCGCCGTCTACGCCGAGCGCTTCGCGCAACGCGGCCACGATCTGGTGCTGGTCGCCCGTGATCAGGCGCGCCTCGACGCACTGGCCGTGCGCTTGCGCAGCGAACACGACGTCGCCGTCGATGTGATCCCGGCAGATTTGACCCAACCCGGCGACCTGACCACCGTTGAAAGCCGTCTGCGCGAGGACGCCCGCATCGGCATCCTCGTCAATAACGCCGGCGCCGCGCTGTCCGGCCACTTCGTCGAGCAAAGCACCGAGAAAGTGGCGCAACTGGTCGCGCTCAATACCACCGCGCTGGTGCGGCTCGCCAGCGCCATTGCTCCACGCCTGGCCAAGGCCGGTGATGGTGCGATCATTAACATCGGTTCGGTAGTGGGTCTCGCACCGGAATTCGGCATGACGGTCTACGGCGCGACCAAGGCATTCGTGCTATTCCTGTCCCAAGGATTGAGCCTGGAACTGTCGCCTCTGGGCGTCTACGTGCAGGCTGTCCTGCCGGCCGCCACGCGCACGGAAATCTGGGATCGCTCCGGCGTCGACATCAACACCTTGAGCGAAATCATGGAGGTGGGCGATCTGGTGGATGCCGCCCTCGTCGGTTTCGATCGTCGTGAACCGGTGACCATCCCGCCGCTGCACGAAGCGCAGCGCTGGGATGTCCTGCAGGACGCACGCCTGGGCCTGATCGGGCAAATCCGTCAGTCAGCGGTTGCCGAGCGCTACCAGACGCCACAGTGACCTTTCGCTGACGAGCATGTGCGGCGGATTCGATGCAGGCGTAAGGCGCGGCATCGAATCCGTCCTGCAATCCGGAGTCGTAATGAATTCAGCACAGACCAATCCCCCTTCGGCGTCGCCGACGTCGTTCATCCACGCCGCAAACCAGTCCATCACGGTCAACGGCATCCCCTTCGCCTACCGCGACACCGGACCCGCTATCGGTGTGCCCCTCATACTCTTCAACCACTGGGGCGCAGTGCTGGACAACTTCGACCCGGCGATCATTGATGGTCTGGCGCAAACCCGACGCGTCATCACCACCGACTATCGCGGTATCGGTGGCTCCGGGGGAACCGCGCCGCTGACCGTCGGCGAAATGGCTGACAATGCCATCCAGTTGATCCGCGCGCTGGGGCTGGAAACCGTGGATGTGCTTGGCTTCTCCCTCGGTGGCTTCGTCGCTCAGGACATCGCTCTGAAAGCGCCTGACCGGGTGCGGCGTTTGATTCTCACCGGCACCGGGCCGGCCGGCGGCAGCGGTATCGACAAGGTTGGCCCGGTGTCGTGGCCCTTGATCCTCAAGGGCTTGCTGACCCTTCGCGATCCGAAGTTCTATCTGTTTTTTACTTCCACGGCCAATGGCCGTCGAGCCGCCTCGCAGTATCTGCAGCGCCTGCGAGCACGTAAAAAAAATCGCGACAAAGGTCCGACGCCCCGCGCTTTCCTGCGGCAGTTGCAAGCGATCACCGCGTGGGGCCAACAGGCGCCGCAAGACCTTGGGCGCTTGCGCACGCCAACGCTGGTCGTCAACGGCGATAGCGACATCATGGTGCCCAGCCTCAATTCATTTGAGCTGGCCAAGCGTATCCCCCACGCAGAGCTGGTGATTTATGAAGATGCCGGACATGGCGGCATTTTCCAGCACCACGTTGATTTCGTGGCCAAGGCGCGGGCGTTCCTCGATGCCTGACCACCCACCGGCTACCCTCCCTCTAACCGATAAGAGCCGCACCACGATGAAAGCATTTCTGATTGATCGCTACGGCAAGCAGCCCGGGCGCATCGGCGAAGCGCCCGTGCCCGCAGTGGGTCCTCACGACGTCTTGATCGAAGTGCATGCCAGCAGCGTCAACGTGCTGGACTCGAAGATCAGCGCAGGCGAATTCAAGCTGATCCTGCCCTACTCGTTGCCGTTGATTCTGGGCAACGATCTGGCCGGCGTGGTGATTGAAATCGGCTCGCAAGTGACACGCTGCAAACCGGGAGACGAGGTGTACGCTCGCCCGCCGGAAACGCGGATTGGTACCTTCGCTGAGTTGATCGCCGTGAACGAAAACGCGATCGCCCTGAAACCGGCCAACACCAGCATGGCGCAAGCCGCGTCCCTGCCGTTGGTGGCATTGACTGCCTGGCAAGTGCTGGTCGACACCGCCCGCCTGCAAAAAGGCCAGAAGGTGTTGATTCACGCTGGCTCCGGCGGCGTCGGCAGCGTTGCCATTCAGCTTGCCAAACACCTCGGTGCCTTTGTCGCCACAACCACCAGCACCGCGAATGTCGAATGGGTCAAGGCGTTGGGGGCTGACGTGGTGATCGATTACACGCAGCAGAACTTCGACAGTGTTTTGCACGACTACGACGTGGTGTTGAACAGCCTCGGCTCTGATGTCCTGGAGACGTCACTCAAGGTGCTCAAGCCGGGTGGCCAGCTGATTTCCATTTCAGGCCCGCCCACTGCGCAGTTTGCGCGGGAGCAAGGCTTGTCCTGGCCCCTGCAGCAGGTCATGCGCCTGCTGAGCTTCGGCATTCGGCGTAAAGCACGCGAGCAGGACGTCAGTTACACCTTTGTGTTCATGCGCGCCAACGGCGCCCAACTGCAACAGATCAGCGCACTGGTTGAGGCCGGTATTATCAATCCGGTGATTGATCGAACGTTCCCCTTTGAAGCAACGGCTGAGGCGTTGAAATACGTCGAGCAGGGACGCGCCAAGGGCAAGGTCATTGTGTCGATCAAATGACTACGCGGCCATTGATGCACTAACCGAAGACCTCCTTGTGATGAAAAGCGCGAATGCATAAAAAAGGGCGCCTTTTCAGGCGCCCTTTTATGTGTATTGCGTGTTGCAGGGACAGCGGATCAGTGTGACTTCTTGGCTGTCGATGTCCCGGCTTTGCTCAACCCTTTCGAGTTGTGATCCCCTGGCGTCGTGTCCGAGATGGCCGTTGCTTTGGCCACGCCGCGCGTGTCTTTGGAATGGGCAACGCCTGAAGTCGTTGCACCATGACCGCGATCGCCATTGCGATCACTGCCATAGTGGTTGCCGCTTTCGCCGTGGTCGCGAACCGCTTTGCCGGCATGATCACTGCTGAGCCCATCACCACGGCCGTTGCTATTGGCACTTCCGTGATCCGAGCCGGCATGACCGCCGCCCGTACCGCCACCGTGACCACCGCCATTGCCGCCGCCATTACCGCCACCACCGCCACCGCCGTTGCCACCACCACCACCACCACCACCACCACCACCACCACCACCACCATCCTTCGCGTAGGCAGCGTTCATGGCAGAGAGGTCAGCGGGGAGTAATGGAGCGGCTGCGAGCATCAGGGCGCAGGACATGACCGCGAGGAGACTCTTGTTCTTCAAAAGCATGATTGCTTCCAGTGGGTGGGTATCGTGTGTTGTAAGACGCAATCGGCCCTTTCTAGTTCAAGTCCTGCGACAGACGGAAGACGCTGGTCCCAGGCGCCATCAGCAGTCCGGAATGCGACTTGGCAGCAGTCTTCGACGGCTATAGAACCCCGCCCGGCAAGAAAGGTCTGCTCTCGTATCACCTCTCAGGAATACGTCCCATGTCTGCGCAACGCAACCTTGTCATCCTCGCTCGCGGCGGCTACGCCGCCCGGGGAATGCTGTATTTGATCATCGGTATATTTGCGTTGCTGGCAGCCCATGATTCGACCAGACCGAAGGACAGTCACAAGAGTCTGGAGGCCTTGCTCAGTCAGCCATTCGGCTATTTTCTGGTTGGACTTGTTGTTGCGGGGCTGCTTGCATTTGCGGCGTGGCGTGTCCTGCAGGCCACGCGTGATGTCGATCATCACGGCAAAAAGCTCAAAGGTCTGGTGATTCGCATCGGCTTGTTTGTGGGAGGTCTGGTCAACGCTGCTCTGGCGTTCTTTGCTTTGGGCCTGCTGGTAAGCGGGATCAAAAGCTCGGGCAATTCCGCAGGACACACCAAAGACTGGCTGGCGCATCTTCTGTCCTGGGAACACTCCAACTGGCTGGTGTACCTGATCGCCCTCGTGCCACTTGGGGTTGGCATAGCCCACATCATCAAAGGATGGAAGGCGTCGTTCGAGCAGTATTTCGAGGCCGACGAAGAAGTCATGCGTTACGTCCGCCCGGTTTCGCGGTTTGGTCTGATCGCGCGTGGAGTCGTGTTTATCGAGATCGCGTTGTTGTTGGCAATCAGCGGCTCCGCTTATCAGGCCATGGATCCACCGGGTATGAAAGAAGCACTCGATGCGCTGCAAAATCTACCCGCCGGCTGGTTGATTTTGATGGTGATAGCGTTGGGACTGATTGCTTTCTCGGTCTACAGCCTGTCGGAAGCGTTCTGGCGCAAGATCAATATGGATGTGCCAGGCGTCGCGAGAACATAGGGTGTAACCCTTTGGCAATGATCATCCCGACGCTTCATCTGCGTGTTGCTTACAAAGGAACGTGCGGATGGCTTCGGCAGTCCGCACGGCGCTCGTCACCACGAAAAAATGCCCCTCGCCCTCTAATACGTGAAGCTCGGCACGGCGAATGGTGCGGCGCAGGATATGCGCGTTGTACCTCTGCACCAGGATGTCGCGATCGCCGGTGAGGACCAGCGTGGGTTTGCGCAGACGGAACAGCCGCAGCAGGCTGGTCCAGCCCACCAAGGCCGCGAGCTGGTGGTAATAAGTCTGCGGATCAACGCTGAGCATGCCTCTCGCCACACCAAAGCGCAGCAGCGCCTGTATCGAATGAGACGACCCTTGTTGCTTACGCTGCGCGGTGCTGTTGCTCTTGTGAAAAAAATCGACGATGTCGGAGGGTTTCACCAGCAGCATCGGGCCGGCCGAGGTCGCCGCGAGGATCAAACGGCGCACCCGGCGCGGATAACGCAGGGCAAATTCTTGTGCAAGAGCCCCGCCCCAACTCACACCGAACACATCGACCTGATCAATTCCCAGCTGTTTGAGCATCTTGGCGACCATGTCAGCATGCCGCGGCAGACGCATCGGCCAGCGCGGCATTTGCGATTTGCCCACGCCCGGCACGTCCAGCGTAATGGTCGTGTAGTCCGGCAGTTGCTCGCGCAGCGCATCGAACGTACGGATCAAACCACCCAGGCCATTAAGCAGGAGCAGTGGCGGGCCTTCACCGCGGATTGAAACGTTCAAATGCAAGCCATCAATGCTCAGTTTGCGCGTGGTCATAGCGTTCCTTGCAGGTCAATGCGTGCTGTTATCCCGTCAGCGAGGATCCTGCTGATTATCCATCACCGCGTTGTCAGTCTCTTCCCGTACGCGCTCGGGATCGAGTCCGGCATCGTCATCGTCAAGCGGACGCTCGCCTTCGTTATCCGGCAGTTCGTCAATGCCTCGTTCCTTCATCGGGTCAACCTCAGTGCGGCCAGGACTCAGTGGATCGGGTGACGTTGGCATGGGGTCATCCTGTTCTTTAGCGCCTTGGCGGCTCGGATCGTTGTTCATACTCACCTCTCATTCCCCGCGATGTTGGGGGGATGTAGCTTGGAGAGGATTGGCATTCAGCGCGTTCGATTTATCGGCTTACCGACCGTCGACATCCGGCTGCCGATAATACTCGCGATACCAGCGCACAAATTGCGCGACACCGGCTTCAACTTCCACCTGCGGCGAAAAACCGGTCCAGTCTGTCAACGCTGACACATCGGCCCAGGTCTTGATGACATCGCCGGCTTGCATCGGCAACAAATTGCGCCGGGCCTTAATGCCTAATGCCGTCTCCAGGCAATCGACAAAATCCAGCAGTGCCACCGGCCTGCCCCGGCCGACATTGAAAATCCGGTGGCTGCCCGTGCCGTCCTTGCTCGGCGTCGGCGGCTTTGGACACAGACGGGCAATGCTTTCGACGACGTCATCGACGTAGGTAAAGTCCCGCGCCATTTGCCCCTGGTTGTAGATATCAATGGGCCGGCCCTGCAGAATCGCTTCGGTAAACTTGAACAGTGCCATGTCCGGTCGGCCCCACGGCCCGTACACGGTAAAAAAACGCAGTCCGCTGGCCTTCAGACCGAAGAGATGGCAGTAGCTGTCGGCCAGCAGTTCGTTGGCGCGCTTGGTGGCGGCGTACAGTGATACCGGGTGCTCGACCGGGTCCTCGACGCTGTATGGCTGCTTGCGGTTGGCGCCGTACACCGAACTGCTCGACGCGTAGAGCAAGTGGGCGGGTGGATGGTGGCGGCAGGCTTCCAGCACATTGAGGAAACCCAGCAGGTTCGACTGCGCATAGGCATCCGGATGGTCGAGCGAATAGCGCACGCCTGCCTGCGCGGCCAGGTGCACAACTTGGGTGAAACCCTCCTCGGCGAACAGGGCCATCAAGGCGGGTTTATCGACAATGTCCATGGCGTGGAAGCGAAAACCGCACAGACTGCGCAATTGCAGGAGTCGCGCGTGCTTGAGTTCGACACTGTAATAATCATTGAGATTATCGATGCCGATAACTTCATGGCCTGCCAGACTCAATCGTTTTGCCGTGTGATAGCCAATGAAACCCGCCACACCTGTAACAAGAATGGACATAGTTCCTGCTCCACTCCAGCGAATAGGTGCTTAGTTATAGCGCTCGACGAGTTAAATCGTCCAGATTTATAACACTTCCAAACTATGGGCATGAGTGCCACATCTGCCCGTGCGAATGACGACTGTCATACTATGGAAAAGTTTCTTGCGGTCCGACAAAAGGAAATCAAGTTTGAAAACAATAAGTTGCGCACAAGCGAAAGCACTATTGGATAAATGGCGTGTTTTTTGACTGAGATCGTTTGACAGACCCCAAAGACTGGCCGATAACTACCGAGGTCAGGTTTTACAGGGCGCGGGCAATTAACTACTCGTGCCCTGTCGCTTTAGAGACAACTACTTAGTTTCCTATCAATAGCGCTGCGATGAGCAGACCGTGCGGTAGCTTTGCCCCTAACAAAGTTAACTCGCAGCTTTTTTCCATATACGCCGTACTTTATAGCGTCATGTCGCAGCCTGGCGCACCTTGATGAATCACCGACTGATTCAAGTTTGAAACACTTCAACGTTAAGTCATAAAAAACCATGTTTCGCCATTAGCCACTACTTAGCCCTTGATAGAGCTTCTGCCTGCCTAAACTTCGATAATCACAGAGTTTACCCGCATGCCAGCCATCAGCTCGGAAAGACCTAATTGGTACCTGTTGCAATGCAAGCCACGTCAGGATGAGCGTGCCCACCTCAACCTTCTGCAACAGAATTACGTGGTATTCCACCCGCAAATCCTCACCGAACGCGTCATTCGCGGAAAACGCCAGCGTCTGCGCGAATCGCTCTTCCCCGGCTATCTGTTTATCCAGATCAGTCGCCACGACAACTGGGCCCCCTTGCGCTCGACCCGCGGCGTCAGTCGCATTGTCGAGTTCAATCACGGTCCTGCAATAGTGGCAGAGCACATCATCGAGCACCTGCGTTCACGTTGTTTCGAAGCGTCAACGACCAAGCCGGATGAGGCGCTGAAACCCGGGGAAAACCTGCAGATCGTCAGCGGTCCGCTCGCACCGCTGGAAGGTGTATTCCTCGGTCTGCATGGAACCGATCGCGTGATGATTCTGTTGCAGTTTCTTAATCGGGAACAACCGGTTTGCCTGCCACTCAGCGTGATCGAGCGTCAACAAGCCAGCTTTCAGACTTACAACTAACGACCCGCCTTATTTGCCTCTGCTCAGGAGCTAAAACATGGCCTTGAAGTCACGCTGCCCTGTCGCACTGATGATGGCCTCTCTCTATCCTGGAATGGCCTGGAGCATCAATCCGCAAGCCATTGATGTTTACGGATTTGATTTCACGCCCTCTTTCTTGTTTTCAGAAAGTTATGACGACAACTTTCGCGAGGTGGAAAACGGCAAGCAGTCTTCAATGGTCACCAAGCTGGCGCCCTCCTTCGAACTCAAGGCCGAAGATCGCAACAGTGCGACGCGGCTGATCTGGCAGCCCACGCGCTACATCTATCACGACGAGTCGGATGCCTCGAACACAGCCCAGCGGGTCCGTGCGGACAGCATCATGGAGTTCACCGATCGGCATCGTCTCAAACTCGATGCCGAGTACCGCAAATGGGAGCGTACGGAATCGACGGCAGTCGAAGGCATCAACGACAAGCTCAATAACAAACGCGTGGGGGGTCTGTACACGTTCGGCGCTAAAAGTGCGGACAACCAGATCGATGTCGGCGCCAGTTACGCGCAACTGCGCTACGACAATGCCGACGGCATCAACGACGACAAGGAACGCAACACCACCGCCCTCACCAGCACCTGGTATCACCGCATCGGCAGCAACACCCGTGGTTTGTTGGAATATGACCACACCGACTTCGATTACCAGCAAGCCAACAGCCCGCGCAGCAGTAAATCCGATGCCGTCCTCGCCGGTGCCGTGTGGGATTTCACCGCCCGCACCACGGGCAAGGTGCGCCTCGGTTATGAGCGAAAAAACTTCGACAACAGTGAGTCCAAAGACCTCAACAACCCGACCTGGCAAGTGGACTTGCAATGGAAGCCACGCACCTATTCGACCTTTACCTTTGTCGCTCGCCAGGCCCTCGCTGAAGGCGACGATGGCGCGGATGCCGTGAAGTCGACATTCACCCAGGTCGGCTGGCGTCACGGCTGGACCGAACGGATCACCACCGTGGCCCAGGCCGGGTACGGTCGCTATGTCTACGAAGGCCAGAGCCGTACCGACAACCTTCAGGATTACAACCTCGCGGTGGTGTACGCGATGCGCCGATGGCTGGATATCGAACTGGGTTACCGCTACCGCGACAACGATTCCGATGCCGACAATGAAAGCTTCACCCGCAACGTGTTCCAGATCAGCTTCAACGTCAGCCTTTAAGAGGGTCTCGACATGAACACACGCATGCTTGTCTTGCTTATCGCGCTGTTTTTTCTCCCTCATGCCTACGCAGAAGACCCCGGTACTCAGTACAAACTGGCCGCTGGCGATGTCCTGCGCATCATCGTCTTTGGTGAGCCGGAGTTGAGCCTGAAAAAAATCCGCCTGAGTGACGCCGGGACCTTTTCCTACCCTTTTCTGGGGGAGATTTCCGCCAAGGGCCTCACTCCCGGACAAGTCGAGAAAATCATCATCGACGGTCTCAAGCAGGGTTACCTGATCGACCCGAAAGTCAGCCTCAGCCAGATTGAATACCGCTCTTTCTATATCAATGGCGAAGTCAAGAAACCCGGCAGCTATCCGTTTGTGCCCGGCCTGACCCTGGAAAAAGCCATCGCGTTGGGCGGAGGTCTGACCGAGCGAGCCTCGATCAAGCGCGTGACCATCCTGCGCGGCGACGGTGGCGCGACCCTTACCGATAACGTGACGCGCAACACCACGATTGCCCCCGGCGACACCATTTCCATTGCACAAGGCTTTTTCTAATCATGGACAACAGCCCTAGCACTTACGTCGAACGTCCTCTGCAAGCCCATCTGCATCAGCAGAGCGCCGAAAACAAGGACACCATTGATCTGCTGAAACTCTGGCGGGTGATCTGGCGCGCCAAATGGAGCATCGCCTGGCTGGTCCTGGTGAGTGGTTTGCTGGCGGCCATTGTGGTCTCGAACATCACGCCGCAGTACATCGGCAGCACCACTTTGCTGTTCAACGATAAAACACCGCCGCTGATGTCCTTCCAGCAAGTCAAGGAGTCGGGGAGCAATGCCACCGAGTACCTGCAGACCCAACAGGCACTCCTGCAATCGCGCGATCTTGCCGAACGCGCGGTGAAAAAACTCGGACTCACGACCCACCCGGTCACCGACCCGCGC
Source organism: Pseudomonas sp. IT-347P (assembly GCF_949768005.1). Taxonomy (NCBI): domain Bacteria; kingdom Pseudomonadati; phylum Pseudomonadota; class Gammaproteobacteria; order Pseudomonadales; family Pseudomonadaceae; genus Pseudomonas; species Pseudomonas sp. IT-347P. The sequence goes on from NZ_CATKPQ010000059.1 coordinate 246,758, forward strand.
CAGCAACCCCAACCGTGGTTCACCCCGCGTCAATGGCTGGCCGATCTTGACCTTGACCAGTGGATTCCGGGGCTGGAGCGCTTCCTGCCAAAGGCAAAAGAGCAGCCTACGGAAGAGGATGTCTTCAATCAGGTCACGCAGAACCTCATGCAGCACACCAGCGTGAAGTTCGTGGGCAAGAGCCAATTGCTCGAAATCGAGGTCGAGTTGCCGGACCCTGCACTGGCGGCAGCGGCAGCCAATGCCCTGGCCCAGGGCTTCACCGACAGCCAGCTCGACACCAGTGAGAAATCCACACAAACCACCACCGCCTGGATGAACACAAGGCTGATCAAACTGCGTGACAACCTGCGTGCGGCGGAGAAAAAACTGCAGGGTTACCGCGAAGAACAAGGTCTGGTCGACGTCGGTGGCGTGGCCACCATCAGTGCCAATGAACTGGAAATGACCGGCAATCGCATGGTCGACGCCCGGCGCAACCGGGCGGAAGCCGAGAGCGAATATCGGCAGGCCAAGGCGTTGGGCAATGGTGATCTGAGCCGGCTCTCCAGCGTGCCTGCGGTGCTGAGTAACCCGCTGGTGCAAAAATTCCAGGCGGACCGGGCCGTGGCCCAGGCCAAGGTGGATGAACTGGCGGGACGCTATGGGCCCAAACACCCGAGCCTGATTTCTGCGCAGTCCGAATTACGCACCGCCACCACCAGTCTGCAATTGCAGGTGCAGCAAGTGGTCGCCGGTATCGAGCGGCAATACCAGCTCGCCACCGCCAGTGAAGCCTCGCTGCGCCAGTCCTTCAACAGCAACAAGGCGCAGATTCAGGACATTGCGCGCAAGGAGTTCCAGTTGCGCGAGTTCCAGCGTGAGGTCGACAGCTCCCGCGCGCTGTATGAAACCTTCGTCACCCGTTTGAAAGAAACCACCGCCACTGCCGACATGGATTCGACGAAAGTGCGCATCGTCGACCCGGCCATCGTTCCGGTCGACGCGAGCAAACCGCGCAAGACCTTGATTGTCGCGATCGTCGGTTTGATCGCCGCAGTGATCGGCGTCGGCCTGGCGCTGCTCTTCGACACGCTGAGCAACACCTTCAAAACCGACGAGTCGATCGAAAGCGCGCTGAATATTCCTCTGCTCAGCGTCGTGCCGTTGGTGACCAAGAAAACCCGCCGGCAACTGGCGCGCCTGTTTGCAGACAACGACAACCCGAGGTTCTCCGAGACCATCCGCAACCTGCGAACCTGGCTGATGCTGCAAAGCAGCGAAATGCCCTCGCAAGTGGTGCTGGTGACCTCGACGGTGGCCGGTGAAGGCAAGAGCACCATTGCCAATAATCTGGCCAGCTCGCTGACGTCGTTGGAGCGCGTGCTGCTGATCGATGCCGACATGCGTCAGCCCACCCTGTCGCTGAACTTCGACTTTCCACCGGACAGTCCCGGACTGGCGAATGTCATTGCCGGCACCGCCAGGCTCGAAGACTGCATCGTGTCGGTGGGCAATCTGGACATGTTGCCGGCGGGCAAAGTGCTGCCGCCTTCGCGGGATATGTTCACCGCCCCGCGCCTGCCTTCGCCAGGCGATACGCTCAACGCGTTGCAGCCACCGCCGCAGGATCTGCTCAGCTCGCCGCGCATGGCACGCATGCTTGAGGCGCTGCGGTCGCGTTACCGCCACATCATTATCGACTCGCCCCCTGCGGAGATGATCAGCGACGCGCTGTTACTGGCCCGGCATTCCGATGCCGTGATTTATGTGGTCAAGGCCGACAGCACGCCGATCAGCCAGGTTCAGCGAGGCATTGCCATGCTGCAACAAAGCCATGTGGCCGTATTCGGCACTGTGCTCAACCAGGTCGACCTGCGCAAGGCGCGCAAGTATGGCTATCACCACTCCCGGGCGTTTTATAACTACGACTTCGCGCCCAGGTAACACCCGGCGAACACGCCTGCCGCAACGCCCCATCTGCCATCGCACAACTCGCTTCACCTCTGCCGAGCTACGGAAAAGCCATCGGGCGACAGGTCGTGCCTGCCCGATTAGCACTGATGCATGTCTGCTGCCTTGAGGTTAAGCCCATGACACCCGTCTATACCGCTCACATGACGCATCGCCGAGGTCTGACGTTCTGGGGCCAGTGGTTGTGCGCACTGTCGCTCGCCACGTCGTTGCTGATGTTGCTGGTTTACTGGCGCGTCGGCAGCCTGACCAGCGAATACCGCATCCTGATCATTCTCGCGGTACTCGGCTCGGTGCCGATTTACAGCGTGATGCAGGTCTACCACAAACGCCATGGCCTGCTGGTCGGACTTGGCCGATTACTGGCCGGCTGGCTGATTCTGCTGGCGGTGCTGGCGGCGATTGCCTTCATCACCCAGACCAGCGCGATTTATTCGCGTCAGGTAATCATCGTCTGGGCCGTGCTGGGTTTCGTGGTCCAGGCTGCAAGCTTTCTGCCCCTGCACTACTTCGCCCGGCTGCATTCGCGCAAGATTTGCAGAGAACGCCGTTCGGTGATCATCGGCACCTGCCCGACCGCCCACGAGCTGGCGAAAAAACTCTCTCAGCCTAACCGCGCACTGGTGCTGGGCTTTATCGCCGCCGCCGACGACAGCGGCCCGGCGCCGAGCATTCTGCCGCTGCTCGGCCACGTTGCCGCGATCCGCGAGATCATCACGCGCCTGGAAGTGCGCCGCGTGTATATCGTGCTGACCATGGCGCATGCCGCTACCATCGAAGCGCTGTACATCGACCTGCTGGACATGAACGTCGACGTGGTGTGGATTCCGGATTTCGGCAGCATGGTGTTGCTCAACCATTCGATCTCGGAAATCGAGCGGATGCCGGCGATTTACCTCAACGAAAGCCTGATCAGCTCGCACCCGGCGAGCCTGTTTTGCAAGGATCTGTTTGAACGCAGCCTGGCCGGCGTGGCGATTATCCTGCTCAGCCCCTTGCTGCTGGCGGTGGCGGTCGCCGTCAAGCTGACCTCTTCGGGCCCGGTGCTGTTCAAGCAGGCGCGGCACGGTTGCAACGGTGAGGTGATCAAGGTCTGGAAGTTTCGCTCGATGCACGTCCACGACGACCGTGAGGTGCGCCAGGCGACCCGCAACGATAACCGCCTCACCCCGATCGGGGGCTTTCTGCGGCGCACGTCCATCGACGAATTGCCGCAACTGTTCAATGTCGTGTCCGGGCAGATGGCCCTCGTCGGCCCGCGCCCGCATGCCGTGACCCACAACATTTATTACACCGGCAAGGTGCGCGCCTACATGGCCCGCCATCGCCTCAAGCCGGGGATCACTGGCCTGGCGCAGATCACCGGCCATCGCGGCGAAACCGAAACGGTGGAAAAGATGCAGCTGCGCGTCGCCCAGGACCTCAACTACATCAACCAATGGTCGCTGTGGCTCGACATCAAAATCCTCGTCAAGACGCCCTTCACGCTGTTCTCGAAAAACATCTACTGACGCCCTGCCCCCGCCCAGCCCCTTTGTTGCCCCTCGTTACACGACCTGAGGTCTGACCATGAATGTGAGCGTATTCGGTATCGGTTACGTGGGCCTTGTCCAGGGCGCCGCCCTGGCCGAGGTCGGACACAACGTGCTCTGCGTCGATGTCGACGCGGCCAGGGTCGAGGCACTGCAGGAAGGCACGCTGCCCATCTACGAACCAGGTCTGAAAAGCCTGGTGCGGGACAACTATCAAAGCGGTCGGCTGCGCTTTGATACAGACCTGGCGGCTGCCGTTCACCATGGCGATGTACTGTTGATCGCCGTCGGTACTCCGCCGGACGAAGACGGCTCGGCCGATCTGCACTACGTGTTGAGCGTGGCGCAAACCATCGCGCTGAACATGGACCGCCACCAGATCATCGTCAACAAGTCCACGGTGCCGGTCGGCACCGGCGATCAGGTGCGTGCACAGATCGAACAGGTGCTGGCCGACAACGAGCGCAGTGACCTGACGTTCGATGTGGTCTCCAACCCGGAATTCCTCAAGGAAGGTTGCGCGGTCGAGGATTGCATGCGCCCGGACCGGATCATCATCGGCACCGACAGTCCGCGCGCCGAAGAGGTCATGCGCGAACTGTATGAGCCATTCAATCGCAACCGCGAAAAAATCATTGTAATGGACCTGCGCAGCGCCGAGCTGACCAAGTACGCCGCCAACTGCATGCTGGCGACCAAGATCAGCTTCATGAACGAGATGGCCTGCCTCGCCGAAAAGCTCGGTGCCGACATCGAAAACGTGCGCCACGGCATCGGTGCCGACCCACGCATTGGTTATCAATTCATCTACCCGGGCCTGGGCTACGGCGGCTCGTGTTTTCCCAAAGACGTCAAAGCGCTGATCCACGCAGCGACCAATGTCGATATCGATGCTCGGTTGCTCAAGGCCGTCGAGGCACGCAACCAGGATCAGAAGGCCAGCCTGTACACCAAAGTGTTCAATCACTTCGACGGCCAGTTGCGCGGCAAGACCTTCGCCCTGTGGGGATTGAGCTTCAAACCCAACACCGATGACATGCGCGAAGCGCCCAGCCGCGTCCTGATGGAAGCCTTGTGGCAGGCCGGCGCGAGCGTTCAGGCGTTTGATCCCAAAGCCATGGAAGAGGCCCAGCGCCTGTACGGCGCGCGCGATGACCTGACCCTGACAGGCACCAAGGAAGCGGCGCTGAAAAATGCCGACGCGCTGATCATCGTCACCGAGTGGCAAGCATTTCGGGCGCCGGACTTCGACCTGCTCAGTCAACGCCTCAAACAACCGCTGATTTTCGACGGACGCAATCTGTTCGATCCGCAGCGCTTGAGCAAACGCGGCTTCACCTACGTTTCCGTGGGGCGGCAGACCCCTTCAGTGATCTGAAAGGAGCCGGGCCATGTTCACGCTGGAAATTGTCGAGCAGTACTCAGCGAAATTACTGGACGCCAACCAGGCGTATTCCTTTATCAACTTCGCCTCCATCGGCCGGGTTTTCGAGCAAACCCCGGGCACCGTCGCCTACTTTTGCGACGGCATGCTGATGTCGACTTTCATGTCCCGGGTGACCGGGAGGACGATCGGCCGGGTCAGCTTCGACTTCACCTCGATCGCCGACCTGGTACTGGGCAATGCTGAACAATCGGGCAAGCGCGTGTACTTCGTCGGCGCCCGGCAAGCCGAACTGGACCTGTTCATCGTCAAGATCAAGGCGCTTTATCCGCAGCTGACCATCGCCGGCCATCACCACGGCTATTTCAGCGCCGCCCAGGCTGAAGGCATCCGGGCCGACATTTGTCGCAGCGGTGCAGACATCCTGATCGTCGGCCTCGGCGCCGGACTGCAAGAGCAGTTCGAGCTGGAGGCCCTGCGCGCCGGCTTTCGCGGTGTGGCGTTCACCTGTGGCGGGTTCATTCGCCAGGAAGCCCTGGCCACGCGGCAGTACTACCCGGCGCTGATCAACCGCCTGCACCTGCGCGCGTTCTATCGAATGTACCGCGAGCCCCACACGATCAAACGCTACCTCATCGATTACCCCGGCAACTTCTTGCGCCTGCTGACGCTGCTCGCTCGGCACAAAGTCGCCATCAGCGTTGGGGAGTGACCATGCACATTCTGTTTATCCTCAAGGATTTCAAGGCGGGTGGCGGCGTCGAACGCGTGCAGCAACGCTTGTCAGAACAGTTTCTCAGGGACGGTCGGCGCGTGAGTTTTTTCGTCATCAACGCCGACATGCCCGACACGCCCGGTGTGCAATGTTTCAACGGCGGCGGCCGCGGGTTCGCCGGTATGCTCAAGTCCGTGGTGATGTTGCGTCGACTGGTGCACCGTGAAGGCGTCACTCACCTCATCTCGGCCAAAGAGCAGGCCAATCTCTGCACCTGGTTCGCCACCTTGGGCAGTGCCTGCAATGTCATCTACAGCCGTCACGCGACACTCGACTGCAGTGAACAGAAAACCGGTCCGTCGAGCCTGCGCCTGCTCTACAGTTTGTACCTGTGCGGCAGTGGCAAGGTGGTGACGGTCTCGACGGCGCTGCGCCAGACCCTCGTCGATTTGCTGCCATGGGGACGCCAGCGTATCCGCTATTGCCCGAATGCCGTGGTCACCGAACAGCTTTTTCACGCTTCACGGGCGCCCCGACCTCAAGGGTTGCCTGACCACTACTGGCTGAGCGTAGGTCGTCTGGTCGAACCCAAAGGTTTTCACCTGTTGCTCGACGCCTACGCCACGGCGTTGCGCAGTGCAGTGCTGCCGGATCTGGTAATCGTCGGCGACGGTCCGTTACTCGACACACTGACCACTCAGGCCGAACGTCTGGGCATTGCCCGGCGGGTGCACTTCACCGGTTTTCTCGGCAACCCTTATCCACTGCTCCGGCAGGCCCGACTGTTTATTTTGAGTTCCCTGCAGGAAGGCATGCCGACCGTGCTGATCGAGGCGCTGGCACTGGGCACGCCGGTGCTGGCCTGCGACTGCGAGACCGGGCCCCGGGAGTTGCTGGACAACGGTCGCCTTGGGCAACTGGTCAAGGCCAATGACGTACCGGCCCTGGCCGACGGAATGCTGCGCAGCCTGACCGCACACCCTGCCCCTGCGCCGAGCGAAAAACGGCTCACCGACACCCTGCGCCCCTACACCAGCCAGTACGCGGCGCAGGCGTATTACCAGGTCTGGAACCAATGAAAAAGCTACTGATCATCCTGCATGACCTCGGTGCCGGCGGCGCCGAAAAAATGATGGCGCGCCTGGCTACCGCGCTGGTGGACGCGGGCAATGACGTGACCTTGCTGATGCTCACCGGCGGCGGCATTCACGCCGCCAGCCTCGACCCGCGGGTGAAAAAGGTTGAATTGCACAGCCCGCGCACCGTGCGTGCAGTGCCGGCCCTCACGCGGTTTCTGCGCGCCAATCGCTTTGACGCGCAATTGGCGGCACTCACCCACGTCAACGTCGTGGCGATTGCGGCAGCGACGCTGTCCGGCTCGCTGAAACGCCTGCACGTCAGCGAGCGCAATGCCTTTTCCCATGACAAGCACGTCAATCCCGACTTCATGGTGCGCATTGCCTATCTGCTGGCGCCGCTGCTGTATCGGCTGATTCCCAACCCGGTGATCTGCGTCTCGCGCGGCGTCGCTCAGGATCTGGTCGACACCACCATTGCCCGCCGCCGGGACGTGACCATTGCCGATAACCCGGTGCTCGATGACGACTTTCGCGAGAAGGTGCCGGGGCCACCCAGCCACCGCTGGCTGCTGGAGAAGTCCGGTGCGGTGATTGTTGCCGTGGGACGTCTGGCGCCACAAAAAGGCTTCGATACCCTGATCACCGCATTCGCCGCCTTACCGGAGAGCAACGCCCGCCTGATCATTTTTGGCGAAGGTGCGCTCCGGGCCGATCTGCTGGAACAGGCGCACGCACTGGGCGTGGCGGAGCGCGTCGATCTTCCCGGTTATGCCCATGATCCCCTGGCAGAAGTGGCTGCAGCCGATTGCTTTGTGCTGTCGTCGCGTTTCGAGGGCAGCCCCAACGCGCTGGTCGAAGCCTTGTCCACGGGCACACCGGTGGTGGCCACGCGCTGTCCCCATGGCCCGCAAGACATCCTCGGCGGTGGCGTCGTTGCGCCGCTGGTCCCGGTCGAAGATCCGCTCGCCCTGGCGCAGGCAATCGCTCAGCAACTCGCCACGCCACGGGACTTGCAGCGTCATTCACGCCTTGCCGCCGCCGCCCGGTTCATGAATGCCAGTGCGGTGCAGACCTACCTCAACGCGATGATCGGGAGCCCGTCATCATGAGCACACTGGCAATCAGGTATACGACGTTACGCGACGGCTTCACCCTGTTCGGCGTCCTGTTTTACATCCAGGTGATTACCTTTGTCCTTAACCTGGGTGGAGCTTCGAGTTTCGGCGATATCAATAAAGACCTCGAAGGCAACGTCGCCAATCAGATCTGCGGGCTGATCACGCTGTTGGTGCCGCTGTTCTTTTTCATCCGCAACAAGGTGTTCCTCAGCAAAACCTTTTATCGCAGCAACTTCTTCCTGCTCGCGTTCATGCTGTGTGTCATTGCCTCAATCAGTTGGTCCCATGACCCGATGCTGAGTTTCAAGCGCTTTATCGCGATGCTCAGCATGGTGTTCTTCGCCGGTTTCATTGCCTACAACTACTCCCTGGAAAAAATCACCTTCATGCTCGGCTGCGCCATTGGCGTGGCGGCGTTGATCGGTTTGATCCTCGCCGTGGTCATGCCGGAAGTGGCGTTTCTGTCCGGTGGCATTCGCGACGGTGCGTTCAAGGGGGTGTTTGCCGAAAAGAATGCCGGCGCCCGGCTCAACGCGATCGCCATCGTGTTGTTGTTGCCGATGATTCGCCAGCGCAATCGCTGGGCCCTCACCTGCGCGTTCTTTTCGCTGGTCGCCATCTTGCTCGCGCAGTCGGCCACCGGTGTGGTGCTGATTATTTCCGGCACGATCAGCTACTGGTACTTCCTGACGATGATCCGCCTGGGCATCCATCGCTCGCGTTTGATGTTCCTCGGCTGCACCCTGCTCTACTTGCTGGTTTGCCTGTTTCTGTACAGCAATTTTGCGGTGCTGCTGGAAATGGCCGGTCGTGACCCGTCACTGACCGACCGCACGCTGATCTGGGAACTGCTCGAGCCCTACATCGATAGCCAGTTTCTCAAGGGCTACGGCTTCGGCGCCTTCTGGTCGAGCCCCGATGCCGATGCCTTCATTACCCGGTGGGGCTATATCGGCAACGCACACAGCGGCTACATGGAAACCCTGCTCAACGGCGGTGTCATTCAGCTCGCGGCACTCGCGCTGTTGTTCGGTGAAGCCCTGCTCAAGCAATACCGCGCCGTGACCGCGAACCAAGCGGCGCAGTTTCGCGCCAGTGCGCTGGTCATCATCGGCCTGTTTGCCGTGACCAATTATGTGGCCTACGTGATTCCCAACTACCGCTCGGCCGAGTTTCTGGTGTTTTGCACCCTGGCCCTGTCCTTCCGCCATCACCACGCGACCTACCCCGAGTCCTCACCGGCATCACTGCGTCAGCGCTCACCTGCACGAGCACTGCCGGGCGACTCAGCCAACGCTTGACCCAAGGAGAACCAACCGTGCCCAACCCAGCCCTCTCTTCAGCGGATTCAGTGTGCGTCGTGATTCCGATGTACAACGGCGCCGACAGTATCGAGCAAACCCTGGCGTCCCTGGCCGGGCAAACCCGACTGCCCGATCACGTTATCGTCATCGACGATGGCTCGACCGATGACGGACCGCAGCGGGTCAGAGACTTCGTCGCACCGTTTCGCCTGACGCTGCTGCAGCAAGCCAATGAGGGCCAGGCTAGCGCCCGCAACCACGGCATGCGCCACAGTGAAGAAACGTTTGTGGCAATGCTCGATGCCGATGATCAATGGTGTCCGCAAAAGCTCGAACTGCAACTGGCCCTGTATGACGAACTCACTCGTCAGGGTCGGCCGGTGGGGTTGATCGACTGCTACGCGCAGGTCAATTACAGCGACGGCCGGCGGCAACTGGACAACCTGCGCAAGAGTGGCAGGCATTTCTACGATTTCATCCGTGCCAACGTCGTCAATGGCGTCTCCACGGCGCTGGTCAAACGTGAGGTAATCATGCAGCTCGGCGGCTTCGATGCCAGCCTGCGCTACTCCGAAGACCGCTTCATGTGGACCCGGATCGCCGAACATTGGGAGATCCACACGGTGCCGCAGGTGTTGCTGGAGCGCACGGTCAACGGCGGCAATATGACCGCGCAACCGAAAAAGTACTACCAGAACAAGATCCGCTTCATTGAGGTGTACCTGGCCCGCTACAGCGCGCAGTTAACCGAGCAGCAACGGATCGATTTCGTGCTGAGCAATCACACCGATTTTCTCGAGGCGTTTTCCCGGCGCGGCGAGCATGACGAGGTGATCGGCGTGTACCGACGAATGCTCGAATGTTCGTGGCAAGCGCTGATCTTCGCCAACGGCAAAGCGACCTTGCGCTACCTCTATGCCCGCGCGCGGACGTGGCGCAAGGCAACGGCCTCGACCCCTGCCCATTGAATCGGTAACCGCCATGGCCAACCACCGTCTGGTGACATTGACCTGGATCTTCACCGAGAAATTCGGCCTGATTTTCCTGTCGATGATTACCTTTGTCGTCTATGCGAAGCTGCTGTCGCCGGTCGAGCTGGGTGTGGGCACGGTGATCATTGCGATCATCGAATTGATCGGCCTGGTCTACTCATCGGTGCTGGAAGACCCGCTGGTGCGGCTCGAACGGCTGGAGGACAAACACATCTCCACCGCCTACTGGGCGGCGGTCCTCGTCAGTCTGGCGACCATCGTGGTCATCTCGGGCGCGGTGCTGCTGTACACGTCCGACCCGCTGTTGCGCTGGATGACCGCGGTGGCCTCGGTGAAAATCCTCTTCACCATGATGGCGCGGGTCTATGTCGCGCAAATGCGCCGCAGCAGCAACTTCAAGGCGCTGGCGTCGCGCACGTTATTGGGCAAGGTGGTCGGTGGCGTCGGCGGTATCGCGGTGGCGCTGTGGGGATTGGGCGCCTGGGCAGTCATTGCCCAGGCGCTGATCATGGAGTTCGTCTCCATCGTAGTGTTGATGCGCGCAGACCCGCGACGCATCGCCTTTTACATTGACCGCCCGTTCTTGCGCGAACTGTTGAAGGCTGGCACACCGGTTGCCATCAACTCGCTCAGCTCGCAAACCTTGCAGCGCGGAGTCAACGTGGTCCTGGGCATGGCGGCCGGCGCGAGTGCGGTGGGCATGTTCAACATGGCGATGCGCATCATCGAGCTGCCGCGCACCGCGATTTACAACGGCCTGCTCAGCTATGCCCTGCCAGCGTTTGCCCGACGCAGCGCAGAGCCTGCGCGATTACTCGGGATCATTGGCGATTCAACTGCCGTGAGTGGCTTTCTGTTGACGCCGCTGTTCATTGGCCTCGCCCTCACGGCCAGCGACTTGATCCTGTTGATCTTCGGCGCCAAGTGGGCTGAGGCCATCCCGTTGCTGCAAGTGCTGGCCTGCACGGCCGCCATCGGCAACACCGCCATGTACGCCACCACCGCGCTGGTGGCCGTGAACCGCAGCCACCTGACGATCAAGGCCGAAGTGCTCACCACCGCCCTGGCCCTGGCGCTGGTGTACGTCCTTGGTCAGCGCTATGGCGCAATGGCTGCAGCGGCTGCGCTGCTCGCGCGCATGTTGCTGATCACGCCGCTGCAAATCCGCGGCTTGAACGCGGCCATCGGTTACAGCTGGGGGCGTTTCTTCGAGGCCAATTACCGCAGCGTGATCGCGTCAGTGGTCATGGCGGCAACCGTCCTGCTGGTGTCGCCGCACCTGGGTTTAAACGGCTACCTGCATTTGATCGGCAGCATCGTGCTCGGCGCGCTGAGCTACGCCGTGGGCTACAGCGTCATGCACCCGCGCTGGCCGCAAGAATTCAAATCGGTTTTCACCTCCCGCTGAATGCAGTCCCTGAGACAGGAAGACCTCACCATGCGCAAAACTACGTTGATCACGGGCGGGGCCGGTTACATCGGCTCGCACACCGTTTGGGCGCTTATCAATGCCGGGCACCCTGTGCTGGTGCTCGACAACCTGTGCAACAGCTGTCGCGAGTGCATCTCACGCCTTGAGCAATTGACCTGCAGCCATGTCGATTTCATCAAGGGTGATATTCGCGACCCGAGCCTGCTCGACGACATCTTCAGCCGCTACGACATCGAGGCCGTGGTGCATTTCGCCAGTCTCAAATCCGTCGAAGAAAGCATGCGCAAGCCGCTGGACTACTACGTCAACAATGTCGCCGGCACGCTTGGCCTGTGCCAGGCGATGGCGCGCAATAACGTCTTCCGCCTGGTGTTCAGCTCATCGGCCACGGTGTACGGCGAGCCCACGCGCACACCGATTGCCGAAGATTTCGGCACCGGCAAACCGGCCAATCCCTATGGCCGCAGCAAGTTGATGATCGAAGAGTTGCTCACCGATCTGTGCCACTCCGATCCCCGCTGGAGCATCGGTCTGTTGCGCTACTTCAACCCGATCGGCGCCCACGAAAGCGCCATGATCGGCGAAGATCCCAAGGGCCGCCCCAACAACCTGTTGCCGGCCCTGACACAGGTCGCCATTGGCCGCCTGCCAGAGCTCACGGTGTACGGCAGCGATTACCCCACCGTCGACGGCACCTGCGTGCGCGATTACATCCACGTGGTCGACCTTGCCATCGGCCACCTCAAAGCGCTGCACCTGTTGCAACACGACAACGGCATTCACTTCTGGAACCTCGGCACAGGCGTTGGCTACAGCGTGCTGCAGATCATTCACAGTTTCGAAGACATCACCGGCATCAGCATTCCCTTTCACTTCGCCCCGCGCCGCCCCGGCGATATCGCCAAATGCTGGGCCGATCCGGGCAAGGCCGGACGTGAACTGGGCTGGAGCGCGCAGCGCGGGCTGGAGCAAATGATCAGCGATGCCTGGCGTTGGCAGTCGTGCAATCCGCAGGGTTATCAGTCTTCCTTCACGCTGCCGGCGGCCCTTGAGGTGAAGTGATGGCGATACTCAAGACCTGGCTGCTGGCACTGTTGTTGACGGTTTCATTCGTTTGCGCCGCCGCTCAGGCGCCTTCCGGCCCCCCTGCGAGCGGGTTAGTGCTGTGGCTGGATGCGGCCGACCCGGCCACCCTGACCGTGGATGCGCAAAACCAACTCAAGCGCTGGACCGACAAATCCGCTCATTCCAATCACGCCACCGTCGATGAAGCCGGCGCACCGCCACAACGAATCGAGAACGCCCTGAATGGCCATTCGGTCGTACGTTTCAGCGGCTCGTCAGGAATGCTGGGCAGGTCCATCCGCGCGGTCAAGGGGCCTGCCACTGTCTTGATTGTGTCCCGTCGATTGGCCGAACAGGGCGATGTCGATCCCTGGCAACGCTTGTTCAGTTCGCGCCCGCAAACCGCCAACAACGATAACGTGCTGCCGAATTTCGCGATCAGCCTGGCGCAAACCGGCGCCTATGAACCGACGGTTTCAGTCCTTGAACTGTTCGACGTACCGATCGGGCCATTCGCCGTAGGCCGCAATGCCGTCGGCACCGCCGAAAACTTTCGCGGCGACATCGCCGAAGTGCTGGTGTACGACCGCCCCTTTGCTTCCCTCGCAGATCGCCAGCGAGCCTTTCAATACCTGGCAGACAAATGGTCCGTGGCGGTTCCAGCCAGTGCCGATACCTGGACTCGCGTCGGCCCGCTCGGCCCGGTGCCGCCCCTCGTCGATCCCGGGCTGCCGCTGTCCGACCAGGCCAATGCCGGCCGCTGGCTGCTCGACACGACACTGTCCGACGATTTCAATGGCGCCACCCTCGACCGCACACGCTGGCACGTCAACAACGGCATCGGTAACGAGTCGCTGGGGCGCAAACCGGCGTTGTTCACCGAGCGCAATGCCAGCGTCAACAACGGCAACCTGAACATCGTCTTTCGCAAGGAAACCCTGGCACAAAAGTATGTGGCGCTCGGTTACAAGGACTACACCTCGGCCATGGTCCGGACCAATGAACGCGGCTTTTACGGTTATTACGAAGCACGCGCCAAACCGATGAACAGCGCGGCGTCCAGCGCGTTCTGGCTGGCGTGGACGGGCATGGCCGACAACGCCACCGAAATCGACATCTTCGAAATCGGCGGCAAGACCAAAAACGCCGCCTCGGACCGCTCCTACAACATGAACGCCCACCTCTGGGCCACGCCACACAGTACCGAACACATCGCCGACGGCAGTACCTGGACCAGCCCTTGGCGCCTGGCCAGTGATTTTCATGTCTACGGTTTCGACTGGCAGCCCGACACACTGCGCTGGTACGTCGACGGTGTGCTGGTCAGGGAATCGAAGAACAGCCACTTTTTCTTTCCCATGCAGATCGTCTTCGACAGTGAGGCCATGTGGAAATGGTTCGGTGTGGTCGACGACGCCGACCTGCCCTCCACCTTCGAGGTCGACTACATCCGCAGGTGGCAACGCGGTTCATAACCATCACACGAAGCCCGGGGCAAGCCACTGAGCGCCCCCGCTGTCATCGCTTTCGTCTTGGGTCGAATGTCATTCGCCAGAGTCGTCAGTCTTCAATCCGCGCTAACACCTCTGGAGCGCATGAACATGCACAACCGACGGCTGAAGGAGCTGGATCTGCTGCGTTTTCTGGCAGCAATCGGCGTGGTGTTGTTTCACTATGCGTTTCGCGGGTATGCACGGGGCGACATGTCGGAAATGCCCTACCCGCTGCTGGCTGACGTGGCCAAATACGGTTATCTGGGCGTCGAACTGTTTTTCATGATCAGCGGGTTCGTCATTCTGATGACGGCGTCGAGCAACAATCTCAAAGCGTTTTTCATTTCCCGCGTCGTGCGCCTCTGCCCCGCGTTCTGGGTGTGCTGCACGATCACGTTTCTGATCACCCTTGCCATCGGCCAGCCCAGATTCAGCGCTGATCTCTATCAGTATCTGGTCAACATGACCTTTCTTGGCGATTTGATCGGTGTTGCACCGATCGATGGCGTTTACTGGTCGCTGTTTGTGGAAATCAAGTTCTACCTGATGATTTCGATTCTGCTGGGACTGAGGAAAATAGAGAGCATCGAAATCTGCCTGGTGATCTGGTTGCTGATCTCTGCCACCGCAGAATTGCTGGCGTTTGAAAAGCTGCGTTCGATCCTGATTACCGATTACGCGGCTTATTTCATTGCCGGTGCAACGTTCTACCTGATCTGGGCCAAGGGCTTCACCCGCAACCGCGTTGCCCTGTTGGTGGCGGCGTTTACCCTCGCCGCTTTTACCGCCATGGCCTGGGCCGAATCGATCGAAGTGAAATATTCGACTGACTACAGTCCTTCGATCATATGCAGCACGATTTTCCTGTTTTTCATGACGTTCCTGTTGATCGTGACCAACAAAACGGCGGCCCTGGGCCGACTGAACTGGACCGCGTTGGGGGCGCTGACGTACCCGCTGTACCTGTTGCATCAGATGATCGGCTTCATGATTTTCAACATCGCTTATCCGGCGGTAAATCCGCATCTGCTGCTGTGGGGCACCGTCGCTTTGATGATCGGCGCGTCCTGGCTGATACACGACAAAGTCGAGACGCCGATTGCCAGGCTCATGAAAAGATCCCTTTCCTTCTCCTTCAAACGGGTCAGGGCCGATTAGTCCAATGTCGTGGTCAGGTGCGAACCTTTCCCGGGAAAACACCGTCGGAGCTAAAGCGCTAACGTTTCTGCTCGCCACGAGGTTTCCGTTTGAAAGCTGCCATCGTCAAAAAGTACCGTCTGATCCTCAAGACCCTCGGCTACGTTGGCTGGGCGTTGTTCTGGTTGTTGCTCTGGGACATCGCCGTCACCGTGGACTTCATGCTGTTTCTCAACGCCAAGCTGAATCTGCCGCTGATGCCCCTGACTTTGCTCGGTTCTGCGCTCATCGTGTTGATCAGTTTCCGCAACAGCAGCGCTTACAACCGCTGGTGGGAAGCGCGGACGCTGTGGGGTTCGATGATCAACAATTCGCGCAGCTTCGCCCGGCAGGTGCTGACTCTGCTGGATGACGCCGACAGCGAGGTCAACCCGGTCAAGTCGACCCTCCTGCGCCGCCACGTCGCCTATGTGAATTGCCTCGCGGCACATCTGCAGGGTCAGCCGTGCCCTGAAGAGGTGCGGGCGTTTATTCCCGCCGATGAGTTCGCCCGCAGCAGCACCACCAATAACTTTGCCAACGATATCCTCACCGGCTCGGCGACGTTGCTCGCCCGGGAATACAAGGCGGGACGTCTGGACAGCATTCGCCTGGCGCGGCTGGAGTCGACGCTGGTGGACCTGTCCAACAGCCAGGGCGGCATGGAGCGGATTGCGAATACGCCGCTGCCCTACCCCTATGTGTATTTTCCGCGTCTGTTTATCTCGTTGTTTTGCCTGATCGTCCCGGTGGGACTGGTGGAATCACTGGGCTGGTTCACACCGCTGGCGTCGACCGTGGTCGGATTTATGCTGTTGGCCATTGAGCGCATCGGTACGGACCTGCAAAGCCCGTTTCGCCATAGCGAACACCAGATTCAGATGGAAGCGCTGTGCGAAACCATTGAGAAAAACCTGCAGTCGATGCAGCGGGACTCTTTGGGGCACGTGCGGCGGATTGAAGAGAACGCTTGAGAGTATCGGCCGCCGTCAGCATTTCAGACGGCGGCCGAAATGAATCAGAAAGCAGGCACCACGTCGCCGTGATAACGCTCAAGAATGAACTGCTTCACTTGCGGTGAATTGAGCAATGCGCCGAGTTTCTGCACCGCCGGATCGTTGGCCTTGTCGCGGCGCACGTACAGGTAATTGGCGTACGGTGACTCCGAGCTTTCGATAAACAGCGCGTCTTTGTGTGGCACCAGTTTGGCTTCCAGCGCGTAGTTGGCGTTGATCAGCGCCATGTCTACCTGATTCAACACCCGCGGCAGCATGGCCGCTTCGAGTTCCTGAAACTTCAAATGTTTGGGATTGCTGACGATATCCAGGCGCGTCGCCATGATGTCGTCGGGATCCTTCAGGGTGATCAGCCCTTGTTTGGCGATCAGCAGCAGCGCACGGCCGGAGTTGGTCGGGTCGTTGGGAATGGCAATGGTCGCGCCATCCTTGAGTTCGCTAATGTTTTCGATCTTCTTCGAATAGGCGCCAAACGGTTCGATGTGCACGGCCACCACTGGCACTTGATCGCTGCTCGGCCGGTCTTTTTTGTACGCTTCGTAATACGGTTTGCTCTGGAAATAGTTGGCGTCGAGCAAGCCTTCATCCGTCTGCCGATCAGGCTGGATGTAATCAGAGAAGACTTTGACATCCAGCGTCACCCCTTCTTTGGCCAGCTCCGGTTTCAAGAACTCCAGAATCTCGGCATGGGGCACAGGCACCACGGCGACTTTCAGGGTTTCGGCCGAGGCCGTGCCCATGGCTGCCACCAGCAGTGCTAAGGAGAGCGCGACGCGTTTCACGATAGTTTTCCTTCGAAGCGTTTCAGGGAGAAAGAGGACAGATCAAGGTCAGTCGAGCCACGTATGCACCATTGTGCAAACGCCTCGCCGAGTGCGGCGGAATGCTTGAAGCCGTGACCGGAGCAGGCCGACACGAACAGGGTGTGTTGCAGCGACGGATGCTCGTCAATGATGAAATGACGATCCGGCGTCACGGTGTAAGCGCACACCGCGGACTTGAGCACTGTCGAGGTCACACCAGCGATACGGCCTTGTACCTGGTGCTCGTACATGTCCTGCGCTTCGGCCGCTGAAACTGTCCGGTCGATAGCCTGCGGTAACGTAGAGGTGTGGTACTGCGCAGTGGCGATTTTCATGCTGCTTTCGCCGGGAAGTGCGGGAAAGCCGTAGTTGATTTTGTCGTCACCACCGCCGTGCGTGAGGATGAATGTCGGTGAATGGCCAACCAGTCCGGCGTTCTCTTCCAGTTCGAACCAGAACAGCTTTTGCCGGTAAACCCTCAACAAATGCTCAAACGGCTCACCGAGCCACTCGCCACTCCAGTTACCGGCGCTGATCACTAGCTTGTCGGCGTGTAGCGTGCGCTGGTTGGTCGTGACCGTAACCCCTTGTTCGTTCGAGCTGACCGCCGTAACGGTCTCGCCTTTATAAAGCGTTGCACCGTGTTGCCCGGCCAGTTTGAGCTGCACGTCAATGCAACGCTCCGGACGCACAAAGCCTCCACCCGGTTCGAAATAACCGATGGCCGAATCGCGCACGTGGGCAAATTGCGGGAAACGCTGGCGAATCTGCTCGGCGGACAGGACTTCGTGCTCAATGCCGTAAGTCTGCGCGAGGCCAATGGTGCGCAGGGTGAAGTCGGTCGGGTCTGCAGGGTCGAACTCGGCGCTCGACGTCAGTACCAGCAGACCCGATTGCTCAAACAGCGATTCCCCGGTCAGCGCCTCAAGTTCCCGCCAGATGCGATGAGAATTGCGCACGATGGGCACATATTGCGCACCTTCTCCAACTGAAAGCCGGGTAATGCGGGTATCGCCGTGGCTGGAACCGAGGTTGTGCGGTGGGTGATGACGGTCGATGCCGACGACGTTCACGCCCGCTTTCGCCAGCTGATAAAGCGTCGCCGCGCCCATCGCTCCCAAGCCTAAAACCACCACCTCACATCGCTCGGACATAAATAGCCACCTATCAAAAAGGTGCCAGTTGAGCGGTAAAACACGGCGAATTCCAAGATTAAAAAAGCATATCCATATAGCTCGATGCGTCCCCTGACCGCTCTGGGCTGCGCTATCGGGCGGTTATTCGTCGCATTTACAACGCAGCGCAAATGATTTAAGCCTGATGGCGCAACATCCTATATCTGTCATAAATCACACCAAATCTTACAGAAAAGCTTTTTTTTCGCGGGTTTTGACAGACATTTCCACATTTGAGGTCCCCCCAGGCGAGAGTCGGCACGGCGAACTACGCTTCACGTTGAAATTTGTGATTTAACTAGGTAGTTACCTAACGATATACTGCGCGCCTCATTTCAACGGGACATTCAACGTGAAGCAGAGTCAAGGCCTCTCGGGCATATCAAAATTCATTCTGGTCGGGCTTGGGGTGATCATCGCCCTGCTCGGCTTGGCGCTCGCTGCTGGCGGCGTGAAGTTGGTCAGCCTGGGAGGGTCGTGGTACTTCCTGGTGGGTGGTCTGGTGATGGCCGTCTCCGGTCTGCTGATCGCCCGTTTCAAACCGGCCGGCGCGTGGTTGTTCGCCGCGTTCCTGGTCGGCACGGCGATCTGGGCGGTAAGCGATGCCGGTCTGGTGTTCTGGCCGGTGTTCTCGCGCCTGTTCATGTTCAGCGCCGTCGGCCTCGCCGTGGCGCTGGTCTACCCCCTGCTCAAGCGTGCCAGCGGCGGCGTTCCAGGTCGCGGTGCCTACGGCGTTGCCGCGGTGCTGGCGATTGGTCTGGCGGTCGCTGCGGGCAACATGTTCGTCGCGCACCCGACCGTTGCCGCCACCGGCACTGGCCCGGGCCTGACCCCGGTCACACCGGACAAGGCGCAAAAGGATTGGGCGCACTACGGTAATACCGAAGGTGGCAGCCGCTTCGCTGCGCTGGATCAGATCAATCGCGGCAACGTCGACAAATTGAAAGTGGCGTGGACCTACCACACCGGTGACGTCGCCGAGAGCGATGGCAACGGCGCTGAAGACCAGCTCACCCCGTTGCAGGTCGGCAACAAGGTGTTCATCTGCACCCCGCACAACAACCTGATCGCTCTGGATGCCGATACCGGCAAAGAACTGTGGAAGAACGCAATCAACGCCCAGTCGAAAGTCTGGCAGCGTTGCCGTGGCATGGCCTATTTCGACGCCACGGCCGCCATCGCTCAGCCGAGCAATTCGACGATCATCGAAGCCAAGCCCGCGCCGGCCGCCAACTGCCAGCGCCGTCTGCTGACCAACACCATTGATGCCCGTCTGATCGCGGTCGACGCTGACACTGGCGAGTTCTGCCAGGGTTTCGGCAACAACGGCCAGGTTGATCTGAAAGCCGGCCTGGGCGATGTTCCGGACAGCTACTATCAGTTGTCGTCCGCGCCGCTGATGGCCGGCACCACCGTGGTGGTGGGCGGTCGTGTGGCTGACAACGTACAGACCGACATGCCCGGTGGCGTGATCCGTGGCTTCGATGTGATCACCGGCGCCATGCGTTGGGCCTTCGACCCGGGCAACCCGCAGGATCGCAACGCGCCGGCAGACGGCAGCACTTACGTGCGCAGCACGCCGAACAGCTGGGCACCGATGTCCTATGATCCGGCGACCAACACCGTGTTCCTGCCGATGGGCAGCTCGTCCACCGACATTTATGGTGTCGAGCGCAGCAAACTCGATCACACCTACGGTGCGTCGATCCTCGCGCTGGACGCCACGACTGGCGCTGAACGCTGGGTATTCCAGACCGTGCACAACGATCTGTGGGACTTCGACCTGCCGATGCAGCCGAGCCTGATCGACTTCACCAAGGACGGCAAAACCGTACCGGCCGTGGTCATCGGCACCAAGGCCGGGCAGATCTACGTGCTCGACCGGGCCACCGGCAAACCCTTGACCGAAGTTAAAGAAGTACCGGTCAAAGCGGCAAATATCCCCAACGAGCCGTACTCGCCAACTCAGCCAAAATCGCTGGGCATGCCGCAGATCGGCGCACAGCACCTGACTGAATCGGACATGTGGGGTGCAACCCCTTACGACCAGTTGCTCTGCCGCATCGACTTCAAAGGCATGCGCTACGACGGTCTGTACACCGCACCGGGTACCGATAAATCGCTGAGCTTCCCGGGTTCGCTGGGCGGCATGAACTGGGGCAGTATCTCCACTGACCCGGTGCACGGCTTCATCTTCGTCAACGACATGCGCCTGGGTCTGTGGATTCAGATGATCCCGTCGCAGAACAAAGGTCAGGCCGCTGGCGGCGGCGAAGCGCTGAACACTGGCATGGGCGCCGTACCGCTGAAAGGTACGCCGTACGCCGTGAACAAAAACCGCTTCCTGTCGGTGGCCGGCATTCCGTGCCAGGCGCCACCGTTCGGCACACTGACTGCGATCGACATGAAGACGCAGAAAGTCGCCTGGCAGGTTCCGGTCGGCACCGTTGAAGACACCGGTCCACTGGGCATCCGCATGCATCTGCCGATCAAGATCGGTCTGCCAACTCTCGGCGGCACCCTGTCGACCCAGGGTGGCCTGATCTTTATCGCCGGCACCCAGGACTTCTACCTGCGCGCCTTCAACAGCGGCAACGGTGAAGAAGTCTGGAAAGCACGTCTGCCAGTCGGCAGTCAGGGCGGCCCGATGACCTATGTTTCGCCGAAAACCGGCAAGCAATACATCGTCATCACCGCCGGTGGTGCACGTCAGTCGACCGATCGCGGCGACTACGTGATGGCTTACGCCCTGCCGTAACCCACTGCGTCCACGGTAACCGCGGACGCTTGCTTTGAGCGCGGCACCTTCGGGTGCCGCGCTGCTTTTCCCCTATTGCTCAAGTTTTCAGCAGGAAGATTTACATGCTATCGGTTGTTCGTTTTTCTCGTTCTGACCTGTTCAAAGGCCTGTTGCTCGGCCTGACCTGCACCACCGCCCTCCCCGCGCTGGCCGACAATGATTCCGATCTGCTGACCCGCAGTACCCTCACCGGTGACTGGGGCGGCTTGCGTCAGCAGATGGACGAACAAGGCATCAAATTCACCGGTGATTACAGCGGTGAAATGGCATACAACGCCGATGGCGGTTTGCATCGCTCGGCGCGCTACTCGCAGAACATCAAGCTCGGCGTGCAGTTCGACCTGAACAAACTGTACGGCGTCGACAACGCCGGCAAGGTCCAGTTGACCATCAATGACCGTCGCGGCAACAGCGCCTCGGAAGACCTCGTCGGCAACCGTCTGCCGATCCAGGAAAACTACGGTGGCCTGTACACGCGCCTGACCGAACTGAGTTACGAACGCAGCCTGTTCACCCCGGCGCTCAATGTGAAACTCGGCTACATGGCCATGGGCAACGACCTCGGCGGCCTCGACAGCGGCATTCTGTGCAACTTCATGAACGCCGGTTTCTGCGGCCATCCGCTGAACATGTCCGGCGGCAGCGGCTGGACCAACTACCCCAACGCCCATTTGGGTGTGCGCGTGAAATACGATCTGTCGTCCTCGTGGCAACTGCGCGTGGCTGCGTTCAACGTCGACCCGGAAAGCAACGGCAACTCCAGCCGCGCCTGGCACTTGGGGCCAAAACACACCACTGGCACCGTGGTGCCGATCGAGCTGGTGTACAAGCACGCGGGTGAGCTGCCCGGCGAATACAAGCTCGGCTACTACTACGACAGCTCCGACGTAAAACGCATCGGCAGCGATAAAGAAGTATCCGGTCGCGGCGGTCATTATCTGTTGATCGATCAAGCTGTCTGGAGCTCGCCGACGTCCGAAGGCCGCAGCCTGCACGCCTTCGGTCAATACTCGGCGGCCAGCGAAGCGGCCTCGCCGTTCAGCAAGTGGTACGGCACCGGCGTGGTCCTGTACAAACCGTTCGAAGGTCGCCCGCGTGACACCGTCGCCCTGGGTTACGGCCGCGCCGTGCCGAACCCGCGTAGCCGTGACGTGTTGCAGGACGCCGCCGTGAACAACGGCACGCCGTTCCCGAACCTGGACAGCGCCGAGCAATTGATCGAACTCGGCTACGGTTATCAGGCCACGCCGTGGCTGACCCTGCGCCCGAATGTGCAGTACATCATCGAGCCGGGCGCGTTTTCCGGGCAGGACATCGACAATGCGCTGGTGTTTGGTCTGCAGGTCAAAGCGGCGCTCTGAACCCTGAATGACAGACGATAAAAAACCCGGTTCGAATGCCGGGTTTTTTATGGGCTTTGGATTATTTCGGCTCTGGATGTTCGCTCGAGACCGGGTTGGTCGCCTCCACGTCACTCATGTCTTCATCGACCGGCGAATCGTCGTCCGCCGGCAGCGGCACTTCAGGCTCATCGCGCCGCGGGTCATGGCCCGTCTCGTTGTCCGTGGTGCGGGTGACTGGCTGCTGCGAGATGTTGCCCTGCGCTTTCTCATCAATGTCCATGCTGGCTCTCCTGCTGATGCGCGGAAACTCCGCGCGTAAACGTCAGAGACGATCCGTCACTTTTGAATGCCAACCAATGGACGAATGGCACTCGCCATGGCTTTAGCCATCAAGAAGTCTGTGTCGTTGAAGCGGTGCCGAGGCGCAGCCAGGGCGTCACGCCCTGGCAGATAGCAAGATCACTTTTTCTTTTTAGCCGGCTTGTCAGCCTTCTTTGAATCCTTGGCCTTCTCAGGTTTGCTGTCCGCCTTTTTGGCCGACTTCTTCGGCTCGGCGTCTTTTTTCTTGTCTTTCTTGTCTTTCTTGTCGGAAGACTTTGAAAGCGCCGAGGCTGCCGCTGATTTCTTCTCAGGTGATGACTTTTTGTCTTTCAAATCCTTGCTGGCTTTCGAAGCGTCACCTTTCTCTTTGCTTTTCTTTTCGTCTTTAGCCACGTTGACCACCTCTCGGAGTGTGCCGGTATTGGCACAGCGCCTGTGCGATTGACGACAAGCTAATCATTAGGCGAGCAGGTCCGACAGCGGTTCAGATTATTTTCGGGCGTCGGTACAAGCCTTGTTGTCCGTCGAGCTCACCGAACTGCTGATCGAGTACTCGGGCGAATCTCCGCACCTCACGGTACAGCCGCTGTCACAGCACGATGAAGCGCCGGCGTTCAGGTCAGGAAAGATCAGTGCGTGCCATCACATCTGTCTGCCGTTGCGCGCAGAGATCGCAACGGTGGTCGGCGAATCAGCAAGCGGAACGAAGCGTCGCGTTGCGCCATCGAGCGCATCGATGCACCCTGCCTCGATGTCGTAGACCCAGCCATGCAGATTCATACGTCCCTGCTCGAGTGCGAGGGCCACCGATGGGTGCGTACGCAGGTTCGCCAGTTGCGCAATCACGTTCTCGCGCACGAGGCCGTCGAGCTTGGCGCGTGGCGTATCGAACTCATGTGCCGCGTTAATCGCTTTCGCAGCGTCCGCATGACGCAACCAGTTAGCGACCGCAGGGAGATGGTCCAGACATGTGCAACGCGAAATCGCCCCCATCGCTCCGCAGTCCGAGTGGCCGCAAATCACGATGTCCTGGACCCCGAGTACTGCGACCGCGTATTCAACGGTGGCCGAGACACCCCCTGGTTCGGGGCCATACGACGGCACAATGTTGCCGGCGTTGCGAATCACGAATAATTCGCCCGGTTCGCGTTGCGTCAGGAGTTCGGGCACCACACGACTGTCCGAGCAGGTGACGAACAACGCCTTGGGGTTTTGTGCCGTCGCAAGCTGCTTGAACAGCTCGACGCGTTGCGGATAAACCTCGCGCTGAAAGCGCAGAAAGCCGTCAATTATGTCACGCATGAAATCCTCCAAAACCGAATGTCGAATGCTGGCACGAGCATTTGAACCGCAATCATGCCTTTGTGGCCGCCATTATCCCAGACGCGCGCACCGCGGCTTTATTCGATCAACGATCGTGGTTTTACTTGTGGAAAAATGTATAGCCGACGATGTAGCTACCTATTTTGCTTGCCCGAGCCCTCACCCACACGGCGTTCGTGCCTTGCGTTATCTTTTCATTCAAGTCCGCTTTATTCGTGCAAAGCTCAATCTTGCGGTGCGTGTGTGAATCTTCGATCCATAGACCTGCTTCGCAATGACCAAACCTTGAAGAGGAAGGCCCTGGATAAGTTATTTCATAAGCGGATTCATATTCAATGATCTCGCCTGGCAGAAGGTAGGCGGCGGCATCATAACTATTTATAGAAAACATAATCCCTACACAAAACCAGCCAACAAACGCGTCTAACACTTTTCTGGCTGTTTTACCGTCAGGATGTCCGTAAATTTTTCGACCCGCCGCAACAAGTCCAGCGATAGCGCTGATCAGCAGATACGTCTGCCATTCGGGGACTTCAGGCATTAAGACTGTTCGTGCTGAAATTCCAACAGTCCAGAATGCATAAGTAATCCACGCCCCAAAAAGCAAAAGCACGATCACCCTGACAACTATTGTTTTTGGTTTTTCCTCAGGTGAGCCGAGTGTCATCTATGTATGCTCTGCGATGGTTGAATATTTTTCAAAGCTTCATTGGAGTGAGAGATGGATTTCAGGGACAGACCACTTCACGAACACATGGGGACAGCGCCTCAGCGACTGACGGCCTCTGCCCCTGTGCTTAAGCGCCCTGCGCAGAACTGGCCCACTGCCCGATAAAATCGCCAATTCTGCGTTCAATGTCACTTTCGACTGTCCGCAGCCGCAGAATGGGGATGCCACTTCTAGCCAGAATCTCATTTTTCATGGCGTCACGAGCGGCCTGCACCGGCCGGTCGTGGTAGCCGCCATCGACCTCGATCACCCCGATCGGTCGCTTGCCCACTTTGAAATAGATCACGAAATCGCAACTGGCGCGCCGCATGAATCCCAGCTGCGGCGCCGTCCAGTCGAGGCCAGCCGGCGATGCAAGCTTATCCAGCTGGATCTGTGTGTGGTACTTCAATGCCTGGCATGCCGGGGCGGACAGCGCTTCGCGCAGCAACTGTGCGACGATCTGTTCGGACTTGTAGCGTGAATCCTCTGGCCGCAGCCGGGCGTTCAGGCGCGCCAGAGACTGGTCGTATTCGCGGTAAAGCAAGTCGAAGGCCGACACCACCGGCGCACGTACGATGTGCTCGTCCTGCGCGTAATAACTGATGTAGCGAATCAGCGCGGCGATGTGGCCATTGTTGTCCGTGAACACCTCGTCACCGGTCACCAGGGTGAAACGATGTTTGGCCCGCGAAACAGCCACGTTGATCATGCGGGGGTCGTCGACGAAATCCAGGCGTGTTCGCGCCTGGTTGTAGCGCTTCTTGTCGAGCACGGTGGAGAACACGATCTCGTCGCACTCGCGCCCCTGAAACTTGTGCACGGTGTCCTTGACGAAATCCGTCGGCAAGTGCGTGCCGGACAGATTGACCTGTGCCCTGTACGGGGCAATGTAACCTCGGCCTTCAGCGTCCATTCCGACGGGTTGCCCCTCCTCTTCAAGCACCTTCAGCAGGGAGTCCAGCTCGCGAAGGTTGGTGTTATTCCTGGCGTGGTTGCCCTTGGCCGTCACTACCAGGCGCAGGGGCGCTTCGCCGTTGTCCTCGGTCATCGGCACCAGTGCGTTGTCGTAGAACTGCTGGTTGCAGAACTGGATGATCCTGGGGTGGCAGCGGTAATGCTCTTTCAACAGGGTTCTGGGCAACGCGTCCTGGAACACCGCAATGCACGAATCGAGCAAGCTGTAGCGCTCGCAATCGTAGGCCTCGGCGGGCGCTTGCAGCCCCAGCGTCACGGGGATATGCGGCAACTGGCGGTTGTCGCCCACGACGATCAGATTCTTGGCGCAGCCCAGCGGCAGGATGCCCGGCACGATGTCCTGCAAAGAGGCTTCGTCGATGATCACGTAATCGAGGACCGCTCCCGGCGCGATCGAATTGACGATGGAGTGCGTGCCGCTGCCCAGGATCGGGAAGCGCTGCATAAAGGTATCGAAACGCTCGCAGTAGGTTTTGGCATCAAAACTGTCCGATGGCGGGACCTGAAGTTGCAGATGGCGCTTGAGATGCTGCATCGATGCTGTGGTCAGTTCTTTGAGCAGGGCCGTGAAATTCGCGCGCGCCAACGAATCACGGCACGCCTGCAGCTGCGCTTGCTTGTCCCGGAGCGACTTGTCGTAGTAATGCATTTGCAGCGCATGGAAAACGGCCATGCGCGCCTCGCCGTCGGCGAATGGCCTGGTGCGAAAGATCCTGAATTTGAACAGGAGCTCGATCCGGTCTTTGAGATGAATGCGCTGCTCGCCGAGGTAAGCCAGGTAGGCCATGAGGTCCGCAGTCTTGCGCGGTGTCAGGCCGTACTTGTCGAGCGAGCCTGTGGCCTGCACATCGTTTTCTGTCTGCCACTGCTGCAGGTAGCGCCGCTCGATGACCAGCTCGTCCAGCTCGATTTGCAGTTGCGCCGCCCTGTTGTGGTCTTGCAGATGCTGCTGCAAGCGGGCCAGCAAAGCCTGGATCTCATCGAGGGACGGTGCCGCCTCGGGTGCGCTTGACGGCCACGCAGGCAGGTCGGCGAAGAAGGCCTTGCGTTTGTCCTGATTGCCAAGCTTGGCGACCAGGTGGCCCAGGCCGTATTTCTCCAGTTTTTCGTAGACGTTTTCCACGGCAGCGTTGTTGTTCGACAACACGGCGACTGTCTGTCCGCGTAACAGAATGTTGGCGAGGATGTTGAGGATCGTCTGGGTCTTACCGGTCCCTGGCGGCCCTTCAATCACGCTGACTTGCGCGCTGAACGCCCGCTCGACGGCCTTCAGCTGACTCTCGTTCAACCCGAACGGATAGATCAGCCCCTGCTGCGGCGCCAGCGTGCCATTGCGTCCCGTACAGTAGGCTTGCAAGGCAGTGCCAGCGATGGCGGGCAGTTTTTCGAGCTGACGCACCACATTGTCGGCAATGTCACGATCACCCTGCGACTTGGCGTGACTCTGTCGGGCTTGCGCCACGGCAGTGAGATAGCGGAAGACCGGCGTGTCCCTCATCGCTGTCGGAGCGGTAAAGCCGATGCCGTCCATTTTGTAGACATAAGGCTTTTTGCCGCCCGGGTAGCGCACGACGGCATAGCGCTCGCCGTAAATCGTAGCGCTGGCGATGGGCTTGGTACTGCCGCGCCTGTGCAGCAAGACATTGGTCAACTCGCGGGTGGGCGAAACCAGACAATGACTGAGCGGGCGGGTGTATGTTTTCCTGGAGGGGAAGTGACAGGTCAGCTGCAGAAACTCGTCCTTGTCGCTCCAGCGAATCGCCCAGTCGCTGATCTTTGCAGTCTTGTCCTCACCATCCACCTGAATCGAAGCCATATTCCTCATCCCTGAACACATGACATCCGGCCTCACCTCGCGCCGGATGCTATTTCTCCTGAAGTGGCCATATTGCCATCATTGCGTACAGGGTCGATAGCCGGTTCATGCGTTAAGTCATGCCGAAATCCTTCACTCTGGCTGTTATCGGACGGCAGACAAGATCAATGCAGTTGCCGCTGTCTCCGCAGTTCCCTCTTCAACCAGGTGCCCGCCGGCTCTACGCTCTGCTGGCACCGCACCTCATAGGCGCGGCCACTCAGGCTGCTTTCGGTGGCTGCAAGATCGATAAAATCTTCCGCGCTGTGCACCCTGTTTTTGCCTTCCAGGTAATCCAGCTTCTGCTGCAGATGCGCCCGAGCGCGGGGGCCCGGGTATTCAAGACCGTTGCGCACAAACTGACACGGACTGTGTTCGACAAAATCCAGCAAGGCCTTTATCTCTTGGGCAGTTTGAGGGGTGGTTTGACTCAGCGCATCCGGAACGATGGCAATAAGGCCACTCCCTGCAACCCCTAGCAACAGACTGAAAAGCCGCTGCATGTTCCTCATCCCCCTATCCTCTTGCTGACAGTGAAAGCATCAGGATGACCGCCAACCACTGCCATGGAGCACAGCGGACATAGCCTCTATAACATTTTCTCCAGCCCGATCGTGCTGCTGAGCCACGCATTGAAATGCCGCCACCAACTCCCCGGTTCCTGGGTCAACGTATGCTGTTTGCCCTCATCCTCGGTAACCCAGACCATCTGATTGTTTTCCAGCACGGTGTGGTAACTGAGCGCCGGCGCCATACCTTCCAGGGCCAGTTCACGCACGCGTCCGGCGAGTTGCGGATTATCGACCAGCACCCCGACTTCGGTGTTCCACAAGAGTGAGCGCGAGTCGAAATTGAACGAGCCGATAAACGCTTTCTGCTGGTCGAAAATCATCGCTTTGCTATGCAGGCTGGAGTCGGAACTATTGGAAGATCCGCTGTGAAACAGGCGCGGTCCGCCGCCGCTGCCGCCGTTGTCACCGGACTGGCGCCGCAACTCGAACAACTGCACACCATGCTCCAGCAAGGTTTGCCGATAAGGCGCGTACGCACCGTGCGCGGCGGGCACATCGGTGGCTTCAAGCGAGTTGGTCAGCAAGCTGATCGACACGCCGGCGTCGGCACGGTCGGTCAAGTACACCACCCCCGGCTGGCCCGGCACCATGTAGGCCGACACCATGATCAGTTCCTGAGTAACCCCATTCAGCTCGGGTGCCAACTGGGTCGCCAACAGCAAGTGCGGATCGGGTTCGCCTTTGGACAAGACCTTGCTCGGTGCATCCCACAGCGCTTTGTTCCAGGCCCAGATCAGCTCCCGCCGCCAGACCTGCAGGCGTGGATCTGTGGTGTAGGTCATCAGTTGCTGATACAGCGCATGATTCTGCTTGCGCGTTTCCTCCAGCGATTCCTCCAGCCGCGTCCGGCTGTTTTTCAGGTCGTTGATCGTCGGGTGGATCGAGAGGAACTGCTCGATCGGCTTGCTCAGCGCACTGTTCCAGTACTCATCAAAGCTATGCCCCAGCTGCTCTGCAACCGGGCCGACACTGAGCATGTCGATGTCTTTGAAATTCTTGTCGGGCTGCGCGTCAAAATACTCATCGCCCAGATTACGTCCACCGACGATGGCGACGCAGTTGTCCACCACCCACAGTTTGTTGTGCATGCGTCGGTGTTGCTGCGACAGGTTGAACAGCCGGCCCATCGTCCGCGTTACCACGGTGCTGCGGCCCAGGTGCAGCGGGTTGAAGACGCGGACTTGAATCTGCGGGTGCGCAGCCAGCGTGGCAATAATCCGGTCGAGATCATCGCTGGTGGTGTCATCCAGCAGAATCCTCACGCGCACGCCACGGTCGGCGGCATCCAGCAGTTCGCTCACCAGTATTCGCGTGCTGATGCCGTCGTGGACGATGTAGTACTGCAAGTCGAGGCTGCTTTGCGCCTTGCGAATCAGCTCGGCGCGGGCCGAGAACGCCTCGGCACTCTCGGATAACAAGCGAAAGCCGGATTGGCCCTGATGGGGAGCGGCCTGGGCCAGGATAGAACGACCGAATGCCGAATCGCGCGCTGGCAGGGCCTGACTGGGTTCGTGAGAAACATTGACGGTCGCACAACCGGCAAAGAGCAAGACAAGCAACAGAAAGATAAACAGTGGCTGTCGGGTTTTCACGGAGCGTACTCCGATGGTAACGATCAGGGATGCCGGATCCCGAAGAACGGCCTGTTGGTTCCCTCCATCACTCTGGTCGTCTCGACCTTGCGCACTGTTTCTTCGATCTGCGGAGTTGTTTCAGGAGCGTAGTTCATCTGCTGTCAATTGCGGGAATCGCCCAAGGTGGAAAAGCGCGTATCAACAGCCAGCCGCCGGAAAAAACACAACTGGCAAAGCTGATGAAAATGACACCGCAACTCATTTTCGTATCCGCTACGATTTGCCGCCCTATCACACCGACAGCAACGGGTCCGGAAGCGGCCGTTAATCAACGACCGCCGCCGAACCGCAGCGCACCTTGCTGTCAGGATTTCTCAATGAGGACTGGCCGTCGGACGAACCACAATTTCACTTACATCCACGTCGTCGGGCTGGTCGATGGCATAGGCGAGTGCTCGCGCGATGGCGTCGGCATTGAGCGCGACACGCCGAAAGGCTTTCATTTCCTCGCGGGCCACTTCATCGGAGATGGTATCGGCCAGTTCGGACTCGACGACGCCCGGGCACACCACGGTGACGCGGATCTTGTCCGTTTCCTGACGCAAACCATCCGAGATCGCCCTGACCGCGAACTTGGTCGCGCAGTACACCGCGGCAGTCGGAGAAACCGCGAGGCCGCCAATCGACGAAATATTGATAACCTGGCCGAAACCTTGCGCTTCCATGTCCGGCAACACGGCGGCAATACCGTGCAGCACGCCGCGAACGTTGACATCGAGCATCTGGTTCCACTCATTGACCTTCAACGAAGTCAAAGGAGACAGGGGCATCACGCCGGCGTTGTTGATGATCACATCGACCTTGCCATGTTGCGCCTTGGCGAATGTCACGAACGCCTGCATCGACTGCAGATCCGTCACGTCCAGTGCGCAGGCGCTCGCCGAGCCACCTGCGGCGTGGATCTCGCTGACCAGTTTGTCCAGACGTTCGGTACGGCGGGCGCCGAGTACCACGTGGGCACCTTTGGCGGCGATCAATCTGGCCGCCGCTTCGCCAATCCCACTGCTTGCACCGGTAATCAGCACGACTTTGTTTTGAATGTTCGACATATCCGTAGCTCCTGCTGTTTGCATTGAAGTTCAGCTCCGACCGCTGAGGGCGCGGGCGTTGCTGCGGGGTACGTCGAAAAGATTAAGGGCACTGGCCAGCCCGGCGCGTGCCGAAACCTGCGCAACGTTTGCCTATTCGTGTCTGTAAACACTGAGCGCCTGCACAACGTGACGCGACGTCAATTACGCCCCACGGAACTCGCTGGGCGTTACGCCCACCTCGCGGCGAAATACCTGGGAGAAGTGACTGGCGCTGGAGTAGCCGACCTCCAGCCCGACGTCGATGACACTAAGCCGGGTCTCCAGCAACAAGTGCCGTGCACGAACCATGCGCAAGCGAATGAAGTACTGCGACGGCGAAAGCCCCGTCGCACGTTTGAACAGGCGGCTGAAGTGGTACTCGCTCAATTCGGCCAGCCGGGCCAGCCTCGCCAGACTGAACTCAGCGCTCAGATCGGCATTCATCGCGTCAGTGACTTTGCGCAGCTTGTAGGCTTGCAAGGCGTTGACCCGACGCCCGGGCTGGTTTTCGCCGAGATAGCTGCGCAGCAGATGCACCGCCAGCGCCTGCGCCAGAGACCGGACGAACAAAGCGCTGGGCGAGCGCTCCACCACCAGTTCGCTGCGCAACTGCTCCATGACATACGCGACGCGCCCGTCCCGTGCCCCGGAAACGTCGCGAAATCGAACAGCCCCGGCATGCTCACCCAATAGCTCCCGCGACGCTTGCTCGATCAGCGGCAGCCCCAGATAAAGATGCATGACTTCGAAGGTATCGCCTCCGTGCGTCTGCCAACGCATTTCATAGGGTTCTTCGGAACTGGTAAGGAAAAAATCGCCGGCGCTGACCTCGGCCGCCTGCCACGCCCCACCCGACACGCGCTCCTCCACCCTCGCCGCCCCCGTCAGAACCAGCACCAGCAGCGGTTCCACTACCGCGGGCACGAGAATGGGTTCAATGACGCTGCGATGGGTAAACAGCTGAATCACAACGTCCTTGATGGCCAGGCGCGGTGGAATCGCCTGCGGTTCGCCCGGCAGGTATTCACGCATCGACTCCCCGGTGATGCGCAAGTCCTGACTGGATATCGACAGGGATTGCGGAGACGTTCGCCCGTTAGTTGCCATGAACAGGTCCTTTTCATAAGGGAGACCGGATCGATGATATCGGGCTTTTTCCGCCGGCTGAACCGAGCAAAGAACCGTACTCACTGATATTCAGCGCAAAACCCCGACAGCGTGGGCAATCCCGCGAAAGCCGGCTGCGCCACGCTGCGAGACAGTAGACCCGTCGCCGTTGAAAGACACGGCTTATCCCCTACTTGATCACAACGCTGGAGAACATCATGACCACTATCAACAACAGCACCCCAAACGAAGTGGCCGGTAAAGTGGCCCTGGTTACCGGCGCGGCCAGCGGTATTGGCAAGGCCATCGCACTGCTGCTGCATGCCCGCGGCGCCAAAGTCATCGCCGAAGATATAAACGCTGGTGTGGAAGCGCTGGCCCGCCCTGGTCTGGTGCCACTGGTGGCCGACATCACTCAGGACGGCGCCGCCGAGCGTGCGGTCGCGTTGGCCGTCGAGCAATTTGGCCGGCTGGACATCCTGGTCAATAACGCCGGCATCATCATCAACAAACTGGTCATCGACATGACACGCGAGGACTGGGAACGCATTCAGTCGGTCAATGCCACGGCAGCATTCCTGCATAGCCGCGAAGCGGTCAAAGCGATGATGCCCAACAAGTCCGGCTCGATCGTCAACATCGCGTCCTACGCCTCCTACTTCGCCTTCCCCACCATTGCCGCCTACACCGCCTCCAAAGGCGCACTGGCGCAACTGACACGCACTCTGGCGCTTGAGGTCATTGGCCACGGCATCCGCGTCAATGCCGTCGGTGTGGGAGATGTGGTGACCAACATCCTCAACCATGTGGTTGACGATGGCCCTGCATTCCTCGCCCAGCATGGCGAAGCCGCACCGATCGGCCGCGCCGCACAACCGGAAGAAATCGCCGAAGTGGTCGCATTCATCGCCTCGGACCGTGCCAGCTTCATGGTCGGCTCGGTGGTCATGGCCGACGGCGGCATGACGGTCACGGCCGGGTGAGCCACTGCAGAAGGAGCCGCGGGCAAGCCCGAGAGGATCAGGCAAATCTGCGGCAGTTTCGTCCTTACACCGCTGCGCTCGGCTACGTAATCTGAACCCACGCAACGGATGCAGACACAGGCCACGGCAGGCCGCCCGGATTCAATGAGGACTGAGGAGAAAAGCTCATGAAAAATGCCAGACACACCACGCCTGACCATCGTTACGCAGGCATGTGGGTCACCGCTGATGGATTCATCCGTCACGAGCTGCTGACCACTGGGCGTTACGACGAGGCCCGTGGTAAAAATATCAGCGCCTGGCAAGGCCGCTACGAAATAGTCGGTGACTACATTCAGTACTGGGACGACACCGGCTTCACCGCTGACGGACATTTTCGTGACGACGTGCTGTATCACGCCGGCATGATCCTCTATCGGCAATGAGCACTTTAATGATGTCGGGTGAATATCGTCTGCCTGGACCGTACCGGGCAGGCGCTCATGAACACTGGTGAGAGCCTTGAAATGGAACAGAGTGAAGCGTCCATCCTGCAAAACACGGACATCTACCGTGATGAACTGGTTCGCCTGCTGACTCAACGCTTTACCACGCCCGGGATCCATGAAACCGCCATAGCGCCCCTGCATGTCATCCGTTTTGACACGCCGTCGGAGCTTATCCATACCGTGCACAAGCCGGCGCTTTGCCTGATCGTGCAAGGACAAAAGGAAATCGGCCTGGGTGACGACCATTTCCTGTACGACCCGCTGAGTTACCTGGTGGTCTCGGTGACGCTTCCGGTTGCCGGGCGCGTGCTGGTGGCCAGCCCGGAGGCGCCCTACCTGTGTATCCGTTTTGATTTCGAGGCCACGGATATCGCCCAGGTCATCGCCGATGCGCCTGCAACGGGCGTCCCCGATGAGCCGGAGCTGGGTTTATTCCTCGAGAAAGTCGATGTGCCCTTGCTGGAAACAATGCTGCGTCTGGTACGGCTGCTGGAAACACCGAAAGACATCGGCATGCTCGCGCCGCTCGCGTTGCGAGAGTTGTACTACCGCCTCCTGCGCGGCGTGCACGGACGTCGGCTGTACGAACTGGCCCTGGGTGATTCGCAAACACGACGAATCACCCGAGCAATCGACTGGTTGAATAACCATTACACCCAACCCTTGCGCATCGAGGAGCTTGCCCGGGTCGCCAACCTGGGCAGCTCGACGTTGCATCATCGCTTCAAGGCCGTGACCGCGATGAGTCCGCTGCAGTATCAAAAGCAACTTCGCTTGCAGGAAGCCCGCCGGCTGATGCTCGGTGAAGGGCTGGATGTGGCAAGCGCCTGTTATCGAGTGGGCTACGAAAGCCCCTCGCAATTCAGCCGCGAGTACAGCCGACAGTTCGGCTGTCCGCCCTCCAGAGACGCCAGCCGGATTCGGCGTCCTGCGTGAGCCGGCGCCCTTCACAAATACCAGCGATACTCCCGCGCACTGATCTCCTGCATAAACGCCAAATGATCCTGGCGTTTATTCTCGCAATACACATCGACAAACTCCGCGCCCAGCCCCTCACGCAATTGCGGCTGATGCTGCATCGCGCGCACGGCCTCGAACATTTCCTTGGGAAAATCGATCCCGCTGCTACGGTCTTCATTCAGCGGTGCAATCGGTTCTTGAGCCGATTCCAGCCCATGTTCCAATCCCACCAGAATCGCCGCCAGCACCAGATACGGATTGGCGTCTGCACCGGCGAGGCGATATTCAACCCGCAGGTTCTTCGCGTCCGACTCGGGAACGCGCAAGCACGCATCGCGATCTTCAAAACCCCAACTGGCTTTGCTCGCGGTGTTTACCGTGCCGCCCAAACGGCGCATGGCGTTCTGGTTCGGGGCGAAGATCGGCATGCTGTGCGGCAGCAATTCAAGACATCCGGCGATTGCATGGCGCAGCGGCTGCTGGTCATTGGCCGCCAACCGATTATTCCCGGCTGCGTCGTACAAACTGACATGCACATGCATTCCGCTGCCCGGATGCTGCAAGTACGGCTTGGCCATGAAGCTGGCGCGGTAGCCGTGTTTGAGCGCGACGCCGCGCGTGCTGCGGCAGAACAACGCCGCCCAATCCGCCGCCTGCAAACCGTCGTCGAGATGGCCGAAGTTGATTTCAAACTGACCGGGGCCGAGTTCAGCGGTAATCACCGTGGCATCAATGCCCTGCGCCCGCGTCGCTTCGACCATTTCATCGAGCACCGGCGCGAAACGCGAGAGCCGTTCGATGTGCAGGTTCGGTTGATCATCGGCATCCTCGGTCAGGTCGTCGCGAGGGAATTGCGGCAAGCCATCGCGCAGCTTTTTATCGAACAGATAAAACTCCAGTTCGAACGCCACCACCGGATGAATGCCTTTTCGCGCCAGACGCTTGAGCACCTGCGCCAGCACTTCACGGGGTTCGAACTCGATCGGTTTTTCAGTGCCGTCCGAGGTGATCAGCATCTGCCCCAGCGGCTGCGCTTCCCAGGTCACCGGCTTCAAGGTGCCCGGCACGAGGCGGCGCACGGCATCCGGGTCGCCGTCGTTGAAGCAGTAATCGCCAATGGGGAATAAACCACCCTGCACGCCCAGCAGCACGCAGTTCTGCGGCAGTTTCAGCACGCTGCCGGCGGCGACTTTTTCGAGCATGTCGACCGGGTATCGCTTGCCGTAAAAGTGCCCGGGAATGTCCAGGCAAATCAGGTCGACATAGCGCACCTCGGGGTAGCGTTGGCGAAACGCACGCACTTCGGCGAGCAGGTCAGCGCAAACAGCGTCCATCGTGTTCATCCTTTGTTGTGATCAGGTGTAGACCCAGAGCACGCGGGTCAGCTGCTCGGTGAGGTTGCCGTAACGGCAGCGGGTATGACTGTCGAATTGAAAGCTGTCGCCGGCCTTCAACGTGGTCGGTTCTTCGTCGTCGCCCAGCCACAGGGTCAGTTCGCCTTCGAGGACGTAACCGCCCTGCTCCGAGCTGTCAGTCAAGTGACGGTCGCCGCTGCTCGCGCCGGCTTCAAGATGGCTTTCGAGCATGGAGAACGAGGCGCGGATCTGCGGCGACACCAGAATGTCGGTGATGCCGTTGGCGTAATACAGCGTGCGGCGCTCGTCCGGACGCGTCACCCACGGCAACTCTTTGGGCTTGGGCAGGCTATAGAAATAGGTGGTCGGCACGCCGAAGGTTTCGCTGATCGCGGTCAAGTCCGCCACGGTGGGCCGCGACAAGCCGCGCTCGACCTGCGACAGGAAACCCACTGAACGGCCGATCTTGTCGGCCAGTTCCTTCAGGGTCCATTTCTTGTGCTTGCGCAAGTCGTGGATGAGGATCGCCAGCGCGGCGATTTCTTCTTGCTTGTTCATGCTTGGAATTCCAAAAGATGTTTCATCAAATACTGTCGCGCAGCCGGTACCAGGCTTTGCCGATGGCTTCCAGCGGTGCCGCGAAATGCTTGCCACCGGGAAAACGGCCATTGCTCAAACCCTGGTACAACGCCAGTTCATCGGCGTCACCGAGAATCGCATCGGACACCGCGCGCGCAGCGGCCAATGTCGGTAGAACGCCGTGGCCCGAGTAACCTTGCAGCCAATAACGGTTGCCCTCGCCGCCAACGTCCGGCGTGCG
Source organism: Pseudomonas sp. IT-347P (assembly GCF_949768005.1). NCBI lineage: Bacteria > Pseudomonadati > Pseudomonadota > Gammaproteobacteria > Pseudomonadales > Pseudomonadaceae > Pseudomonas > Pseudomonas sp. IT-347P. The sequence goes on from NZ_CATKPQ010000059.1 coordinate 283,313, forward strand.
ATTGATCGTCAAATCGATATGCCCGCCCCAGGCAAACTCGATGCCGACGCCTTTGAGCTGCGGGAACACCCGCTCGAGAAACGGCCGCGTCGCCGCCGCAATGTCCTTGGGCATGCCGCCGAGATAGGTGCAGCCACCGCCGAACAGCAGCCGGTTATCCGGTGTGCGGCGAAAGTAATCGAGGACGAACTGGTTGTCGGTCACGCACACGTTGCGCGGCAACAGCGCACTGGCCTGTTCGGGCGTCAGCGGTGCGGTGGCGACCTGGTAAGTGCCCACCGGCAGAATGCGCCGCGACAATGGCGGGTCGAGTTCATCGAGATAAGCGTTGCAGGCCAGCACCAGCACATCGGCGCGCACCGAACCGCGCGCGGTGTTGACGCGAAAACCGTCGCCCTCGTGCCGATAACTCAATGCCTTGCTTTGTTCATGGATTCGCCCGCCGGCCTGCTGGATGGCGGCCGCCAGGCCCAACGCCAGTTTCAGCGGATTGAGGTGCGCACCTTGCGGGTCGTAAAGCCCGGCCTGATAGCGCTCAGTGGCCACCCATTCCGGCAGTTGTTCACGAGCAATAAACTGCAACCCATCGTAGCCCCACTTGCGGCTGGCCTCGTGTTGCCATTCGCTGAGCAGACTGACCCGCCGGGGCATCACCGAAGTCCACAAATGCCCGGGCCGATAGTCGCAATCGAAACCATGTCGTCCGGGCAACTCGCGCAACTCCCCGGATGCCCAACGCATGCCGTCCCAAAGCCGCTTGGCCCGCTCATGGCCCAGCGCAGTTTCCAGCGGAGGCATATCGCACGACCAACCGAGAATTGCCTGGCCGCCATTACGCCCCGAGGCCGCCCAAGCCACGCGACTGGCCTCCAACACGATCACGCGTTTGCCCGCCAAGGCCAGACGCAGCGCGGTGTGCAGGCCACTGAAACCGGCGCCGATGATCACCACGTCGGCGTCATGTTCACCTTCCAGCCCTGGCCGATGGCTCAGAATATCGGCGCAACTGTGGGCGTAATAGCTGTCGACGTGCTGGCTGGACTGCTGAAACATTCGCGACCTCATGAAATTATCTTTTTATAATTTCATGAAAATCTACAGAATAAATTTCACACAGGCAACTCGACCTTCGCTAGCAACCCTCCGCCCTTGCGATTGCTCAGCGTGAGTTCGCCGCCCTGCTCACGGGCGATCGCCCGCGCCGCCGAAAGCCCCAACCCCACACCTCCAGTGTCTCGATTGCGCGAAGCTTCCAGACGAAAGAACGGATCGAACACCTGCTCCAACGCCGCCTCGGGAATCCCGGGGCCTTCGTCGCTGACTTCGATGCGGATCGAATGCTCGTCGCGCCTCAACACAATGCCCGGACACTGCGCATACTTGCGCGCATTCTCCAGCAGATTGACGATCACCCGCTTGATCCCCAGCGGTCGCCCTTCGTACACCAGATGCGCCGGGCCATCGAAGCCGACGTTGATCTGCTGATCGCGATAATCGTCGACGATGGTCTGCAGCAGCTCCGACAGATCGAACGCTGTGGTCTGCTCGCGGTGGGTGTCTTCGCGGAAAAACGCCAGCGCGGCATTGATCATCGACTGCATCTCTTCAACGTCGCGAATCAGTTTGCCCTGATGATCGAGGTCTTCCATGAATTCACTGCGCAGGCGCATGCGCGTCAGCGGTGCGCGCAAATCGTGGGAGATCGACGCGAGCATGTGCGTGCGTTCGGCGATGAAATGCTGGATCTGCGCCTGCATGGTGTTGAAGGCGATGATTGCCTGACGGATTTCGTCGGGACCTTCAAGTTTGATCGGCGGTGCGCGCAGATCGGTGCCGAAACGTCTGGCGGCGCGGGCGAATCGCTGCAAAGGGTTGGCCAGTTGGCGCGTCGCGACCCAGGCGACCAGCAGCGTGGCAATCAGCCCCAAGGCGATGACGATCACGATACGCACGCCAAATGCCAGGCCCCAACTGCGCTCGGGCGGGATAAATGACAACCAGCTGCCATCGACCAACTGCACGAGTGCGGCGTAATGCGCCTGAGGATTGTCGTCAGACCAGTCGCCGGGGTTGAACACCTCGATTTTTCGATCGTCCCCCAGCAGTTGCTCCAGTACCGGTACCCGGCTCGCTGGCAGGCGAAGGCCGTCACTGGGCAGATCGAAATCCGCGCGCTGCGCTTGCCACGACACCTGCAACATGGCGCTGCTCGCCGCTGCGGCCAATTGCGGGCGCAGGTTGGCCGGGGCGGCTTCGATCACCCGCGAGGTCGCCGCGATCTGCTCCAGCAGGCCGGTGCGTTCAATTGGTGGCCGCGCCCAGATCCCGGCAACTTGTACGAACAATGCGTTCAACGCCAGCGACGCGACCATTGCGGCGATGATGGTCAGGGCAATGCGCCGACGCAGGGTGTCGCCACGCCATAGTCGGCGGATCACGAGCGGCTGACCTTGGCGGTGAACAGATAACCACCGTTGCGCACGGTCCGAATCAGGTCCGGGCGCTTGCTGTCCGGCTCGATCTTGCGCCGCAGGCGGCTGACTTGCACATCGATGCTGCGATCAAACGCGTCGTGACCGTGGCCGTGGGTCAGGTCGATCAACTGTTCGCGAGTGAGGATGCGCTGCGGATGATCGAGGAACACCACGAGCAAATCGAACTCGCCGCCGGACAGCGGAATCATCACGTTGTCCGGCGAGCGCAGTTCGCGACAGGTGATGTCCAGATGCCAACCGGCGAAGGTGATCACCGGGCGTGAAGGCTCAACCGGATTGCGCTGTTCACCGGCGCGCCGCTGCAAGGAGCGCACCCTGGCGAGCAACTCCTGTGGGGCGAACGGCTTGGTCAGGTAATCGTCGGCGCCCAGTTCCAGGCCGACAATGCGATCACTCAGTTCGGCCATGGCCGTGAGCATGATGATCGGAATGCCCAGTTGCGCGCGCACCTTCTGGCACAGGCTCAGGCCGCTCTCGCCGGGCATCATCAGATCAAGAATGATGGTGTCCGGACGGTTCAGTGCGATCGCCGCCCACATGGCCTCGCCGTGGGGCGCCACGTCGACTTCATAGGCGTGCTGCACGAAGAATTTCTTCAGCAGCGCGAGAATTTCCACGTCGTCGTCGACGAACAGCAGTCTGCTCACGGTTACAGATCCATGCGGCGAAAAAACGCCAATCTAAAGCCATTTCGCCGCCCGGGTCATTTATTTCAATCGAGCAACATTTCTACGCGCCATACATCAAGCGGACATTCTCTGGCAAAACCGCGCGGGCATTCTGCGGCCATTCCAATCCAGGGGGTTCGCATGAAGCTATTGAACGACAACCACTGCGCCGAGGGGCACAACCTCAACCGTCCCTTGATCCTCAGCCAGCGCACCGCCGCACTCGGCCCTGATACGCCGATCGTGTTTCAGGAGTCGTGCCTGAGCGTTTCCGGCGATCAAAGCCGGATCGTCCTGCGCCGCTACTTCGAGCAGTTCAGCCCGACCAACGCGCACTGGGTCGAGTACGTCCACAGCATTGCCGCGGCCGACCTGATCCAATGGATCATGAGCCACGGCCAGTTGCACATCGAATGTTCCGACAGCATAGCCACGCAACAGCACAAGGAAACCCGTTGATGACCCGCATTCGTTCGCTGTCGCTGACCCTTGCGGCCACCCTGAGCCTGTCGGCCTGCAGCAGTACCAAGGTCGAACACAGCGGTTTTCTGCATGACTACAGCGTGTTGAGCGAACGCCAGTCGCCGTCCGGCCAGCCTGTGCTGGCGTGGGTCAGCCCGGCACTTGCCCGAGGTCGATACACCCAGGTGTATCTGGCGCCGAGTCAGTTTTACCCGAGTGCCGAGCCGACGCCGCGGATTCCGCTGAGCACGTTGTCCGGCGTTACCGACTACTACGACGCGGCTCTGCGGCTGGAATTGGCCAAGGTGCTGCGTCTGGTCAATCAACCGGGGCCGAACACTTTGGTGGTGCGCCCCGCTATCACCCAAGTGGCCACCAGCACTCAGGGTTTGCGCTTTTATGAGTGGCTGCCGGTGACCCTCGTCGCTGCCGGTGTGAGCACGGCGACCGGCATCCGTGATCAGGACAGCCAAGTCGCCACCGAGGTGTCGTTCGAGGACGGTTCGACCGGCGAAGTGATTGCCGAAATCGTGCGCAAAGGCACCGGGGTGCCACTCGAGAACGACAAGCAGGTGCTGACTGCCGACGACGTCAAGGTCGTGCTGGATGGCTGGGCCAGCGACCTCGGCAAATCCTATGCGACCCTGCGCCGATAGCCCCACACGGGGGCGCAAGGAAAAAAAGCGCCGAGCAGTGAATTATTTCGTGTCCTCATGTATCTGAGCCAAAGAGTACGCGCCATCAAAAGAATGGCATCTACGCTGTACGATGGATCAGCAAAGAGAAGACCCGGATGAAATCACGCAAGAAAACCGTCAAGCCGATCGGCCTGAACGACATCACCATTGTCGACGATGCCAAGATGCGCAAGGCGATCACCGCCGCCGCACTGGGCAATGCCATGGAATGGTTCGACTTTGGTGTCTACGGCTTCGTCGCCTATGTGCTCGGCAAAGTGTTCTTCCCCGGCGCCGACCCCGGCACGCAAATGATCGCCGCGCTGGCGACGTTTTCCGTGCCCTTCCTGATCCGACCGCTGGGCGGCTTGTTCTTCGGTGCTCTGGGCGACAAGTACGGACGACAGAAAGTCCTCGCCGCCACCATTGTGATCATGTCGCTGAGCACCTTCGCCATCGGCCTGATTCCGTCCTATGCCTCGATCGGCATCTGGGCGCCGATCCTGCTGTTGCTGGCGAAAATGGCCCAAGGCTTCTCGGTGGGCGGTGAATACACCGGCGCGTCGATTTTCGTCGCTGAATACGCACCGGACCGCAAGCGCGGCTTCCTCGGCAGTTGGCTGGACTTCGGCTCGATTGCCGGTTTCGTCCTCGGCGCCGGTGTGGTGGTGCTGATCTCCACCACGCTGGGCGAAGCCAGGTTCGAGGAATGGGGCTGGCGTCTGCCGTTCTTTCTCGCCTTGCCGCTGGGCATGATCGGCCTCTACTTGCGTCACGCTTTGGAAGAAACCCCGGCGTTCCAGCAGCACGTGGAAAAGCTTGAGCAAGGCGATCGCGAAGGCCTCGCCGGTGGCCCGAAAGTCTCGTTCAAGGAGGTCGCGACCAAACACTGGCGCAGCCTGATGACCTGCATCGGCGTGGTGGCGGTGACCAACGTCACCTACTACATGCTGCTCACCTACATGCCGAGTTACCTGTCGCACAACCTGCACTACAGCGAAAACCGTGGCGTGCTGATCATCATCGCGATCATGGTCGGCATGCTTTTTGTGCAGCCGGCGATTGGCTTTATCAGTGACAAGATTGGCCGCAAGCCTTTCATCGTCGTCGGCAGCATCGGTTTGTTCATTCTGGCAATCCCGGCGTTCATGCTGATCAACAGCGGCAAGATCGGTTTGATCTTCGCCGGCCTGCTGATGCTGGCCGTGCTGCTGAACTTCTTCATCGGCGTCATGGCCTCCACCCTGCCGGCGATGTTCCCCACGCACATTCGCTACAGCGCACTGGCGGCTGCTTTTAACGTCTCGGTATTGATCGCCGGCCTGACCCCGACCGTGGTCGCCTGGCTGGTCGAGAGCACCAACGATCTGTACATGCCGGCGTATTACCTGATGGTCATCGCCGTGGTCGGTCTGGTCACCGGCGTGACGATGAAGGAAACCGCCAACAAGCCGTTGCGTGGCGCCGCTCCGGCGGCCTCGGACCTCGAAGAAGCCAAGGAACTGCTGCAGGAACACCACGACAACATCGAGCAGAAAATCGAAGACATCGACGCCGAAATCGCCGCACTGGAAGCCAAGCGCAAGGAGCTGGCGCAGCAGCATCCGCGGATTGAGTGAAGTTACGCCATAAACACAAACCCGGCACTGGCCGGGTTTGTGCTATCTGAAGCACTGGCGCGGCACCGCTCAACGCTTCTTTATCAACTAGCCTTGGATTCGACCGCACGTCATTCAAGGAGCCGTCATGTTCAAGTTCATCAAGACCACCGTGATCGGCGGGCTGCTGTTCATCCTGCCGCTGGTGCTGATCGTCGTGCTGCTCGAAAAAGCCATCCACCTGCTGCGCGGGCCGGTGGAGAAGTTGTTGCCGATGTTCAAAGGCTACGACGTGGCGGGCGTGACGCTGGTAAGTCTGGCGACGTTGCTGGGGCTGATCGTCCTGTGTTTCCTCGCCGGGCTGCTGGCGCGTACGTCAGCAGCAGCGCGGGCGATGGAGGCCACGGAAAACAAACTGCTCAGTAATCTGCCGGGCTATCAGTTGTTCAAGGACACCACCGCACGGTTTGCCGGGCTGGAAAACGAGGACGGTTCGAAAGTCGGCATGATTGCCGAGGGCGAAGGCTTTCGCCTGTGCCTGATCGTCGAAAGCGTGGATGACTGGTTGACGATCTTCATGCCCGACGGTGGCCCGGCCGGCGGCACCGCCGGTGAAGTGCGGCTGGTGCCTGCCGCACACGTTATCGTTACCGAACTGTCGTGGCTGACGCTGGCCACCGGGTTGCGCCGTGGCGGCCGAGGCATGCTGTCGCAGATGCAAGCCTGGGTGCCGAAAGCCTGAGCGCTATAAATGGCCGTCACGGATCCTGCGGTGCTTGCGCCGGCGCCGTGTACCAGTTTTCCCGCGGCACCCGCTTTTCGTTCTGCGGATCGCCCAGATAGTGCGGCGACATGATCTGCACGCCGTACTCGTTGAACACGTCCTGGATATTGGCGTGGAGCATGCTCAGCAGCAGAGAGGGATACGTAAGGCAGCGTAGTCGAGCGATGAACGGTTGTCAGATTCCCTCCCCCCGATAAATGTCACGACAGATTTTCTTTGCTCGGGTCATCCACGAGCCGGGTGACATCGGCCGGTTGATACACCCAACCGATGAACAGTTCGTAACCGACCGCGAGAATCACCGGCCCGGTGAACAGGCCGATGATGCCGCTGGTGACCATGCCGCCGAGCGCACCAATCAGCACCACTGGCATCGGCACCGCCACCCCGCGCCCGAGCAGCAGGGGTTTGAGTACGTTATCGGAAAGCCCGGCAATGATGATCCACACAGTAAAAATGATCGTGCCGGCACTCACACCGTCATGGGCAAACACGTAGATCACCACAGGCACCGTAATCAGCAGCACCGGCAACTGCATGATGCCCAGCAGCAACACCATCAAAGCGAGTATGCCGGCGGCGGGAATGCCCATGATCACCAATGCCACGCCGATCAGCAGCATCTGGATAAAGGCGATGCCGACGACCCCCTGCGCCACGGCACGAATGGTCGAGGTACACAGCTCGGCGATCTGCGGGCCGCGCACCGGGCCGGAAATCCGCGTGGTGATGGCCACCGCGGTCCGGTGCCCGCGGTCACCGTGGGTCATGATCAAACCGGCCACGATCAAGGCAACCACAAACACCACAATGCCCGCACCGACACCGGCGGCCTGATGCAGCAGCACCTTGCCCCAATTGGTCAGGTGCGGCGCGAGTTCCTTGAAAGCCCAGCTCAAATCCTGCGAAGCGTGCTGCCAGATGCCGTAAACCGGCGCGCCGATCAGCGGCCAGTTTTCGACACTGGCCGGTGGCGGCGGGATTTCAAATTGGCCAGCTTCCAATGTGTGCATACCCACTTTCACCGAATCGGCAACGGAGGCCCCCAACAGGCTGAGCGGCACCATCAGAATCATCAATCCCAGCAGCACCAGCAGGATCGCCGCCCAACCGTAGCGGTTGCCAAACCTGGCGCCGAGCTTCTGATTGAGTGGATACAGAGTGATCGCGAGGATCAGCGCCCACAGCATGACATTGAGAAACGGATGAAAAATGTCGTAGCAGAACAGCACCAGAATAGTGATCAGGCCCGCACGTATCAGCACGTCCAGCAGTGCTCTGGAACTGTGAAACGTCATCAGCGGTTTGTCTTCCATGTCGGCGCTCCTGAATGGGCCATCGATGAACCGCTCTGAGCCTAGTTCACATCCGCCACATCGTCCCGACTGGTGCGCATGCCAAATCGCGACTAAACCTGAAGGCTGATCTTCGTTGATAAGGAATTCGGGATGAGAACCACGCACTCATTGATCATTCTCGCGCTGGCAGGCACTGGCGGTCAGGCACTGGCGGGCGGTATTGATTTGTATGAAGCCGGTCAGGAAGGTGCGGGGCTGGCCAATGCCGGATCGGCAGCGTTGGCCACAGACCCGAGCGTGTTGATGAGTAACCCGGCCGGCATTGCAGCGCTCAAGGGCACGCAAATCAGCCTGACCGGTCAGGCCATATTCGGCGGCCTTGGCTTTGATCGTGACAGCGACAACGATTTTTCCGGTAACGAGGGTGGCAACCCGCTGCCGCTCCTGCCGGGCACCAGTTTCTTTATCAGCCATGAAATCAACGATCGCGCCAGTGTCGGCTTCGGCCTGTATGGCAATTTCGGTCTGAGCGTGAAATACGACGATGACTGGGCCGGTCGCTACTTCAGTCAGGAATCGACGCTGATCGGCCTTTCGATGCAGCCAACCTTCGCCTACAAGATCACCGATGACCTTTCGATGGGTATCGGTCCGCGCCTGGTCTACGGCTACTACTACACAAAAATGGCCATCGACAACAACGCGTTCCTGCCGGGCACGCCGTTTCAGGAGGATGGCAAGTTGCAGTACAAGGACACCGACATCGGCACCGGGATCAACCTCGGTCTTCGCTATCAGGTGAACGAGCGCACCACCGTCGGTCTGGCCTACACCAGCAAAGTCAAACTGGAGTTCAAGGACTCACCTTCCGTGCACGGCGTGCGCAATCCGCTGCTCAATTTCGCGCTGTCGAGGCTGGATGTCGACGAACTGGAAATCGACATGAACATCCCGCAGACCGCGACCCTGAGCATTGCCCATCAGTTGAACGAACAGTGGACACTGTTGAGTTCGGTGAACTGGCAGGACTGGAGCGACTTTGCCGACATCGGCGTGGCGGTGGACAGCGCCGCCGGCGACGTGTCGCGTTCGGTCGATCGTAAATACCAAGACACCTGGCACCTGTCGATCGGCGCGCAAAACCAGATCAACCCGACACTGCGCTGGAACATGGGCGTGGGCTACGACAGTTCTGCCGTGAAGAACAAGGATCGCACCGTCGACAACCCGATGAACGAGACCTGGCGCTTGGCGACCGGGCTTAGCTACAAACTGGCCGAAGACACCGACCTCAACCTCAATTACACGCTGGTCTGGCTGGGCGACATGGATGTGCAACAGACCAAGCGCAATGGGCAGACGCTGTCGGGCAGTTATCCCAATAGCGCGCTGCATATTGTTGGGGGCGGCGTGACATGGCGGTTTTGATCGAACCGATCAGCGCTCCAGCATGCCGTGACACAACAGGTTCAAAACCCCGCGCATGTGCAGGGCGTGCGCGGTGCGGTCCGGATTTTCCTGTGTCGCCAGCCGAATAAACGCCATGTTTGCGTACTGGTTGAACAGCGTCGCTACCACGTCGATATCGATCGATTCGCGCACTTGCCCCACCTGCTGAAAATGCAGAAGCAGCGCTTTTGTTTCTTCGATCACGGCCGCATTCCACGGACTCATCGCCTCGGCCAATTCACCGGTCAACAGAAACGGCGCCAACTCGCGCCACAACGAAGCCGGCATCGCCTGTAGCTGGTAATCGGTCATCAACCCTTCGAACTCGCACAACGCTTCCAGCGGATCGCTGTCTTCGTCCAGATTCGCCCGTGCCTCGCGCATGGCTTGCTCATCGGGTTGCTTGAGCAGTGCCAGCAGAATTTCCTGCTTGCCGCCGAAATAATTCACCACGGTCGGTGCGGAAACCCCCGCTTGTACGGCGATCTGGTCCAGCGTGGTGGCCGCAAAGCCGTTGCGCTTGAACAACTCGAGCGCCGCCTCGGCAATCACCTGCCGGCGCTGTTCCTTCTGCCGCTCTCTGAGTCCGCTCATGTTGCCTCTGATGATCCTTGCCAATGGCTTTCAGCCTACGGATATCTTTTTTCACCGACAAATATTTTCTTTACAAAAATATTTTTAGGTGACAAAACTTTATCCGTGCGGGGCTGCAACGAACGCACTTACTGGCCCTTTTCCCTGGAGACCGACATGTCCGCTGAATTCGATTCGACTCGCAGTACCCGCGATTACCAAGCCTCTGACGCCGCTCACCACATCCATGCGTTCGTTGATCAGAAGGCCCTCAACGAAGAAGGCCCGCGGGTGATGGTCAACGGTGATCGGCTGGCATTGTGGGACAACGATGGCAAGCGTTACCTGGACGGCATGTCCGGCCTGTGGTGCACCAACCTCGGCTACGGACGCAAGGATCTCGCCGCCGCCGCGACCGCGCAGCTGGAACAACTGCCCTACTACAACATGTTCTTCCACACCACTCACCCGGCGGTGATCGAGCTGTCCGAGCTGCTGTTCAGCCTGCTGCCCAAGCACTACAGCCACGCGATTTACACCAACTCCGGGTCCGAAGCCAACGAAGTGCTGATCCGCACCGTGCGCAAGTTCTGGCAGGTGATGGGCAAACCCGAAAAGAAAATCATGATCGGCCGCTGGAACGGCTACCACGGCTCGACCCTCGCCGCGACGGCGTTGGGCGGAATGAAGTTCATGCATGAAATGGGCGGCACCATTCCCGATGTCGCGCACATCGATGAGCCGTACTGGTTCGCCCATGAAGGCAACCTCAGCCCGGAAGCATTCGGCCTGCAAGCGGCGCGGCAACTGGAAGACAAGATTCTCGAACTGGGCGCCGACAAGGTCGCCGCGTTCGTCGCCGAACCGTTCCAGGGCGCCGGCGGCATGATTATTCCACCGGCGACGTACTGGCCGGAGATCCAGCGCATCTGCCGTCAGTACGATGTGCTGCTGTGTGCGGACGAAGTGATTGGCGGTTTCGGTCGCACCGGTGAATGGTTCGCCCATCAGGCGTTTGGTTTCGAGCCCGACACACTGTCGATCGCCAAGGGCCTGACCTCGGGTTACATCCCGATGGGCGGGTTGATCCTGTCGCGGCGCATGGCCGAGGCGCTGGTGGAAAAAGGTGGCGTGTTTGCCCACGGCCTGACTTATTCCGGGCACCCGGTGGCGGCGGCCGTGGCGATTGCCAACCTCAAGGCGTTGCGCGATGAGGGTGTGGTGACACAGGTGAAAACCGACACTGGCCCGTATCTGCAGAATTGCCTGCGCGAAGTGTTTGGCAATCACCCGTTGGTGGGTGAGATTCAAGGGGTTGGGCTGGTCGCGGCGTTGCAGTTTGCTGAAGACAAGGCCAGCCGCAAACGCTTTGCCAATGAAAACGATATTGCCTGGCGTTGCCGCACGATTGGTTTTGAAGAGGGGTTGATCATTCGGTCGACATTGGGGCGGATGATCATGGCGCCGGCGCTGGTGGCCACGCGCATGGAGCTGGATGAGTTGATCGACAAGACGCGGATTGCGGTGGATCGGACGGCGCGGGAGTACGGCGTGCTGTGATCGTCTGAAGGAATCTGGTGGCCGGACTACCGCTATCGCGAGCAGGCTCACTCCTGCATTTGGAATGCGTTTCCCGTTTCCCTGTAGGAGTGAGCCTGCTCGCGATGGCGTCAGTCGGGTTGAAAACAGGCAAGAGTCAATCCCGCCGATTACTCCGCACGCCGCTTGGTGTTAAATAGGCGCCAGTCTTAACCTTGTCGCGTAAAGCCGTGCAACGAGAACCGCTATGAACACCTATTCCAAGAACAACCCTGGCCAACCGCAAATGGCGGTGAGCGCATGATCGAAGTCACTGAAGTTTCCATTGCCCAACTGCGCGCCGCGCTGGAATCCGGGCAGACCACCGCAGTTGAACTGGTGCAGGCCTATCTGGCCCGCATCGATGCTTACGATGGCGCCAACACCCCCACCGCGCTGAATGCCGTGGTCGTACGCAACCCTGAAGCGCTGAACGAAGCTCGCGCCTCCGATGCCCGCCGTGCCGAAGGTGAAACCCTCGGCCCGCTCGATGGCATTCCCTACACCGCCAAAGACAGCTATCTGGTCAAGGGCCTGACCGCCGCCTCCGGCAGCCCGGCCTTCGCCGATCTGATCGCTTATCGCGATGCCTTCACCATCGAGCGTCTGCGCGCCGCCGGGGCGATTTGCCTGGGCAAGACCAACATGCCGCCGATGGCCAACGGCGGCATGCAACGTGGCGTCTACGGTCGCGCCGAAAGCCCTTACAACGCCAACTACCTCACTGCACCGTTTGCCTCCGGCTCGTCGAACGGTGCCGGCACTGCCACTGCCGCCAGTTTCGCCGCGTTCGGTCTGGCGGAAGAAACCTGGTCGAGCGGGCGTGGCCCGGCGTCCAACAATGGTTTGTGCGCCTACACGCCGTCGCGCGGGGTGATCTCGGTGCGCGGCAACTGGCCGTTGACGCCGACCATGGATGTGGTCGTGCCTTATGCGCGCACCATGGCTGACCTGCTCGAAGTCCTCGACATCGTCGTGGCCGAAGATCCGGACACCCGCGGCGATTTGTGGCGTCTGCAACCGTGGGTGCCGATCCCGCGCGTCAGCGAGGTGCGCCCCGCCGCTTACGCTGATCTGGCCGCTGACGCCAAAGCACTGGCCGGCAAGCGTTTCGCCGTGCCGCGCATGTTCATCAATGCCGACCCTGAAGCCGGCACCAGCGAAGCCCCTGGCATCGGTGGCCCGACCGGCCAGCGCATCAACACCCGCGCCTCGGTGATCGATTTGTGGCAGCAGGCGCGTCAGGCCCTTGAAGCCGCCGGTGCCGAAGTCATCGAAACCGATTTCCCGCTGGTCTCCAACTGCGAAGGCGACCGCCCCGGCGCGCCGACCGTGTTCACCCGAGGGCTGGTCTCCAAAGAGTTCCTGCACCATGAACTGTGGGACCTGACCGCCTGGGCGTTCGACGACTTCCTGCAGGCCAACGGTGACCCTAAACTCAATCGTCTGGTCGACGTCGACGGGCCGAAAATCTTCCCGCACGACCCCGGTACTTTGCCCAACCGTGAAGGTGATCTGGCTGCCGGCATGGACGAATACGTGCGCATGGCCGAGCGCGGCATCACCCCGTGGAATGAAATCCCCACCGTGCCCGACGGTCTGCGCGGCCTCGAACAGACCCGGCGCATCGACCTCGAAGACTGGATGGATAAGCTGGGCCTCGACGCCGTGCTGTTTCCGACGGTCGCTGACGTCGGCCCGGCGGACGCTGACGTCAATCCGGCATCGGCCGACATCGCCTGGAGCAACGGCGTCTGGGTGGCCAACGGCAACCTCGCGATCCGCCACCTCGGCGTGCCGACCGTCACCGTGCCGATGGGCGTGATGGCCGACATCGGCATGCCGGTCGGCCTGACTTTCGCTGGCCGCGCCTACGATGATTCGAACCTGTTGCGCTTTGCCGCCGCGTTTGAATCGACCGGCAGCAAACGCCAGATCCCGCCACGCACGCCGCCGCTGGCGTAACGCGTGTGTCAGCCAACAGAAATGTTGCCTGACACACCGCTATCGCTGGCAAGCCAGCTCCCACAGGGTTCAGGTCTAATCACACACTCCGTGTTGAACGCAAAATCCTGTAGGAGTGAGCCTGCTCGCGATGGCGGTGTGTCAGTGTGAATATATTTGCCTGATACACCGCCATCGCGAGCAGGCTCACTTCTACAAGGCTTTGTGTGTGGTCACCACCTGTGAGCACAGCCTGAATCCCTGTGGGAGCTGGCTTGCCAGCAATGGCGTCAGCGCTATCACAACCTCTTGACCTGACAGCCCCAGCAATTCAGCACATCCACTCAATCGCCTTTCCTGCAATCGCGCGATCATCCCGGCCATCTTCATTGCCGCTGGCCCTGACCATGATCGACCGCGCTCCCTCGCGCTTCACCCTGCTTACGCTGCTCTGCGGTCTGACCACCACCGCCCACGCCAGCGGTTTCTTCGACGATGCCAAAAGCGAAGTGCTCAGCCGCAACTTCTACCTGAGCAACGACTACCGCTCGCCCTCAGCGTCCGGCAAAAACTATAAACAGGAATGGGCTCAAGGCTTTATCGGCACCTTCTCATCCGGTTTCACCCCCGGCACGGTCGGTTTCGGCATCGATGCCCACGCCTTCGCCGGGCTAAAACTCGACGGTGGCAAGGGCCATTCCGGGACTGGGCTGCTGCCGGTCGACAGCGGTGGTCGCAGCGAAAACGACTATTCCAGCGCGGGCGGTGCACTCAAGTTGAAAGCCTCGCGCACCACCCTCGCCTTCGGTGAAATGACCGTCGAAACCCCGGTGTTCGACACCGCCGACAAACGCCTGCAACCGGAATACGCCACAGGTTTTCTGCTCAACAGCGCCGAGTTCGATAACGTCAATCTGGTCGCCGGTCATTTCACCGCGTTCAAGAATCAGGACAGCTCCTCCGGCAAGGGCGATTTCTACGGTTATGGCGCCAATACCGAGGCCGGCGGGATCAGTTTTCTCGGCGCCGATCTGTTCACCGACAGCCCTTTGGGCGGCGCGCTGTATGCCTCGGACCTGAGCGACACTTGGCATCAGTACTACGGCAACCTGCACTTCAAGCAGTCCGGCGTGCTGCTCGACGCCAACCTTTACCACACCCGCGACAGCGGTCGCGCGCTGGCCGGTGCCATCGACAACACCGCGTTCAGCCTCTCCGGCAAATACACCTTCGGCGCGCACGCGGTGATGCTCGGCTGGCAGAAGATCAATGGCGACACACCGTTCGATTTCGTCGGTGGCGACTCGATCTATCTCGCCAACTCGATCAAATATGCCGATTTCAACGGCGCCAACGAACGCTCCTGGCAGGCGCGCTACGACCTCGACCTTGGCGCCTTCGGCATCCCCGGCCTGAACTTCATGACCCGCTACGTCAGCGGTAGCCACATCGACGGCACCCACGCGCCCCGGGGCGGAGCGTACAACCCGTTCGACCCCGACAGCGGCAGTTACCAGCCGCAGCAAGGTGACGGTGGCAAGCACTGGGAACGGGATATCGATCTGAAATACATCGTGCAATCGGGTGCGGCGAAGGATCTGTCGGTGCAGGTCTCGCATGTTTCACACCGGGCCAATGAGGCGCAGGCCGGCGATGACATTGACCGGATTTATGTGGTCGTTCAATACCCTTTTGGCTTCTGACAGAACGCGGTTATCTGTAGGAGTGAGCCTGCTCGCGATAGCGGAGTGTCAGTCGCTCTGATTTCAACTGATCGTTCCCAATCGCGAACAGGCTCACTCCTACATGGGGTACGCCGTACACACATGATGGCTAGCCAAATGCCATCACCTCCCTTATCCTGCGCACCCGCCAAAAACGCCAAGCCAGGAAGGCATCAATTGTTCTTCCTGTTTGCCGTCAATCAACACACGCAGATTCAGGGATGTACATGTTCCAGTTATTCAAACTCGGCGCAGCGGCTGTGCTCGCCGTAGCGCTCAGCGGCTGTATTACGGAAAGTGCCTCGTGGGTGAGCGAACCCCTGCAACCCAAAGCCAACGAACCCGTCAGCTACCTCGTCGGCTCGATCGGGCCGCAGTCACTCAAGCAGTCCGCCGCCGATAATCAGCGCATCTTTTTCCGCAAGCGCGGTTCCGAATATGGCGCCGCCGGCGTCTGGAAAATGGCCGGTGCCTACTCGACGCCGCAGGATATTCAGGACGGTGCCGGTGCGGCGAGCGTGTTTGTGCTGCCGCTCAAACCGGGTGATTACGAGTTTTATGATTTTCAGTTTTTCTCGGCACGCTACCAGCCAGGCCTTGGCACGGTGTTCAGCTCAGCCGAGGCCCGCGAGAAATTCAACCTGCCGATGCGGCTCGAGCCCGGCAAGGCGTATTACATCGGTGAATTTCGCTCGTTTTGCCTGAGCGCGGGTTTCTGCGCGTTCCGCTGGAGCAATCAGAGCGCCCGTGATGCTGTCGTTGCTCAACGTCTGGCGCCCGGGATGCCAACGTTGCAACCGCTCAACCTCGACCTGAAAAGCGCCGTACCCTACATCTTTACCGGCCTCATTCCAGGTGTGGCCGTGGACGTCAAACCATGAAAAAAATCATCGCCCTCACCACCGCTGCCCTTCTCACCGGCTGCACGGCCACCAACACCTTGCCTGAACGCACCCTTGCGGACGGCCAGGATTATCTCGCGCCAATCCACGTCATGGTCGATGACCCGATGAATTCGTCGACCCTGCGCAACTATCTGCGCCAGACCGGCGTGTTCCGCGACATTCAGACCGGTACTGCCAAAGGTGACGAGTACAGCGTTCAGGTCAAACTGGACATGCAACGTGAGTTTCCGCCGTTTCCGCTGGTGTTGCTCAGTTGCGCCACGCTGTTCATGTTGCCGCTATCCAAGGAATACAACACAGAGGCCGAGTTTTCCGTCTATCAAGGCGACAAGCGTCTGAAGCAATACAACTATCGCAACACCACGCAGAAATACACCTGGCTGCTGGATCAGGGGGGCGAACTGGCCGGCCAGAACCTGAACCGCATCGCCCGCGCGTTTGCCCAGGACGTCCAGCGTGATCATCTGATTCCGGCCTCGGGGGTTGCGCAGTGAACCCTGGTTTCATCAAGCCTGCCGTTCTGCTTGTCGTCCTGCTGATGCTGGGGGGCTGCGCCAATACTTTACAACCGCTCGATTATCAGGCCAGCAAAACCTATGTCCCGGTCACACTCGGTCTCGGCCCGGCCTACAGCCGAATCGACGAGCAGCACCAACGCGAGACCATCAGTGTCCTGAAAAAAACCGGCGCGTTTTCCATGCTCGACGGTGGCTACAGCCGCAACGGCTACAGCTTGTTGATCACCGAGCCGCACGACGGCAAGGTCAACTGGCTGGCGCTGGTAAACGTCTTCACCCTGTTCACCTTTCCCATGCCTTACCACTATCAGGACAACCTGCGCGGCTCCGTCTTCAAGGATGGCGAACTGCTCAAGACTTACAACTATTCGCGCGAAGGCTGGAGCGTCATGACCTGGTACGTGCCGATTCCCGGGGTTGAGAACAAGCGGCAGATGCTCGATCAGTTGCTGGTGGAAATGGACAAGGACAAGGTGATTCCGTATCAGCCGTGAAGGGATGAATGCGGATTCAACTGGAGCAACGCCCCCCCTGTGGCAGCGAGCCTGCTCTCACTCGGGACAGCCGTGTCAGTGACCGTCCGTCGGATACCACCGCGCACCTGTCAGACCTGACAGGTGCGCAACCTTTGATTCCCGCGTTAACTCACTCCGTCACTTTCCCGCACGGAGCCGTTGTCATGTCGATGCCTGATGAGCCTTTCACCCTAAAAGAACTCGAC
>NZ_CATKPQ010000060.1:0-292318 GCF_949768005.1 Pseudomonas sp. IT-347P
GCCTGCGGCTGTCGAGAACAATCAGCTGCGCTACAGCCTCGACGACCACCTCGGCTCATGCACGCTGGAGCTGGATCAGAACGCGCACATGATCAGCCACGAAGGCTATTACCCGTTCGGCGCGACGGCGTGGATGATCGAAAAACCGGAGACCGGAATCAGCTACAAATTCATCCGTTATTCGGGCAAGGAGATGGATGTCAGCGGGCTGTATTACTACGGCGCGAGGTACTACGCGCCGTGGTTGCAGCGCTGGATCAGTCCTGATCCGGCGGGGGATGTGGATGGGTTGAATCTGTACGGGTTCGTGCGCAACAACCCCATGACTTATGTCGACCCGACAGGCAGCGTCTCAGAGAAAGCCCAACCGAAGAGCGGAGGAGCTCTGGCCTTTATCACCGGAAATACTCCCAACGAGCGAATGCTGAATCGAATAGCCTTCCATTCCGATCTCCTTTCAGCCGTTGATATGGCTGTCAGGGATGTCCGGACGCAAATACTCAATCATCGATCCGAGAAAAACAGCAGGGTATCAACCGCGAAGCGAACCGGTTTTTTCCTTGCGGAAAAAGGCGTATCTAACGGGGTCAGCATAGGATTGAGTGCAGCCGGAACAGCATTGGGAATCCCCGCTGGCCCGCTCGGAATGCTGATCGGCGGAACGCTTGGTTTCGTGGTCGGAAAAGCCGTGAGCAAAACGACAAAAGCGATCGGCGAAGAAACCGGCTTGAAAACTTCCATCAGTCTGCAACCGGATCGACTGAAAGGATCCAAGCTGGTAAAACAAATGCAGGCTGATCGAGATCTCCTCTCTAGCGTAAAAGGCATCGCTGATTACAATCCGTCTACTTCCGAAGGACGCCAAAAGATCAAAGAGGGCGCCGTCACCGTTGCCAAGGACGGGGCACTGACCGTGGCGGGCAAGATTCCTTACGTCGGACCGGCGGTCAAGGCGGTTCCAGACACCATTGATCTCTTGAAGGAAGTGAACAGAATCGGAGTTGATCTGACCGAGGATGAGGTGACCGCACTGGATGCCGACATAACCGGCATGATGAATATGCTGCAGGGCGGCTCGGAACGTTTAATCGAAATGGTCAAGACCAGCGGTAACTCTGATAGCGTGAAACGCATTGAACGCATTGAACGCAAAACCGCCAAACGAATTAATCTGCTGCGAGACTTGCGAACAGTCCTTCATTCCAAATCGTCCACGTTCACTGCTGTGTAAAAAGGTGATGACTTAGCTCTTGGCCCGAACAGCGGGCATGGTAATGTGCCTGCCCGCCTCCATTCCTGCGCCCAGCATGCTGCCGACTTCCCGTACCCTGCGTTTGTCGTTGTACACCTTGCTGATCATCGCCGGCACGGTTGCTGCCGCGACGCTTGCCATCCGCCACGCCGAACGTCAGGCGCTGGAGGAAGACGCCGCTCGCGCCAACCAGCAACTGGCGTTGTACGCCAACTCCCTGCACACCCTCATAGATCGCTACCGCGCCCTGCCCGCCGTACTGGCGCTCGATCCGCAACTGCGCTCGGCACTGGCCGGTCCGGTAGATGCCGGGCAACAAGCCGCGCTCAATCTCAAACTGGAAAAGATCAACGGCGCGGCGCAGTCCTCGACCCTTGAACTGCTTGATCACACTGGTCTCGCCGTGGCCGCAAGTAACTGGCGGCTGCCGAGCAGTTACGTCGGCCACAATTACGGTTTCCGCCCGTACTTCAGTCAGACCCGCACCCAAGGCACCGGGCGTTTTTACGCGGTGGGCGTGACCAGCGGCATTCCCGGTTACTTCCTCTCCAGCGCGGTACTCGGCGATAACGACGAGTTCCTCGGCGCGATGGTGGTCAAGCTGGAATTCCCCGAACTGGAACGCGAGTGGAGCCAAGGCAACGACACCCTGCTGGTCAGCGATGCGCGCGGGATCATCTTCATCGCCAATCAGCCCGGCTGGCGCTATCGCGCACTGCGGCCCTTGAGCGCCCGCGACATGGATGAAATCAAAGCCACCCGGCAGTACGACAAGCAGTCGCTGCTACCATTGACCCACTTATCGTTGCGCCGCTTCGATGACAACAGCGATCTGCGCCGCGTTGAAGGCCCGCAAGGCACAGCGGATTATCTGTGGGAATCGCTGCCCCTGAGCACCGAAGGCTGGACCCTGCACCTGCTGCGCCATCCGCAAGTAGCGTTCGAAGACCTGCGCAACGCCGCGCTGGCCGCTGCCGGCGTGTGGCTGGCGCTGGTGTTTCTGTTGCTGTTTCTCAACCAGCGCTGGCGCCTGTCGAAAATCCGCCAGCGCAACCGCGCAGAACTTGAGCAATTGGTGGAAGAACGCACCCGCGATTTGCGCACCGCGCAGGACGGTCTGGTGCAATCGGCCAAGCTCGCTGCGCTCGGCCAGATGTCCGCCGCACTGGCCCATGAAATCAATCAGCCGTTGACCGCTCAGCGCATGCAACTGGCAACCCTGCGCCTGCTGCTCGACCATGGCCGTGTCGACGATGCCTATAAAGCGCTGAAACCGGTGGACGAAATGCTCACGCGCATGGCTGCCCTCACCGGCCACCTCAAGACCTTCGCGCGCAAGAGTCCAAGCGGCCTGCGCGAGCGCCTGGACCTGGCGACGGTGGTCGATCAGTCCTTGCAGTTGCTTGATGCGCGACTGCGCGATGAACAAGTCAGTCTGGTCCTGCACCTGACCCGTCCGGCGTGGGTGCGGGGTGATGCGATCCGTCTCGAACAGGTGCTGATCAACCTGCTGCGCAACGCCCTCGATGCGATGCAAGGCAAACCGTGCAAGCGTCTGGAGATCCGCCTGCAAGCCGATGAACAACTGTGGCGTCTGAGCGTCAGCGACAATGGCGGCGGAATAGCCGAAGCTCATCTGGGCCAGGTGTTCGACCCGTTCTTCACCACCAAACCGGTGGGCGACGGTCTGGGTCTGGGCCTGGCGGTATCCTTCGCTATCGTGCATGAATCCGGCGGACGTCTGAGCGTTGAAAATGGCGACAGTGGCGCAGTGTTCAGCCTGACTTTGCCGATCGATCTGGAGGCACACATCTGATGCTCAACTCGGTGATGGTAGTCGATGACGAAAGCAGCATTCGCAACGCCGTCGAGCAGTGGCTGAGCCTGTCGGGGTTTGAGGTGCAGCTGTTCAGCCGCGCCGAAGAATGCCTCGCCGCCCTGCCCGCGCACTTTGCCGGGGTGATCCTCAGCGACGTGCGCATGCCCGGCATGGGCGGCCTGGCGTTATTGGCCGAAGTGCAGAAACGCGACGCTGACCTGCCGGTGATTCTGCTCACCGGTCATGGCGATGTTCCGATGGCCGTCGAGGCGATGCGTGACGGCGCCTATGACTTTCTGGAAAAACCGTTCAGCCCGGAAACCCTGCTCGGCAGCTTGCGCCGGGCGCTGGACAAACGCCGGCTGATTCTGGAAAACCGCGCGTTGCACGAACAGGCCGACAACCGCGCGAAGCTTGATGCGACGTTGCTCGGCGTGTCCCGTGGCTTGCAGATATTGCGTCGACAAGTACTGGATCTGGCGGCATTGCCGGTCAATGTGTTGATCCGTGGCGAAACCGGCAGCGGCAAGGAACTGGTTGCGCGTTGCCTGCATGATTTCGGCCCGCGCGCGGCCAAGCCGTTTGTGGCACTGAACTGCGCGGCGATTCCTGAGCAGTTGTTCGAGGCGGAGTTGTTTGGGCACGAGAGCGGCGCGTTCACCGGGGCTTCGGGCAAACGCATCGGCAAGCTGGAATACGCCGATGGCGGCACGTTGTTTCTCGATGAAATCGAAAGCATGCCGCTGGCGCAACAGGTGAAATTGCTGCGCGTGTTACAGGAACAGAAGCTTGAACGGCTGGGTTCCAATCAGAGCATTCGCGTTGACCTGCGCATCGTCGCTGCGACCAAACCCGACCTGCTCGATGAAGCCCGGGCCGGACGTTTTCGCGAAGATCTGGCCTATCGCCTGAACGTCGCCGAACTGCGTTTGCCGCCGCTGCGCGATCGTCGTGAAGACATTCCGTTGCTGTTCGAAACCTTCGCTCAAAATGCCGCTGCCCGCTTGGGCCGCATGTTTCCCCCCTTGAGTGGTGCGCAACTGAGTCATCTGCTCAGCCACGACTGGCCGGGCAATGTGCGCGAACTGGCGAACGTTGCCGAGCGTCAGGTGTTGGGGCTGGATGAACCGGTGCAGGGTATCGACCCGGGCCAGTCCCTCGCTGCGCAGCAAGAAGCCTTCGAAGCTCAATGCCTGCGTGCCGCCCTGACCCGGCACAAGGGCGATGTGAAAGCGGTGCTTGAAGAACTGCAACTGCCGCGCCGCACGTTCAATGAAAAGATGCAGCGGCATGGGTTGAGTCGGGAGATGTTTCTGAGCGAGTGAGTCGGGCTTGGGATTTTCTGTGTGGCTGAGATCTTTTCCCCCTCACCCCAGCCCTCTCCCCCAAGGGGGCGAGGGGGAAAGGGAGCCGATCGTCATGCTTTTTTAAATTCGCATTCGGCTCGGCATCTCAGGTCGAAGTACTTCGAGCAAACCACTCGGTCAGTCCCCTCTCCCTCCGGGAGAGGGCCAGGGTGAGGGGCTTTTGACTTTCGCCCCAATGAGCGGAAATCCGCTCACACAATTCAATCCATCGGCACAAAACCGCTCACCCAATCCCGCCACCCCCTCTAAACCGGCCCTCTCCCCATTGGCACACCTCCTGCTATAGCCCCAGCAGGCTGCGTTTCGACGCGCTCCACAAAAACAATTAAATGAAGGATCCTTCAATGGATAACTCCAACGCCCTGCCACTTGGGTCGGCTGCTGCGCCCGCCAAAGAAAGAACCACCGCCAGCCGGATCAAATCGATCTTCAGCGGTTCCGTCGGCAACATGGTCGAGTGGTACGACTGGTATGTGTATGCCGCCTTCTCGCTGTACTTTGCCAAAACCTTTTTCCCGGCCGGTTCCTCCACTGCGCAACTGATGAACATCGCCGCCATCTTCGCTGTGGGCTTTCTGATGCGCCCGATCGGTGGCTGGCTGATGGGGATGTACGCTGACAAGGTCGGACGCAAGAAAGCCCTGATGGCCTCGGTCTACCTGATGTGCTTCGGCTCGCTGCTGATCGCCCTCAGCCCGAACTACGAAACCATCGGCATCGGCGCGCCGATCCTGCTGGTGTTCGCCCGTCTGCTGCAGGGCCTGTCGGTCGGTGGCGAATACGGCACCTCGGCGACCTACCTGTCGGAAATGGCGAACAAGGAGCGTCGCGGCTTCTTCTCCAGCTTCCAGTACGTCACCCTGATTTCCGGCCAGCTCCTCGCGCTGGGCGTACTGATCGTGCTGCAGAACGTGCTGACCACTGAACAGCTGTACGCGTGGGGCTGGCGCATTCCGTTCGCCATCGGCGCGCTGTGTGCGGTCGTGGCGCTGTACCTGCGCCGTGGCATGGAAGAAACCGAGTCGTTCACCAAGAAAGAAAAATCCAAGGAAAGCGCGATGCGCACCTTGCTGCGCCACCCCAAAGAGCTGTTGACCGTGGTCGGCCTGACCATGGGCGGCACCTTGGCGTTCTACACCTACACCACTTATATGCAGAAGTATCTGGTGAACACCGTCGGCATGAGCATCTCCGACTCGACCACCATTTCTGCCGCCACGCTGTTCCTGTTCATGTGCCTGCAACCGATCATCGGTGGCCTCTCGGACAAGATCGGTCGGCGTCCCATCCTGATCGCCTTCGGCGTGCTGGGGACGATCTTCACCGTGCCAATCCTGATGACCCTGCACACCATTCAGACCTGGTGGGGCGCGTTCTTCCTGATCATGGCGGCGCTGATCATTGTCAGCGGCTACACCTCGATCAATGCGGTGGTGAAAGCAGAACTGTTCCCGACCGAAATCCGCGCGCTGGGTGTCGGCCTGCCGTACGCACTGACCGTGTCGATCTTCGGCGGCACCGCTGAATACATCGCGCTGTGGTTCAAGAGCATCGGCATGGAAACCGGTTACTACTGGTATGTGACGGCGTGCATCGCAGTGTCGTTGCTGGTGTACATCACCATGAAGGACACCCAGAAGCATTCGCGCATCGTCACTGACTGATCAGATGTTCACAGCCACTGCAATGGTGGCTGTTCTGGCCCTATCGCGAGCAGGCTCACTCCTACCAGGGAAAACATTCCAAATGTAGGAGTGAGCCTGCTCGCGATCAGGGTCACCACGTTTTCCAGACCTGCATGAAAAATTCCTCACATCCGCCGCAATGCGATTAATCGCTAATTAATGCTGCCCACTCATTCTCCAATCACCTGATCGATGACCTGCGCGACGCTCGCTGCGACGACGAAAGCGAACATTCTGCGCCGCCCTTAATATCAAGTTAATCGATTGTTTTTAGCATTAACTTGCACTTTTTAATCAATTTATTTGGCATTAGCATTAAACCCATGCAGCCACATCGCCAACGAATCTGGAGTAACGAAGATGAAAACCAAACTGATCCTCGCCCTGACCCTTTCCGTACTGGCCGCCAACACCTTCGCTGCCGATGGCTCGGACAAAACCAAGTCCGCTGACTTCATCAACGGCGCGAGCGCCGCCATCGAAACCAGCCACTCGGGCACTTACGCCGCTGATGGTTTCGATAAAACCAGCCTTGGCAAAGCTGTTGCTGCCGACGGTTTCGACAAGACCAACCTGGGCAAAACCGTCGCTGCTGACGGTTTCGATAAAACCGGTACTGCCGCAGCCATCAGCTAAGTATCCGCAGCCCTCCCACAGCCCGGCCTTGGCCGGGCTTAGTCATTTCTGGGAGATGAAGATTTCTGAATTCCACACACCCCCCTTGTAGGAGTGAGCCCGCTCGCGATAGCGGTGTGTCAGCTGATAGATGTCTGACTGACCCACCGCTATCGCGAGCAGGCTCACTCCTACACGGGGATTTGCGTCTGGCTGGAAATATGCGGGGCGTCCTTGCACTATGGCGGCATCCGCAACGCAGCCTGAGGAATTCAACCACCATGCCCGATGACATCCACTTCTACGAACCCGCCAACGGCCACGGGCTGCCCCACGATCCGTTCAACGCCATCGTCGGCCCACGCCCGATCGGCTGGATTTCTTCACAGGATGCCAACGGCCAGTTGAACCTGGCGCCGTACAGCTTCTTCAACGCCTTCAATTACATTCCACCGATCATTGGTTTTTCCAGCGTCGGGCGCAAAGACAGCCTGAACAACATCGAACAGACCGGCGAATTCGTCTGGAACCTCGCCACCCGTCCGCTGGCCGAGCAGATGAACCAGAGCTGCGCGATGGTCGCGCCGCAGGTCAACGAGTTTGAGTTGGCAGGATTGACCACGGCGGCGTCAAAAGTGATTTCAGTGCCACGGGTCGCCGAAAGTCCGGTGTCCTTCGAGTGCAAGGTCACCCAGATCATTCAGTTGCAGCGCGCCGATGGCGAAACCGTGCCGAGCTGGCTGATCCTCGGCGAAGTGGTCGCCGTGCATATCGCCAAGTGGCTGTTGAAGGACGGCATCTACGACACCGCCGCGGCAGAACCGATTCTGCGTGGCGGCGGGCCGGCGGACTATTTCCAGTTGGGGCCTGAGGCCCTGTTCAAGATGTGGCGTCCGGGCGCCAGCAAGTAACGCGTTACCAGATCAACTCGGCGTCATCAGTGACGCCCTTGAGGTTATCCAGTTCATTGATGGCCGCTTCATCGGCGGCAATGGCGCCGGGGAAGATCTGGTCATTCAGCAGTTTGTGAAAGCGTGGTGCACCGCCATCGACCAGGGCCTTGACCGCGATTGCCGCGTGATA
Source organism: Pseudomonas sp. IT-347P (assembly GCF_949768005.1). Classification (NCBI taxonomy): domain Bacteria; kingdom Pseudomonadati; phylum Pseudomonadota; class Gammaproteobacteria; order Pseudomonadales; family Pseudomonadaceae; genus Pseudomonas; species Pseudomonas sp. IT-347P. The sequence continues at coordinate 7,822 of NZ_CATKPQ010000060.1, forward strand.
GCCCTTGTTGCCGCCCAACTCGACGGGGACGACTGCGGAAACTGCTTCGAAGCGTTCGAACTCTTTACGTGCCATGTCACACATCCCGGCTCAGACAAATAAGCCGGACATTAAACCCTCAACCGACGAGTTTGTGTACCGGCGCCGGACATTGACCGAGGGCTTGCGCCGCCGACACGTCCTTGAAGGTATGGAAGTCGAGGCTGTTGACCACCAGTTCCTGCACCAGCTCGGCGAAGATTTCCATCGCCGGGCTGTTGAAATAGTTGGTCATCATTTGCTGGCTGCTCCAGAACCCGCAGACCAGCCACAACTCCGGATCACACTGCGAATGCTGCAAGGCAAAGCTCAGGCAACCGGGGGCGGCGCGGGACGGCTCGATCAACGCGCTCAGGCGTACACCGAGTTCCGCCGAACGCCCGGCGCGCGCTCGAACGAAGGCCATATGACTGACGGGAATCTGCTTGTACATGTTCAACCCTCCCAGGGAGTCGCGTGGCAGCCGGGGGACGGGCTGCGACAGGATCAAAGGTTAAGGGCCGCACGCCGGCCGCCGTTAGTCGAATCCTGCCGCCGCGTTGCACAATCCTGCGAGACTGCACATAGGACCTGTAACAACCTGTAAAACTGCGTCACAGGGTTGTCATACGGCGTATCAAGCAACTTTGCCGCTGTGCATCCTGCTATGGCTGAGCCCGCCCACAATCCCATGCAGAATCAGGCAAGCATTTCGCAGGATGTGTCTACCGCTGTCGCTTGCACAAACATATGCTTTGCTCCACTCCACCTCCCTTGCCGAGGATGCCGTGCATGACGTCATTCGATCGTTTTCAAGCCGAACCCACAGCTGACATGGAAAAACAGCGCGCGGAACTGGCGGCGATCATCCGCCGCAACACCACTGACGATGGCAGCTACGAGACCGCCATCGGCTCGCTGTTCATGTCGCGTCACACAAAATCCCACGACTTTGCCCCGGTGCTTGCGCAACCGGCACTGTGCATCATGGCGCAGGGGCGCAAAGAGGTACGCCTGGCCGACGAGTTCTTCAACTACGACCCGTTGAATTACCTGGTGGTGTCGGTTTCGATGCCGTTGAGCGGGCGCGTGGTCAATGTCTCGCCGGAAGAACCGATCCTCGCGGTACGCCTGGATATCGACCCGACCGAAATCACCGCACTGATCGCTGACGCAGGTCCCATCGGCGTGCCGACCCGGCCGACCGGGCGTGGTTTGTATGTCGAACAGATCGACAGCTCCATGCTCGATGCGGTGTTGCGTCTGGCCCGTCTGCTCGATGCGCCGAAAGACATCGCGATGCTCGCACCGCTGATTCGCCGGGAGATTCTTTATCGCTTGCTGCGCAGTCCGCAGGGGCATCGTTTGTATGAAATCGCGATCGCCAACAGCCAGAGCCATCGCATCAGTCAGGCGATCAAATGGCTCAACGGCAACTTCGAACAGCCGCTGCGCATCGATGATCTGGCCAGGGAAGTGAACCTCAGCGTGTCGACCTTGCATCACCGTTTCAAGGCGATGACGGCGATGAGTCCGTTGCAGTATCAGAAGCAGTTGCGCCTGCAAGAGGCGCGGCGCTTGATGCTGGCCGAGGGGCTGGAAGCCTCGGCGGCGGGGTATCGCGTCGGGTATGAAAGTCCGTCGCAGTTCAGCCGTGAGTACAGCCGCTTGTTTGGTGCACCGCCGTTGCGGGATCTGGCGCGGTTGCGGCTTTCTGTCTGACCTTTAGAAGCCCCTCACCCTAACCCTCTCCCGGAGGGAGAGGGGACTGATTGCGGGATATTGAAGAAGTACACCGACCTGAAAATGCTTTGCCGAATCCATAATCAACTGGATCTCTCAGGTCGATGGATAGCGCCAGACACCTCGGTCGGCGCCCTCTCCCCTCGGGAGAGGGCTGGGGTGAGGGTCCTACGCCCCCAGCACCCGACACGCCTCCACCGGCAACGTCACCGACACCGGATGACCAACCCCCAACCCGATCCCCTGACACGGCGTGCTTAACGCCGTAAATGTCACACCGGAACACTCCACCGTCGTCTCGATCGTCGCGCCGATATCACGCACGAACGTCACCTTGCCGAGCAGACGATTGCCCGCCGTCGCCTGCGCTGGCGACAGTTGCAGGTCTTCGGGGCGAATCAGCATTTTCACTTTCTGCCCGACGACAATGCTGCTGCAGATCGGCACTTGCAGCGCGTCGCCACCCGGCAGGCTGACCTTGCCATCGCCCAATGCCGTGGCCGGGAAGATGTTGCCCGAGCCGATGAAGTCAGCGACAAACTCATTGGCCGGATGCCGATAGATTTCAATCGGCGTGCCCACCTGCTGCACTTTGTGCTCGCCCAGCACGACGACGATATCCGCCATGGTCATTGCCTCGCGCTGGTCGTGGGTGACCATGATGGTGGTGATGTTCAGACGCTGTTGCAGTTGGCGGATTTCCACCTGCATCGACTCGCGCAACTTGGCGTCGAGCGCCGACAGCGGCTCATCGAGCAGGAGGATTTTCGGGTGCGAAGCAATCGCCCGGGCAATCGCCACGCGCTGCCGCTGACCACCGGAAAGTTTCGCCACCGGACGATCGATCATCGCCTGCAGCTGGATCAGCTCCAGCAATTCCACCACGCGCTTGTGCTGATCAGCTTTGCTGACGCCGCGCAGCTTCAGCGGGTAGGCGATGTTCTCGCCGACGGTCATGTGCGGGAACAGCGCCAGCGACTGGAACACCATGCCGAAGTTGCGCAGGTGCGCCGGTGTCTGGCCGATGTCCTCGCCGTCCAGGCGAATCTCGCCGCCGCTGAGGGTTTCCAGCCCGGCGATCATCCGCAGCAAGGTGGTTTTGCCGCAGCCGGACGGGCCGAGGAAACACACCAGTTTGCCTTCCGGCAAATGCAGGTTGACGTCTTGTACCGCGCACGCCGAGCCGTAGAATTTCTCGACGTTTTCCAGAATCAGACCAGTCATGTTGCACCTCAAATCAAAAGGAAACGCCGCCCTCGCCCACCAGCTTCTCCAGCGCCCAGATCAGGACGAAGTCGATCAGCACGATCAGCACGGCAAACGAGAACACGGTAGGGTCGAGCGATGACACGGTGCGGCTGTACATCCAGATCGGCACGGTCATGACGTCGATGGTGTAGAGGAAATAGGTCACGGTGAATTCGTTGAACGAGACGATGAACGCCAGCAGCATCCCCGCCAGAATCCCCGACTTCATCAACGGCACCACCACATCGACGATGGCCCGCAGCGGCGAAGCGCCGAGCATCCGCGCCGCTTCCTCGACTTCACTGCCAATGGAAAGCATCGCCGCGGTGCAGTTTTTCACCACAAACGGCAACGCCAGAATCACGTGGGCAATCACCAGCCGCGAGGTGGTCAGGTGGAACGGCAGGCTGTCGAACACCAGCAGCAACGCCAGGCCCAATACCACCATCGGGAACACCAGCGGCAGCGACATCAGTTGCAGCGCCACCGCTTTGCCACGGAACTCGCAACGGGTCAGCGCATACGCGGCGGGCACCGCGATCAGTGTGGCGAAGACCATGGTCAGACACGACACCAACAGGCTCGTGGCCATGGCCTGACCGAGGCTGAGCACGTCGCTGGCATCCGGCGACACGAAGGTGTGCCAGGCCGCCTTGTACCATTGCAGGCTGTAGCTGCTCGGCGGGAAGTCGAGATTCGATGCGCCGCTGAACGACATCACGATCATGGTCAGGATCGGCAACACCGCCAGCAGCAGAATGAACCCGGAGAGGATGCCGGCGAACTTGCCGGTGTCGCCGGGCAGCAGCGCCATGCGCTTCTTGGTCAGGGCACTCATTGCGAAGCCTCCAGCAGACGCCGACGACGGCCAGTGATGTATTCGGACAGGGTCATGATCGCCAGCGTGGTGACAATCAGCACCACCCCGGCCGCCGAGGCGGCAGGCCAGTTCATCAGCGGCGCGATCTGGTCATGCACCATCACCGCCAGCATCGGCACACGCCGGCCCCCGAGCAGCAGCGGTACAACGAAACTGCTGGCGTTGTAAGCGAACACCAGCGTCGCGCCGGTGATGATCCCCGGCAGGCTCATCGGCAACACCACTTGCCGGAACACCTGAAAACGACTGGCGCCGAGGGTCGCCGCGGCCTCTTCGTAACTGCGAGCGACGCCGCGCATGGCACTGGCAATCGGCAGCACGGCGAGCGGAAACGCAGTCTGCACCAGGCCCATCAACACGCCGTTCTGGTTGTACAGCAACATGATGGGCCGCTTTATCAGACCCAGCCCCATCAGCGTCTGATTGAGCATGCCGCCGGGGCCGAGAATCACCAGCCAGCCGTAGCTTTGCAGCAGCAGATTGACCAGCAACGGCAGCAGCACGGCGGCGAGGAAAATCCGTCGCAGCAACGGCGAGGTCAGCCGCGACATTGTGTAGGCCACCGGGATCGCCAACAGCACGGCAATCACCGCGCTGATCAGCGCCAGACGCAAAGTCAGCAGCAAGGATTTCAGGTAATACGGTTCGAGCAACTGGGCGTAACTGGCCAGGCTGAAACCGCTCCACTCCGCGCCTTTGCTGCCGACGCTCATACGCAGCACCAACAGGCTGGCGGCGATCAGCACACTTAGAAACAGCATCGACGGCGTGAGGAAAAACCACGCCCGCGCGGTCGGCGAAATACCGCGCGCCGGACGCGCGGTGGCAGTACCGACCGGTTGGGTCAGGGATTGATGTTCCATAGCAATGATCTCGTCAATGGAAAGCAACTGACAAACTCAGGACGTGAGGCAACGGGGGTCTAATGTGGGAGCGGGCTTGCTCGCGAAAGCGGTGGTTCAGTCAGCAACAATGTCGACTGACAGATTGCATTCGCGAGCAAGCCCGCTCCCACATTTGATTTGTGGTGCTCTCAAGGCCTGTGCTCGGCTCTCGGTCAGGAAGAAAAGATTTCCGTATAGCGACGAATCCATTGGTCATGCACGGTGGCCAGGAAGGCGTTGTCGTGCATGATCGCCTTCTCGGCAATCTGCTCCGGCGTAAGGATGTACGGGCTCTTGCGTGCTTCGGCGGAGATGATCGCCTTGGCGTTGACCGGGCCGTTGAAGATGTCTTCGGCCATCTTGCCTTGCACCAACGGATCGAGAGAGTGATCGATAAACGCGTAGGCCAGGTCGGTGTCGCCCGGGCGATTCTTCGGCATCACCGAGAGCATCAGGTCGGTGTAGAAACCCTCTTTCATGCCGAACGTAGCGCCGAGACCATAGTTCGGATCGCGAATCTGCTTGGGGAAAAATGCCGGTGCATAGAGGCCACCCATGTCCAGCGAACCGGTGCGAAACAGTTCGGCAATCTGGTTCGGATTTTCGCCCAGCGTCACCACGCGATCCTTGAGTTCGGCGAGTTTCCTGAAGCCCGGCTCGATGTTGTGTTCGTCACCGCCGGCGAGTTTCGCGGCGATGATGATCAGGTCCATGGCCTCGGTCCAGTTCGGCGGCGGCAGGAAAATGTTCGGCGCCAGATCGGCCTCCCACAACGCGGCGTAACTGTTCGGCGCTTCCTTCTGCGTGCGGGTGCTGTAGACCAGACTGTTGCACCACAACAGGTAACCGATACCGTGACCATTGGCGCCGGTGCGGTATTTCTCCGGGACGTCGATCAGGTTGGGAATACGGTTGAGGTCGGGTTTTTCCAGCAATCCGGCAGCGGCCAGACCTTCGGCACCGACGCCTGCCAACGTGATGATGTCGTACTGCGGACGATCACCACCGGCCTTGAGTTTGGCGACCATTTCCGACGTGCTGCCGGTACGGTCGGCGATGACCTTGGCGCCGGTCTTGGCTTCGAACGTTGCCGCGATATTGCGCAGTGCGGCGAGGCCGGTGTCATCCGACCAGGTCAGCAAGCGCAGGGTCTTGCCGGCGAACCGCGTGTCACTGGCGCTCGCCCGGATGAAGGGCATGCTCATGGCCGCCGCAGCCACCGAGGCCACGCCGACGGTTTTAATGAATTGACGCCTGTTCAGATCGTGCTCGCCCATGACGGACTCCCTTTGTTCTTTTAAGTATGAGGTTGGTCGCAACCGTTGCATCCGCGCGGCCGGATCCGCTGCAGGCCTTGTTTTAAAAGGCCTGCAGCGCTGCCGACGGGTTCATCCTGAGGTCGTGCAAAACACCTGACTATCGATAAAAACTCATTGAAGCCATGACGCCGACGCATGCCTCGTTGCGAGGCGTGCACTCACCTTTTTCGGGCGTTCAGAGCGCCCGGATCACGTGTTTGATTTCCTGAAAAGCGGCCAGGCCCCACGGCCCCAATTCGCGGCCGATGCTGCTCTGCTTGTAACCGCCCCACGCCGTTTGCGGGAAGATCACTTGCGGCGCGTTGAGCCACACCAGCCCCGCCTGCAGGGCGTTGGCGACCCGCTCGGCGGTCTCGGCGTTACGCGTCACCACACTGGCGACCAGGCCGAATTGGCTGTCGTTGGCCAGGGCAATTGCCTCGGCTTCGCTGCTGAAACTGCGCACGCACAGCACCGGGCCAAAAATCTCCTCGCACCACAGCGCACTGTCGAGGGGCACTTCGGTGAACACGGTCGGCTGCAAAAAATAGCCGCGTGGCAGATCCGCCGGACGATTGCCGCCGCACACCAGCTTCGCGCCAGCGCTGAGACCCCGGTCGATGTGACCGAGCACGCGCTGGTATTGCGCCTGATTGACCAGTGCGCCCATCTCCACGTCCGGGTCGAACGGATCCGCCACGCGAATCGCTTGCGCGCGCTTTTGCAGACGCTCAAGGAATTCATCGGCCAGCTCTTCGGCCACCAGCACGCGGCTGGTGGCCGAGCACATCTGCCCGGCATTGAAGAAACCACCGCCGCACGCCAGTTCGACCGCCAGTTCCAGATCCGCATCTTCGAGCACCAGCAACGATGATTTGCCGCCCAGTTCCAGACTCACGCCCTTCACCGTTTCGGCGGCGCGCTGCATCACCTGGACACCGACGGCGTTGCTGCCAGTGAAGGAAATCTTCGCGATACGCGGATCCGCCGACAGTGGCGCACCGACCGCCAGACCGGTGCCGCAAACGACGTTGAACACGCCTTTGGGCAGGCCGGCTTCGGCAATGATCGCCGCCAGTTCCAGCTCTGGCAGCGGGGTGACTTCCGACGGTTTCAGCACCACGCAGCACCCGGCGGCCAGCGCTGGAGCGAGTTTCCACGCGGTGGTAACCATGGGAAAATTCCACGGCACGATCAGCCCGACCACACCGCACGGTTCGCGGCGCAGGCGTGCGCTGAAATCATCGCTGGGCAGCGCCACGTTGCTGTCCTGTCTGGCGTCGAGGCCTTCAGCAAGTTCGGCGTAGTACTCGAACGTGGCAATCACATCGTCGACATCGATGGCCGCTTCGAACTGCGGTTTGCCGTTGTTGCTCGATTGCAGATTCATCAAGTGATCGCGACCGTTGCGTACGCCATTGGCGATGTTGCGCAGGATCGCGCCGCGCTCGGCACCGCTGGTTTGCGACCAGTCCTTGAACGCTGCTGTAGCCGCGGCGACAGCGTGGTCGACTGCTTGCTCGTCACCGCCATTGACCGTGGTCAGCAGTGCTTCGGTGGCCGGGTTGATCACCCGCAGATGCTCGCGACCGGCCGACCATTGGCCATTGATGTAAAGGCCGTCGAGTGTGGTGGGGAAACTGATCATTTGGCCACCGCCTGCATCCACTGGTTCTGGTCGATTTCGATCACGGTCGGACCTTGGCGATCGCTGGCGGCACGCAGCGCAGTGCCCAGTTGTTCCACCGAATTGATCGCCTCGGCGGCGCAACCGAGGGCCTTGGCCACGCCGATGAAATCCGGGGTGTAGATGTCGACACCGACCGGCTCGATGGCGCGGTTGACCATGTATTTCTTGATCTCTTCGTAACCCTGGTTATTCCACAGCAGGACAATCACCGGGGTGCGCGCTTCGACGGCACTGGCCAGTTCCGGCAGGGTAAATTGCAGACCACCGTCCCCGATCAGGCACACCACCGGCGGGCGGGCGCCGTTATCGGATTGTCCACCGAGCCATGCGCCGATCGCTGCCGGCAACGCATAGCCGAGGGTGCCGTAACCGGTCGACGAGTTGAACCAGCGACGCGGCCGCTCCGGGTTGAAGGTGAGGTTGCCGGTGTACACCGGTTGCGTGGAGTCGCCGACAAACACTGCGTTCGGCAATTCGTGCAACACGGTTTCGAGGAAACGGGTTTGCGCCAGGGTCGGTGCATCCCAGGTCGCGGCCAGATCATCACGCAGACGCGCGGCGCGCACCTGGCCCCAATCGTTGCGGCGCTCGGCCAGAGACTTATGCGACAAGGCGCTGAGCAGTGCCTGCGCAGCATTGCGGGAATCGGCAACCAGTGCGACGTGTGGCGGATAGTTGCGCACGGTCTGATCGGCATCGATGTCGATACGCAGCAGCTTGCCGGGAATCTCGAAACCACCGGCGAAGGTCACGTCGTAATCGGTTTCGGCCAGTTCGGTGCCGATCGCCAGCACCACATCGGCGTCGGCGACCAGCGCGCGGGTGGCGACCAGGCTTTGCGTCGAACCGATCAATAGCGGATGCGTCGACGGCAACAGGCCTTTGGCGTTGATGGTCAGCGCTACGGGGGCGTCGAGCAGTTCGGCCAGTTCGGTGAGTTCGGCAGCGGCATCGATCGCACCGCCACCGGCGAGAATCAAGGGACGTTGGGCGCCGGCCAGTAACTCGCTCATGCGGCTGACGGCAGCGGGCGCGGCACCGGCGCGGTCGATGTGGACCGGGACACTGGCGAGCAGCTCATCGGCATCTTCCACCAGCACGTCCAGCGGAATTTCGATGTGCACTGGGCGCGGACGTCCGGCCTGGAACAAGGCGAATGCGCGAGCAAGCACACCGGGCAATTCCGACGCCGACATCAGGGTGTGGGAGAACGCCGCGACACCACCCACCAGTGCGCTCTGGTTCGGCAATTCGTGCAACTTGCCGCGCCCGCCGCCCAGCTGGTTGCGGCTTTGCACGCTGGAGATCACCAGCATCGGGATCGAGTCGGCGTAGGCCTGGCCCATCGCCGTGGTGATGTTGGTCATACCCGGACCGGTAATGATGAAACACACGCCCGGTTTGCCACTGGTGCGCGCATATCCGTCGGCCATGAAACCGGCGCCCTGTTCATGCCGTGGGGTGACATGGTTGATGCTCGAACGGGCCAGCCCGCGATACAGCTCCACGGTGTGCACCCCGGGAATGCCGAACACCTGCTCGACCCCATAACCTTCGAGTAACTTGACCAGTACTTCGCCACACGTTGCCATGTCGATTGCCCTTGTTGTTCGTTTGAGACACAAGGCCCATGCAGGCCTTCAATGGGCTCATTGAACGGTCGACAGGTAGCGGCAACAATCGATTAAAAGTCATACTAGCCATGTCCTCACGTCATACCTTGGATCGCCATGAAACGACTGCCTCCCCTGCCCGCCCTGCATACGTTTCTGATAACCGCGCAGTGCTGCAACTTCACCCGGGCCGCCGAGCAGTTGCACATCACCCAGGGCGCGGTGAGCCGGCAGATCGCCGGGCTGGAAGAGCATCTGGGGTATGAATTGTTCATCCGTCTGGCCCGCGGTCTGGAGCTGACGGCCGAAGGGCGGGAATGGTTGCCACGGGTGGAGAAGGTCTTCGGCCTGATCACTGAGGCCACCGAGCAGATCGGCCTCAAGCGCGAAACCCTGCAACTCAAAGCGCCCAGTTGTGTGATGCGCTGGCTGGTGCCACGGCTGCTGCAATGGCAAAAGGAACGCCCGGATGTACCGGTCAAACTGACCACCACCCTCGCCCATGGCGTCGACTTTCAGCGCGAGCAGTTCGATGCGGCGGTGATCTATGGCACGCCGCCGGACAACTCGTCGACCGCACTGCATCTGTTCGATGAACAACTGACCCCGGTCTGTTCACCGGCGTTGTTGAAAGGCCCGCCGGCACTGTCCGAGCCGGCTGATCTGCAACAGCATCTGTTGTTGCATCCGACCCGCGATATCCACGACTGGAGCGTGTGGCTGACCGCAGCCAAGCTGCAATTGAACAACGTGAACATGGGCCAGCATTTCGAAACGCTGGATCAGGCGATGTCGATGGCGTCGCACGGAACGGGGGTGGCGATTGGTGACTGGTCGTTGATCGGCGACGACTTGCGCGCCGGACGGCTGGTGATGCCGTTTGAATTGAAGGTGAAGACGGGGCTGGCGTATTACGTGGTGGTGCCTGCGGGAACCGAGCCTTCGCCGCCGCTGGAAGAATTGATGATCTGGTTGGTTGAGCAGGCGCATTTGCGGTGAGGCTTTTCCCTCACCCTAACCCTCCCGAAACGTCGGACCGCCCAGAGGGAGAGGGGACTGACCGGGGAATATTGAAGCGGTTCAGCGACCTGAACGATTGGCTTTGAATCCATAATCGACTGGATTTTTCAGGTCGATGTACAACGCCAGACACCTCGGTTGGCCCCCTCTCCCTCCGGGAGAGGGCTGGGGTGAGGGGAAGCTGTAAATCAATAACCAACAGTAAACCGCTGACGCGAATGCTTCGGCGTTTCCACTTCGTCGATCAGGGCAATCGCATAATCAGCAAAGGTGATCCAGCTACGCCCCTCGGCACTGACCAGCAAATGATCCTGACCGACACGGAAACTGCCCGTGCGCTCACCTTCGACAAACTCCGCCGACGGCGACAGGAAGGTCCAGTCCAGGTCCTTTTCCTGACGCAACGCCTCAAGAAACGCCGCACCGGCACTGGCTTCAGCTTTGTACTCGGCCGGGAACCCCGCACTGTCGATTACCCGTGTGTCGTCCGGTAGCAACAACGAACCGGCACCGCCGACCACCAGCAAACGCTTCACGCCCGCCTGCTTGACCGGCCCGACAATCGCCGCCGCAGGCACGGTGGCGAAATGCGCGGCGGTGATCACCACATCGTGACCGGCTATGGCGTCTTGCAGCGCGGCCGAATCCAGCACATCGACATTCTTGCTGAGCACACCGGCACGGGCGCCGATCTTCGAGGTGTCGCGGGCGATCGCGGTGACGCTATGGCCGCGACGCAGGGCTTCTTCCAGCAGTTGGCTACCGGCACGACCGGTGGCCCCAATGATTGCGATCTTGCTCATGACATTCTCCAGTTGGCTTGAGAGTGCTGCGTGTTCAGATTCGGCTTACCACTGCATTTCGCCCTTGGCGACTTTCGCGCTCAGCTCCAGCGAGCTGTCTTCGCCGAGTGTCGGGTAGCGTTTTTTCATCGCCGTGATCAGTGCGGCGGAATCTTTGGCCTTGGCGGTTTCCGCGTCGAAAGCCTTAATGTAGTCGGCGGTGAATTTCACGCTGGCCAGCGAATGGCTGCTGTCACCGAGGTAATGACCGGGCACCACGGTGTCCGGCTTCAGGGTTTCGATCGCGTGCAACGTGTCCAGCCAGTCGGCGTGGGATTGCGCGCTCTGGGTATCGGCCATCCATACGTGGATGTTCTCGGCAACGACGACGCCACCGACCACGGCTTTGAGCGACGGGATCCATACAAAACTGCGATCCGGCTGTTTGCCGTCGAGACCGACGACCTGCAATTTTTGCCCTTCGAGCATCAGGCTGTCGCCCTTGAGCACACCCGGCACGATGGTTTTCGCCGGCACATCGGCGCCCATTTTCGGGCCCCAGAAGGCCAGTTTGCCGGCGACGGTTTTGTTGATGTGATCAACCGTCGGTTGCGAGGCCAGTACCTTGGCCTGCGGGAATGCCTTGGTCAGGGTGTCGAGACCGAAGTAGTAATCCGGGTCGCCATGGCTGATGTAGATCGTGGTCAGTTGCTTGCCACTGGCGCGGATCTTCTGCACCACCTGCTCAGCCTGGGACTTGCCGAATTGCGCATCGACGAGGATCGCGTCTTTCTCGCCGCTGACCAGCACCGAGGTCACCGGGAAAATTGCGTTCGTACCTGGGTTGTAGACGTCGAGGGTCAGGTTGGCAGCCGCTGCATGCGCGGCGAAACCCAGCGAGGCGGTGGCGAGTAGAACGCGTTTGAGGGTGGTGAAGCCGATCATCTGTTGCTCCGGTGTTCGAATGCCGTGCTTGGCGATGGGACAGAGCTTAGTTGCCTGACTCAGTACAAAAAATGCGATGCTTGGACATAGTTTGTTTCTAAAAGCGGGCAAATCATGGATCGTCTCCAAGCAATGCGGGTGTTTGTCACCGTGGTGGATCTGGGCAGCCAGTCGGCAGCGGCCGATCATCTGGACCTGTCGCGGCCGGTGGTGTCACGTTACCTGGCGGAACTGGAAGACTGGGTCGGCGCACGCCTGATGCACCGCACCACGCGCAAGTTGAGCCTGACCGCCGCCGGCAGCGAAATCCTGCCGCGCTGCCGGCAGATGATCGAACTCTCGACGGATATGCAGGCCGCCGTCAGCGAACCCCACGACGCCCCGCGCGGGCTGCTGCGGATCAGCGTCAGCACGTCGTTCGGCCAGGCCCAACTGGCGGATGCGATGGCTGCCTACGTCAAACGCTATCCGGGCGTGAGCATCGATCTGCAGATGCTCGATCGCACGGTGAATCTGGTAGACGAGCGCATCGATCTGGCGATTCGCACCAGCAACGATCTCGACCCCAACCTGATCGCGCGACGCCTGACCGTTTGTCGTTCGGTGGTCTGCGCCGCGCCGGCCTATCTGCAAGAACACCCGGCGCCGTTACAGGTCGAGGAACTGAGTCGCCACAACTGCCTGACTCACTCGTACTTCGGTAAAAGCCTGTGGCATTTCGAGGAGGATGGCGAACCGGTGTCGGTGCCAGTGCAGGGCAATATCAGCGCCAATGAAGCCAGCACGTTACTGCGCGCCACCCTGGCCGGCGCCGGGGTGGCGATGCTGCCGACCTATCAGGCCGGGGTGCATATTCACAGCGGTGAGCTGGTCCGACTGCTGCCCCATGCCGAACCGCGCCAGATGAGCATCTATGCGGTGTACGCCTCACGCAAGCACATGCCGGCGGCGCTGCGCAGCATGCTGGATTTTCTGGTAGAGCGCTTTCCCGAGCATCCGCAATGGGACGTTGATCTGTAAACCCGACACCCTGTGGGAGCGGGCTTGCTCGCGAATGCGTTGGGTCAGTCGACTGATTCGCTGAATGACCCACCGCATTCGCGAGCAAGCCCGCTCCCACATGGGGTTTATCAGTGTTCTGAATGACGGGGTACATCCTCAAGCGCACTCGCTGGCAACTCCCCACCGCTGACCTATGCTGAAAGTAATACCGCAGGGTATGTCGTTCAGAGGTCTACGCCATGAACATCAAAACAAGAAGGTACTTCGCGATTTTCATTACCTGCGCCGCCACGCTGGCGCTGTACGGCACCGCGGCCTGGCGGGTCGAACAGCTGCGACAGCTGCCGCGCGAGTACGCGAGCTGCAACTTCGAGCGCTGCATTCCGCACAATGCCACGCTGAACGCGTTGCGCTGATTTATACGGGCTGGAATGCGACCCTGTGGGAGCGAGCTTGCTCGCGAATGCATTGTGTCAATCACCATTAATGGTGGCTGATACACCGCATTCGCGAGCAAGCTCGCTCCCACAGTTTTTGGCGGCGTTTATGAGATTAATGCTCCGCCTTGAGTCGGTCGCGGAAAGCCTTTGGCGAAATCCCCACCCGGCGCCGGAACAGGCGCGTGAAGTTGGTTGGATCGGAAAACCCCAACAGCTCCGACATTTCATAAATCGTCATGCTGGTGTAGGTCAGCAAGCGCTTGGCCTCCAGCAACTGCCGCTCATGCATGATCTGCAACGCCGGCTGTCCCGCCAGCTCTCGACAAGTGCCATTGAGGTGCGACACCGAAATCCCCAGTCGATGCGCCAGGTCTTCGACCTTCACATGCTGGCGATAAGTTTCCTCGACCAACTGAATAAAGCCATTGAGGTACTCGCGCTGACGCTGCGGCCGCTGGCTGGCTTTGTGCCGCACGATCGCCTGACGGCTGACCCAGACCATGATCACGCTGACCAGCGAATGCATGAGCATTTCCCGCGCCGGTTGGTGGCCGTTGTACTCGGCCTGCAGCGCCGAAAACAGGCTGTTGAGGTAATCGCCATCCTGGCCGGCCGGGTAGTTTTCGGCGCTGGCCAGCGCGTGCACTGAATCGCCCAGTTGCGCCTGCAAGTGATTGATCAGCGGTGTAGCGAGGGTAACGATGAACCCTTCGACGTCTTCGGAAAAACGAAAGCCATGCACCGACAACGGTGGCAGCACTTGAATCGCCGGGGTGTCGAGTTGCGTGCATTGCCCTTCGATCTCAAGCTCTGCCTGACCTTTGAAGACGAAGAGCAACTGGCACAAATCAGCATGGCGGTGGGGTTTGATTTCCCACTCATGTTCGCGACTGCGGGAGGAAATGGTTTCACAGTGCAGCAAGTCAGGGGTCGGCCAGTCCAGGCTTTCACCGTAGAGCTTGAACACTGGAATCGAAGGCAGCTCGGGCTTGTTCATCACTTCAATCCAGGCCTCGGGGTTGTGGGCGATAATCGCACCGATTGGCAGAATGTACAGGTATCGGCTCAGTTTTCACCTTCAATTGACAGACCCGCAAGGGAAAAATGCAAGCACTCGATCCATAAAAAACATTCACCGGCGCTTGTCGCGTGAAGCTTGCGAGCCATAAAAACAATGAAAACGCTGAAAACCCAAGTCGCCATTATCGGCGCCGGTCCGTCCGGATTGCTCCTCGGCCAGTTGCTGCACAACGCTGGCATCGACACCCTCATCCTCGAACGCCAGACACCCGATTATGTCCTCGGGCGCATTCGCGCCGGGGTACTTGAACAAGGCATGGTAGAGCTGTTGCGTCAGGCCGGCGTAGGTCAGCGCATGGACGCTGAAGGCCTGGTGCATGGCGGTTTCGATCTGGCCCTGGACGGGCGTCAGGTACACATTGATCTGCACGCACTGACCGGCGGCAAGAACGTGATGATCTACGGTCAGACCGAAGTCACCCGTGACCTGATGGCCGCTCGTCGGGAGGCTGGTGCACCGACGATTTACCAGGCGAAGGATGTCGTTCCTCACGGCATGAAAAGCGACGAAGCTTTTGTCACCTTCGAAAAGGACGGTGAAACCTGGCGCGTCGATTGCGATTACATCGCCGGTTGCGACGGTTTCCATGGCGTCGCCCGACAGTCGATTCCGACCGATTGCCTGAAAGTGTTCGAGCGGGTTTATCCGTTTGGCTGGCTGGGCATTCTGGCCGACACGCCGCCGGTGCATGACGAGTTGGTCTACGCCCGCCATGAACGCGGCTTTGCCTTGTGCAGCATGCGTTCGGCCACCCGCACCCGCTATTACCTGCAAGTACCGGCGGATGAAAACGTCGATGACTGGAGCGATCAGCGCTTTTGGGATGAGTTGAAAAATCGTCTGCCAGTAGAGCTTGCCGAGAAACTGGTCACCGGCCCTTCGATCGAAAAAAGCATCGCGCCGCTGCGCAGTTTTGTCGTTGAGCCGATGCAGTTCGGGCGGATGTTTCTGGTCGGTGACGCCGCGCATATCGTTCCGCCCACCGGCGCCAAGGGTTTGAATCTGGCGGCGAGTGACGTCAGCACGCTGTTCAATATTCTGCTGAAGGTTTACCGCGACGGCCGCACCGATCTGCTCGAGAAGTACTCGGAAATCTGCCTGCGCCGCGTGTGGAAAGCCGAGCGGTTTTCCTGGTGGATGACTTCGATGCTGCACCGTTTCGATGACCATGACGATTTCAGCCAGCGCATCAGCGCCTCGGAACTGGACTACTTTGTCAGTTCAGAAGCGGGGCGAAAAACCATTGCAGAAAATTACGTCGGACTTCCGTACGAGGCTATCGAATAGCTTCCTACCGACTTACACTGGCGAGCATCCCCGCTCGCCTGACGATCTGCGGGACTCTCACTGCCCGCAGGTTTTGCCCGTGACCAATCTCAATCACCCCGAAACGCCCAAACCGGCCATTCGCAGCGTGCTGGTCGCGCTAATGATGGCGATCTTTCTCGGCGCGCTGGATCAAACCATCGTCGCCGTGTCGATGCCGGCCATTTCTGCTCAGTTCAAGGACGTCAGCCTGCTGGCCTGGGTGATTTCCGGGTACATGGTGGCGATGACCGTGGCCGTGCCGATCTACGGCAAGCTCGGTGACTTGTACGGGCGGCGCAAATTGATGCTGTTCGGCATGGGCCTGTTCACCCTCGCCTCACTGTTTTGCGGCATGGCGCAGAGCATGGAGCAACTGGTGCTGGCACGGATCCTTCAGGGCATCGGCGCCGGCGGGATGATCTCGGTGAGTCAGGCGATCATCGGCGACATCGTGCCGCCGCGCGAACGTGGTCGCTATCAGGGTTACTTCAGCAGCATGTACGCGGTGGCCAGTGTTGCCGGTCCCGTACTCGGTGGTTACATGACCGAGTACCTGTCGTGGCGATGGGTGTTTCTGATCAACCTGCCGCTGGGCCTCGGTGCCTGGTGGGTAGCGCGCCGCAACTTGCGCGGACTGCCGATACCGCAGCGTAAACCGGTCATCGACTACCTCGGCACGCTGCTGATGATCATCGGCCTGACCGCCCTGCTGCTGGGCATCACACAGGTCGGTCAGGGCCATTCGTGGCGCAGCAGCGAAGTGCTCGGTCTGTTCGCTTGTGCCGTGGTGGTATTGGCGCTGTTCGTGTGGCACGAACGCCGCGCGCGGGAGCCGTTGCTGCCGATGCACCTGTTCGCCAATCGCAACGCCCTGCTGTGCTGGTGCACGATTTTCTTCACCAGTTTTCAGGCGATTTCGCTGATCGTGCTGATGCCGCTGCGCTTTCAGACCGTCACCGGAGCCGGGGCTGACAGCGCGGCGTTACACTTGCTGCCGCTGGCGATGGGGCTGCCGATTGGTGCGTTCTTCGCTGGCCGGCGCACCTCGATCACCGGGCGCTACAAGCCGCAAATCCTGACGGGTGCCATCCTGATGCCGATTTCGATTCTCGGCATGGCCTTCAGCCCGCCGGAAGCGACGCTGCTCAGCGGCTTGTTCATGCTGCTCAGCGGCATTGCCGGTGGCATGCAGTTCCCGACTTCACTGGTCGGCACACAGAACTCGGTGGAGCAACGCGACATCGGCGTGGCCACCAGCACCACCAACCTGTTTCGCTCTCTCGGCGGCGCAGTGGGTGTGGCGTTGATGTCGGCGTTGTTGCTGGCGTTGCTGCAGGATTCGAGTTTCGCCCATCTGGCGACCAGTTCGCTGATCAGCGAGGGGCACTCGGGCAACGTCCTGCTCGATGGTTTGAACGCCGCACCGGGGGATGCGCAGAACGCTTTGCGTGCGGAGTTGCTGGTGACGTTCCGGCATTTGTTGTGGGTGAGTGCTGCGGTGTCGTTGCTGGGGCTGGCGGCGGCGATTGCCATGCCGAACAACCTGCTGCGCGGGCGCGAGCACGGCGCCACATAACCGCAACACCACAAAACCCTGGGGGAGCGAGCCTGCTCGCGATGCGGTGTGTCAGTCGGCATCATCGTTAAATGACACTCCGCATCGCGAGCAGGCTCACTCCTACAGGGGGACGGTGTTTCACTCAGGGGCTGTAGTAGCCCACCGCGACGAGGAAATGCCCGGTCTTCTTCAGGTAGGCATGCTTGTCCTCGACCTTGCCTGTCACCGGGTTCTTCCAGCGGTATTCATACTCACCGTCATCCTGCCTGGCAATCAGCGCCAGAATCGGCTCGCCCACCGGTTTGCCATCGGGATCCTTGATCTTGCCGAAGTCGGTGTTGATCAAGCGCAGATTGGTGCCATGGGCAACATAACGCTGGGTGTTCAGGTCGACCACGAACACATACAGGTCATCCTGCAAATAGCCACCCTTGAGCGAATTGATTGCAGTCAGTGTGCCTTTCTCGTCTTTGCCCAAATCGCTGGTCGCTTTGTCCAGCAGTGCTTTGGCCTGCTCCGCCGAGGCTCGCGGCAAGTAGTAACCCACTGCCAGAATTCGCTGACCGATACGCTGGTAATACACATGCTTGCGTTCGACCTTGCCGTCGGACCAGTTCTGCCAACGGTATTCGGCCTGCTGGATGCCGTTGCCTTCCGGCACCGTCAGCGCTTGTTTGAAGGCTTTCTGCAGATCCGGGCCGAGCACTTCACTGACGTCACGGCCGATCAACGCTGATGAAGGCCCGCCGCTGGCGAGCATCACGCCTTTGGTGTCGACCACGAACACGTAACGATCCTTGTCGACGAACTCGCCCTGACGACTGAACGCGGCGAACGCCTTGTCGCCGTTGTCGTGGTAGTAGGCCAGAGCTTTTTCCAGCAAGGCGATGGCGGCCTGACTGTCATCCCTGGCGGTCGTGGCGGCGCTGGCCTGGCCGAAAACGGCCAGCAGCAGCAAACAGAGACAGGCGATTTTTTGCACAAACCCCATGACGCATCCCTCGTTCTTGTTGGTGTTTCAAGAGCGTAGACGGCTTGGGGTGATGTACGAGTATTCAGAATGATGCAGGGGATTACACAATCCCCTGCACTGATCAACAACGCTTACGGGCGGGCGTTGATCTGCTGCTGCAAATTCTGGATCTGCGCCTGCAGCGTATTGATGTTGCGAGTCATCTGCCCGCGGAAGGCGTCGAATTCAGCGGTATTGCCGCCGCCCTGCGGGGCTGACGGGCGATTGTCCTGTTCACTTTTGAGCACGACGATTTCCTGCTCCAGACGATCGATCGCGGCGCTAGGATTGCCCTGTTTCTTCAACGCCGCGATGTCGGCGCCAAGGCTTTTGAACTGCGCATCAAAGGCCTTCAACTGCGCATCGACCTTGCTGGTGTCGGCCGGCGTGCTTTTCACCGTCGCCAGTTCCGCGCTCAAGGCTTTGATCTGCGCTTGCAGCTGGGTATTGGCGTTCTGTTGTTCGGTGGTCTGTGCGGTCATCTGCGCCAGGCGCTTGTCCAGATCACTGGCCTGCCCTGCCACGCCTTGTTGCTGTTTGCTCTGATCAAGCAGCTTGCCTTCCAGCTGTTTGATTTGCAGCTTCAGGGCTTCGCTGTCGCTGGTGACGTTGGACTGACTGGCCACGACCTTGCCGGAAATGTCCTGCAAGCGTCCGGCGGCTTCTTCACTGATCCGCGCGAAGCTTTCCTGGGTCGCCACCAGTTGCTGTTCCATCAGCGAAATCTGCTGGAAGCTCCACCAGGCCAGGCCGATGAAAGCGAAAAACAATGCGCCGACCAACGCCCACAACGGGCCGGTGCTGGCCGTCTTGACCTTGACCACGGGGGGCGTGCGCGAATGCACGGAGGTGCGGGCGGTGGTCGGAATGTCATCGTCGTCGAAGGTGTCGGCACGCAGGCTCGGGACATCGTCGAAATCGTCGTGGGCATCATTACGCATGGACATTGAGGCAACCTTTGTGAAACGCGGTGATGGCTAAATGCTGCGAAGTATAACCGTCGCAGCCGCAGGGATTGACCCCCAAGCGGCTACACGGTTCATTGCCGCCCGGCCGAATCGTTTCAACGGATGTCCTGAGCTTTCCACCACGCGCAGAACTCATCCAGCGCCGACCACAGGCTGACTTTCGGATCGTAGTCCAGATAATGCCGGGCGCGGCTGATGTCGAGGGTGAAATTTTTTTTCATCACCTGCATGCCCAGCCGCGACAGGGTTGGCTCCGGACGCCCGGGCCAGAGCTTGCACGCGCCCTCGTTGAGCGCCGCGATGCTGTAGGCAAGACCATACGAGCGGTACTTGCTGACTTGCGGCACTTCCATCTTGCGCATCACGTAATTGACCACATCCCACAACGGCACCGGGGCGCCATTGCTGATGTTGTAGGCCTTGCCCAACGCGGAACCGGCGGCCAGCAAACTGCTGAGCATTGCTTCGTTGAGGTTCTGCACGCTGGTGAAATCGACTTTGTTTAGGCCGTTGCCGATGATCGCCAGGCGGCCCTTGCGCTGCATATTCAGCAGGCGCGGGAAGATGCTCATGTCGCCGGCGCCAGTCACGAAGCGCGGGCGCAGGGCGATGGTTTCCAGGCCGAATTCCTGCGCACCAAAGACCTTTTGCTCGGCCAGGTACTTGGTCGCGGCGTAGTGATGTTTGAAGCGCTTGGGCACTTGCTCTTCGGTCAGATTGAAATGATCACGGCCATCGAAATAGATCGATGGCGAGGAAAGATGCACCAGACGCCGGACGCGTTGCTTGAGGCAAGCTTCAACGACGTTTTCGGTGACCTGCACGTTGCCCTGATGAAAGTCCTGATAGCGGCCCCACAGTCCGACGGCGCCGGCGCAATGCACCACGGCCTCAACGTCGGAGCACAGCTCGCGGACCAGATCGGCATCGGTCAGATCGCCGGGGACAAACTCGGCGCCACGGCGCACCAGATGTTCGACGCTCTCGGCCCGGCGACCGTTGACCCGCACGTCCAGGCCCTGCTCCAGGGCGAAACGCGCGAAGCGCCCGCCAATGAAGCCGCTTGCGCCGGTGACCAGAATTTTCATGTAAAGCTCCGATGTCTTTCGTTTTGCCTGATTCGTGTGTCTTGACGCTGGCCGTCAGTCCAACGACACCAGCCATTGCGCCGATGAACGCAGCAACTGCTCGGTCAGCAAACCCAGCAACTGACCGCCATTGCGCCAATGATGCCAGTACAACGGCACGTCGATCGGTTTATCTGGCAACAGTTCGCGCAATGACCCGCGCTCCAGCTGATCGCGCACCTGCAGTTCCGGCACCAGGCCCCAGCCCAGTCCGGCTTCGGTCAGGCGGATGAAGCCTTCCGAAGATGGGCACAGATGATGTTCGAAGCCACCATCGACACCCAACGAGGCGAGATAGCGATGCTGGAGAAAGTCGTCCGGCCCGAACACCAGCGCTGGTGTACGCGGCAATTGTTCAGCACGTACGCCGTCGGGGAAATGCCGTTCGATAAAGGCCGGGCTCGCCAGCGCGCGATAGCGCATCGCGCCGAGCAACACACTGCGTGCGCCGGCCACCGGTCGCTCGCTGGCGCAAAGGCACGCGGCCACTTCACCGGCGCGCATACGTTTGAGGCCGACCGTCTGGTCTTCAACAACCAGGTCAAGCAACAAATGTTGTTCGGCACAAAAATCGCCAACCGCTTCCGCCCACCACGTAGCGAGGCTGTCAGCATTCAGCGCGATGCGCAGACGCTCCGGCAGGCCCTCTTCGTCCAGCGCCGGCACCAGGGTTTGCAGGTCACGCTCAAGCAATCGCACCTGCTGCACATGGTTGAGCAGACGCCGGCCAATCTCGGTCGGCGATGGCGGCGTGCCGCGAATCAACACCGGCTGACCGACCCGCGCTTCCAGCAGTTTGATCCGCTGCGAGATCGCCGACTGCGACAAGCCCAGCACCTGCGCGGCGCGTTCGAACCCGGCCTGTTCGACCACAGCGGCCAAAGCAGAAAGCAATTTGTAGTCGAACATCAGTTTTCCTAATGAGCGATGAGCACTATTGGTTTTTCTTATACAGGTTTCGGCCGGAGAATGGCCAGCAAGCACTCTTTCTCAAGGATCATCCTCATGGCTGGCGAAACGTCTCTCTCAACCTTGTTGCGCAGCATGAGCCCGCAACTCAACGCCGGTGAATACGTGTTCTGCACCCTGCGCGACGATGTGTTGCCGAACGGTCTGGAGGTTGTCGGCAGCTTCCGCGAGCAGGAGGGCCTGACCGTGATTGTCGAACGCTCCCGCGCCGAACAGGCCGGTTTCAGCTTCGATTACGTCGCCGCGTGGATCACCCTCAACGTGCACTCGGCACTGGAAGCCGTTGGCCTCACCGCGGCTTTCGCCACGGCACTGGGCAAGGCCGGAATCAGCTGCAATGTGATCGCCGGCTACTACCACGACCATTTGTTTGTCGGTCAGGCCGACGCAGAACGCGCCATGCAAGTGCTGCGCGAACTCGCAGCCAACGCGGAGTAAACCTTATGTGGCAAAGCTATGTGAACGGCCTGCTGGTGGCGTTCGGGCTGATCATGGCGATCGGCACGCAGAACGCTTTTGTATTGGCGCAGAGCTTGCGCCGTGAACACCACTTGCCCGTGGCGGCGTTGTGCGTGGTTTGCGATGCGCTGCTGGTGGCAGCCGGAGTATTCGGGCTGGCGACGATTCTGGCGCAGAACCCAACGTTGCTGGCCATTGCCCGTTGGGGCGGCGCGACGTTTCTGATCTGGTACGGCAGCCAGGCGCTGCGCCGGGCCTGTTCGAAACAAAGCATGGATCAGGGTGCGAATCAGACCGTACGTTCATTGCGCGCAGTGATGCTCAGTGCGTTGGCAGTGACGCTGCTCAACCCACACGTCTATCTGGATACGGTGTTGCTGATCGGCTCTCTAGGCGCGCAGCAATCGGTGCCGGGCGCTTATGTAGTGGGCGCGGCGAGTGCTTCGTTGCTGTGGTTTTTCACGTTGGCATTGGGCGCAGCGTGGTTGGCGCCATGGCTGGCCCGTCCGAGTACCTGGCGGATTCTCGATCTGGTGGTGGCGTTGATGATGTTTACCGTGGCTGGGCAATTAATTTTCGCGAGCTGATTTATTCCAAACAGCTCTGGAACCTCTATCCCACACAGTTGTTGCGTGGTTATGGCGCAACCCCGGTGCTATGATCGAAACCCTGCGCCGCAAAGAGTAAAAACTCGCCGGTGCATTTCTGGCCGCCCGTGATCGGCCTTGCGCTCACCGCAACAGACCTGATTAGGAGAATCATCATGGCTTTCGAATTGCCGCCGCTGCCTTACGCACACGATGCCCTGCAGCCGCACATTTCCAAGGAAACCCTGGAATACCACCACGACAAGCACCACAACACCTACGTCGTGAACCTGAACAACCTGGTGCCAGGCACCGAGTTCGAAGGCAAGACCCTGGAAGAAATCGTCAAGACTTCCTCGGGCGGTATCTTCAACAACGCCGCTCAGGTCTGGAACCACACTTTCTACTGGAACTGCCTGGCGCCAAACGCCGGTGGCCAACCAACCGGCGCACTGGCTGAAGCCATCAACGCGGCGTTCGGTTCGTTCGACAAGTTCAAGGAAGAGTTCAGCAAAACCTCGATCGGCACCTTCGGTTCCGGCTGGGGCTGGCTGGTGAAAAAGGCTGACGGTTCCCTGGCCCTGGCCAGCACCATCGGCGCCGGCAACCCGCTGACCAGCGGCGACACCCCGCTGCTGACCTGCGACGTCTGGGAACACGCTTACTACATCGACTACCGCAACCTGCGTCCGAAGTACGTTGAAGCGTTCTGGAACCTGGTCAACTGGAAATTCGTGGCCGAGCAGTTCGAAGGCAAAACCTTCACCGCTTAAGCTGCGCGCCAGTCAAAAAACCCGGCTTCGGCCGGGTTTTTTATGCCCGGCGCATGGCGTTTCTCGCACGGCAAAAGCAGCTTCGCGCCGTTTGCCGAGAGCTCACAGCCGACTACCATCAAAGACAGGAAAAAATCTTTGACCCAGTGCTCAAGTTGAGGGCAACTGCAACCGACACAGTTAATTCAGAGCTAATACTCAAATGACGACATCGCGGCCAGGATACCGGCAAATTTTCCCGTGCCTGATTGTCCCTTTGACTGCCAACCCGGGATTGCCAATACTCATGGCAACTTGACGCTACCCGCACGGAACAAGGAATAACCCTTTGAAGCTGGAACTCAAGAACAGCTTGTCGGTGAAGTTGCTCCGGGTCGTGCTCCTGTCGGCATTGATCGTCGGCGTCGTCTTGAGCTGTGCACAGATCGTTTTCGATGCCTACAAAACCCGCCAGGCGGTTGCCGGTGACGCCGAACGCATCCTCGACATGTTCCGTGATCCCTCGACCCAGGCGGTTTACAGCCTGGACCGGGAAATGGGCATGCAGGTGATCGAAGGCCTGTTCCAGGACGATGCCGTGCGTCAGGCTTCCATCGGCCATCCCAATGAAGCCATGCTCGCGCAGAAATCCCGCGAGTTGCAGCATTCCAACAGCCGCTGGCTGACCGACCTGATCCTCGGCCAGGAACGCACCTTCACCACTCAATTGGTGGGGCGTGGCCCGTACAGCGAGTACTACGGCGACCTGAGCATCACCCTCGACACCGCCACTTATGGCGAAGGTTTTATCGTCAGTTCAGTGATCATTTTCATTTCGGGGGTGTTGCGCGCGTTGGCGATGGGCCTGGTGCTGTATCTGGTCTATCACTGGCTGTTGACCAAACCGCTGTCGCGGATCATCGAGCACCTCACCGAAATCAATCCCGACCGCCCCAGCGAACACAAGATCCCGCAGCTCAAGGGGCACGAGAAAAACGAACTGGGGATCTGGATCAACACCGCCAACCAGTTACTGGAGTCGATCGAACGCAACACCCATCTGCGCCACGAAGCGGAAAACAGCCTGCTGCGCATGGCCCAGTACGACTTCCTCACTGGTCTGCCGAACCGCCAGCAATTGCAGCAGCAACTGGACAAGATTCTGGTCGACGCCGGCAAGCTGCAGCGGCGGGTCGCGGTGTTGTGCGTCGGCCTGGATGATTTCAAAGGCATCAACGAACAATTCAGCTACCAGACCGGCGACCAGTTGTTGCTGGCCCTCGCCGATCGGCTGCGTGCGCACAGCGGTCGCCTTGGCGCCCTCGCCCGCCTCGGCGGCGACCAGTTCGCACTGGTGCAAGCGGATATCGAGCAACCTTACGAAGCGGCAGAACTGGCGCAAAGCATCCTCGATGACCTGGAAGCGCCGTTCGCCCTCGACCATCAGGAAATCCGCCTGCGCGCGACCATCGGCATCACCCTGTTCCCGGAGGACGGTGACAGCACCGAGAAGCTGTTGCAGAAGGCCGAGCAGACCATGACCCTGGCCAAGACCCGCTCGCGCAACCGCTATCAGTTCTATATTGCCAGCGTCGACAGCGAGATGCGCCGCCGTCGCGAGCTGGAAAAAGATTTGCGTGACGCGCTGATCCGCGATCAGTTCTACCTCGTCTACCAGCCGCAGATCAGCTATCGCGATCACCGCGTGGTCGGCGTCGAAGCGCTGATTCGCTGGCAACATCCGGAACACGGTCTGGTGCCGCCAGACTTGTTCATACCGCTGGCCGAGCAGAACGGCACGATCATCGCCATCGGCGAATGGGTGCTCGATCAGGCCTGTAAACAATTGCGCGAATGGCACGATCAGGGTTTTGCTGACCTGCGCATGGCGGTCAACCTGTCGACGGTGCAGTTGCACCACGCCGAACTGCCGCGAGTGGTCAATAACCTGTTGCAGATGTATCGCCTGCCACCGCGCAGCCTGGAACTGGAAGTCACCGAAACCGGCCTGATGGAAGACATCAGCACCGCTGCCCAGCACTTGCTCAGCCTGCGTCGCTCCGGGGCGTTGATCGCCATCGATGACTTCGGCACCGGCTATTCATCGCTCAGCTATCTGAAAAGCCTGCCGCTGGACAAGATCAAGATCGACAAGAGCTTCGTTCAGGATCTGCTCGATGACGACGACGATGCGACCATCGTTCGCGCGATCATTCAACTGGGCAAGAGCCTCGGCATGCAGGTGATTGCCGAGGGGGTGGAAACGGCCGAGCAGGAAAGCTACATCATCTCCGAAGGCTGCCACGAAGGTCAGGGTTACCACTACAGCAAACCGCTGCCGGCGCGCGAGCTGAGCGCCTATCTCAAACAGGCGCAACGCAGTAACGCGGCGATCCTTTGAACCATGCCGCTTCACCGTCGCAAATAAGAAATATTTCCAGCCACAACCCTTTACACATAATGCGAAAGATTTGCATTATGTCGCAGTTTTGCGCACCCCCAGCGCGAGTCCACTCAACTATCGAAGCAGGATGTTCGCCATGATTCGTATGCCTCTGGCTACCGCCAGTCTGCTGGCCATCGCTATTTCCCTCGCCGGTTGCGGCGAAGGCAAGGACAAAGACAAAGCCTCCGAAATGACGCCGGCTTCCAGCAGCGCTGCTCCAGCCCCTGCCGCTACGCCTGCGCCTGCTGCCGGTAAAGTCGATGAAGCCGCCGCCAAGGCTGTGGTCGCGCACTACGCCGACATGGTCTTCGCCGTTTACAGCGATGCCGAATCCACTGCGAAAACCCTGCAGACCGCCGTCGACGCATTCCTCGCCAAGCCGAACGCCGACACCCTCAAAGCCGCCAAGGCTGCCTGGGTCGCCGCCCGCGTTCCGTACTTGCAGAGCGAAGTGTTCCGCTTCGGCAACACCATCATCGACGATTGGGAAGGTCAGGTTAACGCCTGGCCACTGGACGAAGGCCTGATCGACTACGTCGACAAATCCTACGAGCACGCGCTGGGTAACCCGGGTGCCACCGCCAACATCATCGCCAACACCGAAGTTCAGGTCGGCGAAGACAAGGTCGACGTCAAGGACATCACCCCGGAAAAACTCGCCAGCCTCAACGAACTGGGCGGCTCCGAAGCCAACGTCGCCACCGGGTACCACGCGATCGAATTCCTGCTCTGGGGCCAGGACCTCAACGGCACCGGCCCTGGCGCTGGCAACCGTCCGGCTTCGGACTACCTCGAGGGCGCGGGCGCTACCGGCGGCCACAACGATCGTCGGCGTGCCTACCTGAAGTCCGTGACCCAACTGCTGGTCAGCGACCTGGAAGAAATGGTCGGCAACTGGAAGCCGAACGTGGCTGACAACTACCGTGCCACCCTGGAAGCCGAGCCGGGCGAAAGCGGTCTGCGCAAAATGCTCTTCGGCATGGGCAGCCTGTCGCTGGGTGAACTGGCGGGCGAGCGCATGAAGGTGTCGCTGGAAGCCAACTCCCCTGAAGACGAACAGGATTGCTTCAGCGACAACACCCACAACTCGCACTTCTACGACGCCAAAGGCGTGCGTAACGTGTACCTGGGCGAGTACACCCGCGTTGATGGCACCAAGATGACTGGCGCCAGCCTGTCGTCGCTGGTGGCTAAAGCAGACCCGGCTGCCGACACTGCACTGAAAGCCGATCTCGCCGCTACTGAAGCGAAGATCCAGGTCATGGTCGATCATGCCAACAAGGGTGAGCACTACGACCAGTTGATCGCTGCGGGCAACACCGCGGGCAACCAGATCGTGCGCGACGCCATCGCAGCGCTGGTCAAACAGACCGGCTCGATCGAAGCCGCTGCCGGCAAACTGGGCATCAGCGACCTGAACCCGGACAACGCTGATCACGAGTTCTGATCACAGCGTCTGCGTCAAAAAAAGGCGACCTTCGGGTCGCCTTTTTCATATGAGCCATACACGGCCCATTGTAGGAGTGAGCCTGCTCGCGATGCGCAGTGTCAGTTGACGAATTAGTGTCTGGTACACCGCTATCGCGAGCAGGCTCACTCCTACAGGGGTTTTGCATGGGGTTCAAGGCTTGCGCCACATCAAGCAAACGATAATTCCTCTTATTCAAACTCCCTCTCCCTGTTAGACTTTGCGCCTTTGTTTTCGCCCGTCCGCAGGATGTCTGATGCCCTCGCTGCCTCTTCGCTTGTCCGCACTGTTTCTGGCCTTGGGCCTGAGTGCCTGCGATGACGCCCCGCGTTTCACCAAGGCCGAACCTGGTGAAGCACGTTCGGGTGGTGCGGCGACCGTGCGCAAGACCGATCAGAACGCGTTCTCCCTGCCCTCGGCCAACCTGCCACCGTCGCGCCGGGTGGATTTCAGTGTCGGCAACAGCTTTTTCCGCAGCCCGTGGGTGATCGCACCCTCGACAACCACGGCACGCGATGGTCTCGGCCCGTTGTTCAACACCAACGCCTGCCAGAACTGCCACATCAAGGACGGTCGCGGCCACCCGCCAACACCGGATGCGGCCAACGCGGTGTCGATGCTGGTGCGCCTGTCGATCCCTGATGCGCCGCAATTTGCCAAAGTCATCGAGCAAGTCGGCGTGGTCCCGGAGCCGGTGTACGGTGGCCAGTTCCAGGACATGGCCGTGCCCGGCGTCGCCCCGGAAGGCAAGGTGCGCGTCGACTACACGCCAGTGCCGATTCGCTTCAAGGACGGCACCGAAGTCGAATTGCGCAAACCGGTGTTGCAGATCACTCAACTGGGTTACGGCCCGATGCACCCGGACACGCGTTTCTCGGCACGCGTCGCCCCACCGATGATCGGCCTCGGCCTGCTCGAGGCGATCCCCGAAGACGCCATCCTCGCCAACGCCGCCGCGCAGGCCAAAGACAACAACGGCATCAACGGCCGGCCGAACCGGGTCTGGGATGACGCACTGCAGAAAACCGTGATCGGCCGATTTGGCTGGAAAGCCGGGCAACCGAACCTCAATCAACAAAATGTTCACGCGTTTTCCGGTGACATGGGCCTCACCACCAGCCTGCGCCCCTTCGATGACTGCACTGACGCGCAAACCGCCTGCAAACAGGCACCGAACGGCAATGGCCCGGACGGCGAGCCGGAAGTCAGCGATAACATTTTGCGTCTGGTGCTGTTCTACAGCCGCAACCTTGCCGTGCCCGCGCGGCGTGGCGTCAACGATGCCGAAGTGCTGGCCGGCAAGAATCTGTTTTTCCAGGCTGGGTGCCAGTCGTGCCACACACCGAAATACACCACCGCCGCCAACGCCGCCGAACCTGAACTGGCCAATCAGGTGATTCGCCCGTACAGCGATCTGCTGCTGCATGACATGGGCGACGGTCTGGCCGACAACCGCACGGAATTCCAGGCCTCCGGCCGCGACTGGCGCACCCCGCCATTGTGGGGGATCGGCCTGACGCAAGCAGTCAGCGGACACACGCAGTTTTTGCATGACGGTCGCGCGCGCAATCTGCTCGAGGCCGTGCTCTGGCATGGCGGCGAAGCGCAAGCCGCGCAGCAACAGGTTTTGTCTTTCAATGCCGGGCAGCGCGCCGCGCTGCTGGCGTTTTTGAACTCACTTTAAACACTGAAAAGAATCGGGAGCCCGACATGTTCCGTCCCAAGCTACTGTTCACCAGCCTTGCCGCGCTCGCCCTCGGCGCCTGCTCGCCGCAGGATCCGCAAGCGGTCACCTCGGCGGCCATCGCCAAATCGGTGATCCTGCCGACCTACACCCGTTGGGTCGAAGCCGACAAGCAACTGGCGGTCAGCGCCCTCGCCTACTGCCAGGGCAAGGAAACCCTGGAGACCGCCCGGGCCGACTTCCTGCACGCGCAGAAAGCCTGGGCCGAGCTGCAACCGCTGCTGATCGGTCCACTGGCCGAGGGCAACCGTTCGTGGCAGGTGCAGTTCTGGCCGGACAAGAAGAACCTCGTCGGCCGTCAGGTCGAGCAACTGGTGGTCGCGCAGCCGCAGATCGATGCTGCCGCACTGGCCAAGTCGAGCGTCGTGGTGCAAGGCCTGTCGGCTTACGAGTACATCCTGTTCGACGCCAAGCCTGACGTCGCCAATGCCGAGCAGAAAGCCAAATACTGCCCGCTGCTGATCGCCATTGGCGAGCGTCAGAAGCAACTGGCCGAAGAGATCCTGCAGAGCTGGAACAACACCGACGGCATGCTCGCGCAGATGAGCAAGTTCCCCAACCAGCGCTACGCCGACTCCCACGAAGCAATCGCCGATCTGCTGCGCGTGCAAGTCACCGCGCTGGACACCCTGAAGAAAAAACTCGGCACGCCAATGGGCCGTCAGAGCAAAGGCGTGCCACAGCCGTTCCAGGCCGACGCGTGGCGCAGCCAGTCTTCGCTGACCGCGCTGGAAGCCAGCCTCGCGGCGGCCAAAACCGTGTGGGAAGGCGTCGACAACAAAGGCCTGCGCGGTCTGTTGCCGGCTGAGCAAAAACCGCTGGCCGACAAGATCGATGCGGCTTATGCCGCTTCGCTGAAACTGTTCGACAGCACCCAGCGTTCGCTCGGTGAAATGCTTGAAGACGACGCCGGTCGTCAGCAACTCAACGATATCTACGACAGCCTCAACGTCGTCCATCGCCTGCACGAAGGCGAACTGGCCAAGGCGCTGGGCATCCAACTGGGCTTCAACGCCAACGACGGTGACTGATGAGGGCAAGTGCCATGCTGCGACGTCAGGTTCTGACTTTAGGTAGTGCACTGCTGGGAGCAGTGACGCTGGGCGGCTGGACGCTGTTCAAACGCAAGGATCAGAGCCCGCTGTTGCTGTCGGCGCGTGACGACACCGACGGTAAGCACTACGCCGTCGGTTATCGGCTCGATGGCACGCGGGTGTTCGCCACTGAAGTCGGCCAGCGTTGTCACGACATCATCAACCACCCGACGCAGCCGATTGCGCTGTTCGTCGCCCGTCGTCCGGGCACCGAGAGTTATCTGGTCGACCTGCGCTACGGTAAGTTGCTGCAGACGGTGACCTCGCAGCCGAACCGGCACTTCTACGGCCACGCCGTGGTGCACAAGGACGGCGAATACCTGTACGCCACCGAGAACGACACCACCGATCCCGGTCGCGGCTTGCTCGGCGTGTACAAGTTCGAAGGCGAGCGGCTGGTGCACACCGGCGAGATTTCCACCCATGGCCTCGGCCCGCATCAGGTATCGTGGATGCCCGACGGCGAGACGCTGGTGGTGGCCAACGGCGGGATTCGGACCGAGGCGGAAAGCCGCGTCGACATGAACCTCAACGCCATGGAGCCGAGCCTGGTCCTGATGCAGCGCGACGGCACGTTGCTGAGCAAGGAAACCCTCGCCCAGCAAATGAACAGCGTGCGTCACCTGGGTATCGCCAGCGACGGCACGATCGTTGCCGGTCAGCAGTTCATGGGCGCGTCCCATGAGCGTTCGGAGTTGCTGGCGATCAAGCGTCCGGGACAGCCGTTCGTGGCGTTCCCGGTGCCGGAGCACCAGTTGCAGTCGATGGGGCATTACACTGCCAGCGTCGCCGTGCACAGCGATTTGCGTCTGGTCGCGCTGACGGCGCCGCGTGGCAATCGTTTCTTTATCTGGGATCTCGACAGCGGCGAAGTGCGCCTCGATGCGCCGTTGCCAGACTGTGCGGGGGTGGGTGCGGTGAAGGACGGGTTTGTCGTCACCTCCGGCCAAGGACGTTGCCGTTACTACGATTGCCGTCAGGATGAGCTGTTGGCCAAGCCGCTGGAATTGCCGGCGGGGCTCTGGGACAACCATCTGCACTTGATGGCCTGAAGCGCCTTTAAAAGATCGCAGCCTGCAGCAGCGCCTACAGGGATACCCTTTACTGTAGGAGTTGCTGCAGGCTGCGATCTCTTTGCGCCCCCCTGTAATAACTGCCAGTTGGAATCACCCCTGCACTCGGAGTAATGTGCCCGCCTGTCTCACCTGATTTATCCAAGGAACTGGAAATATGCTGCGTCGCCGCATGCTGATCATGTTGGGTGTTGTTTTGCTGATCGTCCTGGTGCTGGGCGGGTACAAAGCCTTTTCGATCTACACCATGATTCAGGGCTTCTCCAAGCCGAAACCGCCGATCAGCGTTGCCGTGGCCAATGCCACCGAGCAGCCGTGGCAGATGCGCCTGCCCACCGTCGGCTCACTCAAGGCGCTGCAAGGTGTCGAGCTGAGCCTGGAAGTGGCCGGCACCGTCACCGAACTCAAGTTCGAATCCGGACAGAAGGTCAAGGCCGGGCAACCGCTGCTGCAACTCGACAGCGCCGTCGAAACCGCCCTGCTGGAGACTGCCAGGGCTGATCT
Source organism: Pseudomonas sp. IT-347P (assembly GCF_949768005.1). NCBI lineage: Bacteria > Pseudomonadati > Pseudomonadota > Gammaproteobacteria > Pseudomonadales > Pseudomonadaceae > Pseudomonas > Pseudomonas sp. IT-347P. Next base: position 39,535 of record NZ_CATKPQ010000060.1, read on the forward strand.
GGGTCTGGCGCAACTGGATTTCGGCCGCGGCAGCCAACTGGTCGACAGCCGCGCCATCTCCAAAGGTGAGTACGACCGGCTCTCCGCTGTTCTGCAAAAAAACAAGGCCACGGTCAATCAGCTCAACGCTTCGCTGGCGAAGAAACGCATCCTCGCGCCGTTCAGCGGCACCATCGGCATCCGTCAGGTCGACGTTGGCGACTACCTCGCCAGTGGCACCAAAATCGCCACCCTGCAGGACTTGAGCAGCCTCTACGCCGACTTCTACCTGCCCGAACAATCGGTGCCGAAACTGGCGATCGGCCAACCGGTGCAGATCGCTGTCGCCGCGTATCCCAAGCAAAACTTCGCTGGCAAGATCAGCGCAATCAACCCGATCGTCGAAAGCACTACGCGCAACATTCTCGTGCGCGCCACGCTGGCTAACCCGGACGGCAAATTACTGCCGGGCATGTTCGCCAGCCTTGAGGTGTTGCTGCCGGATCCGCAGAAACACATCGTCGTGCCGGAGAGCGCGATCACCTACACCCTTTACGGCAACTCGATCTACGTGGTCGGGCAGAAGAAAGCCGAGGACGGCAGCGTCGAAAAGGATGACAAGGGCCAACCGGTGCTGATCGCCGAACGCCGCTTCATCGAAACCGGTGAACGCCGCGATGGCCTGGTAATGATCAACAAGGGCGTGCAAAGCGGCGAACAAGTGGTGACGGCCGGCCAGATCAAACTGGACAACGGTGCCCACATCGCCATCAGCGACGACAAGACCCTCGGCGAGCAGAACAGTCCGCCTCGCGCCGACTGATCAAGGAATCCCCATGGCTTTTAGCGATCCGTTCATCCGCCGCCCGGTGCTCGCCACCGTGGTCAGCCTGTTGATTGTATTGCTCGGCTTTCAGGCCTGGAGCAAGTTGCCGCTGCGCCAATACCCGCAAATGGAAAACGCCCTGATCACGGTGACCACCGCTTACCCCGGGGCCAACGCCGAAACCATTCAGGGCTACATCACCCAGCCGATGCAGCAGAGCCTGGCCAGCGCCGAGGGCATCGACTACATGACCTCGGTCAGCCGGCAGAACTTCTCGGTGATTTCGATCTACGCACGCATCGGCTCAAACACCGACCGCTTGTTCACCGAACTGCTGGCCAAGGCCAACGAGGTGAAAAACAAGTTGCCGCAGGACGCCGAAGACCCGGTGCTGAGCAAAGAGTCCGCCGACGCCTCGGCGCTGATGTACATCAGTTTCTTCAGCAAGGATTTGAGCAACCCGCAGATTACCGATTACCTGTCACGGGTAATCCAGCCAAAACTGGCAACCTTGCCGGGCATGGCCGAGGCGGAGATTCTCGGCAATCAGGTGTTCGCCATGCGCCTGTGGCTCGACCCGGTAAAACTCGCCGGTTTCGGCCTCAGCGCCAGCGATGTGACCAACGCCGTGCGCCAGTACAACTTCCTCTCCGCCGCTGGCGAGGTGAAAGGCGAGTACGTGGTCACCAGCATCAACGCCAACACCGAACTGAAGTCCGCTGAAGCCTTCGCGGCGATTCCGCTCAAGGTCAGTGGCGACAGCCGCGTGCTGCTCAGCGATGTGGCACGGGTGGAAATGGGTGCGGAAAACTACGATTCGATCAGTTCGTTCGGCGGTACGCCGTCGGTGTACATCGGCATCAAGGCCACCCCGGGCGCCAACCCGCTGGACGTGATCAAGGAAGTGCGCAAGCTGATGCCGGAGCTGGAAGCGCAACTGCCACCGAACCTCAAAAGCGAGATCGCCTACGACGCCACGCTGTTCATTCAGGCCTCGATCGATGAAGTGGTGAAAACCCTGTTCGAAGCGGTGCTGATCGTCATCGTCGTGGTGTTCCTGTTTCTCGGTGCGCTGCGTTCGGTGGTGATCCCGGTAGTGACCATTCCGCTGTCGATGATCGGCGTGATGTTCTTCATGCAGATGATGGGCTACTCGATGAATCTGCTGACGCTACTGGCAATGGTGCTGGCCATCGGTCTGGTGGTGGACGACGCGATTGTCGTGGTGGAGAACATCCACCGGCACATCGAGGAAGGCAAGACGCCGTTCGATGCGGCGCTGGAAGGCGCACGGGAAATCGCCATGCCCGTGGTGTCGATGACCATCACCCTGGCGGCGGTGTATGCGCCGATCGGTTTTCTCACCGGGCTGACCGGAGCGCTGTTCAAGGAGTTTGCGCTGACCCTCGCCGGTGCGGTGGTGATTTCCGGGATCGTCGCCCTGACCCTGTCGCCGATGATGTGCGCGTTTTTGCTGCGTCACGAGGAAAACCCCAGTGGCCTGGCGCACCGCCTCGACCGCATTTTCGATGGCCTCAAGCGTCGCTATCAGAGCATGCTGCACGGCACGCTGAACACGCGGCCGGTCGTGTTGGTGTTCGCGGTGATCGTGTTGTGCCTGATCCCGGTGTTCCTCAAGTTCACCAAATCGGAGCTGGCCCCGGACGAGGATCAGGGCATCATTTTCATGATGGCCACTGCGCCGCAGCCGACCAACCTTGATTACCTGAGCACCTACACCGACGAATTCATCAAGATCTTCAAGGAATTCCCTGAGTACTACTCCTCGTTCCAGATCAACGGCTACAACGGTGTGCAGGCGGGCATCGGCGGTTTCCTGCTCAAGCCGTGGAACGAGCGCAGTCGTACGCAAATGGAAATCCTCCCCGAGGTGCAAGGCAAACTGGAAGGCATCCCGGGTCTGCAGATTTTCGGCTTCAACCTGCCCTCCCTGCCCGGCACTGGCGAAGGCTTGCCATTCGAGTTTGTGGTCAACACGGCCAACGACTATGAACTGCTGCTGCAAGTGGCTGACCGGATCAAGAAACGTGCGATGGAGTCGGGCAAGTTCGCCTTTGTCGACCTCGACCTGGCGTTCGACAAACCCGAGGTGGTAGTCGATATCGACCGCGCGAAAGCGGCGCAGATGGGCGTATCGATGCAAGACCTCGGCGGCACACTCGCCACCCTGCTGGGCGAGGCGGAAATCAACCGTTTCACCATTGAAGGGCGCAGCTATAAAGTCATCGCTCAGGTCGAACGACCGTACCGCGACAACCCCGACTGGCTGAACAATTACTACGTGAAAAACACCCAGGGTGAGTTGCTGCCCCTGTCGACGCTGATCAAGGTCAGCGACCGCGCACGACCGCGTCAGCTCAACCAGTTCCAGCAACTCAACGCTGCGAAGATTTCCGGTTTCCCGCTGGTCAGCATGGGTGAAGCCATCGACACCGTTTTGCAGATCGCCCGCGAAGAAGCGCCGGCCGGGTTCGCTTTCGACTACGGCGGCGCCTCACGCCAGTTCGTCCAGGAAGGCAGTGCCTTGTGGGTGACGTTTGCCTTGGCCTTGGCGATTATCTTTTTGGTGCTGGCGGCGCAATTCGAGAGCTTCCGCGATCCGTTGGTGATTCTCGTGACGGTGCCGTTGTCGATCTGCGGCGCACTGATTCCGCTGTTCCTCGGCTGGTCGAGCATGAACATCTACACCCAGGTCGGGTTGGTGACGCTGATCGGGTTGATCAGTAAACACGGGATCCTGATCGTCGAGTTCGCCAACCAGTTGCGCAAGGACAAAGGCCTGACGGCGCGTGAAGCCGTTGAGGAAGCGGCAGCGATTCGTTTACGGCCGGTGTTGATGACTACGGCGGCGATGGTGTTTGGCATGGTGCCGTTGATTCTCGCCACGGGCGCCGGTGCGGTCAGCCGTTTTGATATCGGCATGGTGATTGCCACGGGGATGTCGATTGGCACGTTATTTACGCTCTTCGTCCTGCCATGCGTTTACACCCTGTTGGCCAAACCCGATCCCAAGTAATCCCTGGATCCCCTTGTGGGAGCGGGCTTGCTCGCGAATGCGGTGTGTCAATCGATGCAATGTCGACTGAAACACCGCATTCGCGAGCAAGCCCGCTCCCACATTTGGCCTGCGTACAGCTATAAAATCCGGGCAAAAAAAAAGGCCTCGCATCTGCGAGGCCTTTTATGTGGGCTTCAATCGGTTCAACTTTGCGGCCTCATCCCTTGAGAAAGTCCGAACATGAACAACAACAAATCATGATCGGGTTGGGTCGCCACGGAGGCTTTCGCCACCCGTGGGACTGCGCAGTGGGCGTCGTCTACCGACGAGCCAACCACCTGCATGCGAGGCTGCTCCCAGGCAGCCACCGCCAATGAAGCAACTGCCAAGGCTCCAACCAGAAACAAACCTCGTGCAATTTCTAGTTTCATCGCTATAAACCTTTGATAGCGCTGCCAAACGCCGTCTCATAAAAGTAGACGAGTTTTTTCCAGTCCGCGTCGCGGAACGACGAATGGCGGCGCAATTGCTTCATGTCGTGGGAGGCGGCGCGATAGGCGGTCAGACGCTGGCGGCATTTCTCCAGATCGATCAAGGCAACCTCGACTTTGGCCGACTCGCCTTCGCCTGTCACACGCACAAACACGTGTTTAATGTAGATGCAGCTGTGCTGCCAACGGCCCTTGTGCATACGCGCCAGGTTTTCGGCGAGGTCCTTGAGCACACGCTCATAAACCACCTCGCCACACTGATCGCGACCGCCGGCAGCCGCCAGCCAATGTTCCAGTTCCTGGAAACCGTCCAGGGACTTGGTGACCAGCAGCGCGCGCCACTTGTGCTGCGGATCAGGCTGGGCGCCGCAGAACACGATTTGCGGCACGCGCACGCCGAGCTTGCTCACGCCGGTCAGCGCGTCAAGTTCACGCAAAACAGTAGGGCGACCAAAAGGGTGCAACCAACTGCGATAGATATGTCCGGTCTGGCGCTTGGCATACAGCAGTTGTCCGTCGCGCCCAACGATACGTTGCACACCGCTTTCGCCACCCCGGCGCACGTTGGGCTCTTCTACCCATTCGCCGCGCTGGTTCCAGTAGTAGTCGAAGCGGTCTTGCGGAGCGACTTCTGTTCCCGCTGCAAATTGCACTGCCATCCTGTTACCTCTTGCGTAATACGTAAACTCGCCACATGGCATAGAGCGGAATAAAGTCCAGTTGTTCCTGAATCCGAAAACCTGCCTCCTCGAACTCCTTTTCCACCGTAGCGGCCGGTAACACAAAGCGATTCTGATACTCGCGTTTGTGACGGTTGCGCTCGGCTCGCTGGCGTTTCCAGGCTTTGAAATTGCCATCAACCCACAACGAAACGATCACACTGTCCCGGGTCACGCGCTCGAACTCGCGCAGAATTGCCCGGCGATGCTCGGCTTCGCCGATGTGGTGAAGCAGACGCATGCAAAAAATGCTGTCGACGGCGTTGTCAGGCAAAGCAATGTCGAACGCAGATGTGTGCAAGGGTTGTACCCGTTTCACCACATCGGCCGGCTGCGACTGCATTGCCGTCTTGATCATCGACTCGGAATTGTCCGCGCCAATAATCACCCGGTTGGACTTCTCGCCCAACAAGGGCCAGAAACGCCCGGCACCGCAAGGCAGATCCAGCACCAGTCCCGGTTCACCCACCGACGCCAGCGCCTTGCGGGCCATCTGTTCATCACGCCAGTGGGAGAGACGCCGTCCAAGGCTTTCTTTGTGCTTGCGCAGGTATTTCTGCGCGTGTTGATCGTCGTACTTCTCGGAAAAATCGAGTTTGATCGGACCGGCCATCACCTGGACTCCTGAATTGCTGATGTCACCACCTTAAGGAGGGGGGTGTCAGCGTCAGGTCATCCATTTGTGAAAAAAATGTCCGGTAAACAGACAAATTATTACAGCGTTATACAGGATTTAGACAGGAAGGAGGGAGTAGCATCGAGCCACTCCTTGCGTCAGACTTTGCCCAGATCCACCTCGAAGCGGCAGCCATTAGGCTCCATCGTGCTGAGACTGACGGTCCAGCCCTGGTTCTCGCAGATCCGCTGAACCAGCGACAACCCCAACCCCAGGCCTTCGCCGCGCTTTTCGTTGCCACGCACGAAAGGCTCGAACATCGCTTCGCGTTTTTCCTCCGGAATGCCGACACCGGAGTCCTCCACGACAAAGCCGTTGGCATTAAGTGTCAGGCGGATGAAGCCTTTTTCTGTGTAATGCAGCGCATTACGCAACAGGTTGCCCATCACGGCATTCAACAGGGTCGCGTTGTAACCCGTTTCAGACGGATTGCCAGGTTCGAAGACCAGCTTCAGCCCCTTGCTCTCGATCGGACCGCGCCACAGACACAATAAGTTTTCCGCCACCTGCGAGAGGTTTTGCTGCTGTGCCATCCCCGCATCTTCGTGCTGGGCGCGCGCCAGCATCAGGAAGGTCTGCACCAGCTCGCGCATTTCCTCACTGGCGCGGGCGATACGCTCGACCTGAGAACGACCGCGCTGATCGATCCCCGGATTCTCCAGCAACAGTTCGCAGGAACTGGCCAACACCATCAATGGCGTGCGCAACTCATGGCTGACGTCGCTGGTGAACAAACGCTCGCGCGTCAGCGCCTGACGCAAGCGCCCCAATGTGGCATCGAACGCCACCGCCAGTTCACCGACCTCGTCAGCCGCGTAGTCCGGCGCCAGCGGCGGCGCCAGGCCGAGCAACTGATCGCGATGGCGCACCTGCCGGGCCAGGCGTACCACCGGCGCCATCACCTTGCGCGCCAGCACCCAACCGAGGAATACCGCCAGGGCCAGACTGAGCACGAAGCCCACCAGCACCACGGCAAACAGCACGCGCTCGCGCTCTTCGAAATCGCTTTGATCCTGCAACAGCACATAACGCCGGCCGTCGACGATCTCGACCATCGCGTGATACGACAGCTGCTCGCGGAACACTTCATGGAAACCCGAATCGAGGTGGCGCAGATCTTTGGGCAGCTCGAAATCGCCCGGCCCGCCGCTGAAGTAGAACAACTGATCCGGTTCCGGGCGATGGCTCCAGTCCGAGACGTTGTCCATCAGCAGCAGCCGTTGCAGATCGCCGCCCAGCCCTGCCGAAATCAGCTTTTCTTCCACCAGGTGTACGGTCGCGACAATACCCATCGCGAAGGCGCCGGCCACGAGTGCGCTCATCAAGGCAAAAGCAATGATGATCCGCTGGGAAAGACTTTGCCTGAACTCCATTACACGTCGGCCAGTCGGTAACCCACTCCGTGCACGGTGTGCAGCAGTGGTTTGGCGAACGGTTTATCAATGACTTGTCGCAGTTGGTGAACATGACTGCGCAGGCTGTCGCTGTCCGGGCAATCATCACCCCACAGCGCTTCTTCGAGAATTTCCCGACGCAGCACGTGTGGGCTCTTCTGCATCAACACGGCCAGCAGCTTGAGGCCTACCGGGTTGAGCTTGAGCAATTTGCCCTCGCGAGTCACTTCCAGCGTGTCGAGGTCGTAACTCAGGTCTGCGACCTTCAGGGCCCGGCGACCGCCACCCTGAGCACGGCGCATCACCGCTTCGACCCGCGCGGCGAGTTCAGAAAGAGCGAATGGCTTTATGAGGTAATCGTCCGCCCCGGACTTGAAGCCCTGCAAACGATCGTCCAGTTGATCGCGGGCCGTGAGCATGATCACCGGCGTGTCCCGACGAGCGTCTTCACGCAGGCGCTTGCACAGGGTGTAGCCATCGATGCCCGGCAACATGATATCGAGCACGATCAGGTCGTAATGCTCGGTGGCCGCCAGGTGCAGGCCCGACAGGCCGTCCTGGGCGCAATCGACGGTATAGCCCTTGAGGCCCAGATAGTCGGCCAGATTGGCCAGGATGTCGCGGTTGTCTTCGACCAATAGAATTCGCATGGGCACCTCCTCCGTACGGGGTAACGGCCGTCTTGGCCCGCGCAGCTTACGGCCAAGTGTGGCTCAGGGCTAGGCGTGCGTCGGGTTGGCTGGCAAGAAAAACGCTCATTGCGCCTACCAACGTTTTTTTCACCTGCGGTTAACAAATCGGCGACGCCAGCGCGCGCAGACTCCGCGCGGTTGCGCTCTTCAGACCCCACTTACGACCAAGGAATTGCCCATGGTGTCGACTTCTGCCCGCCCTGCTTCCAGACCGCTGAACCTGTGGCTGTGCCTGGGAATACCGACCATTGCGGCAATCATTCTGGTGCTGCTCGAACTGACCGACCTGGACATGGATCTGGCCCGACTGTTTTATGACCCGGTGGCTGGCGATTTTATCGGGCGGCACAGTTTTTTCCTCGAAGACATCCTGCACGATCGGGCCAAGCAGGTGGTGATCGCGTTCTCGGTGTTTGCGGTGCTGGGTTTTCTCGGCTCGTTTTTCTTCACCAGACTGAAGCCGATCAAACGTGAGCTGGGCTGTCTGGTGCTGTCGCTCGGTCTGGCAACCTCGTTCGTCACGCCGGTCAAGGCCGTGACGGCGGTGCAGTGCCCGTGGAGCCTGGAGCAATTTGGCGGCCATGAAACCTACAGCAAACTGATGGAACATCGTCCACCGACCGACAAGCCCGGCCGTTGCTGGCCCGGGGGTCATGCGGCGACAGGTTTCACCTTGTTTGCGCTGTTTTTTGTCCTGCGTGATCGCCGTCCGCGCCTGGCGCGGCAGGCGTTTATCTTTGCCTTTGCATTGGGCTCGGTGTTTTCGATCAGCCGGATGATGCAGGGCGCACACTTTTTCTCGCACAACGTGTGGACCGCAATTTTCTGCTGGCTGATTTGCCTGGGGTCGTATTACTGGGTGTTGTATCGCCCGGCGGTGAAAACCAGAGCCGTGGTCAAGGCACGCCCCGTCAGCGCCTGAAATACAAATCAAAACTGTGGGAGCGGGCTTGCTCGCGAATGCGGTGTGTCATTCAACATTTATGTTGGCTGATCCGACGCTTTCGCGAGCAAGCCCGCTCCCACATGGGATATGTGTGATGCTGAAATACGGGCAATAAAAAACCCCGCTGACTTGCGCCAGCGGGGTTTTGCGTTACAGGGACAAGGCTGGCTTACATCATGCCGCCCATGCCACCCATGCCGCCCATGTCTGGCATACCGCCGCCAGCCGAGCCTTCTTTCTTCGGTGCGTCAGCAACAGCCGCTTCGGTGGTCAGGATCAGACCGCCGATCGAGGCTGCAGCTTGCAGAGCGGAACGGGTGACCTTGGTTGGGTCCAGGATGCCCATTTCGATCATGTCGCCGTATTCGCCGGAAGCAGCGTTGTAACCGAAGTTACCTTTGCCGTTCTTCACTTCGTTGACGACAACGCTTGGCTCGTCACCGGAGTTGGCAGCGATCTGACGCAGCGGGGCTTCAACAGCGCGACGCAGCACAGCGATACCGACGTTCTGGTCAGCGTTGTCGCCGGTCAATTCGGTCAGGGCTTCCAGAGCTCGGATCAGCGCAACGCCACCGCCAGGTACCACGCCTTCTTCAACGGCTGCACGGGTTGCGTGCAGGGCGTCTTCAACGCGGGCCTTCTTCTCTTTCATTTCAACTTCGGAACCCGCGCCAACCTTGATCACTGCAACGCCGCCGGACAGCTTGGCCAGACGCTCTTGCAGTTTTTCACGGTCGTAATCCGAGGAAGTCTCGGCAACCTGAGCACGGATCTGAGCGATACGGCCTTCGATGTCTGCCTGTACGCCAGCACCGTCAACGATGATGGTGTTTTCCTTGGACAGGGTGACGCGCTTGGCATTACCCAGGTGTTCCAGAGTGGTGCTTTCCAGGCTCAGGCCGATCTCTTCGGAGATAACGGTACCGCCGGTCAGAACAGCGATGTCCTGCAGCATGGCCTTGCGACGGTCGCCGAAGCCTGGGGCCTTGACGGCAGCGACTTTGACGATGCCACGCATGTTGTTCACGACCAGCGTCGCCAGGGCTTCGCCCTCAACATCTTCAGCCACGATCAGCAGTGGACGGCCGGCTTTGGCAACGGCTTCAAGCACTGGCAGCATTTCGCGGATGTTCGAGATCTTTTTGTCGACCAGCAGGATCAGCGGGCCGTCGAGTTCGGCGACCATGGTGTCCGGCTTGTTGACGAAGTACGGGGACAGGTAGCCACGGTCGAACTGCATGCCTTCTACGACCGACAGTTCGTTTTCCAGGCCCGAGCCTTCTTCAACGGTGATCACGCCTTCTTTACCGACTTTTTCCATGGCTTCGGCAATGATGTCGCCGATGGAGTTGTCGGAGTTGGCCGAGATGGTGCCGACCTGAGCGATGGCTTTGAAGTCAGCGCATGGCTTGGACAGGGCTTTCAGTTCTTTGACGATCGCGATGGTCGCTTTGTCGATACCGCGCTTCAGGTCCATCGGGTTCATGCCGGCAGCGACGGCTTTCAAGCCTTCGTTGACGATCGACTGAGCCAGAACGGTAGCGGTGGTAGTACCGTCACCAGCGTCATCGTTGGCACGGGAGGCAACGTCTTTGACCAGCTGCGCGCCCATGTTTTCGAAGCGATCTTCGAGTTCGATTTCTTTGGCGACGGAAACGCCGTCTTTAGTGATGGTCGGAGCGCCGAAGCTCTTCTCGAGGATCACGTTACGGCCTTTCGGGCCCAGGGTCGCTTTTACCGCGTCAGCCAGAACGTTGACGCCTTTGAGCATCTTGGAGCGGGCGGCATCGCCGAACTTAACTTCTTTAGCAGCCATGATCGATATTCCTTAAATACTTTGTAGTAGCGGGAAAATGAGCGGGGTATCAGCCTTCGATAACAGCGAGGATTTCGTTCTCGCTCATTACCAGCAGGTCTTCGCCGTCGACTTTCACAGTGTTGCTGCCGGAGTAAGGACCGAACACAACCTTATCGCCTTCCTTAACGGACAGTGCGCGCACTTCACCGTTTTCCAGAGCTTTGCCCGGGCCTACAGCGAGAATCACACCGTGGTTGGCTTTTTCAGCAGCCGAACCTGGCAGGACGATACCGCCAGCGGTTTTCTTTTCTTCTTCGCTGCGACGGATAACGACGCGGTCATGCAGAGGACGAAGCTTCATTGTCGATCTCTCCTAATTGTGGTTTTCATCGGCCGGTGTAGTCCCGGCGGGTTTAACAAATCCGGCCTGCGCCGGTTGCGATTCGTCGAGCGAACCGCGGAAGTCTGTCCGGTTCAAATACCGGAAACCTTTCGGTGACCGATACATAAGGGCGCATAAGCTTATTACAAGGGCGAGGCGAAAAATTTTTCACGGATGTTCTGCACAAAAGCAGCTCATAAACGAACACGGCACCCGAAGGTGCCGTGTAGAGAGAACAGTTACTTGCTGTCGCGGTGTTCGAATTCGCCTTCGATCACATCACCCTCGCGGCCCAGCGGCTGGCGCGGTGCGGGACCGCCACGGGGTTGCAGGTCGTCGGCAAACGCACGCTGACGCATCGCCTGTTCTTCGGCGCGCTGGCGCATTTTGTTCGCCAGCAATCGACGGCTGATGGGCAGCAACATCACCAGACCGACCACATCACTGATGAAGCCCGGCAGGATCAACAGGCCACCGGCCAGGGCCAGCATCAAACCTTCCAGCATGGTCTGCGCAGGCAACTCGCCGCGGTTCAGGCTTTCACGGGCACGCAATGCAGTGGCCAGACCGGCGACGCGCAGCACGAACACACCGAACATCGAGCCGAGAATGATCAGCAGCAGGGCCGGGAAAAACCCGATAGACCCTGCCACCTTGACGAATACGAACAGCTCCAGCACTGGAAACAGCAGAAAGAGCAACAGAAAAGGGCGCATCAAAGTTTCCTCAACGCAAGAAATGCCTTGCAGTAAGCCTTAGATGACGTCGCCCTTTCGTGAATTCAAGCGTCGACCCCTGCATTTTTTGGCCAGACCTCGGCGTGAGCCAGAGAAACCAAGGCTTCGCGCACTTGTATCGGCGTATGACAAGACGCTGGAAATGGCAGCCAGTACAGCGCCTGACCGATACGCAGGTGCATACCTTCAGTGTCGATCCCGGCCAGTTGTGCCGGCACATTTTTCGGCAAACCGGCGAGGTCGACGTAATGCGCGATGGCTTTGCCGTGATCACTGTTCATGTGCTCGACCATGCTGATTTCAGCCTTGCCGGCAAACGGATTGGCCAAGGTCAGTTGCTCAATCCAGTGAATCGCGCCGAAACCGCCGATGTAGCGATGACGCACCGGGTTCAGCACCCAGAAGTCGAAATCATGGGCCTTGTGGTAGTTCTGCGAATCCGGGAAATAACGGTAGTAACGCTCGGCGGCGGCTTCGATGGCAGCTGCGTCTTCAAGCTTCTGAGCCTCAGCCAGATAGGTCAGGCGCCCCACGGCTTGCACGTCGTCAGCCTCGCGCTCGCCGACAAGCATCGAACACTTCGGGTCTTTTTGCAGGTTGTGGGTGTGCTGCGCAATGCGGCTGATCAGGATCAGCGGCCGGCCCTGCTCGTCCAGGCAGTAAGGCACCACGGAGCCAAAAGGAAACCCGGGCATCGATTTGGAGTGGGTCGACAGCACTCCACGGTATTCCTTGAGAAGCAATTCTCGGGCATTCTTGGCCACTTCAACGCTCAATTTATGACTCCTTAAATAGAATCCGTCGAAAAAACGGACAGGCGCCCGGGATCAAGTCCCAGTGACGCCGGCGGGCAATTCTCATGTGCAACCCTGCCACGGCCGGTGCAGATCGGGAGTCGCTGAAAACAAAAACTACTCAGACCTGCTATCGGGGCATGCGCATGCAACTCAACGACAAAGTAATCATTATCACTGGCGGTTGCCAGGGTTTGGGCCGCTCCATGGCCGAGTATTTCGCCGGCAAAGGCGCGAAGCTCGCGCTGGTCGACCTCAATCAGGAAAAACTCGATGACGCGGTTGCGGCCTGCAAAGCCAAAGGCGTCGAGGCGCGCAGCTATCTGTGCAACGTGGCCAATGAAGAGCAAGTCGAACACATGGTCGCTCAGGTCGCCGCTGACTTCGGTGCGATCCACGGTCTGATCAACAACGCCGGGATCCTCCGTGATGGCCTGCTGCTCAAGGTCAAGGACGGCGAAATGACCAAGATGAGCCTGGCACAGTGGCAGGCCGTCATCGACGTCAACCTGACCGGGGTGTTCCTCTGCACCCGTGAAGTGGCAGCGAAAATGGTCGAACTGAAGACCAGCGGCGCGATCATCAACATTTCGTCGATCTCGCGTGCGGGCAATGTTGGCCAGACCAACTACTCCGCGGCCAAGGCCGGTGTTGCGGCGGCGACCGTGACCTGGGCCAAGGAGCTGGCGCGTTATGGCATTCGCGTGGCGGGCATTGCGCCGGGTTTCATTGAGACCGAGATGACCCTGGGCATGAAGCCGGAAGCGCTGGAGAAAATGACTTCGGGAATCCCGCTCAAGCGCATGGGCAAACCGGAAGAGATCGCCCATTCGGCGGCGTACATTTTCGAGAACGACTACTACACCGGGCGGATTCTGGAGATGGATGGCGGCTTGCGTATCTAACAGCCACCACGAAGACAAATGTGGGAGCGGGCTTGCTCGCGAATACGGTGGGTCAGACAACATTTTCGTCGACTGACACACCGCCTTCGCGAGCAAGCCCGCTCCCACAGTTAATTGTGTTTCAGGTCATTAATCGTCGCTGATGGTGATGTTCGGCATCGCCGGCGATGCCGCTTCCTGCAACACAATCCGCGCGCCGACGTGGCGGGCCAGTTCCTGATAGACCATGGCAATCTGGCTGTCCGGCTCGGCGATCACCGTTGGCTTGCCGCCATCGGCCTGCTCGCGGATCAGCATCGACAGCGGCAGCGAGGCCAGCAGTTCGACGCCGTACTGGGTCGCCAGTTTCTCACCGCCACCCTCACCGAACAGATGCTCGGCATGCCCGCAGTTCGAGCAGATGTGCACGGCCATGTTCTCCACCACGCCCAGCACCGGAATATTGACCTTGCGGAACATTTCCACGCCTTTGCGCGCGTCGAGCAGGGCCAGATCCTGAGGCGTGGTGACGATCACCGCGCCGGCCACCGGGACTTTCTGCGCCAGGGTCAGCTGGATGTCGCCGGTGCCTGGCGGCATGTCGATGACCAGATAATCCAGATCGCCCCACGCCGTTTGCGTGACCAGTTGCAGCAGCGCCCCGGAAACCATCGGCCCGCGCCAGACCATCGGCGTGTTGTCGTCGGTCAGAAACGCCATCGACATCACCTCCACACCATGAGCCTTGAGCGGCACGAACCACTTCTGGTCCTTGACCTCTGGGCGGGTGCGCTCGGGGATGCCGAACATGATGCCTTGGCTCGGGCCGTAAATATCGGCATCGAGAATCCCCACCTTGGCGCCTTCACGGGCCAGGGCCAGGGCCAGGTTGGCAGCAGTGGTCGATTTGCCCACACCGCCCTTGCCGGAAGCCACGGCAACCACGTTTTTGACGTTGGCCAGCCCGGGAATCTGCGCCTGCGCCTTGTGCGCGGCGATCACACTGGTCACTTCAACCTTTGCGATCACCACACCGTCGAGGTTCTCGATGGCCAGTTGCAGCAGTTGCGCCCAGCCGCTCTTGAACAGACCGGCGGCATAGCCGATTTCCAGCTGCACGTTGACGCGGTCACCGACGATCTCGATGTGCTTCACGCAACCGGCGCTGACCGGGTCCTGGTTCAGGTAAGGGTCGGTGTATTGGCTGAGGACGGCTTCCACCGCTGCGCGAGTGACGGCGCTCATGGGCAACTCCGATAACAAGACTGGGAATAGATGGCGGGTATCGTACCTGAAAAGATCGCAGCCTTCGGCAGCGCCTGCAGGGGATCATGTACAGGCGTTGCCGAAGGCTGTGATCTTTTGGTCTTTGCTGTTGCTGATCCAATGAAACAGGCGCACAGGGTGAAAAATATGCGCCAGCGCTTTATAGTGGCCGACCTCCGTTTCATCAAGTAGCGAAGCCCCACATGTCCGAACCACGCAAGATCCTCGTCACCAGCGCCCTGCCCTACGCCAACGGTTCGATTCACCTTGGCCATATGCTGGAATACATCCAGACCGATATGTGGGTGCGCTTCCAGAAGCATCGCGGCAACCAGTGCATTTATGTTTGCGCCGACGACGCCCACGGTTCGGCGATCATGCTGCGTGCAGAAAAGGAAGGCATCACCCCGGAACAGCTGATCGCCAATGTGCAGGCTGAACACAGCGCCGACTTTGCCGATTTCCTGGTCGACTTCGACAATTTCCACTCCACTCACGCCGAAGAAAACCGTGAGCTGTCGAGCCAGATCTACCTCAAGCTGCGTGACGCCGGGCATATTGCCCAACGCTCGATCACCCAGTATTTCGACCCGGAAAAGAAAATGTTCCTGGCCGACCGCTTCATCAAGGGCACCTGCCCGAAATGCGGCACCGAAGACCAGTACGGCGACAACTGCGAAAAATGCGGTGCAACCTACGCACCGACCGACCTGAAGGATCCGAAGTCGGCCATCTCCGGCGCCACCCCGGTGCTCAAGGATTCCCAGCACTTCTTCTTCAAACTGCCGGACTTCCAGGAAATGCTGCAAGCCTGGACCCGCAGCGGCACCCTGCAAGACGCCGTCGCCAACAAGATCGCCGAATGGCTGGACGCCGGCCTGCAGCAGTGGGACATCTCCCGCGATGCGCCGTACTTCGGTTTCGAGATCCCGGGTGAGCCGGGCAAATATTTCTACGTGTGGCTGGACGCGCCGATCGGCTACATGGCCAGCTTCAAGAACCTTTGCGACCGCACGCCGGAGCTGGACTTCGACGCGTTCTGGGGCAAGGACTCCACCGCCGAGCTGTACCACTTCATCGGCAAGGACATCGTCAATTTCCACGCGCTGTTCTGGCCAGCGATGCTCGAAGGCGCGGGCTACCGCAAGCCGACCGGGATCAACGTACACGGCTACCTGACCGTCAACGGCCAGAAGATGTCCAAATCCCGTGGCACGTTCATCAAGGCGCGTACTTACCTGGATCACCTGTCGCCGGAATACCTGCGCTACTACTATGCGGCCAAACTGGGCCGTGGCGTCGATGACCTCGACCTGAACCTCGAAGACTTCGTGCAGAAGGTCAACTCCGACCTGGTCGGTAAGGTGGTCAACATCGCCAGCCGCTGCGCCGGGTTTATCCACAAAGGCAACGGCGGCCTGCTGGTCGATAACAATGCCGCGCCGGAACTGACCGAGGCTTTCCTCGCGGCTGCGCCAAGCATTGCCGACGCCTACGAAGCCCGCGACTTCGCCCGCGCCATGCGTGAAACCATGGCCCTGGCCGACCGCGCCAACGCCTGGATCGCCGACAAGGCCCCGTGGTCGCTGAACAAGCAGGAAGGCAAGCAGGATGAAGTCCAGGCGATCTGCGCCACCGGCATCAACCTGTTCCGCCAACTGGTGATCTTCCTCAAGCCGGTGCTGCCGCTGCTGGCCGCCGATGCCGAGGCGTTCCTCAACGTCGCCCCGCTGACCTGGAACGACCACACCACGCTGCTGGCTAACCACCAGCTCAACGAATTCAAGCCGTTGATGACCCGCATCGACCCGGTAAAAGTACAAGCCATGACCGACGCCTCGAAAGAAGACCTGACCGCCAGCCAGACCGATACGGGGACAGCCGCTCCGGCAGGCAATGGCGAACTGGCCAAGGATCCGCTGTCGCCGGAAATCGACTTCGATGCTTTTGCCGCCATCGACCTGCGCGTCGCGTTGATCGTCAAGGCCGAACACGTGGAAGGCGCCGACAAGCTGCTGCGCCTGACCCTCGACATCGGTGACGAGCAACGCAACGTATTCTCCGGGATCAAGAGCGCTTACCCGGACCCGTCGAAACTCGACGGCCGCCTGACCATGATGATCGCCAACCTCAAGCCACGGAAAATGAAGTTCGGTATCTCCGAAGGCATGGTGATGGCGGCCGGCCCTGGCGGTGAAGAGATCTACCTGCTGAGCCCGGACAGCGGCGCCAAGCCGGGCCAACGCATCAAGTAAGGCCCTGCAACAAATCGATCCCACCGGCGTGTCCCGCATGCCGGTGGGATTTTTCATATCTGGCCCACCCTACGTGGCTGCCGGATAATGCCTAACCTTAAGAGACCTCCGCCCGTTTAGCCGGCAGAACCATGACCGAACTCGTGCTTACGCTGATCAGTGCCGCCCTGCTCAACAACTTCGTGTTGCACTGGCCGCTGGGCGTCGATCCGCTGCTGGCGGGCAGTCGTCGACAGGTGCATGCGCTGGGGCTGACAACGCTTTGTCTGATGTTGGTTGTCGGTGTGGCGGGTCATGTGATCTGGCATTGGCTGCTGATGCCGCTTCACCTTGAGGCTCTACGCCTGTTCGTGTTTCTGCCATTGAGTGTGTTGCTGATCGCGCCGCTGCTGAAATTGCTGGCGCGCTGGCTGCCAGGTCTGCCGTTCGACGGTCTATGGCCATTGTTGCTGGGTAATGCCGGTGTGCTGGGGCTGACACTGATCAACGCGCAAAACGATCAAGGCCTGCCGCAGGCAATAGCGCTGAGTCTCGGCGCCGGGCTGGGCTTCTGGCTGGTGCTGAGCCTGTTCAGCGATTTACGCGAACGCACGACCGACAACGATATTCCCCTGCCCTTTCGCGGCCTGCCGATTGATCTGATCGGCGCCGGACTGATCGCAGTGACTTTTCTCGGATTCAGTGGATTGATCAAAACATGAGTCTGATTCAACGCATCGATGCCCTCTTGCCGCAGACCCAATGCGGCAAGTGCGGCCATCCCGGATGCAAACCGTACGCGCAAGGCATCGCCGAGGGCGAGCCGATCAACAAGTGCCCGCCGGGCGGTGACGAAACCATTGCCGCGCTGGCTGAGCTGTTGAAAGTGCCAGTGCTGGAGCTGGACATCAGTCGCGGCTCGGCGCCGCCGCAAGTGGCGTTCATTCGTGAGGCCGAATGCATCGGCTGCACCAAGTGCATTCAGGCTTGTCCGATCGACGCGATTGTCGGCGCGGCGAAACTGATGCACACAGTCATCATCGACGAGTGCACCGGATGCGACCTGTGTGTCGCACCATGCCCGGTGGATTGCATCGAAATGCATCCGTTGCCGCCGAGCACGTTGCCGGTGGTGGGCGGCCTGGCCGTCAGCCTTGAAGAACAGCGCGCACGCGCGGCCAAACGCGATCACGCGCGTCAACGCTTCGAGCGCCGGAACGAGCGCTTGCACCGCGAAGAGCAACAGAAACAGGCGGAACGTGAAGCGCGGGCGAAACGGGCGGCGCAATCTCAAGTGAGCGCAGCCGATCCGGTGCAGGCGGCACTGGAACGGGTGCGCGCACAGAAAGCGGCGACCGCGGATGCGGCGCTGAAGAAAGCCAAGATCGATGTGGCCATGAGCCGCGCGCAATTGCACAAGTCACTGAAGGCTTTCGGCCATCCGCCAACGTTCGAACAGCAGGCACAATTGATCGTGTTGCAGCAGCAATTCGAAGCGGCCGAAAAGACACTGGCGGCCGTTGAAAGCAGCGCTGCGCCAACGCCCGTAGTGCCTGCCCCAGCAAAAGACGCCGATCTGAAACGGGCGAAGATCCAGCTGGCCATGCGCCGCGCAGAACTGAAAAAAGCACAAACCACTGAAACGGCGCCCGAGCAGATCGCCGCGCTGGAGCAAGCATTGCGCGACGCTGAGCAGGCCCTGCATGCCGCTGAAGCCACAAGCGATCAGCCGTTGCCCGACCTGGTGCGGGTCGAAAAACGTCCGATCGACAGCCAGCTTCGTCAGTTAAAAACCGAATTGGCCTACGCCCGCGCGGACCTCAACAAACTCGAACGGCGCGCCGACACGCCCGCGGATATCCTCGACAAAGCCCGCGCCCGCCTGCAAAACGCCGAGCGCCAGGTGCAAGATCATGCTGCCCCTTGAGGCATCGGACATTCGCCTGCAACAGGCGATGAAACGGGTGCTGCTGGCCACTTTGCCAGGGCTGCTCGCCTTGTTCTGGCTGTATGGTTGGGGCGTGTTGATCAATCTGTTGCTGGCGATTGTTGCCGCGCTGATGGTCGAGGCTGCGGTGCTGCGTCTGCGTCGACAGCCCGTGCAACCTACGCTCAGCGACGGCAGTGCGCTGGTCAGTGCGACATTATTGGCTGCCGCACTGCCACCTTATTGCCCTTGGTGGTTAACAGTGATGGCGGTAGCTTCGGGACTGTTGTTCGGCAAGCATGTGTATGGCGGCGTCGGTAAAAACCCGTTCAATCCGGCGATGCTCGGGTTTGCCTTTGCCATCGTCATGTTCCCGCAACCGATGACCCATTGGCCGGCCCATGGCCTGGATCTGTCGGCCGCGTTGCAACAGGTGTTCGGCACAAATCAGGCGCCGGACGCCTGGGCACAGGCCACCGCGCTGGACAGCCTGCGCCTCAACAAAAGCCTGACCATGGACGAATTGTTCGCCAGTCATCCGGCCTTCGGTCGTTTTGGCGGACACGGCGTGGAATGGGTGAATCTGGCGTTTCTTGCCGGCGGGTTGTTTTTACTGCAGCGCCGCGTCTTCAGTTGGCACGCGCCGGTCGGCATGCTCGCCAGTCTGTTTGTCGTCAGCCTGCTGTGCTGGAAGGGTTCAGGGTCGGACTCGCATGGTTCACCGCTGTTTCACCTGCTCAGTGGCGCGACCATGCTCGGGGCGTTCTTCATCATCACTGAACCGGTCTCCGGGGCTAAAACCGCACTCGCTCGTCTGTTGTTCGGTGTCGGCGTCGGGCTGCTGACCTATTTGATTCGAACCTGGGGCGGGTACCCGGATGGCGTAGCGTTCGCGGTGCTGCTGATGAATCTTTGCGTGCCGGCGCTGGAGCGATTTGCCGCGAACCGTCAGTCAGCGGTGAGCCCATGAATCGCACAGCCAGCGCGCCTGTTGTGTTGCTGTTGGCGGTCATCGGCGTGGCTGCGACTTATGGTGTATACCGCAGTACTGCAGCACAAATTGCCAGCGAGCAGCGCTTGATCGAAAGCCGCAAACTACTCGACCTGCTGCCGCTCGATGCCTACGACAATCAACCGCTCGAGCAGCCCTTGGGCTTGGCAGACTTGAACTTGAGCCATAGCACCTTGACGGGTGGCTATCGCGCGACCAAGCGCGGCCAGACCGTAGCAATCTTGCTGCGCAGTCAGACTCAGGGTTATGCCGGCGCCATCGAACTGTTGATCGCCATTGATGCCAACGGCAAATTGCTCGGTGTAAAAACCCTCAAACAAACCGAAACGCCAGCACTCGGTGGGCGCTTGGGGGACTGGCCGAACATCTGGCTGCAGACCTTTATCGGCAAATCGAGCACTGAGCCGAGCGATGCCGGCTGGGCACTGAAAAAGGATCAGGGACAATTTGATCAAATAGCCGGAGCGACTATCACCTCTCGCGTCGCCATCAGCGCGATCCATGATGCCCTGCGCTACTTTGATGAACATCGTGCGGCACTGTTGGGGAGCGGAACATGAACCGATCGGCTTTCCTCTCGAACTCTTTGATGCTGACATTGCTGCTTGGCACCAGTGACTCATTGGCTGCTGGTGTGGGGGCATTATTGACGTTTGCCATTGTCGTCGGTCTGTATGGCCTGTGCATGCCTGCCTTACGGTCCAGGCTCGCCGGGACCAGCGCATTGCTGGCCAGCCTGCTGCTCGCTGCGACCCTCACAAGTTGCGCAGATCTTTTGGCGCAACGCTGGTTTCTGCCCTGGCAGCAAACATTCGGCCTCTATGTCGGCCTGATTGCCTTGCAATGTGTGGTGCTGGAACACAATGGCTTCTGGCGCCAATCGTTGGTCGAACGCTTCAAGCGCGGCACCCTGTTCGGCGGATTAATGCTGCTGTTTGCAGGACTGCGTGAACTCATCGGTCACGGTAGTCTTGGCCGGGGTTTGTTCGAGCATTGGTCAGGTCTTGTTGTATTTAGCGGAGGGGTGCACCTGGTCACGTTGATCCCCGGTGCTTTTATTTTGTTGGCGCTGCTGCTGGCGGCGCGTCAGGCGACGATTCGCCCGAACTCGATATCCAAGGAAACGCATCGCCCATGAATGCTGCAAAACGTCTGGAGATTTTCCGCCGCCTGCACGAAGACAATCCCGAGCCGAAGACCGAACTGACCTACTCCTCGCCATTCGAACTGTTGATCGCGGTGATTCTCTCGGCGCAGTCGACGGATGTTGGCGTGAACAAAGCCACGGCCAAGTTGTTCCCGGTTGCCAATACGCCAGCGGCGATCCACGCGTTGGGTGTCGAAGGTCTATCCGAATACATCAAAACCATCGGCCTCTATAACAGCAAGGCCAGGAACGTCATCGAAACCTGTCGCCTGCTGGTCGAGCGCCATGGCGGCGAAGTCCCGCAAACCCGTGAAGAGCTCGAAGCCTTGCCGGGAGTGGGCCGCAAGACCGCCAACGTCGTACTCAATACTGCTTTTCGCCAACTGACCATGGCCGTTGATACCCATATCTTTCGGGTCAGCAACCGCACCGGCATTGCTCCGGGTAAAAACGTGGTCGAAGTGGAAAAAAAGCTGATGAAGTTCGTACCTAAAGAATTCCTGCTCGACTCCCATCACTGGCTGATTCTTCATGGCCGCTACGTGTGTCTGGCCCGCAAGCCACGCTGCGGCAGTTGCCGGATCGAGGATTTGTGCGAGTACAAAAACAAAACATCGGACGATTGACCGGCTATTGGAATAATTGATAAGTCGATTGAAAAAATCTTTTTTACCCGCCGCAGGAATATCGATATAAGGGGCGCCAAAGGCAGTCTTAGCCGGGAGTTAACCTGATGAGTACCGATAAAGAGCAACTGGACGTGGAAGACGACTTTACTGCCGCTGAGACCGATGATGCAGAACCTGTAGTCGAAGTCGCCAAGACCAATCTCAGCAAACGCCGTACGATCGACAACCTGCTCGAGGAGCGCCGACTGCAAAGGCAATTGGCCGATTACGATTTTGATCTCTGATACTTGAAAGCCTCCCGCACCGGAGGCTTTTCACTTTCTGCGGCTAGCTGAGTCAGATCGGCCCATGATCCTGTCAGCTATCAAGATATTCACACCAGACCATTGCGCTGCGCCAACTCGATCAGATCAACCAGAGAACGCGCATTGAGTTTCAACAACAGGCGCGTCTTGTAGGTGCTGACGGTCTTGTTGCTCAAAAACATGCCATCGGCAATTTCCTTGTTGGTCTTGCCCCGCGCCAACTGCTGCAACACCATCATTTCCCGACCGGACAGACGATCGACCATGTCGGCTTCACTGGCATTGCCCAAACTCGTGCGCACGGTATGCAATGCCTGATTCGGGAAATAACTGTAACCGGACAATACTGCCTTGATTGCACTGAGCAACTCGGTCAGATCCTGTTGTTTACAGACATAACCGGCTGCCCCCGACTGCATGCAGCGCATCGAAAAGTGCCCGGGCGCCTGAGAGGTCAATACAAGCACTTTAATAGGCATGGCCGTCGAAGTCAGGCGCGCGATAACTTCCAGACCATCAAGCTTTGGTATGCCTATATCCAGAATGACGATATCCGGCATTTGTTCTCGAGCAAGTTGTAACGCATCCACACCATTATCAGTTTCTGCGATGACTTCGTAGCCATGACGTTCCATCAGCATACGTACCGCAAGACGAATGACAGGGTGATCATCCACGATCAGCACTTTATTCATGGGCAAGTCCAGTTTCGCTGTTCGAATTTTTAGAACACGCACAATAGCCCAGTCACTTGCTCTATGGCATGACGCGGTTATCATGCACTTGCATCGAGAGACATACCCTACAGTCATTGCGGATTAATCCTACAAAAAACCGCTCCCCCTCTAAAAATCCGACGCTGGTTCTTGCTTCAAAGGGGACAACCCTCGCCTGTTCAACTTGTTACAAACTACGACTAACAGCCAAAAACCCGGAATCGCCGCTGAGGTTTATTACGCCTGATCAGGTCTGAGCCTGCGCGAGTATGAAAACATTAATTGCAAATCAGAACACAAAGTAACAGCCGCCACATCAACACGACAACAGGTAGAAAAACTTAAACACTTGAAACAAGATATTTATACCAGACCCCACACTTTTGCTATAAAGATAAGCATCAACCATCCACTCAAAACAACTCAAACAACGTAAATTCACAACTATGAGAAAGACCAGACAAAAGAGCACAAACATGTTGAAAATAAAAAACAAGATCAATAACCCAATGACAGTCATCGCGATATTTGCCGCCATTTCCGAAACATCAGCTGCGGTATCCTTGCCATTTCTGGACAATAAGGATCGAGAGATTTACGTATGGTTCCTGATCAGCTTTCCGTTCTACTTGTTATTTCTTTTCTTTATCACCTTGAACTTTAACTACCGCTCCCTTTATTCACCCTCCGACTTCGGAAAAGACAAGAACTTTTTAAAAGTAATAGATAACAATGATCGCGATACCAAGCGCAACACATCGACGCCGGAGCCATCCGCGCAAGGTACGTTTGGGCTATCAAGTTGTGTCTTACCCTGCAAATCGGGCAATGTCGAATGCAAAGAAGCGTGCAAAGTCCACAACGCGCCTGACCCGCCGTCGGATATCATCACAAAAACCAAACAGATTGTTCAGCACGACATACAGTTGCCAGCGTGGATCAGCGACCTGCATCTCATCGACGCACGGGATGTCGATGCATCGAGAGAATTAGCCACGATTCTGGAAAATATTCGAAACCTCGACCGCAAGTCAGCCCGGGTGGTCGTGTTTCTTTCCAATCACATATCGGACGTTCTACTGACGCAGAATGCACGGCTGCAGATCAAACACGTCAAGAAAGGCTCAGGAAAAACGCTTTGTATTGTTTATAACCTGTGTGCACAAGCGGTAACGCTATTGGGACGGACATGAAAGATGAGCTGTAGTCACCCCCCCGTACATGGCTCAGGAATATGGCTCGCTCAAACGCAGACAAACAACCATGCAAAAAGGGCGACCTTGTCTCGATGACAAGGCCGCCCTTTTCATTACATGTCAGTCTGGAGCGCTTAGAACAACTTGCGACCCTTGTTGGCAGCAATGCGCATGCGCAGCGCATTGAGCTTGATGAAGCCTGCCGCGTCAGCCTGATTGTAAGCACCGCCATCTTCTTCGAAGGTCGCGATGTTGGCGTCGAACAGCGAATCGTCGGACTTGCGGCCGGTGACGATCACGTTGCCCTTGTACAGTTTCAGGCGCACAACGCCGTTCACGTTGACCTGGGACGCATCGATCATCTGTTGCAGCATCAAGCGCTCAGGGCTCCACCAGTAACCGGTGTAGATCAGGCTGGCGTATTTCGGCATCAGCTCGTCTTTGAGGTGAGCGACTTCGCGGTCCAGAGTGATCGATTCAATGGCGCGGTGCGCGCGCAGCATGATGGTGCCGCCCGGGGTTTCGTAGCAGCCACGGGACTTCATGCCGACGTAACGGTTTTCGACGATGTCGAGACGGCCGATACCGTGAGCGCCGCCGATCTTGTTCAAGGTCGCCAGTACGGTGGCCGGGGTCATTTCGACGCCATCCAGCGCAACGATGTCGCCGTTGCGATAGGTCAGTTCCAGGTATTGCGGGGTGTCGGGAGCCTTCTCCGGGGAGACGGTCCAGCGCCACATGTCTTCTTCGTGCTCGGTCCAGGTGTCTTCCAGCACGCCACCTTCATAGGAGATGTGCAGCAGGTTGGCGTCCATCGAGTACGGGGACTTCTTCTTGCCGTGACGCTCGATCGGGATCGCATGCTTCTCGGCGTAGTCCATCAGCTTCTCGCGGGACAGCAGGTCCCACTCACGCCAGGGAGCAATCACTTTCACGCCTGGCTTGAGTGCGTAGGCGCCCAGTTCGAAGCGCACCTGGTCGTTGCCTTTGCCGGTGGCGCCATGGGAAATGGCGTCAGCGCCGGTTTCGTTGGCGATCTCGATCAGACGTTTGGCGATCAGCGGACGTGCGATGGAAGTACCCAGCAGGTACTCGCCTTCGTAAACGGTGTTGGCGCGGAACATCGGGAACACGAAATCACGCACGAATTCTTCGCGCAGGTCGTCGATGTAGATTTCTTTGACGCCCATGGCCTGAGCCTTGGCGCGGGCCGGCTCGACCTCTTCGCCTTGACCGAGATCAGCGGTGAAGGTCACCACTTCACAGTTATAAGTATCCTGCAGCCACTTGAGGATCACCGAAGTGTCCAGGCCGCCGGAATACGCCAGAACGACCTTGTTTACGTCCGCCATGCCATCACTCCACGGGGTTCTACGGAAAGCCGGGGAGTCTACCGCTCCAACGCAATAATTTACAGAGGCGCGACAGCTTAAGACGACAAAGCGACAGATTCTGTCGAGTGCGCGACGATGACCGGCGGGTCAGGAAGTTGCTGCAGTGCTGGCTGGCGTGCTCGCTTGCGGTGCCGGAGCCGTGGCTGGAGCCACGCGCGCCAGTTTCACATTGACCCGACGGTTCTTCGCGCGATTGGCCGCATTGGTGTTCGGCACAATGGGATATTGCTCGCCATGGAAGCGCACGGTGATCTGCGATTCCTGAATGCCGTTTGCCTTGAAGAAGTCGACCACTGCCAGCGCTCGCCGGCGTGACAGTTCACGGTTGGTCAAACGATTGCCGCTGTTGTCGGAATGGCCGTCGAGCTCGATGTGATTGACCGTCGGATCAGCCTTCATGTATTCGAGCATCACTTGCAGCTTGGCTTTTGCAGCAGGATCCAGATCAACACCTTCGCCGGGAAAGCCGATCTGCGACTGTTTGATCTGATCGAAATTCTGCGGCAGCAGTTTCGCCACACACGTTTGGTAGTCATTGAACGCCTTGCTGAACTTGACCGGCAACAGGCGCACTTCCGAAACGCGGCCATCGCCAGACGCGCGGCGCACGACCGGGCTGCGACCATCCAGCAGACCGCTGATAAGGCCTCCGGCCTGGGATTGCGAGCTGTTGAACAAGACGTTGCCGCTGCCGAGCCTCACGGAACCCAGGTTGATGTCACCACGCCCCGGCTGCCAGGGTGCAGCCGCCGCCAGCAAGGTTGCAGAGCCGCCGCCGAGCATGGCGTTGTAGGCATTCAGACGGAATATCGCCTGTTCACCCGCCTTGCGCACGAACTCGCCCGAGCCGAAATCAGTGATCGGTTGGGTCAGACGACATTCGAACTTGTCGCCGGCGACCGTCCACTCAATGTTCTCCAGACGGGTCTGGTACGTGAGCGCCATCGCCGGAAGGCTGGCGAACACACTGAGCAAGGCTAAATAACGCTGGCGCACGGGAGGCTCCATTGGCTTGTGAAACACAAACACCGATTCACACTATGTTTACGGCATACCTACGGGATATCGGAAGGTTCCCGCAAAACTTGATAGCGAGTGCCTGCAAGAGTCTTTTCCGGTAGCATTCGCCTCAGTTTGACCCGCCTGGAATCCCCTCATGTCCGACCGCCTGACCCTGCTGCGTCCCGACGACTGGCACATTCATCTTCGCGATGGTGCCGTGTTGACCAATACCGTTGCCGATGTGGCGCGCACCTTTGGCCGCGCCATCATCATGCCCAACCTGGTACCTCCGGTGCGCAACGCCGCTGAAGCCGACGGCTATCGCCAGCGGATTCTCGCTGCCCGCCCGGCCGGCAGTCGCTTCGAGCCGTTGATGGTGCTGTACCTCACCGACCGTACCCAGCCCGAAGAAATTCGTGAAGCCAAGGCCAGCGGTTTCGTGCACGCCGCCAAGCTGTACCCGGCCGGCGCCACCACCAACTCCGATTCTGGTGTGACCAGCATCGACAAGATCTTCCCGGCACTGGAAGCCATGGCTGAAGTCGGCATGCCGCTGCTGATCCACGGTGAAGTCACTCGTGGCGACGTCGATGTGTTCGACCGCGAGAAGATCTTCATCGATGAGCACATGCGCCGCGTGGTCGAGCGTTTCCCGACGCTGAAAGTGGTGTTCGAACACATCACCACCGCTGACGCCGTGCAGTTCGTCAACGAGGCTTCGGCCAACGTTGGTGCGACCATCACCGCGCACCACCTGCTCTACAACCGCAACCACATGCTGGTGGGCGGGATTCGGCCGCACTTCTATTGCCTGCCGATCCTCAAGCGCAATACGCACCAGGAAGCCCTGCTCGACGCCGCCACCAGTGGCAGCGCGAAGTTCTTCCTCGGCACCGACTCGGCACCGCACGCCCAGCATGCCAAGGAAGCTGCTTGCGGCTGCGCCGGCTGCTACACCGCGTACGCCGCCATCGAGCTGTATGCCGAAGCGTTCGAACAGCGTAACGCGCTGAACAAGCTCGAAGCCTTCGCCAGCCTCAACGGCCCGCGCTTCTACGGCCTGCCGGCAAACACCGATCGCATTACCCTGGTTCGTGAAGAATGGACTGCCCCGACCAGCCTGCCGTTTGGCGAGCTGACCGTTATCCCGCTGCGCGCCGGTGAAAAACTGCGCTGGCGCCTGCTGGAGGAACACGCGTGAGTGAAGACCATTTCGACGACGAACTGGACGGTCAAAGTGGTGGTGGCGGTTCCCGTCACCCGATGGCAGCACGCTTTCGCGGCTACCTGCCGGTTGTCGTTG
Organism: Pseudomonas sp. IT-347P; assembly: GCF_949768005.1. Taxonomy (NCBI): domain Bacteria; kingdom Pseudomonadati; phylum Pseudomonadota; class Gammaproteobacteria; order Pseudomonadales; family Pseudomonadaceae; genus Pseudomonas; species Pseudomonas sp. IT-347P. Next base: position 67,003 of record NZ_CATKPQ010000060.1, read on the forward strand.
ACGTAGAGACCGGTGGCTTCAACTCGGCCACCGATGCCTTGCTGGAGATTGCCGCGACCACTATCGCCATGGATGAAAAGGGGTTCGTTTACCCGGATCACACCTACTTCTTCCGCGTTGAGCCGTTCGAAGGCGCCAACATCGAAGCAGCGGCGCTGGAGTTCACCGGGATCAAACTGGATCACCCACTGCGTATGGCGGTCAGTGAAGAAACCGCACTGACCGACATTTTCCGTGGTATCCGCAAGGCGCTGAAGGCCAACGGCTGCAAGCGCGCGATCCTGGTCGGGCACAACAGCAGCTTCGACCTTGGCTTCCTGAACGCGGCCGTTGCGCGTCTGGACATGAAGCGCAACCCGTTCCACCCGTTCTCCAGCTTCGACACCGCGACGCTGGCCGGTCTGGCGTACGGTCAAACCGTGCTGGCAAAAGCCTGCCAGGCCGCCGACATCGATTTCGACGGTCGTGAGGCGCACTCGGCGCGTTACGACACCGAGAAAACCGCTGAGCTGTTCTGCGGCATCGTCAACCGCTGGAAACAGATGGGCGGCTGGGAAGATTTCGACGACTGATGATGGTCGTCGGGTAAAGCCCGCGCATAAAAAAACCGGCCACGTGGGCCGGTTTTTTTGTACCTCGACGTTGCGCCTTACAGGGCAGCAGCGTTTTCGGTCAGGTAAGCCGCGACGCCTTCTGGCGAAGCGTTCATGCCTTTGTCGCCTTTTTTCCAGTTGGCAGGGCAGACTTCGCCGTGCTCTTCGTGGAATTGCAGAGCGTCGACCAGACGGATCAGCTCTTCCATGTTACGGCCCAGCGGCAGGTCGTTGATGATCTGCGAGCGAACCACGCCTTTGTCGTCGATCAGAAACGCGCCACGGAAAGCCACGCCGCCTTCGGACTCAACGTCGTAAGCCTTGGCGATGTCGTGCTTCATGTCGGCAGCCATGGTGTATTTCACCTGGCCGATGCCGCCATTGTTCACTGGCGTGTTGCGCCATGCATTGTGGGTGAAGTGAGAGTCGATCGACACAGCGACCACTTCAACGTTGCGGGCCTTGAAGTCAGCCATACGGTTGTCCAGAGCGATCAGCTCGGACGGGCAGACGAAGGTGAAGTCCAGTGGATAGAAGAACACCAGGCCGTATTTGCCTTTGATGGCCGAGGACAGGGTGAAGCTGTCAACGATCTCGCCATTGCCGAGTACGGCCGGGACGGTGAAGTCAGGGGCTTGTTTGCCTACGAGTACGCTCATTGATATCTCCTGGTGTAAAAACTTGAAGTTCAGGGTTCGCGCCAGCCTGCCACCCTCAAGCGACAGCCCTGTGACACGAACCCCCTTCACAAGGGCCGACCATCATACACTGCGAATTTGGCCTGTCCTTAACGGTTTTTCAAAGCAGTGGCAGAACGGCGCTGCATTTACGGGGCCAGGCATTTCGCCAGTAAATACCGTTCGTCAGTCATGGCTATTAATCGGCTGAAGCATTCCGAAAGCACTTTGACAATCATTCTCGTTAACATTAAGATCCATCGCAATTGAGTCACAACCAGCGACGGTTATTACTTATGTATGTTTGCCTCTGCACTGGCGTTACCGACGGACAGATCCGCGAAGCGATTTATGAAGGTTGCTGCAGCTATAAAGAAGTCCGCCAGGCCACCGGCGTCGCCAGCCAATGTGGCAAATGTGCCTGCCTTGCCAAGGAAGTGGTCCGCGAGACCCTGACCAAGCTGCAAACCGCCCAGGCTGCGATCCCCTACCCGGTCGAATTTACAGCCGCATAATTGCCCCCATTTCAAAGAACCGGACTTATGTCCGGTTTTTTTATGCCTGAAAATCAATTGCTTAGCGCTCAGACGCGGAACACAAACATTCTTATTCCGATTAATTTTCATTTATTATTCAATAACTTAGGTTTGACACTTATAAGTACGAAGCTCAAACTCTGGCGCATATACAGCTAAAACAGGGCAGGACTCCGATCATGAAAGGCGACATTACAGTCATCCAGCATCTCAACAAGATCCTTGCCAATGAGCTGGTCGCGATCAATCAGTACTTTCTGCATGCGCGCATGTACGAAGATTGGGGTCTGAACAAGCTCGGCAAGCACGAATACAAAGAATCCATCGACGAGATGAAGCACGCGGACAAGCTGATCAAGCGCATCCTGTTCCTCGAGGGCCTGCCCAACGTACAGGACCTGGGCAAGCTGCATATCGGCGAGCACACCAAGGAAATGCTGGAGTGCGACCTGCGTATCGAGAAGACCGGCCACGCTGACCTGAAAGCCGCGATCGCCCATTGCGAAACCGTTGGCGACTTCGGCAGCCGTGAACTGCTCGAAGATATTCTCGAATCCGAAGAAGAACATATCGACTGGCTGGAAACCCAACTGGGCCTGATCGATAAAGTCGGTCTTGAGAACTATCTCCAATCGCAGATGGGCGAAGAGTAAGTTAGCGCCCGCTAAACTCCAGACACTAAAAAGCCCCGCCCTCTTTCGAGGCGCGGGGCTTTTTATTGCCCGAATTTCAGTCAATGCTGAAACCCTGTGGGAGCCAGCCTGCTGGCGATAGCGTCATATCAGCCGACAACATCGCTACCGGCGGAAAGCAATCGCGAGCAGGCTCACTCCTACAAAAAGCGGATCAGGCTTCGGACTTGTTCGCAGCGGCTGCTTCAACAGCCGCCTTGATGGTGCTTTGCAGCGAACCGTCTGCCGCCATCTCGGTCATGATGTCGCTGCCGCCGATCAGTTCACCGCCGACCCACAGTTGCGGGAAAGTCGGCCAGTTGGCGTACTTCGGCAGGTTGGCGCGGATTTCCGGGTTCTGCAGGATGTCCACGTACGCAAACTTTTCGCCACAAGCCATGACAGCCTGCGCAGCTTTCGCGGAGAAGCCACACTGTGGGGCATTCGGCGAGCCTTTCATGTAAAGCAGAATGGTGTTGTTGGCAATCTGCTCTTTAATCGTTTCGATGATATCCATGGAGCACCTCGGCTGAACTTTCCGACTCATGGGTCGGCACGGTGACGCATTGTAACGGAATCCCGAGCGCCATGCTCGGTCTCCCCGACGGTCACGTTCAGGCCGCCGCCACCGTGACCGGCACGCCATTCAACGCGGCGTTGCCCGACAGTTCATCGAGCTGACATTCATCGGTCAGATCGTTCGCGCTCGATCCCGGCTGGCCACTGGCAATCGCCATCTGTACCCCCGGGCGCGCATGGCCCCACCCGTGCGGCAGGCTGACCACGCCTTTCATCATGTCCAGGCTGCCGAGCACTTCCACCTCGATCTGTCCGACCCGCGAACTGACGCGCACTCGCTGACCATCGCTGAGCCCGCGACTGGCGAGGTCATCCGGGTGCATCAGCAGTTGATGGCGCGGCTTGCCCTTCACCAGGCGGTGATAATTGTGCATCCAGGAGTTGTTGCTGCGCACATGACGACGGCCAATCATCAGCAGCTCATCAGCGGCCGGCGCCTGCAGCGCAGCGAAGCGCGCGAGGTCAGCGAGGATTTCTGGCGGAGCGGCCTGCACACGCTGATTCGGCGTTTTCAGGCGCGACGCCAGATTCGGTTTCAGCGCGCCCAGGTCAATCCCGTGAGGATGATCGAACAATGTCGCCAACGAGAGTTTTTGCTCGGCCGCATCACCGTAACGGCCCATGCGCAGGCCCATGTCGATCATCTTCGCCGGAGGCACGGTCGGTTTCAGCTCCTTGCCGGTCTTCTCGGCAAACGCCTTGGCCAGGCCCACAAAGATCTCCCAGTCATGCAAAGCGCCCTCGGGTTTGGCGAGAATCGCGCGGTTGAAGCGGGTGACGTTGCGTACCGCGAACAGGTTAAACGTGGTGTCGTAGTGATCATTTTCCAGTGCCGAGGTCGATGGCAGGATCAGATCGGCATAGCGCGTGGTTTCGTTGATGTACAAGTCGATGCTGAGCATGAACTCCAGGCCATCCAGCGCCTGCTCCAGTTGCCGCCCGTTCGGGGTCGACAATACCGGGTTGCCAGCGACGGTGATCAACGCACGAACCTGGCCTTCGCCTTCGGTAAGCATCTCTTCGGCCAAGGCCGAGACCGGCAATTCACCACCGTATTCAGGACGCCCGGAAACGCGACTCTGCCATTTGTTGAAATGCCCGCCCGAGGTCGACGCCACCAGATCCACCGCGGGTTCGGTGCACAGCGCTCCGCCGACGCGATCAAGATTGCCGGTGACCAGATTGATCAACTGCACCACCCAATGGCATAGCGTGCCGAAAGCCTGGGTTGAAACCCCCATGCGCCCGTAGCACACAGCACTTGGCGCGGCGGCGAAATCCCGGGCCAGTTGGCGGATATGCTCGGCTGGAACCGCACACAACGGACTCATGGATTCAGCGGTAAACGCGGCGACAGCGGCGCGCACGTCATCCAGCCCGTCGACCGGCAAGTGACTCTCGCGGGTCAGGCCTTCGCTAAACAGCGTGTTGAGGACGCCAAACAACAACGCTGCATCGCCGCCAGGACGCACGAACAAATGCTGGTCAGCCATGGCTGCGGTCTCGCTGCGCCGCGGGTCGACCACCACCACTTTGCCGCCGCGCGCCTGAATCGCTTTCAAACGTTTCTCGACATCCGGCACGGTCATGATGCTGCCGTTGGACGCCAGCGGATTCCCGCCGAGGATCAGCATGAAATCGGTGTGATCAATGTCCGGAATCGGCAGCAGCAGGCCGTGGCCGTACATCAGATAGCTGCTCAGATGATGCGGCAACTGATCGACCGAGGTCGCCGAGTAGCGATTGCGCGTCTTCAGCAAACCCAGGAAATAATTGCTGTGGGTCATCAGCCCGTAGTTGTGCACGCTCGGGTTGCCTTGATAGACCGCAACAGCATTCTGCCCATGACGCTCCTGAATCGCCGCCAGTTTCTCGGCCACCAGCGCAAAAGCCTCGTCCCACTCGATCGGCAGCCATTCGCTGCCAACGCGGCGCATCGGTTGGCGCAGGCGATCCGGATCGTTCTGGATGTCTTGCAGGGCCACGGCTTTGGGGCAGATGTGGCCACGGCTGAAGGTGTCGAGAGCGTCACCCTTGATCGAGGTGATCGCGACGTTGCCATCGGTCTCAGTGGTTTCGATGGTCAGACCGCAAATGGCTTCGCACAGGTGGCACGCACGGTGATGGAGAGTCTTGGTCATGGCCAGTCTCTGTCTTGTTCTGGGCGGGCAATCACGCCCGCGGGAACAAAACTATGGCCCGAGTGAGGAAGCGGCGCCAGCGACGTTCGTCTTGTGAATCGACGGTTATCAAGCGAGCCGATAAACCGCCATGATCAGTTCGACGGCAGCTGCGGCGGCGCGGCCAGCTGAATTTCCTGGATGGTTTCGATCTGCTCGTGGGCGACATGTACGCCGGTGAGTTCGCCGATCAAGCGCCAGTGTTCGTCGAGACCGGCGCTGATGGTCGCCATACGGTCGATCATGTGCCGGCCGGCGGTCTTCACCACCTCATCTTCGCTGCGCAGCAGTTCGAAGGACATTGAGGTGACCGACGCGGTGAGGTGAGTCAGAGAGCGAGCCGTGTGGCCCAGCAGTTCCATTAACAGTTTTTCTTTCGATTCCATGCGGAGGCTTCCTGCGTCGCTCGAAACTTATTTATAACCCAGCACTTTGCTTTAGCAAATGTTTCAGCGACACCAGCCGACCAAGTGATGGCATGGCGCCACGGTCGTAAACCGACCCGAGTGACCCGTTCCCCGTCACGCCGCATTGCCAAGCCCTGCGAGGCCAGTGTACAAAGAGGCTCGCTGCTGTCCTGAATCCGGCTTCAAATGCGCAACTGCAACATCCAGTGCGCCCTCCGAATCCCGCAAAAACCGTAGCCTATTGGAAAAACGCGACATTTAATGTCAATATCGCGCCTTCCCCTATTTCGTCGCCCCGTGCGGCTTACGCCGCAGGTCTCGCCCGTTGTTCCGTTAAACAAGGCTTTGAGCATCTGCGGTTTGTAGCAAAAAGGTAGTCAATGATGAGCGCAAGGCACTTTCTCTCCCTGATGGATTGCACGCCCGAAGAGCTGGTCAGCGTGATCCGTCGAGGCGTTGAGCTCAAGGACCTGCGTAACCGCGGCGTACTGTTCGAGCCTCTGAAAAACCGTGTACTGGGCATGATTTTCGAAAAGTCCTCGACCCGTACCCGCATCTCGTTCGAGGCCGGCATGATCCAGCTTGGCGGTCAGGCAATCTTCCTGTCTCCGCGTGACACCCAGCTGGGCCGTGGCGAGCCGATCAGCGACTGCGCCATCGTCATGTCGAGCATGCTCGACGCGGTGATGATCCGCACCTTTGCCCATAGCACCCTGACCGAATTCGCCGCCAACTCGCGCGTGCCGGTGATCAACGGTCTGTCCGATGACCTGCACCCGTGCCAGTTGCTCGCCGACATGCAAACCTTCCTTGAGCACCGTGGCTCGATCCAGGGTAAAACGGTGGCCTGGATCGGCGACGGCAACAACATGTGCAACAGCTATATAGAAGCGGCGATCCAGTTCGACTTCCAGCTGCGCGTTGCCTGCCCGGAAGGCTACGAGCCAAATCCTGAGTTCGTCGCCAGAGCCGGTGATCGCGTGACCATCGTCCGCGACCCGCAGGACGCCGTGCGCGGCGCGCATCTGGTCAGCACCGATGTCTGGACGTCGATGGGCCAGGAAGAGGAAACTGCCAAGCGCCTCAAGCTGTTCGCGCCGTTCCAGGTCAACCGTGCCCTGCTCGACCTCGCCGCCGAGGACGTGCTGTTCATGCACTGTCTGCCGGCGCATCGCGGCGAAGAAATCAGCCTCGACCTGCTTGATGACCCGCGCTCCGTCGCCTGGGATCAGGCAGAAAACCGTCTCCACGCACAGAAGGCCCTGCTCGAGTTCCTCGTCGAACCGGCATATCACCACGCATGAGCCATGAATTACTGCTGAACCTGCGCAACCTCGCTTGCGGTTATCAAGATCAACGTGTGGTGCAGAACCTCAATCTGCACCTCAACGCCGGTGACATCGGCTGCCTGCTCGGCTCGTCCGGCTGCGGCAAAACCACCACCCTGCGTGCGATCGCCGGTTTCGAACCGGTGCACGAAGGCGAGATCACCCTCGGCGGCGAGACCCTTTCCAGCGCCGGCTTCACCCTGGCGCCGGAAAAACGCCGGATCGGCATGGTGTTTCAGGATTACGCGCTGTTCCCGCACCTGAGCGTCGCCGACAACATTGCCTTTGGTATCCGCAAGCACCCGCACAAAGAGCGCGTCACTGAAGAGCTGCTCGAACTGGTCAACTTGAAGAACCTCGGCAAGCGCTTCCCGCACGAGTTGTCCGGCGGGCAGCAACAGCGCGTCGCCCTTGCCCGCGCGCTCGCACCGGAGCCGCAATTGCTGCTGCTCGACGAGCCGTTCTCCAACCTCGATGGCGAACTGCGGCGCAAGCTCAGTCATGAAGTGCGCGACATTCTCAAGGCCCGTGGTACCAGCGCGATTCTGGTGACCCACGATCAGGAAGAGGCCTTCGCTGTCAGTGATCACGTTGGCGTGTTCAAAGAAGGTCGACTGGAGCAGTGGGACACGCCGTATAACCTGTATCACGAACCGGCAACGCCGTACGTGGCCAGCTTCATCGGCCAGGGTTACTTCATTCGTGGTCAGCTCGACAGCCCGGAATCGGTGCAGACAGAACTGGGTGAACTGCGTGGCAATCGGGCTTACACCTGGCCGATTGGCGGGGCGGTGGACGTGTTGCTGCGTCCGGATGACATTGTGTATGCACCGGACAGTGCGTTGAAAGCGCGGATTGTCGGCAAAACGTTCCTTGGCGCTTCGACGCTGTATCGCCTGCAGCTGCCGACAGGTGCGCAACTGGAATCGATTTTCCCGAGCCATGCTGATCATCAGGTCGGTGCAGAGGTGGGGATTCGTGTTGCCGCTGAACACCTCGTATTGTTCCAGGCATCAGGCAGCACCGCTGCGCAAATCCCGGCGGTGGAAAACGGTGTCCGCCGCTACAGCACCGCCCTCTGATCCATCCCGGATCAAAAAACTGTGGGAGCAAGCCCGCTCCCACATCTGGTTTCAGGTTCAGCCCAGGATCAGGGTGCCACTGGCAACCAGTGTGGCATTACCGCCGATCTTCACCCGCTCGCCCTCCAGCCGACAGAACAACTCCCCACCCCGCGCCGATCGCTGGCACGCGGTCAGGCTCGACTTGCCCAGACGCTTGGACCAATACGGAATCAGACTGCAATGTGTCGAGCCGGTGACCGGGTCTTCATTGATGCCGATCGCCGGCGCGAAGTAGCGCGAAACGAAGTCGTGCTGATTGCCGCGTGCCGTCACGATAGCGCCGAGCCACGGCAGTTTGGCCAGCGCGACCATGTCAGGTGTGCAATCGAGTACTGCCTGCTCCGACTCCAGCACCACAAACAGTTCGTTGGAACCGAGCACATCCACCGCCTCAACCCCTAGCGCCCGCTCGACGTCCAGGGTCACACCGATCTCTGACGGCACGATCGACGGGAAGTCCAGCCACAGGCGCCCCTCTTCACGGCTGACACTCAAAGGCCCGGATTTGCAGGTGAAGTCGATACGCTCGGTGCTTTCCTTGTAGATCTCGAATAATACGTATGCGCTGGCCAGTGTGGCGTGCCCGCACAACGGTACTTCAGTGGTCGGGGTAAACCAGCGAATATGCCAAGCCTGGCCTTCGCGCACCAGAAACGCAGTCTCCGCCAGATTGTGCTCGGCTGCGATCTTCTGCATCAGCTCATCGGCGAGCCACGCCTCCAGCCGATAAACCATCGCGGGATTACCACTGAACGGCCGATCACTGAACGCGTCGACCTGATGAAACTCGAGCTGCATAACCTTCTCCCTAAGTCAGTTGGCAGAGCATGCAAGCACGATGCGATCGGCGCCAGTGACAGAACCAGCCAATTTTCTACATACAGCAATATCGGCTATGGACGGCCGATGTCGGCGAATTTCGCCTGGGTGTGTTCGGCAAGCACGGCGGGCGCCAATTCGACCTCCAGCCCGCGCCGACCGGCGCTGACATAAATCGTCGCAAAGCCCTGAGCCGAATTATCAATGAAGGTACGCAGGCGCTTCTTCTGCCCCAACGGACTGATGCCGCCCAACAGATAACCGGTGGAGCGCTGGGCCGCTGCCGGGTCAGCCATCTCGACTTTTTTCACCCCGGCGGCATGGGCCAGGCCTTTGAGGTCGAGGCTTCCGACGACCGGCACCACTGCCACCAGCAACTCGCCTTTTTCGCTGGCCGCGAGCAGCGTTTTAAACACCTGCGCCGGCTCAAGTGCCAGTTTCTCTGCGGCCTCCAACCCATAGGACGCGGCCTTCGGATCATGTTCGTAACTGTGCACGCGATGTTCGGCACGAACTTTTTTCAACAAGTCCAACGCAGGGGTCATGGCAGCTCCAGGCTCGGCAATGGCAAAAAAAACCTCCGCCGGATTCTAGGTGATCAGCCTGCAAAAGGCTCTATCCCAAGCCGCAAATCCCGTGGCTTGCAGGTGATTCGCAGACGTCGATGCGCCTGGACCACACGGGATCATTCACACGACGAATAGTTTTATTGTGACCGACGGTTCACTTTCGACCTTTGACAGGTTTGTTTCTTGTCTATATTTTTTCGAATCTGAATAATGTAAGAATTATCATCATCGCAGCACTCAGCAGTAAACCGGCAACGGAATGGGGATTCCAACCCGGAGAAAATCGCGCCCTGCCCCGACGGCATTGCGCCAGACAACAACAAAAACCGAGGTTTTCAATGACAACTGCTTTACCGCAACCATCGCTCTCAAGCCAATGCATGGCCGAGTTTCTGGGTACTGCACTGCTGATCTTTTTCGGCACCGGCTGTGTCGCCGCGCTCAAAGTCGCGGGCGCCAGCTTCGGCCTGTGGGAAATCAGCATCATCTGGGGAGTCGGCGTGAGCATGGCGATCTACCTCACCGCGGGTGTTTCCGGCGCGCATCTGAACCCGGCCGTGAGCATCGCTCTAGCGATCTTCGCCGACTTCGAAAAGCGCAAACTGCCGTTCTACATTCTTTCCCAGATCGCCGGCGCGTTCTGCGGCGCGCTGTTGGTTTACACGCTGTACAGCAATCTTTTCTTCGATTACGAACAAACTCACCAAATGGTTCGCGGCTCCGCTGCCAGCCTTGAGTTGGCCTCGGTGTTCTCGACCTTCCCGAACCCGGTGCTGTCCACCGCTCAGGCATTCCTGGTCGAGATGATCATCACCGCCATCCTGATGGGCGTGATCATGTCCCTGACCGACGACAATAATGGCCTGCCGAAAGGCCCGCTGGCACCACTGCTGATCGGTTTGCTGATCGCGGTGATCGGCAGCTCGATGGGGCCGCTGACCGGTTTCGCCATGAACCCGGCGCGTGACTTCGGTCCGAAACTGATGACTTTCTTCACAGGTTGGGGTGAAATTTCCTTCACTGGCGGCCGCGATATTCCGTACTTCCTGATTCCGATTTTCGCACCGATTGTCGGTGCCTGCCTCGGCGCTGCCGGGTATCGCGGGCTCATCGCCCGTCACCTGACCGGCGCCACACCTGCTACAAAGGATGCAGAACCGGCCATTGACGGCAAACCAAGAACTTCTTGAAACAGTCGGCGCAGGCTCCTGCCCAATAGAGCCTGCGCCACGGCCCACTCTCCCTTATTTCGTCCAAGGCAATCGACATGACCGACATTCAGAACAAGAACTACATCATTGCCCTCGATCAGGGTACGACCAGCTCCCGCGCGATCATTTTCGACCGCGACGCGAACGTGGTCTGCACCGCACAGCGCGAATTCGCCCAGCATTACCCGCAAGCCGGTTGGGTTGAACACGACCCGATGGAAATCTTCGCCACCCAGAGCGCGGTGATGGTTGAGGCGCTGGCCCAGGCAGGCCTGCATCACGATCAGGTGGCCGCCATCGGTATCACCAACCAACGTGAAACCACCGTGGTCTGGGACAAGACCACCGGCCGCCCGGTGTACAACGCCATTGTCTGGCAGTGCCGCCGCAGCACCGAGATCTGCCAGCAACTCAAGCGCGATGGCCACGAAGACTACATCCGCGACAACACCGGTCTGGTCACCGACCCGTACTTCTCCGGCACCAAACTGAAGTGGATCCTCGACAACGTCGAAGGCAGCCGCGAGCGTGCGCGCAACGGCGAACTGCTGTTCGGCACCGTCGATAGCTGGTTGATCTGGAAATTCACCGGCGGCAAGGTGCACGTCACCGACTACACCAACGCCTCGCGCACCATGCTCTTCAACATTCACTCGCTGGAGTGGGATTCAAAGATGCTGGAGATCCTCGATATCCCCCGCGAAATGCTCCCGGAAGTGAAGGCTTCGTCAGAAATCTACGGCCGCACCAAGAGCGGCATCGCCATCGGCGGTATCGCCGGCGACCAGCAAGCCGCCCTGTTCGGCCAGATGTGCGTCGAGCCAGGCCAGGCGAAAAACACTTACGGCACCGGTTGCTTCCTGCTGATGAACACCGGCGACAAAGCGGTGAAATCCCAACACGGCATGCTCACCACCATCGCTTGCGGTCCGCGTGGCGAAGTCGCTTATGCACTGGAAGGCGCAGTGTTCAACGGCGGTTCGACCGTGCAGTGGCTGCGTGATGAACTGAAAATCATCAACGACGCCCACGACACCGAATACTTCGCCAATAAAGTGAAGGACAGCAATGGCGTGTACCTGGTGCCGGCGTTCACCGGCCTGGGCGCGCCGTACTGGGACCCCTATGCCCGTGGCGCACTGTTCGGCCTGACCCGCGGCGTACGTGTGGATCACATTATTCGCGCCGCACTGGAATCGATCGCCTACCAGACCCGCGACGTCCTAGACGCCATGCAACAGGACTCCGGCGAACGCCTCAAAGCCCTGCGTGTAGATGGCGGCGCGGTGGCGAACAACTTCCTCATGCAGTTCCAGGCCGACATCCTCGGCACGCAGGTTGAACGCCCGCAAATGCGCGAAACCACGGCACTCGGCGCCGCGTATCTGGCCGGTCTGGCGTGCGGCTTCTGGGGCAGCCTGGAAGAACTGCGCGGTAAAGCGGTGATCGAGCGCGAGTTCGAACCGAGCCTGGACGAAGTCGAGAAAGAGAAGCTGTACAAAGGCTGGAAAAAAGCCGTCAGCCGCACCCGTGACTGGGCGCGTGAAGACGCTGAATAAGCCAACCTTCAGATCCAGATAGGCATCTAACTGGTCGGGAGCGGATTCCTGCGGCATCATGGGCAAATTTTGCACGGCAGCCCAAAGGAAGCCCCATGAATCTGCCTCCCCGTCAGCAGCAAATCCTCGAACTGGTCCGCGAACGCGGCTATGTGAGCATCGAGGAAATGGCCACGCTGTTCGTTGTAACCCCGCAAACCATTCGCCGCGACATCAATCAGCTCGCGGAAGCCAATCTGCTGCGTCGCTACCATGGCGGCGCGGCCTATGATTCCAGCGTTGAAAACACTGCTTATGCAATGCGCGCCGACCAGATGCGTGATGAAAAACAACGCATCGGTGAAGCCATCGCCGCACAGATCCCCGACCACGCCTCGCTGTTCATCAACATCGGCACTACCACCGAGTCGATTGCCCGCGCCCTGCTCAATCACAACCACCTGAAGATCATCACCAACAACCTGCATGTGGCGTCGATGCTCAGTGCCAAGGATGATTTCGATGTACTGCTGACCGGCGGCAACGTGCGCCGTGATGGCGGTGTCGTCGGTCAGGCGAGCGTGGATTTCATCAATCAGTTCAAGGTGGATTTCGCCCTGGTCGGGATCAGCGGGATTGATGAAGACGGCAGTTTGCTCGACTTTGATTACCAGGAAGTGCGGGTTTCCCAGGCGATCATTGCCAATGCGCGGCAAGTGATTCTGGCGGCGGACTCCAGCAAGTTCGGACGTAACGCGATGATTCGTCTGGGGCCGATCAGTCTGATCGATTGCCTGGTGACCGATCAGCAGCCCGTGCCGGCGCTGGCGCAACTGTTGAGCCAACACAAGATTCGCCTGGAAGTCGTTTAACCTCCTTCATTGTTTGTAAGGACCTCTTCGCGAGCAAGCCCGCTCCCACATTTGGAATGCGTATCCCGTGTGGGAGCGGGCTTGCTCGCGAAGAAGTCCTTATAAACAGCACACTCCTAGCGCCCTTGCGCGCACTTCATGTTCGAAAATTTTCCTTTCTCTGCCTTTCGATGAGTTTTTTCAATCGAACGTGACTGGCTGTGCGCGTGTTTATGGGCTACCATTTTCGCAAATGAACATTCATGTTCGATTTCCAATATAGAAAATCAAAAGAACCCGAGGCCAGCCGATGTCCACCTCTACCTTGCGTACGCCCCCAATCTCCGAGATCTACGACATCGCCGTTATTGGCGGCGGGATCAATGGCGTGGGGATCGCAGCGGATGCCGCCGGGCGCGGGCTTTCGGTGTTCCTTTGCGAAAAAGACGATCTGGCCAGTCACACCTCGTCGGCCAGCAGCAAACTGATCCACGGTGGCCTGCGCTACCTCGAACATTATGAATTCCGTCTGGTACGTGAAGCCCTGGCCGAGCGCGAAGTGCTGCTGGCCAAGGCGCCGCACATCGTCAAACCGATGCGCTTCGTGCTGCCACACCGTCCGCACCTGCGTCCGGCGTGGATGATTCGCGCGGGCCTGTTCCTCTATGACAACCTTGGCAAGCGCGAAAAGCTGCCGGGTTCGAAAAGCTTGAAGTTCGGTGCCGACAGCGCGCTGAAAAGCGAAATCAAAAAAGGCTTCGAATACTCCGACTGCTGGGTGGATGACGCCCGTCTGGTTGTTCTGAACGCCATGGCCGCCCGCGAAAAAGGCGCCCATGTGCACACCCAGACCCGTTGCGTCAGCGCCCGTCGCACCAAAGGCCTGTGGCACCTGCATCTGGAACGGGCCGACGGCAGCCTGTTTTCGATCACCGCCAAAGCGCTGGTGAACGCCGCCGGCCCATGGGTCGCCAAGTTCATCCGTGACGACTTGAAGATGGAATCGCCGTACGGCATTCGCCTGATTCAGGGCAGCCACATCATCGTGCCGAAGCTGTACGAAGGCGATCATGCGCACATTCTGCAAAACGAAGATCAGCGCATCGTGTTCACCATTCCGTACCTGAACCACTTCACCCTGATCGGCACCACCGACCGTGAATACACTGGCGATCCAGCGAAAGTGGCTATCACCGAAGGCGAAACCGATTACCTGCTGAAAGTGGTCAACGCACATTTCAAGAAGCAGGTCAGCCGTGACGACATCCAGCACAGCTACTCCGGCGTACGCCCACTGTGCAACGACGAATCCGACAACCCGTCGGCCGTCACCCGCGATTACACCCTGGCCTTGTCGGGCGGTACTGAAGAAGCACCGCTGCTGTCGGTGTTCGGCGGCAAGCTGACCACCTACCGCAAACTCGCCGAGTCGGCGATGGCGCAGTTGATGCCGTTCTTCACCCAGATGCGCCCGAGCTGGACCGCCACGGCAACCTTGCCCGGCGGTGAAGACATGACCACCCCGCAGGCGTTGAGCGCGTTGATTCGCGACAAATTCGACTTCGTCCCGACCGAGATTGCTCGTCGCTGGTCCACTACTTACGGCAGCCGCACCTGGCGCATGCTTGAAGGGGTGGAAACCCTTGCCGACATGGGCGAACACCTCGGCGGCGGGCTCTACACCCGTGAAGTCGATTACCTGTGCAGCGAAGAGTGGGCAACCACTGCCCACGACATTCTGTGGCGCCGCAGCAAGCTTGGTTTGTTCACAACGCCGGCAGAGCAGGAAAAACTCGCTGCTTATCTGGGCAAGATTGAACAGAACCGCAAGATCGAAGCGGCCTGATTTTCGGATCGTCGTTTGGATGAAAGCCCCTGAGTTGTGAGATTCAGGGGCTTTTTATTGTGCCAATGAGATCCTGCCCCCCTCACCCCAGCCCTCTCCCCCCAAGGGGCGAGGGGGAAAGGGAGCCGATCGGGGGGCGTTCAAATAATGCGCTAGGGAAAGGGAGCCGATCCGGGGCCGTTCAAATTCTGAGGTCGACTCGATATTTCAGGTCGGCATCACTCGCAAGGACAACACGATCAGTCCCCTCTCCCTACGGGCGGTCCGACGTTTCGGGAGGGCTAGGGTGAGGGGCTTTGGGGCCGGGATCACTGCGCCAGATGCAACAACAGAAAATCGATAAACGCCCGCGACTTGTGCGGCAGGTGCGGGGTGTTGGGAAATACCACATTGATCGACTGCGAAGGCAGCGAATACTCGGGCAGCAAGCGCACCAGACGTCCGCTGGCAATGTCATCTGCCACCACCCAGGCAGGCAGAACCGACACACCCAGCGACGACAACGTCATCGAGCGAATCGCCGTCGAAGAATTCGACTCGAAGTGGCTGGTACCCCCAACCTCGACGCCCTGCCCTTGCCCATGACGCAATGTCCACTGGGTCGGCGCCTGCAAATTGCTGTTGGCGATCCACGGCACGTTGTTCAGATCCTGCGGTTCACCCACCGGATGCCGGGCGAGAAAAGCCTCGGTGGCGACCAGCACGATTTCATAATCGGCCAGTTTGCGACTTTTGAACGCAGAGTCCGCCAGGTTGCCGAGACGAATCACCAGATCCAGCTTTTCCGCCACCAGATCATTCAACGAAGAGTTGAAGTTGTAGCACAGACGAATTTCCGGATAACGCTCTGAGAACAGTGGAATCAACGGCAGAATATACTTTTCACCGTACTCACTGGTGGAACTAATCCGCAACTTTCCGGATACCCGATTATTACCTTTGAGAACATTATCAAAGGCATTGTCAATGTCTGCGACAATACCTTTGAACTCCTCATAAAACTCCTGACCAATTTCAGTCAGCGATATATTACGGGTATTGCGGATCAACAGCGTCGCCGACAACACTTCTTCCAGCGCCTTGACATGCAGGCTGGCCATGGCTTTGCTGATACTCAGATAATTCGCCGCCTTGGTGTAAGAACCAAAATCCACCACCGCAAGAAACGTCTGGACCCGATTAAGATGAGAGTGCATGGCGTTATTGCTCACTGTTAAATCCTGTCAAACATTGTTTTAAGCATAGTCGTATCGACACTTCAAGTCCATCGCCCCTATGCTGCGCGGCAAAGGGGATACAACATGAACTATCGCTATAAGATCGCGCTGATCTTTCTGATCGGCTTTTTTATTGATTGTATAAATATATTCATGTCGGCTGTGGCATTGCCCAGTATATCGGCAACTTTGCAGGTCAGTACTTCATCAGTGGCGTGGGTTGCCAATGCTTATATTCTGGGTCTGACCCTGATTATTCCAGTCAGCACCTGGCTGGCCGGGCGTTTCGGCAGCCGCGAGATACTGACGGCTTCGATGTTGCTGTTCACCGGTTCCGTGTGGATGTGCGGCATGGCCGACAGCTTCCACGAACTGGTGATCTGGCGGTTCGTGCAAGGCGTCGGTGGCGGGCTGCTGATTCCGGTCGGTCAGGCACTGACCTTCAATCTGTTTCAGGGCGAACAGCGAGCGAAAATATCCACACTGGTAATGGCTGTCGCGTTGATCGCCCCGGCCATTTCGCCAACGGTCGGCGGCATCATCGTCGACAGCAGTTCCTGGCGCTGGGTGTTCTACAGCAACATTCCGTTCTCGCTGATCGCCGCCGGGCTGTCGTGGTGGTGGATCAGGGAGAGCAAGCCAACGGAACTGGCGCGTCCGGATATCAAAGGCTTGCTGCTGGTCAGCGCCGCACTCGCCAGCCTGCTGATGGGCATGTCGCTGTACGGTGGCGACTACCCGGCACTGGCCGCGTTGATCTGCGTCGCGGCGGGCCTGCTGTTCATCGCGCTCTACCTGCTGCACTACCGCCGCTGCAGCAACGCGATCATCGAATTGAGCCTGCTCAAAAGCAAAAAACTCAGCACCTCGATCTTCATCTATTACGCGATTCCCGGCGTGTTCACCGGGGTCAACCTGATGAGCATCTTCTTCCTGCAGAACACCCTGCACTTCAGCGCCCGGCTGACCGGGATGTTCATGATCCTCTACGCCATCGGCGCCTTCATCGCCATGAGCGTGTGCGGTCGAGTCTATAACCGCGTCGGCGCGAAACGCCTGTTCACCCTCGGCATGCTGCTGCACAGCGCCGGCATCGCCACGCTGATGCTGGTCAGTGATCCGACGGACCTGTGGGTGATTGTCATCGCTTACAGCCTGATGGGCATTGGTGGCGGCATTGGTGCCAACACTGCGCAAACCACCTCGCTGATGGATTTCGCTGGAGGCGATACACACAAGGCCAGCGTGATCTGGAACATCAACCGGCAGATGTCGTTCAGCCTTGGTGCCGCGTTGTTTCTGATGATTTTCAACGTGCTGCTCAAGCAGTTCGACACCACACAGGCCTACCACGCGACGTTCGCGATTGCGGCACTGGTCGGGCTGTTCCCGCTGTTTCAGATGAGTCAATTGAATCCTCCAAAGGAATGCCATGAACAACAACCTGGTTGAACGAGCGCAACACAGTATTCACCACGTGCATGAACTGATTCATCGCGTCTTCACCGATGCCGACGGTGCCGGCGCAGATGCGATCGCACCGCTGATGGATGTGTTCGCCGAACACTTCAGCATGGTCACCACCTCGGCAGCGGTGGTCGGTCGGGCACAAGTCGAGCAACTGTTCAGCGGCGCCGTCGGTGCCCGCAAAGGCCTGGAAATCCTGATCAGCGACCTGCACACGGTCTGGCACGAAGGTTCGACCGTGGCTCTGCGCTACAAGGAAACCCATCGTCTGAATCACAGCGAAACCGCGCGTATTTCGCTGGCGATCCTTCGCGTTCAGCACCACGACGTCCAGTGGTTGTACCTGCACGAAACACCGATCAGCCAGGAAAAACCTGCATGAAATACACCGTCACTCACTGCCGGATGCTCTCGGCGTCGATCAAGGAAGTCACCGTCAGCGGTCCGGCCTCCCTGGCGGACATGACCCATGCCGGTGCGCACTTCAAATGGCTGATCCCGGGGCTGGATGACTGTCGTCATTACTCGACGGTGCATGTAAACGAGCTTGAGGATGGCCAGTTCACCTTCGCTATCCGCCTCGCACCGGACTCGGTCAGCAGCCAATACATCCGCGCGTTGACTGTGAACGACAGCGTGGAACTGGAAGGCCCGCTGAACACCTTCAACTACCCCCTCGATGCTGACAGCGGGCGTGATATCGCGATTGCTGGCGGCATTGGCATCACGCCGCTGACCGGCATCCTGCGCCACCTGCGCGCCTTGAACCGCCCTGCGCACCTGCATTACTTCACCAAGAGCGTCGACGACGCGGTCTATGCCCGGCATTTGCAAGACCAGTTGCAGGAACGCATGCAACTGCACCTCTCCGGCAGTCGCCCGGCGATCAGTGAAGTGCTGGCCGACCTCAGCGCCGATGACCGGCTCTATGTCTGCGGCCCGACGGCGCTGCTCAGCGCAGTGCTCAGCCACGCCGAAAGCGCCGGCCTCGCCCGTGAGCAGATTCATCTGGAGGTGTTCAACGTGGCCCGTGATGACACCGCGCAAGGCTTTGTCATCGAGGCGGCCGACTCCGGCGTCAGCATCAATGTCGGCCCGCAGCAGTCGTTGCTCGAGGCCCTGGAAGCGGCCGGGCTCGATCCGCTTTACGACTGCCGTCGTGGCGAATGCGGGGTCTGCGCGCTGGACGTACTCGAAGGCGACGTCGATCACCGCGACTTCATCATGAGCGCACAGGAAGCGGCGTGCAGTGCGCGAATCTACCCCTGCGTCTCCCGCGCCAAAAGCCCGCGCCTGAAACTGGCGATCTGAGAGAGGACACCCCGTTGGACAACTATTTCAATGGCAGAGAAGTGCACAAATCTCTGTTCCTTGATCAGGCGCTTTTCGAACAGGAACAGCAGCGCGTGTTCGCCGCGAGCTGGTGTTACCTGGGTCACGACAGCCTGATCCCCGAGACCGGCGACTACTTCACCACCACCCTCGCGCAACAGCCGCTGGCGATGGTTCGGCAGAAGCACGGCGCCATCGTCGTGCTGCACAACCGCTGCCCGCACAAAGGCGTGAAAGTCCTGGCCGAAGCTCGCGGCAATGTCGGCCGTTTCATGCGTTGCCCGTACCACGCCTGGACCTTCAAGACTGATGGCGAACTGCTGAGCATTCCGGTGAAAAAGGAATACGACGACTGCGACCTCAGCAGCTGTTCCGCGCACAAAGGCATGCGCCCGGTGACTGCGGTGCACAATTATCGCGGCTTCGTGTTCGTGCGTCTGAGCGAAGAAGGCATCGGCTTCGAGGATTTTTTCGGTGAGTCGCTGTCGACCCTCGACAACATGGTCATGCGCTCGCCACAAGGCCAGTTGAAAGTGATCGGCCAGCCATTGCTGCACCGCCATCGCTGCAACTGGAAAATGGTCGTCGACAACCAGACCGACACCTGCCACCCGATGATCGCCCACGAATCGTCGGCCGGCGAAGCGATACGCCTGTGGCAGGCAACCGGCGCGCAGGGCAAGCCACCGATGGCGGTCGAACTGTTTTCGCCGTTCATGGCCTCCTACGAGTTTTTCGCCGGCATGGGCATTCGCGTCTGGCCCAACGGCCACGGGCACACAGGGGTGAGTAATTCGATCCACAAGGCGTACACCGACATCCCCGGCTATTGGGAATTGATGGTCGAAAGCTACGGTGAAGAGCAGGCCCGGGCAATCCTCGACGACACCCGTCATAACACCGTGTATTTCCCCAACCTGATGGTCAAGGGACCGATCCAGACCTTGCGCGTGATCAAACCGGTCAGCGCCCGCGAAACCATCGTCGAGTCGTGGATCTTCGAACTGCAGGGCGCCCCCGTGCAGTTGCTGGAAAGAACCGTGCAGTACAACAACCTGATCAACTCGCCATGTTCGATGGTCGCCCACGACGACGTGGAAATGTACGAACGGGCCATGGACGGCCTGGCCAGCGACGCCAACGACTGGGTCAACGTCGCCCGCTTGTTCAGCCCGAATGAATCCTACGCGCAGACCCAGGTGGTGTCCGGCACCAGCGAAATGGCCATGCGTAATTTCTATAACAGTTGGCAGCACTTGATGCGGGACGACCATGCAACACAATCAATCTGATCACCACGCCATCGAGCAACTGATCGAGACCGAACTGCACTTGCTCGATCAGCAGGATTTCGACGCCTGGCAACAGCTGCTCAGCGATGACTACCACTACTGGATTCCCATGACCCGTGAACAGGTCAGCCCGTTGCACGAATCGTCGCTGGTGTATGAAGACCGCTTTCTGACCACGCTGCGGATCAACCGGCTGGCCAATGCGCGCAACTTTTCCCAGCAGCCCAAGAGCCGCAGCCTGCACATTGCCCAGCGCCCGCGCATCACACTCGACGCAGCCTCGTTCAGCGCTTTCGCCAGCTCCAACATGCTCTATTGCGAAGCCCGCGGCGACAACGAATGGCACTACCCGGTGACCGTCGAACATCAACTGATCAACATCGATGGCACGTGGAAAATTCACGGCAAGAAGATCCTGTTGCTCAACCCCGCACGCGCCCTTGAAAGCCTGCAAC
This sequence comes from Pseudomonas sp. IT-347P, assembly GCF_949768005.1. Taxonomy (NCBI): domain Bacteria; kingdom Pseudomonadati; phylum Pseudomonadota; class Gammaproteobacteria; order Pseudomonadales; family Pseudomonadaceae; genus Pseudomonas; species Pseudomonas sp. IT-347P. Next base: position 87,695 of record NZ_CATKPQ010000060.1, read on the forward strand.
TCATTATCTGATCGACCGAGAATCCCCCCTGTGAAGCCTATTGCCCATGATTCCCGTCAGGCGTCCGCGTGCCTGTCTTTTCCCTACGTCGATCTTTTGTATGACTATGGCCAGTTTCTACGCAATGCCGACGAAGCCATCGGTTACTTGCCGCCCGAAACCGCCGAAAAACACATCGGCATCGTTGGCGCCGGCCTCAGCGGGCTGGTCGCCGCCTACGAGTTGCTGCGGGCCGGTGCGCGCCGGGTCACCCTGTTCGAGGCAGAGCCGGACCATGTCGGCGGGCGTTTGTTGACCCAGTGTTTTGACCAGGAACAACCGCAATTCATCGCCGAAATGGGCGCCATGCGCTTTCCGCCGAGTGAAGTCGGGCTGTTTCACTACCTCAATCGTTTCGGCATCCAGACCACCGAAGCGTTTCCCGATCCAGGCGTCGTCGACACCGAAATCCACTACCGTGGCGAGGCTCATCACTGGGCGGCGATGCAACCACCACCGGCGCTGTTCAGCACCGTGCACCAAGGCTGGATCGCGTTTCTCAGCGAAGGCGTTACCCTCGATGACGGCACGTGCCTGGCGCCGCCGCTGCTGATCACCGAACTGCTCAAGCAGCACAATTACTGCGAAGTGCAGCCCGAGTGGCAACGTTACCTGGACTGCTTTGGCGACAGCTCGTTCTACTCGGCGATGGTGCGCATCTTCACCGGCAAATACCCGCCGGGCGGCAAGCCGTGGCGCAAACCCGAAGACTTCCATCTGTTCGGCTCGCTGGGCATTGGCTCCGGCGGTTTCCAGTCGGTGTACCGCGCCTCGTTCACCGAAATCCTGCGGCTGGTGGTCAATGCCCTGGAGGTCAATCAGCGATTGGTGCCCAACGGCATTTCCTCGCTGGCCGAGCGAATTGCCGATACCTCGTTCAACGGCATTCATCTGCGCGACATGATCTGCCGCACACGCATCGAATCGATCAACAAAGGCGCGACGGGCGAAATTCTGCTGGCCGGCAGCAACGGCGAAACCTATGCCTGCGACCGCGTGATCACCACCACCACGACCCGCGCCCTGCAAGTGAATCTCAAGCTCACGCAGAACCAGGCGTTCGTCAATCGCGACGTGGCGCGGGCAATCAACGAAACGCACATGGTCGGCTCGTCCAAGCTGTTCATCCTGACCAAAGACAAGTTCTGGCTCAAACATGGCCTGGCGCAAAACATTCAGACCGACACCCTGGTCAAGGGCGTGTATTGCCTCGACTACGCGCCGCACGATCCGGACTCCTGGGGCGTGGTGCTGATCAGTTACACCTGGGAAGACGACTCGCACAAGATGGTCTCGATGACCGACAAGGTGCAACGCTGCCTGCGTCTGGTCGATGAACTGGCGATGAGCGCGCCGGAATTTGCCAGCCACCTGCTCCCGCTGGACGGTGACTACCAGCGCTACGTTCTGGAATACGACTGGCTGACCGACAAACACGCACTCGGTGCTTTCAAACTGAATTTCCCCGGCGACGATATTTACTCCGAGCGCCTGTTCTATCAGTTCCGCACGGCTCTCGATCCGCAACAGGACACCGGATTGTACCTGGCCGGTTGCGGTGCCTCGTTCACTGGCGGCTGGGCCGAAGGCGCGATTCAAACCGCGCTGAATGGCGCGTGTGCGGTGATCTGCAGCCTAGGCGGCGATTTGATTGCCGGTAACCCGCTCGATGACCTGCACTCGCAGTACCGCTACTGCTGATCCCGGCCATTTCAATCCGAGAATTCTCTATGTACAGCCAGCTTTCCATTGAACAGCTCGTCAGCGGATTTCGCAGCGGCCAACACTGCCCGGACACTTGGCAGCACGCCCTGCGTGAGCGTCATGCGCAGATGCGACACCTGAACAGTTTCATCACCTTCGATCCGTCAGAATTCAAGGCAACTGCCGCCGGGCGCAACAACGCGCTGTATGGCCTGCCCGTGTCGTTCAAGGACAACATCAACGTCAGCGGCCTGCCGACCACCGCCGGTACGCCCGGGCTGACCGATTATGTGCCACAGACCGATGCCGGCATCGTCGGACGCTTCCGGCAATTGGGCGCGCAGATTGTCGGCAAGAACAACATGCACGAATTGTCGTTCGGCGTGACCTCGGCCAACCATGCCCATGGCGCGGTGCTCAACCCCGTCAATGAACGCCACAGTGCCGGTGGCAGCAGTGGCGGTTGTGCTGCCGCCGTCGCGGCCGGGCTGGTGGCCTGTGCGGTCGGCACCGATACCGGGGGCTCGGTACGGATACCGGCGGCGTTCTGCGGCATCGTCGGATTTCGCCCGACCACCGACGTTTATCCGCGTGACGGCATCGTCCCGGTGTCGCAAACCAAAGACACCCCGGGCCTGCTGACCCGCACCGTGGAGGATTGTCAGTTCGTTCACGCGCAACTCACCGGACGTCTGCATCAGGCCGACACCCGGCCGTTGCGCATCGGTATTCCCGAGGGTTTTCTCTGGGCCGACCTCGCCGCCAATGTGCAGCGTGATTGCCGCGCGGCCATCGCTACCCTGGCAGAGCGCGGTGTGATCCTCGTGCCGGTCGACGATGCCGTGATTGGCGAGATCAACGAGAGCATTCAGTTTCCGCTGCCGATCTATGAATTCTTCATCGATTTTCCGCGGTTCCTGATGAAAGCAGGACGCGGTGAGCAGTTCCTCGACATCCTCGCGCAGATCCGCGATCCGGCGATCAAGAAAATCCTCACCGCCCAACTGGAAAGCCCGGCGATTTCCTACACCGACTACGTGCAGGCATTGATGAGCAAACTGCGTCTGGAGAAGGAATACCGCGCGTTGTTCAGCAACCATCAACTGGACCTGATCGCCTACCCGACTGTGACCTGCAGCGCACCATTGCTCAGTGCTTGTTCGGATGAAAGCAACTTCGAAACCTTCGTGCGCAATACCGACCCGGCGAGCAATCTGGCGGCGCCGAGCATCAGCGTTCCGGTAGCGCCGAAAGGGGCGTTACCGGTGGGCCTGTCGTTCGATGCGCTGCCGGGGCAGGACGACTTTTTGCTGGCGAACGTGCGGCATCTGACGCACCTGTTGGGTATCCGCTGAATCGCCATCCGACACAAAACCCTGTGGGAGCGGGCTTGCCCGCGAAGAGGCCATCAGCTGCGACATCACTGTTGACTGAACCACCGCGATCGCGGGCAAGCCCGCTCCCACAGGAACCGTGTCAACCACAGCCATATAACAATTCAAATTGCGGGCCTTGCCATGCGCGTCACCTCAATATCCTCCGTACCCGCTGTCGAACGCTCGCCGTCGATTCTCGGCGGCGCCATGATCATCGGCGGCACCATCGTCGGTGCCGGTATGTTCTCGCTGCCGGTGATCATGTCCGGGCTGTGGTTCTACGGCTCGGTCGCTGTGCTGCTGTTTGCCTGGTTCTGCACCTTGCACTCGGGCCTGATGATTCTCGAAGCCAATCTCAACTACCGTGAAGGCGCGAGTTTTTCCACCATTACCCGGGATCTGCTCGGGCGTGGCTGGAGCCGGTTGAATGGTTTGAGCATTGTCTTTGTCCTCTACACCCTGACGTACGCCTACATCTCCGCCAGCGGTTCGGTGCTTCATCACACGGCGCAATCACTCGGGCTGGCGCTGTCGTCGCGTGCCGGTGGCGTGTGTTTCACGCTGGTGGTGGCGTTTGTCGTCTGGCTCAGCACCACGGCGGTGAGCCGCATGACCACGCTGGTGTTCGGGGCGAAAATTCTTGCGTTCTTTCTGACCTTCGGCGGGTTGCTGGGCCATGTGCAAAGCCCCACGCTGCTCAATCTGAACGGCGGCGACAGCCATTACTGGCCCTATCTGCTGGTGACCCTGCCCTTCTGTCTGACCTCATTCGGTTTTCACGGCAACGTGCCGAGCCTGATGAAGCACTACGGCAAGGACCCACAGCGCATTCGCGCGTGCCTGATCGGCGGTACCCTGATCGCGCTGGCGCTGTATCTGGTGTGGATGCTGTGCAGCATGGGCAACATTCCCCGCGACGCATTCAAGGACATCGCCCAGCGCGGTGGCAATATCGATGTGCTGATCAGCGCCCTGGGCTCACGGCTCAATAGCGCCAACGTTGATCTGCTGCTGACGTTTTTTTCCAACTTCGCCGTGGCCTGTTCATTTCTTGGGGTGACCCTGGGTTTGTTCGATTACCTGGCCGATGTGCTGGGCTTCGACGACAGCCCCGCCGGGCGCCTGCAAACCGCCGCCGTCACCTTCGCGCCGCCGATGCTCTGCGGCTTTCTCTGGCCGGAAGGCTTTCTGCATGCCATCGGTTTTGCCGGTTTGGCGGCGACGTTATGGGCGGTGATCACCCCGGCATTCCTGGCCCGGGCCTCGCGCAAGCGCTTTGGCAGTCCACGCTATCGGGTGTGGGGTGGTACGCCGATGATCGTACTGGTGCTGTTTTTCGGGGCGATCTGCGCGGTGTCTCATTTGCTGTTTGTGTTTGATTGCCTGCCGGTGTGGCGCTGAGGCTTCTCGTTCGGTTTTCCGAACGCGACTTTGCGGTCGATTCGGTTAACCGGATCAGTCAAGCCGAAAACCACTGCCACAAAACTTTAATAACGTTATAAATCATCGAGTTAACCATCAGCAGCTGGCCTGGCACGAGTCATGCTCTACACTCTCTCGACGAATGCCTGTTGCGCCAACACTTCAGGAGCCGTCAGGCATTCGAAGCACAAAAGGGCCGACAAACTGGCTCCATAAGAAAAACAATGTCGAGGAAAATTTGATGCGCATCGTTCCCCATATCCTGGGCGCAGCCATTGCTGCCGCTCTGATCAGCACGCCAGTTTTCGCCGCCGAACTCACCGGCACCCTGAAGAAGATCAAAGAGTCCGGTGTGATCACCCTGGGCCACCGCGACGCCTCCATCCCGTTCTCCTACATCGCGGATGCTTCCGGCAAGCCGGTCGGCTACTCCCACGACATCCAGCTGGCTATCGTCGAAGCGATCAAGAAAGACCTCGACCTGCCAAACCTGCAAGTCAAATACAACCTGGTGACCTCGCAAACCCGTATCCCGCTGGTGCAGAACGGCACCGTGGACGTCGAGTGCGGTTCCACCACCAATAACGTCGAGCGCCAGCAGCAGGTTGACTTCTCCGTCGGCATCTTCGAAATCGGTACGCGTCTGCTGTCCAAGGCTGACTCCAAGTACAAGGATTTCGACGATCTGAAAGGCAAGAACGTCGTTACCACCGCGGGCACCACCTCCGAGCGCATCCTCAAGGCAATGAACGCCGACAAGCAGATGGGCATGAACGTCATCTCCGCCAAAGACCATGGCGAATCCTTCCAGATGCTGGAATCGGGTCGTGCCGTGGCGTTCATGATGGATGACGCACTGCTGGCTGGCGAAGCCGCCAAGGCCAAAAAAGCCACCGACTGGGCCGTGACCGGCACCCCACAATCGTATGAAATCTACGGCTGCATGATGCGCAAAGGCGACGCGCCTTTCAAAAAGGCTGTCGATGACGCCATCGTCGCGACCTACAAGTCGGGCGAGATCAACAAGATCTACGAGAAGTGGTTCATGCAACCGATTCCGCCAAAAGGCCTGAACCTGAACTTCCCGATGAGCGACGAGCTCAAGGCCCTGATCGCCAATCCGACCGACAAAGCGGCTGACGACAAGAAATCCTGATTTCTGACTAACCTTATCCCCTGAGGAGGCGCCTGCCTTTTCAGGGGATGGTCACTTCCTGCTGGCATTTTTTGGAAACACTCGAACCGGTGGCTGTCGAGCCGAACGGGTGCGCCTGATTTTCGAATCAGGCGGGAACGGAGCTTCCCCAGGCGGGCACTTGTACATCGATCGAATCGAGGGGAGACCCTAATGAATTACAACTGGGACTGGGGCGTGTTCTTCAAGTCCACCGGCGTGGGCAGCGAGACCTATCTCGACTGGTTCATTTCCGGGCTGGGCTGGACCATTGCCATCGCCATCGTGGCATGGATCATTGCCTTGTTGCTGGGCTCCATTCTGGGGGTCATGCGCACTGTGCCGAACCGCATCGTGTCGGGCATCGCGACCTGCTACGTCGAGCTGTTCCGTAACGTGCCGCTGCTGGTGCAGCTGTTCATCTGGTACTTCCTGGTGCCCGATCTGCTGCCGGCGGATCTGCAGGAGTGGTACAAGCAGGACCTCAATCCGACCACCTCGGCCTACCTGAGCGTTGTGGTCTGCCTCGGTCTGTTCACCGCCGCACGGGTTTGCGAACAAGTGCGCACCGGTATCCAGGCGCTGCCGCGTGGCCAAGAATCGGCCGCTCGCGCCATGGGTTTCAAGCTGCCGCAGATCTACTGGAACGTGCTGCTGCCCCAGGCCTACCGCATCATCATTCCGCCGCTTACCTCGGAATTCCTCAACGTCTTCAAGAACTCCTCCGTGGCCTCGCTGATCGGCCTGATGGAGCTGCTCGCGCAAACCAAACAGACCGCCGAGTTCTCGGCCAACCTGTTCGAAGCGTTCACCCTGGCGACCCTGATCTATTTCACCCTCAACATGAGCCTGATGCTGCTGATGCGCATGGTCGAGAAGAAAGTCTCCGTGCCCGGCCTGATCTCCGTGGGGGGTAAATAATGGAATTCGATTTCAGTGGCATCGTCCCGGCCATTCCCGGTTTGTGGAACGGCATGCTGATGACCCTCAAGCTGATGGCCATGGGTGTGATCGGCGGGATCATTCTCGGTACGATCCTCGCGCTGTGCCGGCTGTCGCACAACAAACTGCTGTCGAACATTGCGGGCGCGTACGTCAACTATTTCCGCTCGATCCCGCTACTGTTGGTGATCACCTGGTTCTACCTGGCGGTGCCGTTCGTGCTGCGCTGGATCACCGGCGAAGACACCCCGATCGGCGCCTTCACCTCGTGCATCGTGGCGTTCATGATGTTCGAAGCGGCGTACTTCTGCGAAATCGTCCGGGCTGGCGTGCAGTCGATCCCGAAAGGCCAGATGGGCGCGGCGCAAGCGCTGGGCATGAACTACGGACAGATGATGCGCCTGATCATCCTGCCGCAGGCCTTTCGCAAAATGACCCCGCTGCTGCTGCAGCAGAGCATCATTCTGTTCCAGGACACCTCGCTGGTTTACACCGTGGGTCTGGTCGACTTCCTCAACGCCTCCCGCGCCAGTGGCGACATCATTGGCCGCTCCAATGAGTTCCTGATTTTCGCGGGGCTCGTGTACTTCATCATCAGCTTCGCCGCCTCGCGGTTGGTCAAGCGTCTGCAAAAAAGGTTCGCCGTATGATCTCTATCAAGAACATCAACAAGTGGTATGGGGACTTCCAGGTGCTGACTGATTGCAGCACCGAGGTCAAAAAAGGCGAAGTGATCGTGGTCTGCGGCCCGTCGGGTTCCGGCAAGTCGACCCTGATCAAATGCGTCAACGCGCTGGAGCCGTTCCAGAAGGGTGACATCGTCGTCGACGGCACCTCGATCGCCGACCCGAAGACCAACCTGCCGAAACTGCGCTCGCGCGTGGGCATGGTGTTCCAGCACTTCGAACTGTTCCCGCACCTGACCATCACCGAGAACCTGACCATCGCGCAGATCAAGGTGCTGGGCCGTAACAAGGAAGAGGCGACCAAAAAAGGTCTGCAACTGCTCGAGCGCGTCGGCTTGTCCGCCCACGCCCACAAGCATCCGGGGCAACTGTCCGGTGGTCAGCAACAGCGTGTAGCGATTGCCCGTGCGCTGGCGATGGACCCGATCGTCATGCTGTTCGACGAACCGACCTCGGCGCTCGACCCCGAAATGGTCAACGAAGTGCTCGACGTCATGGTGCAACTGGCCCATGAAGGCATGACCATGATGTGCGTGACCCACGAAATGGGCTTTGCGCGCAAAGTGGCCGACCGTGTGATCTTCATGGACGCCGGCAAGATCATCGAAGACTGCCCGAAAGAGGAATTCTTCGGCGACATCAGCGCCCGCTCCGAACGCGCGCAGCACTTCCTCGAGAAAATCCTGCAGCACTGAAACCGAGTACTTGCGCCATCACCCTAATCCCTGTGGGAGCGAGCTTGCTCGCGAAAGCGGACTGACATTCAACATTGATGTTGACTGATCCGCCCTCTTCGCGAGCAAGCTCGCTCCCACAGGGACAGCGGTGAGCCTGCAAGTGTGGTGGTTGACCCAAGGCAACTGTGATGAAATGCGACCCCAATCTCTATCGCGCCGCGCCGCCATCACTTGCCGTGAAGCCCCGTCTGATTCGTCATTTGTTCCTGCCGCCACTGATCATCGCCCTGATGATCGGGTTGGGTTTTATCGGCTTCTGGACCAGTGAGCATTTCGGCATTCGCAGCCTCGGCGAGAACGGTCAGCGCCAGCTCGAACTACACGCCCGCGCGGTCGAAAGCGAGATCAGCAAATACACCTACCTGCCCAGCCTGCTGGAACTCGAAACGAGTGTGTCGCAGCTGCTGGCAGACCCGAGCCCGCAATACCGGGAAACGGTCAACGCTTACCTCGAAGGCCTGAACCGACGCAGCCGCAGTCGGGCCATCTACGTCATGGACACTACCGGCCGCGTCATGGCCACCAGCAACTGGCGCGATGTCGACAGTTACCTCGGTGAAGACCTGTCCTTCCGCGCTTACTTCCAGAAAGCCGTACGTGGCGAACCCGGGCGTTTCTACGGGATCGGCAGCACCAACGGCGAACCCGGTTACTACCTCGCTCATGGCCTCGAAGAGCACGGCAAGATCATTGGCGTCGCCGTGGTCAAAGTGCGCCTGGAAGCCATGGAAGAACGCTGGCAGCGCGCGCGTCTGGAAGCGTTCGTCAGCGATGAAAACGGCATCATCATTCTGTCCAGCGATCCGGCCCGGCGCCTGAAAGCAGTGATTCCCCTGAGTGAAGCCACCAAGGAAAAACTCGCCCGCAGCCTGCAGTACTACTGGTTTCCGCTCAACGAGCTGCAACCTCTGGCTCGCGAAACCTTGTCCGAGGGCGTAGAAAAACTCACCTTCCCGGCCAACAGCGAAGTGCAGTCCGACGAGGATGACATCAGCTATCTCGCGCAGACCCGGCCACTGACCGACACGCCGTGGAATTTCACCCTGCTCACGCCGTTGCAGGACCTGCGCCGCGAAGCGATCAACCAAGGCATTCTCGTAGCGGTCGCGTTTGCGCTGGTGGCCTTCCTGTTGATTGCCTGGAACGAACGACGCAAGGTCATTGCTACTCGCCTCGCTGCCCGTGAAGCCTTGCAGGAAGCCAATAATCAACTGGAGCGTCGGATTACCGAACGCACCACCGACTTGCGCGCCAGCAACGAGCGTTTGAAGAGCCAGATCCGCGAACGTCGTCAGGCCGAAGAAACGTTGCGCCGCGCTCAGGATGAACTGGTGCAGGCCGGCAAACTCGCCGCCATCGGCCAGATGTCGACCAGCATCGCCCATGAACTCAACCAGCCGCTGGCGGCGATGCGCACGTTGTCGGGCAACACCGTACGCTTTCTCGAACGCGGTCAGCTGGATATTGCCAGCACTAACCTGAAGACCATCAACGAACTGATCGACCGCATGGGCCGGATCACCGCCAGCCTGCGTTCATTCGCCCGACGCGGTGACAATCAAGGCCAGGCGAGCCTTGGCAAAGCCGTGGAAGCGGCGCTGCAATTGCTCGGTGCGCGCCTGGAAAGTTCGGCGCTGCACATCCACCGGCAGTTTATCGACGTGCAGGTGCAGATCGACCAGACCCGCCTCGAGCAGATCCTGGTCAACCTGATCGGCAACGCCCTCGACGCCATGCAGGCGCAACCCCTGCCCGAGCTGTGGCTGGAGGGCGAAGAGTTCAACGGCAAATATCGTCTGCGCGTGCGTGATAATGGCCACGGCATCGACGCCGAAGCGCGCAAGCATCTGTTCGAACCGTTCTTCACCACCAAACCCGGCGACCAGGGCCTGGGCCTTGGTCTGACCCTTTCCGCCAGCCTCGCGGCCGCCACCGGCGGGCATCTGGGTGTTGAACACCCGGCCAGCGGTGGCACCACCTTCGTCCTCAGTTTACCGTTGGTAAGCCCCACTCCTGCCGAGCCAATATGAACCACGACCTTAGTGTGCTGATCGTCGAAGACGACCCCCATGTGCTGCTCGGTTGCCAACAGGCGCTGACCCTGGAAGACATTCCCTGCGTCGGCGTCGGCAGTGCCGAAGAAGCGCTGGAGCGGGTCGGCGACAACTTTGCCGGCATTGTCATCAGCGACATCCGCCTGCCGGGCATCGATGGCCTGGAACTGTTGACCCGCCTCAAGCAACGCGATCGCAGCCTGCCGGTGGTGCTGATCACCGGCCACGGCGACATTTCCATGGCCGTCGGCGCGATGCAGAAAGGCGCCTATGACTTCATGGAAAAACCGTTCTCGCCGGAGCGTCTGGTCGATGTCGCGCGGCGTGCGCTGGAGCAACGCAGCCTTGCCCGCGAGGTCTCTTCGCTGCGTCGGCAACTGGCCGAGCGCGATTCCCTCGAAGGGCGGATCATCGGCCGCTCGCCGGCGATGCAGAACCTGCGTGAACTGATCGCCAACGTCGCCGACACCTCGGCCAACGTGCTGATCGAAGGTGAGACCGGCACCGGCAAGGAACTGGTTGCCCGTTGCCTGCACGACTTCAGTCGCCGTCACAGCAAGCAATTTGTTGCGCTGAACTGTGGCGGTCTGCCGGAAAACCTCTTCGAAAGCGAGATTTTCGGCCACGAGGCCAACGCCTTCACCGGTGCCGGTAAGCGGCGTATCGGCAAAATCGAACATGCCGACGGTGGCACGCTGTTCCTCGACGAAGTGGAAAGCATGCCGCTGCCGTTGCAGATCAAGCTGCTGCGCGTGTTGCAGGAACGCACCCTCGAACGCCTCGGCTCAAACCAGAGCGTGGCGGTGGATTGCCGGGTGATTGCGGCGACCAAATCCGACCTCGACGAAGCGAGCAAGGCTGGCGAGTTTCGCAGCGACTTGTATTACCGCCTCAACGTGGTGACCCTGGAATTGCCGCCACTGCGCGAACGCCGCGAAGACATCCTGCAACTGTTCGAGCATTTCACCCAGCAGTCGGCACTGCGTTTCGACCGTGCGCTGCCGGAGCTGGACAACCAGACCCTGTCGAACCTGATGAGCCACGACTGGCCGGGCAATGTGCGCGAACTGCGCAACGTCGCCGAGCGCTTCGCCCTCGGTTTGCCGGCGTTCAAAAAGTCCGGTGCCAGCAGCGGCGGGCAAGGCCTGGCGTTCGCCGAAGCGGTGGAAGCGTTCGAGCGCAACCTGCTCAGCGACGCCCTGCAACGCAGCGGCGGTAACCTGACTCAGGCCAGTCTGGAACTGGGCATGGCCAAGACCACCTTGTTCGACAAAGTCAAAAAATACGGGTTGAGCCACTGATGGACCTCATTCTGAAGGCCGCTATCGGCGCCGCGGTGGTGCTGATTCTCGCGGCGCTGTCGAAGACCAGAAACTATTACATCGCCGGGCTGGTCCCTTTATTCCCGACGTTTGCGCTGATTGCGCATTACATCGTCGGCAAGGGGCGTTCGGTTGATGATCTGAAAACCACGATCGTGTTCGGCATGTGGTCGATCATTCCGTACTTTGTGTATCTGGCGACGTTGTATGTGATGGTGGATCGGATGCGACTGGAGGCTTCGTTGGCGGTGGCGGCGGTGGCTTGGTTGATGGCAGCAACCGTGTTGGTGACGGTTTGGGTTCGGCTGCACAGCTGACCCTCACCCCAGCCCTCTCCCAGAGGGAGAGGGGGCCGACCGAGGTGTCGTTCGAGTTACATCGACCTGAAAAATCCAGTCGATTATGGATTCAGCGAAGCACGTTCAGGTCGGCGCATCACTCCAGCATCCCCCAATCAGTCCCCTCTCCCTCCGGGAGAGGGTTAGGGTGAGGGACTCTTTTCAGTTGACAGTGCCGCCCTTGGACTCGGCCATGATCTGCCGGATCGCCCCGACAAACGTCTCCACCGGCTGCCCGCCCGTCACCGCGTACTGACCATTGAACACCACGGTCGGCACCGAACTCACCCCACGCTGCAACCACGCCTGCTCTTCTTCGCGGACCTCATCGGCAAACTCGTCGGACGCCAGAATCGCCTCGGCACGCTGACGATCCAGCCCGACACTTTCAGCAATCTGCACCAGTTGCCGATGATCCGAGGGATTGCCGCCATCGCTGAAATACGCCTTGAACAGCGCCTCTTTCAAAAGCAGCTGCCCACCTTCCAGCCCGGCCCAATACAGCAAGCGGTGCGCATCGAAAGTGTTGTAGATACGGCTGTTGCCGTCAGTGCGAAAGGCAAATCCGAGTTCAGCGCCACGGGCACGAATGGCTTCGCGATTTTTCTGCGATTGCTCCGGCGTCGAGCCGTATTTCTGGTGAATATGCTCGGCGATGTTCTGTCCCTCGGCGGGCATTTTCGGATTCAGTTCGAACGGCTGAAAACGAATCTGGGCCTGCACTTCGTTGCGCAGGATCTCCAGTGCCTGCAACAGGCCACGCAAACCGACGACACACCAGGGGCAAGAGACGTCGCTGACAAAATCGATTTTCAAGGCAGAACTCATCACACACCTCGCAGGGGAAATCGTGCGGGAAAGTTTGCACGATACACCCGGGCACGCCCCCTTCGCGAGCAAGCTCGCTCCCACAGGGGTACGCATTCCAAATGTGGGAGCGAGCTTGCTCGCGAAGGGGCCATAACCCACACCGCCCACTTTTGGTTACAACAGATTCCCGCCCACCACCGGCTCAATCTGCGCCCAGTGCGAGGTGTCTTCACGCTGCGCCTGCAAATACGGCAGCACCGCCGCCAGCAGCGGTTCCTTGAACGCCTCTTGAAAGCGGTGCGCCAGCCCCGGAATCAGCTTCAACTGACTGCCGCGAATATGCGCCGCCAGATGGACCCCGTGCATCACCGGCAACAACGGATCCGCCGTGCCATGCACCACCAGCGTCGGCACCCGCAGTTGATTGAGCAAGGCCACACGGCTCGGCTCGGCGAGAATGGCCATGATCTGGCGTTTCACGCCTTCGGGGTTGAACGCCCGGTCATACGATGCGGCCGCCTGCTGCAACAGCGCCTGGCGATCATCGCTGACCGCCGGACTGCCCAACGCAGCCAGCAAATCCGCCTGCTGTTCCAGCGCGATCTGGCGATTGGGGGCACCGCGCCGCGACAGCAATTGCACCAGCGCCGCACTCGGTGCCGGCAGGCCTTCGGCGCCCGAAGTGGTCATGATCAGCGTCAGGCTCTCGATCCGCTGGGGGGCCATCGCCGCCATATGCTGAGCGATCATCCCGCCCATGCTCGCGCCCAGCACATGAAATTGCTCGACGTGCAGCGCATCCATCAAGCCCAGCGCATCGTCGGCCATATCGGTAAGGCTATACGGTGCCGAGACGGGCAGCCCGAGCTTGTAGCGCAGCACTTCAAACGTCAGGTTGGCCTCTACCGGTGTCTGCCGCCAGGTCGACAGACCGACGTCGCGGTTGTCATAGCGAATCACCCGAAAACCCTGCTCACACAGCGCAACCACCACTTCGTCCGGCCAGTGAATCAACTGTCCACCCAGGCCCATCACCAGCAACAGGGCCGGATCCTGAGCACGACCGATGCTTTGATAGGCAATGCTGACCTGTTGCAGATCAACCCTCTCGGTCGCCACGTTGACGTCGCAACGCGCGGCCGCCGAAGCCGCCGGGCCGAACAAAAACGCGGCCAGCACGGCCGCGATTGATAAACATCCCTTGAACATGAAAAACACCGAACGCAGAACCCCAGTAGAGCGCGAGTCTGATGAAGTTTGTGCAAGCGCGCTGCCACACTTCCATGACAGTTTGATGAAGAGTGCCGAGCGGTCGTCCTCGCCGGTTGCGCACGATAACTATGTACCGCCATGGCCCGGAACAATGTCCGTTAAATGACTCGTTCAGGAGCGCAACCGTCGCTCCCTTACGAGACTTGCCACCATGCATGAAAACCCTGTTCCAGAGCTTCCTTACTCACCTGCGCCGGCGCTGCCGGCGTCTTCCGTTCTACCGGAAAACCCGCATGACAGTCTGATGCTGCAAGCCTCGGTCCGCTGGCGTGAAAGTGCCCAGGGCCTTAGCGAGCTGGTAGCGGCGAGCCCCGGTATGCGTGACACCATCAATCAGGTGCTGCGCGCGCAATGGGCAGTGGACGGTGAAAAAACCGGATTGGCCGGCACCGCCATCGACGGTCGGGCGGCCCGTTTTGTCACCCTCGCCGATGCCTGCGCCTTTGTTGTGCAGCAACCACTACTGGAGGCAACGATTGATCAGCACTGGCGTGTGAGCGGCCTGCCTGCGGGGCACAAGCTGGCCACCCTGACACCGCGGCAATTGCTCGAACGGCTCAAGGCCCTCGACGTCGAAGACGCGCATCTTGCCCGCTGGCAGAGGTTCTGGAATGCACGGGCGACAGGGACCGCACTGTCTCACCGCGAACGCGCTGTTCAGCTGTATCGCGATCATTTCGAAGCCGCCAGCCACGTGGCCATGGCGAACAACAGCCTGACAGCCGAACAGGTCAACACCTTACAACTGATCATCGATCCCCCCGCCGGCACGCTCAAGCTTGGCGATCAGGTCATTCACACAGAGAAACTCGCACTGGTGCTCAAGGACCACAGCAAGGTCAAGCTGATCGGTGCCTGGGTCATTTACCTCGGCGCTGCCGCCAGCGCCCGTCCCATGCTGTACCTGCCCTGCCGCCCCGTTGGCATTCAGGCTTTCGCGCAAAAAAGTGCCATGGAGGCCTGGTTGACCGCGCAGGCACTCGTTCCGGCCGGGATGCCCAGTGGTTTCCTGGGTTTTGAATACACCGGCGCCAGCGATCCGATGATCACCGGGGCCAGCGACCTGTTCGCCGATCGCCAGCAGGCGCAGATCCTGGCATTGCGCAACGGCTCCAATGGCAAACCAGGGCTGAAGGAGCATGGCGCACTGGCCTTGGCCAAGGCCGATCTTATCGATCGTCAACGCAGCAACACCGCCATCGTCGCGTCACCGCCGGTGCTCGCGCCTTTGGATATCGACGAGGATGAGCCGCTGCTGTTCGGCAGCCTGTCCGCCGCCGTGCCGTGGTCTGTCCGGCAAACGGCCCTGAAACGTCAGCGCGACCTTCTGGAAACGTTGTTGGCCAATGACCCTGACGGTACACGCCTGCAAAATTGCAAAGACGCCATCAAGGATCAGGAAAGCGCCGAACAAGCCTGCGAGTCCGCCGTGACAGCGCTGCTGGATACAACACACGCCATCGACTATGCCACCTACAACACACAGTTGACGGCCATTGGCGATGCGCACCGCAAAGGTTTACTGGCCGAGGCCCGGCTGCAAAACGAACTGGGGCAGCTCGACAACGAAGAGCATGCACAGCTCAAAGCCGCATTGAACAGCCCGAACGAAGACGCTATCGCTGCGGAACTGACGCTGTCCTTCACTGAAAGCACTGACGGCACCACGAAGGTTCACACCGAAACACTGCGAGGACCGTTTGTCATCGCCAGCGCCTCGGCGCGGCTGGATCCGGGCGCCTCCGATGCCCTGCTGCTTTACTGGCCCGGGACCGACGGTGGCCTGCAACGCTTCACCGACCGCCGGCAACTGGAACAGTCTGTGTTCAAAATTCAGGACAACGATCCGCAACTGAAAATGGCCCTGACCCGCGTCGATAGCGATATCGTGCTGCGCAGCCTGACCTGGCGCATCCGCGACTTCCTGGCCCGGGCTGATGCCCTGCGCAAACAGCCCGAACGCGCCGGGGAGCTGGCGACTCTGCGCCTGCACACTCACGCGGCCCTGCAAATCCCCGTCAATGCTGCGCGCACTCTGGCCTTCGCCCATGTGCAGGAGCAGGATCGCAGCGTCGAACTCGCCAGCCGCCTGCCGGGCTGGCTGAGCAATCTGTCCGCCATCGACCGCAGCACACTCAAGGAGCTGATTCAGTCGTTCATCCGCGCCCTGCACCGCAGCCATGAACAACTGACGCTGGCGCTGGAACCGCGCGATGACTTCACCCGCAAACACCTGCATCAGCGCCTGCGTGACGACTTCTCGATCAAGGGGGATTTCTCGGTCACGCTCAATCTGCCCGACGTCGTCAAAATCGACAAGCGCTACAAACCGGCGCCCGGTCATTCCGGGTATGAACTCATCCAGGTGCCCGGTGATGCCCGCAGCGACATGTCGCTCGAAGAGCTGGCCCAACTCAATGTCGACAACACGCCATCGATGCAGCTCGAGCCGCTTTCGCTGCGTTTGAATTTCATGCAGGTCAAGGTCACCAGCGCTGACGCCGCCGAACGCAAGACGCTGGAGGACGGCATCAACCGCCCTTATCTCATGCGTATCCTGCCGGCGCTGGACCTGCCCGCCGCCTACGAACAGCGCATCCGCGACACCTACATCGGCGCCGCGAATGAATCCGTGTATGTCCGCGAACATCGCCGCGAATGCCTGATCGAGCCCTGGCGACGGTTGCTCCGCCTGCAAGGAGAGTTTGCCCGCCTGCAGCAGCACATCAACGCCGACGAATCCGCAATCCTCAAGATCGCCGTCGATGCCAACACCGCTGAAGCCTGGCACGCCAACGGTAAACGCGTGGTCATCCATGCGGCCTACCTGAGCACCGGTGGCAAGGACACCGACAAGGAAGGTCCGGCCACCCTGTCGGGGGTCACCTTCATCGAAGAACAGATCAGCCATACGACCCTGCTGTATTTGCCCGACAGCCCCGATGAACGTTTTCTGCGCCGCTACGACAACCTCGAAGGCGCGCGCATGGGCCTATACCGCCTGAGCCAGCAGGATCAGTGGGCCAGCTACCTGGCCGGTCGTGCCCTGCACGGCGAAGTGCGCGCCCATGAAATCCGTCTGGCGGAGGCAGCGAAAAAAGGTTTCGACGCCATCATCGGCATCGGTGAGCGCTGGCCGGCGACCACGTCATTGGCTGCGCACCAGCTCGACGCACAGATGGGCCGCCTGATCGAAGCCCATCGCGGCACGTCCCGTTCCAACGATGCGCTCTATATGGAGCGGTATGCCCTCAAGGGCCCGCGGCTGTTCAACTACATCAAGATGGGCCTGAGCGTGCTGCCTTTCATCGGCAGCGCCATCGCCCTTTACGATGCCTGGACCAGTGCCAACCAGGCCGTGGCCGCGTTCCTGCGCGCAGAGGTGGGCGAAGGACTGGCGCAGATCGAATCGGTATTGTTGTCGCTGGTCGACGCGGCCATGGACTTGCTGCCCGGAGAACTCGCCCTGTCGGGGATCCAGCGCAGTGTCCGTTCATTGGCACGGGCACGTCAGTTGCGTGTGCTGCTGCGCAAGACCATCGCGCTGCACAAGGTGTCACCGCGTCAGGCCCGCCACTTGATTACGCGCTTCGCCGGTTATGAATACGAACAGCCGATTTCACTGGCCGGCCTGCACCCGGGCACCCACGGCATCTATCGCGGCATTTATCAGCATGCCGACGGCGACTTCATCGAGCGCCAAGGGCGAATCTATGCCGTTGAACGCAGTACCGACTCACGCAACTGGCGTTTGCGCGGCACCCGTCGGGCCACCTACAAACAGCCCGTGGCGCTGGATGAAAGCGGACGCTGGGACACCTGGTTCGGCGTGCATGGCAGCACCTTTGAAGGCGGTGGGCTGGGGGGAGGAAACATCGTCGGGCATCTGGCCGATGCGGTCGACCCATTCTGGCCGCCCGCCATTCGCCAACGGTTGCCGCGCTGGTGGGCTGATCCGCTATTACGCCGGCACCTCCACTTGACCAGAGTGGCTAATGAATTGGCCGGTCAAATCGAGGCCAGAGGCGCAGCAAGCGATATCGCGATCAATCGCTATGCCAGTGCCTACAAAGCAAGTGGGGCATCCTTGCAAACGAATCCCGAAGCGAATCTGCAAGCACTGATGGCCGATGCCGAGGCGGCCTGCATAGGTGACATCCCGTTGGTGATCCGGCGTTACGAGGCACTGACCGAATTGCTGCCCCTCACTCACGGCAACAAAAGACGCTCCCTGATCGTCAAGCAAAGCAAGGCAGCCTGGTTGTTGGCCGACCGTTACTGGCGCCGGGCGTTTCATGCTTCGCACACCGTCATCCCGATCACCAAACGGATCGATGATCTGAGTCGGAAGCTGAACAACCTGCCACAAAACGCACTGGCACGACGTGTGGAAATGCTGGAGGAGATCCGGCGATTGCGCATCGACTACGTGCACAGGCTGGATCAGATAGAGGTGCTCAGAAACACTCTCGACCTCTGGTACAACCGCATCAGTATCCAGGCTGACAAAAGCAAAATGACCAAGCTGGTCGAGGAGATAACCACTAAACACAGCGACGGTAACCTGTTGTACCTGAGAACCAGTCAACGCCTGGAAATCGTCCAGCGCTACAGCGGCAACGACGACGTTTCCTGGTATTACCTGCTGAGCCAGGCACGGGATCTTCGCCACGAGATCGACCGCACGCTATACATGCAATACACGCTGGCCGACATCGACGCGACTGCGATTCAGCGCAGTCATATCCTCGAGAACTGCTTCAACCTGTGTACCCGGTTCAGGCTGGAGATGAAGCGTTGGACAAGCACCTACCCGCAACACTTCCACATGGATGAAGTGCCCGTGCTGATGAGCGGCATCGAACGGCTCGCGGAACGGGCGCAACGGGGCATCATCAACGCGCCGGTGCCAGGGCCGGTAGCGGCCGGGCAACCCGCACGGCGACTGTTCACAACGGCGGATAATCAGCTGCTATACGGCGTCGAGCGCTGGGAACCGACCACGCAACGGCACCAATACGTCATGACCGGGCGGGGCGGCTACGAGGAGATCTGGGAACAGGGCGCCGACAACCGCTTCAGTCTGACTAACCCGCGCAACACCGATACGCTCGCCAGCTCACAACTGAAACCTGCCGACTTGCTGGCCGATGCACAGAGGCGACTGGACGCTCAGCCAGATTACCTTACCCGTATTCAGGGCTACGCCGATCAGGACATGCTGCCGGTGGATCTGCAACACATGATGGACAGCGAGGCAACCGAGCTCACCACCCGCGCCGACCTGATCGCCACCGTGAATGCGGACCACGCGATCATTGCCCGGCTGCGCAACAAGGCCGCCGAATTGCGGGTTACAGGTCGGGCTCTGCGCACCCGCCAGTCGCTGACCAGCCAGAAACCTACCGACGGCATGCTCGATGACCTGATTCAACAGGCAGCTGTAGATATCCGTCGAGCCCAACCGATAAAGCACCTGGGCATCCGCAATGGCCGCCACGATTACCTGCAGGAATATGAAATATGGAACGTGACCCTCGAGCCTGACGAGTTGTTGTGGTACGCCCACTTTCACTACCGCAACGCACAGCCAGCGTTGAGGTCTTTTGAGAAAGCCCACCTGAAGCTGCCCCAGCACCGCTTCGTGACCCATGCACAAAACGCCGACCTGCCCTATGCGGACATTGGCAGACAGTCGACCGTACTCGCGCATTTCGAGGATGTGCTCTGATGCACGAAGCAGGCCCGCGTTCGGCAGGACGCGGGCCTGCTGTCCGAGGATGTCGACAAGCCACGTCAACATGAGACAAACTCAACGCCTTTGCAATCGTCACGAGTTTTCCTCATGGAGCCAGCCAGTGCTTGAAGTCCGTCACCTGAAAACCCTGCACGCGTTGCGCGAAGCCGACAGCCTGGTAGATGCCGCCGATCGTCTGCACCTGACCCAATCGGCGCTGTCCCACCAGTTCAAGGAACTCGAGGAACGCCTGGGCATGGCCTTGTTCGTGCGCAAGACCAAACCGGTGCGGTTCACCAGCGCCGGTTTGCGCCTGCTGCAACTGGCCGACGCAACCTTGCCGCTGTTGCGCGCAGCCGAACGGGACATCGGCCGATTGGCTGGCGGCACCGCCGGGCGTCTGCACATGGCCATCGAATGTCACAGTTGCTTCCAGTGGCTGATGCCGACCATCGACCAGTTCCGCGATGCCTGGCCGGAAGTCGAACTCGACCTCGCCTCGGGCTTCGCCTTCGCTCCGCTGCCGGCCCTGGCCCGTGGCGATCTGGACCTGGTGGTGACCTCGGACCCGCTGGAAATCGCCGGCATTACCTACGTGCCGCTGTTCACTTACGAAGCCATGCTGGCGGTAGCCAACCAGCATGCGCTGGCGAGCAAGGCGTACATCGTCCCCGAAGACCTGCTGAGTGAAACCCTGATCACCTACCCTGTGGAGCGTGATCGCCTGGATATCTTCACGCGCTTCCTGGAACCGGCCGACATTGAACCGGCGCAGGTGCGCACTTCAGAGCTGACAGTGATGATGATGCAACTGGTCGCCAGTGGTCGTGGCGTCTGCGGCATGCCGCACTGGGCGCTGCACGAGTACAGCTCGCGCGGCTACGTGAAGGGCAAGCGGCTGGGGGAAAAAGGCCTGTTCGCGACGTTGTACGCGGCGATTCGCACCGACATGCTCGATGCCCCGTACATGCGGGATTTTCTGCTGACGGCCAAAGACACGTCCTTCTCGACCCTCGACGGCGTCAGCGCAGTGCGCTGATTAATTGTAGGAGTGAGCCTGCTCGCTCCTACAGGGAAATCGTGTGGTGTCAGAGCTGTCGCCACATGTGGATCTTGTCGAAGTAGTCTTCGCCCACCCGCACTGCCAAGGGTTCAAGGCCGAACTGGATGAAGCCGCAACGCTGGTAGAGATTGAACGCGGCGTCATTGCCGGCGGTAACGGTGAGCTGGAGCAGTTTCAGTGCCGGGTGGTTTTGCGCTTGCGCAATGGCCGCTTGCACCAGTTCATGGCCCAGGCCGTGCTGGCGAAATTCCGCCGAGACGTACATGCCGAACAGGGTCGCCTTATGGCGAGCCTTCTCGCGCGGTTCAAAGGCCAGGCCGACGATGCCGGCCAACGTGCCTGCTTCAAACGCGCCAAGCACCACGTCGAGCTTGCTGGTCAGGCGCCCTTCCCACCAGCTCAATGGCATCACCGCGCGCTCGCGGACGCTGGAGGTGAAGGCCTGCGGATGACGGTCATAGGCTTCGAGCATCAGTTCGCGGTAAGCCAAAGCATGGCTGGCGTCCAGCCGTTCGATCCACATGCTCACGCCGTCCTGCGTTGCTCGAGCACCAGCCGCACTGCCAGACCGCCGAGCACGAAGCCCATGAAATAACGCTGCAGCGCCAGCCAGGTCGGGTTACGCACAAACCAGGAGGCGATGCCCGCCGCGAACAACGCGATCAGCAAATTGACGCAAAAACTGACGCTGATCTGGGTCAGGCCGAGAATAATGCTCTGAGTGAACACCGAACCGTGTTCAGGGCTGATGAACTGCGGAAACACCGAGAGGTAGAACACGGCAATTTTCGGGTTCAGTGCGCTGGTGAGAAAGCCCATGGTGATCAGTCTGCGCGACGAATCCGCCGGCAACTGCTGCGCCTCGAATGGCGAGCGCGCCCCGGGTTTCACCGCCTGCCAGGCCAGCCACAGCAAGTACAGCGCGCCGGCCCACTTCAACATTTCATAGGCCATCGGCACCGCGAGGAACACTGCCGTCAGACCGGCCGCCGCCGCAAACAAATGCACAAAGAACCCCGCCACCACACCGAGCAACGACGTGACTCCGGCCTTGCGTCCCTGACAGATCGAACGCGAGATCAGATAGATCATGTTCGGCCCGGGCGTCAGCACCATCAGCAATGCAGCAGCGGCAAAAATCAGCAGGTCGTGTAGCGGGATCATGGCCAAGTCCCTTGCGTGGATGATCAGGCGATTGCGCTCACCGAATTGCGATAAAACGGCAGGATCAGGTCGCGTGTCAATGGCGCCAGAACGACAGCAGGATCAGTGGCCGGATCGATCCAGAGCACTTCTTCGATTTCCGCCGCCGGCGTGACGTCGGCGTTGATGGTCAGCTGAAAGATTTCGGCCTGAACGACAAACCCCGGCTCGTTGGCGGCCGGCGCCGAGAACTGGCCGAGAAAAGCTGCCTGCGCCGGATCGATCTGCAGACCCAGCTCCTCTTCCAGCTCGCGGGCCAGCGCATGCACCGGCAACTCATGCGCCTCGATCTTGCCACCCGGTTGCATGAACGCCGCGGTGCCGCGCTTGCGCACCAGCAGGGTCTGGCCTGCGGGATTGAGCAACAGCGCGGCGGCGATACGGATGAGGTGTGTCGGAGCAACAGATGCAAAAGTCATGGGGCAGCCATCAGCCTTGGAAAACCACAAGGATCCCATGCCCGCGCCTCTGTCGTCACCTCGCCAATCATTCCCCCAGCGCCTTGAGCGTGGCTTCAACGTCTTCCGGCACCTTGACGAAAATCGTGTACTTGGCGCCCTCCATGGCTTCGAAAGCGATCAGCTTCTCCACCAGCAGCGCGCTGAGCACTTTGCCGGCGTTGAGCAGCAGCATGCCGTTATCGGCATTGAGATTGCGCGCCAGAATCATCCCCGCCGCCAGATCCCGGGTGGACAGCACCTTGACTGACGGGTCGGCCAGCGTCACGTCGCGAAGGAACGCTGCACACACCTGAATGAAGTCTTCAACCAGATCAGGGTCGTACAAACGCCCGGCGTACTGGCGCAGGTACAGCAGTGCTTCGTCGCTGTTCATCTGCCGTTCGAGGATCAGACCCCGCTGCAACTCGACGAAATCCACCGCCAGTTTCAACAGGCGTGAACCGAACGGAATGCTCTCGCCCTTGAGCCGGTCGGGAAACCCGCTGCCATCCCAGCGCTCCTGGTGGTGCAGGATCAGACGCGCCGCATCTTTCATCGGGTCGAGCGTCATGAGCAACGATTCGCTCTGCTTCGGATAACTGCGATAGCGCTCGCGTTCGGTATGGCGCAGCAGATCCGAGGGCGTGGTCATCATCGCGTCGGTCCAGCTCAGCTTGCCGATGTTGTACAGCGCCGCAGCCATGGTCAGATCACGGCTGGTGGCCTCGTCCAGGCCGTGTTGTTTGCAGTAGCTGCGCACCAGTTCGATGATCTGCCGGTTGGTCTGCTTGGCCGGTGGCAAGCGCAGATTGGCCAGCAACGAAAACACTTCGGTACCGGTGACATAGCTGTGTTTGAGTTCTTCGTACGCCAGATCGAGCATGTCGGCGGTCTGCTGCAGTTCGGCGGTGCGCGCCGCAACATGCTTTTCCAACGTACTGTTGAGCAATTTGAGCTGGTCGTTCTGCACCCGGGTCAAGCGCTCCAGCCGCTGGCGCTCCTGCTCGGAATGCTGGTGTTCGAGGGACTGGCGCAGGATCAGCAGCAGCTCTTCGTCATTCCACGGTTTGCTGATGTAACGGTGAATCTGCCCGTCATTGATGGCTTTGATGATCGCCGCCGGGTCGGCATAGCCGGTAAGCATGATCCGCGCAGTCGCCGGATAACGTTCACGGACATGCGCCAGTAACGACGCCCCGTCCATGCCCGGCATGCGCGCATCGCTCATCACCAGGTTTACCGGCTGCTGCGCGAGGATCTCCAGCGCCTGGGCACCGCTGGTGGCCAGCAGCACCTCGCAGGGCTGGCCGCGTAACAGGCGGCGCAGGCTATTGAGGATCGACTCTTCGTCATCGACCAGCAGCACCGTGGGTCGATGCGTCGGCATCGGGGCGGATTGCTCTTCCATGGCATGGCCTCAAGCGAAAACAGGGTTAACGGCACACCGACCAGACACCTGGCGGGTGCGCGCCTGCGTCCAAGGCTAGATGATTTTTGCCGGCCTTCACGCAAATCTTCGTAAAGGCCTGAAAGCGCAGTACCGAGGAGCCGACTATGCTGAGTACAACGCAGCACTCCAGCGGCTCTGGAACTGGCAATGGCGAAGGATAAGGATGCCCAGGATGACAACCGCATGCCTCCCCGTGGCAGGCACGACATGAACCCGCCAACCGCGCACATCAATCGTCGTGTGCTGATCGTCGACGACAATCCGGCGATTCATGGCGATTTTGCCAAGATTCTCAGCCCGGTCATCCCGAGCGACGAGGGTCTGGGTGAAACCGAGAATCTGTTGTTCGGCACCCCGTCGGTCAGGCCATCCCAGCATTTCGAACTCGATTCGGCCTTCCAGGGCCGCGAAGCGCTCGACAAACTCGAAGCCGCGCTGGCAGAAAACCGCCCTTACGCCATGGCATTCATCGACATGCGCATGCCACCGGGCTGGGATGGCCTGGAAACCATCGAGCGGCTGTGGCAAGCCGACCCCAAGTTGCAAGTCGCGCTGTGCACGGCCTATTCCGATTATTCCTGGGAAGACATCGACCGGCGTCTGGCGCTGACTGACCGCTTGCTGATTCTGAAAAAACCCTTCGACGCCATCGAGATCCGGCAGATGGCCAGCGCCCTCACGGTCAAATGGCAAATGACCGAAGACGCCGACCTGAAGATGAACCTGCTGGAAAATGCAGTGCAGGAGCGCACCCGCGAGCTGTCCGACGCCAACATCATTGTGCAGAACAGCCCGACCATCCTGTACCGCTTGCGCGGTGATCCCTCCTTTTCCCTGATGTACATCTCCCACAACATCACCCGTTACGGCCATGTCGCTGCCGATCTGGTCGGTTCGCCCGACTGGGCGCAGGTACTGATTCATCCGGACGATCACGCCTGTGTCGATGCGGCCATGGCCCGCGTGCTGGATCGGCATGCATCGGGCGCTTCCATCGAATTTCGCATGCGCACCGGCCAGGGCACCTGGCGCTGGGTGGAGAACCGCTACATCCCGGTGCGCGATCATGACGGCCGACTGCTGGAGGTCGAAGGCATCATCCTCGACATCACCGAGCGTCGCCAGGCCGAGGACAAACTGGCCTTGCTCGCCCGCTCCGATGGCCTGACGGGGCTGGCCAATCGCGCCACACTGATCGAACGCCTGCATCAGGCGTTCGCGGCGGCGCGACGCGGCGCCATGCCGTTTGCGGTGTTCTATCTGGATCTGGACCACTTCAAGCGGATCAATGACACCTTGGGCCATCCGGTGGGCGATCTGCTGTTGCAGGAAGTCGCCCGGCGCATCAAGTCCGGCGTGCGGGAAAACGACGTGGTGGCGCGTCTGGGGGGTGACGAATTCGCAATCCTGCAACTGGACGTCAGTGACCCGACCCAATCCGCCGCGATGGCGGCCAATATCCGCGACACGCTGCTGGCGCCGTACCAGTTGGCCGGCAACGCGCTGCATATCTCGGTGAGCATCGGCATCAGCAGTTACAGCGATCTCAGCCTCGATGCCGACAGCCTCCTCGGGCAGGCCGATATGGCGCTGTACCGCGCCAAGGAAATGGGCCGCAACCAGTATCACTTCCACTCCGAGGAAATTTCTCGGGAAGTGGCCGAACGCATGACCCTGATCAGCGAATTGATGACGGCCCTTGAGAGCCACGAACTGATGTTGCGTTATGCGCCGGAAGTTGACCTGCACACTGGCACGATTCTGGGCATGGAGGCGCAGATTCTTTGGCAGCATCCACGTCTCGGTCTGCTGCCGGCATCCGACTTCGTGCCGATCGCGGAGAAAACCGGCGCGATCATTCCGCTCGGGCGCTGGGTGCTGGATCACGCCTGCCAGCAGATGCATCGGTGGCGTAATGAAGGGGTCGCACCGCCGGTGATGGCAATCAAACTGTCACTGGCGCAACTCAAGAGTGGTCCGGAGCTGATCTACGACGTGCTGCGCACCACCGCCCGCTGGGAACTCGCTCCGTGGGATCTGCGCTTTGATGTCACCGAGGCCACGCTGGCCCAAACCAAATGGACGCGCAACGATGCGTTGCCACGCCTGCGTGAACTGGGCGTGACCATCGCCATCGATGACTTCGGCACCGAATACTCCTCGTTCGACTACCTCAAGACCTACCGGGTCAATCACCTCAAACTCGCCCAGAGTTTCGTTGACAGTGCCAGCCACGATGCGGCCGGCGCCAACGCCCTGCGTGCCATCGTCAACTTCGCCCGGGACCTGGACATCGGCATTATCGCTGAAGGCCAACCGTCGCCTGACCTGCCACGCGCGTCATCCGCCACAGCCCCGCTGCCCAGCGCCCGGGGCCGCTACTTCAGCACCGCGGTCAGCGCCGAGCAGGCCGGGCATTTGCTCAAGGACAGTTGCCGTCTGGCGCCCAAGCAGGACGAGGCATGAAAACGCCTTTCCCCCAGACCAACCGGCGCATTCTGATCATCGACGACACGCCGGCGATCCATGAGGACTTTCGCAAGATCCTCGCGCCACAGGTTGCGGACACCGGCGATCTGCAACAGCTGGAACAGGCGCTGTTCGGCACCCACCAGGCGCCGCACCTGAACTACCAGCTCGACTCCGCTTATCAGGGCCAGGAAGCGCTGGCGTTGGTCAAACGGGCGCTCGCCAGTGGCGCGCCCTATGCCCTCGCCTTTATCGACATGCGCATGCCGCCCGGTTGGGATGGCCTGGAAACCATCGAGCAACTGTGGCAGGTCGATCCGAACCTGCAAATCGCCTTGTGCACGGCGTACAGCGATTACAGCTGGGAGGCGATGGCCGAACGGCTGGAATTCGGCGACCAGTTGCTGATCCTGAAAAAGCCGTTCGACAGTCTGGAAATCCGTCAGATGGCCAATGCCCTGACCTGGAAATGGCAACTGGCCCAGGACGCAGCGTTGAAGATGCTCAGCCTCGAGCGGACCATCGAGGCGCGGGTTCACGAACTGCTCAAGGTTTCGCACCTGCTGCAATACGACAGCCTCACGGAACTGCCCAACAGCACCCTGCTCGGTGACCGCCTGAGTCAGGCCATGGCGGTGTGCCGCCGGCATGACAAACAACTGGTAGTGATGTTTCTCGGTCTGGATCGCTTCAAGCGCATCAACAATGCACTGGGCCATCCGGCGGGCGACGAGATGCTCAAGCGCACCGCCCGGCAACTGTTGTCCTGCGTGCGTGATTCGGACTCGGTGTTTCGCTACGGCTCCGATGAGTTCGTGGTGATCCTCGGCGACATCCACCATCCTCAGCAAACCCACGGCGTCGCGGCAAAACTCCTCGCCGCCATTCGCCAGCCGCAGACGATTGCCGGCCATGACGTCAGCGTTACCGCCAGCCTGGGCATCAGCGTCTACCCCGATGACGGCCTCGAAGCCACCGAGCTGATCAAGAAAGCCGAAACTGCGATGCGCAACGTCAAGGAACAGGGGCCCGACAACATTGGTTTCTTTATCGAGGCGATGAACCAGCTCGCGCGGGAACAGCACGGCATCGAGTCAGGTATTCGTCGCGCCCTGCAGAATCACGAATTCGTTGTGCACTATCAGCCGAAAATCGACCTGCGCACCGCCAAAGTGGTGGGTGCCGAAGCGCTGGTGCGCTGGCAGAAACCGGGGCATGGCTGGGTCTATCCATCGGACTTCATCCCGGTGGCCGAGGACAGTGGTCTGATCGTGCCGTTGAGCAAATGGGTATTGGCTGAGGCCTGTCGGCAGACCCGCGTCTGGCAACTGGCCGGACTGCCGCCGATCCGCATGTCGGTCAACACCTCGCCGATCGATTTTCGCCAGCGTGACTTCGTCGCCGGCATTGAGCGCGCACTGGAACAGACAGGTCTGGCCCCCGAATGGCTGGAGCTGGAAATCACCGAAGGCGTCCTGATGCAAAATGTCGAGGCGACGATGATGGCGCTCAATCGCCTCAAGGCGCTGGGCACGCGTCTGGCCATCGACGATTTTGGCACCGGCTATTCCAGCCTGAGTTATTTGAGGCGCTTTCCCATCGATGTGCTGAAGATCGATCAATCGTTCATTCGCAACCTGTGCAACGACCGCAGCGATGCTGCGCTGGTGAGCGCGATCATCAACCTGGGCAAGAGCCTGGCGCTGGACGTCATCGCCGAGGGCATCGAAACCGCTGAACAACTGGCCTTTCTCAAGGCCCATCACTGCGAAGAAGGCCAGGGCTACTTTTTCAGCGAAGCCCTGCCCGCAGACGCATTTGCGCGGTTGCTGGCCGGTACGGAGCCCGCGCCGTGGACGATCGGACCCACACTGTGAAACCGGCCTTGAGTCAGGGAGACGATTGCCAATGAAGCTTTTCCACCACGCCATGGCGCTGCTGCTGTGCGGACTGTGTGCCGGGACCCGCGCCGAGCCGCTGGACGAACCGCTCAAACCGTTGCCCGAGGCGCCGCAGCAGGATGCCCGGCACGTGGAACTCGGTCGGCGGTTATTCCACGAGCCGCAGTTATCGATCAACAACACGCTGTCCTGCGCCAGCTGTCACCAACTGGACAACAACGGTGCCGACAGTCGAGCCTTGTCCCTTGGCTTCGACGGCAAACCGGTGGCCTTCAACACGCCGACCGTGTTCAACGCTGCCCTCAACTTTCGCCAGTTCTGGGATGGCCGCTTCGAAACGCTGGAGGAACAAAGCAACGTCGTTATCACCAGTCCTCATGAAATGGGCAGCGACTGGAACACGGTCATCGAGCGGCTTGGCCAAAACCCCGACTATCACCGCGACTTCGCCGCCATCTTCCCGGACGGTGTGACCAGGGCCAATGTCCAGCAGGCGCTGGCCAGCTTCGAACGTACCCTGCTGACGCCCGGTTCACGTTTCGATCAATACCTGCTGGGCAACACCGACATCCTCACCCTGGAGGAAAAGTACGGTTACCAGCGCTTCAAGGAATACGGCTGCATTGCCTGCCATCAAGGGGTGAACATCGGCGGCAACATGTTCCAGAAATTCGGCGTGTTCGGCGATTACATTGCCGATCGCGGCAACCCGACCCTGGCCGATCAGGGTCGCTTCAATGTCACCGGTGACGAAGCGGACCGGGCCGTGTTCAAGGTGCCGAGCCTGCGCAATGTCGCGATCACCGCACCGTACTTTCACGACGGTTCGGCGCCCACCCTGGAACGGGCGGTAGACGTGATGTTCCAGTACCAGTTGGGGCGCATGCCGAGTGCAGAGGACAAACGACTGATCATTCTGTTTCTCACCACCCTCACCGGCCAACGGGCGGTACGCCATGATTAACATCTCCCGTCGGCGCAGTCTGTTGCTGCTCACGCTGGTCGCCCTGGGGCTG
Source organism: Pseudomonas sp. IT-347P (assembly GCF_949768005.1). Classification (NCBI taxonomy): domain Bacteria; kingdom Pseudomonadati; phylum Pseudomonadota; class Gammaproteobacteria; order Pseudomonadales; family Pseudomonadaceae; genus Pseudomonas; species Pseudomonas sp. IT-347P. The sequence continues at coordinate 116,850 of NZ_CATKPQ010000060.1, forward strand.
GCCTCGATTCTGCTGTTCCTGTACTTCAAGTCCAGTTCCAACCAGACCATGACCTACACCGAATCCCGGGACTTGATCCGGCAGATCAAACAGCAGAATTCACAGTGGGAAAACGAGATCCTCAAGGCCCGGGTGGCACTGACCCACAACTACGATCCGCTGGTGTCGCCGATGAACGAAATGAACCGGCTCTGGGCGCGCTTCGACGCGATAGAGTCCGGACACGGGCGCAAAGACTCGGCGCAATGGAACGAAGCTCACGAGAGCTTCCGGCAGGCGATGCAGGAAAAGACCCGTCTGGTCGAACAGTTCAAATCGCACAACGCGCTGCTGCGCAACTCCCTGGCCTTTTTGCCCACCGCTGAAGACGACATCCAGCAGCAACTGGGCAATCTGTCGGACTTCGATAAATTGCAGCTGCAAAACATCACCACCGATACCTACGACTTGCTGCTCAGCGCCCTGGAGTTCGCTCAGGTCACCTCCGACGACCGGGCCGCCGACATCGAACTCGGCCTGAGCAAACTGAAGGTGAACGCGCAACGCCTGCCATCGGCGTTCGAAATCCCGATCAAAGTCATGAGCAGCCATATCTCGCTGATTGCCCGCGAGCAGCCGCTGGTCAATCAGTTGCTCGCCAACATCGAAAGGATTCCCGTGGCCGACAGTCTGGACACCATTACCACCATGCTCGATCGCGATCAGCAGCGCGCCGATCAGGTCGACCGGCAATACCACTTCTATTTGTTGCTGTTTTCAGTGCTGTTGATGTTGTCGCTGGTGTGGCTGGCCATCCGCCTGATCGGCAGCTTCGCCGAAATCAACCGGGTCAACAGCGCCCTGCAAACGGCCAACGATGCGCTGGAACAACGGGTCGAAGAGCGCACCCGGGAACTCAGGGATGCGCAGAGTGAACTGCTCGACGCAGCCCGTCAGGCCGGCATGGCGGAAATCGCCACCAATGTGCTGCACAACGTCGGCAACGTCCTCAACAGCGTGAACATCTCCAGCGACCTGATCACGCGCAAGCTGCGCAGCAGCAAGGCGCAGGGCCTGGGCAAGGCCATGCAACTGATCAACGAGCATCCGCATGACCTCGGCGCCTTCCTCAGCGAAGACGCCAAGGGCAAATTGCTCCCCGGTTACCTCAACCAGTTGGTGGGTGCCATTGCCCTGGAACAACAGGAAATGGTCGACGAATTGAACCAGATGAATAAAAGCGTCGATCACATCAAGGACATCGTCGCCACCCAGCAATCCTATGCCGGCGCCAACAGCATGACCGAGCCACTGTTCATCAACGAGTTACTGGAAGACGCGTTGCGCATGAACGCCGGGGCGCTGACCCGGCACCACGTCACCGTGGTCAGGGAATACGCCGAGGTGCCGCAGGTGATGGGCGACAAACACCGCTTGTTGCTGATCCTGATCAACCTGATCAGCAACGCCAAGTACGCCATGTCCGACCTCAGCAACCGTCCCCGCACCATGACCCTGGCGGTCAGGATCGTCGATGACAACTTCCTTGAAATCAGCGTCAAGGACGACGGCGAAGGTATCGCGCCGGAAAACATGACGCGGATCTTTGCCCACGGTTTCACCACCCGCAAGGAAGGCCACGGCTTCGGTCTGCACAGTTGCGCCCTGGCCGCCATCGAGATGAACGGGCACCTTACCGCGCACAGCGACGGACCGGGCAAGGGTGCCTTGTTCACCTTGCAGATCCCCCTGATCAGCGTCACGGAGAACGCATGAGCGAACTGTCCAACCGCCGCATTCTGCTGATCGACGACATGCCGTCGATCCATGAAGACTTTCGCAAGATCCTCGCGCCGCCAGCGGCGCAGTCAGTGGAACTGGACGAGATGGAAGCGGCATTGTTTGGCGCTCAGGTTCGCCCTGAACGCCCGCCCTTCGAGCTGGACTCGGCCTACGGCGGCGAAGAAGGCCTGGGCAAACTGGTGCAGGCCCTGGCGGAACAACGCCCCTACGCATTGGCCTTCGTCGACATGCGCATGCCCGATGGCTGGGATGGCGCGAAAACCATTGAACATCTGTGGCAAAAGGATCCGCAGTTGCAGGTGGTGGTCTGCACCGCCTACTCGGATTATTCCTGGGATGAACTGCTGGACCGCCTGCAGGCGCATGACCGCTTGCTGATTCTGAAGAAACCGTTCGACAACATCGAAGTGCAGCAGATGGCCAACACGCTGTTGACCAAATGGCAGATGACCGAGCGGGCGTCATTGCAGATGCATCATCTGGAACATCTGGTCGACCAGCGCACCGCGCAGTTCAGGCAGGCCAGCGAAGCACTGCAACGGGAAATCGACGAGCGCAAACAGCTGGAAAGTCAGTTGGTACAGTCGGAAAAACTCGCTTCACTGGGCCAAATGGCGGCCGGCGTGGCCCATGAAATCAATAACCCGATCGGCTTCATCTCCTCCAACCTCGGCACGCTGGACGGCTACTTCAAACAATTGTTGAGCCTGCTCGATGCCTGCCAGATGCTTGGACGCACGCCAGACAGCGACTCCGTGGCCCGGCTCGAGCAGTTGCGCAAAGACGCCGATCTGGATTTTCTCCTCGAAGACATTCCGGTGCTGATCCGCGAATCCAAGGAAGGCATCGGCCGGGTCGGGCAGATCGTCAAGGACCTGAAGGATTTCTCCCGGGTCGATACCAATCAGCAATGGCAGTGGGCCAATCTGCAACAAGGCATTGAGTCGACCCTGAACATCGTCGCCAGCGAACTGAAGTACAAGGCTGATCTGATCAAGGAGTATCAGCCACTGCCGGATATCGAGTGTCTGCCGTCACAAATCAATCAGGTGATCATGAACCTGGTGGTCAATGCGGCGCAGGCCATGGGCCCCGAGCGCGGCACCATTACCTTGCGTACCGGGCAACAGCAAGATAACGCCTGGGTGGAAGTCGCGGACACCGGCGCGGGGATTGCGCCGGACATCCTGCAGAAAATCTTCGATCCGTTCTTCACCACCAAACCGGTCGGTCAGGGCACGGGGCTTGGCCTGTCCCTGTCCTACGGCATCGTCAAAAAGCATGGCGGAGAGATTTCGGTACGCAGCGAACCGGGCGTGGGCACGACCTTTCGCGTCGAGTTGCCGATGCGCCAGAGTCGGCCCGCGGCCTGATGGCGTCTCAGGTGGTTTCCTGAAAATCCATCTCCGGCGGCTGGCGGCGGAAGCCGCCGGTGAGTACCGCCAGATACACCACGCCAATCGCCAGCCAGCTCAAGCCCAGATACACCGCCAGATGATCAAGGCTGACCATCAGCCACAAATCCGCGACCAGCCCAATGAACGGGAAGAGCAGAAACAGCAGCAATTCGCGCGGGCCTTTTTTCTCGCCGCCGATCCAGTAATGGAAGATCACCGACAAATTGACCAGGCTGAACGCCAGGAATGCGCCGAAGTTGATGAACGAGGTCGAGGTGGTCACGTCGAGTTTCAGCGCCAGCAACGCCACCACGGCGCACAGCAGGATGCTGTTGACCGGTGTGCCGAAGCGCGCGTGCAAGGTGCCGAAGAACGACTTCGGCAACACCCCGTCGCGGCCCATGGCGAACAGCAGTCGCGAGCCGCTGGCCTGCGCCGACAGCCCCGAGGCGAACTGGCCGACAATCAGACCGATCAGAAAGATCGAGACAAACAGATCACCACCGATATTGCGCGCGATTTCGTAGGCGGCCGAGTCGACGCTGGCGAACTGCAACGACGGATGGGCGATCTGCACGAAGTATGAAACGCCGACGAAGATCAGTCCGCCAATCAGAGTGATCAACATGATCGCCCGTGGGATGGTACGGCGGGGGTCGCGGGTTTCTTCAGTCAAGGTGCTGACCGCATCGAAGCCAAGGAACGAATAGCAGGCGATCGCCGCACCGCTCATGATCAGTGGCATCTGCATCTCGCCATTGAAGAACGGCTTGATCGACCACAACGGCGTGCTCGCATCGCCACCGACGTAGTGCACGCACAGCGCGACGAAGGCGATCAGCACAAGGAACTGCACCAGCATCAGCAAGGCGTTGATGCCGTTGGCCAGTTTCAGGCCGATGATGTTGATTGCGCTGGTGATGCCGATGAAGGCCAGCACCCAGATCCATTGCGGGATCGACGGGAATGCCGACGCCAGATAGGCCGCGCCGATCAGCCAGATCGCCATGGGTAGAAACAGGTAATCGAGCAGCACTGCCCAACCGGCGATGAAGCCGAGTTTCGGGCTGATCGCCTTGCGCACGTAGCTGTAAGCGGAACCGGCCACCGGGAACGCGGCGGCCATGCGCCCGTAACTCATCGCCGTGAAGAACATCGCCACCAGCGCCGCCAGATACGCAGCGGGCACCATGCCGGCGGTGGATTGGGCGAGGATGCCGAAGGTGCCGAGGACAATGATCGGCGTCATGTAGGCGATGCCGAACAGCACCACCGACCCTAACGAAAGGGTGCGTTGCAAACGAGCCATGGGCGACTTACTCCGAATATTATTGGATTTATGGCAGAGCCGGATTCGGCGAATGTTTTCGGGTTGGTTTTGTTGTTCTGGTGTTGCTTGAATGCCTGGTTCGACTTGAAATCTTTTCCCCCTCACCCCAGCCCTCTCCCCCAGGGGGTAGAGGGGGAAAGGGAGCCGATCTCCATGGGTTTCAAACCCTGAGTTCGACTTGAACTCGTAGACTCAAATCCTGAGTTCGACTTGAGCTCGCAGCTTCAAATCCTGAGTACGATTCGGTATTTCAGGTCGGCGTACCTCGAACAATCAGCTCGGTCAGTCCCCTCTCCCTCTGGGAGAGGGTCAGGGTGAGGGCATCGGTCAACGGCGTGGAATCAACAATTCACGAACACCATCGCTCCGCTCCACCACCTCCCCCGGCAACTTCAAGCGCTGATCATCCAGATAGCGGTAATCCCTGCGCGCAATCTCCAACTGAGCGAAATCCAGCTCAACGCTGAACTGCCCTTCCTCACGCCCCGCTTCGAACAGCAACGTACCCAGCGGATCGACCAGGGCACTGCCACCGGCAAACACCAGACCGTCATCCCCCGCCTCGACACGGTTGACCATCAACGCAAAGGCCTGATTCTCCTGCGCCCGGGCCATGATCGCGGTGCGATGCGTCGGCGCGTAGGGGTCCATGTTGCCGTTGGTCACGATCAACAGTTCGGCGCCGAGTTGCGCCAACGCACGGGCCGACTCGGGGAATTCGATGTCGTAGCAAATCAACAGGCCGACGCGCACGCCGTTCCATTCGCACGTGGCGTAGCGGTCGCCAGCCTCGAATACGCCGCGATCCGACGCCCACAAATGGGTCTTGCGGTATTTCAGAGCGATGCCTTCAGGGGTGATCAGCAGCGTGGTGTTGTAGAAACGACCGTTGTCGTTCTCGGCCATGCCGATGACCACAGCAATATTGCGTGCGCGCGCGGCGGCCAGCACGGCGCTGACGGTCGGGCCGTCGAGCGGTTCGGCGGTTTGCGCGACAGTCGCGGCCGTCGGGAAGCCCATCAGGTGGGTTTCCGGAAACACGATCAATTGCGTGTCGGCCGCGCACGCGGCAATCGCTGCCAGTGCGCGTTCGAGGTTGTAGGCCGTGGCATTGTCACGGCCCGCCAATTGGGCGAGTTCGACTTTCATGGGCATTCCTTGTAATGAGCAGCGGGCGCTGAAAGATTGCCCGGTGGCTGTCTGTGGGCCAGTATGCGCAGCAAGCAGCCGGTCAGGGAATTACGCGGCCGGGGTAACCCGATAGGGGTAGATCGATGACACTTTCGTTTGACGACATCACCTGGCACCGCGCCGTCGGGCAACTGATCGAAGCGCTGGACAAGCCGAATTTCTGGGCGCAACTGGTGCGCCTGCTCGACCAGTACGTGCCGTTCGATAGCTGGGTGGCGCTGCTGTTCAGCGCCGATCAACACCCGCAAGTCTTCGCCGAATGCCCGGGCGAAGACGGCAATCCTGATCCATTGTTTCAGGATTATCTGCGTGGTCTGTACTTGCTCGATCCCTTCTACATCGCCTGTCGCGAGCAAACGCGCACCGGTCTGTATCGCCTGTCGGAAGTGGCGCCGGAGCATTTCGAACTGACTGAGTATTACCAACGATACTTTCGTCTGAATGTCGTGGCGGACGAAATCCAGTTCAATTGCCAACTCGAAGGCGAGCGCACGTTGTGTCTGTCGCTGGGCAGTGAAAAACGTTTCACTGGCGAACAGATCGCCCTGCTGTCTTTGATTCAGCCATGGGTGCTGGGCCTGTTGCGTCAGCGCCTGCCGTACGAGATCAACGAAACCGTGGCCCTCGCCGCCGCCCCTGTCCGGGCAGACTGGCGGGTGCAACTGGAGGCCTCGGTGCAGCAACTCAAAGGCGCGCAGTTGACGGCGCGGGAACTGGATGTCGGGCGTTTGATGCTCAGCGGTTGCTCCAGTAAAGAAATCGCCCGTAAGCTGGAAATCTCCGTGGAAACCGTGAAAGTCCATAAGAAACACATGTACAGCAAGCTGGGGATCAAATCCCAATCCGAGCTGTTTTCGATTTTTCTTCAGGCACAAAACGCCTGAAACAGCGCGATTTACGCTCCCACAAGGAACTGCGGCGCTGATCATTCCGAGTCCGAACCAAGGAAACCGTATGAGCCTGTCACTCCTGAGCCGCTACGCCTTCTTTGCCGTCTGTGTGATTTTCACCCTCGCCAGCCTGCCCTTCCTCGCACATGACTGGCTGTGGCCAATCACCGCCGTCACCGCTGCGCTGAGCCTGCTGGGTCTGTTCGACCTGCTGCAAAGTCCACATGCCGTGCGCCGCAACTACCCGATCCTCGGCAACATCCGCTACCTGGTCGAAGGCATCCGCCCGGAGATCCGCCAGTATCTGCTGGAGTCCGACAGCGACGCCCTGCCCTTCTCCCGCGCCCAGCGTTCGCTGGTGTATTCGCGAGCGAAAAACGAAACCGCCGACAAACCGTTCGGCACGCTGATCGATGTCTATCAATCCGGGTTCGAATTCATTGGCCACTCAATGCGTCCGGCGCCGTTGAGCGACCCGAGCAGTTTCCGCGTCACCGTCGGTGGCCCGCAGTGCAGCCAGCCGTACTCGGCCTCGGTGTTCAATATCTCGGCGATGAGCTTCGGTTCGCTCAGCGCCAACGCCATTCGCGCGTTGAATCAGGGCGCAAAACTCGGCAACTTCGCCCACGACACCGGCGAAGGCAGCATCAGCCCCTATCACCGTGAACACGGCGGCGACCTCACCTGGGAACTGGGCAGTGGCTACTTTGGTTGCCGCACCAGCGACGGCCGTTTCGATCCGGAACGCTTCGCCACCCAGGCGCAGAACCCGCAAGTGCGGATGATCGAAATCAAGATGAGCCAGGGTGCCAAGCCCGGCCACGGCGGCATCCTGCCCAAGCACAAAGTCACCCAGGAAATCGCCGATACCCGCGGCATTCTGATGGGCGAAGACTGCATCTCACCGTCACGTCACAGCGCGTTTTCCACACCGATCGAGATGATGCAGTTCATCCAGCAACTGCGCGAACTGTCCGGCGGCAAACCGGTGGGCTTCAAGTTCTGCCTCGGCCATCCGTGGGAGTTCATGGGCATCGCCAAAGCCATGCTGGAAACCGGCATTCTTCCGGACTTCATCGTCGTCGACGGCAAGGAAGGAGGTACCGGCGCCGCACCGGTCGAGTTCACCGACCACATCGGCGTACCGATGCGCGAAGGCCTGCTGTTCGTGCACAACACCCTGGTCGGCCTGAATCTGCGTGACAAGATCAAACTCGGCGCCAGCGGCAAGATCGTCAGCGCCTTCGACATCGCCAGCGTGCTGGCCATCGGCGCCGACTGGGCCAACTCCGCGCGCGGCTTCATGTTCGCCATCGGCTGCATCCAGTCGCAGTCGTGCCACACCAACAAATGCCCGACCGGCGTGGCCACCCAGGACGCCTTGCGCCAACGCGCGCTGGTGGTGCCGGACAAGGCGCAGCGCGTGTTCAACTTCCATCGCAATACCCTCAAGGCACTGGCGGAAATGCTCGCCGCCGCCGGCCTTGAGCATCCGTCGCAACTGTCGGCCAAGCACCTGGTGCGGCGCATGTCGGCCACCGAGATCAAGTTGTTCTCGCAGCTGCATGTGTTCCTGAAACCGGGGGAATTGCTCACCGGCGACGTGAATGGCGAGTTTTACTCGCGGATGTGGCAGATGGCGCGGGCGGATAGTTTTGAGCCGCAGGACGTCGCGGCCGCGTAACCGCAAAGCGCCAATCTGCTCCGGATTGGCGCTCTTCGTCCCGCTTACATCACGCGCCTGTTGCCCCCTCCAGGACCGGCACAGGCCTGATAACGGTTTTCACTACGCTGGTGCTGGGGTACACGCTCACCAGCGTGTCCGGCGAGGTAAACCAGCCAGGTTTCTCCGGCGAATATTTCACGATCGTGGCAGCGCCTTCGTTGGCCTGGTAATACAGCTTCCAGGCCCGCGCCGAACGGTCATATTTCATAAACGCGAAACCCAATAACCTTGAGTCCGCCCGACCGCTTGCATCCACCCGCAGACCATAATCGGGATATTCCATGGACGCACTGAGCCCCAGGCCATGTTCATGCGCGGCAAGGCCGTTGTACTGCACCAGCTCCTTGCCACCCTCGACATGTCTTACCCGCAGACGACCGGCGTCCATCTGATCGACCACCAATGAGCAGCCACTGAAACCGGGAGTGAATAAATGATCCGGCTGTCCCAGACCGGGATGTACCGGGATATCCACGTAGCCTCCCTGAGCCGCCCAATAGCCCACCACCGCATCCGACCGTTCAGGCAGCGTGGCGATTTTGGGATCATGAATTTTCAGCGCGTTGAATTGTGCCTTGACCGAATTGGCGGGCTGAACGCGTTCCATGACAAAAACGAAACTGGCACCGCCTTCCTTGTTGACCAGTTGAGACGTGATCTCGACGCCGTAGTTGACCCGGTCCGGTTGCAACAACTCTGTCGCCACCGGCCACCGGCTCAGTTGCGAGGGCGACAAGGCCTCATGGATGCTGGTGTGCTGAAGCGAGTAACGCATCGTCGATGGAGGGCCCAAGTCATACCCCAGATGCGCAATCTGGCTGCGAGTCACGACTTCGATGACAGGCTCCCATAAACCGTTGGGCAGCCGCTCGCGCGTAAACGCCGAGTCGGGACGAAGCGGATTGCTTGAGGTGTACCGAAGCTGATGGGTAAGACTGGCACTTTCATCGACAATTGCACCCGCCGACCCGGGTGTTCCCGCCGACGGAAGATCGCCGCCACGCAGTGAAATGGGCTGCCATTGATCCGGCGCGACTTGCCAGAGCCTGGGACCCTGGGTGCGATTGGTCTTGTCAACAATCACCACGTCCGTCAAATCATCACCCAGATTGAAATCGTTCCTGATGCCATACACCGCTTCCTTGCCGGTTGCATCAATGTTGCGGATATAAAAGTGCTGCCCATCGGCACTGCGATAAATACCTTGGGCATTGGCTTCAAGTCCGCTGAGTTGCGCTGGCTTGATGCTGAAAGGCTTGAGGTCGTTATTGGCGAATCCGACCAGTGCGAAGCGGCCAGGCTTGGGCCGGAAATCGCCAGGCGCGCCATACAGACGATTGCTCAGCGGATTGTAGTGATACCACTGCTCGTTTTTCAGCACGCCGAGGCCATCGACACTTTGCTCGCCTATCCTCCAGGCACCGATCAGCGTCGGCCCGTGTTCTTTGCGCAACAGCTGCAGCAATTCGCTGGCGTCCGTCGCCCTGCGTAATTTCATGATTTGCTGCAGACCATGCTCTGCGATGAATCGGAGCCCGTGACCGACAAGCCGGGTAACGCCGACGCCCACGTCGCGCAAAGCGGTCAACGGGTTGAGTTCGGTAATCACCACCGCACCGATTATTCTCGCAGCCTTGAGTGTCTTGCTGATGGCTGAGGCCGTGGAAACGCCTATTCTGGCCAGTTTCCCGGCCACACTCGCACCGGCAGTCACAAAGCCCAATACATCGAAAAACAGATCCATTGCACCGTCGAAATAGTTGCCGTTGACGAAGTTGGTGATCGCCGACTTGAACGGGATCAGGTCGACCACGAAATCAATAACCTTCTGCACCGCCGCGTTTTCCAAGTCTTGCGTAGTCTGGCCTTTGGCGGCCTCGAGAATGTCCTCATTGTCCAGATCGAGATGCTCAACAAAGGCCTCGGCAATCAGCTCGGTCCTCTCGCTCGAATAACTGGCGGGCACCGACGTTCTTTTTGCGATCTGTGGCAGGAGCTTCCCGGCCTTCGACTCGTCAGCCAACATGAACGGTTCGATGGTGTACTGGATGCTCGGAACGGAAGCATCGGTGCGTTCCGTCGCTTCCGCCGGGTTGTAGGTCCTGGTATGGATAACGCCTTGTTTCAGATCGATCTCATACAGCTTCGACTCATGGCCCAGATCAACTTTCACGCGCAGGGTGCCGCTTGTGGATATCAGGTTTCGACCGAAGAAACCGAGACTCAAACGATAAGTCTTGTGTTGGTAAAAGGAGACCTGGCCGTATTCGAGATTTTTTCTTTCCTCCAGCGGCAACTCGGCGATCAAATGTTTCACCATCAGCCGCGCACCTTGCTTGAGGTTGCTGACGGCACTCTCAAATTGAGCCTTGAAGGTCTCGACCACGCCAAGTTTCAACGGTGCATTGATCTGACCAAGCAGCGGCAGCAAGCGCGGATCGCGGGTCGTCCATTGATAGTAGGGAGGGCCTCCCATCATGGCGATGTCGAGCAGCGAATATCGGCCGTTCAGTGTCGGGTACAAGAGGACACCTTCATCAGCGGCCACAGCGGGCTGTTGCAGAAGTCGCTCTTCGAAAGGAATGTCGCCTTTGAATGTTTCCTTGAGTCTGTCCAGTGCGATGACTTTGCGGCTGGGAAGTTCGCTGTTCAACAGTATCGAAGCATTGAGGCGGTCAGCGAGTTGCTGATTGTAGTGGGTCTTGACGTTTTCCAACTCGTCGCGGGTGTAAAGTTCGTCGTTGCTCTTGTGCAATACACCGCTGACCACGCCCCAACCTGCCAGCGCGGCAGCGTGAACTTGCGGCGCAACTTGCGAGTCGATCAGCGCGGCACTTTCTGCGCTGGCCATGACTTGGGAAAACGTCATGTACGCTACTTTTCCGGGTGTGTGAGCCTCGATCGTTCGCGCTGCAACTTTCAGGTTGAACCATGCCGCCGTGCCGTATTTCAGACTGGCAGGTAACTTTTCGATGAGAAACTCGGGCGCTTTGCGAACCAGCAACAGTGTCGCTGTCAATCCAGCCAGTTTCCGGCTGCTCAGGCGTTCCTTGATCAAGTAATCAGTCAGATTGTCAAAAACCGCCAAAACAGGTTTGCCCCAAAGTTTCTCTCCGGCCAGGTCAAAACCGGCAACTTTGTCATGCGACGGTTGATCAATATCTCCCTGATGCAGGCTCAAATGGATGCCCGCCATTGTGTATTCCCGAACGCTCACATCCGTGGCGATTCCGTTCAAGCGGGTCTGGATCGCCTGCCCCAGCGCCTGGCCGCGAGGACTGGTGATAAGGCGAGCCAGTGCTGAGGGCGGATCACTCAGTGCCGCATTTGAAAGCGGCTCGTCAGCATCCAGGTAGTCCAATACTCCGGCACCGGGTATCGACACAATATCGAGGCTGTCCAGATAAACACTGGTGGCGTGCAAGGCCTCTTTTTGCTGTGCAGTCGTCAGTGGAATCGGCCAGGACAATGCTCCGGCAAAGTCGGCAAACGGATGGGGAGTGACTTTCTCGACTTCCAGAAAAGTTGCGATTTCTTCCAGCTGATTACTTTCGGATGACGATACTTCAGCAACAACGTCTACATTGGATTGAGACATCTGTTTTTCCTTGACAGGATTAATAGAGCCCAAAGTAGATAATGAATTCAGCGAAACATGAAACCGCCAAAACATTACCAATAGAGTGTGCCAACAACGACAGATAGCCAATTAAGCAACAATCATGAAAAACTGTTACTTGGCTAATGTCACTGAACATTATCAACAACAGGTACAGACCAGCACAACTTGGCGAAAACCCACGACAGGTATTCGCCTGATGCGTCCAGGCGCACTTTAAAAAATGCTTCTTAAAATAACAAAGGAAAATTTCTCGATTACTGTTACAACAAAAAAAGATCGCTTCCTGAAACAATATCTACATGATTGAAACGATGCAGGTATTGCTGCAGACAGCGATCTTTGGTGATGGCCTTGAACGCCTGAAATCTTACGGCAGCGAGCGCGCGGCACGTTGCGGCAGATTATTCGGCTGTAGCTTGAACACGTAGAACAACACGGTCAGCAGCACCAGGAACGCAGGCCCCACATACAGCGCAACGCGGGTGTCAGGGAAGTACGCCATGAGGCCCACCACCAGCACCAGAAACGCCAGCGCAAAATACGAGCTGAGCGGATACAGCCACATCTTGTATTTCAGGCCGGCTCGTTCGCTGGCGCTCAAACCTTTGCGGAATTTCAGCTGGGCCAGCAGGATCATCACCCAGGTCCAGATCGCGCCGAAGGTGGCGATCGAGGTCACCCAGACGAAGACTTTTTCCGGCACCAGATAGTTGAGCAGCACGCCCAGCAACAAGGCAGCGATCGACAACAACAATGCACGACGCGGCACGCCGTTATTCGAAGTCTTGGCAAAACCGGCCGGCGCCTGGCCATTCTGCGCCAGGCTGTAGAGCATGCGCCCGGTGCTGAAGATACCGCCGTTGCACGACGACAAGGCTGCGGTGATCACCACGAAGTTGATGATGCCGGCGGCAGTCTTGATGCCCAGACGCTCGAAGGTCATCACGAACGGGCTGCCCTGAGTGCCGATCTCGTTCCACGGATAAATCGACAGAATCACAAACAGCGCGCCGACATAGAACAGCAGAATCCGCCAGAACACCGAGCCGATCGCATCGGGAATGGTCTTCTGCGGATTCTTCGCCTCACCGGCGGTCAGACCGATCATCTCGACTCCGAGGTAGGCGAACATGACCATTTGCAGCGACATCAACACGCCAGTCACGCCGTTGGGCATGAAGCCGCCATGCGCCCACAGGTTGGAAATCCCCAGCGCCACACCGTCATTGCCGAAACCGAAGGCGATGATGCCGACGCCGCCGATGACCATCGCAATGATGGTGACGATCTTGATCAGGGCGAACCAGAACTCGAATTCACCGAACGCCTTCACCGCGATCAGGTTGACCGAGCCCATGCTGATCAGCGCCGCCAGCGCCCAGATCCAGCGCGGCACATCGGGGAACCAGATGCCCATGTACACCGCCACCGCGGTGATTTCCGCGACACAGGTCACCAGCCACAGGAACCAGTAGTTCCAGCCAGTGAGAAAACCCGCCAACGGGCCGAGATAGTCTTGCGCGTACCGGCTGAACGAACCGGCGACCGGGTTATGCACGGCCATCTCGCCAAGGGCGCGCATGATGACCAGGATCGCCAGACCGCCGAGAATGTAGGACAGCATGATTGCCGGGCCGGCCATTTCGATGGCCTTGGCGGAACCCAGAAACAGGCCGACGCCGATACAGGCACCGAGTGCCATCAGGCGAATATGCCGTTCGCCGAGTTCACGTTTGAGCGGACCGCCCTGAGCGGTGTCGCCGTGAGGCAGGTGATTGCCAACTGGCATAGGGGTGCAACCTCGTCTTGTTATTGGATATGACCACCGAGTGTGGCAGCGTCGGCCGATAGGCCTTGGCTGCCGCGAAACCGCGTCAGCCTCGTGGGCAGACGCGTCTTGCAGGACCACCTGCAAGATCAGCGGGGCGTGCAGTATAAAAAGCCTGGGGCAGGCGTTTTCACTCTATAAACCACAACATTCAGCGACAACTCTCGGCTAAAGCCCGGTTTGCGGAGAGGCATTACCTGCTTTACGTAGGAATATTCGCCACTAAAAAAGCCGCCGAGTATTGCACAGCATTGGTGCATCGTCATGCCCGGGTACGGCTATCTCCATCGCCCTGCAGCGCCAAATCTTGTGATGAGGGGACTTAGCGAATCATCGAACGCCCTTCCAGCGGCCAGCTCCCCGCCACATGGGTGATCCTGTACGGTTCTATTGTTCATTGGGTCAATTCAAAAGCCAGGCATCTTTTCTGAATGGCTGCCCACCTGTGCTGTCGCAACCCTGTCGCCCGATGTTGCGGTTCAGATTTCTTCAGTAACCGACCCTCCACCAACCCTTCACATTTTTTTCACCACCCCCAACCACCGTCTAAGCTTCAGACAAGTCCGATCAATCTGCGTGAATGGATCAATCGACTATGGGCGCTTTGTGGCAAACCGATTCGAGTAAAGCCGTGGTTCCGACTGAACGTGTGGATGATCAAGCGCCTGTCCCTGAAAATACCCGCCGCAAACGGCATGGGTGGAAGGCTTTCTGGTTGTTGCTGCTGATTATTGCGGTGGTAGTGGGTTTGGCCGCGTCCAAAGAAATGCGCACTTCGCGCTTTCAGGCCCGGGAACTGAGCCAGTACGCTGCCGGCCTGACCTACAAGCTGGAACCTGGCCCGAGCGAAGCGATTCGCTATCCGGGTAACGGGCCTTTCGACCAGCGCTTGGGCTACAGCGCTCTGGATGAGTTTCTGCCGCGCCTGCTCAAGCGCAATTACGTGATCACCGAACAGACACGTTTTTCCCCGGCGCTGCTCAGCTACACCGACAAAGGCCTGTTCGTACCTTATTCCGAGAAGATTCAGGCAGGTCTGTCGATCACCGATTGCCGTGCCCAACCGCTGTACAAATACAACTATCCGCAACAGCTGTATTCGGACTTCGCGGCGATTCCGCCGGTGGTGGTCAGCAGTCTGTTGTTCATCGAGAACCGCTTTCTGCTCGATCCGAAACAGCCCTTGGCCAACCCGGCGGTGGACTGGCCACGGTTCGGCATGGCCGCGTGGTCGCAAGTGGCGAAACTGCTGCGTCTGCCCGGGCAATCCGCCGGCGGCAGCACGCTGGCGACGCAGCTGGAAAAGTACCGACACTCGCCCGATGGCCTGACGGTGTCCGGCGCAGAAAAGCTTCGCCAGATGATCTCCGCGAGTGTGCGTGCTTATCAGCCCGGGCCTGAAACCCTTGGCGCCCGGCAGAACATCGTCCGCGATTACCTCAACAGCGTGCCGTTGTCGGCAGTACCGGGCCACGGTGAAGTGCATGGCATGGCCGAAGGCTTGCGGGTCTGGTACGGCACCGATTTCAACCAGGCCAATGCCCAGTTGAACAGCCCCGCGACCGATGCGAAAACCATGGCCGAAAAAGGTCTGGCCCTGCGCGAAATGCTTTCACTGATGATTGCCCAACGCCGCCCTTCGCATTACCTGACCAAGGGCCGCGAAGAACTGGCCAACCTCACCGACAGCCATTTGCGCCTGCTCAAGCAAAGCGGCGTGATCGACAGCGCACTGGCCGATGCCGCACTGGCCAGTACCGTCAGCTACCGCGACTGGCAGACGCAGCCAACGATGCAACCCATCGAAACCAACAAGGGCATCAGCGTCGCCCGCAGTCGTCTGGCAAGCATGCTCAACCGGCCGCTGTACGACCTCGACCGCCTCGACCTCTCGGCCACCAGCACCCTGCAGGGCGATCTGCAAACCCAGGCCACCGCGTACCTGAAAAAACTTGCCGACCCGGCCTACGCCGCCGAAATCGGTCTGCTCGGTGAACGCTTGCTGACGCCGACCAGCACCACGCAAGTGCGCTACAGCTTCACCCTCTTTGAACTGACCGCGGACGGTTCCCGCGTGCGGGTGCAGACCGACAGCACCGACCAGCCGTTCGACATCAATGAAGGCAGCAAACTCGAACTCGGCTCAACCGCGAAAATGCGCGTGCTCACCACGTACCTGCAGATCATCGCCGAACTGCACGACAAGTACGCCGCCATGAGCGTGGCGGAGTTGAAGAAGGTCGAAGTCCCCGACCAGGATCGCCTGAGCCAATGGGTGATCGAGTACCTGATCCAGAACAAGGATCACGACCTGTCGAAGATGCTCGGCGCGGCGCTGGATCGCAAATACTCGGCCAGCCCCGGTGAGGCATTTTTCACCGGCGGCGGTTTGCACACGTTCCACAACTTTCGCAAGGAAGACAACGGCCGCCTGCCGACCCTGCGCGATGCCCTGCGTGAGTCGATCAACCTGCCGTTCATTCGGCTGATGCGCGATGTGGTGCGTTATGTCACTTACTCAGGGCCCAACAGCAGTGCCGAGCTGCTCAAGGACGATCGCGATCCGCGCCGCCAGGAATACCTGGCGAATTTCGCCGACCGCGAAGGCACCGCGTTCCAACTCAAGTTCTGGAAGAAATACAAAAACAAGGATACTCAGGCGCGTCTCGACACCTTCCTCGACAGCATGCGCCCGACGCCGATCCGCATGGCCGCCGTGCATCGTTACTTGCTGCCCGATGCCAGTCAGGAAGATTTCAACACGTTCGTGCGCTCGCACCTCAAAGGCGCCAAGCTCAGCGAAAAACTGACTGACGATCGCCTGATCCGCCTCTACGATGCCTACGGCCCCGGCAGTTACGACTTGCCTGACCAAGGGTTCATCGCCAAGGTGCATCCTCTGGACTTGTGGATGATGGGCTACCTGTTGCACCACCCGGACGCGACCTTCAGCGACATCGTCAAGGCCAGTCATTTCGAACGTCAGGAAGTCTATAGCTGGCTGTTCAAGAGCCGGCACAAAGGCGCCCGCGACAGTCGTATCCGCACCATGCTCGAGATCGAAGCCTTCCTCGACATTCATCAGCGCTGGCAGAAAGTCGGCTACCCGTTCGATCATCTGGTGCCGTCGCTGGCCACCGCCATTGGCAGCTCCGGTGACCGTCCCGCCGCACTGGCCGAGTTGATCGGCACCATCCTCAATGACGGCGTGCGCATGCCCACGCTGCGCATCGACACGCTGCACTTTGCCGCCGGCACGCCTTACGAAACGAAGCTGGTCAACGACCCGCATGTCGGCAAACGGGTAATGCCGGTGGAAGTCGCCAGAGCCATGCGCGAGGCGCTGTCACAAGTGGTCGATGCCGGTACGGCAAAACGTGTGTCCGGCAGTTTCAAATTGCCCGACGGCACGCCGTTGGCCATGGGCGGCAAAACCGGCACCGGGGACAACCGCATCGCGGCCATCGGTTCGGGCGGACGGATCATCAGCTCAAAGTCGATCAACCGCACGGCAACTTTTGTGTTCTACATCGGCGACCACCACTTCGGCACGCTGACCGCCTTCGTTCCGGGTCGCTCGGCAGAGAACTTCAAATTCACCTCGGCCCTGCCTACGCAGGTGCTCAAGGGCATGGCGCCGATTCTCACGCCGTACCTGCAACCGGGCAGTGACTCACAATGCAAACCGACGCTGTCCGCCAGCGTGGCGATGCTCGAGGCACCGCGCCCTACAGCGAGGTAACAAATCGTGTCGGCTTTTTCTGCATCAGGGTGACGATTTTTCGCTTCGACGGGTGGTATTTATGTATTTTTCAGATTCGAATTTTCGGCGGATTCATCCCGTGCAGCGGCGTTTGTCTTCTGATCTTTGAGCTGTTGTTTTAAGTCCCGCCGGGTAGGCTGATCACTCCTCAAACAATCAAGGATGATTGGCCATGACGCTCTCACCCGAGCCGGCGCTAAACGCCGATAAAGGGCGGCACCACGAACTCATCAAATCCGCCGTCAGCGACAGTTTCAAAACCCTCACCCTCAGCCGCGCAGCAGTAATCGCCACCACACGCCTCAAGCCTGAACCGTGGTACAGCAGTGCCCCTTCCTCTTATATCGACAAACTCGCCGCCGCCAACGTCAAGGCGTGGGGCTCGCAGAACCAGGTCGACCACTTGCTGACCAGGATCGACCTGTACGCCTTCGCCGAACCTCTGCTCAAGGCAAAGATCAAGGCGGATTACGGGATCGAGCTGGACGTCAAAAACACCTGGCTGCGCCTGTACATGCCCAAAGACTTGCCCTGGTACGCCGCCCATATCGAAAAAGCTCACGTCGCCCGCACGGTGTCGCTGCTCGATGCGGCGCTGCATAACTTTGCCGACAGCGAAAAGGTCGACCCGCATTCGCAATACATCAGCAAACCGGACAAGCGTGGGCTGTTCGATGTTTTGCCGATCAAGGCAACAATGTCAGTCGGGCAATTCCAGCAGCTGTGCCGGGACCTGGACATTGGCGCGCAATACATGAAGCACCTCGAGAGTCTCCTGCTGAGTGACGAACCGGTGGCCGCCGCGACCCTGCAACACAAAGTCAGCGCAAGCCGCAAAGACGCGCTCGCCGTCGCCGCCCACCTGGCATTGCTCAAGGCTGACATCGCGTACGACGCCTACAAAATGGTACTGACCCTGGCCGCAGACACACCGCAACTGCTGCTCAACGGGCGAGCAATGATGTGCTGCGACCTGTCGATCCTCGGTACGCGACTGACCGGCGTGTTGTTGTTGATCCACAAGGTGCGCGACAACCGCGGCGTGCGACGGGTGATCTGCTACGTTCCCCACGACCCGGAGCACCCGCTCAAGGAATATGAATCGCTCAGGGCCTTCAAGGATGAATTGACCCGCCAGTTACGCGAAGACAAATCCTTCGGGCCGCCGAAAAAGACCTATACCTATCGGCAGTTTTTCAGCCAGTTTGTCGATCAGCAGGAACGCGGGCACTTTTTTGCCGCACTGGACGATCAACTGTTCATTACCCGCCATCACCCGCGCGCCGATCCGACTGACCAGCAGGAAATCTGGCGCAAGGAACCGCGCACCAATCCTCACATGCAGTTCAGGCTCCTGCCACTGCAGGGCGATTACTGGGGCTATGTCTATCGACAGGCATTCAACAAGATCCTCAACGATGCGCGGGTGACCGCCGTTTCGACAGCCGACACCGACACCAATCAGCGCTGGGCCTGGTGGGACAATTTCAAAAAAATCGCCTCGGACATTTTCAACGCCGCCCTGCTGATTGCCACGCCGTTCGTGCCGGGGGTCGGAGAATTGATGATGGCCTGGACCGCTTACCAGATCGGTACCGAGGTCGTCGAGGGCCTGGTGGATATCGGCGAAGGGCTCTGGCAGGAAGTCGTTGACCACGTGATCAGCGTCGTCACCGAGGCTATTCAATTCGCGGCGTTCGCTGCCGGCGCGAACATCGGCGATGTCTTCAAGCTCAAGTTGTCACCCTTGGTCGAAAGCATGAAGCCGGTGCGCCTGCCTGACGGTAAACCGGCGCTGTGGCATGCCGACCTGGCGCCGTATGAACAGAAAGACCTGAGCCTGCCGAGCACTTCGCAACCTGACAACCACGGCCTGCATCGATACGGCAGCAACAGCATTCTGCCGCTTGATGGCAAGCTCTACAGTGTCGAAAAAACCTCCACGCATCCGGACTCGCGCACGCACCGGATCAAACATCCGCGACGCGCCAACGCCTACCGACCGACCCTTGAGCACAACGGCCATGGCGCCTGGCTCCACGAAGCCGAAAACCCGGGCGCATGGACGGACGCCACCCTGATGCAGCGCCTGGGCCACAAGGTCGAGCGTTTTTCCCCCGCGCAACTGGAACAGATCCGCATCAGCAGCGGCACCGAACCCGATGCGCTGCGCCAGATGCACAACGAACACCAGGCGCCCCCGCCCTTGCTCACCGATGCCATCAACCGTGTCGCCGCTGATGACGACGCGCGCAGCGCCATCGACAAAATTCGCGCGGGCCAGCCGCTTGATCCGCAATCGGCCTGGTTCGAGCCCATTGCCACCGCCCTGCCCGGCTGGCCACGGGAGCGGGCGATCAAAATCGAGTATGACCACCTGCAATGGAATGGCTATACGCGAAAGTACGGCAACCCGGCAGCGACCGAGGCCAATACCCTGACCATCAGCCAGACCGATCTCAACAGCGGACGACTGCCGGAGCGCCTCAACGGTTTTCTCGATGACAGCGAGATGAATGCCCTGCTGGGACGTGATGTGCCTCCCGCCGATCGCCCGCAGGCACTGCGCGATCTGCTGGCCGATGCCGTAGAGAAACGTCAGGACGAAGTTTCGCAATACCTGTACCGCCTCGGCGAACGGACGGCAAAAGCCGACCTGCGCGTGGTCAAGCAGACCTTTCCTGACTTGCCGCTGCCGCTGGCCGAAAAGCTTCTGAGCCAGGCCAAAGCCGCCGAACTGCAACGTATCGCTGTCGACAACCGGCTGCCTCTACGCCTCAAGACACAAGCCCGGGAACTGGATTTCGAAGCGGCAGGCGCCCGTGCCTATGACGGTTTTTATCACGAAGAACTGCTGCCGGACACCGAGCGCCTGGCCCTGTTCAGTCTCAAAACCCACACCGGCTCCTTCGCCGACCTGCGCATCGAAGTGCGCGACGGCACCTTTGACGGACCATTGCGCGCCAGCGCCGGGCCGCAAGAAGCCTCGCTCGTGCGGCGGTTGATCAGAAACGAATCCGGCCGCTACGAGGTGCTGGACGGCAACAATCGCTCATTGCATGACGCAGACGATTTCTATCGTGCCCTGCTCAATGCTCTGCCGGACGAACAACGCACGGCATTGGGTTACACCCGCGATCAGGGGTGGCTTTTGAAAGACTGGATCATGGAAAAAACAGCGTCTGTCGAAGAACGCCGAACCTTGCTGGCCGCTCCGCCGATCCGTCCGGTGGCCCCTCTGGAAACCGAAACGCTGCTTCGCGGCTGGCCAAAGTTCTGGGGAGACAGCAGCCCCGAACAGCGCATCAAAGCGTTGTATCCGAAAATGGATGTCCGGGAGCGAAACGCTTTTCTCAAGGCCTTGCAAAACAAGGGTGATCCCGTTGAGGCCATCAAGCGCCTGGAAAGTGACCGTGAACATTTGCGCAGGACCTTGCAGGGCTGGCGGGAAAGCTATCCGCCCGAAATCGACAGTTCCGGGGAGCCGATCCATGGTGCACCGAGGGACTATTTGCACAATGGCGGGCAGCGTCTCGAGCAGGCCTTGATCGAATGTTTCGAACGCAAGAGCGAGATATTCGGTGAACGCAGCAGCCACCCCGAGCAGGGTTACACACTGGACCTGTCCTCAGAGTTTCCCGGTCCGAATCTGGAGCGCTGGTGGAAGGATCTGCGCCAGCGTCCCGGCATCGATCTGCACCTGGCGCGGATCAGCGCCTTGAAGCTCGATAACGCGCGTTTTTCCGCAGGCCCCGACGGCTTGTTGAACAGCTTCCCCCATTTGCGCCAACTCAGTGCGCGGCAGTGCGAGTTGACCGAAGTGCCTGCCGCGATCACGCAGATGCGGCAATTGCGCGACCTGGATCTGGCAGACAACCGCATCGTCGAGTCCGCCGAACAGGTGAGAGATCTGAGGCAACTGGAGACGCTCAACCTGAACGGCAATCCACTGCGCTACGCCCCCGATGTCGGGCAGATGGACCGGTTGACCGAATTGAGTCTGGCCAATACCCGACTGCAGTCCTGGCCGCAGGGTTTGTTCGAAAGCGGTGGACGGGTCAAACCCCGGCCCCGGCGCTTCATGCTGGACATGCGCGACACACCGATCAACGACCTGCCCGAGGTCACTCCGGGCTCCGATCAGGCCTTCATTCTCAGTCGGGCGCGATGGAATACCTCCAGGCTCTCGCCTGCCGACATGGCCCGACTGGGCGACTACCGCGAGTCCACAGGCTTTGCGCGCCAGCAAGTGTTTGTGCCGGCCGCCCGTGACGAGCTCGTCCACTGGCAACAGTTTCCCGAAGACGAGCAAGGATTCGGCCCTTCGGTGGCACTCAAAAAGTACCGCGACGAGTCTTGGCATGATCTGATGGCCGAACCCGATTCCGAGGGTTTTTTCAGCGTCATCCGCCACCAGCGATTCAGCGAGGATTACCGCCATGACCGCTCCCGTCGACGCCTGACCAAACGGGTCTGGGACATGATCGAGGCCGCGACGCTGGACTCGCAACTGCGCGAAAAACTGTTCAGGCAGGTTGTAGCGCCGAACGATTGCGGGGACCTCGGCGCGCAGCTGTTCAACTCGCTGGGCCTCAAAGTGCTGGTGTCCAAAGCCTACGCCGAGTCGTTCACCCCTGAGGAGCTGGAATCGCGCCTGGTGCGTCTGGCGCGCAGTGCTGCCCGACTGGAACGGCTGAACGATCTGGCCAAAGAAGAATACAGCCGCCAGGAACAGCAGAACCTGATAACCCCGAACGATCCGAGTACCCCGCCCCCCGATGAAGTGGAAATCCATCTTGCCTACGAGACCGGACTCGCCGGGCGGCTGGATCTGCCTTGGGAATCCGAAGGCATGCTCTATCAAGCGCGCTCAGGTGTGGACCAACGGAAAATCGATGCGGCCTACGAGCGAATCATCACCTTTGAAAAAGGCGACGGGTTGCTGAGCAAGATGGTCAACCCGGGCAGCGATGCGTTCTGGGAACACCACCTGCGCAACACCTGGCCGCAACGCTTCGCAGACAACGACGCACTCACCCTGGAGAAATTCGACCTGCTCGATGAATTGCGCAGGACGCAGAACCGATGGGCCGCCGAGACCGATGTGAAGCAGTTGACGCCGCTCGGAAAGAAATTGACGACGCTGGCTGATCAACTGGGGATTGATCACCTTGACGTCTTCAGCGGTGAAGCCATGAGTGAGGCCCGGTACAACAAATACCGGGACGACATCGGCTACGCGCACAACGATCTGTCGCGGCAACTGACCCGTGAAGCCCTGGTGCGAGCCGGGCTCTGAACCTCCCACGCAGCCGGCCCCATCGAGGGGCCGTGGACGCTAGCCAACCTCTGAATCCCAAATCACCGTGACACTGCCCGAGTAACTTCGGGCAGTGCCGGGTTTGATCATTTCCTCTACATCATCACGGGGCACTTCAAAATGCAGGGTGCCGACTTTGCGATCCAGGTAAAACCCTGGCTGAAACAACTCGGTGCCACTGCCATCGCGCAACAAGCGGCGACGATTGACCGGCTGCCCGGCGCCATCCGTCAGTCCGTTGGGCAGTGTTACGCTGGTTTCCAGCGCAACCGTGTGGCCGGCATTCGGCTCCCACAGCGCACAGTTGTTGCCACTGTGGTACGGGCATTGCAGGCTCATCTTGAAGCGGCTCGAGGCCGAGATATTGAACGTCTGGTCACGGTAGAGCCGCGTCGGCTTGCGCCCCTGATTCAGCCACGATTGCCAGCCGCCCTGCGGCTCCAATACCACGCGATTGCCCCCGGGAGGGATGTCCACTTTCAACGTATGAGTGACCCGCAGATTGAAATTGAGGGTCAGCAACGAATCGTCTGGAATCATCACATCACCCATGTCGAAGTCCCCGTTCGGGCCAACGGTATAAGTGATCGAGCCGGTGTAATTACCCGCGTCCATCTGCAGCGGATTGGGTGTTCGCAGTTCGTAGGCGTAGACGAAAAACAGGTAACGCATCGACTCCGGAATATCGAATTTTGCCCGTTTGCTGCAGACGCCAGCGCCCGTCGGCACTTTCCAGAAACTGTTGTACCCGTAATTACCCGAGGAATAGGTGCCGACCCCTTGACAGGGTGGCGGTGCATACATCCACGCGCCGCCCTCCCACAGATCATGCCAGGTGCCACCACCGGTGATATTTCCGACCGTGTCCGGCAACTGGGTTTCATGACCGATGCCGGCAATTCGCAGTTGCAGCAGCTGTGTGTCACCGGATTCATGGGTGACGATCACATCACGCCAGTCGGACGGGACTTTGGCCATACCACCCTGGCGCGGATCGGTATGGTTGGCCAGGATGGGCCCGTTGGCCGTGAAGGGAATCGCCGCCACCAGACTGAACAGACCGAACGGCTCACACGCCCACGGCGCCTGCCGGCAGAACCCTTCGGACGGGGTCCGATTCGTGAATTGATTGCGATGCGGATTGGCGAAATCCGGCTCGAACGTGGCTTCGATGTTGTGTACTTCGGCCGAGGCAACCCCGGTCACCGTGACCAGCAGCCAGGCCAGCCAGATGCCGCGCGACGAGGACTTCAAGTAGTTCACAGCGTTCTCCAGAGCCAACAATGCTGGCTTCACAATAGGTCTCACGCGCCCGGCGTCCTGGCGTTGAACAGCAACAGCACATTGCCGCTGTACTCCCCGGCGCGATAACCGCCGGCGGGTTTGATCGGGGCGATCTGCAGCAACACTCGCGTGCCCACCGCCGCCTCATCTCTGGAAACCACCTCGCGCGGGGTCGCCTGCGCGCTGAGTTCCACACCGTTGAACGAGACGCTCAGGTTGATCTCTTCACCGGCCCGGCCATTGGACAGATAGGGTTCGGCTTCCAGCCGCGCTTCGATGCCGCTGGTGTCGTGGCGCACGTCGAAGTACCTGCGCACGCTGCTCAGGCTTTCCGTCACAGGGTTCCAGTCGAGCCGTTGCGGACGGTGGATCCAGTCCGGTTCCGCCGGAATAATGTAAAAGGGACGGCTGGGAATGGTCAGCGACACTTCAAAGGTGTGCTCTTCGCGGGCCGCCCAGACGCTGCTGGTGGTCAGTCCGGTCATGGCCATCAGCGCGACGGCGGTGCATTGTTTGATCATGTTGGTTACCCGTTGCGTCAAGGGGACGCCGGCCTAGCGGCTGACGACCTTCAGGGATTTTTTCTCCGTGCCTTCGACCAGGAAAAAGCGGTATTCACGGCCCTTTTCCTTATCGAAGGCGAAGGTCTTGCCGGCCAGCACATGGTGTTTGGTGGTCGCGCCGCAGTCGGTTTCCTTGCTCAGCGAGCAGCTTCTGAATTCATCAACCACCACCACCGTGTTGCCATCGTTGCGCAGCTCGTAGCGGCTCTCGGTGTCATTGATGACGGTGGCGTAGCGGGCATCCTTGGGCCGTACGAAAAACACCGTGCCAAAACCGGTCATCACGTTGACCCCGGCCGTCAGGGACTTTTTGTAGTCCTCGCGTTCCTCGCCAGTCACGGCGAATTCGTCTTCCTTTTCCGGCACTACCGGCACGAAACGCACGCGAAAGTAGCGCTCGCGATCACGCTCGCCCATGTACAGCAAGCGCGTGCCCTGCATGCCTTGCGCGGGAACGATCAACCGCGCCGGGCTGGCCATCAGACCGTTGCGCGAGGCACCGTCAGCGGCATTCACCACGGGAATTTCCTGCGGTTTGCCCTCGGCGTCGTAGACAATCTCCAGCACGTTGACCTTGACGAACGCGGTGGCATCACCGCTGTTGAACACCCGTTTCAGATAAGTACTCTGGCCGGCATCGAGATAGTCGTAGACCGTGCCGACGTTGATCTGCGGGCCGGCCTGCGCCGTGAGGCAAAACACGCTGAGTACGACCGACAAAAGACTGCGTTTCATCGTTTTGAACTCCTGAACAAGAAAGGCTGGTCGACTCCCGAGGCTCATGCTTCGGAGTCCCAGATCACCGTGACATTGCCGATGTACGTGTCTCTCTGCCCCGGCCGGAGAATGAAATCCATATAGGTCTGCGGTATCTCGAAATGCAGGGTGCCCACTTTGCGGTCCGCATACAGATTCGGCCGAACCCCAAGTGCCTCGTTTTCCCCGATGCGCAAATAACGCCGTTTTATCGGTTGCCCGTCAGTCCCGTTCAAACCATCCGGCAGGCTGATACTCAGTTGCACGGCGGTGACACGTTGAGTTGCCGGATCTTTCAACAAGCAATCGAAGAGGCCGCTGAACTCGCACTCAAGCATCACCTTGAAACGCGATGAAGCCGAGATATAGAACATCTGGTCGCGGAAGATCCGGGTGGGCTTGCGGCCGCTGTCGAGCCAGCTGCGCCAGCCCCCTTCGGGTTCAAGCACGACCTTGTTGCCACCCGGTGGCAGATCGACCTTCAAGGTGTGCTGCACGTCCAGCACGAAGTCCAGGGTCAGGTTCCCGTCATCAGGCATGAACCCGGGTCCGAACGTGAAATCGCCGGTAGGGCCGATGGAGTAACTGATCGAACCGGTATAAAGCCCGGAAGACATACCCAGCGGATTGGGCGTACGCAGCTCATATGCAAAATCCAGGGTGTCGAACGTCATCCACGGAATACTGAGGTTCGCGACCTTGGTGCACTCGGCTTCGACCGGTGCTTTCCAGAAAAACCGATAGGTTGTCGGGGAGTACGCGCCGACACCGCTGTACTGACATGGCGCCGGTGCATAGACCCAACTGCTGCTATCCCACAACGCTTGATGCGCTGCACGCAGATCGGTCCCGCCCGCCAGATCGAGCGCTGAATGACTGAGAATGAATTCGGACCCGATACCGATAATGCGTACTTCGACGATTTCGGTTTCCTGGGTGTCGGCATTGATGACCGGCAATTGCCGCCAGTTCGCCGGGACCTTGATCGGGATGCCATCACCCGGTAGCAGCGGACGCAGGGAGGGCGCGCGCATCGGCATCTGAATGCTGAACATGTTGTTCTGCGCACATTCACCAGGATACTTCGCGCAATAGCCACTGTTTGGCGTCTGGTTAACGAACACGTTCTTGTTCGGCTGCGAAGAATCGGGCTGAAACATCGCCCGTATTTCCTGGGTGGCCGCCTCCGCGCGGGGCATGGCCAGCGCCAGACACACCCCCAGTATTTTCGTGGACAGTTTCATCGGTTCAACCTGCCTTCTGTTCGGTGAGGGCGATGTCGGCCAGGGTGTCCGGGGTACAGCGCAGATCACCGATCATCAGCACATTGTTTTCGCTGCGATGGCGGTTTTCCTCCAGGCGGAACTGGCACAACAACTGGTTGCCCTGACGCACTTCCAGCGTCGGGGAACCGGCGTTCATTTCCATCGAGAAGAACCCGTCGACTTCAGTGACCCCGCGACTGGCGTGATTGATCACGTGATGCCCCTTGAGCGGCCTGCCTTGGCCGTCGACGAGACGGCCGAGTACGGTCAGGGTGCGCATGACGCGGATCTTGCGGTACTCCACGCCGCCCTTGTTCAAGTGATAACGGGTGCGCGCCGGGGCGATGGTGGCGGCCGGGACGTGGTTGCCTTCGAAGTCGAAACTGACCGAGCTGTTCTGGTACGCGGTGATCGGGATGAAATTGCGCCCTGGCTTCAGCGGCGCGCTACCGCCGCTGTAGTCATCGGCACGCAGCAGGATGTCGTCGACATCCGATTCGACATCGACAATCAATCCCGCACCGCGCATTTCGGTCTGGCTGGTCATCAGCATTTTCTGCCCGCCGACCACCAGCGTACTGTCCACGTTGAGACCGCCAGTGAAGTTGCCGTTGTACGACGAACGTTGAATGAAGCCATCGCCATTGACCGCGTCGGTGCGGAAGTTCGCCAGGCTCGACATGCCCAGGCCGTAGGTGTCGGTGAGCGCCGTCACCGAGACGCTTTGCAGCACGTGATCTTTGAGATCCTTGCGCCAGCCGAGCGAGGCATTGTTGTCGCGCTGGCCATCGCGGGCGGTGCGCGAACCGATGCTGCCGGTGAGCTGCTGACCGGGGGTGCCCAACGCCAGGTTGACGCTCAGATCGACGCCGCGATTGCGCGCATCCCCACTGCTGTAACTGCCCGGTCGGTCGAACACCGACAAGCGCCAACTGGCATCGCTGCCAAACAACGTGGTGCGTTGCGTCCAGCCGAGGTCTACGCCCATGCCTTCGACGTTGCCCTCACTGTGGGCCACCCGCGCATTGATCGTGCTTTTGCTGTTCACCCGGTGGTTAAGCGCCAGCGAGGAATTGCTGGTCTGGCCGACGAACACATTGCGCGGGCGAATACGCGTGCCATCCGGCAAGGTGTCGTAGGTGTTGGTGGTGTCGAGCCAGCTGCGGTTGTGGCTGACAACGAGGCTGCCGGAACCGTAGTTGTAGAGACTTTGCAGGTCCAGGCCGGTGCCGTAGTCCTCGGTCTTGTAGACGTTGGCATAGAGGCTGATGTGATTGGCCAGCGTCCAGTCGATGGACGTGCCGTATTGCAGTTTTTCGCGGATCTGTCGCGCCGACACTCCGAGAATCACCCGCGGGTGCAGCAGGTAATTGACCGCCGCACCGGCAGTGGGGCTGCCGCTGGCCTGGGTGTCCCAGTTGCTCAGCAACTTGCTTTCCTCGCCAGCAAAAACGTTATAGCGCCAGCGGTCGTCAAGGTTGCGCCAGTTGCTGGGCTTGTACACCAGCTCCTGAGTGGTGGAGGTGATCTGGCCGTCTTCGACCAACCGCACTTCCACTTCATAAATGCCGCCGGGCAATGGTCGGGTATCGAGGGTCTGCAAACCGGCGGGCACCGACTGGGTGTTGATCAGCAGGCCATCGCGATAGATCTCCACCGAACCCTGGCGGTTGGCGGTGACATAGATCGGGTAAACGCTGGGCATCGGGCTGTTGATGGCCAGGCTGTCGGAGCTGCCATACATGATGCCGACGGCGGTATCGGGGCTGGTGCCGAACGTGCGCGGTTGGCGGGTCAGCCCTTCGGAATTGGGGGTGAAATAGCCCAGGCGGAAAAAACTGCCTTGCAGTTCGCGCTGGGTGTGCAGCTCGTGAACGGCGTGATAAAGCTTGTCATCCGGCCCGCCGAGACGTGCCAGTTGCAGGTTCAGCGTCTGGCTCCAGTTGCCCAGACTGCCACTGGCCTCAAGACCGAAGCGGCCGCCCGGATCCTGATCCTGACCGCCGTTGAGGTTGAGCTGATTGCGCACCATCAGGCCATGGCTGCCGTCTTCCGGCTGCTCGTAATAACGCTTGGCTTCGAGGTCGCGTTCGGCGTTTTCGGTGAGGATCGATACCAGCGAATTCTCCAGGTTGTAGTGCACGGCCAGCACCTGATCCGGACAAGAGCCGGTGCAGTTGCCCAAGGGCACGCCAGGTTTGAGATAGGCCGCCCACTTCTCCCGTTCGGCAGGGCCGTAGCGGTTTTCGCTGGTGTCGGTGAATTCGAGCAGGGTGATGCGATCGTCGCGGGACAACACCACCATGGCCTCGCCCAGCGGCTGCTGATCGAGTTCGACCCGAACCGCCAGCGGTACATCAAAGAAATGCTCCTCGAAATCCGCCGGCAGGCCTTTGGCCTGAGCCAACAGACTTCGCGGCGTGGTGCCGGCGGAGTTGGAAGCCACGGCTGCGCTGGCACAAAACAGCAGCGCAAGCGCAGCCGCGATGGGAGTCATCGGGAACATGAACTTTTACTCTGATTACGAACGGTGGAAGTCCACCGGGGGCAGACAGCGCTGCCCCGGTGGTTAACACTGGCGAAACGTCAGCGTCAGATACCGGATCACTCAATCAAGGAGTGATGACCGGAGGAACGGCGTCGAAAGTCAGCGCGACAACACCGGTGTAATCACCCGGCTGGAAGTTAGAGCCGATGGCACTGATCTTGAGTGGCGCGCGGAAGTTGACATCGGATTCCGCTTCGCCAACAACTTCCTGTGGCGTGGTGGTGAGGGTTTTGTTGTTGATCGCCACTTGCAGATCGATGGTGCTCGAACCGGAGATCAGTTTCGGCGCGGTATCGACACTGGCGTGAACCGAACCGTTGTTGTTGCGCACGTCGAAGAAGCCATTGACTTCGCCCATCTTGCCGGTGCTCGGCTGATAGCTCATGTCCTGATCCTTGTTGACCAGATCCGGGTCAGTCGGCACCACATAGAAGCCGTTGGTCGGCACGTGAGCGATGATGTTGATCGAGTGAGCGGCTTCACCAGCGGCGAACGCTCCCGAAGAACCCAGGGCCAGAAGTGCCAACGGAGCAGCGATTGCGATTTTCTTGAACATCGTTCAGTACCTTGTTTTCTTGATGAGAAGGAATGATTGAAAGTTCAAGTCAAACGCCAGGGGAGTTGAGCCAGATCAACTTGAACTTTCAATGCCGGGGCATCATCCGCTCTCAGCTCTGGAAAGTAAGCAAGTAACTTCCTATAAGCTCGTAGTTAAACAACCCCATGACCCGCAAGAAAAAAGAACAAAATAACGACATTCGAAACAGCGCCTGTAAGTGATGCCCTACATACAGATAAAGTTAAAAAACCATACAGCACTTTGACCTAGACCTCATAGGCAATTAGTTGAACTTTAGAATACTTGCTCAAATTAAATAGAGCTTTGACTTTAACCGCAAAGTTATCCGCAGCGAGCATTTGCCAAAATTGATGGGTTGCATTCCAACGGAACCGCGCCGCTCGTCCGGCAACCGCAGACCAGCCAAAAAACGTCTTGCGCCAGCCTTAAGATATATCTTAAGTTGTATCTAAAGATGACGAGAGAAGACGAAGATGAGAGACCATCATTCCCCCCACCGCGAACACGGCGACGGCCGCGACGGCTTTGAAAAGCGTCCCGGACGTGAACGCGGCGGCCGCGGCCCGCGGGTATTTGCCCCCGGGGACCTGAAACTGCTGCTGCTGGCGCTGGTGGCTGAACAGCCCTGCCATGGCTACGACCTGATCCGCCAGATCGAGGGGATGTTCGACGGTGCGTATAGCCCGAGTCCGGGCGTGATCTACCCGACCCTGACGTTTCTGGAAGAAAGCGAACTGATCAGCGGCGACGCCGAGGGCGGTAAAAAACGCTACAGCGTCACCGAGACCGGACGTTTATCACTCAGTGAGCAAGCGGTGGCGCTGGATGGCGTGCGCATGCGCATCGATGTCAGCAAACGTTCGCTGCGCGGCCATGACCGTCCGCCGGAAATCCACGAGGCGGTGCACAACCTGCGCCACGCCCTGCAACTGCACCACGGGCGCTGGAGCCCGGAAGAAATCCTGCGCGTGCGTGACCTGCTCAACGACACCGCGAAAGCCATCGTCGACGGCCCTGCCGTTCAACCTGTTTCGGAGAAAAGCGAATGACTGCAGTCGATACGCAAACCATTCACCGCGTGATGCACGAAATCAAACGCCGCAAGCTGGAAGTCCTGCGGGTGACCGACCTGACCCCACGCATGCGTCGCATCACCCTCGGCGGGCCGGAACTGGCCGGGTTCATCAGCCTGGGCACGGATGATCACGTCAAGCTGTTGTTCCCGCAGAACGCCGAACAGGCCGCCGCGCTGGAGACGATGCAGCTCGGCGCTGGCAAGGGCGACGGGCCGATGCCGGAGATGCGCGACTACACGCCGCGCCGCTACGACCTCGACACACTTGAACTGGATATCGACTTTGTCCTGCACGGTGACGGCCCTGCGTCGACCTGGGCGGAACAGGCCCAACCCGGTCAATTCCTGCACATCGGCGGGCCGCGCGGTTCGATGATCGTGCCGGACATCTTCGACAGCTACCTGCTGATCGGCGATGAAACCGCCCTGCCCGCCATCGCCCGCCGCCTCGAAGGCCTGGCGGCCAATCGCAAGGCGCTGGTGGTGATCGAAGTGGAAAACGGTGCCGAGCAACAAGTGCTCGAAAGCGCGGCGCAGGTCAATGTGATCTGGGTGTTGCGCGAGGGTGGCCGCGACAATCTGCTGACCACGGTGAAGCAATTGCAGGTGCCTAAAGGCAATCTGTATGCGTGGGTGGCGACCGAAACCAAGGTTTCGCGGCAGATCCGCCGGGTGCTGATCGATGAGCATGGGCTGGATGAGCAACTGATCAAAGCGGTCGGCTACTGGCGCGCCGAGGGCACTCCCGAAGAAGAGTGATATCCCCTGTAGGAGTGAGCCTGCTCGCGATAGCGGAGTGTCAGTCAATAAATTTGTGACTGATTGACCGCAATCGCGAGCAGGCTCACTCCTACAAGTGCTTTAGCTTCGTGCAGATTCCCAGCGGTCGAGGCCGATCAGCGCCAACCCGATCAGCACAAACCCCACCAGAATCCCCCCCGCATTGATCAGCACCTGTGGATAACCCAACACCGCCACATCAATGAACGGATACGCATACGCACCGAGCAAATGCCCGCGCAGCAAGGCGTAGATGAAATACACCAGCGGATAAATCAGCCACACCGGCAGATGCCACCAGCGCAACGTGCCCTTGGGCACGCAGCACCACCAATACCCCAGAAACAGCAACGGCATCAGATCGTGCAGCAATTCGTCAGCAATAAACTGCCAGCCTTCCGGGTGCCATAAGTGCCGCAGCAAAATGCTGTAGGCGAGACCGACCACAACAATGCTCACGGTAATCCCACTGCTGACCCACGGCTGCAAAAACCAGCGGCGCGCCGCGGATTCACGCGTGGTGACGGCACAGGTCAGCACCGTCGCCACCAGCGTGTTGGTCAGAATCGTGAAGTAACTGAAAAAGCTCACCAGCCCGCCCAACAGGCTGGCGCCGACGCTCAAACGCGCAAAGAGAATCAGGTAAAGCTGAATGCCCAACCCCGCCCAGCCCAATACCGCGGCGCAGGTGATCAGGCGACGGCGCCAACAACTGGCGTCCATGTCAGAGCGGTCGCTTGGTGCGCATCAACTTCACGTACAAACGCTCGACCTTCTCCCGCGCCCATGGGGTTTTGCGCAAAAACGTCAGGCTCGACTTGATGCTCGGGTCGCTCTTGAAGCAGCGAATATCGATGCGCTCGGCCAGCCCCGACCATTCGTAATGGGCCACCAGTGCGTTGAGGATCTGTTCAAGGGTGACGCCGTGCAGCGGGTCGGGGGTGTGTTCGTTCATGCCAGGCCTTTGGACGAAGTGAAAATGCACAAGCCGCGCACCTTAGCCGAGGGGGTGATCGGGTGGAAGGCCTGAGTTCAAATGTAGGCCAACCTGAAAAGATCGCAGGCTGCGAACCGGCCGACAATGCGCCCGTTTGCCGCACTGTTACCGAATCCGAAACGCTGCATGTTCACAAAAGGCCTTTGTGTTTTTGTAACAGATCATTATCCTGCCGCCCTTCCGCTGAATCGCTTCACTGCCTGCGACTTATTGAAGCACTCAGCTCGCACCCCGAAAACACCAAAAAAGACCGACCCATGCCTGATTTTTCCTTCTCCAGAGACAGCGCTATCTCCACCCTGCGCACCCTTGGCGGCTGCACCGCTCTGAGCCTCGCCACCTGCGCGCAAGCGGCGCCCGCGTTCGACAGCGAATCACCGTACATGCTCGGTGACTGGAACGGCACGCGCACCGAACTCTCGGAAAAAGGCTACGACTTCAAGCTCGATTACACCGGCGAAATGGGCAGCAACCTGCACGGCGGCTATGACCACGACCGCACGGCGCGCTACAGCGATCAGTTCGGCCTGGGCACACACCTGGACCTGCAAAAGATCCTCGGCTGGGACGACGCCGAATTTCAACTGACCATCACCAAGCGCAGCGGCAACAACATCAGCAACGACCGCATCAACGACCCGCGCGTTGGCGGCTTCACGTCCGCGCAAGAAGTCTGGGGCCGTGGCCAGACCACACGCCTGACGCAGATGTGGTACCAGCAGAAATTCTTCGATCAGAAACTCGACATCAAGGTCGGCCGTTTCGGCGAAGGCGAAGACTTCAACAGCTTCCCCTGCGACTTCCAGAACCTGGCGTTCTGCGGCTCCCAGGTCGGCAACTGGGTCGGTGGCATCTGGTACAACTGGCCGGTCAGCCAATGGGCGCTGCGCGTCAAATATCATCTGACCCCGGAGCTGTACGCACAAGTCGGCGCTTACGAGCAGAACCCGTCGAACCTCGATCGCGGCAACGGCTTCAAACTCAGCGGCAGCGGCACCCAAGGCGCGATCCTGCCGATCGAACTGGTGTGGACGCCGAAACTCAACGGTTTGCCGGGCGAATACCGCGCCGGTTACTACTACAGCAACGCCAACGCCAGCGACGTCTATAAAGACAGCCACGGCCAACCGGCGGCCCTCAGCGGCGAAGCCTACCGCAGCGCGTCGAGCAAACACGGCGTGTGGCTGGGCATCCAGCAGCAGATCACCAGCGTCGCCAGCGACAACAGCCGCGGCCTGAGCGTATTTGCCAACGGCACGATGCACGACAAGAAAACCAACGCGATCGACAACTACGTGCAGGCCGGCATCACCTACAAAGGCCCGTTCGATGCGCGCGCCAAAGACGACATCGGTTTCGCCCTCGCCCGCGTGCATGTCAACCCGGCCTTCCGCAAAAACGCCGAAGCCAGTAACCGCGCCAACGCCGTGTACGACTACGACGACCCGTCCTTCCTGCCGCCGCAAGACACCGAATACAGCGCCGAGCTGTATTACGGCGTTCATGTGACGAACTGGCTGACCGTGCGCCCGAACCTGCAATACATCCGCCACCCCGGTGGCGTGAACGACGTCGACGACGCCCTGATCGGCGGGATCAAGATCCAGTCGTCGTTCTAAAGGTTTACGCGAATCCCGAATGTGGGAGCGGGCTTGCTCGCGAAAGCGGTGTGTCAGAAGGCACATGCATCGACTGACACGACGCCTTCGCGAGCAAGCCCGCTCCCACAATGGGGATTTATGAAATTCGTTAGCTAGACAAGTTTTTATCTGAACCATGCCTGTGCCAAATCGTCATCTAAAGTGACTACAGCGCGGGACTACATAAACGTCACGGAGAATCACACTATGAGCACCGAAAGTGCTTCGAGTCGGGGCCGTCTGCTACCGAGCCTGCTCGGCATTCTGCTTCTACTGATGGGCCTGGCCATGCTGGCCGGGGGGGTCAAGCTGAGCATGCTCGGCGGCTCGCTGTACTACCTGCTGGCCGGTATCGGCATCGCGCTGAGCGGCATTCTGTTGCTGATGCGTCGTCGCGCGGCGTTGGGCCTGTACGCCATTGTCTTGTTTGCCAGCACCGTTTGGGCGCTGTGGGAAGTCGGTCTGGACTGGTGGCAACTGGTGCCACGTCTGGCCCTGTGGTTCGTCCTCGGCTTCGTCATGCTGCTGCCATGGTTCCGTCGCCCGTTGCTGCTCAACGGCCCAGCGCCGATGGGCACCGGTGGTTTGACTATCGCTGTGGTCCTGGCCGGTGTAACCGCGTTGGCCAGCCTGTTCACCCATCCGGGCGAAACCTTCGGCGAACTGGGTCGCGACACGGCGGGCACCACCAGCACCGCGCCAGCCATGCCTGATGGCGACTGGCAGGCCTATGGCCGCACCGAGTTCGGTGACCGTTACTCGCCGCTGAAGCAGATCACCCCGGCCAACGTCGGCAAGCTGCAAGAAGCCTGGCGCATCCAGACCGGCGACCTGCCGACCGCGGATGACCCGGTCGAACTGACCAACGAAAACACCCCGCTCAAAGCCAACGGCATGGTCTACGCCTGCACCGCGCACAGCAAAGTGTTGGCCCTGGACCCGGACACCGGCAAAGAACTGTGGCGCTTCGACCCGCAGATCAAGAGCCCGGTCGGCTTCAAAGGCTTCGCCCACATGACCTGCCGTGGCGTGTCGTACTACGACGAAGCCGCCTACGCCAAGTCTGAAAACGCAGCTTCCGCGGTGATTTCCGAAGCCGGCAAAGCCGTTGCTCAGGCTTGCCCGCGCCGTCTGTACCTGCCAACCGCTGATGCCCGCCTGATCGCCCTGAATGCCGACACCGGCAAGATCTGCGAAGGCTTCGGCAACAAAGGTGTGGTTGACCTGACCCAAGGCATCGGCCCGTTCACCGCTGGCGGCTACTACTCCACCTCGCCAGCGGCGATTACCCGTGATCTGGTGATCATGGGCGGTCACGTCACCGACAACGAATCGACCAACGAGCCATCGGGCGTGATCCGCGCTTTCGACGTGCGCGACGGTCACCTCGTGTGGAACTGGGACAGCGACAAGCCAGACGCCACCGAGCCCTTGGCACCGGGCGAAACCTACAGCCGCAACTCGGCGAACATGTGGTCGCTGGCCAGTGTCGACGAAAAACTCGGCATGGTTTACCTGCCACTGGGCAACCAGACCCCAGACCAGTGGGGCGCTGACCGCACCCCGGGCGCCGAGAAATTCAGCGCCGGTGTCGTTGCGCTGGACCTGGCCACCGGTAAAGTGCGCTGGAACTACCAGTTCACCCACCACGACCTGTGGGACATGGACGTTGGCAGCCAGCCAACCCTGCTCGACATGAAAACCGCCGACGGCGTGAAACCGGCGCTGATCGCCCCGACCAAACAGGGCAGCCTGTACGTCCTCGACCGTCGTGACGGCACGCCGATCATCCCGATCAAGGAAATCCCGGTCCCGCAAGGCGCCGTGAAAGGCGACCACACCGCACCGACCCAGGCCCGTTCGGACCTCAACCTGCTGGCCCCGGAACTGACCGAAAAAGCCATGTGGGGCGCGAGCCCGTT
Source organism: Pseudomonas sp. IT-347P (assembly GCF_949768005.1). Taxonomy (NCBI): domain Bacteria; kingdom Pseudomonadati; phylum Pseudomonadota; class Gammaproteobacteria; order Pseudomonadales; family Pseudomonadaceae; genus Pseudomonas; species Pseudomonas sp. IT-347P. The sequence goes on from NZ_CATKPQ010000060.1 coordinate 153,109, forward strand.
CGACCAGATGCTGTGCCGGATCCAGTTCAAAGAACTGCGTTACGAAGGCCAGTACACCCCGCCATCGGAACAGGGCAGCCTGATCTATCCGGGTAACGTTGGTGTGTTCAACTGGGGCGGCGTGTCGGTCGACCCGGTTCGCCAAATGCTGTTCACCAGCCCGAATTACATGGCCTTCGTTTCGAAAATGGTGCCACGCGAGCAAGTCGCCGCCGGCAGCAAACGCGAAAGCGAAACCGCTGGCGTGCAGCCAAATACCGGCGCCCCTTACGCGGTGATCATGCACCCGTTCATGTCGCCATTCGGCGTACCGTGCCAGGCCCCGGCCTGGGGCTACGTGGCCGGTATCGACCTGACCACCAGCAAAGTCGTGTGGAAACGCAAGAACGGCACCAGCCGCGACAGCTCGCCAATCCCGATCGGCTTCACCCTCGGCGTGCCAAGCATGGGCGGCTCGATGGTGACTGCCGGCGGTGTTGGCTTCCTCAGCGGCACCCTCGACCAATACCTGCGCGCCTACGACGTGAACAGCGGTAAAGAGCTGTGGAAATCGCGTCTGCCGGCGGGTGGTCAAGCGACTCCGATGACCTACACCGGCAAGGATGGCAAGCAATACGTGCTGCTGGTTGTCGGCGGTCACGGTTCGCTGGGCACCAAAATGGGCGATTACATCATTGCCTACAAACTGCCGGAATAAGATTCAGCGGCGGTAAAAATGAAGGCGATGTCTCGTGAGGGACATCGCCTTTTTTGTGCACGCCATTTCAGAATTCACCACAAACCCTGTAGGAGTGAGCCTGCTCGCGATAGCGGTATGTCAGTCAATATCTTCGGTAACTGATTTACCGCCATCGCGAGCAGGCTCACTCCTACAAAGGACGGTATTCGTCCTACAGAAGCGCATTGTCAGCGAGAGTTTTCCGACAAGTCGCGTCGGTTGTGCCTCGGAAATCGGCTGGATAGGCTCGGGGGGTCGCTGCAAATTCAGCGAACGGGCGTCGCGGCCCGATAACTGATGCATAATCGCCAACCTGACGGCACCTCGGTGCCCGTTGTTAGTGTCATGGCGGCTGTGCGCGGGATACCGTCCTTGGAGGTATGCCGATTTCTCAGTTATCGGTCCGCGAACCCGCGTACAGCTGCCACCTCAGATTGCGTCGCGGCAATCGAAGGCAGCTCCATTTTCACCAACTGAGTATTCATCATGAAAAAGCCAACACCCAATCCGCCAGAAACCGAAGACACCACCCCCTACGAATTCCCCGGTTCGAAAAGATTCCACGAAGCCGCCGACCGCGCTCTCGACCACTACCTCAAACCCAACGCCCTCACCCTGCGCTTCCACAAACCCAGCACCATGTTCCAGGTCGCCCCTGAACAGGACAGCGAAAGCCTGCTGGTCCACGCCTGCGAACACTGGCCCAGGCGAGCCTGATGACCAGCGACATAGCCGCCTACATCGACCTGCCGCAGCGGCGCACGATTCTTGCGATTCAGCAGATCATCATGTTGGCAGAACTGGCGGTAAACCGCGTGCTGGACAACCTTGAGCTACCTGCTCAAGGCTGAGAATGACAAGCCAGGCGCCTGAGTGGTGTGCAATGGCCTGCCATTGCAAACCCACCCGCGCGCGGCTTTCTACGCGCCCATTGACTAGCGCTATAGGCTTACGGGGTCGACAGCAAATCAAAACTGCAGAGAATATCCCGCTCGCCTCCCACTTCTGTAGGGATGACTCCATTAAACGAACCTTTGTAGGTTCCTTTTTCCACATCAAAGTCGATATTGAACGTTTTGGCTGTCGTTAATTCGGATCGCAACTTCGCGAAACCGGAGGTAGTTTCAGATTCACCGATATAAAGGAGCCGATCAAAAGTGAGCGTCTTGTTTGACTCGTCAAGTTTGAAAATTAAATAAAGGGATCTGAAATTGAAGAAATCACCCTCCCTGGCGGAAATGTGAAGATTGCCACCAGAAAAAGAAACGTTGATGGAGTTCACCGCGAGATCAGGGTGCCCCTGAATCTTCGCGTTGAATTCTCCCGTCGTACCCGGTGTAACAATACGTTTACCAGTCATTTTCAGCTCCATTGAATTACTCAGTAAAGTGGCAATGGTAAGGGCTGATTTGAGAGACATATAACTGTCAGGTCTGACAGGTTTTTAGACCGTTTCCATTGAATGGCGCTGATTAATATATCCGCACGCCCTCGGGTGCTTGATAACTCGAAACTCAACCATACCCACCATACGGTTTAACCCTGGCACAAACTTGCCCGCGAACAGGCTGTTTCAGCCAGCAAACCAGTCGACTGAAGCGGCGCATACGCGGGCAGCCCCGGTCCTGTGCTTGATCAGCATTGCAGCTCCTATATACCCATATCAAGAGACCTCATCGCGAAGAAGTATAAAAAACTGTCAGACATGACAGTTCACCGGTTTTACCCGCCCACTCATTACAGGAAGCCCCCATGTCCCATCCAAAGGCATCCCCGGCAATCTGGGTAAACGGTATTCTTAACATTAATGTAAAAGGCACTATTGGCGGCACCCCAGTCAATCTGACCAGCTACCTGACGAGCAGCATTTTTGCGTCTGTCAGCCCACTCGGCGGTTACAAATTTTCGTTCGAAGATAATCACAGCTCATCGAGCCGACGAGCACTCTCCATCTCGCTTCGCAAGTTGCTGGATCCTTCAATTGCTGGCTACTTTGAATATGTCGTGACCGAACGAGGTATTCAGCCTTATGACTACGAAGTGACATCCTCTTCCGGCATAGCTGTAAGCCAACTCAATGACAGCCTGTACTTATACTCCCTCGATGACTTGAAAATTTCCGCCAAGGCAGTCCACGGTGATGAAACGCGTGAGCTCACCGGTAACGGATACTTTTTTCTCCAAGAACTGGCTTACCCTATCTAACCAGCAGGTCAGGACTTCAGTCATCGGAGTTATTCGTGCGTCTGCCTTTCCGTCACAGGGAGGAAACTGACGGAGGACGCACGCCGACATGCAATACCGAATCGAACTCAAACTCTGAAAAGCCCCTCACCCTAACCCTCTCCCGGAGGGAGAGGGGACTGATCGAGGTGTTTGGGAGAGATACGCCGACGTGCGATACCGAGTCGAACTCAGATTCTGAAACAGATCAACAGCCCCTCACCCTAGCCCTCTCCCAGAGGGAGAGGGGACTGATCGAGGTGTTTGGTAGAAGTACGCCGACGTGCGATACCGAGTCGAACTCAGATTCTGAAACAGATCAACAGCCCCTCACCCTAGCCCTCTCCCGGAGGGAGAGGGGACTGATCGAGGTGTTTGGGAGAGATACGCCGACGTGCGATACCGAGTCGAACTCAGATTCTGAAACAGATCAAAAGCCCCTCACCCTAGCCCTCTCCCGGAGGGAGAGGGGACTGATCGAGGTGTTTGGGAGAGATACGCCAACGTGCGATACCGAGTCGAACTCAGATTCTGAAACAGATCAACAGCCCCTCACCCTAGCCCTCTCCCGGAAGGAGAGGGGACTGACCGTATTGTTTGGGAGAGTTACGCCGACGTGCGATTGCCGTGTTGAACTCAGATTCTGAAACAGATCAACAGCCCCTCACCAGCCCTCTCCCGGAGGGAGAGGGGACTGACCGCATGCACTGGAAGAGATACGCCGACGTGAAATACCGAGTCGAACTCAGGTCCCGAAAAGCCCACAAATCGGCCCCCTCTCCCTCGGGAAAGGGCTGGGGTGAGGGGTAAATTCACCACAAATCCAAAGCCGACCACGCCCCGCTCTTCACCACTCAATAGGCCGAGTGTCAGCTCGCCTGCTCTTGATCTTGATCTTGATCCACGGGCGACGTCGGAAGGCTGAGCGGAGGGATTGATCCGGGCGTGGGAGCGCAGCGACCGTTTGGCGAAGCCAAACACAGCGAGAGGAGGTGCAGCGAAGCAAACCGGAGACGCTGCGCCCGGATCGATCGCGCAGCGAAGGAACCCCGAGCCCCAGCGAGCGGGCCGTACGTAGGAGCAAGCGTTTTTGGTTACTTTTGAGGCGTTTGTCAAAAGTGACCCGCCGTCAGGGCGGAACCCTAATCAGCAACACCCGCAATAACGGATATACACACCAAACACCCCCAACATGGTCGGCCCAAAGGCCGCCAAGTCAAAGCGTGAACCCTGTCAAAACCCTGAACACACAAGCAGAAACACCGCCCCCCATTGAAACCACCCAACCCCTGCCCCATCTAAGACCCATACCCTATTGCGCAGGTGCCCCATGACCGACCAGCAAGAATTCCCGGAAAACCCCGACGACTACACCGAAGCCGAACACATCGAACACACTTCCTCCGGCAAAGGCCTGGCCCTGCCCGGCCAGAACCTGCCGGACAAGGTCTACATCATCCCGATCCACAATCGCCCATTCTTCCCGGCCCAGGTCCTGCCGGTCATCGTCAACGAAGAACCGTGGGCCGAAACCCTCGAGCTGGTCAGCAAATCCGAGCACCACTCCCTGGCCCTGTTCTTCATGGACACGCCCCAGGAAGACCCACGCCACTTCAACACCGACGCCCTGCCGCAATACGGCACCCTGGTCAAAGTCCATCACGCCAGTCGCGAAAACGGCAAACTGCAGTTCGTCGCTCAAGGCCTGAGCCGCGTACGCATCAAGACCTGGCTGAAACACCATCGCCCGCCGTATCTGGTTGAAGTCGAATACCCGCACCAGCCCACCGAGCCGACCGACGAGGTCAAGGCTTACGGCATGGCGCTGATCAATGCGATCAAGGAACTGCTGCCGCTCAACCCGCTGTACAGCGAAGAGCTGAAGAACTACCTCAACCGCTTCAGCCCCAACGACCCGTCGCCGCTGACCGACTTCGCCGCCGCGCTGACCTCGGCCACCGGCCCCGAGCTGCAAGAAGTGCTCGACTGCGTACCGATGCTCAAGCGCATGGAAAAAGTCCTGCCGATGCTGCGCAAGGAAGTCGAAGTCGCGCGCCTGCAAAAAGAGATCTCGGCAGAAGTTAACCGCAAGATCGGCGAGCATCAGCGCGAGTTCTTCCTCAAGGAACAACTCAAGGTCATCCAGCAGGAACTCGGCTTGACCAAGGACGACCGCAGCGCCGACCTCGAACAGTTCGAGCAACGCCTGGAAGGCAAAGTCCTGCCGGCGCAGGTGCAGAAGCGCCTTGAAGAGGAAATGAACAAACTGTCGATCCTCGAGACCGGTTCGCCGGAGTACGCGGTTACCCGCAACTACCTCGACTGGGCGACGTCGGTGCCGTGGGGCGTGTACGGCGAGGACAAGCTCGACCTCAAGCACGCGCGCAAAATCCTCGACAAACACCATGCGGGCCTCGACGACATCAAGGACCGCATCCTCGAATTCCTCGCCGTCGGTGCCTATAAAGGTGAGATCAGCGGCTCTATCGTGCTGCTGGTCGGCCCGCCGGGCGTGGGTAAAACCAGCGTCGGCAAATCCATCGCCGAATCCCTTGGCCGGCCGTTCTACCGTTTCAGCGTCGGCGGCATGCGCGACGAAGCCGAGATCAAGGGCCACCGCCGCACCTACATTGGCGCGCAGCCGGGCAAACTGGTGCAGGCGTTGAAAGACGTCGAGGTGATGAACCCGGTGATCATGCTCGACGAGATCGACAAGATGGGCCAAAGCTACCAGGGCGATCCGGCCTCGGCGCTGCTGGAAACGCTTGATCCGGAGCAGAACGTCGAATTCCTCGACCACTACCTCGATCTGCGTATGGACTTGTCGAAAGTCCTCTTCGTCTGCACCGCCAACACCCTCGATTCGATTCCCGGCCCATTGCTGGACCGGATGGAAGTGATCCGCCTGTCGGGCTACATCACCGAAGAAAAAGTCGCCATCGCCAAACGTCACCTGTGGCCGAAACTGCTGGAAAAGGCCGGTGTGTCCAAGGGCAGCCTGAGCATCAGCGACGCCGCGCTGAAAGCCTTGATCGACGGTTACGCCCGTGAAGCCGGCGTGCGTCAGCTGGAAAAGCAGATGGGCAAACTGGTGCGCAAAGCGGTGATGAAGCTTATTGATGACCCGAAAGCGGTGATCAAGCTCGGGCCGAAAGATCTCGAAGCTTCGCTGGGGCACCCGGTGTTCCGCAACGAACAAGTGCTGTCCGGAACTGGCGTCATTACCGGCCTGGCGTGGACCAGTATGGGCGGTGCGACCTTGCCGATCGAGGCCACACGAATTCACACGCTCAACCGTGGCTTCAAACTTACCGGACAACTGGGCGATGTGATGAAGGAGTCGGCGGAGATTGCTTACAGCTACGTCAGTTCGCACCTGAAGCAATTCGGCGGTGACGCGAAGTTCTTCGACGAAGCCTTCGTCCACCTCCACGTCCCCGAAGGCGCGACACCGAAGGACGGCCCGAGCGCCGGCGTGACCATGGCCAGTGCGTTGTTGTCTCTGGCGCGTAATCAGCCACCAAAGAAAGGCGTGGCGATGACCGGCGAACTGACGCTGACCGGGCATGTGCTGCCAATTGGCGGGGTGCGCGAGAAAGTAATTGCGGCGCGTCGGCAGAAGATCTTCGAGTTGATTCTGCCGGAACCGAACCGGGGTAACTTTGAGGAATTGCCGGATTATCTGAAGGAAGGGATTACCGTGCACTTCGCCAAGAAGTTTGCCGATGTGGCGAAGGTGCTGTTCTGATAGCCCATTAGCGTCTCCTTTGTTGTTACCGCAATCCCGATGAAATTGGGGGGTTCACACTTTTGTGATCCCCCATGTAGCACCACCCTGATTCCGGAATCCACCCACCTCGACATTGGCCCTTTATAGCACTTTGCACGCAGCTCTATCGCGATCAAATATAAAAACCTGTCAACATTGACAGTAGTTCCAGAATTTCAGCACCAGGATAATCTGCAGGCCTCCTTCGATACCATAAAGGAATGTCCGCATGCCATCTGCCATCCTTGTGCCAAAAACTTTTTACCGCCTTATTGGCGAACTGAATCTTTCAACAAACCGAGGTATCAATCTTCACTCAACAGATATGGCCGTCAGTCTTTATACCGACGCTCGTTCAATCCGCTTTTCCATCAATAAATACGCTGATTTCAGCAACCGCTATTTGACTTTTCTATTGAGCAAGAATATCACCAGCGGCCTTCATACATGGGGCAGTTCCGACGACTTCAAAAGTTCTACTTATATTGAGTATTTACGGGAGGAAGATGAACTCAAGCCTCTGATTCCACTTCAATACGAGATCACTCAGGGTTCGTTGACGATTGATGTTGAAGAGCACGGGATTGGGCAGTTGATCTACAACGTAAAAAAATTCGACATCACATTGAGAGAGGTGTCCGGTAGCAATGAGATCCAGCAGTTGAATGGACGCTTCGTCGCGGGCATCGATACAGTCATTATCGACCGTCCGGCTGGCAATTAAAAAACTTGCCACAAAGCAGACTAAACCGAGTGAAGTAGTCAACCGTCGGGTTCGCGACTGTTAGCGGGTTGGCCAGAAGAGGGCGATAAATATAATTCGCCAATTTTGGTGCAATCCCGCCCGGTTGCTGACCTGACCCTCTTTCAGCGCTTATCCCTACGTTACTGACTGTCACACTTTGTCTCATCTTCAGTTATGCTCGCCGTTCGTCGACAACGCCGGAGCCGCTGACCTTATGTCCCCAACTCGCCTGTTTCTCCCCCTCGCCCTCTCGCTGCTGGCCGCCTGTGCCACGCAACCGAAACACAACGTGACCGTGGAAAAACAAAGCGAATGCCCCGTGAAACTTGCCAATGGGCAGAACCTGATCGTGACGCTGCCAAGCAATCCGACCACGGGTTATCGCTGGGCCATTCAGGATTCCGCTGGCGGCGTGCTGCGCGCGCTCAGCCCCGAGGTTTATAGCAATCCGGAAGATGCCGGCGTGGTCGGCGCGGCGGGAATTTCCACGTGGCGCTTTCAAGCGTTTGCCCCCGGCACCGGGCGTCTGCGCCTGACTTCGCAACAGCCGTGGGCGCCGGAAGTGCTGCCGGTGGAAACCTTTGACTGCGCCATTTCGGTGAACTGAACGTGGGTTGGCTGATTCTGGCGTTGATGGGGGCGGTGACGTTTCTCTACGGTGCCAGCACCCACGCGGCGTTGCTCTGTCTGCTGGTCAAACCGTTACCGGTGCTGGCGTTGCTCGGTTGGCTGCATGATGCGCCGCCCAGCGAATACCGGCGCTGGATCAGTCTGGGTCTGATTTTCTCGCTGCTGGGTGATGTATTGCTGGCATGGCCCGGCGACCTGTTTGTATTCGGCCTCGGCGCGTTTCTGGTGGCACATCTGGCTTATCTGAAGGCTTATCTGACTGACTGCAAGCGTCTGGCAATTCTGCCCCTGGTGCTTGCTCTCAGTGTTGGGGCGGTGCTGCTGGGTCTTCTGATTTCCAGCGGTCTTGGGCCATTGCTGGTGCCGGTGATTGTTTATGGCACGGCGATCAGCGCCATGCTCTGGCGTGCCCTCGCTCGTCTTGGAACTGAAGTGCCGCAACGTTCGGCGCTACTGGCGGCGGGTGGTGCGCTGGCGTTTGTATTCTCGGACAGCGTGATCGGTATCGATCGCTTCGTATCGCCATTCCACGCCGCGCCGTACGTCATCATCCTCAGTTACTGGCTGGGCCAGTGGGGCATTGCAGCCTCGGCGTTCTCTCAAAGTAAACGCGCCAGCCTTTAGAAGATCGCAGCTTTCGGCGGCTCCTGTAGAAAACCGCACTCCCATGTAGAAGCTGCCGAAGGCTGCGATCTTTTGATTTGCCGCTTTATCAGACAACCCAAGCATCCCGACGCCACTTTGGCTAAAATGCCGGCCTTTTCCACCGACACCGCCGGAACCGCCGTGAGCAAAGAACCCGATCGTATTTTCGCCAAGCCTTTGGCCCAGGTGCCTGACTTCGCCTTCAACGAAGACGTGGTGCGGGTGTTCCCGGACATGATCAAGCGCTCGGTACCGGGTTACCCGACCATCGTCGAAAACCTCGGCGTGCTCGCCGCACAGTTCGCCCAGCCGAACAGCGTGCTCTACGACCTCGGCTCATCGCTGGGTGCCGTGACTCAGGCGTTGCGCCGTCACGTGCGCACCGACGGTTGCCGGGTGATCGCTGTGGATAACTCAGCAGCGATGGTCAAACGCTGCCGCGAATACCTCAACGGTCAGGACTCGATGTTCCAGGAATTGCTGCCAGTTGAAGTGATTGAAGGCGACATTCTCGCCCTCGACTTCCAGCCTGCCTCGGTGGTGGCGCTGAACTTCACCCTGCAATTCATCGCTCCGGATCAGCGCACCGCGTTGCTCTCGCGCATTCGCCAATCGCTGTTGCCGGGCGGCGCGCTGATTCTGTCGGAGAAGCTGCGCTTCAACGATGCCGAAGAACACGCGTTGCTCACCGATCTGCACATCGCCTTCAAACGCGCCAACGGCTACAGCGAACTGGAAATTGCCCAGAAGCGCAGCGCCATCGAAAACGTCATGAAGCCCGACAGCCTCGAAGAACACCGCGAACGCCTGCTGGCCGCCGGGTTCTCGAAAGTGGTGCCGTGGTTCCAGTGTCTTAACTTTGCCTCGTTGATTGCCTTGCCATGATTGATCTGTCCCCCCTCGCCCGCCGTCTGGCCGGCACACCGCTGGCCGAATGGGCCAACACTCTGCAAGCGCAACTCGACAAGAAAATGGAGAAAGGCCACGGCGACCTGGAGCGCTGGCAAAGTGCGCTCGACGCCTTGCCGAAGATTCAGCCGAGCGAAGTCGATCTGCTCAACGGTCTGAAACTCGACACCGATTGCGACGATGCAACCCGTGCACAGATGCGTACCGCGCTGATGGGCCTGTCACCGTGGCGCAAAGGGCCATTCGATCTGTTTGGCGTGCATGTGGATACCGAATGGCGTTCGGACTGGAAGTGGTCGCGCGTCTCCCCACATCTGGACCTGAAGGGCAAACGCATCCTCGATGTCGGTTGCGGCAACGGCTACTACATGTGGCGCATGCTCGGCGCCGGCGCTGACAGCGTGATTGGTGTCGACCCGAACTGGCTGTTCTTCTGCCAATTCCAGGCCGTGCAGCGTTACCTGTCTGAGCCGAATGCCTGGCACCTGCCCTTCCCGTTCGAAGACCTGCCGCCGAACCTCGAAGGCTTCGACACGGTGTTTTCGATGGGCGTGTTCTACCACCGTCGCTCGCCGATCGAACACTTGCTGGCGCTGAAGGATTGCCTGGTCAAGGGCGGCGAACTGGTGCTGGAAACGCTGGTAGTCGAAGGCGACAAGCATCAGGTGCTGGTGCCGGAAGATCGCTACGCGCAAATGCGCAACGTGTGGTTCCTGCCGTCGGTGCCGGCGCTGGAGTTGTGGCTGCGCCGTGCCGGGTTCACCGATATTCGTTGTGTGGATGTGAGCACCACGACGGTCGAAGAACAGCGCGGCACCGAATGGATGAAGTACCAGTCGCTGAGTGATTTCCTTGATCCAGAGGACCACAGCAAAACCATCGAAGGATTGCCGGCGCCGATGCGCGCGGTGATTGTTGCCAGAAAGTAAGCATTTTTCCCGATCACCGCGGTGGGCCTACCCCTCACCCCAGCCCTCTCCCCAAGGAGAGGGAGCCGATCTCTGGGCTTTTCAAGATCTGGGCTCAACTCGATATCCTGGTCGCCATATTTCTGCCAATCACCTCGGTCAGTCCCCTGTACCTCTGGGAGAGGGAGCCGATCTTTGGGCTTTTCAAAACTTGAGTTCGACTCGGAGTCTCAGGTCGACGGACTTAGCCCATCCAGCTCGGTCAGTCCCCTCTCCCCCCGGGAGAGGGTTAGGGTGAGGGGCTTTTTGCTCGGCGAGCACGGAAGAATTCGGTCAGCACCGCGCCACACTCTTCGGCCAACACCCCACCTTCGTACAACACCCGGTGATTCAAAAAGCCCTGGGTAAAAAACTGCCCCTGACTTTGCACAATCCCCGCTTTCGGTTCCAGCGCGCCATACACCACCCGCGCCACCCGTGAATGCACGATCAAACCGGCGCACATGCTGCACGGCTCCAGCGTCACATACAGCGTGCTGCCCGGCAGACGATAGTTATCCACCGCCTGCGCGGCCGCACGGATCGCGACCATTTCCGCGTGGGCACTCGGGTCGCTGGTGCTGATCGGACAGTTGAAGCCGCGACCGATAATCTCGCCGTCCTGCACCAGCACCGCGCCCACCGGCACTTCGCCGAGAGTTGCGCCTTGTGCGGCGAGGGTCAGGGCTTCGCGCATGAAATCGTTATCGCGGCTGCGGTCGATGATCGCGGCGGGGCGAATCTGGCGCATCACTTCACCTCGATGGCGGCCATCAGGCCGGTTTCCATGTGATCGATCACGTGGCAGTGGAACATCCACACCCCTGGATTATCAGCCACCAGCGCCACTTGCGCGCGCTCGTTCTTACCCAGCAGATAGGTGTCGGTGAAGTACGGAATGATCTTGTGCCGGTTCGACGCGATCACCTTGAAGCTCATCCCGTGCAGGTGGATCGGGTGCTGATACTGGGTCATGTTTTTCAGCTCGAAAATATAGCTCTGACCCAGTTTCAAACTGGCAATCGGCCGATCGGCGCAGGTCTTGTCGGTGATGTCCCACGCCTTGCCGTTGATCTGCCACAGGCTCGGCGGCCGGCCATTGTCGACGTTGACCGACACCGAGCCGACCCATTCGAAATTGAAGTTGAGTTTCTCGGCATGGGCCAGGTCCGGTTCCGCCACCGGATTGGCCGGCAATGCTTTCGGCCAGTCGGTCGGTGCATCGTTATTGGCCACTGAACGCAGGGTGCCCAGACGCACCGGGCCGTTGCGCAACGACAACTCTTCACCCGCAGCCGGCGCCTTGATCGCCAGACAGATTCGCATGCCCGGGCCCAGCCAGTATTCCTTGCCCAGCGGGCGCGGCTCGACCGGGTTACCGTCCAGTGCATAGATCTGCGCTTCGACGCCGGGAATGTTGATGCGGTACGTCAGCGTATTGTCGAGGTTGAGCAAACGCACCCGGGTGATCTGCCCGGCCGGCAGTTCGATTACCGGGGTCGGCACACCGTTGATGGTCGACAACCGCCCCGCCGTGCCGCCACGTGCGGCTTCACGGGGAATGCTGAATTCGACGAAATTGCCTTGGTCATCGATGTGCCAGTTTTTCAGGCTCAAGGTCTTTTCGTATTTGAAACCGGTCGGCTCGCGCTCTTCGATGATCAACGGCCCGACCAGCCCGCGCCCGAGTTCTTCGCTGCTGCTGACGTGGGGGTGATACCAGTAGCTGCCGGCATCCGGCACGCGGAATTTGTAATCGAAGTACTCACCCGGTAGCACCGGCAGTTGCGAGACATACGGCACGCCATCCATTTCCAGCGGCAAACGAATGCCGTGCCAGTGAATGGTCGTCGCCACCGGCAAGTGGTTGATGAAGCGCACCCGCAGCCATTCACCCTGTCGCACGCGTAACTCGGTACCCGGTGCCGACGGGCCGAACGCCCAGGCCTCGGTCTTGTGCCCCGGCACCAGTTCGACGTCCAGCGGTGCGGCGATCAGCTCATAGTCGTGGCCCGCCTCGGCGTCGGCCATTTTGCCCAGCCAATAACGCGACGCGCCCCCCGCACCGACACCAACGACAACAAGACCGGCCAGGCCACCGAGGATTTGGCGACGGGTAAAGGACATGAACTCAACTACCTCACGTATCAGCAACAGGCCCTGAAAGCCTGCAAAAGGCGAATACGATACACCTGCGGTTGAGAAACAGTAAGGGCGACCTGAGGCCGCACGCCTCTGAACGGCCTAAGGCCGGAGCCCGGTAATCAGGTGCACAACCCCCTCCTTCAAGGGCATCACGCCCGCGACACCGGCGGCGCTCAAGGCCTGTTGATCGATGATCGACACATCACGCAGGACAACCCGAACCCGCGTCAACGCCAGCGGTTGCTGCGACTGAAGGTTGTCCGCACCACCCAGCGCCGCGACGATGGCGGCACTCAATCCGTCGGTCGATTCGGCCGGTACGTCGGGTGTGTCCACCACCAGATCCGGGGTCAGGGCCTTCCAGAAAGCCTTCTGCAATTTATCCAACATCTTCAGTTCTCCAGAACCCGCAAAGCATCGACGGTTGCCTCGTGGAACAGCTGTAACGCCTCGCGCACCTGCCCGGCGCTTTCCAGACCGAGCACCTGTCGGGCGATGATCTGACAATCGGCCAGCGCCAGCTCGCGCACTGTTGCCTTGACCGGCGCAATCATCGGCACGCTCACCGACAGTTCATCCACACACAACCCGAGCAACAACGGCACCGCCAGACGTTCGGAAGCCATCGCCCCGCACACACCGACCCACTTCCCATGGGCGTGCGCGGCCTTCACGGTCATGGCGATCAGGCGCAATACCGAGGGATGAAAACTGTCCGCCTGACCGGCCAGACGCGGGTGATCGCGATCCATCGCCAAGGTGTACTGCGTCAGGTCATTGGTGCCGATCGAGAAGAAATCCACTAGCGGCGCAAACAGGTCCGCCATCAGCGCCGCGGCCGGCACTTCGATCATGATCCCCAGTTTCGGCCGTTGCGTTAGCCCCAGCGCGAGGATTTCCTCGTCGAGCATCTGCCGCGCCAGACGCAGCTCCGACAGTTGCGTGACCATCGGCAACATGATGTGCAAGCGCGTCAGCTCGCAGCAACCGAGCATGGCCCGAAACTGCTCACGCAATAACTGCGGACGTTCCAGGCACAACCGAATGCCGCGCATGCCCAGAAACGGATTGCTTTCGCTCTCCATGGGCATGTAGGCCAGCGGTTTGTCGCCACCGACATCAAGGGTGCGCACCACCAGATTGTGCGCAGGTCCGACACAGCGAGCGATGGCGCTGTAGGTGGCAACCTGTTCGTCATGCCCCGGCGCGTGGTTGCGGCCCAGATAGAGAAACTCCGAACGCAGCAGGCCGACGCCGGCACCGCCCATAGCCATGCCCTGCTCGGTTTCAGACAACGAGGCGACGTTGGCCGAAACCTCGACGAGATGCCCGTCACGGGTCCGCGCCGCGAGCGTAGCGTTGGCCAGTTCCTGCTCATGGCGTTGGCGCTGTTGCGCGTGCTGCGCCTGCCATCGATTGACGGCCGCAGGATCGGGATGGACATGCAACTCGCCGTTGTCGGCATCGAGCAAGACCGGAGTGCCGTTGCTCAGCGCGAGCATCTGCACCGGCACTCCGCAGATCGACGGCAGACCACAGGCGCGGGCGAGAATCGCCACGTGACTGGTTGCGCCGCCACCGACCGTAGCGAAGCCCAGCACTTTGCTGGTATCGATGCTGGCGGTCTGCGACGGGGTCAGTTGATCGGCGATCAGAATGCTGTCTTGTGGCAGCTCCAGCGCCTGCTCGCCAATGCCCAGCAGACACTTGAGCACGCGGCGCCCGACATCGGTCAGATCCGCCGCCCGTTCGGCCAACAGCGCACTGCCCAGTTGGCGAAACATCGCTGCCGTCTCGTCCGTGGCTGCACGCCAGGCGAACGCCGCACTTTTGCCCGCATCGATCAACGCCTGTGCCTGATCGAGCAGGCCCGGATCTTCGAGCAGTTCCTGATGCGCCTTGAAGATTTCGGCTTCGGCCTCGCCAGCGGCGGTGTCGCGCAAATGCTGCAAGGCCAGATCCGCTTCGATCAGGGCATTGGCGAGGGCTGCACGTTCCAGCTCTGATCCGCCACCGAACTCGCTGACATCGAACACCGGTTCGCTGATCTGCACCACCTGGCCCAACGCCGAACCGGGTGATGCGCAGACGCCGCGCAGCAGGGTCAGAACCTCGGTTTCAACCGCCTCGACAGGTGCCAGCGCCGTCACCGTCTCACCGCAGCCCTCGGCCAGTAGCCGGGTTAGCACATCGATGGCTTCATCAGCATCTTCGCCCATGGCGCTGACCTGCACGCTGTCGCCGAACGCGGTCTGCAACGCCATGATCGCCACCAGGGACTTGGCGTTGGCCTGAGCCTGCTGTTTATGCAGGTAAATCTTTGCCGCGAAGCCCTTTGCCGCTTGCGCGAACACCGCTGCGGGACGCGCGTGCAGACCATTGGGGTTGGCTAGCTTCAAAGGCTGTGAAAACACGCTCGGACTTTCTACTGCGACCGGCTCTTCGCTGATCGCCTGTGCGCTGACCAGCTCAAGCAGCGGCTCGCCGGTTTCGACCCGTCCGCTCGACGCGACCAACCAGGTAAACGGTTCACCGCTGACCACCAGCATCAGTGTCATCAGGCTGCGCGCCTGTCGGGCAATGTAATCGGCGTCGAACTCGATCAACGCCTCTCCGGCAGCGACCCGCTGCCCCTCTTCAACCAGACGGGTGAAGCCTTGCCCGCCGAGGTTCACCGTATCGAGGCCGATATGCATCAAGACCTGCACGCCCTGGTTATCGGTGATGCTCACGGCATGCCCGCTGGCCTGCACGTTGCTGATGACACCAGCGATGGGCGCACACAAGATCGACGAGGTCGGGTCGATGCACAGACCGTCGCCGATCACGCGCCCGGAAAACACCGGATCGGGTACCTGTTCCAGCGCCATCAGGACACCGGACAAGGGAGCCAGCAGTTGTAATGGTTGGGGTGTGGCCATGACGTCACCTGCAGTTTTGTGCTTTGAAGTGCCCATGGAGCGCGACGCTCCACCAGCATCGCTTATTTCCACCAGTATTCGACCTGCATTCCGACATTCGCACCGTGGCGAGCGCTACCAAAGGCGCCGGTATCAGACAGTGCCGAGCCTTTGGCCAGTTGGTTGGCTGCCCGTTTGGCCGCCTCGTTCCACGTGGCGTACGTGTAATACAGCCGTATCTCGGGTCGCGCCCAGAACTCCGGGCCTTTGGGCGACCAGGTCGGGGCAAACGTGAATTTGCTCAGTTTGCGCGTGCCGCCGGGAGCTTCGACTTGATCGTGGCCCAGTTCGCTGACCAGTTTGAAGTGTTCGCCGAGCGCGTAGGTAGGCCGCACACCCAGCGAGATCCAGTTCTGGTCGACACCGTCCGGGCGAATGTCTTTCTGGTACACCGCCGCGACCTGGCCACCGAAGCGCGGTGTCACTTGCCAGTCGAAGAACTCGACAATCCGGTAACTTTTATTACTGTCGTCCAGTTTGACGTTACCGGTATAGCCCAGCCCGGTGCCCGGCCCTTCACCGTATTGCAGCGCCAGTTTGTTCTTGCCGCCGAGAAAATCCGTTTGCACATGTTGCGTGGTGATCGCCCAGCCCCGGTGGGCATCGCGGCTGTCGGGTTTGTCGATATAGCTCAAGCCGAACTCCAGCTCACCGCCCGGGTTGGTCTGGAAACCGGCAACGTTGAAGTCGTGCCGATTGATGGAGTCCTTCTGGTACAGATTGTCCTTGCGCGAGAAGGCGTAGCTGTATTTCAGATCGCCGATCAACACGTCTTCGACCCCGCCTCCCGTGGCGCTCTGGTTCCAGTAGTAGAAGTCGGAAATATGGATGTCGTTGCGTTTGTAGTAACGGCGCCCGGCCCACAATGAACCACCGTTGAGCGCGGGCATCGCCGACCACTGTGCATAAGCCTGCGGCAAGCGGATCGAACCGTTATTGTCTTTGAAGGTGGGGCTGCGATCGTAGCGGTTATACAACGAGGCCATACCGTCGACACTCAGTACCGAACCGTCGTCGAGGGTGTACAGGTCCTGACGCAATTCGAGTTCGCCGTACTGCTCGCACTCGTTACCCAAGCGATATTTGGTCTGCGCCCCCGGTAACTGGAAGCACGACTGACCGCTGCTGTTGACTGACGTGCCGATACCGCTGCGCAGGTAACCGCCAAACTCCAGCGCTTGTGACGTCGGCGCTAAGGCCAGGCAAAAACCTGCGACTGCAAGGCTGCGATTTATTGTTGTTTTCATAAGCCACCCCATTGTTTTTATTGTCTGGTTGCATGAATTCGGCGCGCAAAAGTCCCCCGCGCAGTGCTCTGCGTGTTTTTTGAAAGTTGGTTATTTAGTTAAGCGTCAGGGATCGATCAGCTGCAGGACGAAGGACTCGTAAGGTCGCAAAGCCACCCGCTGTTTACGCAACGGGCTGTCCGGATAATTGCTGATCAACTGGCGCTGGCTCATTGACTCGCTAATGACTGTCGCCGGTAACTGCACTTCACAGGTTGTTCCGTAGAAGTTGTTCACCACCAACAAACGCTCGGCGTTGCCCTCACGCACATAGGCCCAGACTTGCGGGTGGTCGGGCAGTAATTGTCGGTACACCCCCTCGGTGATCAGCAATTCACGGCGACGCAGCGCGATCAGACTGCGGTAGTGATGCAAGACCGAATCGGGGTCATCAAGCTGCTTGGCGACGTTGATCTGCGCGGCATTGGCCGGCACTCCGATCCAGGGTTCGACACTGCTGAAACCGGCGTTTGGCCCCGCATCCCAGTGCATCGGCGTGCGCCCGTTATCGCGGGATTTCTGCATGATCGCCGCCATGTTCTCGGCATCGCTGCTGCCGGCCTCGCGCTTGAGGCGAAAGATGTTCAGCGTCTCGACATCGCGATAATGCTCGATCGACTCGAACCCCGGATTGGTCATGCCCAGTTCTTCGCCCTGATACACGAACGGCGTGCCCTGCAGAAAGTGCAGTGCGGTGCCGAGCATCTTCGCCGAAAGCTCGCGGTACTCGCCGTCATTGCCAAAGCGCGAAACCACTCGCGGTTGATCGTGGTTACACCAGAACAGCGCGTTCCAGCCGCCACCGGCCTGCATGCCGGTCTGCCAGTCGGACAGGATCCGCTTGAGCTGGAGGAAATCGAAATCGGCGCGCACCCACTTCTGCAGGTTCGGATAATCGACTTTCAAGTGATGAAAGTTGAAGGTCATCGACAGCTCTTTCGACTGCGGATTCGAATAACGAATGCAGTGTTCGAGGCTGGTCGATGACATCTCGCCGACATTGATCAGATCGTGGCCTTCGAAGACTTCGCGGTGCATCTGCTGCAAGTACGCGTGGACATTCGGCCCGTCGGTGTAGAAGCGTCGACCATCGCTGTTGTCTTCGGGGAAGTCCGCAGGCTTGGAGATCAGATTGATCACATCCAGCCGAAAACCACCCACACCCTTGTCCCGCCAGAACTGCATCATCCGGAACACTTCAGCGCGCACCTTGGGGTTGTCCCAATTGAGGTCGGCCTGGGTGTGGTCGAACAGGTGCAGGTAATACTGACCGGTCTGGGCTTCGTACTCCCAGGCGGAACCGCCGAATTTGGATTCCCAGTTGTTAGGCTGATCGCGCCAGATGTAGAAATCACGGTAAGGGTTGTCGAGGCTGCTGCGTGCCTGTTGAAACCACACATGTTCGATCGAGGTGTGATTGACCACGATGTCGAGCATCAGCTTGATCCCGCGCTTGCCGGCTTCGGCGATCAGCAATTCGCAGTCGGCCATGCTGCCGTAGCTCGGGTCAATGGCGTAGTAATCGCTGATGTCATAACCGTTATCGCGTTGCGGCGAACGCAGGAATGGCGTGATCCACAAACAGTCGACACCCAGCCACTGCAGATAGTCGAGCTTGGCGACGATGCCGAGCAGATCACCTGTCGGGTTGCCCGCGTGGCTATGAAAACTCTTCGGATAGACCTGGTAGATCACCGAACGCTGCCAGTCTTGCATGGCACAACTCCTTCAATAAATCCGTGCAGCTCGCGCCCACATTGAAATGCGATCAACGGTGGGTGCGAACCTGCTCGCGAAAGCGCTTGATCAGACAACCCGATAACCGGGCCGGACAATCTTCATGCTCAATGCACAGGTCAGAACAAACGGCACAACCAGGGCGATGAACATCCCGATCACAAACATCGGGATGAATTGCGGCATGATCGAAATAAAACCGGGCAGGCCACCCACGCCAATGGCCGAAGCCTGAATCTTGTTCAACGACAAGAAGATGCAGCCCAGCGCCGAACCGGTCAGCGCGGCGTAGAACGGAAACTTGTAGCGCAGGTTGACGCCAAACATGGCAGGTTCAGTGATGGCGAAAAACGCGGAAATCGCCGATGTAGACGCCATGCTTTTGTCCCGCGCACTGCGCGTCATGTAAAACACCGCCAGCGCGGCACTGCCTTGAGCGAGGTTGGACATGACGATCATCGGCCAGATGAACGTCCCGCCCTGGGTCGAGATCAATTGCAGGTCGACCGCGAGAAACATGTGATGCATGCCGGTGATCACCAGCGGCGCATACAGCAGGCCGAAAATCGCGCCGCCCAGCATCGGCGCCAGGTCAAACAGCATGACCAGCCCTTCGGTAATGAAGATGCCGATGTGGCGGGTCACCGGGCCGATCACCGCCAGCGCCAGCACGCCGGTGACGACGATGGTGGTGATGGGTACAACGAGCAATTGAATGGCGTTGGGCACGCGCGCGCGCAGCCATTTTTCGATGACGCTCATCACGTAGGCAGCCAGCAGAATCGGCAGGATCTGCCCCTGATAACCGACCTTCTCCACCTGAAACAATCCAAGAATGTCGAAGTACGGCAGATGCTGACCGTCCAGCCCGGCGACGGCCTTGCCGTAGTTCCAGGCGTTGAGCAGATCCGGGTGCACCAGCATCAGGCCGAGCACGATGCCGAGGATCTCGCTGCCGCCGAAGCGTTTGGCCGCCGACCAGCCTACCAGTGCCGGCAGAAACACGAACGAGGTGTTGGCCATCAGGTTGATCAGGCTCCACAGCCCTTCGAGGTTCGGGTAGGCATCGAGCAGGGTCTGCCCTTCGATGAATATGCCTTTGGCGCCTAGCAGATTGTTGATCCCCATCAGCAGGCCGGCAATGATCAGCGCCGGGAGGATGGGCATGAACACGTCGGAAAACACCCGCACCAGACGCTGCAGGGCGTTGATCTTCTCTGCGCTTTTCTGTTTGACGTCAGCGATGGTCGACGCCGCGAGGCCGGTCTGGCGACGCAGTTCGGCATAGACCTTTTCCACTTCGCCCGGTCCGATCACCACCTGATAAAGGCCGCCAGTAAAGAACGAGCCTTTGACCAGGTCGATCTGATTCAGGGTGGTACTGTCCACCCGGCTCGGGTCCTTCAGTGCCAGTCGCAACCGCGTGACGCAATGGGCAGCCTGTTCGAGGTTGTCGGCGCCGCCGAGGCTTTGCAGCAATTGCCTGGCGATGTTCGGATAGTCGTGGCTCATGCTAGTTCTTCCGCTATGGATTGTTGTTATTGGCAGCACGCCGAAACGAAAAATACTCGTCTGTACGAGTTAATGCAACAACTCGTACAGACGAGTTTGTTTGTGGATATTCCCGCCAGACCTACGGCGAATTTTCCTACCCGATCTGAAGGTGAATTCCATTGCCCACATGGACAAAGCCCTACCCTGGCCTTAAGGTTCGAAACTTTCAGCACAGTCGGCACCGAGCCTACCCATGAGCAAATACAACCAGATCTATAGCGATCTGCTGGCCAGCATCACGACTGAACGCCTGGAGCGTGGCGCCCGCCTGCCTTCGGAAACCGAATTGATGGACAGCTATCAGGCCAGCCGGGGCACGGTGCGCAAGGCCATCGAACTGCTTCAGGAACGCGGCTTTGCGCAGAAAATCCACGGCAAGGGCACCTTCGTCCTGTCGACTAACCCGATCGAGTTCCAGCTCGGCGGTATCGTCAGTTTCCAGGAAACTTACCCGCGCCTGGGCAACGACGTCAGCACCGAAGTGGTCGAGCTGAGCCAGATCCCGCTCGAAGGCGCCCTGCTCGACCACATCCATGCCGAACCCGGCAGCCTCATCACCCGGATCAAGCGTGTGCGGCGCATTGACGGCAAACGCGTGATCCTCGACATCAACCACTTCGTCAGCGAAGTGATTCCCGGCCTGTCCCTCGATATCGCGGAGCAGTCGATCTACGCGCATATCGAACAGACCCTGCAGCTACAGATTGCCTACGCCCAACGCACCATCGAAGCGGTGCCGCGCAGCAAGGACGACCAACTGCACCTGGACCTTGACGGCCAGAGCCATGTGATTGTGGTCAGCAACCAGACCTTTCTCCAGGACGGTCGTCAGTTCGAGTACACCGAATCGCGGCACACGTTGGACAAGTTCTACTTTTCCGACGTGGCACGGCGCTGACCCCGACACGTTTCAAACGATCATGTGCGGTACATATGTAGTGCACTCCCCTTGTGCGAATCGGCCATGCTCGGCCTTCATTTCTCAAGGATGGAGAAAGCATGTACGCCCCCCAACAAAGCCCTTTACCGAACGCGGCAGACAAAGCGGCGCTGAAGCGAATCGCCTTTACCGTCGTGCAAAATTGCCCCGGCCTGCAGGACGCCGCCCGTCAAGCCGCCCGGGATCTGCTGGAAGCAAAAGGCCTGTCGGGCCTCGATCCGGATCAGGTTTATTTCCACCGTTTCAGGACAGCCCAGAGCAGCTCCCGCTCGTTTACCGGCTGGGAGCACATCCGCGAAAAACCCTACGAATCGATGACCCTGACACAGCTGGTCATTCATCGTTTTCGCGCCACCGATCAGGACAACGCCGACCTTCTCGATGTGTACGGTGGTTTCTACACGGAGGGTCCGCAGAGCGAAAATTTCGGCGAAAAAAACCAGGTGTGCCTGCATGGCAATGAGGTCCTGAGCGCCTTCTGGAGCCTCGATTTCAGTGGTCACTACAGCGCCACCCTGACGGATTTCTGGAACAGCCACGGCGAGGACTTCCGCGCGTTGGCCAAGTGCAATTTCCTCAGCCGTGCGGTGCAGGCGCTGGACCTTGGGCAACTCACCCGCAGTGACTTTCAATGGCTGGTGGACTCAGTGACGGGGCCCGTCAGTTGGCCGGTGAGCCTGAGCATGCTGCAGGCGCGCCACACTCCATCGGGTAACGTATGTGCGTTCGACATCGACGGGCATGTCGCTACGCAATTGCTGCGCATCGTCGATTCCGCCGGCCGGCAGATTATCTATCTACCCGGTGAAGCCGAACCGTTCGTGCTCAAGGAAACGGCGGCGGATCTGCATTGGTGGGTGCTGGATCAACTGAACGACGCAAAACGCCGCGCCACCTTCCTGAACCATTTTGCCCTCGCAGATCGTCAACACATGAACGAGAACATCACCGATCTGATGAATCGATTGGTGGCCAGCTGGGGCCGGGCCGACCACCACCTGATCAACCGCACAAACCAGGTGCTGAGCGAAGATGCGTTCAGTTGGCTGCGCGACACCACACGTCAGGCGATGTTTGCTGAAGCTCACCTATCCCTGACGTCCAATGGCGACTTGCGTAAAAAATTGTGGATCGGTTATCTGAGTGCGGGACTCAAAGTGTTTGGACCGATGGCCACTGTCGGCTGGCCGCTGGCATTACCGGTCATTGGCGCGACCATTGCCAGCATGGGCCTGAATATCGATCAGGCGCAAACCGGCAAGACTGACGCCGAACGCAAGGCGGGCGTGTTGGGTGCGGTATTGAGTGGCATCAACCTGTTATTCAATCTTCCATTGCTGATCGGCACCGGACCGATGCCGGAGATTGGCGCCGAGGTCGATGCGGCGGAGGCGGCAGAAATGGCCCGGTACAGCGAAGCCTTGGATCCTGCTGCCAAAGCCGAGAGCCCACTACAGTTCATGGTGCCGGACGATGTCGACATCGCTGGGCCGAATCTGGATGAAACGGTATTGGTTCCGGCGCAGAACGACGTTGCGCCACCGGTACCCGAACGCTATCAATGCAACGAGCTGCTTGACGGCACCCCACTCGGCGAGGAGGCCGGGAGGTTCCACGGTATCCACCGTCTCGACTCGGACCCGCCCTATGCCATTCTGATGAATGACGCGCCGTACTATGTACGCTATTTCGCCAATTCTCGCGGCGCTGGCGACTGGGCAATCGTTGACCCGGAGCGCCCCAACCAGTTTGTCCACGCCTTGCCGGTCCGCCTCAATGCCGAAGGTGAATGGGAGCGAATGTCAGCACTGGGCCTCAAGGGTGGCGGTCAATGCATGGGCAAACAATGCACCCCTGATCTGGAACTCGACACCTTCGAACCGGCACCGCCCGAGGCACCCACTCAAGAGGCAGCAGAACCGCAACCATCGGCACCGCGCCCCCCGCGCCCGGTGACCAGTGCCTACGACATCGACCCGGCGGTGCGTCGTTCGCTAAAAGCCTGGGCGTTGAGCCTCAACGAAACCCATGCCGAGTTAGAGCCCGACGGCACGGGTGGTTTCGACATGGACGATCCCTTTGAGGTATATGCCGCGGGCAAACGCAAACTCCTGCAAAGCGCAGCCAGAAACTTTTTCAAGAACCTGCCGTGGGTCATTCAGCCTGCACGTCCGGCGATACCCGAAGTCAGCGGCCTGATGCCACTGACCGACCTTGTCGATAGCGTGTTTGCAAACGCTTCAGGGCTGGTGGTGGGAGAAACCCTTGATCGCATCACCACCATGCGTTTTCTGATTGAAAACATGCCGGCGCTGGCCCGCCACGCCAAAACCCTCTACATGCGCGGACTGCTCAGCGATTTCGCGCAGGTGGAGCTGAATCGCTACTTCACCAGCGGCAATATGAGCGCAGATTTGCGCACTTACCTGGACAGTCTCGGCACTGATCCTGGCGGGCAATTCAACCCGCTGAAACTGGTCGAGGTCGCGCAGGCGAACAGGGTTCGGGTACAGGCAATTGATTGCGCCGCGAGTTACAAAATGAAAACGCCGCTGCCCTTCGTCGACGAGCGAATGATGGGCACCTACCTGGCAAACGACATCATGACCGGTGACGTCTACCTCAATAGCCCGCAGAAATGGATCGTCGTAATCGATGCTCAAAACACCAACACCTTCAGAGGACTGTTGGGCATCAGCGAATTGAAGGGAGGAATCGGCCTGCGAATCGAAGAAGTCGGCGCCGGTGAGCAGTTGGGTGTCGATGTCGACCCGGGCCTTGAAGTCCCGCGAGGCAACCCGTCCGGTAGCGCCGTCCAGCGCGGCAATCCAGACCTTCTTCGCGCCGATTTACGCTTGAGAATGCCCGCACCCGAAGTGACCTGGACCGAAGAATCGCTGGCGAATCTGTTGTACAGGCGCGGCATGTACCTGTTCGAAAAAACGGGTGACCGCTACACGCTGATCCACCGCAGCAAACAAGGCCTGCTCCAGCGCACACCGATCACTCGATCGAGTGACGGCAAAGTCTCTCTCCATCGACCTGCGTGGCAGCGTGTGAATGACATCGAATTCGCCAACCTGAAGGAGATGTCTCAGCGGTTGTCCGATACCGGGCTGATATTGCGTAGCCGTATTCCTGATTGAGGCTGATCAGCCAGTAGACTCTGCGCAATAGTCGCAGACAGTGTTTGCGCCAGATCAAGAGCTGACGCCGTTCGATACAGATCTCATTCGATCCCAATATCTTTGATACCGGCAACAGGTGCCTGGAGGATGCCGGACAAGCCGTCCTCCTCCATCACTCCCACTCTATTATCAACAGGGGCACTTTGCGGTAGCCGGATAGTGCACTCCCCTTGAGCGAATCGATCATGCTCACTCTTTGTTTCTCAAGGATGAAGAACCCATGACCTCCCCCGAACGACGTCTCCTGCCTAACGCTGCAGACAAAACTGCCCTCAAGACCATTGCCGCGACGATCGTGCAGACCTGCCCGAGTCTGAACGACGCAGCCCGTCAAGTCGCCAACGAAATCCTGGCGGACAAAGGACTGTCCAGCCTCGATCCCGACCGGGTTTACTTCCACCGTTTCAAAACGGCGCAGAGCAGCGCGCTGACCTTCACGGGTTGGGAGCATTTGCTGGAAAAGCCTTACGAAACGCTCACCCTCACGCAGCTGGTGATCCATCGCTTTCGTGCGACCGATCAAGACAACGCCGATCTCCTAGGCCTTTACTGTGGCTTCTACTCGGATGGCCCGGAGGCGGAAAACTTCAATCAGAACAATGAAGTCCGATTACTGGGCAGCGACGTGCTGAAGGTATTCTGGGACGTCGACTTCAGCGCGCGCTACATAGGTCAACTGACGACATTCTGGCGAACCTCGTCGGATAACTTCCGCGCCCTGGCAAAGTGCAACTTTCTCAGTCTGGCGGTGCAGGCACTGCAACAGGGTGACCTGGATGGAACTGATTTTCAGCGCATCGTCGGTTCGGTAATCGGACCCGTCACCTGGCCCGTTACCTTGCAAATGCTGCAAGCGTTACACCCGGTCGGTGCTGAAGTGCGGACACTGGATCTCGATGGCCACGTAGCCTTCAATGGGCTGCGTCTGGTGGAAAGCAGTGGCCGCCAGACCCTTTACTGGCCAGGCGAAGCCCGGGCATTCCTGTTGATGGACAATGAAGCGGATCTGCATTGGTGGATGCTTGAGCAGATGAATTCAGACGACAAGCGCACGGCATTTCTCAAGCATTTCCCGTTGGCGGACCGCAATCGCATGACCGACAACCTCACCAACCTGATGAATAACCTGGTGAGCACCTGGGGTCACAGTGATCACCGAATGATCAACCGCGGCAACGCCGCGATCAGCGGTGACGCATTCACTTGGTTAAGCGACTCGACACGCACAGGCATGGTTGCCGAAGCGCACCTGGTACTCACGTCCAACAGTGCTCTGCGTAAAAAACTCTGGATAGGTTATTTGAGCGCCGGTCTGAAAGTATTCGGCCCGATGGCAGCTGTGGGCTGGCCTTTGGCGTTGCCTGTGATTGGCGCCAGTATCGCGAACACGGGGCTGAACATCGATCAGGCCGTCAACGGTTCTACGCCGACCGAACGCAAAGCCGGTGTGGCCGGCGCAGTGCTCAATGCGATCGAAATTGTGTTCAACATTCCATTTCTGATCAGCACTGGCGCGCAACTTGAAGTGGGCCCGCAGGTGGAGTTTGCCGAAGCTGAAGAAATGCGCGGGTTGATCGAGTTTACTTCGCCTGAGACACCACTCTTGCCGCCTGTGGATCAACCGCCAGTCACGGCGGTTGATCCAGAGATGCCCACTGAGGAGGCAAACGAAATCCCCAGCGAGACTACCATCACGTCCACCCAGGAGTTGGCCACTGCGACGCGCCAAGGTTCGTCTTTTCCAAAGCCTCCTGCCAGCTATCGATGCAACGAATTACTTGCACAGCGTTCTGCAGAGGCAGCGCCAGGTAAATATGAGGGCATATACCGTCTGGACAAGGAACCGGGCTATGCCATCGAAATGGAGGGTAACGCGTACTACGTGCGCTACTTTGCCGACTCTGAAGACGCTGGCAACTGGGCCATCGTCGATCCCGAGCGCCCCAATCAGTTCGCTTACTCGTTGCCAGTACGCTTCGGCAGTAGCGGCAAGTGGGAACGCATACCCGCGTTGCGTCTCAGGGGCGGCGGCCAATGCGTGGGCAAGGCCTGTTTACTGGACACTGACCCGTCCTCCCCTTCGGTCCCGGTTTCATCAACGCCGTCAGCCGAGCTTCCCCTCGTCGAAGCGGTTTCACCGGTTGCGCGACCACTGCGCCTGGTGACGCCCCTCAACGACATCGCGGGAATGGACATGGCGAAAATGAAAAGATGGGCAATGAACTTGCCCGAGACTTTCGCCGAGGTCTCCAGTGCAAACCGCGTTAAACCATCAACTGCCGATACGTATGCGGCCTATTTCCGCGACAGACGCACGTCCCTGCTAAACGAGGCCAAAGAGTATTACTCAGAGCTGAACTGGACCAACCTGCCCACACGGCCAGTCATCCCGCCAATCGATCCCGACATGCAGAC
This sequence comes from Pseudomonas sp. IT-347P, assembly GCF_949768005.1. Taxonomy (NCBI): domain Bacteria; kingdom Pseudomonadati; phylum Pseudomonadota; class Gammaproteobacteria; order Pseudomonadales; family Pseudomonadaceae; genus Pseudomonas; species Pseudomonas sp. IT-347P. The sequence goes on from NZ_CATKPQ010000060.1 coordinate 179,920, forward strand.
GGCTGAGTTGATTGATCGCATTTTTGCCAATACCGATGGACTGGTCGTCGGCGAAACCCTTGATCGCATCGCCAGCATGCGTTTCATGATCGAAAACATGCCGGCGTTCGCACGGCATATCAACACACTGTACGTTCGCGGTTTGTTGAGTGATTTTGCCCAGACAGATCTCAACGACTTTTACCTGTCGGGAGAGATGTCAGAGGATCTTCGAGGTTACTTGTCCAGCCTGGGTACCGACCCTGATGAGCGATTCAACATCCTTGAACTGGTCAAGGCTGCCCAGGCCAATAACATCCGGACCCAGGGTCTTGAAGTCGCGCACACTTACAAGCTGAAGATACCGCTCACCTCGATCGAAGAGCAGATGATCCACGCCCGACTCGCCTCTCAAATCATGTGGGGTGACGCGCTCCTCAACAGACCCGGCAAATGGGTTGCCTTGGTCGAAACAACCAACACCAATACCTTCAGAAATTTACCAGGCATCAGCGAACTCAGAGGCGGCATCGGTTTACGGATTGAAGAAGCGGTATCCACCGAAGTAGCCGGTATCAGAATCGACCCGGGACTGGAACTCGCTCGGGGTCCGTTTGATAACGGGGCATCGACGCGCAACTCCTCCGACTTTCTATTCGCGGATCTACGCTTGCAGATCGAAACACCTGTGCCGCAATGGACTGAGGCAACCGTGAATGCACTGCTGAATCGCAACGGCATGTTCCTGTTTGAAAAAACGCAGAATGCCTACATGCTCGTGCGTCGCGACAGTTCCAGCAATATTGTTCGAACAGTGGTGAATTGCAGAAGGGATGGTCAGGTTTACATCTGGGCACAGTCGATGCCACGGATCAGCGGCATCATGTTCCGTGACATCGGCGCGTTATCCCAACGCCTGATAGAAATCGGCCTGACCCTGCAAAGTCGCCTACCCGGCTGACCGGTTTTTCAGGGCATGAAACGAAAAAACCCCTGGCTTCAAGCCAAGGGTTTTTCGTTAATCGACTTGTAGCGGGATCACTCCCACTCAATCGTCGCCGGCGGCTTGCTCGACACGTCGTAAGTGACGCGGGAGATGCCTTCGATTTCATTGATGATGCGGCCGGATACGGTTTCCAGCAGTTCGTAAGGCAGGTGAGCCCAACGCGCAGTCATGAAGTCGATGGTTTCTACAGCACGCAGGGCAACCACCCAAGCGTAACGACGGCCGTCGCCGACCACGCCAACCGATTTCACTGGCTGGAACACCACGAAAGCCTGGCTGACCTTGTGGTACCAGTCGGCTTTGCGCAGTTCTTCGATGAAGATGTGGTCAGCGCGACGCAGCAGGTCGGCGTATTCCTTTTTCACTTCACCGAGGATGCGCACGCCCAGGCCCGGGCCCGGGAACGGGTGACGGTAAACCATATCGTATGGCAGGCCGAGTTCCAGACCCAGCCGACGGACTTCGTCCTTGAACAGTTCGCGCAGTGGCTCGACCAGTTTCAGGTTCATCTCTTCCGGCAGGCCGCCCACGTTGTGGTGCGACTTGATCACGTGGGCCTTGCCGCTTTTCGCGCCAGCCGATTCGATCACGTCCGGGTAGATGGTGCCCTGAGCGAGGTACTTGATGTTTTCCAGTTTGTTCGACTGGGCATCGAAGACGTCGATAAAGGTGCGACCGATGATCTTGCGCTTCTTCTCCGGATCGGCTTCGCCGGCCAGGTTGTTCAGGAATTGCTCTTCAGCGTTGGCGCGGATCACTTTGACGCCCATGTTCTCGGCGAACATGGCCATCACTTGCTCGCCTTCGTGCAGACGCAGCAGGCCGTTGTCGACGAAGACGCAGGTCAGTTGATCGCCAATGGCTTTGTGCAGCAGCGCGGCAACGACCGAAGAGTCAACACCACCGGACAGACCCAGCAGCACATTGTCGGAGCCGACCTGTGCGCGGATGTTGGCGATGGCGTCTTCAGCGATCTTCGACGGCGTCCACAGCGCTTCACAGCCGCAGATGTCGAGAACGAAGCGCGAGAGGATACGACCGCCCTGCTTGGTGTGGGTCACTTCCGGGTGGAACTGCACGCCGTAGTAGCCGCGGTCATCGTTGAACATACCGGCGATCGGGCAGCTCGGGGTGCTGGCGAGGATGTGGAAGTCTTCCGGCATTTTGGTGACCTTGTCACCGTGGCTCATCCATACGTCGAGGCCGAACAGGCCGTCAGCGTCGATGTGGTCTTCGATGCCGTCGAGCAGGCGGCTCTTGCCGACCACGTCCACACGGGCGTAGCCGAACTCACGCAGTTCGGAACCTTCCACCTTGCCGCCCAATTGCTCGGCCATGGTCTGCATGCCGTAGCAGATACCGAAGACCGGTACGCCCAGATCGAATACTGCCTGTGGGCAGCGCGGGCTGTCAGCGACGTGCACGGACTCGGGGCCGCCGGCGAGGATGACGCCTTTAGGAGCGAATTCGCGGATCGCATCTTCGTCCATGTCGAACGGGTGCAGTTCGCAGTACACACCGATTTCGCGCACGCGGCGGGCGATCAATTGGGTGTATTGCGAACCGAAGTCGAGGATCAAGATGCGGTGAGCGTGAATATCGAGGGCCATGATTCAGTCTCGTCTAAGTCATTCAGAAACAGTCGTGATTCAGAAACAACTCGGGGCTGAATCAAACAGCCCCGGTTGCTTTGCTTGTTGCTTGAAGGCTCAACCTACGCGGTAGTTTGGCGCTTCTTTGGTGATCTGCACGTCGTGCACGTGGGATTCGGCCATGCCAGCGCCGGTGATCCGCACGAATTCAGGCTTGGTGCGCATTTCTTCGATGTTGGCGCTGCCGGTGTAGCCCATCGAGGAACGCAGACCGCCCATCAACTGGTGAATGATCGCGCTCAGGGTGCCTTTGTACGGCACACGGCCTTCGATGCCTTCCGGAACGAGTTTCTCGGCGCCGGCCGAGGAGTCCTGGAAGTAACGGTCGGAAGAACCTTGTGCCTGGGACATGGCGCCCAGCGAACCCATGCCGCGATACGCCTTGTACGAACGGCCCTGGAACAGTTCGATCTCGCCCGGCGCTTCTTCAGTACCGGCGAACATCGAACCCATCATCACGCAGGAAGCACCGGCGACGATGGCCTTGGACAGGTCACCGGAGAAACGGATGCCGCCGTCGGCGATCAACGGAACGCCAGTGCCTTCAAGGGCAGCGGCGACGTTGGCGATGGCACTGATTTGCGGGACGCCGACACCGGCGACGATACGGGTGGTGCAGATCGAGCCAGGGCCGATACCGACCTTGACTGCGTCAGCGCCCGCTTCGGCCAGAGCCTTGGCAGCAGCGCCGGTGGCAATGTTGCCGCCGATCACCTGCACTTCAGGGAAATTCTCTTTGACCCAGCGAACGCGGTCGATCACGCCTTTGGAATGGCCGTGCGCGGTGTCGACTACAACCACGTCAACGCCGGCGTTAACCAGGGCGGTGACGCGATCACCGGTGTCTTTACCGGTGCCGACCGCAGCACCGACGCGCAGACGACCTTGATCGTCCTTGCTGGCCAGCGGGTACGCTTTGGCTTTTTCGATGTCGTTGACGGTCATCATGCCTTTGAGGGCGAATTTGTCGTCGACGATCAGCACGCGCTCGATGCGGTGCTTGTGCAGCAGTTCGCGCACGTCGTTCTTGTCGGCGCCTTCCTTGACCGTGACCAGACGCTCTTTAGGCGTCATCACTTCACGGACAGTGGCTTCCAGACGGTTTTCGAAACGCACGTCGCGGGAAGTGACGATGCCGACCAGGTCACCATCGTGCAGCACCGGAACGCCGGAAATGTTGTGCATGCGGGTCAATTCGAACAGGTCACGCACCGTGGCATCAGCCTCGATGGTGATCGGATCCTTGACGACGCCGGCTTCGAACTTCTTGACCTTACGCACTTCGGCAGCTTGCTGCTCGATGGTCATGTTCTTGTGGATAATGCCGATGCCACCTTCCTGAGCCATGGCGATTGCCAGACGGGCTTCAGTGACGGTGTCCATTGCAGCAGAAACCAGAGGAATGTTCAGCTCGATGCCACGGGTAAGGCGGGTCTTGAGACTGACTTCGTTAGGAAGTACCTCGGAATAACCGGGCACTAAGAGAATGTCGTCGAATGTCAGAGCTTCTTGGCTGATACGCAGCATCGCGGGGGCTCCCGAGCGGGAAAATGGAAGCGCGCCATTATAGTCATCCACCCTCTGCTGTTCAATGTAAAACTCAGCTTAATATCAATGTTGCTGATATACGGAGACCCCCGCCACTACAGCTCCACCTTGACCCAGGAGACAGGTTGATCGAGCCAATCAGCGAACTCATCGATAAAGCTTTGCTTGAAACCGGCTTCCAGCCAGTTGTTGAAGATGAAGCCGAGGTTGGAGAACGCACATTCCTGCAAGTACAGAAAGCCGTTGATGTCGTCTTCATGCCCGCATTCGGGGCAGGTGAAGTTGTCGGTTCGGCCTGGAAACCAGTCTTCAAGGCTTTCGAACAACGCTTCGCCGACCTCGCGGCGGCACTCCGGGCAACCGGCCTCTTCGAGAAAACCCTTGGCTGGGGTGTAGATGCAGCGCTTGGTGACAATCTCCAGGCCGTTGATCGGCTCGCCGAATGGCAGCGCCTGCGGGTGCAGCACCACGGCACGGGCGCCATCGGCAATCGCGTAAGCCATGCGGTTGCCGGTGCGGCCGCAGGTCGACAGCTCTTCCTTGATGATGTTTTTGCGCACCAGCCAGCGCACGATCGCCCGAGCCCGGGGTTCGTGGACCGGCAGGGTGGAGATTTTCGGGACGATGATGCTTTGCGAATTCATGGTGCAGCCTACGACGTCAAATGGAAGTTCTGCGGTGCTTACTCCGCCGCCTTCGCGGGCAAGCCCGCTCCCACAGGGATCTCAGCCGAACACAAAAGTCGTGTACACCAAAGAACTCTGTGGGAGCGGGCTTGCCCGCGAAGGCGTCAGCGCGGCCGGCAGCTTAATCCCTGACAAAATCCGGTCAAGTGCTGAGGTAGCGCCCGATCAAGGCAATCCCGCTCGCCAGCACCAGCCATGTCACCAGCCGCACAAACGCTTCGCGGGACAATTTCATGGTCAAGCGCCGGCCGATCCACAGCCCCAGCGCCATGGCCGGCAACAGACACAGCGCCAGCACCAACAAGGGTAGCTCGGCATATACACCGGCGATGGCGAACAGGCTCAAACGCACCACCGTGCTGCAACTGATCAGCGCACTTTGCGTGGCGCGCGCGGCGTCTTTCGGCAGCCGACTGTTGAGATAGATCGCATAGAGAAAGCCGCCACTGCCGAACAGCGCGCCGAACAACCCGCCCACCGTCCCCATCGGCACCGCCCAGGCCGCCGACAATTGCGCGGGTCGGGCTTTCACCCACAGGCTGTAAATCGCATAAGCGCTGATAAACAGCCCCATCAACAACAGCAACAGATCTGATTTCAGGTTGAGCAGGAAAATCACCCCCAACGTACAACCGATCGCCATACACGGCAGCAGCCGCAACAACTCGGGTTTAGCCACATCCCGCCGTGACGGCAGCAGATTGCCGAACGCCGCGACAAAATCCAGCAGCACCAACAACGGCACAATCTTCGACAGCGGCATGAACAGAATCAGGATCGGCCCCGCCACCAACGCTGTGCCAAACCCTGCAATGCCGAACACGATGTAAGCCAGGGCGATGCCCAGCCCGATCACGGCCCAACCACCGGCACCCCACGACCACTCACTCAACAACACCGCCACGCTCATCGATGCGCTTCCTTGATACGCCTGAGATGACTTTAGCCAGTGCCAAGGCTTGCGACTAATATCTTCCGGGTCGCTCACCCATCTCGAAAAGGCATGACTGTGCTTTCAACCCGTCAATTGCGTTACTTCGTCGAAATCGCCGAATGCGGCAGTTTCAGTGCCGCCGCTGACCGCCTGTTTATTGCGCAGTCAGCGCTGAGCCGGCAGATCAAGGACATGGAAACCCGCCTGCAAACTCCGCTGTTCGAACGTACGGCGCGCCAGCCTCGACTCACGGCGGCGGGCGAAGCGTTTTTGCCGCGAGCGCGCAATCTGCTCAATGAATTGGGTAAGGCCAGCGCCATGGCCACTGAGGTCGGCAATGGCCAACTCGGCACATTGCGCCTCAGCCACTCCAGCACCGTGTCGATCAGCGGTCGCTTGCTCCGCGATATCGGCGCCTACCTTGAGCAGCAACCCGGCGTATCGCTGGATATCGGCAAGTTGTCTTCCGAGGCGCAATTGGAAGAGTTGGCGGAAGGCCGACTCGATATTGGCTTGCTGCGCCTGCCCGTGCTTCGCCAGCGCGAAGGCATTCAACTCGTACCGCTGTTTACGGAGCGCTTGCTACTGGCAGTGCCGGCCGATCATCGACTGACGATGTCCAATACCGTTGAACTGGCACAGTTGAAGGACGAAGCGTTCATCTCGATCCCGCATCCTCAACGCGGCGGCTTGAGTTATCTGTGTGCTGACTTGTGCATGCGCCAGGGCTTCTTCCCGAAAGCGGCGCGAGTGATGTCGCGTAAAACCACGCAATTGCAGTTGATCCAGGCCGGATTCGGCGTCGCTCTATTGCCGGAATCCATGCAGGACATCGCCCCGAGCGGCGTACGTTTTTTGCCGCTAGCCGATCCCGACTGCCAAAGCACCGTCGCCCTCGCCTATCGCCAGAACCCCACGCCACTGATTCAACACTTCATCCAGACTTTTACAAATCCCTTGTAGGAGTGAGCCTGCTCGCGATAGCGGTTGAACATTCAACCCATTTTGCGACTGACACTCCGCTATCGCGAGCAGGCTCACTCCTACAGGAGATCGATGGTGATTCAACGGCAAATGCCTTTAAACTGCGCCCCATGATTAAAGATCCCTTTGCAAGACTTGGCCTGGACCGTGAAGTCCTGACCGTCAGCCAGCTCAACGGCCGCGCGCGGGTGTTGCTCGAAGACGTGTTCAGCAACATCTGGGTCGAAGGCGAAATCTCCAACCTCGCCCGCCCGGCGTCCGGCCACATCTATTTCACCCTCAAGGACAGCGGCGCGCAGGTGCGTTGCGCGTTGTTCCGGCAGAACGCCGCGCGGGTGCGTCAGGCGCTGAAGGATGGCCTGGCGGTGAAGGTGCGCGGCAAGGTTTCGCTGTTCGAAGGGCGTGGCGACTATCAGTTGATTCTCGACACCGTCGAACCGGCCGGTGACGGTGCGCTGCGCCTGGCCTTCGATGCGCTGAAAGAAAAGCTCAGCGCCGAAGGTCTGTTCAGTGCCGAACGCAAAGTGCCGTTGCCCGCGCATCCGCAGCGCATCGGCATCATCAGTTCGCCCACCGGCGCGGTGATTCGCGACATCATCAGCGTGTTCCGCCGACGTGCGCCGCAGGTTCAGTTAACGTTGATTCCGACCGCCGTGCAGGGCCGCGAAGCCACCGCGCAAATCGTCCGTGCTTTGAAAATGGCCGATGCCCGTGGCTTCGACGCGCTGATCCTCGCCCGTGGTGGCGGCTCACTGGAAGACCTCTGGTGCTTCAACGAAGAAGCCGTGGCGCGTGCGGTCGATGCTTGCGTGACGCCGATTGTCAGCGCCGTCGGCCACGAAACCGACGTGTCGATCAGCGACTTTGTCGCCGACGTGCGCGCACCCACGCCGTCCGCTGCCGCTGAACTGCTCGCCCCGGATTCCAGTCATTTGATCCGTCAGGTCGAAAGCCTGCATCGTCGCTTGGTAATGCGTATGCGTGACCGCTTGATGCGTGATCGCCTGCGCCTGGAAGGCATGGCCCGTCGCTTGCGCCATCCCGGCGAGCGACTGCGCCAGCAAGCGCAGCGCCTGGATGATCTGGACATGCGCATGCGCCGCGCCTTCGAGCGTCATCTCAACACCCGCCGCGAACGTCTGATCCGCCTGGAAACCCGCCTCGCCGGGCAGCATCCGGGACGGCAACTGGCGATGTTGCGCCAGCGCCTCGACAGCCTCGCCGAACGCCTGCCCCGTGCCATGCGTGAAGGCCTGAAGAGCCGTCGCCTGCAACTGCACAGCCAGATGCAGACGCTGCATGTGGTCAGCCCGCTGGCAACGCTCGGCCGCGGTTACAGCATTTTGCTCGATGAACGCGGTCATGCGATCCGCAACGCTGCGCAGACCCACACCGGCCAGCGCCTGAAAGCCAAACTCGGCGAAGGCGAACTGCACGTGCGCGTCGAGGACAATCACCTGACGCCTGTCACCCTCTCTTTACTGGACTGATCCATGCCGCGTTTTCTGGCTCCACTGTTTTTGCTGTGTCTGACCTTTAACGCCCACGCCGACAGTTACATCACCCGGCTGCTGAACAAACCGGTGCCGGGCGGTGTGGCAGTGGTTGATCTGGGCAGCGCCGCGCAGGCACCGAAAGCCACGTATCAAGGCAAACCAGTGCTGGTGGTGAAAGAACAAAACAATTGGCTGGCGATCGTCGGTGTGCCGTTAACGGTCAAGCCCGGCGCGCAGCAGATCAGCAGTGGCGGGCGCAACCTGCCGTTTACTGTGGGCAACAAGAAATACCCGGAACAACGCATCACTCTGAAGAACAAGCAGCAAGTCAATCCGGATCAGTCGAACCTCAAGCGCATCGAAGGTGAACTGGCCGAGCAGATCAAGGCCTACCGCAGCTTCAGCCCGAACACGCCGAGCAATCTGCTGCTGGACAAACCGGTGAACGGGCCGCTGTCGAGCAAGTTTGGCGTGCGTCGCTTCTTTAATGGTGAGGAACGCAATCCCCATGCTGGCCTCGACTTTGCCGTGCCGGCGGGGACGCCGATCAAGACACCTGCAGCAGGTAAAGTCATTCTCACTGGCAACTACTTCTTTAATGGCAACACCGTGTTTGTCGACCATGGGCAGGGCTTTATCAGCATGTTCTGCCATATGTCGAAGATTGATGTGAAGGTCGGCGATCAACTGGCGCGGGGCGCGGTGGTCGGCAAGGTGGGCTCGACCGGTCGAGCGACCGGGCCGCACATGCACTGGAATGTAAGCCTGAATGACGCGCGGGTGGATCCGGCGATTTTCATTGGCGCATTCCAACCTTAAGACAGTCGATGGGCTGATGGCCCCTTCGCGAGCAAGCTCGCTCCCACATTGGACTGCGTTCAAAACACAAATCCCTGTGGGAGCGAGCTTGCTCGCGAAGGCGGCCCATAAAGCACATCAACACTAACTGAATTGCTATAAATCTCAATTGCGCCCCAATCAAACCTCGCGCAAATATCACAACGATCAGCGATCTCCAGCGCAATAAAATCCCGCAAAAACTCTCTTTCCGAGTATTCCTCTCAATTTTTTCCGACTGCTTGCCATCCTTTCCCCTCGCGGTTAGGGTTGAAGGCATGAAAACCTCTCACACCCTCATTCAGCTTCGCCAGCACCGCAGCCTGTGCCTCGTCAGCGCACGACTGCCGAGCTGAATCGCTGCGCCTCGTCCAACGCTTTTCCAAGAACATTCGTTCCACCGGCAGGCCGCCTCTTTTCGGCCCAGACAATAAGGAATTTCCCGATGAGCATGCTCAAAGATCCGTCTTCGAAATACCGCGCGTTTCCCGTCATCAACCTGCCGGATCGCACCTGGCCGTCGAAAACCATCGACACCGCGCCGATCTGGTGCAGCTCCGACCTGCGTGACGGCAACCAGTCGCTGATCGAGCCGATGGACGCGGTGAAAAAACTGCGTTTCTGGAAGACTTTGGTGCAGGTGGGCGTGAAGGAAATCGAAGCGTCGTTCCCGGCCGCTTCGCAAACCGACTTCGACTTTGTGCGCACGCTGATCGAAGAAGGACACATCCCGGACGACACCACCATTCAGGTGCTGACCCAGGGCCGTGAAGACCTGATCGAGCGCACCTTCGAATCCCTGCGCGGGGCGAAGAAAGCCATCGTTCACCTGTACAACGCCACCTCGCCTTCTTTCCGGCGCATCGTCTTCAACCAGGACAAGGACGGCATCAAGGCCATCGCTGTGAACGCGGCCAAGTTGTTCGTCAAATACGCCGCAATGCAGCCGGACACCGAGTGGACCTTCGAATACTCGCCGGAAACCTTCAGCGCCACCGAGCTGGAATTCGCCAAGGAAGTCTGTGATGCGGTGATCGAGGTGTGGAACCCGACACCTGAGCACAAGATGATCCTCAACCTGCCGGCCACCGTTGAATGCGCGACCCCGAACATCTACGCCGACCAGATCGAGTGGTTCGGCCGCAACATCAACCGTCGTGACAGCGTGATCATCAGCCTGCACACCCACAACGACCGTGGCACCGGCGTCGCGGCCACCGAGCTGGGCCTGATGGCCGGCGCCGATCGCGTCGAAGGCTGCCTGTTCGGCAACGGCGAGCGTACCGGGAACGTCGACCTCGTCACTGTGGCCCTGAACATGTACACCCAGGGCGTCGACCCTGAGCTGGATTTCTCCGACATCGACGGTGTGCGCAAAGTCGTCGAAGAGTGCAACCAGATCCAGGTGCACCCGCGTCACCCGTACGTTGGCGATCTGGTCCATACCGCATTCTCCGGCTCGCACCAGGATGCGATCCGCAAAGGCTTCGCCCAGCAGAAACCCGACACCCTGTGGGAAGTGCCGTACTTGCCGATCGATCCGGCCGACATCGGTCGCAGCTACGAGGCGGTGATCCGCGTCAACAGCCAGTCGGGCAAGGGCGGCATCGCTTACTTGCTGGAGCAGGAATACGGCATCAGCCTGCCACGTCGCATGCAGATCGAATTCAGCCAGGTCGTGCAGCGTGAAACCGATCGCTTGGGTCTGGAGATGACCGCCAAGCAGATCCACTCGCTGTTGATCAGCGAATACCTGCAGGCCAACACCCCATACGCACTGGTGAGCCATCGCCTGCAGGAAGAAAACGGCAACAGCGCCGTCGAAGTGGAAGTGGCGAGCAAAGGTCAGGGCGAAACCAACCTGCACTGGCGCGGCAAGGGCAACGGTGCGCTGGAAGCACTGGTCGCCGGCCTGCCGATTCCGGTGGAGATCATGGACTACAACGAGCACGCGATCGGCGCGGGCACCAACGCCAAAGCAGCGGCCTACATCGAACTGCGGGTGAACGGCGAACGCGCGGTGCACGGCGTGGGCATCGATGAAAACATCACCACTGCCAGCTTCAAGGCCCTGTTCAGCGCGCTGAACCGCTCGTTGAGCCAGCCTGAGGCGAAAGCGGCGTAATCGACCGCTGCAATGCAAAAGGCCCCGGAGTGAAAACGCCGGGGCCTTTTTTTGCCTGATGGTTTTGTATCGCCTGATCTGGCCTCTTCGCGGGCAAGCCCGCTCCCACAGTGACCGAGGTGTGCATAAGTTCCGGGTACACCAAAAAAACCCGTGGGAGCGGGCTTGCCCGCGAAGGCGCCCTGCCATTCAGCGCATAACTATCAGGTGAACTCGAAGGTGTCGGCATCCAGGTTCGCCGGAAAGCGCTCGCGATATGCAGCCAGTGGCGCAGCTTCCAGCACGGCCTTGAAGACGCCGTCCGCCTCCCCCGCCGCCAGCAAGGTTTCACCCTGGAAATCCAGCACCTGACTGTCACCGGTGTAAGCGAAGCCCTTGCCATCGGTGCCAACGCGATTCACCGCCGCCACATAGCACAGGTTTTCGATGGCGCGTGCCGGCAACAGGCGGTTCCAGTGCAGACGCCGCGCGCCTGGCCAGTTGGCGGTGTACAGCAGCAGATCGGTGTCCCGGGCATCGCGGCTCCACACCGGGAAACGCAGGTCGTAACAAATCAGCGGACGGATGCGCCAACCCTTGAGTTCGAACTGTACTTGCCGTTCGCCGGGGGTGTAGTGGTTGTGCTCGCCGGCCATGCGGAACAGGTGACGCTTGTCGTAATGCAGCACTTCGCCGTCCGGCCGCGCCCATAGCAGGCGGTTGCGATGACTGCCGTCGGCGGCCTGAATGATCACGCTGCCGGTGATCACTGCATCGAGCTTCGCCGCCTGAACCCGCAGCCATTTGCTGGTCGGACCGTTCTCGGCTTCGGCGAGGGTTTCGGACTCCATGGAGAACCCGGTGGTGAACATTTCCGGCAGGATAATCAGATCCGCCCCCCGCGCCTGCTCCAGCAACACCTCGAAATGCTCAAGATTGGCCTGGCGGTCATGCCACGCCAGACTGGTCTGGATCAGCGCCAGGTTCAGATCGGGCAACGCACTCAGATCACGCATAGTTTTGCCGCCGCTTCGCGCAGCGTCTCCTCGCGTTTGGCAAAGCACAGGCGCACCAGGCGCTGGCCTTGCGGTGGGTTCTGGTAGAACACCGACACCGGGATACTCGCCACGCCGTGTTCGCGGGTCATCCACAGGGCCATCTCGACGTCGTTGAGGTCGGGACGAATCTGCGAGTAATCGACCAGTTGGAAGTAGGTGCCGGTGACTCGGGTGAAACTGAAGCGCGACGGCGCCAGCAGATCGCAGAACAGATCGCGCTTGGCCTGATAAAACCCCGGCAGCTCTTCGACGTGTTCAGGGTGCTCGGCCATGTAATCGGCCAGTGCGTATTGCAGTGGGGTTACGCCGCAGAAACTGACGTACTGGTGCACTTTGCGCAGTTCAGCGGTCAGCGCTGGCGGTGCGACGACGTAGCCGGTTTTCCAACCCGTCACGTGGTAGGTCTTGCCGAAGGAGCTGACCACGAAGGCGCGTTGATACAGCTCTTCATGGGCCAGCACGCTGACGTGTGGCACGCCGTCAAACACCAGGTGCTCATAGACTTCGTCGCTGATCAGGTAGATGTCGCGGCCTCGGATCAAGTCCGCCAGGTGATCAAGCTCGGCACGGCTGATCAGCGCGCCGCTCGGATTGTGCGGGGTGTTGATGACGATCATTTTCGTGCGCGGGCTCAGGGCCGCGGCGAGCTGGTCGAAATCGATGGAGAAGTCGTCCGGGTTGAGCTGCACATGTACGCAACGGCCGCCCGCCAACTCCGTCGCCGGTTCGTAGCTGTCGTAGCACGGATCGAACACGATGACTTCGTCGCCGTGGTGAATAACCGCCTGAATGGCACAGAAGATCGCCTGGGTCGCGCCCGGCGTGACCGTCACTTCGCTGTCGGCATTGACCTGCACGCCGTAGCTGCGAGCGATTTTCGCTGCAATCTGCTCGCGCAGCGCGGGCAGGCCAGTCATCGGTGAATATTGATTATGGCCGCTGGCGATGTGTCGGCCGACCGCGTCACGCAGGGACTGCGGGCCGTCGAAGTCAGGAAAACCCTGGGACAGGTTGATCGCTCCGGTCTGCGCCGCGAGCTGAGACATCTGCGTGAAAATCGTGATGCCGACATTCGGCAGCTTACTGGTGATCATCGGGGGTTCCCTGCTCAACACCCGGCTCTGACGACGGCGCGGGAGAGCCCGAGGATAGCCCATCCAGCGCTCATAAAAAAAGGGCGCTCTGGTGAGCACCCTTCTTATCGCCGAACCCTGCAGGAGCTGCTTGCGGCAGCTCCTGCGAGAAGTGATGAATCACTTCTTGTCGCGGCGCTTCTTGCTGGCTTTTTTGTTGTGCGACATCAAGCGACGCTTCTTGTTGACCTGACGGTCGGTCAGCGTGTTCTTGTTGCCTTCGTACGGGTTCTCGCCACCCTTGAACTCGATGCGGATCGGCGTACCGACCAGCTTCAGGACACGACGGTAAGTGTTTTCCAGATAGCGCACGTACGACTTCGGCACTTTCTCGATCTGGTTACCGTGGATCACGATGATCGGCGGGTTCGCACCGCCCAAGTGGGCGTAACGCAGCTTGATTCGGCGGTTGTTGACCATCGGTGGCGCGTGTTCGCCCACCGCGTCTTCCAGAATCTGCGTCAGACGGTTGGTCGGCCAGCGGGTGACCGCCGATTTGAACGAGTTCTGGACGGACGCGTAGAGGTTACCCACGCCAGTGCCGTGCAGGGCCGAAATGAAGTGGATGTCGGCGTAGTCCACGAAGAACAGCCGACGTTGCAGCTCGACCTTGACGAAGTCGCGCTCGCTCGGCGTCATGCCGTCCCACTTGTTGATCGCGATCACCAGTGCACGACCGGCTTCGATCGCGAAGCCCAGCAGGTTGAGGTCGTGATCGACCACACCTTCGCGGGCATCCATCACGAAGATCACCACGTTGGCGTCTTTGATCGCCTGCAAAGTTTTTACCACGGAGAATTTTTCGACTTCTTCGTGGATCTTGCCACGCTTGCGCACACCGGCGGTGTCGATCAGCGTGTACTTCTCTTCATTGCGTTCGAACGGGATGTAGATACTGTCGCGGGTAGTGCCGGGCTGGTCATAAACGATTACCCGGTCTTCACCGAGCATGCGATTGACCAGGGTCGACTTGCCGACGTTCGGACGGCCGATGATGGCGATCTTGATCCCGTCTTTTTCGCTCGGGCCAGGAATGCGCTTGGCTTCCTCGCCTTCGGCAACGATCTCTTCCTCGCCTTCTTCCGGCTCTTCTTCGTCTCTGGGGAAATCACCCAGGGCGATTTCCAGCAACTGGGTGATGCCGCGACCGTGGGCACCGGCGATCGGGATCGCGTGGCCCATGCCCAGCGGAGCGAATTCAGCGCGGGCCATTTCCGGATCGATGTTGTCGACCTTGTTGGCGACCACGTGGGAACGCTTGTTACGTTTGCGCAGGTGTTCGGCGATCATCTGGTCGGCGGCGGTGAAACCGGCCTTGGCATCTACCAGGAACAGCACAACATCCGCTTCTTCAATGGCCAGCAGCGACTGCTCGGCCATTTTTTCGTCCATACCATGCTCGTCACCGGAGATACCACCGGTGTCGACCAGAATGTAGGAACGCCCTTGCCACTTGGCCTCACCGTACTGGCGATCACGGGTCAGACCGGACAAGTCGCCGACAATGGCGTCACGAGTCCTGGTCAGGCGGTTGAACAAGGTGGACTTGCCGACGTTCGGTCGGCCCACCAGGGCGATTACGGGAACCATGCGGCTCTCCACTTCGTTATTTCAGAAAATACAAAAGCCGCTGCGAGGCAGCGGCTGGTGCTCGGGGCAACGCCTGTTAGCGCTGCAAGCCCCATGAATCCGGGGCCGCCTGGGGGTTTAGCCCCAAGCATAGTTGTTACTTGATGGTCAGGGCTTCCAGTTTGCCGCTGTTGCCATAGACATAAATCGTGTCGCCCACCACCAGCGGACGGGCACGCAGGCCGTCGCTGTCGATGCGCTCACGGCCGACGAAACGACCGTCGACCTGACTCAGCAGGTGCAGATAACCTTCCAGGTCACCCACTGCAACATAGCTGGAGAACACTTCCGGAGCCGACAGTTGACGGCGAGCCAGCGAATCGTTGCTCCACAATGCTGTGGTGGAACGCTCGTCGACGCCTTCAACGGTGCCCGAAGACAGGCTCACGTAAACGCTGCCGAAACCCTGAGCAATACCGGCGTAGCTCGACGCATCGCGCTGCCAGAGTTGACGACCGCTTTCCAGATCCAGTGCCGCCACGCGACCCTGATAGCTGGCAACGTACAGCGTACCGCCGGACAGCAGCAGACCGCCGTCGATATCGACCACGCGCTCCAGTTCCGAACGGCCTTGTGGAATCGCAATCCGTTGTTCCCAAACCGGCACGCCGTTGGAAATGTCCAGAGCGACCACTTTACCGGTCGACAGGCCAGCCACCGCAAGGCGGTTGGTCACCAGCGGGGCACTGGTGCCACGCAGGGTCAGTACGGCCGGCGTACTGTCATACACCCAGCGCTGGTTACCGGTGGATGCATCCAGACCGATCAGACGATCGTCCTGAGTCTGCACCACCACCACGTCACCGTTGTTGGCCGGCGGCGCGAGGACTTCGCTGTTGACGCGAGCACGCCACTTCTCTTCACCATTGCTGGTGTCCAGAGCGACGACTTCGCCACGCAGCGTACCGATCAGAACCAGGCCGTAACCCACGCCCACGGCGCCGGAGACAGGCAGCTCAAGATCCTGCTTCCATTTCACGTCGCCATTGCCGCGATCCATGGCCATCACCACGCCGGTCACATCAGCGGCGTAGATGGTGTCACCGTCAATCGCCGGCACCAGCATGTTGTAGGTTTCGCCCTGACCGTCACCGATCGAGCGACTCCACTGCTTGTGCAGAACCACTTCTTCTTTGAAGTCGGTCAGTTCGGCCGGTGGCAATTCTTTCTTGCTGTTGCTGCTGCAACCCGCGGCCAGAAGGGCCAGAGCCAGCAATGCTGCATGCTTCCAACGGATCACGTCACGCATCCCCTTTGGCCAGGTCGTCGAGCTTGATTTGAAGGCCACCGACCGCCGCTTCATCCGACAGTGCCGCCTTGGCTTTTTGATACGCCTTGTTCGCGTCATCGGTACGGCCCAGCTGCACCAGCAGGTCGCCCTTGAGTTCTTCGCGAGTGGCCAGGAACGCTTTGTCGGCGTCGCCGTCGAGCAGTTTCAGGGCATCTTCAGCCTTGTTCTGCGCGCCGAGTACCTGCGCCAGACGCTGCCGGGCGATTTCGCCCAGCGCCGGGTTGGCCGGTTTGTCGACGATGGCTTTAAGTTCGGTCGCGGCGTCATCCAGCTTGCCGCTGTCGACCGCCACTTTGGCCACGAACAGACTGCCGTACTGCGCGTAGGCAGAACCGCCGAATTCGCTGTTGAGCTTGCCGGCCAGATCCGCAACGCGGGCCGCATCAGGCTTGCCGTCAGGCGTCAGCGTGGTTTCCAGCAATTGCTGATAGAGCACCGAGGCGCCTTGCGACTGGTTGCTCTGATACTTGTGATAAGCCTGCCAGCCGAACACGATGACCAGCGCCAACAGGCCGCCGGTGACCAGAGGTTTGCCGTTGCGTGTCCACCAGTCCTTCAAATCCGCCAACTGTTCGTCTTCGGTACTCGACACCCCAATACTCCTTAATCGCTAAATCGGCTGTTAAGACAGCTTCAACCCTGCACGACGCAGGTGGCCAGGTGAGCGGCGAGCGCATCCCAGGCAATGCTTTGTTGTTCGCCCTGGCCACGCAGGGGTTTGAAACCTACCACTTGCTGGGCCATTTCGTCGTCACCCAGAATCAGTGCATACAGCGCACCGCTCTTGTCGGCTTTCTTGAACTGGCTTTTGAAGCTGCCGGCGCCGGCATTGACTTGCAGACGCAGGTTTGGAAGTTGATCGCGAACACGTTCAGCCAGGGCCAGACCGGCCAGCTCGGCTTCTTCGCCGAAGGCGCAGAGGTAGACATCGACCTGACGGGAGATTTCTTCCGGAATCTGCTCCAGGGTTTCCAGCATCAGCACCAGACGCTCGATGCCCATGGCGAAACCGACGCCGGTGGTTGGCTTGCCGCCCATTTGCTCGACCAGACCGTCATAACGCCCGCCCGCGCAAACAGTGCCTTGAGCGCCGAGCTTGTCGGTGACCCATTCGAATACGGTTTTGCTGTAGTAATCGAGGCCACGCACCAGCTTGGGGTTGAGCACGTAAGGAATGCCGACGGCATCCAGACGGGCCTTCAGGCCTTCGAAGTGGCTACGCGATTCGTCATCAAGGTAGTCGGCCATTTTCGGCGCATCGACCAGCACCGCCTGAGTGTCGGCATTTTTCGTGTCGAGCACGCGCAGCGGGTTGGTTTTCAAACGACGCTGGCTGTCTTCGTCGAGTTTGTCGTGGTGCGCCGAGAGGTACTCGACCAGCGCTTCACGATAGCGACCACGGGACTCGCTGGTGCCCAGGCTGTTGAGCTCGAGCTTGACCGCATCACGAATGCCCAGCTCACCCCACAGGCGCCAGGTCATGATGATCAGCTCGGCATCGATGTCCGGACCGTCGAGGTTGAACACTTCCAGACCGATCTGGTGGAACTGGCGATAACGGCCTTTCTGCGGACGCTCGTGACGGAACATTGGGCCGATGTACCAGAGTTTCTGCACCTGGCCACCGCCGGTAATGCCGTGTTCGAGCACAGCACGCACGCACGCCGCGGTGCCTTCCGGACGCAATGTCAGGGAGTCGCCGTTGCGGTCTTCGAAGGTGTACATCTCTTTTTCGACGATGTCGGTGACTTCACCGATCGAGCGTTTGAACAGCTCGGTGAATTCAACGATCGGCATGCGGATCTGCTTGTAACCGTAGTTATCCAGCAAACGCGCAACGGTGCCCTCGAAATAACGCCACAGCGGCGTCTGTTCGGGCAGGATGTCGTTCATGCCACGAATGGCTTGCAGAGACTTGCTCACTTTAAATCCTTAAATTCGTTCGGCGCTTCAGTCAGGCTCAGCCGCGCGCAATAACGGCAGCGTCAGCTTCGACCTTTTCGGCCGCTTTCTGGCGGATCAGCTTTTCCAGCTCGTCCACCAGATTGTCGTTCGTCAGTTTCTGCGACGGCTTGCCGTCGATGTAAATCAGGTTTGGCGTGCCGCCGGTCAAGCCGATATGAGCTTCCTTGGCTTCGCCGGGGCCGTTGACCACGCAACCGATTACCGCGACATCCAGTGGCACCAGCAGGTCTTCAAGGCGCCCTTCCAGCTCGTTCATGGTTTTCACCACATCGAAGTTCTGCCGCGAGCAGCTCGGGCAGGCGATGAAGTTGATGCCACGGGAACGCAGATGCAAAGACTTGAGAATGTCGTAACCGACCTTCACTTCCTCGACCGGGTCGGCCGCCAGCGAGATGCGGATGGTATCGCCAATCCCCTCGGCGAGCAGCATACCTAGGCCTACGGCGGATTTCACTGTGCCCGAACGCAATCCACCGGCCTCGGTGATGCCCAAGTGCAGCGGCTGAACGATTTCTTTCGCCAGCAAGCGGTAGGCTTCGACGGCCATGAACACGTCGGAGGCCTTCACGCTGACCTTGAAGTCCTGAAAATTCAGGCGTTCGAGGTGTTCAACGTGGCGTAGAGCGGACTCGACCAGTGCGGCCGGAGTCGGCTCGCCGTATTTCTTTTGCAGGTCTTTTTCCAGGGAACCGGCGTTGACGCCGATGCGGATCGGAATGCCGCGATCACGGGCAGCATCAACTACAGCGCGAACACGGTCTTCACGACCGATGTTGCCCGGGTTGATACGCAGGCAATCGACGCCCAGTTCAGCCACGCGCAGCGCGATCTTGTAGTCGAAGTGAATGTCGGCAACCAACGGCACCTTGACCAATTGCTTGATCTTGCCGAACGCCTCGGCGGCGTCCATGTCCGGCACCGAAACGCGGACGATGTCGACGCCGGCGGCTTCCAGGCGGTTGATTTGCGCAACAGTGGCGGCCACGTCATTGGTGTCACTGTTGGTCATGCTCTGCACCGCGATCGGCGCATCGCCGCCCACCGGTACGTTGCCGACCCAGATCTTGCGCGAAACGCGACGTTTGATTGGAGATTCGCCGTGCATGACTTATTGACCCAACTTCAGGCGAGCAGTCTCGCCACTGGTGAACGGAGCGATATCGACCGGCTGGCCGTTGTAGCTGACCTGTGCGGCGCGAGCTACGCCCAGACGTACGTTAAGCGGCGGCTTGCCGGAAACGGTGACACTGTCGCCTTTATGCTTGAGACCACTGAAGATCACTTTGCCACGACCATCGGTCACTTGTGCCCAGCAATCGGCACTGAACTGCAGTTGTACCTGGCCTTCACCCGCCACCGGAGTGGCCGCTTCAGCGGTTGGCGCTGCAGTCGCAGACACTGCCGGCGCGGAAGTGGTCGGCGCGGGCGTAGCCGGCACGTTTGGTGCTGGAGTAACCGGGGTGGCGACAACCGGCGCGGGCGTATGAGCCGGGGCGGTCGGCGTTGCAGCAGGCGCTGCCGGTGCAGTTGGAGCGGTGGCAGACGCAGCGCCTTCGGCACCGGTCGATTCAGCGGTGGTATCAGATTGAGGCAGAGCCAGCGCAGTCGAGCTGTCGACCTGATTCTCTTCGACAGCCTGGTCTTCCGGCTCGTCGATCGGGTGAATCTGGGTGGTACCGTCAGCACCTTCGACTTCAACATGTTCTGGCGCCGGAGACGCCAGGTCCTTGGTACGCAGCGACGTCTGATCCTGCCACCAGACGAAACCGCCGCCGATGACCGCGATCAGCATCAGCAGGCTGACAATACGCAAAATGGTGTGGGACACCCGCACAGGCTCTTCGATACGGCCGAGGGCATGAACGTTGCTGCCCTGGGAATCGGTGCCGGTGGACTGGTCGAATTGCTGTACCAGCACGGTCTGGTCCATGCCGAGCAATTTGGCATAGGCGCGAATGTAACCGCGAGCGAAGGTATGCCCCGGCAGCTTGTCGAAAGCGCCGGCTTCAAGATTGCTCAGGGACGTCACGGTGAGGTTGAGCTTGAGGGCCACTTCGGCCAGCGACCAGCCATTGCTTTCGCGGGCCTGGCGCAGGGTCTCACCGGGGTTAACGCGATTCGCTGCTACAACTTCGGGATGCGCCGCTTTCATCATTGCTCCGACAGGTATTGCTGATATTCCGGCGTACCGGGATAGAGTCGTTTTAATTGCAGGCCATAACTGGCGGCCTTGTCGCGATCTTCAAACACTTTTGCCAGCCGAACGCCGAGCAATAGACTACGTGCATTTTGTTCGGTCAGCAGGCTGAATCGGTCGTAATAGTCACGCGCGGGCACATAATGCCTGTCTTCGAAGGACAACTCAGCCATTTCCAGCAACGCGCGCGGTTGTTGGCGGTTCAAACGCAGTGCCTTTTCCAGCTGTTGCTGCGCCAGATCGCGCTGACCGAGCTTCGCCGCCGTCATGCCGAGGTTTTCGAACACACGCGAACGCTCAGGATACAGGGTATCGGCGGCGGCCTGTTCAAAACGCTCGTAGGCTTCTTTATAACGCTGTTGTTCGTAGAGAAAACTGCCGTAGTTGTTGAGGATGCGCGCATCGGCGGGACGGGAGGACAAAGCCTTGCGGAAGTGTTCGTCGGCCAGCTCAGGCTCCATTTCGGACTGGAACACCAGGCCGAGGGCAGCGTTGGCGTCAGGATCGGAACCGTCGATTTCCAGCGCCTTCTTCAGCGGCACCTTGGCCCGCTCGGTCATGCCTTGCTGCAAGTACCCCAGCCCCAACTGCACGTAGGCCGCCCGCGCCTCATCGCGGCCCTTGCTGGTCTTCATCGGGTTGTAGTCACCCGACAGGACACAACCAGCACACAGGCTGGCCAACAGCAACAGCAGCGCAAAGCGCAGGGACATAGAGATCCTCTCTTAATTTGTGTTCGCGGCGTTCTGTGCCAGATCGCTGTCGGCGCTCAACTCACGCACGGCGATGTAACGTTCGCTGCGACGGGTGCGATCCAGCACCTGCCCTACCAATTGACCACATGCGGCGTCGATGTCTTCACCACGGGTGGTGCGCACAGTGACGTTGAAACCGGCCTGATGCAACTGATCCTGGAAACGACGGATCGCATTGTTGCTTGGCCGCTCGTAACCGGAATGCGGGAACGGGTTGAACGGAATCAGGTTGATCTTGCACGGGATATCTTTCAGCAGCGCGATCATTTCCACCGCGTGCTCGACCTTGTCGTTGATGTCCTTGAGCAAGGTGTACTCGATGGTCAGCACACGCTTCTCGCCAAGGGCGGACATGTAGCGCTGGCACGATTCGAGCAGCATCTTAAGCGGATATTTCTTGTTGATCGGCACCAATTGGTTACGCAATGCGTCATTCGGTGCGTGCAGGGACAACGCCAGGGACACGTCGATGTGCTTGGCCAGCTCATCGATCATCGGCACCACGCCCGAGGTGGACAGGGTTACGCGGCGCTTGGAGATCCCGTAGCCGAGGTCATCCATCATCAGATGCATGGCGGCGACGACGTTGTCGAAGTTCAGCAGCGGCTCACCCATGCCCATCATCACCACGTTGGTGATGGCACGGTCGACGGTTGCCGGGACACTGCCGAAAGATTTGTTGGCAATCCACACCTGACCGATGACTTCGGCGGCGGTGAGGTTGCTATTGAAGCCTTGCTTGCCGGTGGAGCAGAAACTGCAGTCCAGGGCACAGCCTGCCTGGGACGAAACGCACAGAGTGCCGCGTTTGCCCTGGGGAATGTACACGGTCTCGACGCAGCTGCCGGACGCCACGCGCACCACCCACTTGCGGGTGCCGTCGCTGGAGATGTCCTCGCTGACCACTTCCGGACCACGGACTTCAGCAATAGCCTTGAGCTTGTCGCGCAGGGCCTTGCTGACGTTCGTCATGGCGTCGAAATCATCGACGCCAAAGTGGTGAATCCATTTCATTACCTGACCGGCACGGAAACGCTTCTCCCCGATTGAGTCGAAGAATTTTTCCATTTCCTGTTGAGTCAGACCCAGCAGGTTGGTTTTTACAGTCGATGTCGTCATGGATTCACCTTCACTCTTAAGCCAATGCTTAGCGAGTGGTTACTTCAGTAGCTGCGAAGAAGTACGAGATTTCACGAGCAGCTGCGGCTTCGGAGTCCGAACCGTGAACAGCGTTGGCGTCGATGGAATCAGCGAAGTCAGCGCGGATGGTGCCGGCAGCAGCTTCTTTAGGGTTGGTAGCGCCCATCAACTCACGGTTCAGAGCGATAGCGTTTTCGCCTTCCAGAACCTGAACAACAACAGGACCGGAGATCATGAAAGCAACCAGGTCACCGAAGAAACCGCGCTCTTTGTGCTCAGCGTAGAAGCCTTCAGCTTCGGCTTTGGACAGTTGCTTCAGTTTCGAAGCTACAACGCGCAGGCCGGCTTTTTCGAAACGAGTGGTGATTTCGCCGATGACGTTTTTTGCAACAGCGTCAGGCTTGATGATGGAGAAAGTGCGTTGAACAGCCATGGTGTAACTCCAGAAACGGTAATTTGCGAAAAATTAAACCCGCGAATTATACGCGGGTTCTTGGGTATTGCCTAACCTGCGAGACGATCAGTCCAATTCTTCAGCCCAGAGCGTCTGAACCGCTTCCAACACCTTCTCGCCGACACGGCCAGAGGTATTGTCGAAATCCGGCAGCTCTTTGATCCATTGCTGCAGATCGACGAAATTGACAGAAAACGGGTCTACGCCCGGCTTGGCCTCGGCCAATTCTTCTGCAATACGTTGAACATCATTCCAACCGTAGCTCATGACAGTCTTACCAGTCAGTGCGGCGCTTCGGCCGCATGGTTAAGCGAATATTTCGGAATTTCGACGGTGAGATCTTCTTCACCGACGATCGCCTGACAAGCCAGACGCGATTGCGCTTCCAAGCCCCAGGCGCGATCAAGGAAGTCCTCTTCCAGCTCGTCAGCCTCTTCCAGCGAGTCGAAACCCTCGCGGATGATGCAGTGGCAAGTGGTGCAAGCGCAGACGCCGCCGCAGGCGCTTTCCATCTCGATGTGGTGTTCGTGGGCCAGTTCGAGAATTGATGTGCCGGGCGCAGCCTCGACCACCATGCCCTCAGGGCAGAACTTCTCGTGGGGCAGAAAAATGACCTGCGGCATCAGATATCCTCGATTTCATTCAGATTGCGCCCCGACAGAGCGGCTTTCACCGTCAAGTCCATGCGGCGGGCAGCAAAAGCGTCGGTTACTTGCGACAGACGCTTGGTCTGCTGCTCGATGGCGTAACCATCGGTACCTTTCATCAGTTCGGCCAGTTCCTGCATTTGCAGTTCGATGACCATGCGCTCTTCGGCGTCGAGCAAACGCTCGCCATCCGCCTCCAGAGCGCCCTGCACCGCTTCGATCAGGCGCTGGGCATCAACTTGCTGCTCACGCAGAACACGGGCGACCTTGTCGTCATTGGCGTGCTGGAACGAATCCTTGAGCATCTTGGCGATTTCGCCGTCGGTCAGACCGTAGGACGGCTTGACCTGAATGCTCGCCTCAACGCCCGAACCCAGTTCACGGGCAGAAACGCTGAGCAGACCGTCGGCATCGACCTGGAAAGTCACGCGAATCTTCGCTGCACCAGCGACCATCGCCGGAATGCCGCGCAATTCGAAGCGTGCCAGCGAACGGCAATCACTGATCAGCTCACGCTCGCCCTGCAGAACATGGATCGCCATGGCCGACTGACCGTCTTTATACGTGGTGAAATCCTGTGCGCGCGCGACGGGGATGGTGGTGTTGCGCGGAATAACCTTCTCCATCAGGCCGCCCATGGTTTCCAGCCCCAGGGACAGCGGAATTACGTCGAGCAGCAGCAGCTCGCCGCCATCGCGCTTGTTGCCAGCCAACGTATCAGCCTGGATCGCGGCCCCGATGGCCACCACTTGATCCGGGTCGATTTCAGTCAGCGGCTGACGGCCGAAAGCTTCGGCGACAGCTTCGCGAACACGCGGAACACGGGTCGAACCGCCGACCATGACCACGGCGTGCACATCTTCCAGCTCAACACCGGAATCGCGAACGGCGCGGCGGCAGGCTTTCAGGCTGCGCGCGACCATCGGTTCGATCAGCGCATCGAAAGCTTCACGGGTCAGCGGTGCTTTCCAGTCGCCATAGACCACTTCAACGCTGGCCGAGTCGGTCAGGGCTTCTTTGGCCGCGCAAGCGGTTTGCAGCAGATTGCGTTGTGCGCCCGGATCAAGATCGGCGGAAAGACCCGCGCTCTCGATGATCCAGCCGGCAATCGCGTGATCGAAGTCATCACCACCCAGCGCGCTGTCGCCGCCAGTAGCCAGAACCTCGAAAACACCGCCGGTCAGACGCAGAATGGAAATATCGAAGGTGCCACCGCCCAAGTCATAAATCGCAACCAGACCTTCAGCGTGCTGATCCAGACCGTAAGCCACAGCCGCTGCGGTCGGCTCGTTGAGCAGACGCAACACGTTCAGACCCGCGAGTTTTGCCGCATCTTTGGTCGCTTGGCGCTGAGCATCATCGAAGTACGCCGGAACGGTGATCACCGCGCCAACCAGCTCGCCACCCAGGGTTGCTTCAGCGCGCTGACGCAGGACCTTGAGGATATCGGCGGAGACTTCGACCGGGCTTTTAGGGCCTTGCACGGTTTCGATGAACGGCATGTGCGATTCGCCACCGACAAAGCGGTATGGCAGTTGCTCGCCCAATTGCTTGACGTCGGACAGACCACGACCCATCAAGCGCTTGACCGACAGCACGGTGTTCAAAGGATCGGAGGCGGCAGCCAGCTTGGCCGACTCGCCGACTTCGACGCGATCGGCGTGGTAACGCACAGCGGACGGCAGGATGACCTGCCCGTTTGCGTCAGCCAACGGCTCGGAAAGACCACTGCGCAACGCAGCGACCAGCGAATTGGTAGTGCCCAAGTCGATCCCCACAGCCAGACGACGCTGGTGCGGTTGAGGACTTTGGCCGGGTTCGGCGATCTGCAGTAGGGCCATCGTGATCAGGACTTATCTGTATATCAGGCGTGCGACCGGAGCGGCACTGGGTTAATCGTCGAGGCGCTCTTCTAACTGGCGCACTTCGTAGGTGAGCTTGTCGAGGAACTGCATGCGCCGCATCAGGCGTTCGGCCTGCTCACGTTGCGCTGCATCATCCCAACAGGCTGCGAAGCTTTCATTGAGTTCTTCCTGAGCCACTTTCAAGCGCCGCTTGAACACCGCGACGCCGTCGAGGTCGGCACTGTCCTGGAGGTCTTCGAGTTCTTCGCGCCATTGCATCTGCTGCAGAAGAAACTCGGGGTCATGGACCGTGACTTCCATCGGCACTTCATGCCCGCTGATGGTCAGCAGGTAGCGGGCGCGCTGGGCCGGGCTCTTGAGCGTCTGATAGGCATCGTTAAGCCGCGCAGACTGCTCAAGTGCGGACCGTTGCTCACGCTCGGAAGCGTCGGCAAAGCGGTCAGGATGAACGCCGCGCGCCAACTCACGATAGCGCGTGGCCAACTGCTCGAGATCCAGACGGAAACTCGGTTGCAGCTCGAATAAAGCGAAATGACAAGGAATACCCACGACAAGCCTCAGATGTTGAAGCTTTCGCCGCAGCCACATTCACCGCGTACGTTGGGGTTGTTGAACTTGAAGCCTTCGTTCAACCCTTCCTTGACGAAATCGAGTTCGGTGCCGTCCAGGTAGGCCAGGCTTTTCGGGTCGATGATCACTTTTTCGCCGTGACTCTCGAACACCTGATCCTCTGCAACCACCTCGTCGACAAACTCCAGCACGTAGGCAAGGCCGGAACAGCCTGTGGTGCGAACACCCAGACGAATCCCTTCACCTTTGCCGCGCCCGTCGAGGGAGCGCCGCACGTGTCGAGCAGCCGCTTCTGTCATGCTGATAGCCATCGGTGACTCCTTACTCGTCGCCAAATCCAGAAAGTCAGATCAAGCCTTTCTTCTGCTTGTAATCGCGAACAGCCGCCTTGATAGCGTCTTCAGCCAATACCGAGCAGTGAATTTTCACTGGCGGCAGGGCCAGTTCTTCGGCCAGCTGAGTGTTCTTGATGGTCTCGGCTTCGTCCAGAGTCTTGCCCTTCATCCACTCGGTGGCGAGGGAGCTGGAAGCGATAGCCGAACCGCAGCCGTAGGTCTTGAACTTGGCATCTTCGATGATGCCAGCGTCGTTGACCTTGATTTGCAGACGCATCACGTCGCCGCACGCCGGAGCGCCGACCATGCCGGTGCCGACATCAGGATCTTCCGCGTTCATCTTGCCGACGTTGCGCGGGTTTTCGTAGTGGTCGATGACCTTTTCGCTGTAAGCCATGATTCTAATCCTCACTCATCAGGGCCGCTCTTGAGACCCTGCAACTGCGCTGCGTAAACCGCCGCGTCGCTACAGGATCTGTATCTGGCGGCTTCTATATTTAGTGTGCCGCCCACTCGATTTTCGAGATATCGACGCCGTCTTTGTACATGTCCCACAGCGGCGACAGAGCGCGCAGCTTGGTAACGGCCTCGCAGACTTTCTGCGCGGCGTAGTCGATTTCTTCTTCGGTGGTGAAACGGCCGAAGGTGAAGCGGATCGAGCTGTGTGCCAGTTCGTCGTTGCGGCCCAGGGCGCGCAGTACGTATGAAGGCTCAAGCGACGCCGAGGTGCAGGCCGAACCGGACGATACCGCCAGGTCCTTGAGCGCCATGATCAGCGACTCGCCTTCAACGTAGTTGAAGCTCAGGTTCAGGTTGTGCGGAACGCGGGCGATCAGGCTGCCGTTGACGTACAGCTCTTCCAGGTGCTCGACCTGCTTGTAGAAGCGGTCGCTCAAGGCTTTGATACGGACGTTCTCGGCAGCCATGTCTTCTTTGGCGACGCGGAACGCTTCACCCATGCCGACGATCTGGTGAGTCGCCAGGGTCCCGGAACGCATGCCACGCTCGTGACCGCCGCCGTGCATGGTCGCTTCGATGCGCACACGCGGCTTGCGGCTGACGTACAGCGCGCCGATGCCTTTAGGGCCATAAGTCTTGTGGGCAGAGAAGGACATCATGTCGACTTTCAGCTTCTGCAGGTCGATCTCGACCTTGCCAGTGGACTGAGCGGCGTCGACGTGGAACAGAACGCCCTTGGAGCGGAGCAGTTCGCCGATCGCTGCGATGTCGTTGATGGTGCCGATTTCGTTGTTCACGTGCATCACGGAGACCAGGATGGTGTCTTCGCGCAGTGCAGCTTCAATCATGGCCGGGGTGATCAGACCGTCTTCAGTCGGATCGAGGTAAGTGACCTCGAAACCTTCACGCTCCAGTTGGCGCATGGTGTCGAGGACAGCCTTGTGCTCGATCTTGGAGGTGATCAGGTGCTTGCCCTTGGAGCCGTAGAAATGTGCCGCACCCTTGATTGCCAGGTTGTCGGATTCAGTGGCACCGGAGGTCCAGACGATTTCACGCGGGTCGGCGTTGACCAGATCGGCCACCTGACGACGAGCATTTTCGACAGACTCTTCAGCCTTCCAGCCGAACACGTGGGAACGGGACGCCGGGTTACCGAAGTTTCCGTCGACCAGCAGGCATTCACTCATTTTTTGCGCAACACGCGGATCAACCGGCGTGGTTGCAGAGTAATCAAGGTAAATCGGCAATTTCATGGACTATCTCCTAAATCAGGGCTGGCGTGCCGCTAGCTCTCTGGCTGTCATTCGACGGCGGACGCTTCAATCTTGTCCAGGCGTGGCGCCTTGCTGTTGCAACGACGCTGGTCCTGACGCTGGGCTACTTCTTGCACCTCACGGCGAGTCACAAGATCAGCCAAGCTGATACCACTTAGAAATTCGTGAATCTGCAGGCTCAAGTCGCACCACAGATGATGGGTCAGGCAGGTGTCGCCGGAATGGCAATCGCCCTGGCCCTGGCATTTGGTGGCATCGACCGATTCGTTTACCGCATCGATCACCTGAGCGACCTGAATGCCCTGCATGTCGCGGGACAACTGGTAGCCACCACCCGGGCCGCGAACACTGGAAACCAGGTTGCTGCGGCGCAGCTTGGCGAACAGCTGTTCGAGGTAGGACAGGGAGATGCCTTGGCGCTCGGAGATATCGGCCAGGGACACCGGCCCGTGCTGCGCGTGCAACGCCAGGTCAAGCATGGCGGTCACGGCGTATCGGCCTTTTGTAGTCAGTCGCATGGACAGTTACCACGGAGTTCAGAATGGGGCGAGTATGCAATTCCCGAGTATTTAAGTCAACTTTAAGACCTAGTACTTTAGTCAGGTTTACCCGCAAAAGAGCGCGCGCATCATAGCAAAGGCTGGCGGCATGCAGCCAGCAGTACCGCGCTAACGTTCTTCACGAGCAGGCTCGCTCCCAAAGAGGATTGCATTCCAATGTGGGGCGAGCCCGCTCGCGAAGGCAGCGCCGCGGTTTAGCTGGCCTGGCTCTGATCCTTGCCCTTCACGCAGGCGAAGTCTTCTTCGCGCAACTCAGGCAGATCTTTCGCACAGTAATTGCTGCCCAGATCCTTCAGCGCGCCGCACATACCCTCCAGACGTCCGTCCACCGCTTGCAGGTGATCGAGCAACTGACCAATGGCACGCGCCACCGGGTCCGGCATGTCTTCGCTGACGCCGTAGGCATCAAAACCGATCTTCTCGGCCATGGCCTTGCGTTTGGCGTCCTGCTCTTCATCGGACTTGACGATGATTCGCCCGGGAATACCGACAACAGTGGCGCCCGGCGGCACTTCTTTGGTCACCACAGCGTTGGAGCCAACCTTGGCACCGGCGCCGACCGTGAACGGGCCCAGCACTTTGGCACCCGCCCCCACAACCACACCATCACCCAGCGTCGGGTGGCGCTTGCCCTTGTTCCAGCTGGTGCCACCGAGGGTCACGCCCTGATAAATGGTCACGTCATCGCCAATCTCGGCGGTTTCACCAATAACGATGCCCATGCCGTGGTCGATAAAGAAGCGTCGACCGACTTTGGCCCCCGGATGAATCTCGATCCCGGTCAACCAGCGACCGAAGTTCGACACCAGCCGCGCCAGCCATTTCAGTTCGTTGCGCCACAGCATGCCGGCCAATCGATGAATCCAGATCGCATGCATGCCGGGGTAGCAGGTCAGGACTTCAAAAGCGTTACGCGCCGCCGGGTCTCGATGGAATACGCTCTGGATATCTTCACGCAAACGCTCAAACATCATTCAGTCCTTCCGTTTCAGAAGCTCACCACGGGCCGCTTTTTGGGTTTCCGTGAGGATGCCACGCAAAATATTCATTTCCGCCCG
Source organism: Pseudomonas sp. IT-347P (assembly GCF_949768005.1). Taxonomy (NCBI): domain Bacteria; kingdom Pseudomonadati; phylum Pseudomonadota; class Gammaproteobacteria; order Pseudomonadales; family Pseudomonadaceae; genus Pseudomonas; species Pseudomonas sp. IT-347P. The sequence continues at coordinate 209,536 of NZ_CATKPQ010000060.1, forward strand.
GCTGACCGAGCTGCGTCCGTACAACCGGCGCAGGCGCGCCATCAAGTGCCGTGGTTTTTCCGGATCGAGGAATTCGATGGCGACCAGCGTCTGCTCCAGATGCTCATAAAAGCGCTCCAGTTCATCCATGGTCGCCAGCTCGGCGCTTTTCACCGAAGCCACTTCTTCTTTCTCGATCTTGCTCGGCTGACCTTGAGCGGCCAGCCAGGCCATGCGCACTTCATAGCTCAACACCTGCACCGCCGCACCAAGGTTCAGCGAACTGAACTCAGGGTCGGAGGGGATGTGCACGTGAAAGTGACATCGCTGCAGCTCGTCATTGGTCAGGCCGAAATCTTCCCGACCGAACACCAGGGCGATCTCGGCGCCCTGCCCGGCTTCCTCAACCACTCTGGTGCCGCATTCGCGCGGATCCAGCAGCGGCCAGGGAATACGCCGGTCACGGGCGCTGGTGCCCAGCACCAGGTTGCAGCCGACCAAGGCGTCTTCCAAAGTGGCGACGACCTGCGCGTTTTCAAGGATGTCACCGGCACCGGAAGCGCGGGCGTCGGCTTCGTGGTGCGGGAAAACCCGCGGCTCGACCAGCACCAAGCGCGACAGACCCATGTTTTTCATGGCGCGCGCGGCCCCGCCGATGTTGCCGGGGTGGCTGGTATTGACCAGGACGACACGAATGTTCTGCAGCAAGGGAGGCGCTCTCGGACACAGGAAAGGGGTGCAAATCTTACAGAACAGCCTACCGTTAAGCTATGAAAGCGAACAGCGTCCTTCACCTGAAGAAAAGTTCTGATAGAATGCGCCGCTTTCTTTAACAACCTTAGGTGACACATCCATGCAGCCCATGCTGAATATCGCGCTGCGCGCCGCCCGCAGCGCCAGTGAACTGATCTTCCGCTCCATCGAGCGCCTGGATACCATCAAGGTCGACGAAAAAGACGCCAAGGATTATGTATCCGAGGTCGATCGCGCCGCTGAACAGAAAATCATCGATGCCCTGCGCAAGGCTTACCCGAATCACTCGATCCAGGGTGAAGAGACAGGCCTGCACGCCGGCACCGGCATCGAAGGCGAAGAGTACCTGTGGATCATCGATCCACTGGACGGCACCACCAACTTCCTCCGTGGCATCCCGCACTTTGCAGTGAGCATCGCCTGCAAATATCGCGGTCGCCTGGAACACGCAGTGGTTCTGGACCCGGTTCGCCAGGAAGAATTCACCGCCAGCCGTGGTCGCGGCGCTCAACTGAACGGTCGTCGTCTGCGCGTCAGCGGTCGTACCAGCCTCGACGGCGCCCTGCTGGGTACCGGTTTCCCGTTCCGTGACGACCAGATGGACAACCTCGACAACTACCTGGGCATGTTCCGCGCCCTGGTTGGCCAGACTGCCGGTATCCGCCGCGCCGGTTCGGCGAGCCTCGACCTGGCCTACGTGGCTGCCGGTCGTTTCGATGCGTTCTGGGAGTCGGGCCTGTCCGAGTGGGACATGGCTGCAGGCGCCCTGCTGATTCAAGAAGCCGGCGGCCTGGTGAGCGACTTCACCGGCGGTCACGACTTCCTTGAAAAAGGCCACATCGTTGCCGGCAACACCAAATGCTTCAAGGCAGTGCTGACGGCGATCCAGCCGCACCTGCCGGCTTCGCTGAAGCGCTAAGCTTTACGCGAAACGCAAAAAGCACCCTTCGGGGTGCTTTTTTTATGTCTGATATTCATCCTCCTCAAATCCATTGTGGGAGCGGGCTTGCTCGCGAATGCGCTTTATCATTTTGAGCAGATGCTGACTGACCCACCGCCTTCGCGAGCAAGCCCGCTCCCACAGTAAGGATTGCAGCGATCTGATGATTGAATTCCAGGCAAAAAAAAAGCACCCCGCAGGGTGCTTCTTTTCAAAACCGTTAAGCCTTACTGACCCGGCTCATTCTGCGACAGAATCAACTTGCCTTCCTTGTCGACCGGAATCTGGTTACCCGGATCGCGATCCATCCGCACTTTGCCTTCCTTGCCATCGAGCGAGTAACGCACGTCGTAACCGACGACCTTGTCGCTGATGTCATTGACCGTGTTGCAGCGGGTTTGCGTGGTGGTGTAGGTGTCACGCTCTTGCATGCCCTCCTGCACCTTGTTACCCGCATAACCGCCACCGACCGCACCGGCCACCGTGGCAATTTTCTTGCCGGTGCCGCCGCCAATCTGATTACCCAGCAAACCACCCGCCAGCGCACCGACGACGGTACCGGCAATCTGGTGTTGATCCTTTACCGGTGCCTGACGAGTCACTGTCACGTCCTTGCACACTTCACGTGGAGTCTTGATCTGTGTTTTAACCGGTTCTACGGCCAACACTTGCGCATACTCAGGGCCGCTTTTAACCAGGCTGTAGGTGGCAACAGCACCCCCGGCTGTTACACCGACAGCACCCAATACCGCACCAACCAGCAACGACTTGTTCACATGAACCTCCTGACCATCACATGCGGGACGCGCCCGCGCTTCTCCCAGCCTTGGAGCATAAAAAAAGGCGCGAGTTCAACTCGCGCCTTTCTTGGGCTGACAGCCGGGAAAACGATGGCCGTTATGGACGGTCGTCGACTTCCTTCTCGGTGTTGGCCGGAGGAATCAGATCCTCGGTGGTCAGGTTCAGCCAGATCAGCACCACGTTAGCGATGTAGATCGACGAGTAGGTACCCGCCAGCACACCAATGAACAGCGCGATGGAGAAGCCGAACAGGTTGTCGCCGCCGAAGAACAGCAGCGCCGCGATCGCCAGCAGAGTGGAGATCGACGTCGCCATGGTCCGCAGCAGGGTCTGGGTGGTCGAGATGTTGATGTTCTCGATCAGCGAAGCCTTGCGCAGCACGCGGAAGTTCTCACGAACCCGGTCGAATACCACGATGGTGTCGTTCAGCGAGTAACCGATGATCGCCAGCACCGCCGCCAGTACGGTCAGATCGAAAGTGATCTGGAAGTACGACAGGATGCCGATGGTCACGATCACGTCGTGAATCAGCGAAACAATGGCGCCGACCGCGAATTTCCACTGAAAGCGGAAAGCCAAGTAGATCAGGATGCCGCCGAGCGCCAGCAGCATGCCGAGGCCGCCCTGGTCGCGTAGCTCTTCACCGACCTGCGGGCCGACGAACTCGACACGCTTGACTGTCGCCGGGTTGTCGCCACCGACCTTCAGCAGCGCTTCCGCCACCTGATGGCCCAGTTGCGGGTCTTCACCCGGCATCCGCACCAGCAGATCGGTAGTCGCACCGAAGCTCTGCACGATGGCTTCGTGGTAACCCGACGTCGCCAGTTGCTCACGCACCTTGGTGACATCGGCCGGACGCTCGTAGGTCAGCTCGATGAGCGTACCGCCGGTGAAGTCCAGACCCCAGTTCATACCCTTGGTCACGACACTGAACATAGCCAGTAACGTGAGAAACACTGTGACGCCGAACGCGAAGTTGCGAACGCCCATGAAGTTGATTGTACGTAACATGGCAGCCCCTTAAATCCACAACTTCTTGAAGTCACGTCCGCCGAAGATCAGGTTGACCATTGCGCGGGTCACCATGATGGCCGTGAACATCGAGGTAAAGATCCCGAGGGACATGGTCACTGCGAAACCTTTGACCGGGCCGGTGCCCATGGCAAAGAGAATCCCGCCGACCAGCAACGTGGTCAGGTTGGCGTCGAGAATCGCGGTGAATGCCCGGCCGAAGCCTTCGTTGATTGCGCGCTGCACGGTCATGCCAGCGGCGATCTCTTCACGGATCCGCGAGAAGATCAGCACGTTGGCGTCGACCGCCATACCCATGGTCAGCACGATACCGGCGATACCCGGCAGGGTCAGCGTTGCACCCAGCAGCGACATCAAGGCCAGCAGCAACACCATGTTCACCGCCAGTGCGACGGTGGCAATGATGCCGAAGAAGCGGTAGATGGCAATGATGAACAGCGACACGAACAGCATGCCCCACAGCGACGCATCGATACCTTTGGTGATGTTGTCAGCACCCAGGCTCGGGCCGATGGTGCGCTCTTCAGCGAAGTACATCGGTGCGGCCAGACCACCGGCACGCAGCAGCAGCGCCAGCTCGGACGACTCACCCTGACCGTTCAGGCCAGTGATGCGGAACTGAGCACCCAGCGGCGACTGAATGGTCGCCAGGCTGATGATCTTCTTCTCTTCCTTGAACGTTTGAACGGCGACGTCTTTCTCGACGCCATCGACCACTTGCTTGGTGTAAGTGGTGATCGGACGCTGTTCGATAAAGATCACCGCCATGCTGCGACCGACGTTCGAACGGGTGGCGCGGCTCATCAGCTCGCCACCGTGACCATCCAGACGGATGTTCACTTCCGGGGTGCCGTGCTCGCCGAAACCGGCCTTGGCGTCGGTCACCTGGTCACCGGTGATGATCAGACCACGCTCGATCTGCGCTGGCGGACGATTGCCTTCACGGAACTCGAAGGTTTCCGAAGTGGCTTTCGAAGCACCTGGCTCTGCAGCCAGACGGAACTCAAGGTTGGCCGTCTTGCCGAGAATACGCTTGGCTTCGGCAGTGTCCTGCACGCCCGGCAGCTCAACCACGATGCGGTTGGCGCCCTGACGCTGAACGATCGGTTCGGCAACACCCAGCTCGTTGACGCGGTTACGTACCGTGGTCAGGTTCTGCTTGATGGAGTATTCACGGATTTCCGCCAGCTTGGCCGGGGTCATCGCCAGACGCAGCACCGGTTGACCGTTGAGGTCGGCCGGAACAATGTCGAAATCGTTGAAGTTCTTGCGGATCAGTGCACGGGCCTGTTCGCGGGAGTCTTCATCGCTGAAGCCCAACTGAATGGCACCGCCCAGTTGCGGCAGGCTGCGATAGCGCAGTTTCTCTTTGCGCAGCAGGCTCTTGACGTCGCCTTCGTAGACTTTCAGGCGTGCATCGAGGGCTTTGTCCATGTCCACTTCCAGCAGGAAGTGCACACCACCGGACAAGTCCAGACCCAGCTTCATCGGGTGCGCGCCCAGATTGCGCAGCCATTGCGGGGTGGTCTGTGCCAGGTTCAGCGCGACGACGTAGTCATCACCCAATGCCTTGCGCACAACGTCTTTGGCCGGCAGCTGGTCTTCAGCCTTGCCCAGACGGATCAGACCGCCCTTGCCGTTGGCGGCCAGCGTGGCTGCCTTGACGTTGATCCCGGACTCTTTGAGCGCGGTGCTTACGCGATCCAGATCGGCCTGATTGACCTGCAGGGCCGTGCTGGCGCCGCTGATCTGAATGGCCGGGTCATCGGGGTATAGATTCGGAGCGGAATAAATCAGACCGATCGCCAGCACCGCCAGGATCAGAATGTATTTCCACAGAGGATATTTGTTCAGCATCACGCCGCCCGTTATGAACGCGGGGCGCCTTGCGCGCCCCGTCGATTGAGTAGAAGTTGGAACCTTAGATCGCTTTCAGCGTGCCTTTTGGCAGCGTGGCGGCGATGGCGCCCTTCTGGAACTTCATTTCCACGGTGTCGGAAACTTCCAGAACCACGAAGTCATCGGCCACTTTGGTGATCTTGCCGGCAATGCCGCCGGTGGTGACCACTTCGTCGCCCTTCTGCAGGCTGCTCAGCAGGTTCTTCTGCTCTTTGGCGCGCTTGGCCTGTGGACGCCAGATCATCAGGTAGAAGATGACCAGGAAGCCGACCAGGAAAATCCACTCGAAGCCGCCGCCCATTGGGCCGGCAGCAGCCGGTGCAGCTGCGTCAGCCATGGCGTTAGAGATAAAAAAGCTCATTTAGCACTCCAGTTGCAAATGTTGAATCTTGGGGTCAGAAAACTCAGTCCAAAGGCGGAACGGGGAGCCCGCGTTTGGCGTAGAAGGCATCGACAAAGGCGGCCAATGTACCCTGTTGAATAGCCTCGCGCAAACCAGCCATCAGCACCTGATAATGGCGCAAGTTATGGATGGTATTGAGCATGCTTCCCAGCATTTCGCCGCACTTGTCCAGGTGATGCAGATAAGCGCGGGAGAAGTTCTGGCAGGTATAGCAATCGCAGGTCGGATCCAGCGGCGATTCATCATGGCGATGGAACGCGTTACGGATCTTCAGCACGCCAGTATCAATGAACAGATGCCCATTGCGGGCATTACGGGTTGGCATCACGCAATCGAACATGTCCACACCGCGGCGCACACCCTCAACCAGATCTTCGGGTTTGCCAACGCCCATAAGGTAACGAGGTTTGTCAGCCGGCATCATGCCCGGCAGATAATCCAGCACTTTGATCATCTCGTGCTTCGGCTCGCCCACCGACAGACCGCCAATGGCCAGGCCATCGAAGCCGATCTTGTCGAGGCCTTCGAGCGAGCGCATGCGCAGATCCTGGTGCATGCCGCCCTGAACGATGCCGAACAACGCTGCAGTGTTGTCACCGTGAGCATTTTTCGAGCGCTGAGCCCAGCGCAGCGACAGTTCCATCGATACGCGGGCGACGTCTTCGTCAGCCGGGTACGGCGTGCATTCGTCGAAAATCATCACGATGTCGGAACCGAGATCGCGCTGCACCTGCATCGACTCTTCCGGGCCCATGAACACTTTGGCGCCGTCGACCGGAGAGGCGAAGGTCACGCCCTCCTCCTTGATCTTGCGCATCGCGCCGAGGCTGAACACCTGGAAACCACCGGAGTCGGTGAGGATCGGGCCTTTCCACTGCATGAAATCGTGCAGGTCGCCGTGCTCCTTGATCACTTGAGTGCCAGGACGCAGCCACAGATGGAAGGTGTTGCCGAGAATGATTTCTGCGCCGGTGGCAACGATGTCACGCGGCAACATGCCCTTGACCGTGCCGTAAGTGCCCACCGGCATGAACGCCGGGGTCTCGACGGTGCCACGCGGGAAGGTCAGACGACCACGACGGGCCTTGCCATCGGTGGCAAGGAGCTCAAAGGACATGCGACATTCGCGACTCATTCTGTTTCCTCTGGGCCTGATTGTTCAGGGGCAGTCGGTGCGGGATTACGGGTGATGAACATCGCATCACCGTAGCTGAAAAAGCGGTAACCGTTGTCGACGGCAGCCTTGTAGGCGGCCATTGTTTCCGGATAACCGGCAAACGCGGAAACCAACATCAGCAACGTGGATTCCGGCAAATGGAAATTGGTCACCAGGGCGTCGACCACATGGAACGGCCGGCCCGGGTAGATAAAGATATCGGTGTCACCACTGAACGGCTTGAGCACGCCGTCGCGCGCGGCACTCTCCAGCGAACGCACGCTAGTGGTGCCCACGGCAATCACCCGACCACCGCGTGCACGGCACGCCGCGACTGCATCGACCACGTCCTGGCCGACTTCCAGCCACTCGGTGTGCATGTGGTGATCTTCAAGCTTCTCGACGCGCACCGGCTGGAACGTCCCCGCGCCCACGTGCAACGTGACAAACGCGGTCTCGACGCCCTTCGCCGCAATCGCTTCCATCAGCGACTGATCGAAATGCAGCCCGGCGGTCGGCGCCGCCACTGCACCCAGACGCTCGGCGTACACGGTCTGATAACGCTCGCGATCCGACCCTTCGTCCGGGCGGTCTATATAAGGAGGCAACGGCATGTGCCCGACGCGATCGAGCAGCGGCAACACTTCTTCAGCGAAGCCCAGCTCGAACAACGCATCGTGACGCGCAAGCATTTCGGCTTCGCCACCACCATCGATAAGAATCTTCGAACCCGGCTTCGGCGACTTGCTGGAACGCACATGGGCCAGCACGCGGTGCGTATCGAGCACCCGTTCAACGAGGATTTCCAGCTTGCCGCCCGAGGCTTTCTGCCCGAACAGCCGCGCCGGAATCACCCGGGTATTGTTGAACACCATCAAATCGCCCGGGCGCAAATGCTCAAGCAAATCAGTGAATTGACGGTGTGCGAGGGCGCCGCTCGGCCCGTCAAGGGTCAGCAGGCGACTACCGCGACGCTCGGCCAAAGGGTGGCGGGCGATCAGCGAATCAGGGAGCTCGAAAGTAAAGTCAGCAACGCGCATGATGGGGTTCGTCTAGCAGGGCCGGAAAGTCTAGCGGAAATATCGAAAATTCTCTATGTACCTGATTGACCGACGGTAATCTCATCTCTATACTTCGCCGCCATTGAGCCCTGATGGCGGAATTGGTAGACGCGGCGGATTCAAAATCCGTTTTCGAAAGGAGTGGGAGTTCGAGTCTCCCTCGGGGCACCAAAATTAAGAAAGGTCTTGCTTAGCAAGGCCTTTTTTTTCGTCTGCCGGAAAGTGCCGCTGGCCGCCCGGCGAGATCCCACAAAGGTCACTTCATGGAAACGTCACTGGAAACAGTCGCCCTTTTCTCCCTCAAACTCGCTTACGAGGAAGAAGGCCTGAGCCCGATCCTGCGGGACGACATGGTCATGGGTGATTACCAGAAAGACATTTTCGAACTATTGGTGCGGCGCGGGGATGTCGAGACCATTCAGTTCAAGATGAACGAATGCCTGAGCCTGGCGATGGATGCCTTGGGCGGTGTCGAGAAACCGCTGGGGCGCGAGTTGCACAAGTTGTCCGCTGAGTTCAGCGAGGCGCGTTCGCTGGAGCAGCTGGATCAGCCGCTCCTCGCGCTCAAGGGTTACTTAAAAGACATCTTGTAATGGGCTTAGCCGTTACAGCAGATGCTTCGAAATGTACTTGGAAATCTCCACCATCGAGGTCTTCCCGGTGAACTCGAACTTCACTTTCCCCAGTGACGAGAAATAAATCTCCAGCTCCGAATCCAGATCGAACGTGCCCGAGGTTTCCACGGAGTACGCGACGATGTTCTTGTACGGCAAGGAGGTGAAATCCTTCTTGCTGCCGGTAATGCCCTGAACGTTTACCGCGATGATGCGTTTGTTGGTAAACACCACGCCGTCACGCATGGCCTTGTAAGAGTCGATTACCTCCTCACCGTCCAGCAACAGCGCGCTTACGCGTTCGGCGTACTCATCGTTCTGCTTGAGTTTGAAGAAACCTTTGTTGTTGAAATCGATCATCTGTCCATCCTCATCTTCAAGAAAACATCCCGGTATTTCTTTGGTTCAACGACGGGCTTTCAGCACGCGGATATCGGTCGGAAACCCATCGGCGCCGACGAGCTTTTTCCAGCCCAGATACTGAAACTCACCCTTCTCATCAATGTAATCGCCCTTCTCCACGGATCGACCGCCAACCACCGCGACGCGTTTGACTTCGCCACAACCGCCATCAGAAGGCCGAACCGTATAGATCACATACGGCTTCACGTATTGCGTAGCGCGGAAGTATTGGCCGCAGATTTCGTCGACGGTGATCAACATGGTTTTCAGGCGGGCTTCGCCGTCGGTGTCTTCGTGCAGTTTCAGGAAGGAGATGTCACCGACGTCGCTGTAGCCGAGGGCGCGGGCGCGTTGGTATTCGGGGGAGTTCTGGTGGGCGATGCGGCCTTCCTCCACGCCGCGTTGCATTTTCGCGGCGAACTCGGCTTTGCCTTGGGCAATCATTGCTTCAGCCTGGCCCGCGAATTTTTCGCATTCGGCGAATTCTCGCGAGCCGAGGTGATTGGGCGTCAGGTTCGAGCGATGTTCATTCATGGTCCGCAGGTTGCTTTCCAATGCAAACATCACGTCGTAGGCGGTGGTACGACCGCTCTGCACATCGGCCATTTTTTCCTGCACTCGCTGGCAGTTGCCGGCGTAATACTTCCAGCTGTTTTCCGGATGCTCTTGCACGGCGGCGAATGCTGGGGCCATTGCAGCGGCGAGTGTGATTGCGCAGAGCAGGCGCAAAGAGTGGGTACTGACTGGCATGGGTAGTCCGTTACGGAGATGGGCAGTGGCGCGACGCTACTATTTTGCTATCTTGCCGTCCACTGCCAGTAACGAGGTCGCCAGCGCCTCGATGGAGTCAATTTTCAGAGGGAGGAACACCTTGATGGCCGTGTTGTACTTTTTCGTCTGGGCAGCCGTTTGGGCTTGGGTCGTGCAGACCCGTGGTGCCTGGAACCTGATCCTTGCCAACCTGGCGGGTGCTGCCAGCGGCTTTATCGTAGCGATGATTTTCTCGGTGGTCTGTGCAGGACTGTTCCCGGCGCACGTGCCTCCTGAAGCTGAGAACCTCGCCAGCAGCGTGTTGCAAATGATCACCACGTTCGGCGTGCTGGCGGGTGTCTGGATGTGGCTGGTCAGGCGTCCTCGGCCAGAACATCCACTGGCCCGGCGACTTTTCGCTGGCATCTGTGGGTTGGCTGCGGGTGTGACGACGCTGGCGTTTTTCGCGCTCAATTTTCACTGAGCACCGCTATCGTCACTGCCATTTCACGTCTGTTTTGTTATCTTGCCGGCCATTCTCAGCGTTCACCTTGGGCGTGCGTTGATTTCAGGTTTTGATGGTTTAAGGAAAGGATCAAATGGAGTTTCTGCGTTTTCTGGCGTTTGTCGCCGTGTGGGGGTTCATGTGGCGCTGGGTGGTCAAGAACCGTGGCAGCTGGAATATTTTCTACGGCAACATCGTTGGCGCAGCGGGTGGTTTTATTGTCGCGATGGTGGTGCTGTCGATCACCCTGTCGTTGTTTCCGGCGACGTCGGTGACAACGCGAAACAGCGAAACGGAAAGCGCCGCGGCGGCACTCTTGCCTGAAGTGAAAATGGCGATGGAGCCCACACCCGTGATCCCGTCCACTCCTGAGAAGTCCGCTGACCTTACGACCTATGTCGCCAGCGAACCACAGAACGAGCCTTCGCCGCCCGAGTCCGCACTTCTGCCGTACTACAGCAAGCGCCTGCCCGCATTAATCCAGGAGAAGAACTTCAAGGACAACGTGCGCAACGACTTTACCGTTTCGCGCCGATTGGCCGGCAGCCATCCGGACGCCGACAAATCCCTGATGGCGTTCATGATTTGCGACCCCATCATTAAAAGTGCCATGCGTTTTTCAGCGTCGACAGCGATCACCGGCGCCAAGAGTTCGAGCAGCCAACGGTTCAAGGATCAGACCTATACCATCAGCAGCACCGTCACCGCTCGCAACATGTTGGGCGACAATGTCAGTTATAGCTCCAACTGTTCAGTTCAGCAGGTCGACGGCAAAGATGCGGACAAGGCCGCGTGGCGGCTGCTCGATCTGAAGCTGAAGAAGATCGATTCTTAAGGCTCGTTTAAGGGATCAAGGCGCCGCCTGCGCTATCATCGCCGGCCTGTGCGCCTTGAGCTTTGCCCTCGATGTCTTCGACACCCGCTGACCTGATCCCGCTGCCTCCTGTCCTGGCCGGCCCGCTGCTGCGACGGCTGGAGCCAACCCGCGTGGTCATGTGGCTGGTCGGCACGCGGCCACTGGCGCTGACCTTGCGCCTGCAAGGTGTAGGAGACATTCCTCTGGACGCGGGGAAATGCACAGTCATTCCCGTAGGCCGCGACGCCTTTGTTCATCTCATCGATGTTGCTCTGGATAGCGCCCTGCCCTGCGACACGCGGATCGACTATGACCTGCTGATCGATAGCACAACCGGCATCGCCGACTGGGCAGCGCATCTGCTGTACGGCAATGCAACCAGCCCGAACTTCGTCCTGCGCTCGCGCATCGATCAACTGCTGCACGGTTCCTGCCGAAAACCGCATCACCCGGCGACGGATGGTTTGCTGTGCGTCGACCAACTGTTGGCGAACGAAACCGATCCACAGCAACGCCCCGCGCTGTTGATGATGAGCGGTGACCAGGTCTACGCCGACGACGTGGCCGGCCCGATGTTGCGGGCGATTCATGCCTTGATCGAACGCCTCGGCCTGTTCGACGAACACCTCGAAGGCGCGGTGGTCAGCGACAGCGCGAAACTCTACGAGCACCCGGCCAGTTACTACCACCGTGCGGATTTGTTACCGGCGCTGGAGAGCAACGAGACATTGCGCGAGCGATTTTTCGGCGGCGCGCGTAAGCCTATTTTCACCAGCAGCAGCGCTGACAATCACCTGGTGACGTTCGCCGAAGTCATGGCGATGTACCTGCTGGTGTGGTCGCCAACGGCCTGGTCGCTGATCGATCCGCAAGCGCCCGAACTGACGCCCGAACGCCTCAAGCGCTACACCCTCGAACAGACGCGCATTGACGCCTTCAAGGCTGGATTGGACAAAGTCGCCCGCGCGCTGGCGCATCTGCCGAGCCTGATGATTTTCGACGATCACGACATCACCGATGACTGGAACCTGTCCGCGCAATGGGAGGAAACGGCCTACGGCCATCCGTTCTCCAAGCGCATCATCGGCAATGCGCTGATCGCCTATATGTTGTGTCAGGGCTGGGGCAACAATCCCGATGCGTTCACAGAGGTATTGGAGAAAACTCTGGGGCTGAGCGCCAGCGGTGATGATCAGTACCTCGACAGCCCGGTGCAGGACGATTTGATCGATGACCTGCTGCGCTTTCAGCATTGGCATTTCGTACTGCCAACCAGTCCGGCGATGGTAGTCATCGACACGCGCACCCGACGCTGGCGCAGTGAGATGGCGCTCAAGCAACCCTCGGGCCTGCTCGATTGGGAGGCGCTGAGCGAACTGCAACAGGAACTGCTCGATCACCCGTCAGCGATCATCGTTTCCCCGGCGCCGATCTTCGGCGTGAAGCTGATTGAAACCGTGCAGAAGGTCTTCAGTTGGTGCGGTTACCCGCTGCTGGTCGACGCGGAAAACTGGATGGCCCATCGCGGCGCCGCGCAAGTGATCCTGAATATTTTCCGCCACTCGCGCACACCCGGTAACTACGTGGTGCTGTCCGGCGATGTGCATTATTCCTTCGTCTACGAAGTGCTTATCCGCCACCGCAAGGCCGGACCGCGGATCTGGCAGATCACCAGCAGCGGCATCAAAAACGAGTTTCCGAAAACCCTGCTGGAGTGGTTCGACCGCCTCAACCGCTGGCTCTATTCGCCACGGTCACCGCTGAACTGGTTTACCAAACGCCGCCGCATGCGCATCGTGCCGTATACGCCGGAACATGCCGAGGCTGGCGAACGCCTATGGAACTCAGCGGGGATCGGTCAGGTGTTTTTCAATGAGCAGGGGCAGCCGCGCGAGATCATTCAGCACAATTCGAATGGCAAAGCGAAGACACGGATGCTGGCGCCGGATCTGGCGGATTATCCGGACTAGCCACAGTTTTTTTCCTACACTGGAAATACCAGATCCCGACAACGCGGCGGTTTCTCACTGCCCGAGACAGTGGACAAGGATTACAGCCTTCTCAGAAACGTCTCCAGGGTTCTTAAGTGATACTGAACGTGCTCGCAGTAAGCCTTCTGCGAAACAACCACTAGTAGGTGTCGCCTTGTCATCCTGTACTCACCTCCATACGTTCTTGGCATCCAGCGAGGATCGAGAGCTAACTTCGCAATCCCGGCAAGAATCTGAGCCTGTCGTAATGATGCCTCCTGGCGAGAACAGCACACTCGAAGAAACAGCCTACTTGATGCGTTCACCCGCAAACGCCGACCGGTTGATCAAATCGATCGGCGAAATGCGCGCAGGAAAAGCCAAAGTCAGACATTTGATCGAAGAGTGAAAATCGTCACGACTGAACGACACATCCCACACCTCTGACAATCATTTCCACCTCCCGCTCATCAATCGTCAACGGTGGCAGCAGCCGTATCGTCTTGCCACGCGTGACGTTGATCAACAGCCCATGATCCCGCGCCGCGATCAGGGTCAGATCACGCACCGGTTGTTTCAGCTCGATACCGATCATCAAGCCCTGCCCACGAATCGCCAGCACATTGGGATTGTCCGCCAGCTCTGCACGCAGACGAGTCAAAAGGCGTTCACCCTGAACCCGGGCGTTTTCCAGCAGGCCCTGTTCTTTGATGATGTCCAGCACCGTGCAACCGACCCGGCACGCCAGCGGATTGCCGCCGAAAGTGCTGCCGTGGCTGCCCGGGGTGAACAGATCCGCCGCCCTGCCCCGCGCCAGACAAGCACCGATCGGCACGCCATTGCCCAGACCTTTTGCCAAAGTCATGACATCCGGGACGATGCCTTCATGTTGAAACGCGAACCAGCGCCCGGTGCGGCCGATTCCGGTCTGGATTTCATCGAGCATCAGTAACCACGCATGCCGATTGCACAGTTCGCCCAGGGCTTTCAGGTAACCGGGCGGCGCGATCTGCACACCGCTTTCGCCCTGAATCGGCTCGACCAGAATCGCCACGATGCGCTCGCCGTGCTTTTGCCGCAACTGCTCCAGCGCTGTGAGATCACCGAACGGCACTTTGACGAAATCCCCCGGCAATTCGTTAAAGCCCAGGCGCACCGCCGGGCCGTCGCTGGCCGACAAGGTGCCGAGTGTGCGGCCATGGAACGCGTTGGCCATGACCACCACCAGCGGCTGTTCGATGCCTTTGCGCCAGCCGTACAAACGCGCGAGTTTCAGCGCCGTTTCATTGGCTTCGGCGCCAGAGTTATTGAAGAACGCCCGCTCCATCCCCGACAGTTCAGTCAGGCGTTTGGCCAGTTGTTGCTGCCAGTCGATGCTGTACAGATTGGAGGTGTGCAGCAGCAATCCTGCCTGCTCGCTGATCGCCGAAACGATCCGCGGGTGTGAGTGGCCGACATTGGTCACCGCCACACCGGCAACTGCGTCCAGATACTCGCGACCGGCCTGATCCCACAGGCGAGTGCCGAGGCCCTTGGTGAAGCTCAAGGCCAGTGGTTGGTAGGTGTTCATCAGGGCGGCGGTCATGACTTCAAACTCCAGTGCAGGTCGGTGTGCTGGCAGTATGGTTAGCCAGCGAAACTGGATAAACTCGGCAAAACTTCATTCATTTAAAAGCAGGGCTTGATAATGGACCTGTTCCAGTCGATGAGCGTCTACGTCAAAGTCGTCGAGGCCGGGAGCATGACGGCGGCCGCGTTGCAGTGCGACATGTCAACGACCATGGTCGGCAATCATCTGCGCGCGTTGGAGCAACGACTAGGCGTGCAACTGCTGCAACGCACGACCCGCCGGCAACGGCTTACCGAATTCGGCAGCGTTTACTACCAGCGTTGTCTGGAAGTGTTGGGATTGGTCGCCGACTCCGAACGCCTCGCCGAACAGACCCTCGATCAACCTCGGGGCATGCTGCGCCTCACCGCGCCGCTGACGTTCGGCGTTGAACGGCTGGCGCCGGCGCTGAGTGAGTTTTCGTTGCTGTATCCGCAGGTCAAACTCGATGTGGTGCTGACCAACAGCCGTCCCGATCTGCTGGAAAGCGGCCTGGATGTGGCATTTCGCTTGGGCAATTTCGACCAGTCCAACCTGATCGCCCGGCCCTTGATCGACTACACCCTGACCGTCTGCGCCTCGCCGCATTACGTCGCCCGGCGTGGCATGCCGAAAACCCCGGAAGACCTGCAACAACACGACTGTCTGTCGTTCGCCTATCCCGCCGGTGACGACTGGCAGTCGGTGGAAAAGCGCTGGCGCCTCAGCGGCCCCGACGGAGAAATAATGGTCGACGTCAGCGGGCCTATGCTGATCAACAGCTCCGCCGGCTTGCATCAGGCTGCCCGCACCGGCATGGGCATCGTGATGCTGCCGGATGCGCTGGTAGAGCAAGACCTGCGCGAAGGCCGACTGGTGAAGGTGGTTGCCGATTTCCAGCCGCCCAGCAGACCGATGCATCTGCTCTACGCGCCGGATCGTTATCGTTTGCCGAAATTGCGCCGGTTCGTGGAGTTTGCGATGCAGACATGGGGGAAATCCTGACGTCGCCTGCCCGCCCCTTCCATGAAAATCGCTGACAAGGACATGAACAGCAGATGATCAGCACACTCAACGTACGTGATTTGCTACCCGCCGAAACAGAATCGGTGAGGCAGTTTCTCGGGCAGCATGGCTGGGGCCATCGCACCGGTTCAACTGAACACTTCGCTCAATTGATCGAGCACTCGCAGCGCACGGCCGTCGCCGTTCAGGGTGAGCGCATCATCGGATTCGCTCGCGGGATCAGCGATGGCTTGTCCAATGGTTACCTGTCGATGGTGGTGGTCGATGACCAGCATCGGCGTGAGGGGATTGGCCGCGCACTGGTCGAGCACATCATGGGCGACAACCCGGATATCACGTGGGTGCTGCGGGCCGGGCGCGAAGGCGCAGAAGCTTTTTTTGCCCGCCTGGGTTTTCAGACTTCGCTGATTGCCATGGAACGGCCGCGCCGGAAATAGCGCACGCCGGGAAAAAACTCGACCGGCAGACCGTTGCTCCGTGACAACGCCGCCCCGCTCCCCTAAATTAGTCGGCCTGAAAAAGCCCGCGGCTTTCTCATCTCCACTCAAGTTAAAAAGTAGTGAAATTTCAATGTCCGATTTCAACACCGCTGAATCCGTAGTCACCGAATCGTCCAAAGCGGAATACGAAAACTCCATCAATCTTTCACAACACCTGCCACAAGCCAAAATCATCAGCGAGATGGTCCTGGACGCGTTCCAGTCGACCCGCGAGAGCGACCAGATCCGCGAACTGCGCGCGGCAATCCGTCAGGCTCACGACAGCTTCGATGACGACAAGGCCTACGAACTGATGGGTCAGCTCAAGGCGCTGAAAGACGCAGAAGCCGCGGACCTCGCCGCCCTTGAAGACCTCAGCAGCAAGTTCTCGATCGGCCGCATCTTGTCCAGTTTCAAGGACGATCCGGCGTTTCAGGAGATCGTTTACGGCCTCGCGCTGAAGGTGCTGAACCAGACCCATCAGGCGATCAGCAATCCGAGCGGCGGCAAGAGCAAGGCTGCGAAGAAGAAAGAAGTCGAAATCTTCACCATCAGCAAGGACGGCATCAGCGTGACCTTGCCACTGCGCACGCCACGCTCGCGCCTGAACGTTGACCGTGCAGCGCTGGAGTTCCTCGGTTTCACTTTCGTCGGTGAAGGCGAAGAGGCGGAGCTGGAGAGCGAAACGTTCATCGACAATGCCGGCACCGAACAAGCCGTCAACCGCAAGAACATCATCACTGCGTTGCAACAGCAGACCGCGTTTGATGGCTATAGCATCGCCGCGCAGTAATAGCGCAGCCGCTGTACGAAAAAGCCCCGCGCTGGGATTCAGTGCGGGGCTTTTTGTTGTCCGGCTTGGGATTCGTGAGGAGTCGAAAATCCTCGCCCCTCACCCCAGCCCTCTCCCGAGGGAGAGGGAACCGATCGGGAGATATTCAAGAGATGCACCGAAATGAAAGTGCGGTGCCGAATCCACAATCGCCTCAATCTCTCAGGTCGATGTATAGCGCAAGACACCTCGGTCGGTCCCCTCTCCCTCGGGGAGAGGGCTAGGGTGAGGGCAAGCCGCTAAACCACCCTCAAGCCGAAGGATGCAACGCCACAATCATGTCGACCTCAATCGCCGCATTCTTCGGCAACTGATACACACCAACCGTGGTGCGCGTGTGCCGTCCCGCATCACCGAGTACATGACTGAACACGTCCGACGCACCGTTGGCCACTTCGCTCAGGTCAACGAAATCCGGCGTCGACTTCACGTAAACAGTGACCCGCAACAACGCCTTGATCTTGTCCAGCGAACCCACCGCATCGACGATCAATGCCAGGCAACGCATCGCACTGATGCTCGCGGCAGCTTGCGCATCCTTGAGGTTCAGCTCCAGCCCTACGCGACCGGGGTACTGAATCTTGCCGTTAGTGCGCGGCACCATGCCGCTGATATACAACTCGTCGTGATGACGGATCAGCGGCGCGTAATTGCCGCCGGCGGTGTTCTCACCATAAATGTCGTAGTTCAGCTCTTGGGCCAGGGCAATAAAACGCTCGTCGCAGGTCATCCTCTCAGTCATCTCGCCCAGCCTTTTTGATCAGTGCATGAAGTAACGCAGGTTAAGACAGCTGAACACCAGCAAATGGCAAGGCGCTATCACTGTCATGGTTGGATCCAAATCTAGGGGGTTTACCGGGAGTCCGCAACCGCCAACCCAGCAAATTCAGTGATGCTCGCGAATGGCAGCACATCGATTCAACATTATCCGCCCAACAAAAAACCCCGCACATTTCTCAATGTGCGGGGTTTTTCTTCAAGCCTTTGAGCCTTACGGCGCGTACGTCAGCAGCAGCTCTGCGGGCACCTTGAAGTCCAGGGACATCATGACGCTCAACGCAGTGATGGTGAAGATCGAGAACACGAACAGCTTGCGTGCCCAGACCGTGTCATCCACTGCCTTGTAGCCGGTCCAGGCCATGTACAACCAGTACATGCCCATGGCCGCGGCCACCGCGAGGTAGCTCATGCCGGCGTAACCGCTGAAGGTCAGCATCAAGGTCGCTACGAGGAACGCCAGGATGTAGAGCAGGATGTGCTTCTTGGCCACTTGAATCCCGCGCTTCACTGGCAGCACCGGAATCGATGCGGCCAGGTAATCGTTGAAGCGGAAGATCGCGATGGCATAGGAATGCGGCATCTGCCACAGGCTGAACATCACCAGCAACGTCAGCGCGGCCATGTCGAAGCTGTTGGTCACGGCAACGTAACCGATCACTGGCGGCATGGCGCCGGACAGACTGCCCACCAGCGTGCCGTGAACCGACTTGCGCTTGAGGTACAGGCTGTAGAAGCCGACGTAGATAACGAAGCCGATCACCGCGAACAAAGCGGCCAACGGGTTGGCCACCTTGTACAACAACGCAACGCCGAGAACACCAAGGATGGTCGCGTAGACCAGGGCCAGTTTCAGGGAGATCAAGCCCTGTACCAGCACCCGGTTCTTGGTGCGTTCCATCTTCAGGTCGATGTCGCGGTCGATGCAGTTGTTGAACACGCAACCGGAGGCAACAACCAGGGATGTACCGATCATGGCAGCCAGAAACACCGCCAGATCCACATGCCCTTTCGAGGCCAGGAAGAACCCGCCTGCCACAGAAAGCACGTTACCGAAAATGATCCCCGGTTTGGTGATTTGGATAAAGTGCTTGAGCGACATCGGGTCTTACCTCACTTCGCCATCATGTAGGTGTGGATGCTGAACATGATCCACAACGACAGGCCAACCAGCAGCACGATCACGATCGCCGTAAAGACGAAGGCGATCACGTTGTTACGCTGAGCAATGGAACGGTCCAGGTGCAGGAAGTAATACAGGTGAACAATCACCTGGATCACGGCGAACAACAGAACGATTGCCAGCGTAGTGGCCTTCGGCAGGCTCGGGTACATCACCAGACCGAAAGGAATCACGGTCAGGATCACCGACAGGATGAAGCCAATGGCGTACGACTTTACGCTGCCGTGGCCAGCATCATGGCTGTCATGGGAGTGTGCATTAGCCATTACAGAGTCCCCATCAGGTAAACAACGGTGAATACGCAGATCCACACCACGTCCAGGAAGTGCCAGAACAGGCTCAGGCAGCTCAGACGGGTCTTGTTGGTCGCCGTCAGGCCGTGCTTGTTGACCTGGTACATCATGATGCCCATCCAGATCAGACCCGCCGACACGTGCAGACCGTGGGTACCGACCAGGGTGAAGAACGCGGACAGGAAGCCCGAACGGCTAGGACCGAAGCCCTCGGAGATCAGCAGGTGGAACTCGTTGATCTCCATGGCGATAAAGCCTGCGCCGAGTAGGAAGGTCATGAACAACCAGCCCAGAACCTGCTGCTTCTTGCCTTTGAACAACGCCAGCATGGCGAAGCCGTAGGTGATCGAACTGAACAACAGCAGAGCGGTTTCGCCCAGCACGTATGGCAGTTCGAAGATGTCGTGGCCCGACGGGCCACCGGCAACGTTGTTTACCAGTACTGCGTACACCGCGAAGATCGACGCAAACAGAATGCAGTCGGTCATCAGGTAGAGCCAGAAACCGTATACGGTCATCTCGCCCGAGTCGTGGTGATGGTCATCGTGCCCATGGTCACCATGGGCGTGTCCAACATTGGTCACTAAGTTCGACATGGTTTAAGCCTGTTCCAACGAGGTTTCAACACGGGTGGCACCGGCCGGGATTTTCCCTGCCGCGACCAGACGCTTGTGCTGCTCGGCTTCGATACGCTCGATCGTTTCAACCGGAACCATATAGCCCTGGTCGTCACGTGCAGCGTGGATCACGAAGTAGATGACGGTGCCGGCCAGGCTGGCGATCGCCAACCACCAGATGTGCCAGATCATCGCGAAACCGAAGACGGTCAACAGTGCGCCCATCACCACGCCAGTGGCGGTGTTGTTCGGCATGTGGATCGGCTCGTACTTGGCCGGACGCTGGTACGCCGTACCGTTTTCCTTGGCTTCAGTGAACGGGTCGATGCAGTCAGCCTTAGGCAGCACAGCAAAGTTGTAGAACGGAGGTGGCGACGAGGTCGACCATTCCAGAGTGTGCGCATTCCACGGGTCACCGTGATCGCAAATGTTCTCTGGCTTGTTGCGGTCACGCACACTGACGTACAGCTGGATCAGTTGGCAGGCGATACCGGCAGCGATCATCACCGCACCGAACATGGCAACGTACAGGTACGGTACCCACTCAGGGTTGGTGGTGGCGTTCAGACGACGGGTCATGCCCATGAAGCCCAGTGCATAGAGCGGCATGAACGCGACGAAGAAGCCCGAGATCCAGAACCAGAACGCGGCTTTACCCCAGCCTTCGTGCAGCTTGAAGCCGAACGCTTTCGGGAAGTAGAACGCGAAGCCTGCGATGTAACCGAATACCGCACCGCCGATGATCACGTTGTGGAAGTGCGCGATCACGAACAGGCTGTTGTGCAGCACGAAGTCAGCACCCGGGATGGCCAGCAGTACGCCGGTCATGCCGCCGATGGCGAAGGTCACCATGAAGCCCAGGGTCCACATCACCTGGCTGGTGAAGCGCAGACGGCCCTGGTAGATGGTGAACAGCCAGTTGAACAGCTTCACACCCGTCGGGATGGAAATCAGCATCGTCGCCAGACCGAAGAAGGCGTTGACGCTCGCACCCGAACCCATGGTGAAGAAGTGGTGCAGCCAAACCATGAAGCCCAGTACCGAGATCGCGCCCGAGGCGTAGATCATCGAGTGGTGGCCGAACAGTTTCTTGCCGGTGAAGGCCGAGATCACTTCCGAGAAGATGCCGAAGGCCGGCAGGATCAGGATGTAAACCTCAGGGTGGCCCCAGGCCCAGAACAGGTTGACGTACATCATTGGATTGCCACCAAGTTCATTGGTGAAAATGTGGAAATCCATGTAACGGTCAAGGGTCAGCAGTGCCAGGGTAGCGGTCAGGATCGGGAACGAAGCCACGATCAGAACGTTTGCCCAGGTGCAGGTCCAGGTGAAGATCGGCATGTCCATCAGTTTCATGCCAGGGGTACGCATTTTCAGTACGGTCGCGAGGAAGTTGACCCCCGTTAGCGTCGTACCTAACCCGGATAGCTGTAGCGCCCAGATGTAGTAGTCCATGCCCACGCCAGGGCTGTATTGCAGACCCGACAATGGTGGATAGGCAACCCAACCGGTCTTGGCGAATTCGCCGACGCCCAGGGACAGGTTGATCAGCACAACGCCGGATACCAGCAGCCAGAAGCTCAGGGAGTTCAGGAACGGGAACGCAACGTCACGCGCGCCGATCTGCAGCGGCACTGCAAGGTTCATCAGGCCGGTGAAGAATGGCATCGCCATGAAGATGATCATGATCACACCGTGAGCGGTGAAGATCTGGTCATAGTGTTCAGGTGGCAGGTAGCCAGGCGAACCCTCGGTGGCCATGGCCAACTGGGTACGCATCATGATCGCGTCGGCAAAACCGCGCAGCAGCATGACCATGGCGACGATGATGTACATCACGCCGATTTTCTTGTGGTCGACCGAAGTCAGCCACTCGGTCCACAAGTAGGTCCACTTCTTGAAGTAGGTGATTGCAGCGAACAGCGCCAGACCACCGAGGGCGATCATGGCGATGGTCACCATCACGATCGGCTCGTGGAATGGGACTGCTTCCCAACTTAATTTACCAAACATCGTTTACTCCTCTGCCCCGGCAGCTGAATGCGAACCCGCGTCAATATCCGTGGCCGCCACTTCTTTCTCTTTCTTCTCGTGCTTCAGCGGCTTGCCCGGCTTCATACCTTCGTACTTGTCGACGATGATCTGGAACTGGTTCGGCGTGACCGACGAGTAGAGCTCGACTGGGTTGTTCTGGCTCGGTTTGGCAAGTGCCGCGTATTCAGCTTGATCAAGCTGTTTAGGTGACTTCTTGACTTCACTTACCCAGGCGTCGAAATCTTCCTGAGTGGTGGAGATAGCCTTGAATTTCATACCGGTGAAACCGGCACCGCTGTAGTTGGCGGAGATACCGTCCATTTCAGCGTTGCGGTCAGCGATCAGGTGCAGCTTGGTCTGCATGCCCGCCATCGCGTAGATCTGGCCGCCCAGACCCGGGATGAAGAACGAGTTCATCACAGCGTCAGAGGTGATCTTGAAGTTGATTGGCGTGTGCGCCGGGAACACGATCTTGTTGACCGTGGCAATGCCTTGTTCCGGGTAGATGAACAGCCACTTCCAGTCCAGCGCGACCACTTCGATGGTCACAGGCTTGACGTCGGACTGGATCGGACGATACGGGTCCAGTTCGTGGGTCGAAATGTAGGTGATGTAACCCAGGGCAATGATGATCAGGACCGGGATGGTCCAGACGGCCACTTCGATTTTGGTCGAGTGCGACCATTTCGGGGTGTAGACGGCGTTCTTGTTCGACGCGCGGTACTTCCAGGCGAACAGGAAGGTCATGACGATAACCGGCACGACGACCAACAGCATCAGCAGGGTCGCGGTGATGATCAGGTTTCGCTGTTCCAGGCCAACCTGGCCCGTTGGATTGAGCAAGGTCATGTTGCAGCCTCCCAGCAACAACGTGCCGAGCAGCGGCACTAGGCCTAGTAATCTGGGGTACCTGTTTTTACTCATCTCACGACCTCTAAAGCAGCTTGCGCAATGCAGTTGGGTTTTGATCGCCAACACTTCACCCTGCCAAGGGTTGGCATTTTCTTTGGATTGAATAAGGGCCGCCCGTCGCGCGTCAGACGCTCGACAAAACCTGGGACAGCGGTCAGTTCTTATTCGAATTCGTGGTCAAAGGCCTTGTTACAGACCAATTCCATTTGGTGCGGAAAGTTGGAAGGCACCGACACCTGGGTGTCTTGAAAAGCCTCTCGACTCACTCGACACCCGACTTCCTGCTCGCCTCCTTAATAAAGGCTGAACAGTGCCGGGAATTCAGTGCGGGCGATTGTAGATAGGTAGCGCCCTATACACCATGTCTTATCCCGAAATAATTTTTATCCGTTCGAGCAACAATGCGTCGCCATTTTTGCAAAAGTTCCGCATGTTATCGAAATAGATTCTCAACAAAAACACCAAAAATTGTGGGTGTACCCGCGTCAGTTCAGACAGCTCCGAAGGCCTTTTCCGAACGCTCTAACAGCGCAAAGCCCGATAACCCAAGGCTTTTGGCCATATGCCAGCGCTTGTTAAAACTGCCTGCTCCGGCACTCGTGTGGTAAAGCCAAAAAACCTCGAAACTGACCAATCCTTTTTTGTAACAACGGCCGATTCCGCATGACTGAAGCGTCCTGCGACACCCCGCGTGTGACAACATGTCGCACACCTGCCACACCCTGCCTTGCCGTCCGTCACGGTGTTTTCACAAACACTCTGAAAGGCAAAACGCCCCGATATGCTGATACGCAAATCGGGGCGTTTTCTGTATCGGCCAGACTGCCGATTAGTTGACTCAGCGCAGTGCTTTTCGGTTACGCGAAGTCAGCAGCGGCACCAGGATCACCACCAGCACGAAGGCCACCAGTGCCCATTGCGCCAACGACAGGCCAAGGATCGGCGGGTACGGCGTCGAGCAGAATCCGTCGACCTGGAAGCCCAGCGGGAAGATCTTCGCCAGCGGCAGATCATCGACAATCGGCTGCAGCACATCGATGCCGCAGCTCACCGCCGGATAGAACTGGGTGTACACGTGATGCCCGGCCACACCGGCCCCGGCAATCGCACAAATCACCACCAGCACTTCGAACACGGTGATGCTGCGACGGCTGCGCATGGCCGCGCCGATGAACGCAAACAGCGCGATCAGCAGCAACGCATAGCGCTGCAAAATGCACAGTGGGCACGGGGCCTCGCCGAGTACGATCTGCATGTACAGCGCACCACCGATCAACGCCAGGCAGATGATGCCCAGCAGCACCAGAAAGCGCCGCTCACGTCCCAGTCGAATCGTTTCCTCGCTCATCGCGTTTCCTTTATATGTCCATGGTTCAGCTGACTCGCGGCTGAAGGTTGTCGCAAGTCTACACCGGGGCAATAAACGATAAAGCGGTTAAGAAACGATTAACCTTGGATCATGTTTCACAAATTCAGACCGCATAACGGCCATCGCGAGCAGGCTCGCTCCCACATTGGATCTGCGTTGAACACAAATCCTGTAGGAGTGAGCCTGCTCGCGATTCAGGCGACTCGGTCTTGAGAGTTATTCCAGAGCTGAAGCCGGCCCGAAGAACTCATAACGGCTCTGATTCTCGGGCACACCCAGCGCTTTCAGATGCCGCTTGATCGCCCCCATGAAACCCTTCGGCCCAAGGAAGTAAGCATCCACATCACGCTGCTGCGGCAACCACTCACCAAGCAGTGCCTGATCCAGCATCCCGACCTTGTCCGCCGCCGGACTCACACCATCATCTTCGGCATAGCAGTAAAAACGCTTGAGTTGCGGATGACGCGCCGCCAGCTCATCAATCCAGTCGCGGAACGCATGCACACGGCCATTGCGCGCGCAGTGGATAAAGTGCACCGGGCGCTCGGTTTCCAGCGCCGCTTCAAGCATCGCCAGGGTTGGCGTAATGCCGACGCCGCCGCTGATCAGCACCAGCGGCTTGTCACTCGCGGTCAAGGTGAACTCACCCGATGGCGGGAACAGCTGAATGCTCGCACCGACCTGCAGCTGATCGTGCAAATGGTTGGACGCCCGGCCGCCCGGCTCGCGTTTGACGCTGATGCGGTACTGACCGTTGTTGGCCAATGCCGACAGCGAGTAGTTGCGGCGGATTTCTTCACCATCGAGGATCAGCTTCATGCCGATGTACTGGCCCGGTTCGGCCGCGAGAATCGGGCCTTTGTCTGCCGGTTCAAAGTAGAACGACACGATTTCCGCGCTTTCCTCGACTCTGGCTGCGACGATAAATTCACGCGCCCCGCGCCAGCCGCCGAGGGCGTGTTCCTTCTGGTCATAGATCGCGGTTTCGGCGCCGATCAGAATGTCCGCCAGTTGCCCATACGCCGCGCCCCAGGCGCTCATTACTTCCGGTGTGGCGATCTCTTCGCCAAGCACTTCGGAAATGGCGCGCAGCAGGCAGGTACCGACAATCGGGTAGTGCTCCGGGAGGATCTGCAGGGCGACGTGCTTGTTGATGATCTTCGCCACCAGATCGCCCAGTTGGTCGAGCTGATCGATATGACGCGCATACATCAACACGCCGTTGGCCAAGGCGCGCGGCTGGTCACCACTGGCCTGGTGGGCCTGGTTGAACAGCGGGCGGACTTCAGGGTATTCGGAGAGCATCATGCGGTAGAAGTGCGTGATCAGCGCTTCACCGCCGCTTTCCAGCAGAGGCACGGTGGATTTGACGATGGCACGATCCTGGACGCTAAGCATAAGAATGACTCCTGAGCTTTCTTGAAAAGTTGCCTTAGAGTTATCAGGTTTCGTGCCAATTTATTTATCCATATAAATCAATCAGTTAAAAATATCGTAGTCATAACGACTCAGAGAGATTTATAGTCAACCAGACTACATCTTGTCACTTTGACTACAAGACCATGACCGCGAAATCCCTGCTCACCGCCCTGCTGCCTTTAGTTTCCGACCTGTCTCGCGAATTGCCCGAGGGCGAGCGTTACCGACGCTTGCTTGAAGCCATGCGCGCCCTGCTGCCCTGCGATGCAGCGGCGTTGTTGCGTCTCGACGGCGAAGCGCTGGTGCCGCTGGCGGTGGACGGTTTGAGTACTGACACCCTCGGTCGGCGCTTCAAGGTCAGCGAGCACCCACGCTTCGAGATTCTCCTGAGCGGAACTGGCCCCACCCGGTTCGCCGCCGACAGCGACTTGCCCGACCCTTATGACGGTTTGGTCGACGGCCTCGACGAGCACCTCGAAGTTCACGATTGCCTCGGCTGTCCTTTATTTGTCGATGAAAAGCTTTGGGGCCTGATTACCCTCGACGCCCTTGATCCCGAGCGCTTCGAACCGATCGAACTCGACGCCCTGCAAGCCTTCGCCAGCCTCGCCTCGGCCACGGTCAACGCCGCCGAACGCATCCAGCGTCTGGCCAATCGCGCCGAGGACGAGCACCAGCGCGCCGAGGTTTATCGCCAGGCCAGCGGCCAGCAGAACCGCGAGATGATCGGCCAGAGCAAGGCGCTGAAGAAGTTGGTTGAGGAAATCAATCTGGTCGGCGGCAGTGATCTGACCGTATTGATCACCGGCGAAACCGGGGTCGGCAAAGAGTTGGTCGCCCAGGCGATTCACGCCGCATCACCGCGCGCCAACCAACCGATCATCAGCCTTAACTGTGCCGCGCTACCCGACACACTTGTGGAAAGCGAACTGTTCGGCCACGTGCGCGGCGCCTTCACCGGTGCCACCAATGATCGGCGCGGCAAGTTCGAACTGGCCAATGGCGGCACGCTGTTTCTCGATGAGGTCGGCGAGTTGTCGCTGACCGTACAGGCGAAATTGCTGCGTGTTTTGCAGAGTGGCCAGTTACAACGATTGGGCTCGGACAAGGAGCATCAAGTCGATGTGCGCCTGATCGCCGCGACCAACCGCGACCTGGCCGAAGAGGTGCGCAGCGGTCGCTATCGCGCCGACTTTTACCATCGCCTGAGCGTGTACCCGCTGCGCGTGCCGGCGCTGCGTGATCGCGGCCGTGATGTGTTGTTGCTCAGCGGCTTCTTCCTCGAACAGAACCGCTCACGCATGGGCCTAAACAGCCTGCGCCTGAGCAGCGACGCCCAGGAAGCCTTGCTCGCCTACACATGGCCGGGCAATGTGCGCGAACTGGAACACTTGATCGGGCGCAGTGCGTTGAAAGCGTTGGGCAACTGCAAAGTGCGGCCGAAGATCCTCAGTTTGAGCGCAGCGGATCTGGATTTACCGCGTGAGGTTGTGGATAACTCGGTTGAGGCTGTTGCCGGTGTCGTGGCTGAGATGCCGTTGATCAGTGGGGATTTGCGCAGTGCGACCGAGCAGTATCAGCGGCGTTTGATCAGTGCGGCGCTGGAGCGTAATCAGGATAACTGGGCGAGTGCGGCGCGGGAGTTGGGGCTGGATAGAGCTAACCTCGGTCGCATGGCCAAACGACTAGGCATGAAGAGCTAAAAGCCCACCCTCACCCTAGCCCTCTCCCTGAGGGAGAGGGGACTGATTGGGGGATATTGCAGAATTCCGCCGACGTGAAAGACCTTCACTGAATCCATAATCGACTCGGTCCTTCAGGTCGATGTACATCGTCAGACACCTCGGTCGGCCCCCTCTCCCTCCGGGAGAGGGCTGGGGTGAGGGGCTTTGGCTTTGGCTTTTGATCTGCACGCCACCCGACAACTAACCTAAAGCCCACCCCTTTAACGCCGATAACCCGGCATCAATAGTGTCTGGCGATTTCCAGCCTCGCCCACCACCTTTCCACAGAAGGTTCATATGTCCTCCACCAAAGCCCGCGCAGACTCACTTTCGCTTCTACTGTTTACCTTGCGCAGCGGTAAGTTGATGGCGATCAACCTGCTGAAAGTCAGTGAAATCATTCCCTGCCCGCCGCTGACCAAGCTGCCGGAGTCGCACCCGCACGTGAAAGGCATTGCCACTTTGCGCGGCGCCTCGCTGTCGGTGATCGACCTCAGCCGCGCCATCGGCGAACGTCCATTGGAAGACCCGAACGGCGGCTGCCTGATCGTTACCGACGTCAGCCGTTCGAAGCAGGGTCTGCACGTGCAGGCGGTGAGCAAGATCGTCCACTGCCTGACTACCGACATCAAACCGCCGCCGTTCGGTTCCGGCGGTTCACGCGCCTACATCACCGGCGTGACCTCGGTGGACGGCACGCTGGTGCAGGTGCTGGACATCGAAAAGGTTATCCACAGCATCGCCCCGGCGCAGATCGAAATGGCCCCGACCGACCTGAGCATGGAAGACGCCGAAGTCCTCGGCAACGCGCGGATTCTGGTGGTCGACGACAGCCAGGTGGCGCTGCAGCAATCGGTGCACACCCTGCGCAACCTCGGCCTGCAATGCCACACCGCACGCAGCGCCAAGGAAGCCATCGATTGCCTGCTCGACCTGCAAGGCACCTCGCAGCAGATCAACCTGATCGTCTCCGACATCGAAATGTCCGAGATGGACGGCTATGCCTTCACTCGCACCCTGCGCGAGACGCCGGACTTCGCCCATTTGTACGTGCTGCTGCACACCTCTCTCGACAGCGCGATGAACAGCGAAAAAGCGCGGCTGGCCGGGGCGAACGGCGTACTGACCAAGTTCTCCTCGCCGGAACTGACCCACTGCCTGATCGAAGCGGCCAAACACGTCGCCGCACACGGGCACTGAGTCTTGGCCGAGACGTACTGTTTTTTGATGCGGCGTGATCTTGCCAAAGACGCGCCGGATGCGCTTTGGCCACAAGGCATTGAACTGTGCACGTACTCCGTCGAACTGGCGGCGGACGTGCATCTTTTGATGCAACTGGGGTACCGAGAAGGCGGCGGCCGGGTGCCAGCGCTGGACGCTTGGCAGCAGCAGTTCGAGAGCAATCCTGAATATGATCCGATGCTGTGCTTTATTGCACGCGATGGCGAAGGCGTGGTCGGCGTAGCGCAATGCTGGACCAGCGCCTATATCAAGAATCTGGTGGTGCATCCGCGCATGCAGGGGCGCGGACTGGGCCGGGCATTGTTGCTCACGGCATTCAAGGTGTTTCAGCAGCGGCGCGAAGGGTTTGTTGATCTGAAAGTGCTGGAAGACAACCGGCGGGCGCAGCGGTTGTATGAAAGTGCCGGGATGTATGTGGTCCGCCGGGAACTGGTGCCGGACTGATCAACCGCTTTCGCGAGCAAGCTCGCTCCCACCCTGGAATGCATTTCAAACTGTAGGAGCGAGCCTGCTCGCGAAGAGGCCAGCACAGGCAACTTCCCTTCGCAGGCAGACTCCAACCTTGGCCACCCACGACCAAGGATGCCCCCCCATGAAAGCGCTCACCCTCAGCCTGCTCTGCCTCACCGCTCTCGCGTCCCAGGCCCACGCCTCCAGCCCCGATGCCTGGGCCGCTTACGACAAAACCGTGCTCGCCAGTTGCAGTAAGGCCAGCGGCCTGAAAAACGCCAAACCCGTCGGCACACCCGCACAATTCGACGACCGCGTCGGCTACACCGCCATCCTGCTGCAAGGCCAATACCCGCAAAAACACATGAAAGGCCAGCAAGGCACCGAACTGTGCCTGTACAACAAAACCTCGAAAACCGCCTTCGTCACCGAGTGGGACTCGATCCGTCCGGTCGGTAAAGCCCGGTGAGTGGCGCATAACTTGCTTCGATCCGCGCCTGTGCGGTGGTTTTCCGCCACCGTTTCACACCCTGATTGAAGACAGATCGCTCAATGAATACGACGTTTTCCTGCGTAGGCTGCGGCAAATGCTGCAACGACCACCATGTCCCGCTGACCTTGGCCGAGGCCCGTATGTGGGCGGCGGATGGCGGTCAGGTGATTGTGCTGGTAGAGGCTTTTCTCGGTAACGGTCTGGGTTTGCCAGCGCAGCAGCGAGAACATGCCGAACGGCGTTCAGCGCTCGTTCGCAGCGGCGCAATCGACGCCCATGTGGCGATCACCTTCGCCGCGTACAACGTCGGCCCCTGTCGGAATCTTGACGAAGACAAGTTGTGCCGCATCTACGAGCGGCGGCCACTGGTGTGTCGCATCTATCCGGCTGAAATCAACCCGCATATCCCGCTCAACCCTGCCGCCAAGGATTGCCCGCCGGAGTCCTGGCAACAGGGGCCGGTACTAATTGCCGGCGGCGAGTTGGTCGATCAGGAGCTGGCTGAATTGATTCAACGTTCGCGCCAGGCGGATCGGGATGACATCGGCCTTAAGGACGCAATCTGCGCGATGCTCGGGATTCGGACCACAGCGCTGAAGGGTGACGGCTTTACCGCTTATTTGCCGAACATGGATGCGTTTGCGGCGGTGATTGATCAGGTGAGTGCGCAACCACTGATGACGGCGCCGAGTGAGTGGGTGTTTCATCTGTCGGGCGACGATGTTGCCGGGCAGGTGTTGGCGGCCGGGGCACAGGTGGTGACGGAGCCGGCGCAGACGTATGCGTTTATTTCGTTGCGGGCGGCTTGATCGGGGTTTGCAAAGACCAAACTGGCCTCATCGCCGGCCAGCCAGCTCCCACAGGTATCTCGGGCCCTCACATAAATTGTGTACGACACAGAGCCCTGTGGGAGCTGGCTTGCAGCGATGAGGCCGGCACAGGCAGCCTCAATCGCCGCGTTGAGCGCAGGCGGGAATAAAACTCAGCGCTTGCCCATCGAACGACGGGTGCCCGGCGGCGCCATGCCCGGGGTCTTGGTGTGGCCGTTCTTGGCGCCGTTCTTGTACCACGGCTGGTTCGAGCCTTTGGCAGCGGCCAGTTCACCCGGTTTGAACGGGAACTTGAAGGCCGGGATTTCGGCTTTGGTGTCGCTGGTATCGGCCAGTTCAGCCGAGACATCGCTCACGGCGTCGTCAACCGGCGGCAGGGTCGGGGAAGTCATAAAAGCTCCGGAAAGCAAAAAGTCGGGCCCGATCAGTGAGCCGCGAAGGCGCGCAGTATACCTGTGCGCCATGGCTCGGCACCTGAAGATTTGCAGCGCACGCCGAACGGTTTACAGGTAACTGATGATGACGATGCCTTTATCGGTCGAGGTCTTCAGCGCTTCGTAGCGCATGGAAATCGGCAGCGACTGTTGACTGCAAGCGTTGCGATCGGTGTCGACATCGACTTTCACGCCGGGCTTGATTTCGATCTGGCGAGACTCACGAGACGCAAACGCCCCGACTGGTCCGACCTGACAGCCCGAGTCAACGATTTGACCGGTGAAGCGGATCTCGCCGGATTGACTGGCAGGCGCAGCGAAGGCTGTCAGTGGAAGCAAGAAAAGCACAGACGGCAGAGCGGTTTTCAGCTTCATTTCAAGACACTCCCGCGGTAAGCGGCCCAGAGAACCCGGGCTACACCATGTTTATCCGCGTGCTGGGACGGATCTTGAGAAGCGTAGTGGGTAAATAAGTCCCTGATTGGGACTGATCGGTCCCTTTTTGGGACCGTTATACCGCCATCGCGAGCAGGCTCACTCCTACAATTGGAATGCGTTTTAACTGTGGGAGCCAGCCTGCTGGCGATGAACGATGACGCGGTGTTCAACCCTGAGGATCAACCCGATCCAGCGCGCGGTTTACCGCCAGCTCGGCGAGCATAACGATCTGCTGGATCGCCAGCGCCGTACTGCGCTGCGGACGACTGAGCTGATCGGCCAGATCACCGGCCATGACATTGGCTGAAGCCAGCGATTCGCAGGCATGGGCGAGCAGGCTTTCGGTGTCGATGTTCGGGTGGATGAGGAACATCGTACTGGGCTGACGCGGTTTGACCGGTTCGGGGCAGAGGTAGAAATCGAGAGCGCGCTTGATGGCTTCGCGGGTTTTGAGCTGGTCGTCGGCGCGGATGGCGTCTTCGAGTGGGGTTGTGGGATCGATGGGTGGATCGGGTACGGGCTTAGTCATTTACTCAGTCCTCACTGATTGGAGCCAACAATTACCGTTTCTCACGCGGCGAATTGGGTGGCAGCTACGTACGGGGTGAGAAACCGGGCAAGGACCAGTACAACCTCCGGCCGGACCGAAGTCCGCCCGTACATAGCCGCCATAAAAATGCAGGCAGCAATCAGCTGGCGCCGATTATGACGGTACTGGTATTGGAATAATACTTAGCCCGGGTTCTCACACCCGATCGCCGAGTTTTCGGCGACAACCAAAGACTAGAGAGCGCACGTCCGACGGACAACCTGAAAACCTTGTGGGAAGGTTCTGGTTATCCGACACAGATTTAAACAGCCAAAAGCCTACCCTCACCCTAGCCCTCTCCCAGAGGGAGAGGGGACTGATCGAGGTGTTTGGGCTAAGTACGCCGACGTGAAATACCGAGTCGAACTCAGATTCCGAAACAAATCAAAAGCCCCTCACCCTAACCCTCTCCCGGGGGGAGAGGGAACTGACCGAGGTGTTTGGTAGAAGTACGCCGACGTGAAATACCGAGTCGAACTCAGATTCCGAAACAAATCAAAAGCCCCTCACCCTAGCCCTCTCCCGGAGGGAGAGGGGACTGATCGCGGTGTTTGGAAGAAGTACGCCGACGTGCGATACCGCGTTGAACTCAGGCTTTGAAAAGCAAACAAATCGGCTCCCTCTCCCTCGGGAGAGGGCTGGGGTGAGGGGCGAATCCAACACAAAACCAAAGCCGAACACCCGCTCTTCACCACTCAACAGGATGAGCGTTAGCTCGGCTGCAGCTCTTGATCTTGATCCACGGGCGACGTCGGAAGGCTGAGCGGAGGGATTGATCCGGGCGTGGGAGCGCAGCGACCGTTTGGCGCAGCCAAACACAGCGAGAGGAGGTGCAGCGAAGCAAACCGGAGGCGCTGCGCCCGGATCGATCCCGCAGCGAAGGAACCCCGAGCCCCAGCGAGCGGGCCGCACGCAGGAGCAAGCCTTTTTGGTTACTTTTTCGGCGCCTGGAAAAAGTGACCCGCCGTAAGGGCGGAACCCTAAGCCGCCGTTACCGCAGCAACGGATATGTACACAACGAAACTGACAGCGCTGACAGCCAGCCGTCACCCTCCTGACCCCCAAACAAGTTTATAACTACCCAACCTGCCCAAACTCCAAACCCTCGGCGCCCACCCCGCATGCGAACCCAAAAGAACAAAGCCCTGCTAGTCCTAGTGATCGTCCTGGCCGCCGCAGGCACATGGTGGGCAGTGAAACCCGCCCCGACCAAACTCGCCACCCCCACCGCCATCCCCGTGCGAGTCATCGCGGTCAGCGAAAAAGACGTCCCCCGCTACACCAGCGGCATCGGCTCCGTACTCTCATTACACAGCGTCGTAGTACGCCCCCAGATCGACGGCATCCTCACCAAAATCCTCGTCAAGGAAGGCCAACCCGTCAAAGCAGGCGACCTGCTGGCCACCATCGACGACCGCTCCATCCGCGCCAGCCTCGACCAGGCCCGCGCGCAACTCGGCGAAAGCCAGGCGCAACTGCAAGTCGCCCTGATCAACCTCAAACGCTACAAACTGCTCAGCGTCGACGACGGCGTCTCCAAACAGACTTACGACCAGCAACAAGCCCTGGTCAACCAACTGAAAGCCACCGCCCAAGGCAACCAGGCTTCGATCGATGCGGCGCAGGTGCAACTGTCCTACACGCAGATTCGCTCCCCGGTCACCGGCCGCGTCGGTATTCGCACAGTCGACGAAGGCAACTTCCTGCGCATGACCGACACCGCCGGCCTGTTCACCGTCACCCAGATCGACCCGATTGCCGTCGAATTCTCCCTGCCCCAGCAAATGCTGCCGACCCTGCAAGGCCTGATCAACGATCCACAGCGCGCACCGGTCAAGGCCTACATCGGCGCCGACACCGATGGCGGAACCGGCAACCTGCTCGGCGAAGGTCATCTGACCCTGATCGACAACCAGATCAACGCCAACACCGGCACCATCCGCGCCAAAGCCGAATTCGCCAACGCCAGCCAAAAGCTCTGGCCCGGCCTGTTAGTGACGGTAAAAATTCAGACAGCCCTCGACAAAGATGCGCTGGTCGTCCCGCCCACTGTCGTACAACGTGGCCTCGATCAACACTTCGTTTACCGGGTGAACGGCGACAAAGTCGAAGCGGTGCAAGTGCAGATGGTTTATCAGGGCAGCGGCCAGGACATCATCAAAGGCGTGAAGGCCGGTGACGTGTTGGTGACTGATGGCCAGTCGCGGCTCAAGCCCGGCTCGACGGTGCAAGTCATGACCGAGCCGGCACAGGTGGTGCAAACGGAGCCGAAACCATGAAGGCGCACAAAGGCGTCTCCACGTGGTGCATCGATCACCCGGTTGCCACCATTTTGCTGACCATCGCTCTGGTGCTGGTCGGTTTGATTGCCTTCCCGCGCTTGCCAATCGCCCCACTGCCGGAAGCGGAATTTCCGACAATTCAGGTCTCGGCACAGTTGCCCGGCGCCAGCCCCGACACCATGGCCTCGTCCGTGGCCACGCCGCTGGAGGTGCAATTCAGCGCCATCCCCGGCATGACCCAGATGACCTCCAGCAGTGCGCTGGGCTCGACCCTGCTGACCCTGCAATTCACCCTCGATAAAAGCATCGACACCGCCGCACAAGAAGTCCAGGCGGCGATCAACACCGCCGCCGGCAAACTGCCCAAGGACATGCCGACGCTACCGACCTGGAAGAAGGTCAACCCGGCCGACAGCCCGGTGCTGATCCTCAGCGTCAGCTCGACGCAAATGCCCGGCACCGAACTCAGCGACCTGGTGGAAACCCTGCTCTCGCGTCAGATCAGTCAGATCGACGGCGTAGGCCAAATCAACATCACCGGTCAGCAGCGTCCGGCGATTCGCGTGCAGGCGTCGGCGGACAAACTCGCGGCGATTGGCCTGACCCTCGCCGACATTCGTCTGGCGATCCAGCAGACCAGCCTCAACCTCGCCAAAGGTGCGCTGTACGGCGAATCGAGCATTTCCACGCTGTCGACCAACGACCAGTTGTTCCACCCCGAGGACTACAGCCAACTCATTGTTTCCTACAAGGATGGCGCCCCGGTTCACCTGCGCGACGTCGCCAAAGTCGTCAACGGTTCGGAAGATGCCTACGTGCAAGCCTGGGCCGGGGATCGACCCGGAGTGAATCTGGTGATCTCACGCCAACCGGGCGCAAACATCGTGGAAACCGTCGACCGCATTCAAGCCGCGCTGCCGGGCTTGGAAGCGATGCTGCCGGCCTCGGTGCAAGTGAAGACCCTGATCGACCGCACCCAGACCATTCGCGCCTCGCTGCATGAAGTCGAAATCACCCTGTTGATCGCGATCCTGCTGGTGGTCGCGGTGATGGCGCTGTTCCTGCGTCAGTTGTCGGCGACCCTGATTGTCTCGGCGGTACTCGGCGTGTCGCTGATCGCCAGTTTCGCCCTGATGTATATCCTCGGTTTCAGCCTGAACAACCTGACGCTGGTGGCGATCGTCGTCGCGGTCGGCTTCGTCGTCGACGATGCGATTGTGGTGGTGGAAAACATCCACCGGCATCTGGAGGCGGGCGACGACATGCGCGAGGCCGCGATCAAGGGCGCGGGTGAGATTGGCTTCACCGTGGTCTCGATCAGTTTCTCACTGGTGGCGGCGTTTATTCCGCTGCTGTTCATGGGCGGCGTGGTCGGACGGCTGTTCAAGGAGTTCGCCCTGACCGCGACCTCGACCATCATGATTTCCGTGGTGGTCTCGCTGACCCTGGCGCCGACGCTGGCGGCGCTGTTCATGCGCAAACCGGTGCACCACGCCCACGCCAAACCGGGCTTCAGCGAACGTCTGCTCGGCTGGTATGAAAAAGGTTTGCGTCGCGCCCTTGCCCATCAGAAATTAATGATTGGCGTATTCGGTCTCTCGCTGGCGCTGGCCATCGGCGGTTACATTTTTATCCCCAAGGGTTTCTTCCCGGTGCAGGACACCGGTTTCGTCCTCGGCACTACCGAAGCCGCTGCGGATATTTCCTACAGCGACATGGTGAAAAAACACCTGGCGATGGCCGAAATCGTCGCTGCCGATCCGGCGGTGCAGGCGTTTTCCCACTCGGTGGGCGTGTCCGGCAGCAACCAGACCATCGCCAACGGGCGCTTCTGGATCGCCCTGAAAAAACGCGGCGACCGCGATGTTTCAGCCAGCCAGTTTATCGACCGCATCCGTCCGCAACTGATGAAAGTCCCCGGTATCGTCCTCTATCTGCGCGCAGGGCAAGACATCAATCTCAGCTCCGGCCCGAGCCGCGCGCAATACCAATACGTACTCAAGAGTAACGACGGCGCGACCCTCGCCACGTGGACGCAACGCCTGACCGAAAAACTGCGCAGCAACCCGGCGTTCCGCGACATTTCCAACGACTTGCAACTGGGCGGCAGCATCACCCACATCAGCATCGACCGCAGCGCTGCCGCCCGTTTCGGCCTGACCGCCAGCGATGTCGACGAGGCGCTGTACGATGCGTTCGGCCAACGGCAGATCAATGAATTCCAGACTCAGGTCAACCAGTACAACGTGATTCTGGAACTGGACACCAAACAGCGTGGCAAGGCCGAAAGCCTCAACTACTTCTATCTGCGTTCGCCGCTGAGTGGCGAGATGGTGCCGCTGTCGGCGCTGGCCAGATTCGATGCGCCGACCATCGGCCCGTTGTCAATTGCCCATGACGGCATGTTCCCCGCCGCCAACCTGTCGTTCAACCTCGCGCCTGGCGTGGCGTTGGGTGATGCGGTGATTCTGCTCAATCAGGCCAAGGCCGAGATCGGTATGCCCACGGCGATCAGTGGCAATTTCCAGGGCGCGGCTCAGGCGTTCCAGAGTTCACTGGCCAGTCAGCCGTGGCTGATTCTCGCGGCGCTGGTAGCGGTGTACATCATTCTCGGTGTGCTTTATGAAAGCTTCGTACACCCGCTGACGATCATCTCGACGCTGCCGGCGGCAGGTTTGGGTGCGGTGATCATGCTGTGGATCTGCGGCCAGGACTTTTCGATCATGGCGTTGATCGGCCTGGTGCTGCTGATCGGTATCGTCAAGAAGAACGGCATCCTGATGATCGACTTCGCCCTCGAAGCGCAGCGCCACCGGGGCCTGTCGCCGCAGGATGCGATTTTCGAAGCGTGCATCACGCGGTTCCGGCCAATCATCATGACCACCCTCGCCGCCCTGCTCGGCGCGCTGCCGCTGATGCTCGGTTACGGCACCGGCGCCGAGTTGCGCCAACCGCTGGGGATCGCGGTGGTCGGCGGTTTGCTGGTCAGCCAGATGCTGACGTTGTTCACCACGCCGGTCATATACTTATGGCTTGAGCGGCTGTTCCATCGGCCCAAACCGATGCCCTCACCGGCATTGGCGACCACAGACTGAGGCGGGTCATGCGCGTTCTGATTATCGAAGACGAGGAAAAAACCGCGGACTATCTGCACCGCGGTCTGACGGAACAGGGTTACACCGTGGATCGGGCCCGCGACGGCGTCGAGGGCCTGCACCTGGCGCTGGAAAGCGACTACGCGGTGATCGTCCTCGACGTCATGTTGCCGGGCCTCGATGGCTTCGGTGTACTCCGCGCGTTGCGAGCGCGCAAGCAGACCCCGGTGATCATGCTCACCGCCCGCGAGCGCGTCGAAGACCGCATCAAAGGCCTGCGCGACGGTGCCGACGATTATCTCGGCAAACCGTTTTCCTTCCTTGAACTGGTCGCGCGTTTGCAAGCGTTGACCCGGCGCAGTGGCGGGCATGAACCGGTGCAGGTGAGCATCGCCGACCTGTGGATCGATTTGATCAGCCGCAAGGCCACCCGCGCCGGAACCCGACTGGACTTGACCGCCAAAGAGTTTTCGCTGCTCAGCGTGTTGGCTCGCCGCCAAGGTGAAATCCTTTCGAAAACGGCGATTGCCGAGATGGTCTGGGACATCAATTTCGACAGCGATGCCAACGTCGTCGAAGTCGCGATCAAACGCCTGCGCGCCAAGCTCGACGGGCCGTTCGACGAAAAGCTGCTGCACACCATTCGCGGCATGGGTTATGTGCTGGAGAGCCGTGGTGTCCAGTAACTCGATTGCCTTGCGCTTAAGCGGGATGTTCACGCTAGTGGCGCTACTGGTGTTTCTGTTGATCGGCGGTGCGTTGTATCAACAAGTCGATAAAGGCTTGGGATTGCTCCCGGAAGCTGAGCTGGATGCGCGTTACAGCGTGCTTGAGTCTGCGCTCAATCGCTTCGGCACACCCGAGCATTGGGTAAAGATCAACGCCAAGCTGAAGCTTCTCGGCGAAGAGGACAAACGCATTCGTTTCTGGGTGGTGAGTGGCGATCCGGGTTACGAGTATGGGCAGCCGGATGCGGCGATTCGCGCGTTCGCTCAAGGCCCGCTGGGCATGCATGACCTGCAGTTGGCCGACCATCCTTATCCGCTGAAAGTGCTGCTGACCGAGCTGCCAGCCAAAGATCAGCGGCCGCCGCTTCGCTTCATGATCGGCATTGATACCGAGACGTTTCATGAGACTCAGCACAATCTGTTGATCGCGCTGATCGGGCTGGCGATTGTCGGTGTGCTGATGGCGTCGGCACTGGGTTATTGGGTGGCGCGGATTGGTTTGAAGCCACTGATCAAACTGTCCCACGAAGCTCAACGACTGGCGCCACCGCTAAGAGCCGGGCGCTTGCGTTTGTCGCCGCTGCCACCGGAGCTGGAGCAGTTTGTCGACTCGTTCAACTCGACGCTGGAACGGGTGGAACTGGCCTACTCGCGACTGGAATCGTTCAACGCCGACGTCGCCCATGAACTGCGCTCGCCGCTGACCAATCTGATTGGCCAGACGCAAGTGGCGCTGACTCGCGGACGCTCCGCCGAACATTACTTCGAAGTGCTGCAATCGAATCTGGAAGAGCTGGAGCGGCTGCGTTCGATCATCAATGACATGCTGTTTCTGGCCAGTGCCGATCAGGGCAACAAGGCGACCAAACTGACCTCGACGTCGCTGGCCGATGAGGTGGCGACGACCCTGGAATACCTGGATTTCATTCTCGAAGACGCGCAGGTTCAAGTGCAGGTCAGCGGTGATGCGCAAGTGCAGATCGAGGTCGCGCATTTGCGCCGGGCGTTGATCAATCTGTTGAGCAACGCGGTGCAGCACACCGGGCCGGGGCAGGTGATCGAAGTGCGCATCGAGGTCGATGAGCACCAAGTGAGTATCGGCGTGGCCAACCCCGGTTCGCCGATTGCCAGCGAGCATTTGCCACGCTTGTTCGAGCGCTTTTATCGGGTCGATGCGTCGCGCAGTAACAGTGGCAATAACCATGGTTTGGGGCTGGCGATCGTTAAAGCGATTGCGCTCATGCATGGTGGGGATGTGTTTGTGCGCAGTGATCGGGGGATGAATACCTTCGGGATTTATTTGCCGGTCTGAAAAGCCCCTCACCCTAACCCTCTCCCCGAGGGAGAGGGGACTGACCGCGTTGTTCTTCCGAAGTACGCCGACCTGAAATAGCCAGTCGAACTCAGGCTTTGAAAAGCATGGAGATCTGCTCCCTTTCCCCTCGCACACTTGGGGGGAGATAAGACTGACCGAGTTGTTCTCTCAAAGTACGCCGACCTGAAATATCCAGTCGAACTCGGATTCTGAAAAGCCCCCGATCGGCTCCCTTCCCCCTCGCCCCCTGGGGGGAAAAAGACTGGCCGAGTTGTTCTCTCGAAGTACGCCGACCTGAAATATCCAGTCGAACTAAAATTCTGAAAAGCCCCCGATCGGCTCCCTTCCCCCTCGCCCCCTGGGGGGAGAGACTGGCCGAGTGGTTCTCTCGAAGTACGCCGACCTGAAATAGCCAGTCGAACTCGGATTCTGAAAAGCCCCCGATCGGCTCCCTTCCCCCTCGCCCCCCTTGGGGGAGAGGGCTGGGGTGAGGGGGTCGCTCTTGGCTGCACCGCAATATTCGACTTTTACCTGCTGCGCAACAGTCATTTATGAAAATCACGCTGTTTCCCAACGTCCGGCAACCTTATCTTTGCCCGCACCAAACAGCACTCGCCAAGCGAGAAGGTTTTCAAGATGTCCAACAGTATGGGTATTGCCAGCGCGTTCGTTTTGTCCTCATTGATCCTGTCGCCGATGGCGATGGCTGAAGAATCGCAGTCGTTCGTGGCGCAAAAGGTCGCTCGCGTGCAGGCCTTCGATCAGCATCAGACCGAAGTGATGGCCAAGGCGCAAGACGCTACGCAAGCCCCGCAGGCTGCCACTTCCCAGGCGCAAGCTGCCGAGAAAGACAGCTGAGTCGCGCACCGCACCAACGTTTCCCTCGACGCGGTTGTTTGGCTCTTCCCGTTCAACCGTCGTCACTCCAGGCCGCTGCTTTTCAGCGGCCTTTTTTCGTTGTGGTCTGAAAGCCGTCTGGTTCGTCTGTAACAACAAGAAACATCAAGCCCTTCGAGCCATTGAGGGGCCAGTTGACCCAAGGAGCTCCATCGCACGTGCGTTACCCAGTTCGCTTCACCCCGCTGTTCATTGCAATTGCCGCAACGATTGCTCCCGCCGCGCAGGCCGACGAAACCACCAAAGAAGGCTTCGTCGAAGGCTCAAGCCTCAACCTCAACGCCCGCAACTACTACATGAATCGCAACCGCTTGCAGAAAGCGGACGACAACATCGAGTGGGGCCAGGGCTTTCTTGGGGTGTTCAAGTCGGGTTACACCGAAGGCACGGTCGGTTTCGGCATCGATGCCCACGCCATGCTCGGGTTGAAGCTGGATGGCGGTGGCGGCACGGACGGCTCGAGCATCCTGCCGATCAGCGATGGCAACGGTAAGGCGCCGGGGTCGTTCTCCACAGCGGGCGGCGCGTTGAAACTGCGCGCGTTCGATACCGAATTGAAGGCCGGTGACCTGTTCCTTACCAACCCGGTCATCGCCGGCGGCGACACGCGCATGTTGCCGCAGACTTTCCGTGGTGTGAGCCTGACCAACCACAGCTTCGATGGCTGGTTGATCGAAGGCGGCCAGGCCAGTTTCACCAAACCTTACAACCAGAGCGGCCGCACGCGTATCGGCACCTCGTACGGGACGCTGGCCGATGGTGACGAGAGTCAGCACCTGAACTGGGCCGGCGTGGCCTGGAGCGGTGTCGAAGGTCTGACCAGCAGCCTGTACGCCTCCGAGCTGAAGGACATCTGGAACCAGTACTACTACGACCTCGACTACACCTGGCAGTTGAACGATCTGGTCAGCCTCAACCCGGGCCTGCACTTCTATCACACGCAAGACACCGGTGATGCACTGCTCGGTAACATCGACAACAACACCTACAGCGTGCATTTCACTGTCGGCGTCGGCAGCCACAGCGTCACTGCCGCGTATCAGCGGATCAACGGCAATACACCGTTCGACTACATCAGCCAGGGCGACAGCGTTTATCTCGACAACTCGCAGCAGTATTCCGACTTCAACGGCCCGAACGAGCGCTCGTGGAAGCTTAAATACGCCTATGACTTCGCCGGTGTCGGCGTGCCGGGTCTGACCTCGTCCGTGTCCTACTCGCGCGGCACTGTCGACCTGACCAAGGTTGACCCCGACAGCAAAGGCTATTCCAACTGGTACAGCGCCGATGGCCGCAACGCCAAACATTGGGAGCGCGATCTCGATTTGCAGTACGTAGTGCAAAGCGGCCAGGCCAAGGATCTCGCGGTGCATTTGCAATGGGCGACTAACCGCGGTGGCAACGGTTACGGCGTGATTGATTCGGATACAGATGAATACCGCGTGATCATCGACTACCCGATCAACGTCTTCTAAGATCGGCGCTAAGCTGACTGCAGACTGAATCCGATAGCTCAAGCAATGACCAACCCTGTGGGAGCGAGCTTGCTCGCGAAGGCGATCTTTCAGCAACATTGATGTTGGCTGACACAACGCATTCGCGAGCAAGCTCGCTCCCACAGGTATTTGCGTCAGGCGCTTCGGTGGTGTTGTGCAACTACGCTTATAAGACTTCCCCCAACCGACAGCCCAATCATGATCGCGAGCCGTACCCCCCCCGTCACGGGCAAGACCGGACGCCCCGAGTTGCTGCTGATCTGCGGCAGTTTGCTGACCGTGATCGCGATTCTGTGCATCGTCACGTTCCTGTTGATCCGCGAGCACGCCAATGCTCAGGAATCGGCGACCCGCAGCGCCACCACCATTGCGCAACTGATCGACGCCGACGTACTGCGCACCGTCGAGCTGTATGACTTGACCTTGCAAGGCCTGATCGCCGCCGCCCAGCGCGATGACCTGCAAGACGTCTCGCCGCAGATCCGTCATCTGGCATTGTTTGATCGCTCGACCACGGCGCGCTTCAAGGGCGACATACTGCTGCTCGACAAGCACGGCGAGGTAGTTGCCGACTCTTCGCGGATCGAGCCGAAACCGGGCAACTTCGCCGACCGCGATTATTTCCGCGCCCACGCGTTCAACCGCGAGATCGGCATGTTCATCAGCCGCCCGTTCAAGACCCGTTGCGACTGTGACGAGGCCAATCAATGGCGAATCAGCTTCAGTCGACGGATTTCCTCGCAAACCGGTGAGTTCGCCGGTGTGGCCGTGGCGTCGATGAAACTCGATTACTTCGACCAATTGTTCGACAGCCTCGACATCGGCAAAGACAGCACACTGAACATCATCAACAGTGACGGCATCCTGCTGGCGCAAAAACCTTATCTGCAAAGCGACTCCATCGGCAAAAGCTTCGGCAACCGGCCGAATGTCGTACGGATCCTCGGGGACAAGGATGGCAACGGCAGCTTCACCAGCACTTCCAGCATGGACCAGCAACAGCGTCTCTACACCTACTCGCGGGTCGGTAATCTGCCCCTGACGGTGATGGTCGCGCTGTCCAGCCACGAGGTGTTCGGCACCTGGCGGCGCACCGCGATTCTGATCAGCGGCGCCACGGGCGTGCTGTGTATGGGGTTGTTGTGGCTGACCTGGTTGCTGGCCCGCGAGCTGCGCCTGCGGCAGCGGGCCGAGCGCGAGCTGGCGCAACTGGCGGCAACCGATGCGCTGACCGGCGTGGCCAATCGGCGGATGCTTGATCAGGCGCTGCGTCACGAATGGTTCCGCGCCCAGCGCTCGGGTAAACCCATGTCGGTGATGATGATCGATGCCGATCACTTCAAAGCCTTCAATGACCGGCATGGGCACCCGGCCGGGGACCAGGCGTTGAAGACGCTGGCCAGGGTCATCACTGAAAGTGTGCGGCGACCGGCGGATCTGGTGGCGCGTTATGGAGGTGAAGAGTTTTCGGTGATTCTCGCCGAGACCGATAGTCGTGGCGCGCAGCAGATTGCCGAGCATATTCGTCAGGCGGTCGAGCAGCTACCGTTGGTCGACGGGGCTGAGCGGCCGATGACGGTGAGTGTTGGCATTGCGACGTGGACGGCGGCGAGTGAGATGACGCTGGAGCAGTTGTTGTTTGCGGCGGACAAGGCGTTGTATCAAGCCAAGGAAGGTGGGCGTAATCGGGTGGTGGTGGCTGCCTGAAAGGTCTGTGGCGATTGCACCGGCGCCTTCGCGAGCAAGCTCGCTCCCACATTTGAAGTGCATTCCCCTGTGGGAGCGAGCTCGCTCGCGAAGAGGCCGGATCAGGCACTAGAGAAATTGCAGGCATAAAAAAAGGCCATCCGGGGATGGCCTTCAAAAAACTAGAGAGGTTTTTTACTTACACTGCCGCAACCGGGCGCATGTAAGAGATCGGTGCGGTGCTGGCGTCTTCGAACGTCACCACTTCCCAAGCGTCTGTCTGCTCAATCAACTTGCGCAGCAGCTGGTTGTTCAGTGCATGACCGGACTTGAAGCCTTTGAACTCACCAATCAGGCTGTTGCCCAGCAGGTACAGGTCGCCAATCGCATCGAGGATCTTGTGCTTGACGAATTCGTCTTCATAGCGAAGGCCGTCTTCGTTCAACACGCCATCGGCATCGACCACGATTGCGTTTTCCACGCTGCCGCCGAGTGCGAGGTTGTGCTTGCGCAGGTACTCGATATCACTCATGAAACCAAAGGTACGGGCGCGGCTGACTTCTTTTACGAACGAAGTGCTGGAAAAATCCACGCTTGCACTTTGGGTGCGGTCCCGGAATACCGGGTGATCGAAATCGATCTCGAAGCTCACCTTGAACCCTTCGAAAGGGACGAAAGTGGCGCGCTTGTCGCCGTCTTCCACTGTCACTTCACGCAGGATGCGGATGAATTTCTTGGCGGCGTCCTGTTCTTCCAGGCCTGCCGATTGAATCAGGAATACGAAGGGTCCAGCGCTGCCATCCATGATCGGGACTTCGGACGCGGAGAGCTCGACGTAGGCGTTATCGATGCCCAGGCCAGCCATGGCCGAGAGCAAGTGCTCTACCGTGTCCACTTTCACGTCGCCGTTAATCAGCGTCGTTGACATAGTGGTTTCACCGACGTTTTCCGCGCGGGCAGGAATCTGCACCACAGGGTCGAGGTCAGCGCGACAAAACACAATGCCAGTG
The DNA here is from genome assembly GCF_949768005.1 of Pseudomonas sp. IT-347P. Classification (NCBI taxonomy): domain Bacteria; kingdom Pseudomonadati; phylum Pseudomonadota; class Gammaproteobacteria; order Pseudomonadales; family Pseudomonadaceae; genus Pseudomonas; species Pseudomonas sp. IT-347P. Next base: position 253,895 of record NZ_CATKPQ010000060.1, read on the forward strand.
TCGACAGGCGCAGGCTTGAGGGTCAGATAGACCTTCTCACCGGAGTGCAGGCCTACACCTGTGGCACGGATAATATTTTTCAGTGTGCGTTGTTTAATCATGGCTTGGGCCGCTTCAGCGCAAATTGCGAACTGGTATCAACAAAGGCTGGCGATGATAGCAGACCATGCCTTTGCTGAACACCAATCACCTTCATAGCCCTGATACATTCCATCAATCGGCCTGACGACGCAGGAAAGCCGGGATGTCCAGGTAGTCCAGGTCATCTTGCGGATTCATCTTCGCGGCAGCCGCAGCACCGGCCTGAGCCTGGTTGCGCATGACGGTCGGACGATCCAGATCACGGTAGTTCACCGCTGGCGCTTCCTGACGGGCCGGAGCCGGTTGTTGCACCTGGGCGGAAGCCATGGAGGTGTGAACGGTGTTGTCGATGACCTTCACAGGCTTCTCGATTTTCGCGCCCAGACCGGTGGCAACCACAGTCACGTGCAGCTCGTCACGCATGTCCGGATCGATAACGGTACCGACCTTGACCATGGCGTGTTCGGAAGCGAAGGCTTCGATGATGCTACCCACGTCGGAGTACTCACCCAAGGACAGGTCAGGACCGGCGGTGATGTTCACCAGAATGCCGCGTGCGCCTTGCAGGTTCACGTCTTCCAGCAGCGGGTTGCGGATCGCCGCTTCAGTGGCTTCACGTGCACGGTTCGGACCGCTGGCGCAGCCAGTGCCCATCATCGCCATGCCCATTTCGCTCATCACGGTACGTACGTCGGCGAAGTCGACGTTGATCATGCCCGGACGCTTGATGATGTCGGAGATACCGCGAACGGCACCGGCCAGTACATCGTCTGCCTTGGCGAAAGCCGACAGCAGGCTTGCATCTTTACCGAGGATGGTCAGCAGCTTCTCGTTGGGAATGGTGATCAACGAGTCGACGCTTTCCGAGAGCATGCGGATGCCTTCATCGGCGATCTGCATACGCTTGCGGCCTTCGAACGGGAACGGACGCGTTACGACAGCAACGGTCAGAATGCCCATTTCCTTGGCCACTTCGGCGATGATCGGCGCAGCACCGGTACCGGTGCCGCCGCCCATGCCAGTGGTGATGAACACCATGTTGGTGCCCTGCAGGACTTCGGCAATGCGCTCACGGTCTTCGAGAGCGGCCTGACGACCTACTTCAGGGTTGGCGCCGGCGCCCAGACCTTTGGTCACACCGGTGCCCAGTTGCAGAATGGTGCGCGCGCCGATGTTTTTCAGCGCTTGAGCATCAGTGTTGGCGCAGATGAACTCAACGCCTTCGATGTTGCTCTTGACCATGTGATTGACAGCGTTGCCGCCGCCACCGCCAACACCGATAACTTTGATTACCGGGCTTGCGGGGATGTTGTCTACGAGTTCGAACATTTTCCCTCTCCTTACATTCTCTAGTTTTTTCGCCTACTGCTGTTTGTTGCGGTGTTGCGGTAAAGCGTTAGAAGTTGCCTTGAACCCACTTCTTCAATCGGTCCAGCAACGGCGCCTGTGGCTCTTCGTTGCTGTAACTGTCGCGGCTGCCGATGCCGGAGAACGAAACCCCGTCGGACTGCTTTTGCAGGCCGTACATCAACAAGCCAACGCCAGTGGAATAAATCGGGTTGCGCACCACGTCATCCAGGCCTTTCACACCGTGCGGCACGCCGAGGCGCACCGGCATGTGGAAGATTTCTTCGGCCAGTTCAGTGGCGCCTTCCATCTTCGACGTACCGCCGGTGAGGACGATGCCGGCCGGGATCAGGTCTTCGTAGCCGCTGCGACGCAGCTCGGCCTGGATCAGGGTGAACAGTTCGTCGTAACGCGGTTCGACCACTTCGGCCAGGGCCTGACGCGACAGTTCGCGCGGTGGACGGTCGCCAACACTCGGCACCTTGATGGTTTCACCGGCACCGGCCAGTTTGGCCAGGGCGCAGGCGTAACGAATCTTGATTTCTTCGGCGTACTGGGTCGGGGTGCGCAACGCCATGGCGATGTCGTTGGTCACCTGATCACCGGCAATCGGGATCACTGCAGTGTGGCGGATCGCGCCTTCAGTGAAGATGGCGATGTCGGTGGTGCCGCCGCCGATGTCGACCAGGCACACGCCCAGTTCTTTCTCGTCGTCGGTGAGTACCGAGTAGGCCGAGGCCAGTTGCTCGAGAATGATGTCGTCGATTTCCAGACCGCAGCGACGCACGCATTTTTCAATGTTCTGTGCGGCGTTGACGGCGCAGGTGACCACGTGAACCTTGGCTTCCAGACGCACGCCGGACATGCCCAGTGGCTCGCGCACGCCTTCCTGGTTATCGATCACGTAATCCTGCGGCAAGGTGTGCAGCACGCGCTGGTCAGCCGGGATCGCCACGGCCTGAGCCGCATCGAGCACGCGCTCAAGGTCGGCCGAGCTGACTTCACGATCGCGGATCGCGACGATGCCGTGGGAGTTCAGGCTGCGGATGTGATTGCCCGCCACACCGACGAACGCCGAGTGAATGCGGCAGCCCGCCATCAGTTGGGCTTCTTCGATCGCGCGCTGGATCGATTGCACGGTGGACTCGATGTTGACCACCACGCCCTTCTTCAGGCCACGGGACGGATGGGTACCGATCCCGACGATTTCCAGCGAGCCGTCGTCGGAAACCTCGCCGACCAGCGCCACCACCTTGGAGGTGCCGATATCGAGACCGACGATCATTTTGCCGCTTTGCACGTTTGCCATGGGTCCTGCCTCTTCTTAATTCTTCGCGACAGCGGGTTGGGCTGTCGTCGGCGCTACAGGTTCCCGCCAGCCAACAGCGAGGCCGTTGGCGTAGCGCAGATCGATGCGCGCAATGTTCGTAATCTGGTCTTTAAGCGTCTTGTCATAGATGGCGATAAAGCGGCGCATCTTTTCCACCAGGTTGCCGCGTCCCAGCAGCAACTCGATGCCGGGGCCGGAACTGCCGGCACCGGTGGTCAGGAACCAACTCCCGCGTTCACGCAGTTCCAGGCGTGCAATCGAGAAGCCCAACGGCCGCAGCATCTGGCTCAGCACCTGATACTGCTGCATCACTTGCTGCTGGGCCCGTTGTGGGCCGAACAGCTGTGGCAGGTGTTCGTAGTTCGCCAGTTCCTTTGGCGTAAACGCCTGGCCCTGGTTGTTGAGCAACGACTCGTCGCCCCAACGCGCCACCGGCAGTTGCTCTTCGAGGCGGATCACCACCTGGTCCGGCCACACCCGACGCACTTCGGCGTGGGCGATCCACGGCATCTGCTCGAGTTCGGTACGCATACCGGCCAGGTCGATGGTGAAGAAGCTCGACGCCACATACGGAGCGATCCGTTGCTGCACCGCTTGCTGGCTGATGTAGCTCAGGTCGCCCTGCACGGCGATCTTGGTGATCGGCCGGTCAGCGTAAGGCAGCAAACGCGTTGCACCTTCGTAAGTGCCAAAACCCAGCGCGACCAGCAGCACCGGCCAGAACAGACTTTTCAGAAAGCTGAAATTGGCTTTCGGCAGGCGCGCGGACATCGGCTCTTTTGCCACCATGCGGCTGGCACCCCGCGGCACCGGCTTGCGGCCGGGAGCGGGAGGCTGATGTCTGAGCTGAGCGCCTTGCATCGTCTTAACCTCGAGCGTCTTCAACACTGGCGGCCAGAATGGCCAGAACCAGTTGCTGGAAATCCAGGCCAGCCGCACGGGCCGCCATCGGTACCAGACTGTGATCGGTCATGCCCGGCGCGGTGTTCACTTCCAGGAACCAGAACTGCCCGTCGGCGTCCTGCATCACGTCCGCCCTGCCCCAACCGGCAATACCCAGCGCCTCACAGGCCTTGGCCGTGAGTTCCATCAGTTCCTGTTCCTTGGCGGCATCCAGCCCGCATGGAATGCGGTACTGGGTATCGTTGGCGATGTACTTGGCGTCGTAGTCGTAGAACGTGTGCGGTGTACCCAGGGCGATTGGAGGCAACACCTGGTCACGCAGGGTGGCGATGGTGAACTCCGGACCTTGAATCCATTGCTCAACCAAGACTTGCGAATCGTAGGTACTGGCCGCTTTCCATGCGTCGATCAACTCGGACGCAGAACTCACTTTGGCCATCCCGATACTTGAACCTTCATGCGCCGGTTTGACGATCAAAGGGAAGCCCAGTTCCGTCGCCGCCGAAATACAATCGGCTTCGCTGCACAGCACGGCGTGACGCGGCGTCGGAATCCCGAGGCTGTGCCAGACCTGTTTGGTGCGCAGTTTGTCCATTGCCAGTGCCGAGGCCAGAATGCCGCTGCCGGTGTACGGAATGCCCGCCACTTCGAGCAGGCCCTGCATGGAGCCGTCTTCACCGCCCCGACCGTGGAGAATGATGAAGGCGCGGTCGATCTTTTCGCTGAGCAGACGTTGCAGAATGTCGTCGCCAACGTCGATGCCGAACGCGTCCACACCCGCGCTTTGCAGCGCGTCGAGCACAGCGTTACCGGATTTCAGCGATACCTCACGCTCGGCACTCAGGCCACCGAAAAGCACGGCGACACGGCCGAATTCTTTCGGCGCGATCGTGGAGAACAGCTTGGCGTAGGCAGCAGTCATTTCAACTTCCCCTCGACCGACGCCGCCACGGCGCCAGCGAACAATTCACTTTTCAGCAGCTTCGGCGCGAGACCGCCGATATCACCAGCGCCCTGGCACAGCAGGATGTCGCCGGCCCGCAGCAGCGGCTTGACCAGCGGCGCCAGATCGACGCCACGCTCGATGTAGATCGGGTCGAGCTGACCGCGCTGACGGATGCTGTTGCACAGCTTGCGGCTGTCGGCACCGGGGATCGGCTCTTCGCCGGCCGGATAGACTTCCATCAGCAACAGCACGTTGGCGTCGGCCAGAACATTGACGAAATCGTCGTACAGGTCGCGGGTGCGGCTGTAACGGTGCGGCTGGTAAACCATCACCAAGCGGCGCTCCGGCCAGCCACCACGCACGGCTTTGATGACTGCGGCGACTTCGGTCGGGTGGTGACCGTAGTCGTCGACCAGCATTACGTTGCCGCCGTCCACCGGCAGTTCGCCGTAGACCTGGAAGCGTCGGCCAACGCCCTGGAAGCCGGACAGGCCCTGGACGATGGCTTCATCGCTGACGCCTTCGTCGGTAGCGATGCAGATGGTCGCCAGCGAGTTGAGGACGTTGTGGTTGCCGGGCATGTTCACCGAGACGTCCAGCGGCTCACGATCCGGGCGCAGCACGGTGAAGAACGTTTGCATGCCCTGCTGGCGAATATTGATCGCACGAACGTCAGCGTCTTCGCTGAAGCCGTAAGTCACGGTCGGACGTTTCACCAGCGGCAGGATTTCGCGCACCACCGGATCGTCCAGGCACATCACGGCCAAACCGTAGAACGGCAGGTTGTGCAGGAACTCGACGAAGGTTTTCTTCAGTTTGTTGAAGTCACCGTCGTAGGTTGCCATGTGGTCGGCATCGATATTGGTGACCACGGCCACCAGCGGTTGCAGGTGCAGGAAACTCGCATCGCTTTCATCGGCTTCGGCAATCAGGTAACGGCTGGTGCCGAGCTGGGCATTGGTGCCCGCGGCATTCAGACGACCACCGATGACGAACGTCGGATCCAGACCACCAGCGGCGAACACCGAAGCGATCAGGCTGGTGGTGGTGGTTTTGCCGTGCGTACCGGCGACAGCGATGCCGTGGCGATAGCGCATCAGTTCGGCGAGCATTTCTGCGCGCGGCACCACCGGGATACGACGCTCAAGCGCAGTCGCCACTTCCGGGTTGGACGTGTTGACCGCGCTCGACACCACCAGCACATCGGCGTTGGCAGCGTTCTCGGCACGGTGGCCGATATAAATGTGCGCGCCGAACGATTCGAGGCGCTCGGTGACTGGCGACGCTTTCAGGTCGGAACCGGATACTTCATAGCCCAGGTTTAACAACACTTCGGCGATGCCGCACATGCCCACGCCGCCGATGCCGACGAAGTGGATGCGACGGATGCGGCGCATTTCCGGTTGCGGCATGGCTTTCTGATTCTCAACCATGGGCCACCTCCAGACAGGTATCGACCACGCTACGGGTGGCATCGGGTTTCGCCAGACGGCGGGCCGCTCGGGCCATATCTTCGAGTCGTTGCGGTTGCATCAAGACCTCTGTCAGGCGCGCGGCAAGGTCCGCGGCACCAGTCGTTCTTTGCGGCATCAGGAAGGCAGCGCCTTCGCGGGCCAAATAATCGGCGTTGCGGGTCTGGTGATCGTCGATCGCGTGGGGCAAAGGCACCAGCATCGAAGGCAGACCGGCGGCAGCCAGCTCACTGATGGTCAACGCGCCTGCGCGGCACACCACCAGGTCAGCCCAGCCATAGGCCTGAGCCATGTCTTTGATGAACGGCTGCACCTGCGCATCGACGCCGGCGGCGCGGTAGCGCTCTGCAGTCACTTCATCGTGGTTTTTGCCGGCCTGATGAAACACTTCCGGGCGCAAATCGACAGCGACTTGGGCCAGGGCTTCAGGCAGCAATTTGTTCAACGGTTCTGCGCCCAGGCTTCCGCCAAGGATCAGCAAACGCGCTTTGCGACCGGCCAGAGCAGGTCGCGATGTATCGAGGAACAGCTCGCTGCGCACCGGGTTTCCGGTGGTACGGCGGGTGTCCGACAGAGTAAAGGTGTCGGGGAACGCTTCACACACCCGGGCGGCGAACGGCACCAGCAACCGATTGGCGGTGCCGGCGACCGCGTTCTGTTCGTGAACGATCACTGGTACGCCGGCCAGTTTCGCGGCAAGACCACCAGGACCAGTCACATAACCGCCGAAGCCGACCACACACACCGGCTTCAAGCGACGAATGATTGCCCGCGCCTGCCACACCGACTTCAACAGCATGAACGGCGCCTTGAGCAGCGACAGCTTGCCCTTGCCGCGCAGGCCGGTGGCGTTGATCCGGTGCAGTTCCAGCCCTGCGGCCGGCACCAGTTCGTTCTCGATCCCGCGTGGCGTGCCGAGCCAGTGCACGGTGTAGCCGCGCGCCTGAAACTCGCGGGCACAGGCCAGCGCCGGGAAGACGTGGCCGCCGGTTCCGCCGGCCATGATCAGTACGTTAGCGCCCATGATTCGGCTCCTCGGCGAAGTCGCTCTCATGGAATTCCATCTCTTCGCTGCCCAGGTGGGTTCGACTCTCCCACTCGATGCGCAGCAACAAGCCCAGACAGGCACAGCAGATCACCAACGAACTGCCGCCGTAACTGAGGAACGGCAAGGTCAGCCCCTTGGTTGGCAGCAGGCCGACGTTCACACCGATGTTGATCAGGAACTGACCAATCCACAGGAACGACAAGCCGTACGCCACATAAGCGGCGAAGAACTGTTTGGCTTTCTCTGCCCACAAGCCGATGTACATGCCGCGAATACACACGAACACGAACAGCGCGACGGTGCACAGCGAACCGACCGCTCCCAGCTCTTCGGCCAATACCGAGAACACGAAGTCGGTGTGCGCTTCCGGCAGATAGAACTGCTTCTGCACGCTGTTGCCCAGACCGACGCCCAGCCACTCGCCGCGACCGAAGGCGATCAAGGCTTGCGACAATTGATAACCGGCGCCGAACTGGTCGGCCCACGGGTCAGCGAAGTTGGTCAGACGTGCCATACGATACGGCTGCATCTGAATCAGCAAGACCACCGCCCCGACCGCCAGCACCACCATCAGCGAGAAACGGAACAACCCGACCCCGCCGAGGAACAGCATCGCCGCCGCTGCGCCCATCATTACCACGGTGGCGCCGAAGTCCGGCTCCATCAGCAACAGGCCCGCCATCGGCAGCAGCACGATGAACGGCTTGAAGAAGCCCATCCAGCTCTCGCGCACTTCTTTCTGCCGTCGCACCAGATAACCGGCGAGGTAGATCACCACGAACACCTTGGCGATTTCCGATGGCTGCACGTTGAAGAAGCTGAAACCGATCCAGCGCATCGAGCCGTTCACTTCGCGACCGATGCCCGGGATGATCACCATCACCAGCAAGCCGAACGCGCCGATCAGCATGAGCCAGCCGAGACGTTGCCAGGTGGCGATCGGAATCATCATGGTGACGATGCACGCGCCCAACCCGAGCACTACATAAATAAGGTGGCGAATCATGTAATACAGCGGGCTGCCCGACTGCGCAGCCGCCACTTCGGTGGACGCCGAGGCAATCATGATCAGGCCGAGACCGAGCAGCGCCAGGCAACCGGCGAGCATCGGGAAGTCGAGGTCGATCCCGCGTCCGGTAATGATCGGCGACGGATACGGCTTGATGATATTGCGCAGGCTCATGCCAGATCCTCCACAGCGCGGACGAACTGGTGACCACGGTCTTCGTAATTCTTGAACATGTCGAAACTGGCGCAGGCCGGCGACAGCAGCACAACGTCACCCGGCTGGGCGGCGGCGCGGCACTGTGCAACGGCGTCGACCAGCGAGGTCGCGCGAATCAGCGGCACGGCATCGCCAATTGCTGCGCCGATCTTGTCGGAGTCGCGGCCCATCAGGATCACGGCGCGGCAGTTGGCCGCCACCGGATCACGCAGATCCTTGAACTCGGCGCCCTTGCCATCGCCACCAGCGATCAGGATGACCTTGCCGTCGATGTCTGCGCCGAGGCCTTCGATGGCGGCCAGTGCGGCGCCAACGTTGGTCGCTTTGGAGTCGTTGTAGTACGCCACACCATCGAGATCGCGTACCCACTGGCAGCGATGTTCGAGGCCGGCAAAGGTGCGCAAGGCCGAGAGCATGGCGTCGAACGGCAAGCCCACGGCATGCCCCAGCGCCAATGCCGCGAGGGCATTGGACTGGTTATGTGCGCCGCGAATCTTCAGTTCACGCACCGGCATCAGGTTCTGGAATTCGAAGGCCAGATACTTCTCGCCGTCTTCTTCGCGGATACCGAATGCCTTGAAATCCGGCTTGGTCAGACCGAAAGTCCAGCACGGCTGGCCCTCGCCCATCAACGGACGGGTCAACGCATCCTGACGGTTGACCACGAACTGCTTCGCACCACGGAAGATTCGGTGCTTGGCCAGGTGGTACGCCGGCAGACCGCTGTAGCGATCCATGTGGTCTTCGCTGATGTTCAGCACGGTGGCCACTTCGGCGTTGAGCTGGTCGGTGGTCTCCAACTGGAAACTCGACAGCTCCATCACGTACAGCTCGACGTCGTCGCTGAGCAGGTCCAGCGCCGGAGTGCCAAGATTGCCGCCGACGGCGACGCGTTTGCCGGCCGCAGCCGCCATCTCGCCGACCAGAGTGGTCACGGTGCTCTTCGCGTTGGAACCGCTGATGGCCACGATCGGCGCCCGTGCGTTACGCGCGAACAGCTCGATGTCGCCGGAGAGTTTCACGCCACGGGCAGCGGCGGCTTGCAGGGCCGGGGTCGCCAACGCCAGGCCGGGGCTCACGTAGAGTTCGTCGGCGCGGCACAGGAATTCGACGTCCAGCTCGCCACAACGCACTTCCACGTGCGGATAGTCACGCTTGAGCGTGGCCAGTTCCGGTGGATTTTCCCGCGTGTCGGCCACGGCAAACGACGTGCCCCGGTTCGCCAGGAAGCGAACCAGGGACATGCCGCTCTTGCCGAGGCCGACAACGATGCGGAAGTGGTCAGAAGCGATCAGAGACACTCGTTCTACCTCAGCTTCAGGGTGGCAAGGCCGATCAGCACGAGAATCACGGTGATGATCCAGAAACGGACGATCACGCGCGGCTCGGGCCAGCCCTTGAGTTCAAAATGGTGGTGAATTGGTGCCATGCGGAACACACGGCGACCGGTCAGCTTAAAGGACGCAACCTGAATGACGACTGACAGGGTTTCCATCACGAACACGCCGCCCATGATGAACAGGACGATTTCCTGACGCACGATCACCGCGATGGTGCCGAGTGCCGCGCCGAGCGCCAGGGCACCGACGTCGCCCATGAACACTTGCGCCGGATAAGTGTTGAACCAGAGGAAGCCCAGACCGGCACCGATCAGCGCGCCGCAAAACACGATCAGCTCGCCCGCGCCCGGCACATAAGGGATCAACAGGTATTCAGCGAATTTCACGTTACCCGACAGGTAGCAGAAGATGCCGAGGCCACCGCCGACCATCACCGTCGGCATGATCGCCAGACCGTCGAGGCCGTCAGTCAGGTTGACCGCGTTGCTCGAACCGACGATCACAAAGTAAGTCAGCACGATGAAACCTGCGCCCAGCGGAATGCTGTAGTCCTTGAGCATCGGCAGGATCAGCGTGGTTTCCACCGGCGTGGAAGCAGTCATATAAAGGAAGATCGCCGCGCCGAGGCCGAACACCGACTGCCAGAAATACTTCCAGCGGCTCGGCAAGCCGCGGGAGTTCTTCTCGATGACTTTGCGGTAATCGTCGACCCAGCCGATGGCGCCGAACAACAGCGTCACCAACAGAACAGTCCAGACGTAGCGGTTGCTCAGGTCAGCCCAAAGCAGAGTGCTGACACCGATCGAAGACAGAATCAGCGCGCCACCCATGGTTGGCGTACCGGATTTGGACAGGTGCGATTGCGGGCCATCGTTACGAACGGACTGACCGATCTGACGGTTCTGCAGGGTGCGGATCATCCACGGGCCATAGCACAGCGACAAAACCAGCGCGGTCAGTACACCGAGAATCCCGCGCAGGGTCAGGTACTGAAAGACCGCGAAGCCTTTGTAGAACTGTTGCAGATACTCCGCTAGCAGCAGCAGCATTAATGTTTCTCCAGACTGGACCCGCACAGAGCCGCAACGATGTTTTCCATCGCTGCACTGCGCGAACCCTTGATCAAAATGGTGGTGTTTGTGTCCTGCTCGGCATCGAGGGCCTGAATCAGTTCGGCTTGGCTACCGAAGTGATGCGCCTGTTCACCGAAAGCGTTTACGGCGTGAACCATGTTTGGCCCAACGGCATAAAGCGCGGAAACCTTGCCCCGGGCGTATTCGCCCACGTCGCGGTGCCCCTGCTCCGCCCAATCGCCCAACTCGCCGATATCCCCGAGCACCAGGACGGTGCGGCCGGAAAAGCCGGCGAGTATATCAACGGCGGCGCACATCGAGGTGGGGTTTGCGTTGTAAGTGTCATCAATCACGCGCATGCCGTTCTTCGCCAGTTGCGCGACGGTGCGACCCTTGACCGGTTGTACCGCGCCAAGCCCGGTAGCGATGCCGAACAGCGACACGCCCAAGGCGTGAGCGGCAGCGGCAGCGGCAACGGCGTTAGTAACGTTGTGACCGCCAAGCAAGTTCAACTGAACCCGCTCAACACCTTGCGGGGTGTGCAGTTCGAACGCAGGGCACCCACGTGCGTCAGGGACGATGAAGCTTGCATAGAAATCTGCAGCAGCATTTAGCTGAGAGAAGCTAAATACCTTGCGAGCGCCCGCACGGGTCTTCCAGATACCGAAGGCCTTGTCATCAAGATTGAGCACGGCGATGCCATCGGCCGCGAGCCCATCGATGATTTCACCCTTGGCTTCGACGATTTTTTCCGGGCCGCCAAATTCACCGACGTGCGCGGTGCCGGCATTATTCAGGATCGCCACGTGCGGCTTGGTCAGGCCAACGGTGTAGGCGATTTCGCCGAGGCGCGAGGCACCGAGTTCGATCACCGCCGAAGTGTGCTCCGGTGCCAGTTCGAGCAGGGTCAGCGGCGCGCCGAGGTCGTTGTTCAAATTGCCACGGGTCGCCAGTACCGGACCGCGCGTGCGCAGGATGCTCGCGAGCATTTCCTTGACCGTGGTCTTGCCGCTGGAGCCCGTGATGGCCGCGACTGGCTGGGTGAACGCGGCACGGTTCAAGGCACCCAGTTGGCCGAGGGCCTGACGGGTGTCTTTAACCAGCAGTTGCGGCAAGGTGCTGTCGGCGACTTCACGCTCGACCAGTGCAGCCACCGCGCCTTTGGCGGCGACGTCGTTCAAATAGTCATGACCGTCAAAACGCGGACCGGTCAGGGCAATAAACAGTTGGCCTGGCTGGATCGCACGGCTGTCGATGCTGACGCCGTCGAAGCTGGCATCCGCCGCGATCAAACGGGCATCGAGCGCGTTGGTCAGCTCGCTGAGTTTCAAAGCTTTAAGCATGGGCCACCTCCCAAGCGGTCAGGGCGTGATCGGCCTCGACCAGATCGGAGAAAGCGTGGCGCTCGCCGTTGATTTCCTGATAGTCCTCGTGACCTTTACCGGCCAGAACAATCACGTCATCGGCGGAAGCGCCGGCGATCAGTTGGGCAATCGCCTGACCACGGCCGGCAACGAAGGTGACTTTATCCACAGCCGTGAAACCGGCGCGGATGTCGTCGAAAATCACTGCCGGGTCTTCAGTGCGCGGGTTGTCGTCGGTAACCAGCACCTGATCGGCCAGACGCTCGACCACTTCGGCCATCAACGGACGTTTGCCGCGATCACGGTCACCGCCGCAGCCGAACAGGCACAGCAGTTGGCCTTTGACGTGCGGGCGCAATGCGCTCAGAACTTTTTCCAGAGCATCCGGCGTGTGTGCGTAATCGACCACCACCAACGGCTGCGTGCCGCCGCCCAGACGCTGCATGCGCCCGGCCGGGCCTTCGAGTTTCGGCAGTACTTTGAGAATTTCGTCGAGCGCGTAATCCAGACCGAGCAAGGCGCCGACCGCTGCCAATACGTTGCTCAGGTTGAAACGACCGAGCAGCGTGCTGCGCAGATGATGTTCGCCCTGCGGCGTGACCAGTGTGGCGCGCACGCCGTGGTCGTCGAACTGTGCTTCGCGGCAAAACAGATAGGCGCTGCTGTCGAGCAGGCTGTAGGTGATCAGGCGCGATTCACGTTTTTCAGCGGCCAGTTGCCGGCCGAAATCGTCGTCGAGGTTGACCACACGGCACTTCAGCTCATTCCAGGCGAACAGCTTGGCCTTGGCCTCGGCGTACGCCTCCATGGTGCCGTGATAATCCAGATGATCGCGGGACAGGTTGGTCATCACCGCGACGTCGAACGCTAGCGCCGTGACGCGGCCCTGATCCAGACCGTGGGACGAGACTTCCATGGCCACGGCTTTGGCGCCGGCCTTTTTCAGGTCGCCCAAAGTCGCTTGCACGGCGATCGGATTCGGCGTGGTGTGCAGACCGCTTTCCAGTGCGCCATAGAAACCGGAACCCAAGGTGCCGACGATGCCGCAATGCTGGCCGAGCAGATCCAGCGCCTGCGCCACCAGTTGGGTCACGCTGGTCTTGCCGTTAGTGCCGGTCACGCCGATCAGGTTCAGGTGATGGCTTGGCTCACCGTAAAAACGCCCGGCGATGTCCGACAACTGCGCTGCCAGGCCTTTGACCGGAATCAGCGGCACGTCAGTGATCGGCAGCACGGTGGCGCCTTCCACTTCATACGCCACTGCTGCTGCGCCACGTTGCAGGGCATCGGCAATGTGCGCACGGCCGTCGAATTTGCCGCCCGGCACGGCGAGGAACAGATCGCCCGCGCGTACGTTGCGGCTGTCCAGCGCCAATTCACGGATCAACAGATCGTGGCCGGCGTGGGGGAATATCTTGTTCAGACTTAATGACATCAGCCGCGCCCTCCATTGGCTTTCAGCGGAATGACGGGAGTGGCGTTCGCCTGTTGGGTGTTCGGCAGGTTGTCCGGGGTCACGTTCATCAGGCGCAGGGTGCCGGACATCACACGGCTGAACACCGGCGCGGAAACCAGACCACCGAAGTAACCGGCCTTGGACGGCTCATCGATCACCACGACAATCGCGTAACGCGGATCGCTCATCGGGCCGAAACCGGCGAACAGCGAGCGGTACGAGTTTTCCGCGTAGCCCTTGGTACCCACCGAGGTCTTGCGCGCAGTACCCGACTTGCCCGCCACGTGATACGCCGGCACCTGCGCACGGAATACGCCGCGCGGCGCTTCAATCACTTGCTGCAGCATGCCTTGCATGGTTTTCGCCACGGCTTCCGGCAAAACTTGCGTGGTTTGCGGCATCTTGTCGGTTTTGATCAGGGTCAGCGGTGCGAGGCGGCCGTTGTTGGCCAGGGCCGAGAACGCGTGCACCAGTTGAATCGCGGTCACGGAAATACCGTAGCCGTAGGACAGCGTTGCGGTTTCAGCCTTGCGCCACTCACGATAGTTCGGCAGGTTGCCAACACGTTCGCCCGGGAAGCCGAGGCCGGTGTCCTGACCGAGGCCGACTTTCTGCGCGAGGCGGAAAATCGTTTCGCCGCCGATATCGAAGGCGACCTTACTCATGCCGACGTTACTGGAATTGATCAGAATGCCGGTCAGGTCGAGCACCGGGCCTTCGGTCTTGGAAACGTCCTTGATCGTGTACTTGCCGATCTGCAGGGATCCCGGATACACCTCGACGGTGTCGCTCGGCTTCCAGCGGCCGGTTTCGATCGCAGCGCTCATCGAGATGGCTTTCATGGTCGAACCCGGTTCGAACACGTCGATCATCGCGCGGTTACGCATCATCGCTGGTTGCAGGTTGCGACGGTTGTTCGGGTTGTAGGTCGGCTGGTTGACCATGGCGAGAATCTCGCCGGTCTTGACGTCCATGATCACCAGACTGCCGGCCTTGGCGCCGTTTTCGATGATCGCGTTGCGCAGCTCGCGGTTGGCCAGGTATTGCAGACGCAGGTCAATGGACAACGCCAAGGGCTTGCCGGCCTTGGCGTTTTTGGTGACCTGGACATCCTTGATCAGCCGACCGCGCCGATCCTTGATGACCTGTCGTTTGCCCGGCACCCCGGCCAGCCACTCGTCGTACGCCAGCTCGACACCTTCGCGACCGTGGTCATCGATGTCGGTAAACCCGACCATGTGCGCGGTGACTTCACCGGCCGGATAGAACCGGCGGAACTCTTCAATGCCGTACACACCCGGGACTTTCAGGTCGAGCACAGCCTGGCCTTGCTCGGGGGTCAACCCGCGCACCAGATAAATGAATTCTTTGTTGGCCTGGGCTTCGAGGCGTTCGGTCAGGGCTTTCGGATCCTGACCCAGCGCGGCAGCGAGTGCCGGCCACTTTTCTTTGGCTGTTTGCATTTCCTTGGCATTGGCCCACAGCGTAGTCACCGGTGTACTCACGGCCAACGGCTCGCCGTTACGGTCGGTGATCAGACCACGGTGAGCCGGAATCGGAATGTGACGCAGACTGCGGGCGTCGCCCTGACCTTTGAGGAAGTCACGGTCAACCACTTGCAGGTCGATGATGCGCCAGCAGATCGCCGCGACCATCACGCCGAGCAGCGCCACCATCAGGCGGAAGCGCCATGGGAACAGCGCGCCTTCGAGTTTCATCATGGCGCCACCATCTTTACGTCAGCCGCGCCGGGAATGTGCATTTTCAGTTGTTCGGTGGCCAGCACTTCGATCCGGCTGTGCGCGGTCCAGGTGCTTTGTTCGAGAATCAGCCGGCCCCACTCGGCCTGCGCCTTGTCGCGCACGCTGAGTTCGTTATAAAGGGTGTTGAGCAACTGCCGGTTCCAGTGCGCGCTGTACGACACGGCGATGGCCGAGACGAGCACGCCGACAAACAACAGCAGCATCAGAAAGCTGCCGCCGGGCAATGGCTTGGCGAAAAGCTTGCTCACCGCAACTTCTCCGCGACGCGCATGACGGCGCTACGGGAACGTGGGTTGGCTTTGAGTTCGGCGTCGGAGGCCGTCTGCGCTTTGCCATGGATTTTGATTTTCGGTTCGAACGCCACGTGGCGCACGGGCAGGTTGCGCGGCAGGTTGTCGGCTTCGCCTTTCACCAGCTTGCGCATGAACAGTTTGACGATACGGTCTTCCAGCGAATGGAAGCTGATCACGACCAGACGGCCGCCGACTTCCAGGGCTTCAAGTGCGGCATCGAGGCCGGCTTCCAGATCGCCCAGTTCGTTGTTGACGTGAATGCGCAAACCCTGGAAGGCACGGGTCGCCGGGTTCTTGCCCTTTTCCCACGCCGGGTTGGCGACTTTCAACACTTCGGCCAGATCGGCGGTGCGCTCGAACGGCTTGATATCACGACGCTCGACGACCGCGCGAGCCATACGACCGGAGAAACGTTCTTCGCCGTATTCCTTGAACACCCGGGCGATTTCCTCAGCCGGCGCGGTGTTGACGAATTCGGCCGCACTGATGCCACGGGACGGATCCATGCGCATGTCCAACGGGCCATCGTTGAGGAAACTGAAACCGCGCTCGGCGTCGTCGAGCTGCGGCGAAGACACGCCAAGGTCGAGCAGAATGCCGCTGACCTTGCCGGTCAGACCTTGCTCGGCAACCACCGAACCGAGTTCGGCAAAGCTGCGCTGCACAACGACAAAGCGGCCGTCTTCGGCCGCTAGCGTTTGCCCGGTGGCAATCGCTTGTGGATCTTTGTCGAACCCGATGAGCCGACCGTCCGTGCCGAGCTGGCTGAGGATCAACCGGCTGTGCCCGCCGCGCCCGAATGTGCCGTCCAGATAGCAGCCATCAGGACGTACGGCGAGAGCCTCGACGGCTTCGTCAAGCAGTACGGTGATGTGGTTAAAGCCGCTATCAATAGTCACAGGATCAAATCACGCAGTTCATCAGGCATCGCGCCCGGTTGTTGAATAGCAGCAAGGTCAGCGGCAGATACCGCGTTCCATGCATCCTCGTCCCACAATTGGAACTTGTTCAGTTGGCCTACCAGCATCGCGCGCTTATCCAATTTGGCGTATTCGCGCAGACGCGGTGGAACCAGAAAACGACCACTGCCATCGAGTTCGAGGTCGACGGCATTACCAATCAGCAAACGTTGCAGGCGACGGTTCTCTTCGCGAAGCGAAGGGAGTGCGCGCAACTTGGTTTCAATAATTTCCCACTCGTCGAGCGGGTAGACACACAGACACGGATCAACGGCATCAATCGTCACGATCAATTGGCCGGAACTGCGCGAATCGAGCTCGTCACGGTACCGGCTCGGCATGGCGAGACGGCCCTTTGCGTCGAGACTGATAGCGTTAGCTCCGCGAAACACGTCTGCGTTTCTCCAATTTTTATCGTTTTGAGCTCAAAAAACCCACTTCATGCCACTTTCCGCCACTTGCGCACACTATAGGAATGCGCCCACCACACCGTCAAGGCGCCAATTAAAGGAAAACCCTTACAGAACGGAGATTTAGGAGCTTAAAAGGAGGCGTAACGACAATCTGGCGCGAACTTTCGACCCATAACTTGATGCAGCACTGAAAGCTGCGCTCGAAAGTTAAAGTAATTTGTTAAGAGTAAGATTTTTTCGGTATTACAAAAGCGCTTCTGCTGTTGATTGAAGCGAGGTGGGAAATGGCTATTACTGCGTTTGCCGCTGCCGGACTTTCAGAGCAGGCCTGCTGATATTACACAGCCCTGTTGCCAATGATTCAAGCAGGGAAAGAAAAAGGTGGAGAGTCGATCTGTAAGCCGGGTTCTGTCTTGAACAGTCATTCGTCTACGATGGCCATCACTGGACATCTTTAGCAACCTACCCGGTCCCAGCGCGGGCCACGCCTTGGGACCCTATTTGGTCTTGCTCCAAGTGGGGTTTACCTAGCCACGAACTGTTGCCAGACGTGCGGTGCGCTCTTACCGCACCTTTTCACCCTTACCGGCGCCGAAGCGCTTAGGCGGTTATTTTCTGTGGCACTTTCCGTAGGCTCACGCCTCCCAGGCATTACCTGGCACTTCGCCCTATGGAGCCCGGACTTTCCTCCCCCCCCTAATTTTCATAGAGGGCAGCGACTGTCCGATCGACTCTCCGCCGCGCAGGTTAACGGCAGAGCGCCTGAAGAACAAGCGCTAAAAGCCTCAAGACCGTTATGGGCGACGGCTTACACGCCTTTCTGCTTCTCCAGCGCGACCTGATACAGCACGTTTTTGCGCTCGCCGGTAATCTGCGCAGCCAACGCGGCGGCACGCTTGAGCGGCATCTCTTCGAGCAACAGATCGAGAACCCGCATGGCCTCGCTGCTCACCGCATCTTCGGACTCCGGCGCTGTCCAGCCAGCCACCAACACCACGCATTCACCGCGCTGCTGATTACTGTCGGATTCAACGAACGCGCGAAGCTCGGCCAGCGGCAAGCCCTTGAGGGTTTCGAACGTCTTGGTGATTTCACGGGCGAGCAATGCCTGACGCTCACCGCCAAACACGGCTTCCATATCCTGCAGACATTCAAGGATACGGTGCGGGGCTTCATAGAAAATCAACGTACGCGGTTCTTCTTTGACCGCTTCCAGTCGCGCCTTGCGTCCGACCGATTTGGCCGGCAGAAACCCCTCGAAGATAAAACGGTCAGACGGCAGACCGGCCGCCGACAATGCCGCGATCAGCGCACAAGCACCCGGCACCGGCACGACATTGATTCCCGCCGCGCGGGCCTGACGCACCAGGTGATAACCCGGATCGGAAATCAGCGGTGTCCCGGCATCGGAAATCAGCGCGACGTTGTCACCCGCCAGCAAGCGGGTAATAAAACGGCTACCTTCATCTCTTTCATTGTGCTCGTGACACGCGGCCAGCGGCGTACCGATACCGAAGTGTTGCATCAGGCGTGCCGAGTGACGGGTGTCTTCAGCAGCGATCAAGGCCACTTCGCGGAGGATCTTCAGGGCCCGGGCGCTGATGTCGTCCAGGTTGCCGATGGGCGTCGCCACCACATAAAGCGAGCCAGCAGCGGAATTCAGGGAACCTGGAGCAGTCAAAGCGCACACCTCGTGATCGGTAAAAGCGGCCATTGTAGCGCGTCACGAGGCTTGCGATGCGCTCAAGCCAAGCCCGGTGTTGTGCGCAGTTGTGCGCCGCCGCAACATTTACTCCAGCTAAATTGTCCGTTTCACGCCACTAACATCGCGCCCCGGCCAGTGCTTGGGTACAATTCGACGCTAATTTGATCGAGTATCAGGAACACTTACATGATCGCTTGCCTGCGGCTGTTTACTGCCCTCTGCCTCGCTGCCTTGTTGGCGGCTTGCGCCAGCTCCCCTTCCTCCAGCCTTGGCGAACTTCCACGGACTCCGGATGCCAGCATCGAGCAACTGCTCGAACAGGCTAGCCAGGCGAAAACCCCGGAAAAAGCCGCCCTGTTGCGCCTGAGCGCTGCAGACCTGGCTTATCGCCAGGGCAATGCCGGACAGTCCGCGCAAATTCTGCAACAAGTGCCGATGGAGCAACTCAAACCCGGCCAGCAGATTTTCGCGAGCACCCTGAATGCCGAGCTGGCCATGACCCGCAATCAGCCGAAAGCCGCGCTGACTGCCCTGAGCCATCCAAGCCTGCAACACTTGGGCGAGATGCCTGAAGAGCAGCAAGTGCGCACCGGCACCGTACACGCCCGCGCCCTTGAGGCCGATGGCCAGACTTTGGCCGCCGCCCGCGAGCGCGTATTCATCGCACCGATGCTGCAAGGCGAAGCCGCGAGCAAGAACCACGAAGCGATCTGGACCCTGATCGGCTCGCTGCCAACCGACCAACTGCAACCGAACAGCACCGACGACCTCGGCGGCTGGATGGGCCTGGCCATGGCGGTAAAATCCGCCGGCACTCTGGAACAGCAGCAAGCGGCGATCGACACCTGGCGTGCGCAAAATCCAAAACACCCGGCCGCGCTCAACCTGCCGCTGCCGCTGACCAAACTCAAGGAACTGGCCAGCCAGCCACTGAGCAAGATCGCCCTGCTGCTGCCACAGGATGGCCAGTTGGCCGCTGTCGGCAAGGCACTGCGTGAAGGCTTCATGGCTGCGCACTATCAGGCGCAACAGGCCGGACAGAAGCCACCAGCGATCGAGTTCTACGACAGCTCCAAGCTGACGTCGATGGACGAGTTCTACCGCAAGGCTCAGGCCGATGGCGTGCAACTGGTGGTCGGCCCGCTGGAAAAACCACTGGTCAAGCAACTGAGCACTCGCCCGCAACTGCCGATCACCACCCTCGCGCTGAATTACAGCGAAGGCGATCAAGGCCCGGCGCAACTGTTCCAGTTCGGCCTGGCTGCTGAAGACGAAGCCCGCGAAGTCTCGCGCCGTGCCCGCGCCGATGGCCTGCACCGTGCCGCGATCATGGTGCCGAAAGGCGAATGGGGCGACCGCGTACTGCGCGCATTCAGTCAGGACTGGCAAGCGAATGGTGGCAGCATTGTCGCCACCGAACGCGTTGATCAGCCCGTGCAACTGGCTCAGCAGATCGCCGACATGTTCCAGCTGCGTCAAAGTGAGGCCCGCGCCAAGAGCTTGCAGAGTGCCGCTGGCACCAACGTCGCCGCGCAGCCTTCGCGTCGTCAGGACATCGAGTTCATCTTCCTCGCCGCCACACCGCAACAGGCGCAGCAAATCAAGCCGACCCTGAACTTCCAGTACGCTGGCGACGTTCCGGTTTACGCGACCTCGCACGTTTACAGCGCCAGCGGCGACGTCAACCAGTACAACGACATGAACGGCATTCGCTTCTGCGAAACCCCGTGGCTGCTGGACACCAGCGACCCGTTGCGTCAGCAAGTGGTTGCGCAGTGGCCGCAAGCTTCTGGCAGCCTCGGCCGCCTGTATGCGATGGGTGTGGATGCCTATCGTCTGGCACCGCGCCTGGGTCAACTCAAGGCCCTGCCGGACAGCCGCATCGACGGTGAGTCGGGCAGCCTCGGCATGACCCAGACCCAACGCGTTGTGCGTCAGTTGCCTTGGGCGCAGTTCGTCAGCGGTCAGGTGCAGCGCCTGCCGGATACCCCGCGCTAATGCCCGACAGGTCACGCTCGCAAAGCGGCAAGGATGCCGAGCGCCAGGCGCTCGAACATCTGCAACAACAAGGTCTGCGCCTGCTGGCGCAGAACTGGTTATGCAAACGCGGCGAGCTTGATCTGGTCATGCTTGATGGCGATACAGTAGTATTCGTTGAAGTTCGTTACAGAAAAAACACTCAATGGGGTGGCGCGCTCGCTAGTATCGATGCGCGCAAGCAGCAGAAACTGATTTTCGCTGCACAGTATTTTCTTCAGCGCGAGTCGCGTTGGGCCAATTCCCCCTGCCGCTTCGACGTGGTGGCCATCGACAGCCATCCGGATCAGCTGAACTGGTTGCAGAATGCTTTCGACGGTTGATCGTCGGCGTTGCAACCCGGACAATTCCACCGCCAAATTTTGCTCTTTGCTTTGCGGGCTGCACATTCATGTGCCGGACAGCCGCGCTACTTAAGGTCACACAGATGGACATGCAATCCCGAATTCGCCAGCTTTTCCAGGCCAGTATCGACACCAAGCAACAGGCGATGGACGTACTTGCACCGCACATCGAGCAAGCCAGCCAGATCATGGTCAACGCCCTGCTCAACGAAGGCAAAATGCTTTCCTGCGGCAACGGCGGCTCGGCCGGCGATGCCCAGCACTTCTCCTCGGAGCTGCTCAACCGCTTCGAGCGCGAGCGCCCGAGCCTGCCGGCCATCGCCCTGACCACCGACACCTCGACGATCACCTCGATCGCCAACGACTACAGCTACAACGAAGTGTTCTCCAAACAGATCCGTGCACTCGGTCAGCCAGGCGATGTTTTGCTGGCGATCTCGACCAGCGGCAACTCGGCGAACATTATTCAAGCGATCCAGGCCGCACATGATCGCGAAATGATTGTCGTAGCTATGACCGGACGCGATGGCGGCGGCATGGCGTCGCTGCTGTTGCCCGAGGACGTCGAGATTCGCGTACCGGCCAATGTCACCGCACGTATTCAGGAAGTCCACTTGCTGGCGATCCATTGCCTTTGCGATCTGATCGACAGCCAACTGTTCGGGAGTGAAGAATGACCCCTAATCGCCTTGGCCTTCTGGCCTTGACCCTGTGCCTCGGCATCAGCGGCTGCACTTCGGTGGTGAATGCCAGCCGTGAAGCGCCTATCGAAGATGACCGTGGTACCCGCACTTTCGGCAGCAAGATCGACGACTCGCTGATCGAAACCAAAGTGGGCGTGAACGTGGCCAAAGCCGATCCGGCTCTGGACAACGATTCGCACATCGTCGTCACCAGTTTCAACGGCGTCGTACTGCTCGCCGGCCAGACCCCGCGCGAAGACCTTAAAGCGAAGGCCGAACAGGCCGCTGCCAACGTGCAGCGCGTGAAGAAGGTGCACAACGAGCTGCAAGTACTGCAGCCGTCGTCCCTGCTGGCTCGTCAGAACGATGCGTGGCTGACCACCAAGATCAAGACGCAGATGCTGACTGATGCCAGCATTCCTGGCTCGCGCATCAAGGTCGTGACCGAGAACGGTATCGTTTACCTGCTGGGCCTGCTGACCAAACAGGAAGCCACTCAGGCAACCAATCTGGTTCAGGGCGTTTCCGGTGTGCAGAAGATCGTCAAACTGTTCGAGTACATCGACTGATCGCCGAAACGCGCACACAAAAAAGGCGATCCATCCGGATCGCCTTTTTTCTTACTTAACCACCTTCAGGCTTGGCCGGCCGCTAGGGCGCGGCGGCTCGCTGTCCGGTGGCGGCAAGTCGTCATCCGACTCGATCTCTTCTTCGTCATCCATCGGCGACTCGAGATCAAACACCATGCCCTGACCGTTCTCCCGGGCGTAGATCCCCAGGATCGCGCTGATCGGCACGTACAGACTGTGCGGGACGCCACCGAAGCGACCTTCGAAGGTCACCACGTCGTTGTCCATGTGCAGATGACGCACAGCACTCGGCGAGATATTCAAAACAATCTGCCCGTCACTGGCGAAGCCCTGCGGCACCTGCACCGCCGGGTATTCAGAGTTGACCAGCATGTGCGGGGTGCAATCGTTATCAACAATCCACTCGTAGAGCGCGCGGACCAGATAAGGTCGACTGGAGTTCATAGCGGCTCCTTAAGCCTTAGCGCATATCGCGTTCGACACCAGACAGACTCGCCTGGAAAGCCTCACGCGCAAACGAGCGCTCCATATAATCAAGCAGCGGCTTGGCTGGCCGCGGCAGTTCAATACCCAGAATCGGCAAACGCCAGAGTATTGGCAATAGGCAGCAATCCACCAGACTTTGTTCCTCACTGAGGAAAAACGGCTTGTCGGCAAACAGCGGCGACACGCCCGTCAGGCTTTCACGCAATTCCTTGCGCGCCACGACACGCGCGGCTTCCTTGGACTTGGGATCCAGAATCAGATCCACCAGACCACACCAGTCGCGCTGAATACGGTGAATCAGCAGACGACTGTTGGCACGCGCCACCGGATAAACCGGCATCAACGGCGGGTGCGGGTAACGCTCATCCAGATATTCCATCACCACGGTCGACTCCCACAACGCCAGGTCACGATCAACCAGCGTTGGCAGACTGCCGTAAGGGTTTACCTCAATCAGTTTAGGCGGCTGGCGACCAGCTTCCACATAAATGATCTCGGCGCTGACACCCTTCTCTGCAAGCACAATGCGCACTCGGTGGGAATAGTGGTCGGCGGGGTCGGAGTAACAGGCCAACCGATTGGTCACGCCCATGGCGATCCTCCTCGCTTGTTGAAATGATCGGAACCGGAAAAACGCGCGCGCCCAGAGGGCGCCTCCCGCAACGTCTGGCTGACCAGAGGTTGCGTTATCAGAGGCACCCTTGGGCGCGCGCGATTAACAGCAATGCTTGAAGCGTATCAGTGCACGTCTTTCCAGTATTCACGCTTGAGCAGATAGGCGAACACAAAGAAGAACGCCAGGTACAGCAAAACGTAAGTACCGATGCGCTGATGTTGCAGCTTAACCGGGTTAGCCGAGTAAGCCAGGAAGGTTACCAGATTCTTGACCTTCTCATCGAACTGCTCTTCGTTCAGAGCACCGGATTTCGGCACGATGGTCAGCTGGTCGCACGCTTCATGAGTCAGCGCGGTACCGGTCAGCGGATCATATTGCGTCTTGCCGTTTTCGACGATCGGCACCTGTTTGCAGCCGACAACCTGACGACCTTGCAGGCCGACAAGTACGTTGGGCATACCGACGTTCGGGAAGACCTTGTTGTTCACACCCCATGGACGTGCCGGATCCTCGTAGAACGAGCGCAGATAACCGTAGAGCCAGTCAGTACCACGTACGCGAGCAACCAACGTCAGATCCGGCGGCGCTGCACCGAACCAGGTCTTGGCGTCCGTTGGCTGCATGCCGATGTTCATGTGATCGCCGATCTTGGCACCGGTAAACACCAGTTTCTCCAGCATCATTTCGTGAGGAATGCCCAGATCATCGGCCACCCGCTCGTAACGCTGGAACTTGGCACTGTGGCAACCCATGCAATAGTTGGCAAAGGTACGCGCACCATCCTGCAGGGCAGCCTTGTCGGACAGGTCGATGTCGACTTTTTCCAGCTCCGGACCACCGTGTTCAGCGGCGAAAGAAAGCACAGGCAAAGCAGCAAAAATCAGAGCAAAAAATAACTTTTTCATCAGCCAGTCACCCTTTCCGGAACCGGTTTGGTCTTCTCGAGCCTGGTGTAGAACGGCATCAGAATGAAGTAGGCGAAGTACAGGAAGGTGCAGATCTGCGACACCAGAGTTCGCTCCGGCGTTGGCGCCAGAACACCAAGAATGCCGAGAATCACGAACGAAATGCAGAACACCACCAGCCAGATTTTGCTCATCCAGCCTTTGTAGCGCATCGATTTGACCGGACTGCGATCGAGCCACGGCAACACGAATAGCAAGGCAATCGAAGCGCCCATGGCAATCACGCCCATGAGTTTGTCAGGGATCGCACGCAGGATCGCGTAGAAAGGTGTGAAGTACCAGACCGGGGCAATATGCTCGGGCGTCTTGAACGGGTTGGCCTGCTCGAAGTTCGGTTTTTCGAGGAAGTAGCCGCCCATTTCCGGGAAGAAGAACACAATAAAGCAGAAGATAAACAGAAACACCACGACACCGACAATGTCTTTCACGGTGTAGTACGGGTGGAACGCGATACCGTCCAGCGGTACGCCGTTTTCGTCTTTATGCTTTTTGATGTCGACGCCGTCAGGGTTGTTCGAACCCACTTCGTGCAACGCCAGAATGTGCAGCACCACCAGACCGAGAATCACGATCGGCAACGCGACAACGTGCAAGGCGAAGAAGCGGTTCAGGGTGATTCCGGAGATCAGGTAGTCACCACGAATCCACTGGGTCAGGTCATTACCGATCACCGGAATCGCACCGAACAGCGAGATGATCACCTGAGCCCCCCAGTACGACATCTGGCCCCATGGCAGTAGATAACCCATGAACGCCTCGGCCATCAGCGCCAGGTAAATCAGCATGCCGAACACCCAGACCAGCTCACGCGGCTTCTGATACGAACCGTAGAGCAGACCACGGAACATGTGCAGATACACCACGATGAAGAACGCCGAAGCACCGGTCGAGTGCAGCAGACGCAGGATCGAGCCGTACTCGACGTCGCGCATGATGTATTCGACGGAAGCGAACGCTTCTTCTGCCGACGGCGTGTAGCTCATCGTCAGCCAGACACCCGTGACGATCTGATTGACCAGCACCAGCAGCGCCAACGAGCCGAAGAAGTAGAAGAAGTTGAAGTTTTTTGGAGCGTAATACTTGCTGAGATGGTCTTCCCACATCTTGGTCGCAGGAAAGCGCGCATCAACCCAATCCATGAACTTGCTCATCACGCTTTCTCCGTATCGACGCCAATGACAATCAGGTCATCGGTCTCATAGGAATGCGGGGGAACTGGCAGGTTCAAAGGCGCAGGTTGCGACTTGTAGACGCGGCCAGCCAGATCGTAGTGGGAACCGTGGCAAGGGCAGAAATAGCCACCGACCCAGTCTTTACCCAGATCCGCAGGTGCCACTTCGGGACGGAAAGTCGGTGAGCAACCCAGGTGTGTGCAGATACCGATCAGCAGCAGAATTTCCGGCTTGATCGAACGCACTTCAGGATCGACATAGGTGGGTTGCGTGGAGTTTTTGGAAGTTGGATCGGAGAGCTGGCCCTCGATCTTTTTGAGATTCCCCAGGATTTCCTCGGTACGGCGGACAATGAACACCGGCTGGCCGCGCCACTCAGCAATCATCTGCTGTCCTGGCTCGATTTTGCTGACATTCACTTTCACCGGTGCACCGGCGGCTTTCGCCTTGGCACTGGGAAACCATGACCCCACGAACGGGACCGCAGCCCCCACCGCTCCTGCAGCACCCACCACGGATGTGGCTGCTACCAAGAAGCGACGCCGGCCTGCATTCACGCCGTCATTGCTCATTCAGTCCTCTCCCATCAGCTTTTGTGGCCTGTTAAATCAGGCATCTACTAAATAAATCAATGTTACTTATAAAAATTTTGCCGAGATGGTAATGAAAAGCCCCAATTCTGACAAGGGAATTACCCCGAGCTCTTACCCTCAAGCCTTGCAGTATAGGGGGTCTACGGAAGTGGCAAGTTGTCGCAGCGCAATTCTTTGATAAATCACAGGCATAAAAAAACGCCCGCTTCCGTGAGGAGGCGGGCGTTCTTTTTGAACGTGGAAGCGGAATTAACGCTTCGAGTACTGCGGACGCTTACGCGCTTTACGCAGACCAACTTTCTTACGTTCAACTTCACGGGCGTCGCGAGTAACGAAGCCAGCTTTGCGCAGAGCGCCACGCAGGGTTTCGTCGTAGTCCATCAGAGCGCGAGTGATGCCGTGGCGGATTGCGCCAGCTTGACCACTCACACCACCGCCGATCACGGTGACGTAGATGTCGAACTTCTCGACAGTCTCGGTCAGCTCCAGCGGCTGACGAACTACCATGCGGGCAGTTTCGCGGCCGAAGAAGTTATCCAGCGAACGGTTGTTGATGGAGATGTTACCAGTACCCGGACGCAGGAAAACGCGTGCGGTTGCGGTCTTGCGACGGCCAGTGCCGTAATTTTGAGTCGCCGACATAATGTACTATTCCGTTAAAACTTCAGTTCTTGGGGCTGCTGAGCAGTATGTGGGTGTGCAGCGCCCGCATAGACTTTCAGCTTACGGTACATGTCGCGACCCAGTGGGTTTTTAGGCAGCATGCCTTTAACCGCGGTCTCGATCACGCGCTCAGGGGCTTTGGCGATCAGCTTTTCAAAGTTGATCGACTTGATGCCGCCCGGGAAACCGGAGTGGGAGTAGTACATTTTGTCAGTGGTTTTAGCACCGGTAACACGAATCTGCTCAGCATTGATTACGACGATGTAGTCGCCGGTATCAACGTGAGGAGTGTACTCAGGCTTGTGCTTGCCACGCAGACGGCTCGCGATTTCGGTGGCCAGACGACCCAGGGTCTGACCAGCAGCGTCGACGACAAACCAGTCGCGCTTTACTGTTTCCGGTTTAGCAGTAAAAGTTTTCATTCTTTATAGCCTCAGGGGCCGCCCTGTAAATTAGACGGCGGATCTTACTGAATAGTGCGTACTTTGACAAGTCAAAGGCAGCCGGATACAGACGCTTTCGGGGGCTCGGGTCGGCGCGTCCGTTCAACGGCAAGATTCTTCGGCGGCGGCGCATCACTTCCACTGCAGAAAGAGGTCGGCAATTATGCAGATTGCGAAAAATATTTCAACCTGCTTTTATGATTGTTTTGCCCAAGGAGCACCCGATGGACTATCGCCAGCTAGGCCGTACCGACCTGAACGTGAGTGCAATCTGCCTCGGCACCATGACCTGGGGCGAGCAAAACACTGAAGCTGAAGCCTTCGCCCAGATCGAGCGGGCCAAAGAAGCCGGGATCAATTTCATCGACACCGCCGAGATGTACCCGGTGCCGCCGAAAGCCGAAACCTACGCCACCACCGAGCGCTATATCGGCAATTACTTCAAAAGTCGCGGCGATCGCTCCGACTGGATCCTCGCCAGCAAGATCGCCGGCCCAGGCAACACCATCGACTACATCCGCGACAAAAACCTGCGCCACAACCGCCAGCACATCACCGAAGCGGTGGACGCCAGCCTCGAGCGCCTGCAGACCGACTACATCGACTTGTACCAATTGCACTGGCCGGAACGCAGCACCAACTTTTTCGGCCAGCTGGGCTACAAGCACAAGATCGAGGCCAACCTGACCCCGCTCGAAGACACCCTCGAAGCGCTCGACGAACAAGTGAAGGCCGGCAAGATCCGCCATATCGGTCTGTCCAACGAAACGCCATGGGGCACCATGCGTTTTCTGGCCTTGGCCGAAGCCCGTGGCTGGCCGCGCGCGGTGTCAATCCAGAACCCGTACAACCTGCTCAACCGCAGCTTCGAAGTGGGTCTGGCCGAAATCGCCATCCGTGAACAGTGCGGCCTGCTCGCCTATTCACCACTGGCGTTTGGTTTCCTCTCAGGCAAATACGAGGGTGGTGCCCGTCCGCCGAAAGGCCGCCTGAGCCTCTACAGTCGCTTCAGCCGCTATTTCAATGCGCAGTCGGAGGCCGCTTGCAGCCGTTATGTCGCGCTGGCCCGGGAACACGGTCTGGACCCGGCGCAGATGGCGCTGGCGTTCGTGACCCAGCAACCGTTCGTTACCAGCAATATCATTGGTGCGACAACGCTGGAACAGCTGGACAGCAACATTGCCAGTTTTGATCTGAAACTGTCTGATGAGGTGTTGGCCGGGATCGAGGCGATTCACAAGGATCATCCGAACCCTGCGCCGTGATCGATAGATAAGCCGCCTTCGCGAGCAAGCTCGCTCCCACAGAGGATCACGGTACCTGTGGGAGCGAGCTTGCTCGCGAAGAGGCCAGTCAACTCAGTGCAAAATTCAAAGCGACCGCGCAATAATCTCCTTCATGATTTCATTGGTGCCGGCGTAAATCCGCTGCACCCGCGCATCCGCCCACGCCCGGGCCACCGGGTACTCCCACATGAAGCCGTAACCGCCATGCAACTGCACGCACTCGTCGAGCACCTTGCATTGCAGGTCGGTGCCCCAGTATTTCGCCATCGCCGCTGTCGGCACGTCGAGCTTGCCTTGCAAGTGCAGCTCCAGACATTTATCGACGAACACTCTGCCGATCTGGATTTCAGTGGCCATCTCCGCCAACTTGAAGCGAGTGTTCTGAAAGTCGGCAATCGCCTTGCCGAACGCCTTGCGATCACGGGTGTAATCCAGCGTCCACTGCAGCGCTGCTTCGGCTGAGGCGAGACCACCAATTGCCACGGTCAGACGCTCCTGCGGCAATTCCTGCATCAGGTAAGCGAACCCCGCTCCCGCCTGCCCCAACAGGTTTTCCTTCGGCACGCGCACATCCTGGAAGAACAGCTCCGAGGTGTCCTGGGCCTTCATGCCGACCTTCTCCAGGCGCTTGCCTTTATCGAAGCCCGGCGTGCCCGCTTCCACCAGAAACAGGCTGGTGCCCTTGGCACCGGCCTTCGGATCGGTCTTGGCGACCACGATCACCAGGTCCGCGAGAAAACCATTGGTGATAAACGTTTTCGAGCCGTTGATCACGTACTCGTCGCCGTCCAGCACGGCGGTGGTCTTCACCCCTTGCAAATCGGAGCCCGCGCCCGGCTCGGTCATGGCGATGGCCGTGACCATCTCGCCCGATACCAGTTTCGGCAGGTATTTGTGCTTCAGCGCCTCGCTGCCGTAATGCAGGATGTATGGCGCCACGATATCTGAATGCAGTGAGAAACCGATGCCCGTCAGGCCCAGCCGGCCCACCTCCTCTATCACCACCGCGCTGTACAGAAAATCCGCACCCAGCCCGCCGTACTCTTCCGGCAAATGCGAGCAAAGCATCCCCGCCTCCCCTGCCTTGTTCCAGAGTTTGCGGTCGATATAGCCTTGTTTCTCCCATTGCGCGTGGAACGGCACGGCCTCTTTTTCGAGGAAGGTTCGGACGCTGTCGCGAAACAATTCGTGCTCGGAGCTGAACAAGGTTCTGGGGATCATGCGGCACCTTTCTTTGTTGTTGTAGGGAGATGACCTTCAGAGACTAAGCCTCCCCTCTGACACAGGACACTGGACACATCCGACAAAAAATAAGACGATCCAGCCGTCTGGTGACCACTTTCCCTTATAAAAACAAAACAAAAGTTGAATTATGTCCAAGCACGTCTCCACGCCCCTGCGGCGCGTCAGCATCCTGGCAATCGACCGGGTTTTCGCTTCCACTCTCATGCAAGCCAAGGATTTCTTCCATCTGGCCAGCCTGCGGTATGGCAAACAACTGGGCCATGGCCTGACTCCAGCATTCGAAACACGCCTGGTCAGCCCCGACGGCAAACCGGTGAACAGTTTCAGTGATGTCGTGATGCCGGTAGACGGCGGTCTGGAAAACGCCGACGTCATTATCCTCCCGGCGTTCTGGGACGATTTCGACACACTGTGCGGCCGTTATCCCCAGGTTTTGCCCTGGCTGCGTGAACAACATGCCCGTGGCGCAGTGTTGTGCGGCGAAGCCACCGGGGTGTTCTGGCTGGCGGAGGCCGGCCTGCTCAATGGCAAGGAAGCGACCACCTACTGGCGCTTCTTCAATGCATTCGCCGAGCGCTTTCCCAAGGTCTATCTCAATCAGGACAAACACCTGACCGACGCCGACAACTTGTATTGCGCCGGCGGCACCACGTCAGCCTGTGACCTGTATATCTACTTGATCGAGCGTTTCTGCGGGGCCAACGTCGCGCAAGCCGTGGCCCGCGACATTCTCTATGAAGTACAGCGCAGCTATGCGCCGGGACGTATCGGTTTCGGTGGGCAGAAGCTGCACCAGGACGTGATCATCCTGCAGATCCAGCACTGGCTCGAAGAGCATTTCGCCGACAAGTTCCGCTTCGAAGACGTGGCCCGCGAGCATGGCATGAGCATCCGCAATTTCATGCGGCGCTTCCAGACGGCCACCGGCGACAAGCCGCTGCATTACCTGCAACGCCTGCGCATCGAGACCGCCAAGGGCTTGCTGTCCGGCAGCCGCAAAAGCATCAAGACCATCAGTTATGAGGTCGGTTACGACGATGCGAGTTTCTTTGCGCGGTTGTTCCGCCAGCACACTGAACTGTCGCCGAATCAGTATCGGCAGCAGTTTCAGCAGGCGGCATAGCTTTTGAACGACACGAGGACTCATGTGGGAGCGAGCTTGCTCGCGAAGGCGTAGTGTCAGCCAGTCTTTGTATTGCTGACACACCGCTTTCGCGAGCAAGCTCGCTCCCACAGGGTTCGGGGTGAATTTCAGATACAAAAAAGGGCCTGCATTTGCAGGCCCTTTTTCTTCGCCGAAATCAGCTCAAGGCTTGTGCGCCCGCGACAGGAATTCGTGCGATTGCATCTCCAGCAGACGGCTCAGCGTACGCTGGAATTCAAACGTCAGACGTCCGCCGGTGTACAGATCCTTCAACTCGACCTCAGCAGAAATGATCAGCTTCACGTTACGGTCGTAGAACTCGTCGACCATGTTGATGAAGCGTCGAGCGATGTCGTCGGTGGTGACGCTCATCTGCTCGACGCCGCTGAGCAACACGGCGTGGAAGATCTTGCCCAGCTCGATGTAGTCGTTCTGGCTACGCGGACCGTCGCACAGTTCGCGGAAGTCGAACCACGCCACGTCATCGCACGTACGCAGGGCGCGGATCTCACGATTTTCGATAATCAGCACATCGTTCTCGACCGCGGCAGTGCATTCCGGTGTCAGCGCCTTGAAGCTCTTGCGCAGGCTTTCGTGAGCGGCTTCGTCGAGCGGATAGTGAAACAGCTCTGCCTGTTCAAGGTGACGCAAACGGTAGTCGACGCCGCTGTCGACGTTGACGATCTCGGTGTTCTGCTTGATCAGCGCAATGGCCGGCAAGAAACGCGCGCGTTGCAGGCCGTCCTTGTACAGACCGTCCGGAACGATGTTCGAGGTCGCGACCAGGGTCACGCCGTTCTTGAACAGCTCTTCCATCAGGGTGCCGAGGATCATCGCGTCGGTGATGTCGGAGACGAAGAATTCATCGAAGCAGATCACCCGCGACTCGGTCGCAAAGCGCTTGGCGATGATGGTCAGCGGGTTTTTCTCGCCGCCGAGGGTTTTCATTTCTTCGTGCACGCGCTTCATGAAGCGGTGGAAATGGGTGCGGGTCTTTTCCTTGAACGGCAGCGCTTCGAAGAAGGTGTCGACCAGGTAAGTCTTGCCGCGACCCACGCCGCCCCAGAAATACAGGCCCTTGACCGGCGCCTGATCTTTTTTGCCGAACAGTTTGCTCAGCAGACCCGGCTTGTTTTGATCGGCGGCGATCAAATCCTCGTACAGACGCTGCAAATGACGCACAGCAGTTTCCTGCGCGGCGTCATGGAAGAAGTCCGGGCGTTTCAGATCAGCTTGGTATCGTTCTAGGGGCGTCATAATTCGTTAGCAAGGCAACAAAAACGGGCCGTCACTGTAGCGACGGCCCGTGGGAATGGCAATCGGCCCTTGGTCGGACCGTGCCGCCGATTAGTCCTGGACCGGGGTCAGCGCGACGCGCAGAGCCTCGATGGCCGCGTCCCGTGCAACATCGTCGGCGAACGCCGGGCTGTCACCAACGCGCTCGCCTTCCAGCCAGACGCTGAAGCTCAGATCTTCGCTGCGCACGTCCAGCGGCTGGCCGGATTGCAGCTGCTTGGTCACCTGCCCGGCAGTTTTGCCGTCAGCGAAGTTGCGCGACAGCAGCAGTTGCTCGCCATCGGCCGCCAGCAGACGGAAGCGGAAGCTGCCGTCGTCCTCACGGAAGCTGACGAAACGCGCGGCCTTCGCGGTTTTCTTCTTGGTGGTCGCGGCGACCTGAACCTGATTGACGAAAGAACGCAGGCCAACCGCTTCACGCAGTTCGTTAAGGAACGGCGTTGCCACCGCACGGGCCTTTTTCGCACCGATCTGCAGGATATCTTCCAGATCCGCCGGGCGTTCGATTAACTGGTGATACTTGTCGCGCGCCTCACCGAGTTCATTGTCGAGCAACTGGAACAGACGGTTCTTCGCCTCGCCCCAACCCAGACCACCGAGCAGTTCGCTACGGAATTCGTCCGCCTGCGCTGGCGTGGCGAAAGCCTGGAACAGGGTGAACAGGTGCGAGTTGTCCGGATCCTTGGCTTCACCCGGCGCTTTGGAGTCGGTGACGATCCGCGAGATCGCGTCCTTCATCTCTTTGGCGCTGGAGAACAACGGGATGGTGTTGTCGTAGCTCTTCGACATCTTGCGACCGTCGAGGCCTGGCAACGTCGCCACGCTTTCTTCGATCAGCGCTTCGGGCATGGTGAAGAATTCCTTGCCCTGACCGAACAGGTGGTTGAAGCGCTGGCCGATGTCGCGGGCCATTTCCACGTGCTGGATCTGGTCGCGACCGACCGGCACTTTGTGTGCGTTGAACATCAGGATGTCCGCCGCCATCAGCACCGGGTAGCTGTAGAGGCCCATGGTGATGCCGGCGTCCGGGTCTTCACCGGTTTCGACGTTCTTGTCCACCGAAGCCTTGTAAGCGTGCGCACGGTTGAGCAGGCCCTTGGCCGCGACGCAGGTCAGCAGCCAGGTCAGCTCAGGGATTTCCGGGATATCGGACTGGCGGTAGAAGGTCACGCGATCGACATCGAGGCCACCGGCCAGCCAGGTCGCGGCGATTTCCAGACGCGAGCGCTGGATGCGCAGCGGGTCATCGCATTTGATCAGGGCGTGGTAGTCGGCCAGAAAGTAGAACGAATCGGCATTGCTGTCGCGGCTGGCGAGGATCGCCGGGCGGATGGCGCCGGCGTAGTTGCCCAGGTGCGGCGTGCCGGTGGTGGTGATGCCGGTGAGGATACGGGTACGGTTCGTCATGGGTAATCGCTTGTCAGACTGCAATCAATTCGAGAGACGCGGCAGGATCAGATCCTTGAGATCGGTCAACTTGCCATGAAAAAAGTGTCCGCATTCTGCCACTTTCAGCAGCTCATGGGGGCGCTGGAGTTTGTCGGACCATTCGTAAACCAGCTGCGGATCGATGACCTCGTCGGTTTCCGGCTGGATCACGGTCAGCTCGCCTTGCTGCGGCAGTTGATCCTGCTCGCCCAGACGCATCACTGCTGGCGCGACCATGAACAGGTGCTTGAGCGGCACGCCTTGCGCTTCGAGGCGGCCGCCGAGACTTGCTGCAACAAATCCGCCGAAGGAGAAACCAAACAGGGTCAGCGGCAGATTCGGGTGTTTTTCCCGCAGCCATGCGGCGGCGGCCTGGGCATCGTCGACTTCACCGGTGCCCATGTCGTGCGTGCCTTCACTGGCGCCGACGCCGCGATAGTTGAAGCGCAAGGTGATCAGACCTGCGTCGCGCGCGGTGCGCTGCAGCGTCGAGACGACCTTGTTGAGCATGGTGCCGCCCTGCACCGGGTTCGGATGACAGATCAGCGCGATGCCGCGCGGCTGCTCATTGTCCAGGTACAAGGCTTCGATTTGGCCAACAGGGCCGGCAATGACTACGGGGGTTTCACGCATCAGCAAGGAAGGAACTCCGTGACCTCGAATCGGGTCGACTCGTCTAGCAAATTGTCTGTGCCAATCTATTGCGAGTGAATCGCGGTATACAGCGCAGGTTCGAGCCGTTAACGTAAAGCAAAGCCGTTTATAGAGGAAGGACTCGTGGAACACTCGCTCTTAGTTTGGTTGTTACCGACTCTTGCCCTGGTTGTGGGTGTCGCCATTGGATTCCTGATCGCGCGCGTTGTGCCAAACGCCGCACCGAGCCGCACGCAGCGTCAACTGGATGATATCCAGGAGCGTTTCGACAGTTATCAAAACGAGGTGGTCACCCACTTCAACAGCACTGCGATGCTGGTCAAGAAGCTGACCCAGAGCTATCAGGAAGTGCAGGATCATCTCGCCGAGGGCGCCAATCGTCTGGCCCTGGACGAGCAGACCCGCCAACGCCTGATCGCTGCCCTGCACGCTGACGCGGCAGTGGCACCACGCGAACGCCTGACGCCACCGCGCGATCAGGAGCCACCGCGCGATTACGCGCCGAAGACCCCGAACTCGCCGGGGATGCTCGATGAGCATTATGGTTTGAAGAAGTAATCAGCCTTCGCTGAAAACAAAAAGCCCCCGGACAGTAATGTGTCCGGGGGCTTTTTTGTGCCTGATGATTTTGCGGTGGCTGCACGGGCCTCTTCGCGGGCAAGCCCGCTCCCACAGGGTGATGTGTGGAACACAGATTTTGGGTACACCACCAATACCTGTAGGAGTGAGCCTGCTCGCGATGAGGCCATAACATGCCGGACAAAAAAAAGCCCGATCACAGGACCGGGCATTTCTTCATTCAGGCAATCGCTTACGGGTACTGCTGAACCGTACCCGGCTGCTGCTGACCACCATACTGCTGGCCTGGAATCGCCTTCAGGTTGACTTCAACCCGGCGGTTCTGCGCCCGGCCATTGACGTCACCGTTGCTGGCAATCGGGTTATCCGGACCGGCGCCACGGGCCGACAGGTTGGCACCGCTGACACCTTGCGAAGTCAGGTAGGTCGCCACGCTCTGCGCACGTCGCTGCGACAGGTCCATGTTGTGCTGGCGGCTGCCGGTGCTGTCGGTGTAGCCAACGATTTCGATCTGGTTCTGGTTGAACTCTTTCAGCGAGTTGGCCAGGTTGTTCAGCGGCTGGTAGAAGCTGGAGGCGATGTTCGCCGAATCGGTAGCAAACGTAATGTTGCCCGGCATGATCAGCTTGATCTGATCGCCCTGACGCTGCACTTCGACACCGGTGTTGGCCATGCTCGCGCGCAGTTTCTTTTCCTGCTGGTCGGCGTAGTAACCGTAACCGGCCGCAGAGGCACCCACTACGGCGGCACCGATCAGGGCACCCTTGCCGCGGTTGTTGTGGTCGATGGCAGCACCGGCGAGCGCACCGGCCAGTGCACCGAGACCGCCGTATTTGGCGGTTTTGCTCATGCCTTGCGAGCCACCGTCGGCCTGCCCCTGATTGTCATACGGGTTAGGCGAGGCGCAGCCGGACAGCAAGGCCACGGCAGTAGCGACAATAATCAAACGACGCGTGGTGAACATGGAGAGCTCCTGGTTTTTCGCATTCTGTGGTGCAGCGGCCACTGAGTAATGGACCTGCGCGGGCGTTGGATCATGACAATGCACAAAAATTCCGCCGGGCACTCGTGACAAAATATTTAGGCCCGTACGAAAGGGTTCTCGCGCATTTCATCGCCCAATCGTGTGTCCGGGCCATGCCCGGTCACCACGGTCGCGTCCTCGTCCAGCGTGTAAAGCCGCTGCTTGATCGAACGCACGATGGTCGCCTGATCGCCGCCCCACAAATCCGTGCGTCCTACGCCGCGACGAAACAGCGTGTCGCCGGCTATCAACAGCTTAGCCTCGGAAAACCAAAAGCTCATGGAACCGGGTGTATGTCCCGGCGTGTGCAGCGCTACACCGCAGCCGCAGGCCAGTTCTTCATCGTCGCTCAACCAGCGATCTGGTGATGGCACGGGTGTATACGGCACACCGAACATCTGACATTGCATTTCGAGGTTGTCCCAGAGGAACTGGTCTTCCTTGTGCAGATGCAGGGTCGCACCGGTTTTTTCCTTCATCTGCCCGGAAGCGAGGAAGTGATCGAGATGCGCGTGGGTGTGAATGATGCTGACGACTTTCAGGCCATGCGCATCGAGACGCGCCATGATCAGGTCTGGATGGCCGCCCGGGTCGACGACGATGGCTTTTTTTGTGATCGGGTCGCCGATGATGGTGCAGTTGCACTGCAAAGGCCCAACCGGGAAGGTTTCGCGGATGAGCGAAGGCGCGAGCGTAGACATGAAAATCCTCGACAGACGGATACAACCGTGGCTCAGGATTTTAGCGCATTCGTCGATATATAACGCCAGGCCAGTAATTTGGCGCCACCAATCAGAAATAGTGGCCCAATGATGTCAAACAGACAAAAACTCGTGCAAAATCGATTTCTTTTGTAGCGGTCGCATCAGGAAGGGCCGCATCGCATTCAGGAAAGTCCATGCCTACTCCACTGTCGTACTCAATTGCGTTTCCTTCGTCGTTAACCGGCAACAAGTACGCCGACAGCCTGCTGTCCGGCACCTATTGGCTGGGCGCCAACTGGCCTTCCCAAGGCCCGACCAGCCTCAGCTATAGCTTCATGGCGCCCGGTACGTCGTACTTCGCTATTAACTACAGCCCGGATAATGAATACAACGCGCTATATGAGCTGACAGCCGGACAGAAAACAGCAGTGGTCAATGCCCTGGCCTCCTGGAGCGCGGTTGCCAATCTCAATTTCACATTGACCAGCGATGACATCAATAACGTTGGTGACCTTCGATTTGGTGGCTATCGGTTGATGGATGACCAGACGGCTGCCTGGGGCTACTTCCCGGCCAACAATCCAACCGCCGGCGATGTCTGGATCGGCCCGGAGACCAACGATCCGAATCCGGGTAAAGGCACCTACGACTACCTGACCTTTGTCCACGAAATCGGACACACGCTCGGGCTCAAGCATCCATTCGATGTCAGCTCGAGCAACAAGACGCTGCTGGACTCGGCGCTGGACGATGTTCATTACACAGTGATGAGCTACAACAGCAACTATTCCTATCAGCCGACCACGCCGATGCTGCTCGACATCCTGGCGATTCAGAGCCTGTATGGCGCGAACATGCAGTGGCAGACCGGTAACAATGTCTACTCCTGGGCGCCAGACCAGTCGATTTTCGAGACGATCTGGGACGCTGGTGGCATCGACACCCTCGACGCCAGTAACCAATTGGCCGCCGTAACACTCAATCTGGGTGAGGGCACCTTCAGTCAGATCGGCCAGGCATTTGTCGGGCCGTCGCTGGGCCTGCTCAGAGATGGTCTGGCAATCGCCTATGGTGCCAAGATCGAAAACGCCATCGGTTCGAATTTCGATGACATTCTCTACGGCAACGAACTGGATAACATACTCAATGGCAATGCCGGTGCGGACACTATGTACGGTGGCGCCGGCAACGACACCTACTACGTCGACAATGCCGGGGACACGATCTACGACTACCCGAACATGGGGGTCGACAGCGTCATCGCGTCTATCGACTATGTGCTCGGTGCTCACCTCGAAAACCTGACCCTGATCGGTTCCGCCAACCTCAACGGCACTGGCAACGCCTTCAATAACACGATGATCGGTACATCCGGGGACAATACCCTCGATGGCGGCACGGGCGCGGACACCCTGATAGGTGGCGCCGGCAACGACACCTATATCGTCGACAACATCGGCGACACGGTTACCGAAACCAGCACCTTGGCCAGTGAAATCGACACCGTACGCAGCTCGGTGTCCTTTATCTTGGGCGCCAACGTAGAAAACCTCGCGCTGACCGGTCTCGGCACACTCAACGGCACCGGCAACAACCTCGACAATACCTTGACCGGCAACGACCAGACCAACACCCTGGACGGCGGCCTCGGTGCCGACACCATGATCGGCGGCGGTGGGTTCGACAGTTACTACGTTGATAACGTCAATGACGTGGTCATCGAAACCGATGCCTCGCCGACGGCACTCGACCGT